>NZ_JAWCWR010000001.1:0-1670545 GCF_032461585.1 Bacillus sp. IS1 | reverse complement strand
AACAGGCTGTCTTTTTTTATGATGATCTTTTATTAATGCCAAGCCGCTCACGTAATGCAAATTGAAGAAGCTGCGAAAAGTTTACACCTTCTTTTTCTGCTGCTTCCGCCAGCCATTTAGGTACAGTAAGTGTCTTTTTCACCGCTTTGTTTTCCATTTCATCACGGACAATATCTGTCCAGGCGCTTACCATAACAACAAAACCGGTTGCCGGTACTTTGATATCTTTTGGAGCGGATGGGGAAGGGATGTCTTCGCCGTCTTCTTCCATGCCATATAGAAAGCCTTCGAGCGCATCTTTTGCCATACTCATAGCATCATCCACGTTTTCACCTTCTGAAATGCAGCCGGGTAAATCGGGGAAAGTAATTGTGTAGCCGTCGCTTCCGTCTTCTCCTGCATCAAAAATCGCCGGAAATAAATACTTTGCCATATATATAAAACCTCCTTACAAGGGGGCTATTTAAGCCCCGCCTGTTTAAGTATAGAGTTTAGTGTGCCGGGTTTGAAGTCCTTTTTTGGGTGTGGGACTGTTACCGTTCCCGGTTTGGTTGGATGTTTAAAGTGGTGATGACTACCAACAACCCGCTTTAAATACCACCCATCTTTTGTAAGTATCTTTATGATATCTCTTGAAGACTTCATGTTTCCCTCCCTTCATTTATATTATAACACGTATTATTTATACGTGTCGATACTTATTTTTGAAAAAAAGCATTTTTTGTCTTACGGTTGAGACTAATATGTGAAGGGAACTTTTGTTCGGAAAAGAAGAAATAATTACAGCGTGCTTGGGGGTGCTTTTTATATGGTGGGAGGTGAGAGCGGTGGCAAAGGAAAAACCGTCTAAGGATGATCTTATCTGGAATAAAGAATTAGGCATTTATATTCTCCCAAAAAATAAATGATGCTGAGAGCGGCTTCCGTATGTGGAGGTGTTGAAATGGCTGTGAGAATACAATTAGATGAGCGAACAACGTTAACAAGCGAAACAAGTGCAGGTGTTTTAGAATGGTTTGGCTATCCCGAGAAGAACTCATCCGAAGATATTCAAGAAATAATTATGCAGCACTATGAATTGAAGAAAAGTGAGGCGACGGATGTTTTTTATGGTGTGAAACATAATCCACTTATTAATCCTACGCCATATGTACTAAAACATATTAGCGAGAGAATGGAAGTACCATTAAAACCAGACCAAAATGGAATAGTAGCAGTAGAACAATTATGAGCATCCTTCGGGGTGCTTTTTTATTTGGGTAGTTGCATACCACTAAAGGTGTTCAGGTGCACATGAGCATTGGAGGAAAGGAACGTTTCAGGGGGAAGGGAAACCTTTAAACAGTCTTAATCCCCCTTGATTTTATGTTCTCTGTAAACTGCGTCCGGTAAATCTCAGGGAGAACAATTGGCGGTTAACGGCTTGAGTGCGGGGGCAGTTTAGAAAGAATATGAAGGAGGATAAGCATGAGTGTCATAAAGGGATTGACTCATATCGCATTCAGTCCACTGAAAGAGTGTACTAAGCCTCCGTTGGGTGTAATGCCCAATTGGTTGCATAACGAACGTAGAGCAGAAGATTTAAAAGCGGCTATTAATAGATACATTGACGCAAACTGCGAGATTCCCACTGAATGGATTGAGGAATACAATTTGTTGATTAGTTCGATTAGAGGTTGAAAAGATTAATGATCAGGCGCTTTCCAAGCATGAGGGCGTTTTTTACTTTGCCGAAAGGGAGCGATGTAAATGAAATTGGAATTAGCAAATAGAACCATCTTTGAGTTACTTAAAGAAGCACACGCGAAAGGAGAAATGATTGTTACGAACGCAAGGCAGAGAAGGCTAGGAAAAACAAAAGCGTTGATGTCATACGCAGAAATAAACCAACTGCCTGTAATTGTCCCGGAAAGACTAAAAAGAGATTATTTAAAAAGATACCCAAAGGTTCGTATATTAGGGGATGCAGAAGTTACCTACATTGACGCATTGCCTCTAGTACTTTTATGTGATGAGGGAGTGTCTCTCGATATTATCAAGGAGCTACAGCGACTCGGGAAATTATTAACAGGATTCGTATTAAAGGCCGATTCCGGTCTAACTTCAGAACAAAACACTGATGAACAAGGGGAGTTAAGAGATGGGAGGAAACGAAGTCTATTAACTAAAGCCATTCATGAAAATGTAAACAACATTGTAGACAAAGAACTTCCTGAATTAGAGAAAGATTTAAAAAGCGCAAAGAAGAAAGTATCTGTTATTGAAAAACGCATTGCTGAGAGAAGAGAGCTTGTTGATGAAGCTATCAAGAAATTTGGACATCCGATACCATCTTCTCCTTTTGAGGTGCTTCACTAATGAAGAAAGCTCTAAGGCCTTGCAATGAACCCGGCTGTCCCGACCTAACGCGAGAGGGCTATTGTGAACAGCACAGGCGAACCAAGCCGGCCTATGATCAATACCGGGAGTCTGCGGCCAAACGGGGGTATAACAGCAAGTGGAGACAGTCGCGCGCTGGCTACCTGTCCAAGCATCCGTTATGTGCCGCCTGCTTAATGCAAGGCAGAAGAACCCCGGCGACAGTTGTCGATCATATCGTTCCGCATAAAGGCGACAAAAAACTATTCTGGGACTCGAGTAACTGGCAGCCTCTCTGCGGGCCGTGCCATAGCCGGAAGACAGCAAAGGAGGATGGAGGATTTGGAAACAGAACATCAAACATGCGTGTGTGATCAATGCATGACCAGACTTCTTATCAAAGGCTGTTCAAAGATCAGGAAGCACGACGACGGAATCAAAGAGCATTATATCAAGTGTCCACGCTGCAAGGCTGAGTATACATCCTTCTATACGAACGAGGACATCAGACGAATGCAGCACAGAATAAGAAAGATGTTTGCTCTTCGTCGTAACATGAAAAAGGAATCAGCTGTCGATCTATATTCAAAGAAAATAGAAGCAGCACAAACCGAAATACAAGCAGCCATGAGCCAGCTGAAGAAGGAGATGGAGACCCCCCACCCTTAAATCCCTAGAGGACGTTTGCCGGAGACCGCGCTCCCCTCCCCATTTTGAAAAATTCCCTAAATGAAAATTCGGAAGGAGGTGAGGGAATGGCCAGACCGCGGGAACCTTTAGATTTGTTACTTTATAAAGGCAAGAAAAACTTGACAAAGCAAGAGATTGAGGAACGTCGGGAACAAGAAATAAAGGCACCAAACGACAAAGTAAAAGCTCCATCGTATTTGCCAAAAGACTTAAAAAGAGAGTTTAAAAAGATAGCGGATGAGCTAAAAAACATCGGAATTATGACTAATTTAGATGTGGACGCGCTTGCCCGCTTTTTGTTTGCTCGAAAACAATACTTGGAAATGACCGAAGTCTTACTCGAAACGCCCATTACTGCATTAGTTGAGGATGATGACGGAAATAAATTTGAAGTAGCGAACAAGACATACAGTGATTTGCTTATCAATCAAGACAAGCTGTTCAAACAATGCAGGCAAGCTTCCAGTGATTTAGGGCTGACCATTTCCTCTCGCTGTAAACTTATTATCCCGAAAAAAGATGATGGGAAACCGAAGTCAAAAGAGGAAGAACGGTTTGGGGGCCGCATGTAATGCAAGAGATTACAGCCGAAATTCTCATTGAGCGGGTTTGGTCATATGCTGGGAAAATTCGCTCCGGGGAAATTAAGGCAGGCAAAAAGCAAAAATGGGCTGTAGAGCGTTTTTTTAAAGATGTTGACCGGCTCGCAGAAGATGACTGTCCTTATTACTTTGATGCTGAAGCTGTTGTGGATTTTTATGAATGGTCGCGGCAATTTAATCATGTCGAAGGTATACTTGCAGGGCAGCCGATTGAATTAACAGATTTTCAGCTTTTTATTGCAGCCAACATATACGGATTCTATAAAAAAGAAAATGGCGCCCGCCGGTTTCGGAAAGCTTATATCCAGCTGGCCCGTAAAAATGCGAAATCGCAATTTTTAGCTTTAATCGCGTCGTATGAGATTTTCCCGACACAAGAAAAACACCGGGTATTTATCGCAGGCTGGTCCCGTGAACAATCAGATGAAGTATACCAGGCAATTCTTGAGCAACTGCATCACGCGCCGATACTCAAAGGGAAATATACCTCTGCCAACGGCCGCGTGAAAAAATATAAAACGAACTCCATTATCCAACCTCTTTCCCGTGAGGCTCGGAAGCTCGGGGATGGTAAAAACCCATCATTGGGAATTGTGGATGAATACCACGCACATGAAACAAGTGAGATTTACGACGTCCTGGACAGCGGGATGGTCGCCCGGCGCAGTCCGTTAATGGCCGTTATTACGACAGCGGGTTTCAACATGGAGCGGCCATGCTTTAAGGAATATCAATATACGAGTAAAATTCTTGATCCAGACATTGACACGGAGAATGATGATTATTTTGTTATGATCTGTGAACTGGACCCGGAAGATGACATAAAAGATGAATCAAATTGGATCAAGGCGAATCCGATTGTGGCAACGTACCCCGAGGGGATGGAGTCATTACGTTCTGCTTTAAAAGTGGCTCTTGAAGTGCCTGAAAAGATGCGTAGTTTCCTAACCAAAAATATGAACCGATGGGTTGACCAGAAGGACAATGGTTATATGAATATGACAAAATGGCGCAGTTGTAGCGGGGAAATTCCTGATCTGCAAGGACTGCCCGTTTATCTGGGCCTTGATTTATCAATGACAACAGACTTAACCTCCGTAGGATATGTGGCCGTGCAAGATGGCTTTTTCTATGTCGGTCAACATTCCTTTATGCCTGAAGCCCGAGCCAAAGAAAAAATGGCGACCGATAAAGTGCCATATGATTTGTGGAGAGAGATGGGATTTATCACTTATACGTCTGGCGAAGCAGTTGACTATCAATTAGTCGAACAGTGGATCATTGAATTTATCCATAAAAACCGTTTTCGGCCACAAGAGACCGCGTATGACAAGTGGAATGCTCTTCACTTAGCTCAGCGGCTTGAATCAAAAGGACATACAATGGTGGAACTGCCGCAGAGAATCAATCATCTGTCATTACCTACAAAAAGCTTCCGAGAGAAAGTATATGAAGGGAAAGTTGTACATGGTAATGATCCGGTTTTATCATGGGCGGTTAATAACGCAATTATGAAAATGGACCCGCAAGAAAATATCATGCTGGATAAAGCAAAATCACCGCAGAGAATCGACCCTATTGCGGCTGTTATAAATGCTTATGCCAGAGCGATGTATCACGACACAAACCATAGAGTAGATTTAAATAATCACTTCGGCTCTGGGAATTTCAGTTTTTAGGATGTGAGAAAATGAAAAAAGTCAGGAAAAAGATCAAAGCTTTTTTTAAGTGGTTTTTTCACCCCAAGTATATGAAAGCCCTGCTTTCTTTTTTCTGCTTGATAATAAATGATCTGCTGTTTATGGCGGGAGCCGCCTTTATCCTGACAGCTGTCTATAGATGGAGCACTAACATCGGTCTTATTCTGACGGGTGTCTTTTTAATGTTTTATGCCTACCTCATATCAAAGAAAGCGAGGTGATATAAATGCTGCTTGAACGAATGTTTGAGAAACGTTCTGGCTCGTCAGATCATGAAGATGGTTTTAACAACATTTTATTAAACATGTTCGGCGGCCGGAAAACAGCAAGCGGCGAAAGAGTGAGTGAAAGCAACTCACTTGTGCAGCCGGACATATTTGCATGTGTCAATGTATTGTCGGATGACATTGCGAAACTGCCGATTCACACATATAAAAGAACGGACGGCGGCATAGAGCGGAAACCCGAGCACATGTCCGCGCATGCTGTTTATGCACGGCCGAATCCTTACATGACAGCTTTCACATGGAAAAAGCTCATGATGACTCATGTTCTGACTTGGGGGAATGCATATTCCTATATTCAATTCGGACCACATGGTTATCCGGAAGCGCTCTTTCCCTTGCGCCCTGATTACACGAATGCTTACGTTCATCCAACAACAGGCATGCTGTGGTATCAAACTGTGATAAACGGGAAACCCGTTGAATTATATGACTACGAAGTGCTGCATTTTAAAGGGCTTTCGACTGACGGAATACATGGTAAATCACCTATTGGCGTTGTACGGGAGCATATCGGGGCACAAGCGGCTGCCACCAAATATAACGCCAAACTGTACAAGAACGAGGCAACTCCACGGGGAATATTGAAAGTCCCGGCGTTCCTGGATGAAAAACCAAAAGAGAACGTGCGCAAAGAGTGGAAACGGGTGAATCAAGGTGAAAATATCGCCATTATAGATAACGGACTGGAATATCAATCTATTTCCATGCCTCTGCAAGAAGCTCAATTCGTTGAGTCTATGAAGTTTAACAAAGCACAGATTTCCATGATTTATAAAGTACCGTTGCATAAGCTGAACGAATTGGATAAAGCGACATTTTCAAATATTGAGCATCAGTCCATTGAATATGTCAGAAACACGCTGCAGCCATGGATTGTGAATTTTGAACAAGAACTAAACGTTAAATTGTTCTTAGATCACGATCAGAAAAGCGGCCATTACGTGAAATTCAATATAGACAGCGAGCTGCGCGGCGACAGTAAGACGCAGGCAGAGTATTTGAAAACACTGCATGAAACAGGAGTGCTGAATAAAGACGAAATCAGAGAATTGCTTGAACGCAACCCTATTGAAAACGGCGACAAGTATATCTCCAGCTTAAACTATGTGTTCCTCGATTTTGTGGAAGAATATCAGCGGCTTAAAGCTGGCGGCGCCGTGAAGGGGGGTGACAACAAGAATGAAGGATAGAGAGGTTCGGCATTTGACGACGCCGATTGAGCTGCGTTCCGAAGGTGAGGGGCAGAGTGAATATATCGAAGGGTACGCTCTCAAATTCGAAAAATGGTCAGAACGCTTGGGATGGTTTAAAGAGATAATCAGCAGAACGGCCCTTGACTCAGCTGACATGTCTAACGTCATCGCCCTTTTCAATCATAAGCAGGATTTTCCCTTAGCGAGAAATACCGTTTCCGAGGATACTGGCCGTCTTGAATTAGAAATAGACGGGATAGGCCTCAAATTCCGATTCAAGCCCTCAGACACGTCATATGCGCGTGATTTAATGGAGAATGTCCGGAGCGGTGTGATCAATCAGTGCTCCTTTGCTTTTTCATTGGATTATGGGGATGCTGAGGCAGATGAATGGCGTATCAATGAAGATGAGGACATTTATGAGCGACGAATTAATAAAATCAATCGTATTTTTGACATTTCGCTCGTCACTACGCCTGCTTATAGCGATACTGAGGCGGTTGTAGGTGCCCGCAGTTTAGAAAAGGTTGAGCAGCTGAAAGAAAGACGTAATTCATCAGATGAAGCGTTAAAAATGGAATTGGAACTATTAGGCCTTGTACTCCCGGAGTAAGGGTCTTTTTTAGTTCAGAAAACAAGGAGGAAATGATTTTATGCCAATGCAAATGAGTAAAAAAGAAATCGCATTAAGACAACAGTTTACTGAAAAGAAGCAGCAAGCAGACAAGGCGCTGCAGGAGGGCAATACCGATGAAGCTCGTGCATTGCTCGATGAAGTGAAACAGCTCAAGAATCAAATTGAATTGATGACAGAAGGACGTTCACTTGATGTGCCTGACTTGCCGGGTGGTGTGAATTTTGTGCCTGAACAGGAGCGTAATCCAGAAGGCCGATCTGTCTCTGAACAAGAAAAAGAGGAAAGACAACAGCGATACCGTAAGGCTTTCTTTAAGGGTTTAAGAGGAAAGCGTTTAACAGAGGAAGAACGAGAAATTTTAGATAGACCTGAATTTAGAGCGATGTCCGGTAAGAACGAAGAAGATGGTGGGATTTTAATTCCGGAGGATATCGGGAGACAAATCAATGAACTGAAACGTCAGTATGAGCCATTAGAACAATATGTCACTGTTGAGCCGGTTACAAGTCGTTCTGGTACTCGTCTGCTTGAAAAAAATGTTGATATGGTGCCGTTCTCTCCTGTCGAGGAATTAGATGAGTTACCCGAAATTGATCAACCAAAATTTTCAAAGCTTGCATATTCAATTGTTGATTACGGCGGAATCATGACGCTATCAAATACGATGCAGAATGACTCAGATCAAAACATCATGATGCATGTTGCGAAATGGTTTGCAAAAAAATCTGTGGTTACTCGTAACAGTCTGATTTTAGCTGCCCTTGCATCATTGAAAAAAGTAGATATTGACGGGGTTGATGGTATCAAAAAAGCGTTAAATGTCACGCTTGATCCGATGGTGTCACCGGGTTCTATTGTGATGACAAACCAAGATGGATTCAACTGGTTTGACACTCTTAAAGATGGCACAGGCAAATATCTATTACAGCCAGACCCAACCAATCCGACAAAGAAACTGCTAGATGGACGACCTGTTGTACCTATTTCTAATAGAGTATTAAAAACTCAAAAAGGGAAAGCCCCTGTGATCATAGGGAATCTAAAAGAAGCAATTGTCCTGTTTGACCGCGAACAGCAGTCAATTGCTTCCACAGATACAGGCGCAGGAGCATTCGAAACAAATACAACTAAAGTCCGCGGTATTGAACGTGAAGATGTCCGCAAGTGGGATGAGGATGCTGTAGTATTCGGACAAATCACGGTTGAATAAGGAGAGATAATATGAGCTATTCAACAAAAAACTACACCGCCGACGGGGGAAATCGTACCGTCATCGGCGGTGTTTTAGAAATTGCCGGGGGCAAGGTCATTAAAGATGGACAAGAGGTCAGTTTAGACGGCGGAAACCAATCTGAACCAGGACCCGGAAGCGTAACCCATGAAATGCTGGCGGATAAGTCGGTCCGCAGCAGGAATATCGGCACCGGCAGTGTAATGGAAGAACACTTAAATTCATCTGTTTTAGATCGTCTCAAGGCTATTGAAGATAAATTGAAAGAGCTTGCCGGTTCTGAGTCTGACGGAAAAACGGAATAAAAAATAAAAGGAAAAGGATGATTACAGATGGCTGAAGATTATTTATATGAAAGTAATGGAGTCAAAACTTCATCTGAAAAAGGAAAAGACGGCAAGGCGATAACGCCGGTCTATCTCAAAGAAAACAGCGAAGAAAATCCTCTTTTTGTAAAAGGGTTGCAGGGTGAAAAAGGGGAGAAAGGTGAGCCGGGTCCTCAAGGTGAACCAGGCCCTCAAGGCGAACCAGGCCCTCAAGGCGAACCAGGCCCTCCAGGAGAGCCGGGCCCTCAAGGTGAGCCAGGTCAAAAGGGCGATCCGGCTGTTATTGAAGAGGGCAGCATTGTGCATGAAATGCTTGCAGAAAAATCCGTCCGGAGTAAAAACATCGGAACTGGTAGCGTGATGCCGGAGCATTTAAACAGCGAAGTTACAAAAGCGCTTGATGAATTGAAACAAAAAATGAATAACCTTGAAAGTGACCTGGCTGCTTTGAAAGGAACAGAAGAAGAACCGACAGAATAGGCGGTGTGTCCTGAATGGATTTAGAGGCTATTAAAAACTATTTAAAGGTCGAGCATGAAGAAGATGATAGTCAGCTTTTGAATCAAATGGCGGCGGCCAAAAGCTATATTATCAACGGGATAGGCAGGTATATTGAAGGGCACCCGCAATTTGAGCTGGTGCTTCAAATGCTTGTCCAACATTGGTATGAAAACAAAGGGATATATGAGTCCGGGGGGACCGGCTTATCTATCCCTTTTACTGCTGAAAATATATTGACGCAGCTGCGTTATATATCTGTGGAGGAACAAGAAAATGAGAAAAAAGATCAGCCAACTCCGGCACCGTCTGACCTTTCAAAAGAAAACCGAGACACAGGATGAAGAAGGTAACTGGAATGCAACCTATGTGGACTTATTCACGGTCTGGGGAGCTGTAGAGGGGGCTGGCTCTCTCGGAAATAGCGAAACTATGATTGCCGGAGCATTGGGGATCAAGACCCCCAAAAAAATCACGGTGCGTTACCGGAAGGATATAAAACCGAATATGCGGATTGTTAAGCGCGTTCCTAAAGAAAAGACGGAACGCGTTTTTGATATTTTGGACACTAACGATCCGGATGATCAAGGGGAAGAGCTTGAGATTCTTTGTCAGGAGGTGGGAATCAATGGCTGATATGAGCTTTGACGGCATAGATGATCTAACGCAGTATTTTGAGAAAATCGGCGGAGACGTCGAAAAGGTGGAACCCGTAGCTCTAAAGGCCGGCGGTGAAATTATCGCTGAACGGCAACGCTCCCACGTTAACCGGAGTGATAAAAAACAACCTCATATGCAGGACAACATCACAGTCTCCAATGTCAGAGAATCCAAAGACGGAGTGAGGTTTGTGGCCGTTGGTCCGAATAAAAAGGTAGCGTATCGCGGGAGTTTCTTGGAGTGGGGAACCTCAAAAATGCCGCCGCAACCGTTTATAGAAAAAGGCGGAAAAGAAGGGGAGGGGCCTGCTGTGGAATTAATGGAGCGAATACTTACAGCGCCGATCAAATGACCTACTCTCCTAAAATTGAATTGGTGAGCACACTTAATTCCAGTGCCTTATTAAAAAGCCTTGCATCTGGTGGAATTCATAACCTCGTTGCGAATGATGTCAGCGCATTTCCAAGAGTAGTTTTTTCGGAGATTCAAGATGCTGATGCGGATTTTGCAGACAACAAGGTCTATTCGTTTGAGGTGCGTTATCAGATCAGCATATTCACTCAAGCGAGCAATCGCGGCAAAGAAACAACGATTGCTGCCGAAATAGACAAGCTTATGCGAGAAATCGGTTACAACCGGTATGATTCGCAAGATTTATACGAAACAGACACAAAGGTCTTTCATAAGGCCAGACGTTATAGAAAAACCTATTATCAGGAGGGAAATTAGATGGAGGCGGGAAAAGTATTAACCGGCTTGGATATGTTTCATATCGCAGAAGTTTTGAAAGATACGAAAGATGAATTGGAATTCTCTGTTCCGGAAGAATTACCGGGCGCTGTCAATATGAAAGTGGACCCGAAATCAGAGACAGAAACATTTTATGCTGATAACGTAGCATATGCCCAGATGAGTAGTTTGGGAGATATTGACGGAGAGATGGAAGTGGCCGACTTGCCACTTGATATGCAAGCGAGAATATTCGGGAAAACAGTTGAAAACGGAATCCACTTTTCTAGCGCAGATGACCGGGCGCTTGAAATTGCATTAGGTTTCCGGGCCAAAATTTCAACAGGCGGTTACCGGTACTATTGGGCATTAAAAGGTAAACCAGAATTAGTACCGATTGAACATAAAACGGAGGAAGGGAAACCTACTCCCCAAACATCACAGGTGAAGATTAAATTCATGCCCCTTACTAATGTGAAAGAAGGTAAGCGCAGGTGGGAAGCAAAAGCAGAAGAAGGCAATGGAATCAATGCAGAAACATGGTTCAAACAAGTTGTCTATAAGGACATTACGAAAGTGGAAACGCCTGTCGTTGATGTCGGTAAATAATTCATTGAGCGCCTAAGAGCGCTCTTTTTATATGAAAAAGGAGGAACTTACATGGAAGCATTGTCTATTACACTCCGGCTTGATGGTAAAGATAAAAAATTTGTTACACCTGACCACATTACAGGTTTATTGTTCCGGAAGGCTGCAAAGATTGCTGACGATTTTGAATCACAAGATTCAGAGCGTCTTTTTACTAATGAACAGGTTGAATTTGTCTGTAATACCTTTGGCCAGAAATTTGCGCCTGATGAGTTTGAAAAAGGGATTGATGCCCGGCTGGTAGGAAGAACAATCTATGCTGCTGCACAGTATGTGTTGGGGAATATTGCAGAAGCAACGGCCCTTTTAAATAGCGGAGAAATTTCCAACGGTGAAGAGCCGGGGGAGTAAGTCTGTCCGAGTCAGTCCTTGATATGTATAACGCCCTTGAGGAAGTCGGATATACACAGAATCAAATTGACGAAATGGACATTGTCTATCATCTGAAAAGACTGGCTCGGAGAAAATCACAAGAAAAGAAACAAACGAAGGCCAAAAACAATGATGAACCTATTTATATTGATCAATTTCTCGGATAAGGAGGTGCCCGGTTGAGCAAAGACATAAAGGTCAAACTGTATTCGAATTCATCTGAGTTTAAACAAGAAATGCGCGCCTGTGCTGTTCAAATGAAAAATTTAAAATCGGAATTTGAAAAAAACCGTACGGCCGTGGGTGTGTGGGGAAACGCATTAAAAACTGCACAAGTAACCGGAAAATCTCTTACTCAGGAGCTTGAAAATCATAAACGCAAAGTAAAGGCTCTTGAGAGAGCATATGCAGATTCAGCGATTAAAAAAGGCAAAGATGCAAAGGAAACGCAAACCCTCGCCCGCCGTTTAAATAATGCCACAGCGCAGATGAACAAGACACAAAACGCGCTAAATAGTACGACTCAGAGGATAAAAGCGTTAGAGGAGGCGGCGAAAAGAGCTTCCTCCCGTGTTCGGATCATGGGCGAACGAATGGATTCAATTGGTGGAAAAATGCGTTCCGTTGGTTCGTCAGTAGCTATGACATCGGGCATCGCCTTTGGTGCGCTGGCTCTGTCTCTACGTGATGCTGTTCAGGTCGGTATGGACTTTGAAAAGCAAATGAGTAAAGTCCAGGCCATTTCCGGCGGATCGGCGGCAGAGATCGCGAAATTGAGAGAGCAAGCAAAAGAACTCGGTGCAACCACTGTCTTTACAGCAAGTCAGGCAGCGGATGCACAGGGTTTTTTGGCAATGGCCGGATTTAAGGTTAATGACATTTATGATGCAATGCCCGGGATGCTCAGTCTGGCGGCAGCCGGCCAACTGGAATTAGGTGCAGCCGCGGATATTACATCAAATATCATGTCTGCCTTTGCTCTAAAAGCAAAAGAGTCAGGACACGCCTCGGACGTCATTGCTTACGCCGCAGCCAACGCAAACACCAACGTCGAACAGATGGGCGAAGCCATGAAGTTTTTGGCGCCGAACGCTAATTCTCTTGGTTGGGGAATGGAAGAATCAGCGGCCGCCATTATGGCTTTTGGTGACGCAGGTCTGCAAGGTTCAATTGCAGGGCAGGCTTTTGGTACATCCCTGATCCGTCTCGCTTCGCCAACGGGGAAGGCTTCGAAGCTTGTCAAAAAATTAGGTTTTGATTTCTTCGATGCAGCCGGAAACATGAAAAGCATGCCGGAAGTCGTTGAGGAAATGGAAAAAGGTCTGAAAGGCATGACCAAAGAGCAACAGGCGGCCGCATTAAAAACGATCGTGGGCGCTGAAGCATATAAACATTGGGCTGTCCTTCTTCAAAAAGGTTCAAAGGCTCTTGGGGATAATACTAAGGCGCTTGAAAAATCAGATGGAGCCGCTAAAAAGATGGCGGATACAATGCTGGATAATGCACACGGAAGCATAGTAGCTTTTCAGTCAGCACTTGAAGGGGCAAAAATCAAACTGACGGAAAGCCTTTTGCCTGCCCTGGGCGATTTAGCAAACAAGGGCAGCGACTTGATTATGATGTTTAATAATCTGGATTCCGGCACCGTGCAAACCATAGCGAAAACAGCCGTTCTGGCGACAGGTGTATTAGGGGTTACGACAGCCGTCGCCACGCTTACAGCTGGAATAGGAGCGCTTTTGGCGTTTACCGGTCCTGTTGGCCTTGCGATTGTCGGAGGCACAGCGCTGCTTGGCGGTATTTCGGTTGCTACTTACGCTTACACTGAGCAATTGAAGAACCAGAAAAAGCAGCAAGAAGAGGCGCGGGAATCCGCCTTGCTTTACGGCGATGGCGTTTCTAAAGCAACACAAAAATCTGCTTCCGCCTATGTGGATTTAAGGGAAAAGGCAGAACTGCAGCTGTTTGAATTGACGCGGGTATCTGGTTCAGAAGCTCAAAAGATGTCAGCTAAATTAGTTGAAACATATGCCAGCATGCGCGACCAGTTGATACAAGAACTTGAAGGACTTAAAAAGGATGCTCTGGTTGTCTTAAAAGGGCTATATGCGGACACCGATGAGAAAACAAAAAAAGCCGGCGAAAAGATGACTGACAAGATGGTCGGCGCAATTGATAAAGATATGCAAGAGGCTAGGAATAAACTAAAGCAGTTAAACGCACTGCAAAAAGAGACAGGCCTCGTCACTTCCAATATGAATGCCTCACAAAAGAAGCAATTCAATGACATTGTTTCCTATTTTGAATTGTCTACAAGTAAATTTGCGGCCAATCAAAAAGAAGCATTAGCAATGCAAAAAGTAGTAACGGATCAGCAAGGACAGCTTTCATTTAAACAAGCTCAGAAGTACAACAACGACATTAAAAAAGTCTATGACGATGGTAAACAAGCCGCCAAGAAAGATATGGAATACAGAAATGATGTTATTGAGAAGTTGTTTGCGCAGGGATATATAGAGGCGGAACAAAGAAGATCATTACTGAGCAAAAGCACGGCTGACTATAATACCGCATTAGCAAAAAACACGGATGCCTATGAAAAAAATTCAAGAGCCTTATTTTCCAAAATGTCACGAGACGGCAAGCTGCTTGATTTAGAGACCGGAAAGGCATTGGATAAACAAGATGAGTTTATATCTAATTCAATGGGGATTATGGTCAAAACTGAAGAGTCAGAAGCTCAATATCAAGAACGATGGGCAGCCCGGCAAATAGATTTTCTTCAAAAATTAGGACAATCCAAAGAAGAAGCAATTGAGACTACCCAACAGGCTTTAGAAGAGTTTTACCAAGGCATGGGGATGACCCAAGAACAAGCCCGTGAAGAAGCAAGTCAGATGGTTGTCAATGTTGAAGGGGAATTAGATAAGCCGACAAGCGCCGAACAATCAGGGAAGAAGGTTGCCGAGGACTTTTCCGCTGGCTTGAAGCAGTCCACACCAGCAGTTATTGGCGGGGGGACGGTCTTACAGCAGGCCCTTAACAATTCGCTTTCCGCAGATAACACCACGCCCGCACAGGCCGGACAAAATAAAGGAAATGCCTTTCGTACCGGTATCAATTCTACAAAGCCCGGTAATGCACAAGCAGGATCGTCTATACTTCAATCTGCTTTAAATGAGATGAAGAAAGGCGGCGGGCAAGCAAATGCAGCAGGACAAAACAAAGGAAATAAGCATAAAGCTGGTTTAACGTCTACCAAAGGCGCCAATACATCTGCGGCCGGCTCTCTCAGCTCATCGGTAACGAGCAATTTAGCCAAAACCTCAGACGGCGGAGGCGGTAAAAAGGCCGGAACTGAATTGGCCAGCGGCGTTCTCAGTAAAAAGGGCACAGCAAACAGCGCCGGAAAAAGTGTTGCAAACAGCGCAAAAACGGGGCTGAAAAGCGTTAAGACACATAGTGTTGGTTCTGACTTTGTAACCGGCTTTATAAATGGAATGGGATCGCAAAACGGCTCTCTCTTCAGTGCGGCGTGGAACTTGGGGAAATCCGCCTTGAGGTCTTTAAAGAAATCTATTGACTCCCATTCTCCCTCCAAACTAACAAAAGCGGAAGGAAACAACTTTTCTGATGGGTTTGCGTTAGGGATAGAGGACAAAGCCAAAAACGTAAAACAAAGTGCTGCTTTTATGGCGCAGAACGCGATGACCTCGTTTAAGCAGGAATTAAATCAGATGGCTTTCAACATAAAGGGGGCTGCTGATCAGCTCATTTCAATGAAGTCAGAGCTTACCATCCGGAATGAAGTTGATACGCCTGCCTTAAATCAAAAGCTCGATGCTCTAATCACACTCCTGTCACAGCAACAGTCTGGTGGGGCAGGCCAGGCCGCGATACCTCAGCAGCCTATTATCATCCATCCGGCTGCGGTGCATATGGACGGCCAACAAATTGCGACGATCGCTTTTGAAAAAGGAGATGGCAGGATACTTGATCAGAAAGCTGCAGACCGATACAACCAGAATGCCTATAAAGGCGGTGTCAGATCATAATGCTAGATTTATATATTGATTTTAATAACGGTATGGGGGAACAAAGTTTAACAGGCATTCTCCCCCGTTTTAAGGTGCGCAGCTTCACGCCTGACTCACCGAATATTGAACGAGAAACAACAACACTTCCAAGGATAAACGGTTTAGTGCTGCCGCAGCACCCCCGGGACGTTGTTTACAAAGAGAGAGGCATCAAGGTTGATTTTTTATTAGATTCCGTCATTGCCGAAACCTTTTATCAGAACCGGCATGAACTTTATTCATTGTTAGTGCAGCCGTTTCCTTATTATATTTCGACGGACCTTCTGCCTAACCGTCGGTTCCTTGTTACGTGTGACGGGAATTTTACTATCACCAAGGACAAACAGAAAAACCATGCCACATTTACAGTAGATTTCACAGACATTCTGGGGCTTGCCGAGTCGAAATATACCTCTTCTACCATCCAGAACTTCAATGGGGAGCATTGGAGTCCCGGCATGGGAATCCTTCGGAGAGATGATCTTGAATATCATTTCAAGAACCAAAAACGATTCAGCGTTTACAATCCCGGCGGCGCCGCGGTCAACACTCTGCAGCATGATTATAACGTCTTTCTGTGGGCCAAAGGGACAAACGTAACCATTGCGAACCGAACGAACGGGGAAAAATTGAAAATTGAGCAGGAGCTTAAACGCTCGCAAAAAGTCACATTCATCAGGCAGTATACTGTAATCGGGGATAAGCGTCTGAAAACATCCGGCCGTCTGCCGACACTGGATGTAGGATGGAACGATTTTGAAATTATAAACTCAAATGACTTCGAAATTTTATTTGATACTCGTTTTTATTATAAGTAAGGAGGGATGACATGGCTGTGGCTGACTTTATTAAAAGGCTGGTACCCGGGGCGCAAAAGGTACGGAAAAAATATAATGTCCTTGCCAGCCTTGTCATTGCTCAAGGCTGTCTGGAAAGTGGGTTCGGCACGAGTGGCCTTTCCAAACAAGCTTACAATTTGTTTGGGATAAAGGGAACCTATAACGGAAAATACGTTTTGATGTGGACCAGCGAGCAGGACAAATACGGAAATGTTGAGAGGGTACAAGCTAAATTCAGAAAGTACCCTTCATACGCTGAGAGTTTGGCCGATCTGGGAAGCTTATATAATCGTCTTGATCGGTATAAAGCAGTGGTAGGGGAAACGGATTATAAAAAAGCATGCCGGGCCGTTCAAAAAGCTGGCTACGCAACAGACATCAACTATGCTAATAAATTAATTATCATGATCGAACAGTATAAGTTGATGCAATATGACGATACGTCAGAATTGCCGAACGAGCCTGATGATCCAGAATCCCCGGAGACCCCAGAAGAGGAACCGAGCTTTCCGAGTAAAGAATACGCGGGTAACGACATCCCTCTTAATAAAAAACTGCCGTCAGATGTGGACTTTCCTCAGCTGCATGTTTCCACGAAAGACGGAAATGACGTTGTGGAAGTAACAGGCGTGATCGTTGATCTTACAGACGATACTACCGGGAAAAAGAGCTTTACCTTTACAATTACCAAAACAGAGAGCAATGCGACTGAATTCGATTTACTGGTTAATGACAATATTCTTTACATTGACGAAAGAAGATTCAAACAACAAAAATACTATATTACAGATGTAGACTTGAAGCAGGCTAAAAACGTCCTGACAAAAACAATCACGGCCAACCATATTTTTACCGTTTTGCTTGCTGAGAATCGAGTGGATGATACATTAACGAAGAAACTGACCGTAAAAGAGGCCTTTGACATTGCGTTAAAAGGTACTGATTTTTCATATGTGCTGGAAGAGCCTGAAAGCAAATTCGCCACAGCCGAAGAAGAGAATTTCGGTGATAAAAACTCCACAGAATTAATAGATCAGCTCATAAATGATTATGAGTTAGAGCTTGACGTGGATAATTATAAAATTCATGTCTATAAGAAAATGGGGAAAGAGATCCCTTTCACATTTGACTCCCGTTACAATATGCCGGGCATCAGTATCAAAACCAACTCGCAAAACTGTTCTACTCGTGCATGGGGATACGGCGCGATGTCTAAAGACAGTAAGAGCACAGATAAAAAACCGAAATACGTATTTGAGCCGATCTTGTATATCCATCCAGAGGAAAAGAAATTCCTGCGGGAAGGTAAGCCGAAGTGGGCCGACCCGATCAGAGACGAAACTATAAAAAAGTCGGGCAGCATGGTTTCTGCACTGAAAAAACATGTGAATCCATATCCGGAAACAGTCGTCAGTGTAGATTATCAATATGTATACGAACCGAAATTGCTCAAGATTGAAAAGCCGTTCTGGAAAGGCGATACAGTCCACATTTTAGCCGACACAGCGGACGGAACGACTTATGAGGATGATGTGCGGCTCTTAACGATTCAATACAATCCGTTGAATCCATACAGCAGCCCGAAGCTGACTTTTGCCAATTTCAGAAAAGACATACAAGATATTGCGGTGAATCAGGCCAAAAAGCTGAGAGAACAAAAACGATATATTGATCAAATACTGACAGCGCTTTGATAGGCGTTTTTTATTTTGTCGAAAGGAGAGTGAATACAGTGTTGAGGTTGAAAAAAAATTACGATACCACTAGAAACTCTCGTTATGAGGATGAGCTATCTGGTGATATGGAAGCTATCGAGAGTAGCATAAACGGGCTTGAAAGTGAAATTACACGTCATAAGAAAGCTGCTACGGCGCATACATCTGAGCAAATTGATCACGGGGGCTTTTCTTTACGAACTTATATTGACGGCCTCTATAATCGGGTGCGCAATCTCATTCTTAATACCGACGGGACAAATGTAAAAGAAGTAGTAGATGCCCGTGTTACTGCTGATGGGGAAATTGCCCCGCTGCTGAAAGAGCGTCTTGACAAGGAATATAACAAACTTCTACGTAAGATCACCAGAAACGTTAACGTAGACGACTACGGGGCCGACCCTACCGGGGAGACAGACAGCACAGAAGCATTCAAAAGAGCGATCGGAAACGGAAAGGTGCGGCTCAATTTATCAGCCGGCGAATACGTCATAAGGGGCGTCAAGCTGCCGTCATGGACGTATTTGATCGGCCAGGGCATGGGCGTCACCACGCTGAAGCTGCATGAGGACACGCCGGCCAGTGAGTGGGTTGTCACAAATGCTGATCATGCGAAAGGCAACCGGAATATCGTGGTGGAAGGTATGTCACTTGACTGGAATCCTGATCGTCAGGGCGGCGTAGGCGCAACCGGAGGTGTACATTCAAGCTGTCTTCTTTTCGCACAAGTAAAGTTTGGCATTGCACGCGGCGTTGAAGGCATTAATCCCGGCTTACATTGTTTTGATGTATCAGCGCCTTCTTATGACATTACGGCAAAAGATTACACGGCAACGGGTAGCAAATTTATCTGGATTGATCAATGTGTTGGCTCGGGGTATGGTGACGACGGCATTACGACCCATTACAGCGAGTATATTTTCATCACAAATAATGTGATGACGAACCCGCGCGGCACTGCACACCGTAAAGGGGGAGCCAATTCAAACGGAATTGAAGTGGATGACGGCTCCAAGCATGTCTGGGTTATAGATAATTATACAGAGGGGAATGTGCGGGGCGTAGAGGTAAAAGCCCATAAGGAATGGCCGGCACCGAGTGACGTTCACATTCGCGGTCATGAATCATTTCGTGACGTTCGCTCATTTGATTTGCGGCATATTGATCACCATCTTGTAAAAGACCCTTGGAGCGAGACGGCTCGTGATGTGACGTTAATAAACTGCACATCCCGGGAACCCGTCTATAATTCGCTTTATGAAGGATTAGCTCCGAAAGCCCTTGTCGTTTCGGCGTACCAGCGTGTTCAGATTATCGGATTCAAAGCCATAGGTGATCCAACATATGATTACAAAGACGGCTCGATCGTTGCTTTCCAGTATAAGAGTAGGAAGATAACAGTAAACAACTTGCATATAACCGGGTTTAAAAAGGCTGATTGTGACATCTATATTACCGGCGGCGATCAGATGACTGACGATGTGTTTATTTCTGATTTTGTTATCCATGATTCCGCAAGAAACGGCATCGCGATAGGGGGCGGTGTGTATAATGTCAACTTGTTAAATGGGCTTATGCATGTGGGAAGCGGAACGGCCGGCATTACATCCCCGAACACCCAGACCAATATTTTTCTTGTCAGAGCTTACGGCTATAAAGATGCGGCTGTCCTTGCCGGAGAAAAACATTCAGTCGTTCCGAATAACGTCAAGGGAGGCTTTCGAGCAGCTTCCGGCTCCGGCCATGCACTAACGAAATACAGTGCGATTATTGCGTGTACGGGGGCGACGTACGCGAAGGGTGAGCGCAATCTGCTTGCAGGAAATGCGGGAGGTTCTTCCTCGGAAGGATCGCGCAACGGTGTCATGTTTTCATACGATTCTCATACAACAGGAGACGGGGCGTCCTCGGGTGTCATGTTCTCGAAGGCTACCAAGAATAGTAAATCTTACACATTGGCTTTAGGCCATGGAAACGGCAAAGCCTCGGAAGCCAACAAAAAAATTGAATTAAACGCAAAGAATGGAACAGTCAAGGCTACTGGCGCAATAGAAAGTGTATCGAATTTAAAAGACTTGGCGGAGTATTTTGAATCAGCTGACGGAGCAAAGATAGAGGCATCTTATCTTGTAGCGTTAGAGGGGGACAAAATCCGAAAAGCGCAAGAAGGCGACAAGATACTCGGGGTCGTTTCTAAGACTGCCGGCGTTGTGCTTGGCGGAGCTGCTTTCTATTGGAATGACCGTTTTCTCCGTGATGAATTTGGCGGCATTATCTACCGGGAAGTATTTGATGGCGATGATATCATTACGATTCCAGCTGAGAACCCGAACTATGACCCCGAAGCCGAGTATAGGCCTCGAGAGGAAAGAGACGAGTGGCATATTGTTGGATTAATTGGTCAAGTGTTCGTGCGCGTTGATGATACCGTTAACGTCGGTGACAGTGTTTCAGCAGTTGACGGCATCGCGACAAAGGCGGAAAGCGGCGGATACGGAACCGTGATGAGATTTGAATCCCCGTACGATGCGGAAAAAGGATACGGTGTGGCGCAAATGATGGTTACACCGCAGCACTAAGGAGGGATAAGCGACGATGTATAAAACGGGCAGCGTGCCGATCAACATTAATACAAATCCAATCAATGGCCGGAGTACAAATATACAATTTATGACGCAGGACACTGGCAGCGCAAAGCTGTTTTTTTCTTTTGCAAAGGATGGTGTACCGTTGCCTCTGTCAGCCGTAGACGCAAAAATTGTTCTCCTGTATGATGATGGATCGTTTTATAAAAAGAGCCTTACCATCACTGACAAGGTAAATGGCACAGCGGAATATGTGTTGTCGAATGCAGAACTCAAGCATTACGGAACGGTTAAGGCTGAAATCAAACTATATTACACGAACGGGCAAGCGCTGGCGACTTCATTTTTTACTTTCTCTATCGCCAAAACGTTAGAAGATCAAAACATCATTCCGACAGCTGACTATTACATTGACGATTTTGAAACGCTGAGAGACGGGATAAACCGCATCGTCGAAGAAATCAGCCAGACTGTCGAGGAATTACAAAAGAAATTTGCCGATCTGGAAGCCATTGAAACGAAAGAAGGCGCGCAGAAAAAAGCGGATGCTGCAGAGGAAAAGGCCAAGGCTTATACAAATGAACATGCGAATGATGAAGAAAAGCATATTACGGCTGCCGAAAGAAAGGCGTGGAATGCCAAGGAAACCCCCTCCGGCGCGCAAAAGAAAGTAGACGCCCATGCGAACGATCAAGAAAAGCATGTTTCTGCAGCTGATCGGAAAGCTTGGGACAGTAAAGAAACAGAAAGCGGGGCGCAGGAGAAGGTAAACACGCACGCCAATAACACGGACATACATGTTACGGCCGAAGATCAGGCGTATTGGGATGATATGACCCGGCAGTTCAAAGCTCATAATTACAACCAAGAACGGCATATCTCTGCAGCTGAACGGAAGATATGGAACGGGGCTGCCACCTATGCAAACATCATGCTGAAGAACGGAGCCGCCGCAGGGACGCGGACACCGATGTACGCAAAGTGGGGGGCGTTTTTAATCTTACGGGGGCATGTGAAAACAGACGCCGAAATTATATTCGGCTCCATCCCCGCGGAATACGCACCTACTGGCGGTTCCGTTATATCAGTGCCGTTAAGTGGTACAGGCGGCACAGCCAATTTAATCATTTATGATGATGGAGACTTGAAAATAAAATACCCGGACCCGGCGGACTCAAGTAAGATGGGTGGAGGTTACTATCTGGATGTGGTCGTGGGCTTTCAGGAAGGAGGGACAGCATGATTCAGGTTTATGAGTACGATGAAAATTTCATTTTGACCAAACCCGTTCCAATTGAGCCTGATGAAGAAGGAAACTATACAATTCCTGATAATTGCACAATGGTCCAGCCTCCTTCTTTTATAAAGGCGATGTATCATCCAGCTGAGAAGATATGGACGGAGGCGGCCACAGAGGAAGAGAAAAAATCCTTGGAAAAGCAAATTGAAAGCGGACGGGTTCCTTCTCCCGTCGATGAATTGAAAGCTCAGAATGCGGCCATTACAACGCAGCTTGCGGAAGCGCAGAGCCTGGCCGAGTCACAAGCGCAAATGATTGCAAATCTTTATCTAATGCTGGCGGAGGGAGGGAAAGGGGTATGATGGATTGGTTTACAAGCGTTAAAACCATCTACGGATGGGGGCCGCAGTATTACAGTAATGCAGACGTGGCCCGTTTTGTGGAGTGGGGAAGACTTACAGAAGATGAATACAAACAAATAACCGGCTTAACCTATCCGATGACAAAACAGCCTGTCAGTGTGGATTTAGGCGGCGCCGCAAACTGATCAACACCCGGAGAGGTGTTTTTTATTTTGCCTCGAAGGAGGTGATAACAATTGGAGGGAATATACGTGTGGATGAATTTTGAGAGCTTACAGATCGCAAGAGCATATCTTTTTGGGGAGGTGAAATATCTTGATTTAATGCTGGTGCTGAACATCATTGACATTATTACCGGTGTGATAAAGGCATGGAAATTCAAGGAGCTTCGGAGTCGTAGCGCATGGTTCGGCTATGTGCGTAAGATGCTCAGTTTCCTTGTGGTTATTGTGGCGAATGCTATTGATACGATTATGGATCTGAACGGCGTCCTGACCTTTGCGACCGTTCTTTTTTATATTGCAAATGAGGGCCTGTCCATCACAGAAAACTTGGCGCAGATCGGCGTTAAAATTCCGGCCGTCATCACTGACCGGCTTCACGTAATTGAAAGCGGCAACGATCAGAAAACAGAAAAAGACGATCAGGCAGCTGGTTAAACCGGGCTGCTTTTTTATATTTCAAAACAGAATAGGAGACGATGAAACATGGTGAAAATCACAAAAGACTTTATTCCAGTGGGACACAATAACAGACCGGGATATGCGATGAACCCGGCATACATCACAGTTCACAACACGGCGAACACGGCAAAAGGGGCAAGCGCAGCCATGCACGCCCGTTATGAGAAAAATCCGGAAACACCCACCAGCTGGCACTTTACAGTAGACGACAAAGAGATTTATCAGCATCTGCCATTAAATGAGAACGGCTGGCACGCGGGAGACGGAAACCGCGGAACCGGGAACCGGAAATCTATCGGCATTGAAATCTGTGAGAATAGCGATGGAGATTTTGAGAAAGCCATGGCGAATGCTCAATGGCTGATCAAAAAGCTCATGAAGGAGCAGGGGATTTCACTTGCAAACGTGGTCCCTCACCAGCACTGGTCCGGCAAGTATTGTCCACGCAAGCTGCTTGATCGATGGGACTCCTTTAAAGCGGGTATCAGCAGCGCCCCGTCTAAAACGGTAAATTCTCCTGTTGATAAAACAAAAGAATCTTATATTAAAAATACAGTTGTTGCTGACAGCCTTAATGTGAGAACTCAACGCAATGCCAACTCGTCTATTGTGCTTGCTCTTCCTAAAGGTTCGACTGTCCAATATAAAAAAGGATCAACTCAAAATGGTTGGGGTTACATTAAATATACCAATTCTAAAGGAGCCACATACAGCGGTTACGTTAATGTAAGATATATCAAGAGCGATGCAGAGTTAGGGAAAACCCCTTCAAAATCTGCTCCTGCTAAACCTTCAAACAAGACTAGCAGGGGTATTAAGTCTGTAGGCAAAATTAAAATTGTTGGTGTGAAAAGTGCAGCCATTATTATGGACAAACCAGACCGTAAAAACGCCAAGAATGTGGATACAATTGGTCTCGGCAAGACAATTAACATCTCAGGTTCTGTTAAAGGTTCAAACAACTCTAAAGGCTATTGGGAAGTCATCCACGGCGGCAAACGCCGGTATGTGTCTGGACAATATGGAAAAATGGTTTAAGTAAAACGCTTTTGAAATAATGAAAAAGCCCCCAAAAGGGGCTTTTATTTTGGTTCAATATTTATAATTAACGACATTTGAGGAATTTTAGCTAGTGTAACAAGATAGTCACCATCAAATACCTCAAGTGTATTTTGCTCGCTTTTTAGAAGATCGTTTACATGCTTAATATCAATTCCTAAAGCATGAAAAACCGCAAGTGTATTAACCAGGCCTATTTGAGAAGCCATATTATCTGAACCAGAAGTGGATAAATGTAAACGATAGAATTTATGATTCTCGTCATACCATGCTTCCAAAGTGAAAGTTCCACCGGAGTTATCAGTTTCTGTTTTCAGTTCTCTGGTGTAAATTGTACCATCTTTGGCTTCGGTAAGTTCAAAATCTCCGATATTATCTTTATTAATACGACTGAGACCAGTGGATTCAATATCTTCATCACTTTCAATATCTCGAGTCGCTTCATTGAAAGTCTGTACAAATTCTTCAAGACTGAAGTTAAATTCTTTTTGGTTATCCTCAACACTCTGAACGTCAGAGCCTTCCTCGTCTTCAGAATACATTGGCTCCTCTTCTGTACTTTCTGTGGCAGCAGTGACATCCTCAGTTTTGGATTCGTGAGACTCTCGATTCAACGCACCCATAATGAAAAAAAGAGATAAAGCCAAAACAAGGCTTATTGGAGCTATTTGTTTACCTATTTTCTTAGTTTTTTCAAAGAAGATAAAAATCAATGCTGTAATAAAGACAAAGGTTGCTAATGTTGCAATAATACCAAGAATAATCATATGATCCCCCTCTTATTTTAAAACGAACGTTTACATTTTAAAGCAAAGGAGGATTCATTTCTATGCATTGTAAAAACTTTGTTATAATCGGAAAACGAGTCGAGTACGAAAGCGAAACTGTAGTAAAATAGAACCCTTCTATATAAGAGGGCATAAATTAATTTTCTAATATTTTTTCTATACCTGTATCCTGAATTAATAAATCATTTAAAGATGGGGCAACTTTTACAGCTTCTTCGGGATCTAAATCTCCGAATCCCACAATATATAACCCAAAGCCTTCCGCTCCTTCGAAGTAAATCAGAGCATTCCCGCCCTCATCGTCGCCGACAGCAAGCGAGTTCGGTATGTAGTCCTGTATCTCATAGGATTCATTCATATCAACACAACCAGCAGGACTCCATATTCGTATATACTTTTCACCAGCTACATTTATTTCTACTTCTGTGGCTTCACTTACTATGTCTAAATAATCCGATGGTACATTAATAGGGGAAAATTCTGTTAATGCTTTGATTTCTTCTCCGGTTGCCGCTGCTTCTTTCGCATCTACTGAAAAACGAGAGCTTATTTTATTGAGCAAAGTCATTTCAAATCAATCCTTTCAAATTTTACTCCGAGCTTCTCTAACATCTTATATTGTTGTTCGAGTACATTTTCAATAGTTTTATGAGAAAACCCTGCTGCTTTTAAATCCTCCACTGTGTGATTGAGTTCTTCTTGTAAAGTCGATTCCCATTTCCCTTTCCCTTGAGCAACCCGTTCATTTCGTCTCATGTTCTGTCTTTTACTTATCTCAGTGTGGGGGAACCCTTTTCCTGTTTCAATAGTTATAGTAGGCGCTTTATTGGCATCATAACCATACTTTTTTAGGTTTTCTTTTGCCCACTGCTGTTGTAATCCATGATGGGATTGTAACCGTCCACCACTAGGGCCCGTACCTTTTGGTTTTGGCATTGAATCTTTATGAGTTTTGTTAAATATTACGAAATTATTAGTTGTGCCATTTGCTTTTACATTTAGTTTCCCACTAACTCCACGAACCCCGAACGGCACAAATGCAGCTAAGGCAGTGTGTATACTGTTATTTCGTTCTTCGTCCGATATTTTATTCCCGAACATATCTCGACCGGTTATTCCCTCACTAAAACCGTTCGCAGATGCAAGCCCATAAAGTCCTTTGTCAGAGTTTTGAAGAGCTTTAAAGGTTTTTGGAGTTTTATATATTTCAAGCGCTTTATCTGCTTTGTAAATTGCTTTTCCGGTTGCATAGATTGCTTTTCCGCCTTTAAAGATACGGCCGGCCCACCCGACAATTGGAATGTAACCTGCGGCTGCCATTCCCCCTGCTGCGACTCGCTGACCAGCAGTGAGTTTTTCACCTGTGACTGGGTCAACTCCATCAGCCGCTCTTTTATAATCATAATACCCAGTAACTTCTCCTGTAAAATTACAAACGACATCCCATGTTTTTTCGTACCAAGGTCTGTTCGCGAGCTCTTCCTGTTCCTTCGCAATTCTTCTTTCTTCTGCCTGCTGTTTTTTGAACGAAAGATATTCCGATGATTGTTTATGTAATCCTGCTTGCATCTGATGGATTTCACTTTCCCGGTAAGCCTTGGCATTATAGTTGAGTGGGGTGGCGTTTTTGCCTTTCCCTGTCGCATCTTGTAATGCCTGAAAATCTGCCATAATAAACGCCTCATTAGCTTCTGACAGCCCATATTCATTTGAAAGGTTGTTATCCAGCTCACCAATTTTATGTATTGTATCTCTTTTTGTTGTATCAGAATCATCTAATTTTTGATCCACGTTATCGGTTGAAAAGAGATCGAGCGGCAGTATATCAGCGATTTCATCAAGGATACCTTTCATTTCATTACGCTGCTCTTGCATAATCGCTTTTGATTTATCAAGTGCGTTTGTCAATTCATGTTCAAGGAAAGATTCTTCCACATAAGAGTCTGAAAGGCCGGCATCTTCAATCATAGCTTCTATGCTTGTGAGAAACGCAATTTTCATATCAATCAATTCCAGCCATTCATCTGTGACGCCAGCGTGATCTTGAAATAAAGCTTTGATGTTGTCGGCGCCTTTGCCCGAAAAATCGCTGTCGCCCAGGTCTGCCATGCCTTGGAACGCATTTTTCAGGTTCTTCATTTGGCTGCGCAATTCTTTGTATTCGGTTGCGCGTTGTTTGGCGGCAGAAAGCAGGGTGGTTGCTTCAAAGATTTTCATGATCATATCCTTTCGTGATAAAATGTTATTCAAAATTTTACCACGATGAAAGCCGGAGTAAATACATAACAAAACTTCCAAATACAAAATAGTTCTTTTGGGTTGGTTTATTTTTACTATTATCCTTCGATTCGAACTTCAAAAAATAGGTTGAATTGCCCTTTCCTCTGATTGCGTAAAAACGAAATAAGAATTGCGGCATGTCGAAAATTATTCCTATATATTACATATTATGCTAAACGTATGCTAGAATATTGTTTGAGAAAATTTAGAATATTTGTAGAAAGAGGGGTTTATCGTATGAGTAAACTGGCTTCTGAAAGAGTTGCAAATATATTAAATGATTGGTATATCGCGATAAAACAACAAGACGCTGAGTCTGCTGAGAAATATTTTGAAGAGATCAAACCGCTTTTAGATGAAATGGAAGAAGATCAAGAGGTTTTAATGTACTATTCTTTGTTGGAAGAGCGTCATAGAATGCTTTTGTATCAGGTGAGAGGTAAAGAGTTGCCTTCCCATTCATATTTTAATGAAAACCACGCTGATAAAATCCAAAAAACAGACCATATGATTGAATATTATTTTTATTTATTTGAAGCGCTGTACGAGTCATATAATAGAAATTTCGAGAGCGCCATAAGTTTATTTAATATCGCTGAAAAAAAGCTTTCATTAATACCGGATGAAATTGAAGCTGCAGAATTTTATTCAAAGGTTGCCTCTATGTACATGATGTTGGGCCAGAACATCGTATCGTTAAATTATATAACCAATGCAATGAATATCTATAAGAATAACGAAAATTATTTGAAGAAATTTGCAACCTCGTTAATGGTGGTTGCTCATAATTACACTGAATTGGGACAATACGAAAAATCAGAGGAACATTATTTGCAAGCAATTAAAGTGGCAAAAAAATTGGGCGATTCTTTTTTCGTAGCAATGATTCATCACAATTTAAGCATTACATACTCAGAGGCGAAGCGGTCGCAGGATTGTCTTAATGCCATCAAGCATGCATTAAGAAATAAAGACTGGTGCAGATCATCGTATTATATAAATTCATTATATATGATCGCAAAAGAGCTGGTGATGATGGGGGAAAACAATAAAGCCTCATATTATTTGAAAAAGGGACAGGAAAATCTTAGACAAAAACAGAATAAAATATACGAAGCTAAAATAAACATTATTCATGAGCTTTCACAAAGTCCTTTGAATGAGCGCGTTGATCGGATTCACAGTCATATGAACAGATTAGTAGAAAAAAATGACTTTGACAGCATTCGTGATCTGGCTTTAATCGCCTCAAAAAAATTTGAAGAAAGGGGACTTTATAAAGAGGCTCTGCAGTTTTCTAATAAAGCTATTTTAGCTGAGATGAAAATGAAGCAGTTGGAGGGAATTTGATGAAAAAGAGAATTCTATTTGCAGCATTATCTGTTGCTTGTTTGAGCGGGTTAGCTGTTGCGGGCTTTATGGGGTTTTCTAATAAACATGTAGCTGAAAAGCCGGTCGGTACCTATATATTAGCCGAAAAACCAGTTGGCACGTAATAAAGAGCAAAAGCCCCAGACAGGGCTTTTTATTTTAACTATATTCAAGCCCTGAGTAAGAGGGCTTTTTTTGGTTTGCTTTCAAATGATTTTTTTGAAAACGAACATTTTTGTGAAACCATTTATTTTTAGCGCCGTCTAACATTAGTGGGCCTAAAGATTTTTTCGTATTTGTGTAAAGTTTTCATGTTTATATTTAAATACCAAAAATCAAGTCATTCATAAACGCACCGTTTTTATCGGAAGTCTGAATTCATCTATTGTCCACCCGCGGGAGGTGTTTAAAGAAGCTTTCAAACGATCCGCCGCGTCCTTCATTTGCGTTCACAATCATCCTTCAGGAGATCCTACACCGAGCAGGGAAGATATAGAGGTAACCAGGCGGCTTTTTGAGTGCGGAAATTTAATCGGCATCGAGCTGCTGGATCATTTGGTCATTGGTGACAAAAAATTTGTGAGTTTAAAGGAAAAAGGATATTTGTAACACTTTTTTTTTCGTTGATTTAAGATATAATAGATTTTATGAGTTTTTCCCTTTAGGGTATTTTTGCTTTAAGAAAGGAAGATACATACATATGTTCGGAATTGGTACAAGAGACCTTGGTATAGATTTGGGAACCGCGAATACGCTTGTGTTTGTTAAAGGTAAAGGAATCGTAGTGAGAGAGCCGTCTGTCGTTGCTCTGCAAACGGATACGAAGTCCATCGTTGCGGTCGGTAACGATGCGAAAAACATGATCGGAAGAACTCCGGGCAACGTGGTTGCGCTCCGTCCGATGAAAGACGGCGTTATCGCTGACTATGAAACAACTGCGACAATGATGAAATACTACATTAATCAGGCTGTGAAAAATAAAGGATTGTTTGCGAGAAAGCCTTACGTTATGGTATGTGTGCCGTCAGGTATTACGGCCGTTGAAGAACGGGCGGTCATCGACGCGACAAGACAAGCGGGCGCACGTGACGCTTATCCGATTGAAGAACCGTTTGCGGCAGCAATCGGCGCGAATCTTCCGGTATGGGAGCCGACGGGCAGCATGGTCGTTGATATCGGCGGCGGAACAACTGAAGTGGCGATCATTTCTTTAGGCGGCATTGTTACGTCTCAGTCAATCCGCGTAGCCGGTGACGAAATGGACGACTCAATCATCAGCTATATCAGAAAAACATATAATCTGATGATCGGTGACCGTACGGCGGAAGCTATTAAAATGGAAATCGGTTCAGCAGAAACCGGTGAAGAAAATGCGTCAATGGAAATCCGCGGCCGCGACCTTCTGACAGGTCTGCCGAAAACGATCGAAATCACGGGAACGGAAATTGCAAATGCACTGCGTGATACAGTTCTCTCAATCGTTGACGCGGTGAAGAGCACGCTTGAAAAAACACCGCCTGAGCTGGCCGCTGACATTATGGACAGAGGTATTGTATTAACAGGGGGAGGCGCCCTGCTCCGCAATCTCGACAAAGTCATCAGCGACGAAACGAAAATGCCTGTTCTTATCGCTGAAGATCCGCTGGATTGTGTTGCGATCGGCACTGGAAAAGCACTGGAGCACATCCATCTTTTCAAAGGAAAAACAAGATAATCAGGAGTTAAATAGAAGAGGTGTATCACGATGCCGAACAAACGGTTAATGCTATTACTTCTGTGTATTATCATATTGGTGGCTATGATTGGATTCTCGCTGAAGAACGGCCGTAATACCACCTGGCCTGAAAAGCTGATCGGTGATACGACGGGAGTATTTCAAAACATTTTTCACACGCCTGCCGAATATTTTGCAGGGTTCTTCGGGGACATAAAAGACCTGAAAAACACGTACAAGGAAAACGAACGCTTAAGACAAAAGCTGGACGGACAGACACAATATGAAGCGAAGCTCCAAGAACTCAAAGATGAAAACAAGAAGCTGCGTGATGAACTCGGGCATGTCAAATCAATTTCCGACTATGATCCGATTTTAGCGACCGTTATCGCCAGAAACCCTGATCAATGGTACAAGCAGATCATGATCAATAAGGGAACGAAGCAGAAAGTGGCCAAAGACATGGCTGTCACGAACGAAAAGGGTGCGCTGGTCGGGAAGATCAAAAGCAGCGGACTCAACAGTTTCACATCCGCCGTTCAGCTGCTGAGCGATGTTGACCGCAATAACAGAGTGGCCACCAAAATCTCCGGCAAAAAGGGAAGCAAAGGCTACGGTTTAATTGAAGGGTATGATAAAAAGAAACAGACTCTGAAAATGACCATCCTTGAGCCGGATGAAAAACGTGAAGTGAAAAAAGGCGACCTCGTGGAGACATCCGGAACGGGCGGCGTATTTCCTCAAGGGCTGACGGTCGGGGAAGTGACCGATGTAGAATCAGATGCTTACGGCCTGACGAAAATCGCTTACGTGAAACCGGCTGCCGACCTGTACGATCTTGACCATGTCATCGTCGTGAACCGAAGCGTAGCAACAGGGGAGGAAGGATCGTGAAACGTTTCCTTCTCCCTTTGATTATGATTTTGGTCTTTTGTGCGGAAAGCATCTATACGGATCTGGTGCGTTTTCCTTTCGTTTCCGTCGAGCAGCAGGTCGTTCCGCATTTTCTTTTGCTTGCGCTGATTTTTATGTCCGCTTATATCAACCAAAAGCATGCGGTGATCTACGGTTTCATTTTCGGATTTCTTTATGACATCAATTATACGGGTGTTTTAGGCGTTTATATGTTTGGTTTTGCCGGTTTATGCTATCTGGCGGCCAAAGCGTTTAAAGTGCTGCAGACAAACGCCCTGATGGTCATTCTGGTCGCGGTGCTGAGCGTATGTGTGCTTGAATTTTACGTCTACGGCATTCAGACGTTAATCCGCAGCGGCACAATGACGTTTAACGATTTTGTCATTCAGCGGTTCTTGCCGACCGCTTTGCTGAATATTGCGGGAGCCGTTATATTAGTCCTGCCCTTCAGGCTGTTTTATATAAGTCTGAAGAAAGAATTAAGAGATGAGTAAAAAGGATTTTATCTTTTTTTGACGAAAAGAGTATGTTGTTGAGGTGAACATTGATGAAGACCAAAAAGCAGCAATATGTAACAATAAAAGGAACAAAAAACGGCTTAACATTGCATCTGGATGATGCGTGTTCTTTTGATGAGCTTCTCGATGGTCTTCAAAACATGCTGTCGATTGAACAATATACTGATGGCAAAGGCCAAAAAATCAGTGTTCATATTAAACTCGGGCATCGGTATCTGTATCAGGAACAGGCAGAGCAGCTGACTGATCTGATCGCGTCAAAGAAAGATTTAGTCGTGCATTCAATTGACAGTGAAGTCATCGCCAAAGAAGAAGCGCAGCGGATGAAAGAGGAGCAGGAAATTGTTTCTGTTTCCAAAATCGTCCGTTCGGGCCAGGTGCTTCACGTGACGGGAGATTTGCTTTTAATCGGAGATGTGAATCCCGGCGGTACGATCAGAGCCGGAGGAAATATATTTGTTCTCGGTTCATTAAAAGGGATTGCCCACGCGGGTTATAACGGAAATAATCGGGCTGTGATCGCCGCATCCGAAATGATGCCGACACAATTGAGGATCAATCACGTGTTAAATCGCTCCCCAGACCACATTCAAAAAGGGAACGACATGGAATGTGCTTATTTAGATACTGACGGAAATATGGTCATTGAACGCCTTCAGCAATTGGCTCATTTAAGACCTGATCTAACAAGGCTTGAGGGAGGAATGTGAAATTGGGTGAGGCTATCGTAATAACTTCGGGAAAAGGCGGAGTAGGTAAAACAACAACATCTGCAAACCTCGGTACCGCCTTAGCCATTTTAGGGAAGCGCGTCTGTTTGGTAGACACAGATATCGGACTGCGCAACCTTGATGTCGTAATGGGTCTTGAAAACAGAATTATTTACGACTTAGTAGATGTAATTGAAGGCAGATGCAAGACGCATCAAGCGCTTGTCAAAGACAAACGTTTTGATGATCTGCTTCATTTAATGCCGGCTGCCCAGACAAGCGACAAGACGGCTGTTGTCCCTGAGCAGATCAAATCGCTTGTGCAGGAGCTTAAGCAGGAATTTGATTATGTCATTATTGATTGTCCGGCCGGAATTGAACAAGGCTATAAAAATGCCGTCTCCGGAGCTGATAAGGCGATTGTTGTGACGACGCCGGAAATATCAGCGGTGCGGGACGCTGACCGCATTATCGGACTTTTGGAGCAGGAAGATATTGAACCGCCGCGCCTTATCGTGAACCGCATCAGAAATCACCTGGTGAAAAACGGTGACACGATGGATGTGGATGAAGTTGTTCATCATCTGTCTATTGATCTCCTCGGAATCGTTGCTGACGATGATGAAGTGATCAGGGCTTCAAATATCGGCGAACCGATTGCCATGAATTCCAAAAACCGCGCCAGCATTGCGTACCGCAATATCGCCCGGCGCATTTTAGGAGAATCCGTTCCTTTGCAGGTGCTTGAAGAGCAGCAAAAAGGGATGATGGCGAAAATCAAGTCATTTTTCGGCGTGCGTTCATAATATATACCAGAATACAAAGATCTGATGAAGCCCAGCTTATCAGGTCTTTTTTGTTTTTCAAGAGCGCATATTTGCAATGGACAAGACATAGGATGTACAAACCCAACGATTGCAAAGGATGATGGCGATGAGTCACAGAGCTGATGAAATTAGAAAAAGACTGGCCAAAAGAAGAAAACAGCGGCCTGAATCAAAACTTACTTTCGTTCAAAACGCCCAAACACAGAATTTTCCCGCGTGGCAGACGGTCAAGGAGCAGGAAAAGCACAAGCTTCTACCGGACTACGAATATCAAACGGAACACCCGCCCGAATTTAACGGACGGCATCCATTGATCAGCGCTCATTCTATTATTTTAAAATGCCTGCTGGCCGCCTGTCTCGTACTGATCTCCGCTATTGCCTATAAAACCGACAAACAGCCGCTGAGTCAGATCAAACCGGCGATCGCACAAACCTTTCAAAAAGAATTTCAGTTTGCTGCCGTAAGCAATTGGTTCGTATCTTCCTTCGGAAACCCGCTCGCTTTTCTTACGCCGGGAACGAAAAAGAAGGACGGTCAGGTGGCGGTCAGTCAGGATATGGCCGTTCCTGCCGCGGGGAAAATCCAGCAGGACTTTCAAAATAACGGAGAGGGCGTCGTCGTCGAAACCGCCAGCGAAGCCATTGACAGCGTAAAAGAAGGCTACATTATGGAAGTGAGCAAAGATAAAAAAACAGGACTGACGGTGAAGGTGCAGCATGCCGACAATACCAGCAGCATTTACGGCCGGCTAAAAGATGTTAACGTTTCATTGTATGACTTTGTCGATAAAGGGAAAAAGATCGGTTCGATCAAGCTCAACGATAAAAGTAAAGGCCAGTACTATTTCGCGATCCAGGATGGCGATAAATTCATAGATCCGATCCAGGTGATCACTTTTGATGAATAAATGGCTCAGCCTCCTTTTCAAAGTTCATGTCCATCCTTTTCTTTGGATTATCATGGGGCTTGGTCTTATGACGGGGCACATCAAAGCGCTGCTGTGTCTTTTGCTGGTCGTATCCGTTCATGAGCTGGGGCATGCTGCTCTGGCTGTGTTTTTTTCGTGGCGCATTAAACGAATCTTTCTGCTCCCTTTCGGCGGGACGGTTGAGGTGGAGGAGCACGGAAACCGGCCGCTTAAAGAGGAATTTGCGGTCATCCTGGCGGGCCCGCTTCAGCATGTGTGGCTTCAGGCGGCAGCCTGGCTCTTTTTCATGTCAGGTTTTGCAAGTGAGCAGACATTTGAGATGTTTACCTTTTATAATCTCTCCATTCTTTTCATCAATCTTTTGCCGATCTGGCCGCTTGACGGCGGAAAGTTTGTGTTTTTATACTTTTCTAAACAAATGGCTTTTCAAAAAGCGCATCTCCTCAGCCTGCAGACATCGGCCGTTTCCGCGCTTTTGCTCTGCTGCTGGATTGTGCTGGCCGTCCCCCTTCAGGTCAGCGCATGGGTGCTGTTCGTCTTTCTCGCCGCTTCTTTATGGGATGAATACCGGAAGCGGCATTATATTCAGCTGAGGTTTCTTTTGGAGAGATACTACGGCAAAAACCGTGATGTCACCATGCTGCATCCTTTGACGGTCGCGGCCGATGCCAAAGTGAAGCATGTCATGGCCGAATTCAAACGGGGATGCAAGCACCCCATTATCGTTGAAAAAGCTGGCGAAAAGCTCAGCCAGCTCGATGAAAATGAAGTGCTTCATGCGTATTTTGCCGATAAACGGACAGATTCCTCTATGGAAGACCTGCTGCTGCCTTACTAGAAATAGATTGACATATCCTTTTGGTTCTGATATATTTTTTAATGTTATGGATGTAGCACCAATGCTACAACCGCTCGGGACAGGTGATAAGAGCTTTAAAGCCCCCTGTTGCTGGCGAGTCTTAGTCTAATAGGAGGTGCAGAGAATGTACGCAATCATTAAAACAGGCGGAAAACAAATCAAAGTTGAAGAAGGTCAAACTGTTTACATCGAAAAACTTGCTGCTGAAGCAGGTGAAACAGTGACGTTTGAAGACGTATTGTTTGTTGGCGGAGACAGCGTGAAAGTCGGCAACCCAACAGTTGCAGGCGCGACAGTTACAGCTAAAGTTGAAAAACAAGGCCGTGCGAAAAAAATCACTGTTTTCCGTTACAAGCCAAAGAAAAATGTTCATAAAAAACAAGGTCATCGTCAGCCTTATACTAAATTGACAATCGAAAAAATCAACGCGTAAGCATGATTGAGGCAACAATTCGAAGATCCCGGAATGACGGGGGCATTTTGTCCTTTGAAATGACGGGACATGCCGATTTTGCTGAACATGGACGAGATCTCGTATGCGCCGGGGTCACGGCTGTCGTTTTCGGAGCGGTCAATGCGGTTATCGCGCTGGCTCCTCTCGAACCGATTCTTGATATAGGCGAGGACGGGGGTTATTTCTACTTTGAATTCCCTGAAGCCGCTGATCAGGAAGCTTTGCAAAAAGCGCAGCTGCTGATTGAAGGCATGATTGTTTCTCTTGAAACGATCGAGCGGGATTACAGTGAACACTTACGGTTGACTGCAAACCAAATATAGGAGGTGAGTTACATGCTTAGATTAGATCTTCAGTTTTTCGCTTCTAAAAAAGGTGTAGGTTCTACAAAGAACGGACGTGACTCTGAATCTAAACGTTTAGGCGCTAAACGTGCAGACGGTCAATTCGTAACAGGCGGATCTATCCTTTACCGTCAACGCGGAACGAAAATCTACCCAGGTGAAAACGTGGGCCGCGGAGGAGATGACACTCTTTTTGCTAAAATCGACGGAACTGTTAAATTCGAACGTTTCGGCCGTGACCGCAAAAAAGTGAGCGTATATCCTGTAGCTCAATAATGACACAAAAAACTCCGGTCGTTGACTGGAGTTTTTTTTGCAGTAAGCGGAGTAACATCAAGAATGAAAAGCAGAGGATGCGTGAGTGAACCCCGCCTTGAATGAGGACATCAGCTTCCCATACCCACTGGATATGTTCCCCAAGCAGTGATACCAAAAATGTTTCTGCCTGGCATCCGCATTGTATGCGATCCGAAAAAGGAACATGATGAACCAGGAAAAACAAGTGTTTTTTTAACAAAGCCTTCTCTGTTATAATTCATAGTACACACTTATCAAGACTCCTAAAAAGAAATTAAACGATTGGGAGTGCGAAAATGAAGGATGTATCGAAGAAACAAGAAGAACCTGTAAGCGATGCGGCTCTGATCAATGAGCTGATCCAATTAATGGGCCATTTCCGTCATGATTGGATGAATAAGCTGCAGCTGATAAAAGGAAACTTAAGTTTGCAGAAGTATGACAGGGTCGTTGAAATTATTGACGAAATGGTCATAGATGCAAAGCACGAATCAAAGCTCTCAAACCTGAAAACCCCGCACTTGGCGTTTGACTTTCTTACATTTAATTGGAAGTCCCGTTATATGAGGCTCGAATACGAAGTGCTCGGAGAAATTAAAGATTTATCGGCATATGATCAAAAGCTGTCGAACCTGATGAGAAAACTGTTTCATCTGTTCGGTCTGGCGGTAAACAATGAAAGTGAAAATCATCTGACCGTATCGCTGCAGACGGATCACCCTGACAGACAGCTTATTGTATATCTCGATTTTCATGGAACGATTGCAAATGCAGATGTGTTTGATGAATTTCGCAAATCCCGGTATGAGGACTTTGATGTCATGCAATTTGAGCTGACCGGCCATGAATGTGTGGCCGAAATTGGAATGAACTAGCGGTTTTTTACGGTTTAGAACGGAGGATATTATGTTTGTAGATCAGGTGAAAGTATATGTAAAAGGCGGCGACGGCGGTAACGGAATGGTTGCGTTCCGCCGTGAAAAATATGTGCCGAAAGGCGGGCCTGCCGGCGGTGACGGAGGTAATGGAGGCGACGTCGTTTTTGAGGTTGATGAAGGACTGCGCACGCTCATGGACTTCCGGTACCAGCGGCATTTCAAAGCGATACGCGGCGAGCACGGCATGTCTAAAAACCAGCACGGCAGAAATGCGGACGATATGGTTGTTAAAGTTCCGCCCGGCACAGTCGTAACGGATGACGATACAAAACAGGTCATTGCCGATCTGACTGAGCACGGGCAGCGCGCCGTCATCGCAAAAGGCGGACGCGGCGGACGCGGAAATACCCGCTTTGCGACACCGGCCAACCCGGCACCGCAGCTGTCAGAGCACGGAGAGCCCGGAAAAGAGCGCTATATCGTGCTTGAACTGAAAGTGCTTGCAGACGTAGGTCTCGTCGGCTTCCCGAGCGTCGGAAAATCTACGCTTCTGTCTGTCGTTTCATCGGCAAAGCCGAAAATCGCCGATTATCATTTTACAACGCTTGTTCCGAATCTGGGCATGGTGGAAACGGATGACGGAAGAAGCTTCGTCATGGCGGATCTGCCCGGTTTGATTGAAGGAGCGCATGAAGGAGTCGGCTTAGGCCACCAATTTCTCCGCCATATCGAACGGACGCGCGTCATCGTTCACGTCATTGACATGTCAGCGATGGAAGGCCGTGATCCGTATGAGGATTATGTGACCATTAATCAGGAGCTCAGTGAATATAATCTGCGGCTGACGGAGCGTCCGCAAATTATCGTTGCGAATAAAATGGACATGCCCGAAGCGGCTGAAAATCTTAAAGCGTTTAAAGAAAAGCTTCAGGATGATCACCCTGTCTTCCCGATCAGCGCGGTGACGAGAGAAGGGCTCCGCGATCTTCTGTTTGAAGTCGCCAACCAGCTGGAAACAACGCCTGAATTCCCGCTGTATGATGAAGAAGAACTGGCGGAAAACCGCGTGATGTACACGATGGAAGATGAAGAAATTCCATTTAACATTACCCGTGATCCGGACGGTGCGTTTGTGCTTTCAGGTGACAGCCTGGAACGCCTCTTTAAAATGACTGACTTCTCCCGTGACGAATCCGTCAAGCGTTTTGCAAGACAGATGCGCGGTATGGGCGTTGATGAAGCGCTCAGAGAACGCGGTGCTAAAGACGGCGATATCATCCGGCTTCTTGAATTTGAATTTGAATTTATTGATTAAAAAAACGGAGAGCTTGCGATGCAGGCTCTCTGATGTAAAAGGGAGGGGTGCAGGTGAAAGAAGAGACATTTTATTTAGTGCGTGAAGACGTTCTGCCTGATGCGATGCGGAAAACCCTTGAAGTCAAAAAGCTGCTCGACAGAAAAAAGGCTGAATCGGTTGCAGATGCCGTGCAGAAAGTTGATTTAAGCAGAAGCGCTTTTTACAAATACCGAGATGCGGTTTTCCCTTTTTACACGATGGTTAAAGAACAAATAATCACACTTTTCTTTCATTTGGAGGATCGGTCAGGCGCGTTATCCCAGCTTTTGCAGGCGGTGGCTGACTCAGGAAGCAACGTGCTTTCCATTCACCAGACGATTCCGCTTCAGGGCAGGGCGAATGTCACGCTCTCAATCAGTACGTCCGCAATGGAAGAAAACATTCATACGTTAATGAATAAACTGAGAAAATTTGATTTTATAGAAAAAGTTGAGATCTTAGGGTCAGGCGCGTAAGGAGAGAAGAGACATGAAAGTCGGTTATTTAGGGCCAGAAGCCACATTTACACATCTAGCAGTCAGTTCCTGCTTTCAAAACAGCGTGACACAAGTACCTTATCAAACAATACCGGCATGCATGGATGCGGCGGTTGCGGGAGAAGTTGATCTTGCATTTGTTCCTTTGGAAAACGCGCTGGAGGGCTCGGTTAACTTAACGATTGACTATTTGATTCATGAGCAGCCTCTTGCGATCGTGGGGGAAATGACGCTGCCGATTCACCAGCATCTGCTCGTTCACCCTTCGAGAGAAAATGAGTGGAAAAAGCTTGAGAAAATTTATTCTCATTCCCATGCGATTGCGCAATGCCACAAATTTCTTCACCGGCATTTTTCGTCCGTTCCTTATGAGTATGCGAAGTCAACAGGTGCGGCTGCCAAGTATGTCAGTGAGCATTCGGACCTTCCGATCGGCGTGATTGCAAATGAAATGGCCGCCGCTACATACGGATTGAGCATCGTAAAGCGGGATATTCAGGATTATCAGGACAACCACACGAGATTTGTCATTCTTTCACCTGAAAAAGACGTCTCATTCGAAGTGAATGCGAAACTGTCTTCACGGCCGAAAACGACGATGATGGTAACGCTTCCCCAAGATGACCAATCAGGTGCGCTGCACAGGGTGCTGTCCGCTTTTTCATGGAGAAACCTGAATTTATCAAAGATCGAATCGCGCCCGACAAAAACGGGTCTCGGCAACTATTTCTTTATTATTGATATTGAACAGGCGATGGATCAGGTTCTCATTCCCGGTGCCGTTCAAGAGATGGAAGCCCTCGGCTGCCGGGTCAAGCTTCTGGGAACATATCAATCCTATTCGATATAAAAAAAGCCCTTCAGGGGGCTTTTTTTTAATCTTTTATTAAAATACCCGCGTCGTCCAGCGCTTGGCAGGCTTGGTCAATCCGCTCTTTTGTCGGGGCGCTTAACGTATGGAGGTGCACGCCTCCGGTCAGCTGTGAAAGGTAAGCGGCATTTGTCGAGTTAATGTGATCCATGAATTGTTTGACTTCTTTCCGTGTGCTGACTCTTATGGCGGCGGTTAAATCGCCGTATACGGGGTGTTCAATAATGACGTCCTTTATGGTGACGCCTTCATCGACAATGAGTTCAAGCTCTTCTTCCGTCCGCTCCGGGCCGTGCAGACAGGCGACAATCCGTTCGGCGTTTTTTTCGCCGCCGGCATTCATGCTGATGTATAAGTAGCCTTGGCTCGTCGCGATGATCGGCTCGTTTTTTGCTTTCAAGAGTGATATGTCCTGCACGATCACCTGTCTTGAGACATTTGCTTTTTTGGCCAATTCGCCTCCTGTTAATGGCGAGCCGGCTTCTTTCAGCCAATGAAGCAGCATGTCGCGTCTTTTCGCCCCAGTAAGCTTCGTTCCTTCTGTCAAATTGCTGATTCTCCTTTCTTTTGCTCCCATAGCGCCGTAAATGTATGTATCAGCATATCGAGCTGTTCACATGTTGTTTCGTTTCCGAATGAGATTCGGAAAAACTGCTGCGCTTCCCGTTCGGTTTTTCTCAGCGCCTTCATAGCTGAAGAAGAGCCGTGGCTGCCGGCGGAACATGCGCTCCCGGTTGAGATGCAAATATCGTTACGATTACATTCTAACATAATATATTGTCCTTCAAAGGAGTGAAAAAAACACCCGACAATGTGGGGCAGGCATTCACCGCCGGTTTCTTCCTCTGAAAATGAAATGGGGAGGCCTTGACGCCGAATTTGGTCATACAAATAATTCCTCAGCCTGTCAGCATGCTCACGGTGTTCCTCCATATGTTTCACTGCATACTCCGCAGCAGCGGTAAAAGCGCCGATGGCCGGCACATTCACCGTACCGGGCCTGAACCCGTTTTCATGCACGGTATGCGGATAAACCGGGTTCCAGCTGACACCGGGCCGAATGTAAACAGCCCCGGTGCCTTTCGGGCCGTATACTTTATGACCGGAGACGGAAAGGGCGTCGATTCCCGCCTGATCCGCATCAATCGGCAGTTTGCCGAAACTTTGAACACAATCGCAATGCAGCAAAATGTTTCTCTGGTGAAGAAAAGCGGCCAGACGATTCACAGGCTGGATGAGGCCGGTTTCTGAATTGGCGTGCTGTATGGAAACGAGCCCCGTGTCAGGACGGATATGAGCCGCCAGTATGTCCTCGGTTATAAGTCCGTTCTCGTCGGGATATATGATGGTGACATCAATTCCCCGATCAGCTAAAAACGCCGCAGCATTATGGATCGAATGGTGTTCCATTGCGGTCGTAATAAAATGTTTTTTGTGATCGGGCAGACCGTGCAGCAATGATTGGACGGCCAAGATGTTCGCTTCCGTTCCGCCGCTTGTAAAGTAAATGCCGTCTGCCGCTCCGCCGATCAATTTTCCTGCAGAATGTCTGCAATATTCCAGCACGTCCGCCGCTCTTCCTCCGGCGTCATGAAGGCTGCTTGCATTGCCGTATACCTCTGTGCTGAGATGCTGAAAGACTTTCGCGGCTTCTTTGCTTAAAGGCGCTCCCGCCGCGTAATCAAGATAAATCATACAGCCCGTCTCCTATCCGTTTATGTTAAAAAAAAGCTTGAGTTTATTTTATCGCTGTGTAAATATAGGTGTCAAGACAGGTGTAAATATAACAGGAGGGTGATGTATGTCTGAAAAAACAATTATCGTCATTGGTTCGGGGACGGCGGCCCTTGCCTGTGCTTCCTCATTTCCTCCGTCATATCAAGTGACCGTCATCACAAAGAGAAACGTAACGAACAGCAATTCGCATTATGCTCAAGGCGGGATTGCTGTTTCATACGCAAAAGATGACTCTTTAGAATCCCATGTGAACGATACACTGTATGCGGGATGCGGACACAATGACGTGACAGCCGTGCGGCATTTGCTGAAAAGCGGACAGAGCATGATAAACAGGCTGATAGAAGGCCATTTCCCTTTTGATACGAAGTCGGACGGAACGTTTTGTCTCGGCAGGGAAGGCGCTCATTCCAAAAGGAGGATTCTGCACGCCGGGGGAGATGCGACCGGACGGATGTTGGTTGAGTTTCTGGTTCAGCAGCTGAGGGACGGCATTCGGATCATTGAACACGAGACGGTTGTTGATCTGCTGATTGAACACGGGCGATGCGCAGGCGTTGCCGTAAAGGATGCTTCAGGCGCCGTTTCTTACAGAAGAGCGGATTGTGTAGTGCTTGCATCAGGCGGCTGCGGCAGTCTGTACCAATATCACACAAATGATTCCGCCATAACGGGAGACGGCATCGCTCTTGCCTTCCGCGCTGGAGCTGAGATCACGGATATGGAGTTCACCCAGTTCCACCCGACCCTCCTTGTGAAAAACGGGACTGTGTACGGTCTGATTTCTGAAGCAGTGAGAGGAGAAGGCGGATATTTAGCGGATCGCTTCGGGCGCAGGATCATGGCTGGCAGACACGCACTAGAAGATTTGGCGCCCCGGGATGTGGTTTCACGGGCGATTTATGAAGAAATGATGAGAGAAAATCCTGTTTTTATAAATTGCAGCCGAATAGCTGATTTTAAGAAACGTTTTCCGACCATAACAGAAATTTGTCAAACAGCCGGTGTTGATCTTGAAAGCGGAATTCCCGTAGCACCCGGAATGCATTTTTTAATGGGCGGAGTAAAAGCCGATACATGGGGGAAAACGTCCGTGCCTGATTTGTACGCTATAGGCGAGACCGCCTGCACAGGCTTGCACGGGGCGAACCGCCTTGCGAGCAACTCACTGCTGGAAGCGCTGGCAAGCGGGCAACGATGTGCTGAACATATCATTCAAACACCGTTAAACGGAAGATATAAAAAAACCCCGAAGAAATTTGACGTCATCTTAGAAGTGCCGGACACAACGCTTCATGTGCTCCAAGCCAAAATGACAACCGGAGCGGGCATCGTCAGGGAAAAAGAAAACATGCAGGCGTTGGCATCCTGGCTTAACAACGTATCTGTGCGTCATATAAATGTGAAGGATATCACAATAGAACAAGCCGAGCTATCCTGCCTATGGAAGACTGCGCAACTTGTTGTGACCTCAGCCCTTATTCGGGAAGAAAGCAGGGGCGCTCATTTTCGCGCTGATTTTCCCGGGACGGAGAAAGAGTGGCACGGAAAACAAATCATTCATTCAACATCTGGAACAGTTATCAGAAAAAACGAAAGGATTGGGGAACTATGGACATTCTGCAGCTGAAACAAATGCTGACTCATTTTTTTCAGGAAGATATCGGAACGGGTGATGCGACGTCACAAGCGATTTTTTCTGATCAGCAATGTAAAGCGCGAATCATCGCAAAAACAGACGGCGTGTTTGCCGGAGAATCCGTTATCCGTGAAGGATGGAAGCTTTTACACGATGATATCCGCGTCCGCTCCCTGAAAAAAGACGGAGAACGGATGAAAAAAGGAGACGTGCTCGCTGAAATGGAAGGCCAGGCGGCGGCTCTTCTTACGGGGGAGCGGGTCATTCTGAATCTCATACAAAGAATGTCAGGCATTGCGACAATGACGGATGAGGCCAAAAGGAATCTTGATGATCCGTCCATCAAGCTTTGTGATACGAGAAAAACGACACCCGGGCTCAGAATGCTGGAAAAATACGCCGTTCGGGTCGGAGGCGGCTTTAATCATCGCTTCGGCTTATATGACGGCATCATGATAAAAGATAATCATATTGCCGCCTGCGGATCGATAAAGGCGGCCGTGGAGCGGGCAAGAAAAACGGCGGGGCAGATGCTTGCGGTTGAAGTCGAAATCGAATCGGAACAGCAGCTGCTCGAGGCAATAGAAGCGGGCGCAGACGTTATTATGTTTGACAACTGTCCGCCTGAGTCCGTCCGGCGTTTTGCAGGCATGACACCGGGCCATATCAAAACGGAAGCATCCGGAGGCATAACGCTCGACACATTGCCCGCTTATAAAGGAACGGGCGTCCAATATATTTCACTCGGATTTCTGACTCATTCAGTAAAAAGCGCCGACATCAGCATGGATGTTGAGGCTGCGGAACAGGGGGATTTTTAAGATGTCTATTTTTGACGTGTTAACTGCATCAGGCGAAATGATGCCGAGCTATTATAAAGACATGAGCACCGGAGAAATGGAGAAGCGGGTCGCCGCCATTAAACGGGATTTCGGAAAGCGCCTGTTCATTCCGGGGCATCACTATCAAAAAGACGAAGTAATACAATTCGCCGATACGGCAGGTGACTCCCTGCAGCTTGCTCAAGTGGCAGAAAAAAATAAAGAGGCGGAATATATTGTGTTTTGCGGCGTGCATTTTATGGCGGAAACCGCTGATATGCTGACTGATGATAACCAAACCGTCATTTTGCCCGATATGCGCGCCGGATGCTCGATGGCTGATATGGCAGATATTCAGCAGACGGACAAAGCATGGCAAGAGCTTCAAGAACTGTACGGTAACACCATCATTCCGTTAACATATGTTAACTCGACGGCGGAAATTAAAGCATTCGTCGGACGGCACGGAGGAGCGACCGTCACCTCTTCGAATGCCCGGAGTGTGCTGAAATGGGCTTTTAAACAAAAAGAGAGAATTTTATTTTTGCCGGATCAGCATTTAGGCAGAAATACAGCCTATGATCTCGGCATTCCGCTGACAGAAATGGCTGTATGGGACCCGGGGCAGAACCGATTGCTTACTGACCATCCGGAAAACATTAAAGTCATCCTTTGGAAAGGGCATTGCTCCGTACACGAAAAGTTCACAGCGGAAAATATTTCTCAGCTGCGGCAGCGGGATTCCGGCATCCGCATTATCGTTCATCCGGAATGTTCGAGGGAAGTGGTCTCGCTCAGTGACGACAGCGGGTCTACCAAATACATTATTGATACGATTGAACAGGCTGAACCGGGAAGCAAGTGGGCGATCGGAACGGAAATGAATCTTGTTCAGCGCCTCATTCAATCGCATCCGGATAAACAGATTGAATCATTGAATCCCGATATGTGTCCGTGTCTGACAATGAACAGAATCGATCTGCCGCATTTATTGTGGTCGCTTGAGCAGCTTGAAAAAGGCGAGCTGAAGGGTGTCATTAAAGTTCCGGAAGCGGTTCGGACAGAAGCGCTTCGTGCTTTGAACAGAATGCTGAGTCATACGTAATTATAAAAATTTCCCCTCCTTCCCAAATTTTTTATCATCATGCCCAGTCCATCGGCATATAGTGTGAAGAAACGTATTGTAATGACAAATGTACCGTTCACGTTTTGTGCATAGGAGGGGAAAACGTTGAAAATTCATATCGTTCAAAAAGGCGATTCGCTCTGGAAAATAGCTGAAAAATACGGAGTTGATCTTGAAGAGTTAAAAAAACTGAATCATCAGCTTAGCAATCCAGACTTAATTATGCCTGGAATGAAGATAAAGGTGCCTTCAGAAGCCGTTCCGGTCAGAAAAGAACCTAAGGCCGGCTTCGGAACGTCTGCGCATAAGCATGAGCATCCATATGCCAAAGAAAAACCGAAATCAGTTGTGGACATTGAAGACACCATACCGGAAGAACCAAAGCCGTCGATTCCGTATGTGCCGCCAATCCCTGAAAAGCATGAAAATGTGCTGCCGGAAGCTGATATGAACCAATATTACCCGTCCAATCAGCTGTTTCAGCCGTGGTCGCCTCCTAAGCCGGAGGAACCGGTGACACATTTTGTCGAGCCGAAAGAAAAAGAGCATGACAATAACATTCCACAACAGGAGGAAATGATCAACATGGAAAACGCGAATTACCCGAATATGCCAAAGGCGCCTGAAGCCGGAAAGATGGAAGAAGAAAACGCCGCTTATCATCTGCCGAACATGCCAAACATTCCGAATGTCCCGTTTCCGAATATGCCGGCCGTTGAACCGCCTTTTATGCATTACCCGATGCCGTGCATGCCTTGTCCTTGTCCGGTTCCGGTGACACCGATGCTGCCGGGTTCTGGATTATGCCATCCGTGCTTCCCGGTAGGCGGAGGTTTCGGCGGTTTTGGAGGAGGTTTCGGAGGCTTTCCGGTCATGCCGATGCCGTTACCGTACGGATTCCATCATCCGGGATTTGGGCCGCATGCGGGTTACGGTGAATATGAAAATCAGGCCCATGAAAATGCAGAGCATTATGATGGTTCTGCATCTGGTTTCGGTGGTGCTCCTTACGGTCAAATGCCGTATTACGGCGGATATTCGTCACATTACGCAAACGTGCCTCATCATGATGGAAAATATAAGGATGATGATTGCGGCTGCCATGATTCACATCACCACCACCATCATCACCACGGTTCACATCATCATGGTTCACATCATCATCACGCAAATATGCCTGTGCAGCCGTATCCGAATATGGGCGCAAGTGCCGGCTATTTTATGCCTTATGGCGGAGCAAATCCCAATGCCGCGCCGAATCAGCCGAGTCCAAATCAAGTATTCGGACGGCCGGAAGAAGAAGAAGATTAATGTTTCGGGACGATGTATGTCGTTCCTTTTTTTATGTCCAACTGAGGAATGGACATAACTGACAAGCTTAAACCCGCCGTCGGCCGCACATCCTAAACATGAGCGGAAAACGCTCAAACAGCGATGAATCCACGGGGGGTTTTTCCATTGGGTAAAAAACTGATGACAATCGCGGGCGTTTTAGCCGTGACGGCAAGCTTAACGGCATGCGGAGCAAATAATGCCATGAATGACGGACGCTACAATCAGTCAACACGTCCGGTCGGATATTATTCGAATGATAATGGTAACGGCAGAGGCCAGTACGGAATGGACCATCAAGGACCCGTTTCTGAAATGATGGAAAACCGAAACGGCCGTCATAATACGACAAACGTGTCCGACCAGTACGCGCCTAATGACGGGGTTCCGTTAACGACGGACGGCACATATAACGGCCGAAATGTCAATACGCCGCCGGCAGCAATGTCTTATAATGGGTATGACAACGCCGAAAACATCAGGTTGGCGGCAAAAGTTGCAAACCGCGTGAAAAAAGTAAAAGGCGTACAGGATAGTCAGGTCATCGTGACTGACACGAGAGTCGTCATTGCCGTCAGAACAAATCATCCTTTTACGAAAAATGATGATAAACATGTCAAACATGCGGCCAAAAAATTCGCGGACGGCCGTACAATTCAAGTGTTTACCGACAACGCTACTTTTACAAAGCTGCAAGACATGAACAGAAACAGCCGTTAAACGGACTGCCGGATGATTTCATCCGGCAGTATTTTTATGGATAAATCTTCATCATTTCTTTACATATTCTTAAAACACTCTTTATATTGCGGTGTTAACATAAAAGTAATAAAACGTAACGGAGGGGCCGGGATGAAAAAAACGGAGCATGACAAAAGCCGCGGAGCAAAAACTGTGTATCTGACCGTAAGGGGATACCGGCTCAAACTGACGCCCGGACAAATGAAACTGATTTCAGCCGGCCGGGCATAATCATCGGGGCAGCCCTCATATAGAGAGCTGCTTTTTTTCGGCTGAAACAGACAAATGAAAGCAAACGGTTAAGCACCGGCATCTTTGGTCAAACTAGCATCAAGAGTTTGATTGAATAAAGAGGTGTTATTGGTGAAACGAATTTGCGGTGCTCGTCTATTGTTTATGCTTATCTTATCGGCTGCAGTCCTGATTTGCGGAGGAAAAGGCGCATACGGGGCGGAGGTCGAGCATTACGGGCCGCTTCGGGTGCATGTCCAGCTGGAAAAGGTCTATCTTGACGGTGATGTCGGCATTGAACATACGGATGAAACCGTTTTAGCGATGGAGGATTTTTGGGCCGCATATGCCGGCTGGACGCTCGTTGAGCAGAAAAAAGGCTTCGTCCTTTTCCGTAAGCATGTTGATGATATTTCTCCGCTCAGTAAGGTTAACGGTTATATCGGCGTCACGGACGGAGGCGTCATCTCCACTTTTCACGGCCGTCCCGGATCGCTGGCCGAGCCGATTCAGTCTTTCTTCCAGATTGATATAGAAAGGCTGGAAAGCCGATTGCAAAAGCACTTGGAACACGGCATACCGTACAGAACAAAAGCGGAGTTTGAGAGCGTGATCGATCATATTAAGACTTACAGCGGCTGACTTTGACGCAAGACATGTGACACATGTCTTTTTTTTCTGAATGGAAGGTGTCAAAGCGAACATACGTTAACTTTTCTATAAGACTTTGGCTGTTTTTGTGTTACAATGATAAGCAGTCAAAGAGGTGAATAGGTGTGATTGAATTCGTGAAGGGGACGATTGATTACGTATCTCCCCAATACATCGTGATTGAAAACGGCGGAATCGGCTATCAGGTCTTCACTCCGAATCCGTTTATTTATAAGGTAAGCAATCAAGAGACCATTTTTACGTATCATCATATAAAAGAAGACGCCTTTTCTTTGTACGGTTTTTCAACCCGGGAAGAAAAAGCGCTTTTCACAAAGCTGCTGAACGTCACCGGCATCGGGCCTAAAGGGGCCCTCGCCATCCTCGGTTCCGGTGATCCCGGAGCCGTCATCGAAGCGATCGAACAGGAAGACGAAGCCTTTTTGGTGAAATTTCCGGGTGTGGGCAAAAAAACGGCGCGGCAGATTATTCTTGATTTGAAAGGCAAACTGGCCGACGTCGTGCCTGAAATGATTGACAACCTGTTCAATCATGAAGCGCGCATTGAAAAACAAGAGGCTGAAACGGCGCTTGACGAGGCGCTTGAAGCGCTCCGGGTTCTCGGCTACGCCGAAAAAGAAATTAAAAAAGTGCTTCCTCACTTAAAAGAGGAAACGGCGCTTTCAACAGATCAATATGTGAAAAAAGCATTGCAAAAATTATTAAAGTAAGGTGATGTTCATGGATGAACGGCTCGTTTCAAGTGAAGCAGACAGCCATGAATCAATAATCGAGCAAAGCCTCAGGCCGCAGAATCTCGCCCAGTATATCGGCCAAAAGAAGGTGAAAGAAAATCTGCGCGTGTTTATCGATGCGGCGAAAATGAGGCAGGAAACACTGGACCACGTTCTTTTATACGGGCCTCCGGGTCTCGGGAAAACAACGCTTGCGTCTATCGTGGCCAATGAGATGGGTGTGGAGATGCGGACGACGTCAGGTCCCGCCATCGAAAGACCGGGAGATTTGGCAGCCATTTTGACGGCGCTCGAACCAGGGGATGTGCTGTTTATAGACGAAATTCACAGGCTGAACCGCTCAATTGAGGAAGTGCTGTACCCGGCGATGGAGGATTTCTGCCTTGATATCGTCATCGGAAAAGGCCCGTCCGCCCGCTCCGTCCGTCTCGACCTTCCCCCTTTTACGCTTGTAGGAGCGACGACAAGGGTCGGATTATTGACCGCACCGCTCAGAGACCGGTTCGGGGTGCTGTCGCGCCTTGAATACTATACGCAGGAAGAGCTGACAGATATCGTGTCAAGAACGGCTGACGTTTTTGAAGTGGATATCGAAGAAGCTCCGGCTCTGGAAATCGCCAGACGGTCAAGGGGAACACCGCGGGTTGCAAACCGGCTGCTCAGAAGGGTGAGAGATTTTGCCCAGGTGCTCGGCGACAGCCGCATCACGGAAGAAATCGCTCACGATGCGCTCGAACGTCTTCAAGTCGATGCGCTCGGCCTCGATCATATCGACCATAAGCTGCTGATGGGCATGATCGAAAAATTCAGCGGCGGTCCCGTCGGCCTTGATACGATTTCCGCGACAATCGGCGAAGAACCGCATACAATAGAGGATGTGTACGAACCGTATCTGCTGCAGATCGGATTTCTCCAGAGGACGCCGAGGGGACGGGTCGTGACTCCCGCTGTGTATGAACATTTTCGATTGGAGGCGCCCGCCCGTGACTGACTTTCCGAAGGTTCTCATGGTTCTCGGTGCCGTTTTGCTTATTGCCGGCGCAGTCTGGCACTTTGTCGGAAGGCTGCCCGGAGATATTTTCGTTAAGAAGGGAAATGTTACATTTTTCTTTCCCGTTGTCACTTGTATTGTGATCAGTGTGATACTATCCATTCTGCTTAATTTTTTCGGCAGAATGAAATAACAATAGACAGAATTAAGGTGAAATGATGAAAGTCGATTTATTTGATTTTGAACTGCCTGAACGCCTCATTGCCCAAGTGCCGCTGAAAGAGCGTGACGCATCGCGGCTGATGGTGCTCGACAAACAGACGGGCGGGCTGACGGACAGTTCATTTAAAGAGATTGTAAGCTTTTTTAATGAAGGGGATTGCCTCGTCTTGAACAATACCCGTGTGCTGCCTGCAAGATTATTCGGCACAAAAGAAGATACGGGGGCGAAAGTGGAGCTTCTGTTATTAAAACAGGAAGAAAATGATACATGGGAAACGCTCGTAAAGCCGGCGAAACGCGTAAAAAAAGGAACGGTCCTGACATTCGGCGACGGCCGGCTGACAGCGGTCTGCACGGAGGAGCTTGATCACGGAGGCAGAAAAATAGAATTCCGGTATGACGGGATTTTTTACGAAGTGCTTGAATCACTCGGTGAAATGCCGCTGCCTCCTTATATTAAAGAGCAGCTTGATGATAGAGAACGGTATCAGACCGTCTTTTCAAAAGAAATTGGATCTGCCGCAGCTCCGACGGCCGGACTTCATTTTACGGAAGAGATTCTGGACGAGCTGAAGCAAAAGGGTGTGCGGATTGAATTTATCACACTTCATGTGGGACTCGGCACATTCCGCCCGGTCAGTGCGGATGATGTGGAAGAGCATAACATGCACGCGGAATTTTATGAAATGACGGAAGAAACCGCCGCCTCTTTAAACGAGGTCAGAAAGGCGGGAGGGCGCATCGTGTCGGTCGGGACGACATCAACGCGCACCCTGGAAACCATTGCCGGCGAGCATGACGGCGTATTTACCGCTTCAAGCGGCTGGACGTCCATCTTCATTTATCCGGGATATGAATTTAAGGCGATTGACGGCATGATCACCAATTTTCATCTGCCGAAATCTTCCCTTATCATGCTCGTTTCTGCGCTTGCCGGCAGAGAGCATGTTCTTTCCGCCTACCGTCATGCGGTAGAAGAGGAATATCGTTTCTTCAGCTTTGGCGACGCCATGCTGATTATCTAATTTGAATGACAGGAGGCCTCATACAAAGTGGCTGAACAACCGATACGTTATGAATTTATAAAGGAATGCAAACAAACGGGAGCGCGCCTGGGCAGAGTTCATACGCCCCACGGCTCCTTTGAGACGCCTGTATTTATGCCGGTCGGCACGCTTGCTACGGTAAAGACGATGTCTCCGGACGAGCTGAAATCTATGGATGCGGGCATTATTTTAAGCAATACGTACCATTTATGGCTCCGTCCGGGACACGACATTGTAAAAGAAGCGGGCGGGCTTCATAAGTTTATGAACTGGGACCGCGCGATTTTAACGGATTCCGGCGGTTTTCAGGTCTTTTCATTGAGCAAGTTTCGTAATATAGAAGAAGAAGGCGTTCATTTCCGCAATCACTTAAACGGAGACAAACTGTTTTTATCTCCGGAAAAAGCGATGGAAATTCAAAACGCCCTCGGCTCTGATATCATGATGGCGTTTGATGAGTGTCCGCCGTATCCGGCAGAGTATGATTACATGAAACGCTCTGTGGAACGGACCAGCCGCTGGGCGGAACGCTGCCTGGAGGCGCACGGGCGCTCAGATGAGCAGGGGCTGTTCGGAATCGTACAGGGCGGAGAATACGAAGATCTTCGGACACAAAGTGCAAAAGACTTGGTTTCGCTTGATTTTCCGGGTTATGCCATAGGCGGATTATCTGTCGGCGAGCCGAAGCACGTCATGAACCGAGTGCTTGAGTTTACAACTCCGCTTTTACCGAAGGACAAGCCGAGATATTTAATGGGTGTGGGTTCACCGGATGCCTTAATTGACGGCGCCATCCGCGGCGTGGATATGTTTGACTGCGTACTGCCGACCCGGATTGCCCGAAACGGCACGGTGTTTACGAATGAAGGGCGTCTGAACATGAAAAACGCCAAATATGAGCGTGATTTCCGTCCGATTGACGAAGAGTGCAGCTGCCATACATGCCAAAATTACTCCCGCGCTTACATCAGACATTTGATCCGCTGTAATGAAACGTTTGGAATTCGATTAACAACTTACCATAACCTTCATTTTCTGTTACACTTAATGGAGCAGGTCAGACAAGCCATCCGGGAGGATCGTCTTGGTGATTTCCGAGAAGAGTTCTTTGAGCGTTACGGCTATAATAAGCCAAATGCGAAAAGCTTCTAAATAAAACCATTCTTGAAAGGAGGGAAACAGATGGGTACTTTAGGCACAATCGTTCCTATTATTTTAATGTTTGCAGTGCTTTATTTCCTGCTCATCCGTCCGCAGCAAAAGCAGCAGAAGGCCGTACGCCAGATGCAGGAAGAGCTGAAAAAAGGGGATACAGTGGTGACAATCGGAGGATTGCACGGCACTGTTGATTCAATTGATGAAAGCAAGGTCGTCATTAAAACAGGTGATAACACCCGTTTAACATTTGACCGCCGCGCAATCAGAGAAGCTTCCGCTGAATAACAGCGAAGCTCATACATACAAAAAAAGAGCGGAGAATCCGCTCTTTTTTTATTACGCTGATCTGCTTCCTTTCAAATTCACTCCGAAAATGCCGCCCAGCATGCTGACTCCCAAAAAGCCGAGATGAAACAAAAGCTGACCGGATGTAAACGTTTTTCCGAACCCTAAATATTGAAACAGCAAGATGATTAATGAAAAACAGACGGCGGTTAACGCTCCGATCATCCAGCCTTTTTCCTTCGCTTTGCCGCCCGATATAAAACCGCCCGCAAATAAAGAAAGAAAGGAAAGCGCGGTGATCAGCCAGCTGAAAGATGATTCTTCCATTGAGGTAACCGTCAGTAAAAGCGAAATCGCCAAACTCGTAAGAAGCATCACCGCAAAGATAGCCACTAAGCCGTACAAGACGCCTCTTCCCACTTGTTTCGTTTCTTCCATTTTTATCTCCTCTCCGCCCTGTGGCCTGATATATGACAAGCCGGAGCCCGTCTTTTTCTAAATGTATTCTCTGAATGTTCGAATTAGACGTAAATGCATGATGTTCAGCCCTTTTCTTACATAATTCAGAGCCGGTGGCAAATGCTATGACCGTTGGAGGTGCGATATGGAAGATATTTTCATTATTACGTTTCGTACGATTGTGCTTTATTTTATCATTCTTGTGATTTTCAGACTGATGGGAAAACGGGAAATCGGAGAACTGAGCATTTTAGACCTTGTCGTCTCCATTATGATTGCCGAGATTGCCGTATTGGCAATTGAAAATGTAAAAGATAAGCTTTTGCATACAATTGTGCCGATTGTCGTTTTAATGATTATTCAAGTAAGCCTTGCTTTTATTTCGCTCAAAAGCCAAAAAATACGGCAGCTGCTTGACGGAAAACCCACCATTATTATAAAACAGGGAAAAATTGATGAACGGGCGATGAGATCGCAGCGCTACAATTTTGACGATCTTCTTATGCAGCTGAGGGAGAATAACATCGATAGAATCTCTGACGTGTCATACGCCATTTTGGAGTCTTCGGGCAAACTGTCGATCGTCAAAAAGAAAACTAATAAGGATAAGCAGATGGAAACATCGCTTATCGTTGACGGGGTCATTCAGAACGAGCATCTGGACAGAATCGGGAAAGATAAACACTGGCTCGAAAAAAGTTTAGCAAAAAGAGGATATCGCGATCTTTCGGTTATATCATTCTGCACGTTTACGGACGGCGCTTTTTTTATTGATCTTAAAGATGAAAAAGGGGAGCCATAAATCGGTTTCACCGCGTCACGAACTTGCCGATGACCGGAATCCGGATCAGCTCTTCCCTTTTAATCAGCCTGAATAACAGAAGAAGCGCAATGTACAAAATCGCGGTCATTGCAATCCAGCCTGTGAGATTAACAGCCTCTGACCCTGAAAAATGAACGGCGTGCTTGATGATGCGGCTGACATAACCGCAAATGAATATGACGGCAAAACAGAGCGCGTATTCTTTTATTTTAATGCTGATCGGAAGCACCTTGCTTACGGTGGCCGCATGCAGCAGGGTGACAAGGACCATCCCCGTTACAATCGCAAGTGCGGCGCCCATGATGCCCAATGAAGGCCTGGTCGCCAAAACAAAAATTAGGCCAGTTTTGACAGCGGCGCCGATAAAACTGTTCATCATGGCGGCCCCGGCTAAATTGAGAGCCTGCAGCACCGCCTGAAGGGGCCCCTGAAAATAATAAAGCAGAAAAAACGGCGCCATCACTTTAACAAATACCGCCGCATTAGTTGATCCGTACATGACGGACATCAGTTCATCAGCGAAAGAGAATAAAATAACCACCGAAATGCCTCCGCTTAAAAGACACAGCCTCATCGCCTGTTCCAGACGGTATTCGACAACTTGCAGCTTTTTTTGCTCCATTCCTTCACTGATCGCAGGAACAAGCGCCGTTGACAGAGAATAGGTTATAAAGCTGGGCAGCGTCAAAACCGTCATGGCAAATCCGGTCAGCTCCCCGTACTGGCTGGTGGCGGCAGCGGTGGCCACTCCTGCAATCGCAAGGCTTTGCGCGACGACAATAGGTTCAAAAAACCAAGATAAATTTCCGATGAAGCGGCTTCCGGTTGTCGGGAGCGACACGCTCATCAGCTGGCGGAAGGTTTCTTTTCCATTTGCAATCGACTTGAAAAATTGTTTTCTGATTCTGATTGTTTTATTTGCTTTAAAACAAATGAATAAATAAATAAGAGAGGCAAGCTCCCCGATGACAGACGAAATCATAGCTCCGGCTGCGGCATATTCAATCCCGTACGGCAGAAACACCGTCGTGCAGACTGCGACAAGTGAAATCCGCACGATCTGCTCAAGCACTTGGGAAAACGCCAGCGGGTTCATATTCTGCCTGCCCTGAAAGTAACCGCGCAGCACGCTGGAGATCGCGATAATCGGCACGACGGGCGTAATCGCCAGAAGCGGGTAAACCGTGCGCTGATCCGTCAGCATCGTTTCGGACATAATCGGCGCAAAGCATAAAAACAGCGGCGTGAAGATGAGACTTAATATCCCGGTGACGGTAAGCGACATCACTAAAATGTGTTTCATTTTCTGCCGGTCCCCCCGCGCGCTTGCTTCAGCGACAAGTTTGCTGATGGCAACGGGGAGGCCGAATTGAGTCAAAGTGGTGGCCAAAAAAAATGTCGGGGCAGCCATCATGTATAAACCGACCCCTTCTTCACCGATAAACCGGGCGATAACCACCCGGTTGACAAAGCCGAGCATTCTCGTAATCATCCCGGCTGCGATGAGAATAAGAGTGCCTCTTAAAAAAGTCTGTTTTGCCATTTTATAAACCCCTGCCTTCTCAAACTACCTGGAATCATATACAATAAAGATATGCGCCGATGTCGTCCGAGCATGACAAGTCTTCGAGAAAAATGGAAAAAGGAGCGAGCGCCCAGTGGAGAAACATCCCGCCGAAATATACAAAGATCATTTGCGGCCTTTTTTGTACAGTAAACTTGAAGAGTTCAAAATCCTCGGATACGATGATGTTGAGCACGAGAGTTTATGGTCATACTTAATACATAAAAAGTGGAAACAGAAAAAGGAACTGCCGCTGCATGAATTGGCCGGTAATATTTTATCAGTTAAAATTGGCGATTTTATGAACTATGCAACCGTTGAAGCTTTTAAGTCGTCTAATTGGCTGGAAAGCGATGAGGGTCAGGAAGCTTTAGATGAACTGCTGAGATAATGATTTGACGGCATAGGTTTAAGGAGGAAATACATAATGAAAAAAGGACGCTTGATTGCGTTTTTCCTGATCGTATTATTGATCGGCACAGGGCTGGGGTATTTTACAAAACCGGCTGCCAATAATATTACGTTAGGATTGGATTTACGCGGCGGGTTTGAAGTTCTGTACGATGTGCAGCCCGTCAAAAAAGGCGATAAAATCACAAAAGACGTGCTCGTCAGCACGGTGCAGGCGCTGAACCGCCGGGCTAACGTTCTCGGCGTAAGCGAGCCGAACATTCAGATTGAAGGAAATAACCGCATCCGCGTTCAGCTGGCGGGCGTCACGAATCAGAACAGGGCGCGCGAAATTCTGTCAACGGAAGCGCAGCTCTCGTTCAGGGATACGAATGATAAAGAGCTGTTAAACGGCTCTGATCTCGTGGAAAACGGCGCGAAGCAAACCTTTGATCCGACGACGAACGAACCGATTGTCAGCGTTAAGCTGAAGGATGCGGATAAGTTCGGAGAAGTGACGAAAAAAGTCAAGAAAATGGCGCCTAATAATCAGCTTGTGATCTGGCTTGATTACCAAAAAGGCGATTCATTTAAAAAAGAAGTCGGCAAAAAACATCCGAAATATGTATCCGCTCCGAATGTGAGCCGGGAATTAAACACGAAGGATGTCACGATTGAAGGCCAGTTCACCGTTCAAAAAGCGAAGGACTTGGCCAATATTTTAAACGCGGGCGCGCTGCCTGTGAAGCTGACCGAAAAATACTCTACTTCCGTAGGGGCGCAATTCGGACAGCAGGCTTTGCATGATACGGTAGAGGCCGGCATCATCGGTATTGCAATTGTTTTCTTATTTATGCTGCTTTATTACAGACTGCCTGGACTCATAGCGGTAATTACGCTTTCTGTATACGTGTATATTACGCTTCAAGTGTTTGACTGGATGCAGGCGGTGCTGACGCTTCCGGGTATTGCGGCGCTCATTTTGGGTGTCGGGATGGCGGTTGACGCCAACATCATCACCTATGAACGGATAAAAGAAGAACTGAAACTCGGCAAATCCGTCCGCTCAGCTTTCCGTTCAGGGAACAGACGGTCATTCGCGACGATTTTCGATGCGAACATCACAACGATCATCGCAGCGGTCGTGCTCTTTATTTTCGGGACAAGCTCTGTAAAAGGGTTTGCGACGATGCTGATTCTGTCAATTCTGACAAGCTTTATTACAGCTGTCTTCCTTTCAAGATTCCTGCTCTCTCTTCTCGTGGAAAGCAGATGGCTTGACCGGAAAAAAGGCTGGTTCGGCGTCAAGAAAAAACATATTATGGACATTCAAAAAACGGATGAAAATACTGAACCGCATACGGCATTCCAAAAATGGGATTTCACGAGCAAGCGAAAATATTTCTTTATTTTCTCAAGCGCTGTAACCATTGCGGGAATTATCATCTTACTGGTCTTTAAACTCAACCTGGGAATCGATTTTGCAAGCGGCGCGCGGATTGACGTGCAGAGCAATCATTCTTTGACGGCGCAGCAGGTTGAAAAAGATTTTGATTCTCTCGGCATGGAGCCGGAAAACATCGTGCTTTCTGGTAAAGAGAACCATGTTGCCGCGGCCCGGTTTGTCGGAGAGCCATCTAAAGAAAAAATAGCTGAAATCAAAACGTATTTTAAGGACAAATACGGATCTGAACCGAACGTCAGCACGGTATCGCCGACAGTCGGAAAAGAACTGGCCCGTAATGCTTTATATGCTGTCGCCATTGCATCAATCGGCATCATTATTTACGTGTCAATCCGTTTCGAGTACAGAATGGCAATCGCCGCAATTGTATCCCTGCTGTATGACGCTTTCTTTATCGTCGCGTTTTTCAGCATTACCAGGCTGGAGGTCGATGTCACCTTTATCGCCGCTGTACTCACCATAATCGGTTACTCGATAAATGATACGATCGTTACATTTGACCGGATACGTGAGCAGATGAAAAAACGTAAGCCGAAGTCATTTGCCGATCTGGAACATATCGTGAATCTGAGCTTGCAGCAAACCTTTACACGTTCGATCAATACGGTCTTGACCGTTGTGATTGTTGTCGTCGTGCTGCTCATTTTGGGCTCATCGTCAATTACAAACTTCTCCGTCGCTTTATTGGTCGGTTTATTGACGGGTGTTTATTCCTCTCTTTACATCGCCGCGCAGCTGTGGCTTGTATGGAAAGGAAAAGAATTTAAAGGGAAAAAATCAATCGAAGAGTAAAATGGGAACAGGCTGTCTTGCAGAAGGCAGCCTGTTTTTTCAGGCTGCATTGAACTTAAAACCTGCATTTGCTATAATGACATACGCTTACATAATCAATCATCATTGTAAAAACATGTAGGAGGGTTCTTATGAACGTTCGTGAGTCGGAGCTTCCGGGCATCGGCCAGAAAGTAGAAGTCATTACGAAAAATCACGATAAAATCAGTATTATTCTTCATGATGACGGCAGAAAAGAGCTCTATTACTTCGATGAGAATGATCATGACGAATGCCTGGCATCCGTTGAATTTAACGACGAAGAGGCGAGGCAGATTTCCGCTATTTTAGGCGGGATGACGTATAAGCCGAAAGCGCTGGAATCTGTGGAAGTCGCGCTTGATGGCCTCGTCATTGAGTGGTTTAAAGCCGAATCTCATGCACCGGCTGTCAGCCGTACAATCGGAGATTTGGAGGTCAAGAAACATTACAACGTCCAGATTATTGCGATCGTAAAGAAAAATCGGCAAAAACAGCTGAGCCCCGGCATTGATACCGTAATTGAAGAAGGGGACACCCTCGTCATATCGGGAGAAAGAAGCGGACTGAAAAAGCTGGTCCGCGAGCAGTTAACGGCCCGGATTTCCTGAGACCGGGGTTTACTCCCGGGAAAATGGGGGAAAAGATAAGAGTGAACGATTGGGGGCAGACGCATGAATAAACAATGGACTATTATATTCGCATTACTATTTACTCTGATTGTCGCCATTTTTGCTGTCATTAACGTGCGGGCGGTTGAGGTTGATTATCTGTTCGGAACCGCTGAATGGCCGCTGATTTTAGTCATTTTAGGTTCTGTGTTAATGGGAGCGCTGATCGTGTTTTCGGCCGGCATATTTCAAGTGATGAAGCTGAAGCGCGAAATTAAAATGCTGCGGAAAGAACACAGATCCGCAGGTGAATTGACGGCTGATTCGGACGGCCAAAAAACAGCCGCGCCGCCGGAAGAAATGCTTGAAGAGAAAAAAGGATCAGAATAACATTTGAAACCCCTCAGTCCGCTCTAGTATAATAGGGTGGTTGAGGGGTGAATTTATGTTAGCGTCAAAAATGCGCTGGGAAATCCAGCAGCCGGATCAGGAAAAAGTCAAATCACTCACAGAACAATTGGACATAACACCTCTTGTGGCATCACTGCTTGTAAAAAGAGGTTTTGATACTGCCGAAAGCGCAAGGCTGTTTTTACATACAAAGGATGCAGACTTTTATGACCCGTATGAATTAAAGGGAATGCGGGAAGCAGTTGATCGGATAAAACTGGCGGTTTCTCAAGGGGAACCGATTATGATTTACGGAGATTACGATGCAGACGGCGTTACAAGCACGTCGGTGATGCTGACGGCACTCAGACAGCTGTCGGCGGACGTTGACTTTTATATTCCCGACCGTTTCACAGAAGGCTACGGCCCGAATGAACAAGCTTTCCGCTCCATAAAAGAGCGGGGATTTTCGCTTATCATCACAGTGGATACGGGAATCGCCGCCGTCCATGAAGCTGAAGTCGCAAAAGAGCTGGGCTTAGACGTCATTATTACCGACCACCATGAGCCGGGACCCGAGCTTCCTGACGTATTTGCGATTATCCATCCGAAGCAGCCGGGATGCGGCTATCCGTTTAAAGAATTGGCCGGCGTCGGTGTGGCGTTTAAGCTTGCCCACGCGCTTACGGGTTCTTTGCCGGAAGCTATGCTGGACTTGGCGGCAATCGGTACGGTTGCAGATCTGGTGCCTCTTCATGATGAAAACAGATTAATTGCGTCACTTGGGATCGAAAGGCTTCGGACGACAAATCGGCCGGGCCTCAAAGCTCTGATTAAGCTTTCCGGCGGAGATATCGGACAAGCTGATGAGGAAACGATCGGATTTCAGGTCGCGCCGAGGCTCAATGCCGTCGGAAGAATAGAACAGGCCGATCCCGCCGTGCATCTGCTGATGACCGAAGATCAGTTTGAAGCGGAGGAACTGGCTTCGGATATTGACCGGCTGAATAAAGAGCGGCAGAAAATGGTGAAAACCATGACCGAAGAGGCTGTTGAAATGGTTCAGCAGCAAGGCGGAAACCCGTCTGCCATTGTAGTGGCAAAAGCCGGCTGGAATCCGGGAGTCGTCGGTATTGTCGCATCGAAGCTGGCTGAACGTTTTTACCGGCCCGCTGTTGTGCTTGGGATAGATGAGGAGCAGGGCATCGCTAAAGGGTCGGCGCGAAGCATCAGAGGCTTCAACCTTTTTACGAGCCTTTCACAGTGCAGAGACATTCTTCCTCATTTCGGCGGGCATCCGATGGCGGCAGGAATGACGTTGAAGGCTGAAGATGTGGCGGAATTAAGGGACAGGCTGAATCAAATGGCTGAAGAAACCCTTACGGAAGAGGATTTTATTCCCGTTCAGGAGGTTGATCTTGTCTGCGGCGTAGAAGACATAACCGTTGAAAGCATTACAGAATTGAATATGCTGTCACCGTTCGGCATGCTTAACCCTAAACCGCATGTGATGGTAAAAAATGCCGTGCTTGATGATGTGCGCCTGATCGGAGCGAATAAAAATCACGTGAAAATGACGGTGAAAAGTGATTCCGCCGTCCTTGACTGCGTCGGCTTTAACAAAGGAGAGCTTGAAGCCGGAGTTGTCCCCGGATCAAAGATTTCCATTGTCGGCGAGATGTCCATTAATGAATGGAACAACAGAAAGAAACCACAGCTGATGATTAAAGATGCTGCGGTGCCGGAATGGCAGCTTTTTGATATCAGGGGCAAGCGGACGTGGGAAGACACGGTCACCTCGCTGCCGAAGGAAAAACGGGTGCTCATCAGCTTTAACGAAAAAACCGCTCAGAAGCTTCGTGAAAAAGAGCTGTCGGGCGAGCTGGCCGGGATCACATCGGAATCCGAGGCGGAAGCTCTCCAGCTTGACGGAAAATATGCCGTTTTTCTGGATGTGCCGCCGTCAGCGGATCGCCTGCAGCATTTGCTTGACGGAAAGAAGCCGGAACGGATTTATTTTGTTTTTATCAATCATGAAGAACATTTCCTGTCCTCATTTCCATCGCGGAATGATTTCAAGTGGTTTTACGCATTTCTCTTAAAAAGGGGCGCTTTTGACTTCGGCAAGCATGGTTCAGAGCTTGCGAGACACAGAGGATGGTCAATTGACACAATCAATTTCATGACAAAGGTGTTTTTTGATCTCGGTTTTGTTAAAATAGAAGATGGTGTGCTGTCTGTCGTGAGCGGCGCGAAAAAACGCGACCTGGCAGATTCGCAAACCTATCAGGTAAAACAGCAGCTGATGGAATTAGACCAGAAGCTCAATTATTCCGCAGCCCATGAGCTGAAGGAATGGCTGAATAAGCTGATGAACCAAGGTTCAGAAGCTTATGAAAGTACGAGGAGGACATAGAACAGATGGATCTTAAAAAATACGTAACAATTGTGCCCGATTACCCGAAAGAAGGCGTACAATTTAAAGATATTACGACATTGATGGACAAAGGCGACGTATACCGTTACGCCACTGACCAAATTGTTGAATATGCAAAAGAAAAAGAAATTGATTTAGTTGTCGGGCCTGAAGCGCGCGGCTTTATTATCGGCTGTCCGGTTGCATACGCTCTCGGAGTCGGCTTTGCGCCGGTTCGGAAAGAAGGAAAACTTCCGCGTGAGGTCATTAAAGTCGATTACGGTTTGGAGTACGGAAAAGACGTACTGACAATTCATAAAGATGCGATTCTGCCGGGACAGCGCGTGCTGATTACTGATGACTTGCTTGCAACAGGCGGCACGATCGAAGCAACGATTAAGCTAGTCGAAGAACTGGGCGGCGTCGTAGCCGGTATTGCGTTCTTAATCGAGCTTTCTTACCTTGACGGCAGAGACAAGCTTGACGATTACGATATTTTAACATTAATGAAATATTAACCGCATATGGAAAAAAGCACTCGTGTCAGGGTGCTTTTTTCCTATTATTTCATCATCCTGACAGATTCTTTAGGTGTTTTGAACTTCTGCCCTTTACATCTCTCGTTTTTTTCTTGATAATAAACTAATACAGTTTACATTTAAAAAAGGTGATTCCATGGCGAACGAACAAGTATTGACTGCCGAGCAAGTAATAGATAAAGCGCGCACTTATCTGCCGGAGGAGCAGATTGCGTTTGTTGAGAAAGCTTACCTGTATGCGCAAAACGCGCATCGCGAACAGTACCGCAAATCAGGTGAGCCGTACATCATTCATCCGATTCAGGTGGCGGGGATTCTCGTCGATCTGGAAATGGACCCTTCCACAATTGCGGGCGGATTTCTGCATGACGTGGTAGAGGACACGGATGTCACCCTCGACGACCTGAAGGAAGCATTTTCTGAAGAAGTGGCGATGCTTGTCGACGGCGTGACGAAGCTCGGTAAAATTAAGTATAAATCTCAAGAGGAGCAGCAGGCGGAAAACCATCGAAAAATGTTTGTCGCTATGGCTCAGGATATCAGAGTCATATTGATCAAGCTGGCGGATCGCCTTCACAATATGCGGACGTTAAAGCATCTTCCGCAGGAAAAGCAGCGGAGAATTTCAAATGAGACGCTGGAAATTTTCGCTCCGCTGGCCCATCGGCTCGGGATTTCTAAAATCAAATGGGAGCTTGAAGACACCGCTCTCCGTTATTTGAATCCTCAGCAGTATTACAGAATCGTCAACCTCATGAAGAAAAAGCGCGCGGAACGCGAACTTTATGTCGAAGAGGTTGTCAATGAAGTGAAAAAACGGGTCGAAGAAGTGAATATCAAAGCGGACTTTTCAGGACGCCCGAAGCACATCTACAGCATTTACCGCAAGATGGCGCTGCAAAATAAACAGTTCAATGAAATATATGATCTGCTCGCCGTCCGTATTCTTGTCGGAAGCATTAAAGACTGCTACGCCGTACTCGGCATTATTCATACGTGCTGGAAGCCGATGCCGGGCAGATTCAAAGATTATATTGCGATGCCTAAGCCGAATATGTATCAGTCGCTGCATACGACCGTAATCGGGCCTAAAGGCGATCCGCTGGAAGTGCAGATCAGAACGTTTGAGATGCATGAGATCGCTGAATACGGGGTGGCCGCACACTGGGCATATAAAGAAGGCAAGGCTGCAAACGAAGAAGCGACATTTGAGAAAAAACTGTCCTGGTTCCGTGAAATTCTGGAATTCCAAAACGAGTCTACCGATGCGGAAGAATTTATGGAATCGCTGAAAATCGATCTGTTTTCTGACATGGTATACGTATTTACGCCAAAAGGCGATGTCATTGAACTGCCGTCAGGCTCTGTGCCGATTGATTTTTCCTACAGGATACACTCGGAGATCGGCAACAAAACAATCGGGGCGAAAGTGAACGGAAAAATGGTGACGCTTGACCATAAGCTCCGGACGGGCGACATCGTCGAGATTCTGACGTCCAAGCATTCATACGGCCCGAGTCAAGACTGGGTCAAACTGGCGCAGACGTCCCAGGCGAAACACAAAATCCGCCAATTCTTTAAGAAACAGCGCCGTGAAGAAAACGTCGAAAAAGGCCGTGAGCTTGTCGAGAAAGAAATTAAAAATCTTGATTTTGAAGTGAAAGATGTTTTAACACTCGAAAATCTTCAAAAAGTTGCCGACAAGTTCAATTTCTCAAATGAAGAGGATATGTACGCGGCGGTCGGGTATAACGGCATTACCGCTCTTCAGGTGGCCAACAGGCTCACCGAAAAAGAACGGAAGCTGCGTGACCAGGAAGAGCAGGAAAAAATCGTTCAGGAAGTCACTTCCGAGCCGAAACATTATCCGCAAGGGAGAAAACGGGAAGCGGGTGTGCGCGTAAAAGGCATTGACAACCTTCTCGTTCGCTTGTCGAAATGCTGCAACCCGGTGCCGGGCGACCATATCGTCGGTTTTATTACAAAAGGGCGCGGTGTATCCGTTCACCGGGATGACTGTCCGAACGTCAAAACGAATGAAGCGCAGGAACGTCTGATCCCTGTTGAATGGGAGCATGAATCACAGGTTCAAAGACGCAAAGAATATAACGTTGAGATTGAGATTTTGGGGTATGACCGTCTCGGGCTTTTAAATGAGGTGCTCCAAGCCGTAAATGAGACGAAAACCAACATCTCCTCTGTCTCCGGCAAATCCGACCGCAATAAAGTCGCTACGATTCATATGGCGATTTTTATTCAAAACATCAACCATCTGCATAAAGTGGTCGAGCGGATTAAGCAGATCAGAGACATCTATTCGGTCCGGCGGGTAATGAACTAAAAGGAGCTTGCTATGAAATTAGTTGTTCAGCGTGTAACAGAAGCAAGTGTGACGGTTGACGGCGCTGTCGCCGGCCGGATCGGACCCGGCATTATGGCGCTTGTCGGCATCACTCATGAAGATACAGAAGAAGATGCCGCTTACTTGGCGGATAAAATCGTGAATCTTCGGATTTTTGATGATGAAAGCGGCAAGATGAATTTATCGCTTTTGGATACGGGCGGGGAGATTTTATCCGTTTCCCAGTTTACGCTTTACGGCGAAACGAAGAAAGGGAGACGCCCGAATTTTATGAATGCGGCTAAACCGGATCAGGCTGTGCTCCTTTATGAAAAGTGGAACGAACTCCTTCGGGAAAAAGGAGTCAAAGTGGAAACCGGAATATTCGGAGCCATGATGGATGTTCAGCTGACGAATTCCGGGCCGATTACATTGATTATGGATTCTAAACAATAAAAAAAAGCTGCCGTTCGGCAGCTTTTTTTATGATTGAAAATAATGTTCCAATCCGCTTTCAATTCCGTCTGTCACTTTTTCCTGATAAGAGCCGCTATGTATGATTGTTTCTTCTTGCGGTTGACTGAGATAGCCGAGCTCATACAGCATGGCAGGCCGTTTATTTTCCCTCAGGACGTAATAATCGCCAAACAGAACGCCGCGATCCGGGATAGGGGAACGCTTCACTACTTCAGAATGGACGTCTGAGGCAAGCTGGCGATCCTTAGACGGACTGTAATAATAAGCCGTGCTTCCCCGTGTTGACGTATCGGCATAGCTGTCATAGTGAATGCTGATAAAGGCATCCGCATTCCGGTAATGAGAGGTTGAAACCCTGGCCTGCAGGCTGATAAAAGTATCATCCTGTCTGGTGATATACACGTTTGCACCGGATGCCCGCAATTTTTGGGCCAGCAGCTTAGCGGTTTTAATCGTTACGTTTTTTTCAAACTTTCCGGAGTAGCCGATCGTTCCGCTGTCTTTTCCTCCGTGTCCGGGATCAACGACGATCGTTTTGTTTTTAAGTGAGCCGCTGCCGCCTGACGTGTTGGGAGAAGGTGCTTCGCCTGTTTCCTCACCGCTTTTTGACGTTTGTACGACCCAGTTTGCCACATATGCGGTTTGTCCGTTTTCAAGCCGGACTTCATACCATTTGCCGCTTGAGCCGACAATCGGGTAGGCTGCGCCTTTATCTGCTCTTTTTACGATAGAAGCGGAAGTCGAGGCCGAGCTCCTTAAGTTGGTGCCGCCGTAAATAATATACGCTTTTTTCGAGGAGCCTGAGCCCGCAGAACCGTCTCCCGAGCCGGATGCGCTGTCCGATGAGTCAGTATCCTTTATGATGTAGTGGCTTGCTGCCCAGCCTTTTTGCCCGTTTGCTTCAATTTTCAGCCAGCCGTGGTCTTCACTTAAGATGGAAACCTTTGTTCCGCGTGATAATTTAGTCATAATCGCTGAATCATGTGATGCTGCACTTCTGACATTCAATGAAGAAACGCCGACCGTTCCGCTTTTTGACCCGCTTCGGGCCGAAGTTGCTTTCGTATCCGATCCGCCGCTGTCCGCGGTGACGTATTCGGAAGAAACCCATCCGGTTGTGCCTTGATAAGAAATGTTCACCCATCCGCTGTTCTTGTCCAGCACAGATGCATGTGCGCCTTGCGGAAGTTTGCCGATGACTTCATATGATGTCCCCGGGCCTTTTCTGATGCGGAGGTCAGGATCGGTGGAAGTGACCGTTCCGCTTGTTGCGGATGAATTGTCTGCTCCCCCGGCTGTTTTTGATATCAGCCAGGAAACGACCCATCCGGTTTTACCGGGGCTCAGCTGAAGCTGCACCCAGTCTCCCTCTTCTTTAGCGATCGGGTATCTTTCCCCTTTTTTTACTTCAGCCTTAATTCCATAGCTCAGGCCGGGACCGCCTCTGACATTGATCTTGTCTGTCGCGATGACCGCTTCTCCCTCTGCGGCGATTGCGGTGTGGAATGACGGAAGAAGCGCTGTGATGATGACGCCGCATAAAATAAGAGCAAGAGTTCTCTTCTTCATGGCTGTCCTCCTTTCTGAACTAACTAAAATACATTCTTGTATAATATCGTATTTTCCTTGCTGAATGTTAAATAAAAATAAAATGGTTTGTTTATACTAGTCATAAATACAGCGAAAAGGTGTGCAAATCATGAAATATCAACCAAAAATGGGACGCGCGCTGCACGATGCGGAAGGAAATCTGCACTTCAGTGATCAGAGCGATAGAGAAAAGGCGGGTTTTCTTGAAGAGACGGCGACGGAGTTCGGTCTCTTATCGAAAGAAGCGGTCGCAAGGAAAAACAGACGGAATAAAACTTGACAGGGGAGTGCAATCCCATTATTATAATAGAAATTGATGTACATAAGTCATGATAACGATTTTGAACCGATAATGGAGAAGAGTAGGTCAGAATGCATGGAGAAGAGAGGAACCGTCCCGGGCTGAAAGCGGATCCGCACTGCATCTTTCTCGAAACAACACTCCGGAGGTTCCCTGCTGAACGCTTTTGCAAGTCATTAGGCAGCGGACGTGAACCTGCGTTAAAGGTCAGAGCGGGGATGCTTCGGCATTCCAACTAGGGTGGCACCACGGGTATAACTCTCGTCCCTACTATACATGTATAGTAGGAGCGGGAGTTTTTTTATTTGAAGAAAGACATTAAGGAGGCCTGTAACATGGCATATCACATTCCGAGAGGCACACAGGACATACTGCCGGGTGAATCAGACAGATGGCAGTTCGTCGAACAAATTATGAGGGAGACGTGCCGCACTTATCAATATAAAGAAATCCGCACGCCGATTTTCGAGCATACGGAACTGTTCGCAAGAGGTGTCGGTGAGTCTACAGATATCGTGCAGAAAGAAATGTACACGTTTGAAGACCGTAAAGGGAGAAGCCTGACGCTTCGGCCGGAAGGAACGGCCGCTGCGGTCCGCGCGTTCAATGAAAATAAATTATTTGCGAACCCGGTGCAGCCGACGAAGCTTTATTATGTCGGACCGATGTTCCGTTACGAACGTCCGCAGACAGGACGTTTCCGCCAATTCTATCAATTCGGAATTGAAGCGATCGGCTCCAAAGATCCGGCCGTGGATGCAGAAGTCATTGCGCTTGCGATGAGTATTTACCGTAAAGCCGGTTTGAAACATATCAAGCTTGTGCTGAACAGCCTTGGTGACCAGGAGAGCCGCAAATCCTACCGGGAAGCGCTCGTCAAACATTTTGAACCGCGCATCGGAGAGTTTTGCTCAGACTGCCAGTCGCGTCTGCACACAAACCCGCTCAGAATTCTTGACTGCAAGAAAGACAGAGAGCATGAACTGATGAAAACGGCTCCGTCCATTCTTGATTACTTAAATGAAGAATCAGCCGCTTATTTTGAGAAAGTAAAACAATACTTAAACGATCTCGGCATCCCGTTCGAAATAGATCCGAACCTTGTCAGAGGGCTTGATTATTATAACCATACCGCTTTTGAAATTATGAGCAATGCCGAAGGATTCGGAGCGATTACAACACTTGCCGGCGGGGGCCGCTATGACGGGCTTGTTGAACAGATCGGCGGACCTGAAGCGCCGGGTATCGGATTTGCGATGAGCATCGAACGTCTGCTGGCAGCCATTGACGCTGAGAAAACAGAGCTTCGCGTCAATCAGGGGATTGACTGCTACATCGTGACGCTCGGAGAAAAAGCGAAGGATTATTCCGTTTCCCTCGTGTACAAACTGAGAGAAGCGGGCATCTCAAGTGAAATCGATTATGAAAATAAAAAGATGAAGGGCCAATTCAAAACGGCTGACCGCCTCGGCGCACGTTTTATTGCGATTTTAGGGGAAGATGAACTTGCCCAAAATAAAATCAATGTAAAAGATGCGGAAACAGGAGAGCAGCGTGAAGTGGTGTTAGACGAGCTGATACAAGTGTTAAAGGCAGATCAAAAGCAGTGAAGGAGAGGAACGCTATGTTTGGAAGAACATATTATTGTGGCGAGATAACTGAAAAAGCGATTGGCGAAACCGTCAAACTGAAAGGGTGGGTGCAGAAACGGCGCGATCTCGGCGGCTTGATTTTCATTGATTTGCGTGACCGCTCGGGTATTGTGCAAGTCGTGTTCAACCCTGACGTATCGAAGGAAGCCCTTGCCGCAGCGGAAGCAATCAGAAACGAATATGTGCTTGATATCGAAGGCACGGTTTCTGCCCGTGAAGAAGGCACGGTGAATCCCAACCTGAAAACCGGTAAAATTGAAATCAAAGCTGAAGCGGTGACGGTGCTCAGCACGGCGAAAACGCCTCCGTTTCCGATCAGTGACCAGGCGGCTGACGTTTCTGAAGACGTCCGGTTAAAACACCGTTATTTGGATTTGCGCCGCCCGGCGATGTTTCAAACATTGCAAATGCGCCATCAAGTCACAAAATCCATCCGCCATTTCTTGGATGAAAACGGATTTCTTGATATTGAAACACCGATTTTAACAAAAAGCTCTCCCGAAGGCGCCCGTGATTACTTAGTGCCGAGCCGGGTGCATGAAGGAGAATTTTACGCCCTTCCGCAATCGCCGCAGATTTTTAAACAGCTTCTGATGGTGTCGGGCTTTGAACGGTATTATCAAGTGGCCCGCTGCTTCCGCGATGAAGACTTGCGTGCCGACCGCCAGCCGGAATTTACGCAGATTGATATCGAAATGTCCTTTATGAGTCAAGAGGACATCATGGCTCTGGCGGAAGAGATGATGGCGAAAGTCATGCTTGAAACAAAAGGTGTTGAAGTACCGCTTCCGCTTCCGAGAATGACATATGAAGAAGCGATGAACAGCTACGGTTCCGACAAGCCTGACACCCGCTTCGGCATGCTGCTGACGGACGTGTCAGACATAGTGAAAGATACTGAATTTAAGGTGTTCTCATCAGCCGTGGCAAACGGCGGCGTTGTAAAAGCGATCAATGTCAAAGGCGCTGCCGGCGACTATTCCAGAAAAGATATCGATGCGCTCGGCGTTTTTGCCGGAAATTACGGCGCGAAAGGTCTCGCTTGGGTGAAAGTTGAAGCTGACGGCGTAAAAGGCCCGATTGCGAAATTCTTTGATGAAGAGAAGCAGGCAAAACTGGCTGAAGCGCTTGATGCTTCTGAAGGCGATCTGCTCCTGTTCGGGGCTGATAAGTTTGAGGTTGTGGCTCAATCCCTCGGCGCGCTTCGCTTAAAGCTCGGCAAAGAACGCGGCCTGATTGACGAAAGCCTCTTCAACTTCCTGTGGGTTGTGGACTGGCCGTTACTGGAGCATGACGAGGAAGAAGGCCGTTTCTATGCGGCTCACCACCCGTTTACAATGCCTGTCCGTGAAGATCTTGACCTGATTGAAACGGCGCCTGAAGATATGAAAGCGCAGGCTTACGACCTTGTCTTAAACGGCTATGAACTCGGCGGAGGCTCAATCCGTATTTTTGAAAAAGACGTTCAGGAAAAAATGTTCGGGCTTCTCGGCTTTACAAAAGAAGAAGCGGAGGAGGAGTTCGGATACCTTCTTGAAGCCTTTGAATACGGCGCCCCTCCGCACGGCGGAATCGCGCTCGGCTTAGACCGGTTGGTTATGCTTCTTGCAGGCCGCACAAACTTAAGAGATACGATCGCTTTCCCGAAAACGGCAAGCGCAAGCTGCCTTCTTACGGAAGCGCCCGGCGAAGTGAGCGACGCCCAGCTTGAAGAACTTCACCTTTCTGTCAAAAGAAAAGTGAAACAGTAAAGATCAGCAGTTTGTTTCTTGAAAATCAAAATCTGCTGTGATATGATTTTGACAAGTTAAATAAAGTCCTGATGTGTTAGTTGTACACCTAGTTTTGACCGAACATTTTTTTGATTTGGGAGCCCGTATTTTTAAATGGCGTACATGCCTCTTTTCATTCGTTAAGAGGACTTACAAGATTTAAAAAAGGGCACCCACCTGCTGAGAGCGGGTTCAAAACGAAGGAAAGCTGCAACGGCACAATTGGGACTTTATTTTTTGTGCGCTAAAACCAGCGGCTTTTTGACAAGCCGAGTTTATAAAACCAGAATGTGGAGTGAGGTTCTTGTTACATCAGTTTTCCAGAAATGAGCTAGCGATTGGAAAAGAAGGGCTGGACACGTTAAAAAACAGCACGGTGGCCGTTCTCGGCGTCGGCGGAGTCGGTTCATTCGCAGCCGAAGCATTGGCGAGGTCCGGAGTGGGGCGGATCGTGCTTGTCGATAAAGATGATGTTGACATTACAAACGTAAACCGCCAGCTGCATGCGCTCTTGTCGACGGTGGGACAGCCGAAAACAGACTTGATGAAAGAGCGGATCGCGGATATTAATCCGGATTGTGACGTCGTCGCCTTAAAAATGTTTTATACGGAAGAGACGTATGAGCAGTTCTTTGAGTATCCGCTTGATTACGTCATTGACGCGTCGGATACGATTCATTATAAAATTCATCTGATGAAAGAATGTCTGAAACGGAATGTTCCGCTGATTTCAAGCATGGGAGCGGCGAATAAAACAGACCCGACACGCTTTCAGATTGCTGATATTTCAAAAACCCATACCGATCCGATTGCCAAAGTCGTCCGCACAAGGCTTCGCAAAGAGGGCATTAAAAAAGGCGTACAGGTCATTTTTTCTGATGAAAGCCCGATCGTCATCCGTGAAGACGTCAGAAAAGAAGTCGGGAATGATGAAGCGAAAATCCGCAAAGCGCAAATGCCGCCGTCTTCCAACGCCTGGGTTCCGTCAGTGGCCGGTCTGATTATGGGCGGACATGTTGTCATGGAGCTCTTAAAGGACATCGACATTAAACGGGTTAAAGATAAATAAAAAGAAAAACAGCCTTCTTCAGGGAAAGGCTGTTTTTTATTTGAATCCGCCGTTTACACGAAAGATTTTGGCCGGTATCAAAAAAGACAAGAACACATAGGGTGTCCTTGTCCGGTTATTTTTTCTGCTTCATCAGTTTTTCATACACTTGCTTTATGGCGGCTTCAAATTTCCCCGTTTGTTTCGGTTTATAGTATTGCTTGTTTTTTAACGGATCAGGCAAATATTGCTGTTCGACCCATCCGTTCTCGAAATCGTGAGGATATTGATAGCCGATCCCGCGTCCGAGCTCTTGGGCCCCTTTATAGTGGGCGTCTTTTAAATGTTTCGGCACATCGCCGATTTTACCCGTCCTGATGTCTTTGAGCGCCTCATCAACGGCTGAGATGGCGGAGTTTGATTTTGGCGAGAGGCATAATTCGATTACCGCATTGGCCAGCGGAATTCTCGCTTCCGGAAAGCCGATCCGTTCTGCGGTCTGAATCGCGCTCAGCACCCGGGGGCCTGCCTGCGGGCTTGCGAGGCCGATATCTTCATAGGCGATCACGAGAAGCCTTCTTGATATGCTTTCAAGGTCTCCGGCTTCGATCAGACGGGCCAGATAATGAAGGGCGGCGTTTGCGTCCGAGCCTCGGATCGATTTTTGGAAGGCGGATAAGACGTCATAATGCGCATCGCCGTTTTTATCATGAGTATAGCTTTTTTTCTGCAGACATTCTTCCGCCGTTTCCCGTGTAATCCGGATCGTGCCGTCGCTTGATTCCCTTGTGGAGAGCACGGCAAGCTCCAGTGCGTTCAAAGCGGAGCGAACGTCTCCTCCGCACCCTTGTGCGAAATGATCCATCGCGTCGTCGTCCACCGAAACGCTGTAGGAACCGAGTCCCCGGTGTTCATCTGTGAGCGCTCTTTTCAATGCCTGCTTGATCAGGTCGGGTGTTAACGGTTCGAGCTCAAATATCTGGGTCCGGCTTCTGATGGCCGGGTTAATGGCATGATAAGGGTTGGCGGTCGTCGCGCCGATTAAAATAATCATGCCGTTTTCTAAATAGGGCAGCAGAAAATCCTGCTTTCCCTTATCAAGCCTGTGCACTTCGTCAAGGATTAAAATGACCTGGCCTGACATTTTCGCTTCCTGTACGACAATCTCCATGTCTTTTTTATTATGAATGACGGCATTCAATTTCCTGAATGCGATGCTTGTCGATCCTGCGATCGCTGTGGCGATGGACGTTTTTCCGATGCCCGGCGGTCCGTACAGGATCATGGATGATAAGTGCTTTGCACGCACCATTCTGCCGATGATTTTATCTTCTTTGACCAAATGTTCCTGGCCGATAATGTCTTCGATATTGGCAGGCCGCATCCGATACGCCAATGGTTTCATGAACATCTCTCCTTACATATACAGGGTAACGGAAAACGGACGATTAGAAAAGCGAATTGCGGCGGGCCCCGTGTTTCAATGAAAATTAGGATAAGTTATGTTATAATAACAGTTGGTCTATAAGATACTAAACAGATTATTCATATCCATTTACTTGTATAAATTAACAATTAGAATTGACTGGGGTGTTCATATTGAAAATATCGACAAAGGGAAGATACGGGCTCACCATTATGATTGAATTGGCGAAAAAGCACGGAGACGGTCCGACGTCGCTCAAAAGCATCGCCCAAACAAACAGCCTTTCTGAGCATTACTTGGAACAGCTTGTATCACCGCTCAGAAACGCGGGACTCGTAAAAAGCATCAGAGGCGCTTACGGGGGTTACGTGCTCGGGGGCCAGCCTGAAGAGATAACGGCCGGAGACATTATCAGAGTGCTGGAAGGGCCGATCAGCCCGGTAGAAGTGCTTGAGGATGAAGAGCCTGCCAAGCGGGAGTTATGGATCCGCATCCGCGACGCTGTAAAAGACGTGCTGGACAGCACGACGTTAGAAGACCTTGCGAGCTACACGGACGGCGAGCAGGAAGCTTATATGTTCTATATTTAAACCAGAGGTGTACAGACAATGGAACGGATTTATTTAGATCATGCCGCGACTTCCCCGATGGATGAGCGTGTGCTCGAAGAAATGAAGCCCCATTTCTTCGGCAGTTTCGGCAACCCGTCAAGCATTCATTCATTCGGGAGAGAATCCCGGAAATGGGTCGATGAAGCGAGAGCGGACATCGCGCGCGAAATCAGTGCGAAAGAACAGGAAATTATTTTCACAAGCGGCGGCACGGAGGCTGATAATTTAGCGATTTTCGGAACGGCTGCCGCCCGGAAGAATGAAGGAAAGCATATCATTACGACCGCTGTTGAGCATCATGCTGTATTGCACGCCTGCGAAAAGCTGGAAGAAGACGGCTTTGAGGTGACATACCTCATCCCCGGCCCTTCAGGACGGATCAGTGCAAATCAGGTGAAAGAAGCGCTCCGTGATGATACAATCCTTGTTACCGTCATGTATGGCAATAACGAAGTCGGAACCATTCAGCCGATTGACGAAATCGGAGAGCTGTTAAGCGGGCATCAGGCCTATTTTCACACAGATGCCGTCCAGGCATTCGGTTATATGCCGATTGACGTGAAAAAAAGCAGAATTGACATGCTGTCTGTTTCCGGTCACAAGCTTAACGGGCCTAAAGGGACAGGCTTTTTATATGTAAATCAAGAGGTGAAGCTGTCACCGATTCTTCTCGGGGGAGAGCAGGAACGAAAGCGCCGCGCGGGGACGGAAAATGTACCGGGCATCGCCGGCTTAAAAGAAGCGGTCGTCCTTTCAAACCGTGAGAGGGAAGAGAAAACAGCGAAGTATAAGGAGTTTAAGAACATCATCATGAGCACGCTGGAAGAAGCCGGCGTTACAGCGGAGGTGAACGGAGATGCCGAGAAATGCCTGCCTCATATTTTAAACCTTTACTTTCCCGGTGTGCCGGTGGAAGCGCTGCTGGTCAATCTTGACATGGAAGGCATTGCCGTCTCCAGCGGATCTGCTTGTACGGCAGGATCCGTTCTTCCGTCCCATGTGCTTACGGCCATGTTCGGAAGTGAGAGCGGCAGGCTGACTTCGTCAATCCGCCTCAGCTTCGGCCTCGGCAATACGGCGGAACAAATCGAAACAGCCGCCGAAAAGCTTGCCGCCGTCGTTAAACGGCTTGCTTAAAACGGCGGACTTACGTTTTTAATGGAGTGAATGCAAATGGAAAAACGGCCGGAGGATACAAGAGTCGTAGTCGGCATGTCCGGCGGCGTGGACTCTTCCGTGGCGGCCCTTCTGCTGAAGGAGCAGGGCTACGATGTAATCGGAATCTTTATGAAAAACTGGGATGATACGGACGAAAACGGTTTTTGCACGGCGACGGAAGATTATGAAGACGTCATCCGGGTCTGCAACCAGATCGGAATTCCGTATTATGCCGTCAATTTTGAGAAGCAATATTGGGAAAAGGTATTTCAATATTTCCTTGATGAATATAAAGCCGGAAGAACCCCCAATCCGGATGTCATGTGCAATAAAGAAATTAAGTTTAAGGCTTTCTTGGATCATGCTCTGTCACTCGGCGCGGATTATCTTGCGACGGGCCATTACGCCCGCGTGGACAGAAGCGCAGGTACAGTGCGCATGCTCCGCGGTCTGGATGAAAACAAGGACCAGACTTATTTTCTGAATCAGCTCAATCAGGAACAGCTCAGCAAAGTCATGTTCCCGATCGGTGATCTGCAAAAAAGCCGCGTGCGGGAAATCGCCAAAGAAGCGGAACTTGCGACAGCTGCGAAAAAAGACAGCACGGGAATCTGCTTTATCGGCGAACGCAACTTCAAAACGTTTCTCAGCCAATATCTCCCCGCTCAGCCGGGCGATATGATGACAATGGACGGAGAAGTAAAAGGGCGTCATGACGGTCTGATGTATTATACAATCGGACAGCGCCACGGTCTTGGAATCGGCGGAAGCGGCGAGCCGTGGTTCGCCGTCGGTAAAGATCTTGAAAAAAACATTCTGTATGTTGATCAAGGATTCCATAATCCGCTTCTGTATTCCGATAAGATCACGGGGACAAATGTCAGCTGGACGCGTCCCGGTCTGATGGACGGCGGCGAAATGACATGCACGGCGAAATTTCGCTACCGTCAGGAAGATCACAAAGTAACGGTGAAAATGACGGGTGATGATGAAGCGGAAGTCATTTTTGACGGGCAGGTACGCGCCGTCACACCGGGACAAGCCGTCGTTTTTTATGACGGAGAAGAGTGCCTCGGCGGCGGAACGATAGATGACGTTTATAAAGACGGAACAAAACTGTGGTACGTATAACACATGTAAAAAACCTCAACTCGCATGTTGGGGTTTTTTAGCGAAAGGAAGTTAAAAATGGATTATAATAAAATCGGGATTGACGCCATGCAGGAGGGCGATTTTGAAAAAGCGGCAGAGGCTTTTACGAAAGCGATTGAGGAAAACGGCCAAGATCCGGTGCCGTATATCAACTTCGCAAATCTGCTTTCTTCTGTGAACGAACTCGAACGGGCGCTTGCATTCTATAACAGAGCGCTCGAATTGGACAATTCGGCGGCAGCCGCTTATTACGGTGCGGGAAACGTATATGTGATGAAAGAATCGTTTTCCGAAGCGAAGGATATGTTTGAAAAAGCGCTTCGCTCCGGAATGGAAAACGGAGATTTGTTTTATATGCTGGGGACCGTTCTCGTTAAATTAGAGCGGCCGAAGCTTGCACTGCCGTATTTGCAGCGTGCCGTTGAATTAAACGAAAATGACACGGAAGCACGCTTCCAGTTCGGAATGTGCCTCGCAAATGAAGAAATGCTGGATGAAGCTCTGGCGCAGTTTGAGACGGTGATCGAGCAGGACCCAAGCCACGCGGACGCATTTTATAATGCCGGAGTCGCTTACGCGTACAAAGAAAATCGTGAAAAGGCGCTTGAGATGCTGGAAGGCGCAATCGGCATACAGCCTGATCATATGCTTGCGCTTCATGCGAAACAGCTTATCACCCAGTCATAACAAAAGGAGGGAAGGCTCGTGGACCAGCTGAACATCGAAGAACAGCCGTATGTAAAAGGCGTCATTCATACGGTCATTTATCATAATGACACCAACCTGTATACAGTGCTGAAAGTCAAAGTTGCAGAAACGTCTGAGGCGATCGAAGACAAGGTCGTATCCGTAACGGGCTACTTCCCTCTGCTGCAAGAAGATGAGACCTACACATTTTACGGAAAAACCGCCACGCATCCTAAGTTCGGCCTGCAATTTCAGGCTGAACACTTTAAAAAAGAAATTCCGACCACAAAAGAAGGGATCATTCACTATTTATCAAGTGATCTGTTTGAAGGAATCGGAAAAAAAACGGCGGAAGAAATCGTCAAAAAGCTCGGTGACGGCGCGCTCAATAAAATTCTGACGGATGCGTCGGTGCTTTACGATGTGCCGAAAATGTCGAAAAAGAAAGCGGATAAGCTTGCCGGAGAGCTGCAGCGGCATCAGGGGCTTGAGCAGATTATGATCTCTCTGAACCAATACGGTTTCGGGCCCCAGCTATCAATGAAAATATATCAGGCCTACGAAACGGAAACCCTGGAGAAAATTCAGGAAAATCCTTATCAGCTTGTAAAAGACGTTGAAGGCATCGGCTTTGTGAAAGCTGACGAGCTGGGCGGAAAAATGGGTCTGTCAGGAAACCACCCGGAGCGGATCAAAGCGGCAATCTTATATACGATTGAATCGACCTGTCTTTCAGAAGGCCATACGTACATAGAGACAAAGCAGCTGATTATCAATACGCAAACGCTCCTGAATCAGTCAGCTGAAGGCGGCCGCGTTACGGAGATGGATGCGGCTGACGGCATCATCGCCCTCGGGGAGAGTAAGGATATCGTCATTGAAGGAGAGCGCTGCTATTTTCCGTCCTTGTTTTACGCCGAACAAAACGTCGCAAAACGCGTGCTCGACATTGCGGCTCAGACGGAGTATACCGATCAATTTCCTGAATCGGAATTTCTGCTTGCACTCGGTGAACTGGAAGAACGGATGAATGTTCAATACGCACCAAGCCAAAAGGATGCCATTCAAAAAGCGCTGTCTTCACCGATGCTTTTACTGACCGGAGGACCCGGGACGGGGAAAACGACCGTTATTAAAGGAATCGTGGAATTATACAGTGAACTGCACGGAGTATCGCTTGACCCCGGTGATTATAAAAAAGACGAGGCGTTTCCGGTGCTGCTTGCCGCGCCGACGGGAAGAGCCGCAAAACGGATGAGCGAATCTACGGGGCTGCCGGCTGTTACGATTCACAGGCTGCTCGGCTGGAATGGCGCTGAAGGCTTTACCTACAATGAAGATCAGCCGATTGAAGGGAAACTGATCATTATAGACGAAGCGAGTATGCTCGATATCTGGCTCGCCAGCCATTTGTTTAAGGCGCTTCCTAAGCACATTCAGCTCATTGTCGTCGGTGATGAAGACCAGCTTCCTTCAGTAGGACCGGGGCAGGTGCTCAGAGACCTTTTGGCTTCTGAGGTGCTGCCGACCGTGCGTCTGACAGATATTTACCGTCAGGCTGAAGGATCATCCATTGTGGAACTTGCGCATGATATGAAAAAAGGACTGCTTCCAAAGGGGCTGACCGCGCCGACAAAGGACCGCTCATTTATCCGCTGTAATTCTTCACAGATGAAAGAAGTCGTGGATCAGGTCGTTTCGAACGCGTTAAAAAAGGGGTATACCTCCAGGGATATTCAAGTGCTTGCCCCGATGTACAGGGGAAAAGCGGGAATTAACGAGCTGAATATGCTTCTTCAAGACATCATGAATCCGCCGAAAGAAAAAAGGCGGGAGCTGAAATTCGGTGATGTCGTCTACAGGACGGGCGATAAAATATTGCAGCTTGTCAACCAGCCGGAAAACAATGTGTTTAACGGCGATATCGGCGAAATCGTGTCCATTTTTTATGCCAAAGAAAATACGGAAAAAGAAGACATGGTCGTCGTCTCGTTTGACGGCAACGAAATCACCTTTACGAAAAAGGATTTCAGCCAGTTTACCCACGCTTACTGCTGTTCCATTCATAAGTCGCAGGGAAGCGAATTCCCGATTGTCGTCCTGCCTGTCGTCAAAGGCTACTATCGAATGCTCAGGAGAAATCTGCTTTATACCGCCATAACAAGAGCGAAAAAATTTCTGATTCTTTGCGGAGAAGAAGAAGCGCTTGAATGGGGCGTCAAAAACAATGATGCCACCGTCAGACAGACGTCGCTTAAAAACAGGCTCACAGAGCAGACTGAAGAGATGGATGCAGAACTGGCCGCCCTGCAAAAAGAGCTGCCGTTCAGTGTATATGATGCGAACATCGGAATGGAAGGCATCACGCCGTTTGACTTTATGGAAGAAAAAGCGTAAATAAAACCCGGAGCATAAACATGCGCCGGGTTTTCGCCTGTGGAAGTCATTTCAAAGTATGCTGCCCGGCTTCTTGGCAAAACCTATACGTGTTCAACAAAAGGTGGTTGATCACACTTTGAGAACATGCCATGCAGCTGAAGGACGAACAGTATATGACGAAAACACCGGGCGCAGTCTCGGGATGATATCGGATGTTTGTTTCTCTCTGGACGGCCGGTTTCTCGGTTTCGTGCTGGAGCAGAAACGCCTGTTTCACAACCGCCATCTTTTTTTAGAGGCAAGTGATATAAAAGAGATGGATCAAGAAGCCGTAGCTGCCGGTCATGCTCATTTGCAGCCTTTGCCGAAGAGCTGTTTCACCTTTGAACAGATTAAAATGCAGCCGGTGAAATCGCCTGATGGTGAAATGTTCGGTTTGCTGGAAGATGTATACTTTTGTTTGGACAGGGGCATAATCGTAGCATATGAACTCTCGGACGGCTTCTTTTCAGATCTGGCTGGCAGACGCCAAGTGCGCCGCGCCGCCGATACGCTTATTGAAGCGGGGAAAGAAGGCATCGTCCTGAACGGATAAGAGGTGTAGTCTGTGCTTGTATGTCCGAACTGCAAAAGCAAAGATATCGGCAAGATCGGCGTAAACCAATACTATTGCTGGGGCTGCTTCATTGAGCTGACGGTGGCCAAAGGCAAAATTGCGACACATCAAGTAGAGGAAGACGGCACGTTAAGCAGTCTTGATGATTTGTTTTCTGAAGACGAACGCAGTATCAATTTTTAAAGTTGAAAGGAGATACGCGCGATGGGCAGAACAATGACCTCTCTGTTGGCTTTAGGAGCTGGAGCCGTTATGTATCGTATGGCTTCTCAGTCCGATATGCTGAATAAAAAAGGTATGAAACGGATGAGAAGACGAGTCATGAAAATGTTTTAAGCAGAAAAAAGGATACTTCTCCGGAAGTATCCTTTTTACGTTTGTCTCGCTTCCAGCCGTCTGGCTGCGAGAGACAGGCTGTAATTGACCGCGAAATACATCAGGGCCGCCAGCAGAAAGATCGGGAAAAAATACCCCCCGTCAGCGCTTTGTCCGTTTAAAATCTGCGCGTTATGAATCAATTCGGGCAGAGCGATGACGACCGCAAGTGACGTATCCTTTAATAAAGAAATAAACTGGCTCACAATCGGAGGAACCATACGCCTGAGCGCCTGCGGCATGACGACGAGAAAAAGAGTCTGCGTGTACGTCAGTCCTGAAGAACGCGCCGCTTCAATCTGTCCTTTGTCAACGGATTGCAAACCGCTTCTGATGATTTCTGACAGCATAGCCGATTCAAAAATCGTCAGCGCCGTGATGGCGGCCGCGGTAATTTCCAGTTTGATCCCGATTTCCGGAAGGGCAAAAAACGTAAAGAAAATGATTAATAACAGCGGCAGGTTGCGGATGGTTTCCACAATGGCCGCTATAATGCCCGAGACGATAGGAATTTTCGCATAGCGCAAAGTGCCGGCGGCAAGCCCGAAAATAAAACTCAGGACAATGGAGATCAGCGCAACATAAAGTGTGACCAAAAAGCCGTCCCATAAAAACAGCAGATGGTCAGGTGTATAGGCGCCGCTAAAATCCATGTTTTTCACTCTCCTTCTCTAATAACTCTTTCCGAGACGTCTTTCCAAATAGTGAACCCCGATGCTGAGCGGGATCGTTACTATCAAATAAAAAAGCGCGACGAAAATATAGACATCAAACACGACAAGAGTACTTGAGGAAACGAGATCCGCCTGATACATCAAATCGAGTCCCGCCACCACTCCGAGTATTGATGAGTTTTTGACAAGGTTGAGAAATTGGTTTCCGAGCGGGGGAATCACGATTTTTACGGCCTGAGGAAGAATGACGTATCTCATCGCCTGACTGTAGGTGAAGCCTGACGATCTGGCCGCTTCCATCTGCCCTTTGGAGACAGTCTGAATTCCGGCTCTGATGGCTTCTGCGATAAAGGCCGACGTGTATATCGTCAGCGCAATCGTTCCCGCCTGAAAGCCGTCCAGTCTCAGCCCGGCGTTCGGAAGTCCGAAATAAAAAACGAATGTGATGAGAAGAAGCGGGATGTTCCGGATAAATTCCACATACGCAGTGCCGATCCATTGAAGGGGTTTGAAAGCTGTGATTCTCATGACTGCGATCAGAACGCCCAGCGCAAAGCTGCCTGCCAGCGCGATGAAGCTCGCAAGCAATGTGTGCAGGAAACCGTCCATATACATATCGAAGTTTTCCGTTAAAATTGAAAAGTTCATCTATGTCACTCCTTATAAAACGGGGATGAGCATGCCTGCTCATCCCGCGGTCCTTTCTATTTTGCCGGTTCTTCTTTAATCCATTTTTTATAGATTTTTTCGTACCTGCCGTCGGCTTTCATTTTTTTCAAAGAGGCGTTGATTTCCTTGATAAGTCCGGATTGGCCTTTTTTGACGGCGATTCCGTAAGGTTCATCGGTGAAGGTTTCGCCTGTCAGCTGATATTGTTTATTTTCATCCGCCATGCCGTATAAAATCGCATTATCGGTTGTGAGCGCATCTCCCTGTCCCGCTTTAAGCGCAGTGAACGCTTCGGCGTAATTTTCAAATTCCAGCACTGAGGCGTCAGGCGCTTTTTCTCTGATGTTTTGTGAGGAAGTAGAGCCTTTTACCGCCAATACTTTTGAGCCTTTTCCCAGGTCTTCGGTGCTTTTGATGCTGCTTCCTTTTTTGACGAGCAGGGATTGCCCGGCTTCAAAATAAACATCTGAGAAATCAACTTCTTTTTTTCGCTCATCCGTTATCGTCATCGTGGCGGTGATGGCGTCGATATCGCCGTTTTGCAGCATCGGAATTCTCGTTTTTGACGTTACTTCTTTAAATTCCGCTTTCTTCTCATCCCCCAGAATATCTTTTGCGAGCTGTTTTGAGATATCGATATCGAAGCCTTCAATATCACCGGAGCTTGGGTTTTTCAGTCCGAATAACCTCGTGTCGGTTTTGACGCCGAAGATGATTTTGTCTCTGTCTTTAATAGAGGCTAACGTGTCTTTTCCCGTTCCCTTTGAATCCCCGGACGTTTCTTTCCCTCCGCAGGCTGCCAGCATAAAGACGGCCAGCAGTGATATCAATCCGAATGACAACCATTTTGTTACGCGTGACATAAGCGCTCCTCCGTTTCTTTTCAGTGATTTAAAATACGGCTTAAGAATAAACGCGCCCTCTCTTCACGGGGGCTTTCGTAAAATTCAGCCGGTGCAGCTTCTTCTAAGATGGCTCCGCCGTCGATAAACACGATGCGGTCCGCCACTTCTTTTGCGAATCCCATTTCATGTGTGACGACTGCCATGGTCATGCCTTCTTTTGCGAGTGTTTTCATGACATCCAGCACTTCCCCGATCATTTCCGGATCAAGCGCGGATGTGGGTTCGTCAAACAGCATAATTTCGGGCTTCATCGCAAGCCCCCTGGCGATGGCGACACGCTGCTGCTGGCCGCCCGAAAGCTGTGAAGGATAAGCGTCCGCTTTTTCCGGTATACCGACTTTTTTCAAATAGTATAAGGCCGTTTCTTTTGCTTCTTCTTTTGATTGCTTAAGCACTTTGATCGGTGCGAGCATAATGTTTTGCAGAACGGTTTTGTGCGGGTACAGATGAAAATGCTGAAACACCATGCCGATATTGCGGCGGACTTTATTTATATCCGTTTTCTTGTCATGGATGGAGACGCCGTTTACCGTTAAGGCGCCTCCATCAACTGTTTCCAGCTGATTAATGCAGCGGAGAAGCGTGCTTTTTCCCGATCCTGAAGGTCCGATGATAACGACGACTTCCCCTTTTTTAATGTGCAGATTAATGTTTTTCAGCACGTGGAAATGTCCGTAGTGCTTATTTACATCCTGAAATGAAATCATGGCCATCCTCCTTAAAAAAACAAGAGTCATATTGACTGGACAGTTTTTGAAATCCTTTAACACATTACGATGGTTATACAGATTTTTATGAATATTATTTAGATTATTTCGTAATTTCTGATAATTATTTCCGTCAAGAGGTCTGCGTCATAAGGCGGAGTTTATGAAACGGGAATAATTCCGGCTTTCTGTCAAAAGATAAAGCAAGAGGTGAAACGTCATGCTTCAAAAACCGCTGCAGCTCTTAATGTGGACGGCTGTATGTCTGCTCGTTTTGTTAACAGTGTATGTCTTTTGCATGCTCGATATGTTATGGTCTCCCATTTGGCTTGTTATAAAATCTCTCTTTATTCCTATATTCATCGCAGTATTTATTGCTTATCTTTTACTTCCGATTACTGAATGGCTTCATAGAAAAGGGATGCCTAGAACTTTAAGCCTGCTTCTGATTTATTGCCTGTTTTTCGGCGGAATCGGCTGGGGGGTTTATAAAGGGGTTCCTGTTTTAATTGAACAGCTGCAGGATCTGTCTGAGAGCATTCCCGGTCTTGCCAAAAACTACAACAGCATGCTGACGCATCTGCATAATCACACGGATCATTGGCCTGACGGCATGCACCATCGGATGGACAAAATGATTCAGCAGACAGAAACGTTTCTTGCCGGCACGATTGAAAGCACGATCAGAAGCATCCGTTTCGTGCTTGATTATATCCTGATCGCGGCGACGATTCCTTTTCTCGTGTTCTATATGGTGAAGGATATAGACGTCATGAAAAAGACAGTCTGGTATTTGACGCCGAAGTCCTGGAGAAAAAGGGGGAGTGAATTTCTGCGGGATGTGGACGACTCTCTCGGTGATTACATCCGCGGTCAGCTTCTCGTTTGTTTTTTGCTCGGGTTAATAGCCGGCGTTTCATTTTGGCTGTTCGGGCTTCCTTACCCGCTGATTTTGGGCCTTGCCATCGGGATTACGAATGTCATCCCGTATTTCGGTCCGTTTATCGGCGCTGTACCGGCGCTGCTCCTTTCGCTGGCGATTTCTGCTAAAGCTGTGATCATCGTAATCGTCACGATTTTTATTCTGCAATTTATAGAAGGAAACATTTTGAGCCCGCTTATTGTCGGGCGCAGTCTCAGAATGCACCCCGTCGTGATCATGCTGGCGCTCCTTGCCGGAGGAGAGCTCGCGGGCATCCCCGGCATGATTCTCGCTGTTCCGGCGGCAGCCGTTTTAAAAGTGACGGCCATTCACTTTTTGCGGATCAGGACGGAACATTGACATTCGGGTTCTGCTTGTCTATAATTTCGAGTAGAATACATACGAATCTCGAGTGACGGATATGAGTACGCCGAAGCCCTGTTTAAGAGAGAAGCTCCGATACGCTGAAAGGAGCTTCAGCAGAAGATCGGCCGAAGCTAATCCTGAGTGCAGTTAAAGGCTGCCGCAGTCCTGCGTTACGGGATGAAAGGTGACAGGCCTTTTTCGGCCTGTAATCAGGGTGGTACCGCGAGACAGCTCTCGTCCCTGTGTGAACGCATGGTTTGCATAGGGAGAGAGCTTTTTTGCTGTCGCAAAAGAGAATTTCGGGTAGTGATAAGGAGGAATATAGATGAAACACTTAACTTCTGCTGAAGTGCGTCAAATGTTTTTAGATTTCTTTAAAGAAAAAGGCCATGCCGTTGAACCGAGCGCCTCATTGGTTCCGCATGAAGATCCGTCTTTACTATGGATCAACAGCGGCGTTGCGACGCTGAAAAAATACTTTGACGGCCGCGTTGTGCCGGAGAATCCGAGAATTGTAAACGCGCAAAAATCAATCCGTACAAATGATATTGAAAATGTGGGGAAAACGGCGCGCCACCACACGTTCTTTGAGATGCTCGGAAACTTTTCCATCGGTGATTATTTTAAAGAAGAAGCCATCACGTGGGCATGGGAGTTTTTAACGAGCGAAAAGTGGATCGGCTTTGATCCGGAGCTGCTGTCTGTAACGGTTCACCCTGAGGATGAAGAAGCTTATACGCTATGGGCGGAAAAAATCGGCGTTCCGGAAGAAAGAATCATTCGTCTGGAAGGGAACTTCTGGGATATCGGCGAAGGCCCGAGCGGACCGAATACGGAAATTTTCTATGACCGCGGCGAGAAATACGGCAATGACCCGTCAGATTCTGAATTGTATCCGGGCGGCGAAAATGACCGCTATCTTGAAGTGTGGAACCTGGTATTCTCAGAGTTCAACCACAACCCGGACGGCACGTACACACCGCTTCCGAAGAAAAACATTGATACGGGCATGGGGCTTGAACGGATGGTCTCCGTGATTCAGGACGTCCCGACAAACTTTGACACTGATTTGTTTATGCCGATTATTGAAGCAACAGAGCGCATTTCCGGAGATGCTTACGGAAAGGACGCAGTGAAGGATACGGCTTTTAAAGTGATCGCCGATCATATCAGAACGGTCGCATTTGCGGTAAGCGACGGAGCTCTGCCGTCAAATGAAGGGCGCGGGTATGTACTGAGACGCCTCTTGCGCCGGGCAGTGCGATACGCGAAAACCATCGGTATCAGCCGTCCGTTTATGTACGAGCTGGTACCGACTGTTGCAGGAATTATGGACGCTTTCTATCCGGAGGTGAAAGAAAAGCAAGAGTTTATTGCCAAAGTCATCAAAACGGAGGAAGAGCGCTTCCACGAAACATTAAACGAAGGTCTGGCCATTTTATCCGACGTGATAAAGAAAGAGAAGGAAAAAGGCAGCGGCATCATCTCCGGAAAAGACGTATTCAAACTGTACGATACGTACGGATTCCCGGTTGAATTAACGGAGGAATACGCGGAAGATGAGCAAATGAAAGTTGACCATAAAGGCTTTGAAGCCGAAATGGAAAAACAGCGTGAACGGGCGAGAAATGCGCGCCAAGATGTAGGAAGCATGCAGGTGCAGGGCGGCGCATTGCGCGACATTACCGCAGAAAGCACATTTGTCGGCTACAGTGCCGTAAAAGCTGAAGCGAAGGTGATCGAGCTTCTTCATGACGGGCAATTAATCAGTGAGGCGCATGAAGGGGATACCGTCCAAATCCTTCTTGACAAAACGCCTTTCTACGCTGAAAGCGGCGGACAGATCGGTGACAGAGGAGTGCTGAGAAGCGAGCAGGCTGTCGTAATCATTAAAGACGTGAAAAAAGCTCCGAACGGTCAGCATGTACACGAAGGCACGGTGGATAGCGGCACGATTCAAAAAGGCGCAAGCGTGACGGCTGAAGTGGAAGATCAAATGAGAAGCGGCGTGGTGAAAAACCATACGGCTACCCACCTTCTGCACCAGGCGCTGAAAGACGTTCTCGGCACACATGTCAACCAAGCGGGGTCACTCGTTACCGAAAACCGTCTGCGTTTTGACTTCTCTCATTTCGGTCAAGTGACGAAAGAAGAACTTGAACGCATTGAAGGAATCGTCAACGAAAAAATCTGGGAGAGCATTCCGGTAGCGATTGATTTGAAACCGATCAATGAAGCAAAAGAAATGGGCGCGATGGCCCTGTTCGGCGAGAAATACGGCGATATCGTCCGCGTCGTACAAGTCGGAGATTACAGCCTTGAGCTTTGCGGCGGATGCCATGTCACGAATACGGCTGAAATCGGCCTGTTTAAAATCGTATCCGAATCAGGGATCGGCGCAGGTACGCGAAGAATCGAAGCCGTAACAGGAAAAGGCGCTTATCAGGAAATGAACAGCCAGCTCAGCCTTCTGCAGCACGCTGCGGACGAGCTGAAATCAAACGTAAAAGACGTACCGAAGCGAATTCAGTCTCTTCAAGCGGAGCTGAAGGAAGCGCAAAGAGAAAATGAATCATTGCTCAGCAAACTCGGCAATGTGGAAGCCGGAGCCATTCTGTCTAAAGTAAAAGACATCGGCGGCGTAAAAGTGCTGGCTGAAAAAGTAAATGCGAAAGACATGAACCACCTTCGCACTATGGTGGATGATCTGAAAGCGAAGCTCGGTTCTGCGGTCATCATTCTCGGCGCCGTGCAAAATGAGAAAGTCAACCTTTCAGCAGGCGTGACGAAAGACCTGATCGAAAAAGGCCTTCATGCCGGCAAAATGGTCAAACAAGCGGCTGAAGTCTGCGGAGGCGGAGGCGGAGGCCGTCCGGACATGGCGCAGGCCGGCGGAAAGCAGCCTGAAAAATTGGAAGAGGCGCTCGCATCTGCGGAAGATTGGATAAAATCCGTTTTATAATCCTTTCAACTAGTGTAGAATGATGATAAGATGAGGACCTCAGGCTGAACTTTGCCTGCGAATTTGGGAAAGAGGTGCAAAACGGTGAGCTCGTTTGATAAAACGATGAAATTTAATTTCTCCGATGATTCTGCTGAAACAAACGTCGAAGAAGTGCTGATTACGGTATATGATGCGCTTCAGGAAAAGGGGTACAATCCTATCAACCAGATTGTCGGATACTTGCTGTCTGGAGATCCTGCATACATTCCTAGGCATCGCGACGCCCGGAACTTAATTCGCAAACTGGAACGTGACGAATTAATCGAGGAATTGGTAAAATCCTATCTAGAACAGCATAAAGAGGCGTAAATACATTCATGAGAATATTGGGACTTGATCTTGGAACGAAAACACTCGGCGTAGCTTTAAGCGATGAAATGGGCTGGACCGCTCAAGGCATTGAGACGATAAAAATAAACGAGGCTGAAGGAGATTACGGTCTGGACCGTTTATCCGAGCTGATGAAAGACTATAATGTAGAGAAGATCGTGCTCGGTTTTCCGAAAAACATGAACGGGACGATCGGTCCAAGAGGCGAAGCCAGCCAAACATTTGCGAAACTGCTTGAAACAGCGTACAATGTCCCTGTTGTGCTGTGGGACGAGCGTCTGACGACGATGGCGGCTGAAAAAATGCTGATCGCGGCTGACGTCAGCAGGCAAAAACGAAAAAAAGTCATTGATAAAATGGCGGCTGTCATGATCCTTCAAGGATATCTGGACAGTTTAAACTAAGAGGTGAAAGAAATGGAACACGGCGAAAAACACATTACAATTGTCGATGATCAAGGAAACGAACAGCTTTGCGAAGTGCTGTTCACATTTGAAAACGACACATTCAACAAATCTTACGTACTTTATTATCCGATTGATGCTCAAGACGATGATGAAATCGAAATTCACGCTTCAAGCTTCGAACCGAACGAAAACGGTGAAGACGGCGAACTGATGCCGATTGAAACCGATGAAGAGTGGGAAATGATCGAAGAAACGCTGAACACGTTTTTAGCGGAAGAAGACGAAGAATAAAATGAACGGAAAAAGCCGGAGCGCATATGCGCTTCGGCTTTTTTTTGTAATAAATTGCCGAATGCACTTGAATCATGTAGTATAAGAGCTGTTGGGAGGAAAATACTTGTATGAATATCAATCAGACTAAAAATTCATTTCCGCGTAAAAACAAAAAAACGACGATAATACTGTCCTCCGTGATCGCTCTGCTTATCATCATTGGCGGTGCTTTTTTCTATGGAAAATCTCTGCTGTCCCCGGTTGACAAAGGCAGCAAAACGGCAGTCAATATTAATATTCCGAGCGGTTCTTCCGTTTCGGCAATCGCTGAAATTCTTGAGGATCAGCATGTCATCAAAAGCAAAAAAGCATTTCAGCTGTATGTGAAGTATAAAGGCGCTTCCGGGTTTCAGGCGGGATTTTACCACCTGAATAAAGGAATGGATGCTGATGCGATTATCAAAAAACTGACCGCGGGATCAACGGGATATGCCTTTCAGATCTCCGTTCCTGAAGGAAAACAGCTTACACAGATTGCGGATGCGATCGCAAAAGAAACATCATATTCAAAAGAAGAGATCATGGCGAAACTGGATGACAAAACATTCATCGGCAAACTGAAAAAACAGTTTCCTGATACGATAACGGACGCGCTTTCAAACAAGAAGCTCAAGCATCCGCTCGAAGGCTATCTGTATCCGGCCACATATCCGTTTAATGATCCGGATGCATCGCTTGACACGATTTTGACGGCAATGGTTCAGGAAACAAACACCCGTATCGAAACGTATAAATCTGAACTGAAAAAAAAGAAACTTTCCGTCCATAACGCTCTGACGATGGCATCGCTTATTGAAGAAGAAGCCACCGCCAAAGCCGACCGTCACAAAATCGCCAGCGTTTTTTACAACAGGCTCGAAGAAAAAATGCCGCTGCAGACTGACCCGACGGTATTATATGCGGCCGGTAAGCATAAAAGCCGGGTCTACTACAAAGACCTGAAAATTGATTCTCCGTTTAATACGTATAAACATAAGGGGCTGCCGCCGGGACCGATTGCAAATGCCGGCGATTCATCATGGGAAGCGGCTCTCCGCCCTGACAAAACGGATTATCTCTATTTCCTTGCAAAATCAAACGGCGAGGTTGTTTTCACCAAAACATTAAAAGACCATAATAAAGCGAAGGAAAAGTATATTTCCAAAAAAGACAGCGAATAAAAGGAGGGCAAAAGCTCTCCTTTTATTCCATTCTGAAAGGTTTTATGATAAAATATATCGGGTTGTTTACTTATGGATAAAGAAGTGTCTTAAGAGAGTGTCCCCGCGGATTCGTCAGGGGCACTCCTTTTTAGAACGGAGGCTGTTTGCCGTGAATGATCGGTATGAACAAATAAACGAGTATATAAACGCGATGCTGAAGCCTCGGCCTGATAAAGTGAAAAAGCTTGAAGCCTATGCAAAAGAGCACCATGTTCCGATTATGGAAGAAGCGGGCATTGAAGTGCTGCTTCAAATGCTGTCGATTCAACAGGCGAAAAACATTTTGGAAATCGGCGCGGCAATCGGATATTCCGCCATACGGATGGCGCTTGAGCTTCCGGATGCGAATATTTACACGATTGAACGGGACGACAAACGCTATGAAGAAGCTGTGAACAATATAAAAGACTTTGAAATGGAAAATCGGATTCACGTAATGCACGGGGATGCGCTGGAACTTTCTGAGTCTGTCCGTGTCACGGCTCCTTATGATGCCATTTTTATCGACGCGGCCAAAGGCCAGTACACGAACTTTTTTGAGCTCTATGAACCGATGCTTGCGCCGGATGGAGTCATTTTTACGGACAATGTTCTGTTTAAAGGACTGGTGGCGCAAAATCACTCGGACATTGAGCCGAAAAGAAGACGGAAGCTTGTTGAAAAAATTGATCAATATAACCAATGGCTGATGGACCGGCCTGACTATCAAACGGTCATACTGCCGGTCGGAGACGGCATCGCCATCAGTAAAAAGAAGAGGTGAAGGATCATGAAAAAACCTGAACTTTTGGTGACTCCGACTTCTGTACAGGATATTCTTCCGCTCATTCAAGCGGGCGCAACGGCCCTGTTAGTCGGAGAACAGAGATACGGCCTGAGACTGGCCGGTGAATTTTCAAGAGAAGATATAAAAGAAGCCGTAAAGACAGCTCATCAGGAAGGCGCGAAAGTGTACGCCGCCGTCAATGCTATTTTTCACAATGAAAAAGTGGACGAGCTGACCGGCTATCTTGCCTTTTTGCAGGAGGCCGGCGTTGATGCGGCTGTTTTCGGTGATCCGGCCGTTTTAATGGCGGCGCGTGAAGCGGCTCCCGAGCTTAAACTGCACTGGAGCACGGAAACAACGGGAACCAACTACTATTCCTGCAATTACTGGGGACGCAAAGGCGCACGGCGGGCAGTGCTGGCTAAGGAATTAAATATGGACAGCATCATTGACATAAAAGAGAACGCCGAAGTGGAAATTGAAATTCAAATCCACGGCATGACGTGCATGTTCCAATCGAAGCGTTCTTTAGTGGGCCATTACTTCGAATACCAGGGTAAAGTCATGGACATCGAACAGAAGAAAAAAGAAGCGGGGATGTTTCTGCATGACAAGGAACGGGGCAATAAATACCCGATTTTTGAAGATGAAAACGGCACGCACATCATGAGCCCGAACGATGTGTGCATGATTGATGAATTAGAGGACCTGATGGACGCCGGCATCGATTCTTTCAAAATCGACGGAGTTTTGAAGTCTCCTGAATACTTAACTGAAGTGACCCGCATGTACAGAGAAGCAATCGATTTGTGCTTCGAAAGCCGAGAGACATACGAAGAGAAAAAAGAGAGCTGGATAGAGCGGATTGAAAGCATTCAGCCTGTGAACAGAAGCATCGACACAGGATTCTTCTTTAAAGAAACGGTCTATTAAAAAGGAGGGTGCAACGGATGACAGCCGTAAATCAAACCATTTCCAAAGTCGTAAACGGAAAACGCGTCATTACGAAAAAACCTGAACTCCTTGCTCCGGCAGGAAACCTTGAAAAATTAAAAATTGCCGTTCATTACGGAGCGGACGCGGTTTTTATCGGAGGACAGGAATACGGACTCCGCTCAAATGCGGATAACTTCTCAATAGAAGAAATCGCAGAGGGCGTAGAATTTGCCAAAAAATACGGGGCAAAAATATATGTGACAACAAACATTTTCGCCCATAATGAAAATATGGACGGTCTGGAAGAATACTTAAAAGCGTTGGGAGACGCAAAAGTTGCCGGAATTATCGTCGCTGATCCGCTGATTATTGAAACATGCCGGAGAGTGGCCCCGGACGTAGAAATTCACCTCAGCACACAGCAGTCCCTTTCCAACTGGAAAGCGGTGCAGTTCTGGAAAGAAGAAGGGCTTGACCGCGTGGTGCTTGCCCGTGAAACGAGCGGACTGGAAATTAAAGAAATGAAGGAAAAGGTGGATATTGAAATTGAAACCTTTATCCACGGCGCCATGTGTATCGCTTATTCAGGCCGATGCGTGCTGAGCAATCACATGACGGCCCGGGATTCCAACCGCGGCGGCTGCTGTCAGTCCTGCCGCTGGGATTATGACCTGTATCAGACAGACGGTGCAAACGCGGTCGCGCTCTATGATGAAGAAGACGCTCCGTTTGCGATGAGCCCGAAAGATTTAAAATTGATTGAATCCATTCCGCAAATGATCGAGATGGGCATCGACAGCCTGAAAATTGAAGGCCGGATGAAATCAATTCATTACGTTGCGACGGTTGTCAGCGTGTATCGCAAAGTCATCGACGCATACTGCGCTGATCCTGAAAACTTTGTCATTCAAAAAGAATGGCTGGATGAGCTGGACAAATGTGCAAACCGGGATACCGCGCCTGCTTTCTTTGAAGGCACGCCCGGGTATGAAGAGCAGATGTTCGGTGAACACGGAAAGAAAACAACATTTGATTTTGCCGGTCTCGTGCTCGCGTATAACGAGGACACTCAAATGGTGACGCTCCAGCAGCGCAATTTCTTTAAACAAGGTGACGAAGTGGAATTTTTCGGTCCTGAAATCGACAATTTCACATTCACAATCGGCACTATTTGGGACGAAGACGGAAACGAGCTTGATGCTGCCCGCCATCCCCTGCAAATCGTTACATTTAAAGTAGACAAAAAGATTTATCCGAGCAACATGATGAGAAAGGGGAAGTAATCACCAATGGGTAAGAGTCCTGTAGTTATAGGCATCGCAGGAGGTTCCGGATCAGGAAAAACAAGCGTCACCCGTTCCATCTATGAACAGTTTAAAGGACACTCGATTTTAATGATCCAGCAAGACCTTTATTATAAAGACCAAAGCCATCTTCCGTTTGAAGAAAGGCTGAACACAAACTATGACCACCCGCTCGCATTTGATAATGACTATTTAATCGAGCATATTCAAGAGCTTTTGAATTACCGGCCGATAGAAAAGCCGATTTATGATTATAAACTGCATACGCGTTCTGAGGAAACCATTCCGGTTGAGCCGAAGGATGTCATTATTCTGGAAGGCATTCTTGTTCTCGAAGATAAAAGACTTCGCGACCTCATGGATATGAAACTTTATGTCGACACGGACGCGGATCTCCGTATCATCAGACGGATTATGAGAGATATTAACGAAAGAGGCCGTTCAATCGATTCTGTCATTGAGCAGTATGTGTCCGTCGTCAGACCGATGCACAATCAGTTTGTTGAACCGACGAAACGCTACGCGGACATCATTATTCCGGAAGGCGGGCAAAACCACGTCGCGATCGATCTGATGGTCACGAAGATTCAAACGATCCTTGAACAAAATGCAATTTTGTAATACCATAGCATAGACATAAATAACTCAGACCATATTATGTATAGGCTGGAAGGGAATGAGACAGTTCCCTTCTTTCCCTGTTTATAAACCGAAACATTTGCAGAAAACACACATTCAGTTTAAGATAAACAGTACCTATATGGGAGAGAAGAACGAGGACTGCCCTGTGTTCTCATTCTTGATTTTTTCGTTTATGCTCTCATACATAATCACACGTTATTGTTGAGGGACAACCACCAAGGAGTGAAGGAACATGGCACAAGAAAAAGTTTTTCCGATGACTCACGAAGGAAAACAAAAACTTGAACAAGAATTAGAGCAATTGAAAACGGTTAAACGTAAAGAAGTAGTAGAACGCATTAAAATCGCAAGAAGCTTCGGAGATCTGTCAGAGAACTCTGAGTATGATTCTGCAAAAGAAGAACAGGCATTTGTGGAAGGGCGCATCACGACGCTTGAAAACATGATCCGCAATGCGAAAATCATCGAGGACGACGGCGGTTCAAATGTAGTCGGTTTGGGAAAAACCGTATCATTCATCGAATTGCCGGACGGTGAAGAAGAATCTTACACGATTGTCGGAAGCGCTGAAGCTGATCCGTTTGAAGGGAAAATTTCAAACGACTCGCCAATCGCCAAAAGCCTGCTCGGCAGAAAAGTGGACGAAGAAGTGACAGTTCAGACGCCGGGCGGAGAAATGCTCGTGAAAATTGTGAAAATTTCATAAGATCCGTTTAACAATGAAACACCTCGTCCAAAATGTGGATGAGGTGTTTTTTATGATCGTATCAAAAAGGCTGAAAACGGCCGTGATTTGTTTTCTGCTCGTGTTTTTCTTTCTCCTTGCGAGGCTGGCTGAAATTCAGCTGTTTTTCACAGAATCTTTTTCAAAATCCAATATTAATCTGATTCAGGAGAGCGTCAAGCAGCGGACGGAAGAAGTCCTTATTTCAGACGGACGCGGCTCTTTTCTTGATCGGAACGGCAAAGAACTGACCGGAAAAAAGCAGCCTGCGGTCATACTGTTTCCCTTTCTCGTGACGCAGGATTGGCCGGTTGACCGGGTATCAGACATTCTCGGAATGAAACAGGGGGAGCTCAGGCAGCTGCTCACGGAAGCAAAAAAACCGGTGATCCTGAACAGCAGAAAAATAAAACATTTGACGAAACAATCCGTGTCAAATATCAATTCTTTGAAATATCCCGGCATTTACGGCGTATATATGAAAGACAGCAAAGAAACAAACATAGCCGCTCATCTGTTGGGCGCGACAAACCAGGACCCTGAGCTTTTGAAAAAGAAATACCCCGGCAGGAAGGAACTGCCGATCACGGCAAAAATCGGGACAAGCGGGATGGAGCGGACGTTTGATGAGTTTTTACTGGCGGATCAGGACACAAAACTTTTGTATCATGTCGACGGAAGGGGAAACCCTTTATTCGGAATGGACGTCAAATATACGGCTGAAGCAAACGCGTTTTATCCGCTGCAAGTCAAAACCTCCATCGACCGCAATATTCAAAAAGCAATGGAAGATGTATTGAAAGACCGCGGGTTAAAAAAGGGGGGAGCCGTCCTTTTAGACATTGAAAAAAGCAGTGTGCTCGGAATGGTATCAAAGCCTGACGCCGACATGTCAAAGCAGCAGACACTGCAAAATTACATGCTGACGCCGATTTATCCGGGATCAGTATTTAAAACGGTGATCGCCGCAGCCGCAATAGAACAAAACGAAGTGAAGCCGGGCACATCCTTTAACTGCAATCTCAACCTGTACGGAGAGCCGGGGGATGACAAAGGCACGCTCAGTTTTGGAGAAAGCTTTGCCCAAAGCTGCAATTATACGTTTACAAGCCTTGCGGAAAAATTGATCAAAAAAGATGATTCCGTTATTGAAAACATGGCGGAAAAACTCGGTCTCACCCAGCGGGCGGGCTGGGAAGGCAAGCTGTACCGGGAAGACGGATTCAGGCAGCTGTATAATGAAAAAAGCGGGGTCATTTGGGGAGATGACAAAGACAAAACCGTAAAAAAAGCCGTCGCACAGACAGCGATCGGGCAAAAAAACGTGAAAGTCACGCCTCTTGAAGTCGCCAATATGATGGCGGCGATCGCGCGCGGCGGTGAAAAAAAACAAGTCAAAATCGCGGACAAAATTGAATACAAAAACAAAACGACGATGGCGTCATTCAAAGATCAGCCGTTAAAAGGGGAAAACATCGACAAATATACGGCGCAGCAGCTTCAAAAAATTCTCAGAGAAGTCGTCACCTCACCGAAAGGAACCGGCCGAAGGTTTCAGGATCTGCCGTATGAGATAGCAGGCAAATCGGGAACGGCCCAGACGGGAATGTTCACAAAAGAAAAACAGACGCTTTACCACAAATGGTTTGCGGGATACTTTCCCGCGGACAAGCCGAAATACGCTCTCGTGGTGCTGCACATGGACACGCCGGGGGATAAGGCTCTGACAAATACAGTGTTTTATGATATTGTTAAAAAGGTACATGAAAATGAAATAAATCAGACATAGAACAACCGCTCAGCCCATGTTAAAATATATGCTGAGCAAGAGGGATAAAGGAGTGCAGAATGATTGAGCAATAAACAATCTCGTTTTGAAAACCGTGATAAGCGCAGAAAAGCAAATATGGTGCTTAACATTTTAATTGCTATCGTATCTATTCTTATTGTCGTCGTTGCCGTCAGCCTCTTCATCAACAGTCCGTCGGGCGACGTGAGCGAAAAAGCGGACACGAGCCAGAAGCAGGAAACACCTGCATCAGGCAAGTCGAAGCAGACATCGGATGAAGACATAAAAGACAGCAAAAAAGATACGGCATCAGACGATGACAAAAAAGATAAACAGGATAAGGACACATCTGATTCATCTTCAGACTCTGACAGCAAAAAAGACGATGATTCATCGAAAAGTGATGACAGCAGCAAAAAAGACTCTGGTTCAAGCGATCCTTTTAAAGGCGCAAAAATAACAGAGGGCGGCTCATCAAGCGATGTCGAGAAAACAATTGTTAACCCAAAATGGAAAGCGGTCGGCACAAAGCAGACGGGAGAACATGCGGCGACGTATGACTCAAGCTCTGAAGACTGGTCCGAAATGCTTGACGCCATCTCTTACGCAACCGGCGTGTCAAAAGATCACATGACAGTGCTGTGGCTCGGAAACAATGGAAGCCCGCAAGATGCGAAGGGTAAAGTTTTAGACAAAACGAACGGCAAAAAGTATCAGGTCACCATCACTTGGAAAGACAAAAAGGGCTGGAAGCCGACAAAAGTAGAAACCTTAAAATAACCGCAAAAAAGCAGCTGAGTAATCAGCTGCTTTTTTCTGTCATACGTCAGCTGAAAAATGCACCGACGCGCTGTAAAGGATTCTGCCGTCAACGGCCGTCACCTGATGGGATACGGAACGGACGCGAAGCATAATCGCCTGGTTGTTTTCAATCTGAACGTTTATTTTCTTTTCAAGCTCCTGCAAAGATGCCGCTTCGAAAAATTCTACTTTATCTTTGATTAAATCCAATTGAAAATTCATCAGTACAGATCCTCCTGATTTTTCTTCTGAGTCAATGAAAGTATAAGCCTTTCTGCCGTAATTGCGCAATAATCCCAAAGTATTTTAGTACCCTTCCATTCTTTTTTGTGGTAGGATAGGAACTGTTCCATGATTAATCCATACTATACTCATAGGAATTATAAATTATGGAGAGTGAAAAATATGGGCCGTGAATTTATTCCTTTATTTGAAGATTGGGCAGCGACTTATGATGCCACAGTGCACGGGGCTGACAAACAATATGCTGCTGTTTTTAAAGGATATGACAATATTCTTGACAGCATTGTCGCACTTTCAGGTTCAAACGTTTTAGAGTTCGGACCGGGAACGGGGAATTTAACGGCGAAATTAGCCGCCGCGAACAAAAAGGTGTTTGGTGTAGAACCGTCTCCGTCAATGAGAAAACTGGCGGCTGACAAGCTTTCTGACAAAGCCGTGTTCAGTGACGGAGATTTTCTGGAGTTTCCCGCTCCGCCTTTTCAAATAGATACCATCGTCAGCTCGTACGCCTTTCATCATTTAACCGATGAAGAAAAGCGAACGGCTGTAAAGCAGTATGGCGCAATCCTTCAGAAGCATGATAAAATAGTGTTTGCCGATACTGTCTTTAAAGATCATGAAGCTTATGATGAAGCCATTCAAAAAGCAAGCCGAAAGGGCTATCATCAATTAGCGGACGATTTAAAGACGGAACATTATCCGACACTCGGGACAATGAAAAACATCTTTTCAGAAGAGGGATTTGCCGCGCGGTTTACGCAGCAAAATGACTTTGTCTGGATAATGGAGGCGATTAAACGGTAAATCGAAGGGATTGTGTATAAATGAAACTGGCAGTCATCGGAGCAATGGAAGAAGAAGTTACGATTTTAAGAAGCAAACTGAAAGACGCAAAACAAGAGATGATCGCTCACTGTGAGTTTACAACTGGCAGCTATGAAGGCGTCGAAGTCATCTTGCTGAAATCAGGTATCGGGAAAGTCAACGCCGCGATCAGCACGACGCTTCTGCTTGACCGTTTCAAACCTGATTATGTGATTAACACAGGCTCAGCGGGCGGTTTTCATCATACATTGAATGTAGGCGACGTCGTCATCTCAACAGATGTCCGCCATCATGACGTGGATGTGACGGCGTTTGACTATGAATACGGACAGGTGCCGGGTCTTCCGGCAGCATACAAAGCTGATGAAAAGCTGATCAGCATTACTGAGGAAGCGGTTTCTGAACTGAACGGCATTCAAGTCGCCAAAGGCACAATCGCTACGGGAGATTCTTTTATGAATGATCCGAAGCGGGTTGAAGACGTACGCGCCAAATTTGCGGATTTGTACGCGGTTGAAATGGAAGCTGCGGCTGTCGCACAGGTGTGCCACCAGTTCAAAACGCCTTTTGTTGTCATCAGAGCTTTATCTGATATTGCCGGAAAAGAATCTGATGTTTCATTTGATAAATTTTTAGAACAGGCTGCCGTTCATTCAACTGAGCTTGTCCTGAATGTCATCAAACGAATTCACTAAGCGGGGGATTCTCGTTCTCCTCCGCTTTTCCAGGAGGAGGACACATATTGAACGTGATAACAGATATTACAGAACTGATCGGAAATACACCGCTGCTCCGTCTCAAGCACTTTGATATACCGGAGGGAACAGCGGTTTATGCTAAGCTTGAGATGATGAATCCGGGCGGAAGCATTAAAGACAGGCTGGGCGGGATGCTCATTGAAGATGCGCTTCGCACGGGAAAGGTGAAACCGGGCGGCGTTATCATTGAGGCGACTGCCGGAAACACCGGGATCGGACTCGCTCTGTGCGCCAGAAAGCATCAGCTTCGCGCCGTTTTTTGCGTCCCGGAGCATTTCAGCAGAGAAAAGCAGCAAATTATGAAAGCTCTCGGAGCGGACATCGTGCATACGCCGAGAGAAGAAGGCATGCAGGGAGCCATTCGAAAAGCGCTTGAACTGGAGAGAGAGATTAATAATTCTTATGCCGTTCTGCAATTTAAAAACCGAGTAAATCCATTGACTTACTATAAAACGATCGGACCCGAAATATGGAACGCGCTCGGCGGGGATATCCACGCTTTTGTCGCAGGAGCAGGTTCCGGCGGCACCTTTGCCGGTACAGCAGCTTATTTAAAAGAGAAAAATCCTGCCGTCAAAACGGTGATCGTTGAACCGGAAGGCTCGATCCTGAACGGAGGAGAGCCGCATGCCCATAAAACGGAAGGCATCGGCATGGAGTTTATCCCGGATTATATGGACGAGAACCATTTTGACGCCATTTACACGGTGGAAGACGATACGGCGTTTTCGCTTGTCAGAGAAGCGGCCGAGAAAGAAGGCCTCTTAATCGGAAGCTCTTCAGGGGCGGCTCTTTATGCAGCGCTTGAAGAAGCGAAAAAAGCGCCCGCCGGATCAAATATCGTCACCATTTTCCCTGACGGCAGCGATCGATATATAAGCAAAAACATTTTTCAAGGAGGTCAGTAAGATGAAGAAAAAAACGCTGATGGTGCACGGAGGAATTACGGGAGATGAAAAAACAGGAGCGGTTTCCGTACCGATTTATCAAGTAAGCACGTACCGGCAGCCGAAAGCGGGCGAGCACACGGGTTATGAATATTCAAGAACGGCCAATCCGACGCGGACGGCGCTTGAAAGCTTAATTGCGGAGCTTGAAGGCGGAGCGGCGGGATATGCGTTCGGCTCAGGCATGGCTGCGATTACTGCCGTCATGATGCTGTTTGACAGCGGCGATCATGTTATTTTGACGGATGATGTATACGGCGGCACTTACCGGGTGATGACAGGTGTGCTGAACCGCTTCGGCATTGAAGCGGACTTTGTTGATACGAGCAATGAAGAAAAAGTCAAAAAGGCCATTCGCCCGAATACGAAAGCCATTTATATCGAAACACCGACAAACCCGCTATTGAAAGTGACTGACCTCAAACTGATGTCTGACATCGCAAAAGAAGCGGGCGTATTGCTTATCGTCGATAATACGTTTTACACGCCGTATTTCCAGCAGCCGCTCAGCTTCGGCGCGGACATCGTGCTGCACAGCGCGACGAAATATCTCGGCGGCCACAGCGATGTCGTCGGCGGCTTAGTCGTCACGGCTGATAAAGAACTGGGCGAAAAGCTTCATTACGTGCAAAACTCAACGGGCGGCGTTTTAGGACCGCAGGATTCATGGCTTTTGATGAGAGGGATTAAAACGCTGGGACTCAGAATGGATGCCATCAATCACAGCGCCGGAAAAATCGCCGGGCTGCTTGAAGCGCATGATGCCGTTCAAACGCTTTATTATCCGGGATCTGCGAAACATCCGGGCCATGAGCTGACAAAAGCGCAAAGCTCCGGTTTCGGCGGAATGATTTCCTTTGATGTCGGCAGCAGCGAACGCGTCGACGCGTTTTTAGAAAAATTGAACCTGTTTACGATCGCGGAAAGTTTAGGAGCGGTTGAAAGCTTAATTTCCGTGCCATCCAGAATGACGCACGCTTCGATCCCGCGCGACCGCCGGCTTGCGCTTGGCATTACCGACGGGCTCGTACGGATCTCAGTCGGTATTGAGGATACTGAGGATTTAACGGCGGATGTGAAACAGGCGCTTGATTCACTTTTATAAAGAATGGATAGATTTACATTCTCTGTCGGCTGTCAGCTTGTATTATAATGTTGGTAGACTATAAAACTGGCAGGTGACCTTATATGGAGAAGAAAAGACTGAAATCATTAATAGAAGATTTTAAGCATTACGCATTTATTCTGCTTGCAGTCAGCACCTTCATTTATATCGGCGCGGTTCTTCCCGGACAAGGGCTGACTGCGGGCCAGAAAATGCTGATGTTTGTAACGGATTGTGTATTTTTAGCGGGCGCTTATTTCTGCGTTGACCGTTCACTTATTTATAAAAAGAGGCTGGAAGAGGCCGATGAATAAAAAAAAGCCATTGTCTTTTGACAATGGCTTTTTCGTTTCTTATTCAGACGGGGTTTCGCGTAATTCTTTTCCCATTCCTTTTAAAAACTGCAGCCCGAAGCCGAGCGCGCGGTTAATATCAGGATCACCGACGGCTTTCATCAGTTCAAACATACTGACTTTCCTGTCCTCTTTTAAAAATCTTTGCGCCTGATCCGTACCGGCCATGGCGCTTTCTAAAAGTCTGCCCATAAATTCGGGATCAGCTTTTGACAGCGCGCCTCCCGCGGCCATCATCGTATTCAGGAGATTGGTGACAGGTTCCCGGGAAATCTGTCCGAGTGCGATTTTGGCAATCTCCTCTTTTGCCTGGAGCATATAGCCGGCGGCATCAAAAATGCCCAAGCTATTCAGCTCTGCCATGATGGACATCGTTTTCGCGACGGCTTCTTCATTTTCTGCGAGAAGCGTCTTCAGCTCTTCCAGTTTTTCAGCTTTCAGCTGTTCCTCTGTTTTCGTTTCTTTTTGAATTTCAGTAATTGGGCTTGCCACAATGTTTCCTCCTTTCCTTAATCAGTTAAGTGCACATAGCCCGGACGGTTCCATTTTCGCTGAGCTTCCACACCGTTTTGCGGATGACGTTTTTTGTTCCGCGGATTCGTTTTCGGAAGCGGCGGAGTATCACAGGAACCGAGCACTTCCATGCGGACTTTTGTCTGCTTATAGGCAGGTGTATGTGTCCGTGAATCATACGCAGGCCCGGTCAGGAAATTAATCGCAGAATCTTTATCTGTAGAGTTCATCGGCAGATAAAGCTCATTTGCGCGGACGCGGTCTGTCACAAGCGCGTTCAATTTAACCGCCCCAAAAGGAGAGACGAGCCGGATCATTGTTCCGTCGCAAATTCCGCGTTCAGCCGCGAGCTCCGGCGATACTTCAACAAATACATCCGGAACTTTAGACTGAATGCCTTTTGACTTGTTTGTCATGTTTCCTTCGTGGAAATGTTCAAGCATCCGTCCGTTGTTAATATGCAGGTCATATTCTTCAGGGAATACAGCAGGCTCCACCCAATCGCTCAGCGCAAAGCGGGCTTTTTTGTCCGGGAAGTTAAAGCCGTCTTCATAAAGAAGCGGAGTGCTTTCTCCCGTAAAGCTTCCCCACAGGAAGCTGTTCCAGCCGCTAAGAACGTCGTAGCTTGCTTTTCCGAACAGCGGAGAAAGGCTCGCCATTTCTGAGAAAATGTCGCTAGGATGCGTGTAATTCCAATCAGCGCCTAAACGATTGGCGACTTCCTGAATAATCCACCAGTCGGGTTTTGCATCGCCGAGTGTCGGAAGCGCCTGATACAACCTTTGCACACGCCGCTCTGTGTTTGTAAATGTTCCGTCTTTTTCAAGAGATGGAACCGCAGGCAGGATGACATCCGCGTATTGCGCCGTTCTTGAAAGGAAAATATCCTGTACAACAAAGAAATCAAGGCTGGATAAAATGTCATGAACATGGTTGGCGTTTGAATCGACGAGCGCCATATCTTCACCGACGAGATACATGGCTTTCATGTTTCCTTCTTCAATCGCATGGAGCATTTCGATATTATCAAGACCCGGCTTGCCGTCAATTTCAACACCGTAAGCTTTTTCGAATTTAGCGCGTGCCGCATCATCGGTAATATGCTGATATCCCGGAAGCCAGCCTGGAAGAGTTCCCATATCGCAAGCGCCTTGAACGTTGTTATGTCCCCGCAGCGGATAGGCTCCGGCGCCCGGACGGCGGTAGTTTCCTGTGGCAAGCAGCAGGTTGGAAATCGCCGCTGATGTATCAGAGCCGCCTGTATTCTGGGTTACGCCCATGCCCCAAAGAACACAAGTGCCGTCTGCATCACGAATCATTTCGGCAATGCGGATGATCGTATCCTGAGAAAGTCCGGTGATGCGCTCCGCATATTCCAATGTGTATTTTTCCAGCGTTTCTTTATAATCATCAAAGTAGTTGACATTTTCATCAATAAACGCTTGATCGTGCCAGCCTTGGTCAATCATATATTTCGTTACTGCCATGAGCCAGACCTGGTCAGTCCCTTGTTTCGGGCTGATAAAGAGGTCGGACCGTTCAGCCATTTCATTTCTGCGCAGATCGGCAACAATCAGTTTTTGGCCGTGCAGCTTATGGGCGCGTTTCACGCGAGTGGCCAGAACCGGATGTCCTTCCGCCGGATTGGCACCGACGATGAGCACGAGGCCCGCTTTTGCGATATCTTTAATTGTGCCGGCGTCTCCGCCCATACCGACGGTGCGGAATAAGCCGTCCGTTGCCGGTGACTGGCAGTAGCGTGAGCAGTTATCCACGTTGTTGGTTTCAAATACTTGGCGTGCCAATTTTTGAATGACGTAGTTGTCTTCATTCGTAATTTTAGAAGAAGAAATAAAACCGACAGAACCATTTCCGTGTTCGGCCTTGATCGAACCGAGTCTTGAAGCGACAAGGTCAAGGGCTTCTTCCCATGACGATTCAACAAATGCGCCGTTTTTCCGGATGAGCGGTTTTGTAATCCGTTCTTCCGAATTCACGAAGTCCCAGCCGAATTTCCCTTTCACACAAGTGGAAATCGCGTTAACCGGAGCATCGGAAACAGGCTGAATTTTAAGGATGTCACGGCCTTTTGTCCATACTTCAAAAGAGCATCCGACGCCGCAGAACGTGCAGACTGTTTTTGTTTTTTTCGTCCGTTTATCGCGCATAGCCGCTTCCACTTCAGACACGGCGAAGATGCTTGTATAGTCGGGTTCAACATTTTTTACTAAATCAATCATCGGTTCCATAACATCTTCTTTTATACCTGTCATAAATCCGGCTTGGCCGAGCATTGATTTTTCCATCAGTGCGTTACAAGGACAGACAGTGACACACTGGCCGCAGCTGACGCAGGAAGATTCATTAATGGCGACGCCTTCATCCCAAATGACCCGCGGGCGGTCGCGCTCCCAATCAATTGAAAGGGTCTCATTCACCTGAAGGTTTTGACACACTTCCACACATTGGCCGCAGGCGATGCATTGGTTCGGATCATAGCGGTAAAACGGGTGAGACATATCAACCGCGCACTTTGAATCATCTTTCGGCGTATATGGATATTTCTGATGCTCAATTCCCATCATTTCCGCTGTATTATGCAGTGTGCAGTTGCCGTTGTTGTTATCGCAAACCGTACAGTAAAGCAGGTGATTCTCGAGAAGACGGTCCATGGCCTCTGTCTGAGCCTCTTTTACCCTTCCCGACGTAAGCGAGATGGACATCCCGTTTTCTGCAGCCGTGGAACAAGAGCGCTGCAATTTCCCGTTTACTTCAACAATACAGGTGTCACATGTTTGAATCGGATCCACTTCCGGTACATGGCATATTTGCGGAATCTCAATTCCGTTTTGGTTTAAAATATCTAAAATCTTAGACCCCTCTGGTGCTTCATACTCCGTGCCGTCAATTTTGACACGGATAGACTGAACGTCTGTCACTTCCAATTCCCCTCCATCTTTTAAACTCGAAAAAAAGCCATGCACATAGATACCGGCCTCCTGTCCGGAGAACGGTATAAATACGCATGGCGGAATAGTTCACTAGCAAGTCTTACTAACAGACCAATCCTATTTGTATAAAACGATAGACTCGTAACACGTTTCCTATTACAAATCCATCTTCACTGCTTTTATTATAAGGTGATATTTATTATAATACAATACGAAAGGAAAACTTTAACCAGGTGAAATGTCACAAAGGGGAACCGGGAATGTCTTTCATAGGCTAAAATCGGAGGGGACAATATGTCTAAAAAAATTCATGAATTTAACGATATTATCCGGAAATTGCGCAAAGAATTATTTGGAAAGGGGCCTGAACGAATTCACACCGTTTTTGTGGATAACATGGCGGTATCTACACTTTACGGCAATCTAAGCGCAAGTGAGCAGTTTATCGCACGCACGCCTGAAGGAAGAGAAATGGTTCATGCGGCGCGAACCAGCTTAATTCAGGAACTGTATTCAAAACAAACGCCTGACGGAATGGAAGAGCTCATCGGAGCAAAGCTGGTGCATCTGTTTTCAGATATAAAAATAGAGGAAAATATTGCTGTATCGGTGTTTGTCTTTGACCGCTCAATTGAAGAGCATAAAGAAGAAATCAAAAGCTGACAATATTCAATTGACACGAAATTGTCACATTTGATATGATATGAACTGCTGGCAGTGGCCTAAGGACGATTTTTTATGGAATGTGTGCATGATCTGTACATATTCTATACCGCATATTTTCATTCTGCTTGATATTGTTGTATGGGTATGCATACAAGTTAGGCAGCATTCAAACCCTCGTTTTTTCAGACGGGTTAGTTGAATGCTGCCTTTTTTGTTAGGCGTCTTTGGAAACTGCGGGCTGAATTGTTAAATGGAGGGGTTATTATGGCTTTTCGTAAACCGGACGAAATAGCGGAGCTTGCGGTCGAATCAGGGGTAAAAAAGGTGCATTCACCGCTTTCAGCACTGATTGTATTAGGATTTTTGGGAGGAGCGTTTATCGCACTCGGTTATTTGCTTGATATCCGTGTCATCGGCGACCTACCGAAAGAATGGGGAAGCCTGTCGAGTTTAATCGGGGCGTCCGTGTTTCCCATCGGATTGGTGCTCGTCGTTCTTGCCGGCGCGGAGCTGATTACGGGAAATATGATGTCGGTATCCATGGCGCTGTTTTCCAGAAGAATATCCGCCGGTGCATTAGTGAAAAATTGGGTGATCGTGACGTTGATGAATCTTGTCGGCGCACTGTTTGTCGCTTACTTTTTCGGACATGTTGTCGGATTAACCGAAACAGGACCTTACTTGGAAAAAACGATTGCGGTCGCACAAGGCAAATTGGATATGCCGTTTGGAAAAGTCATTGTTTCGGCGATCGGCTGTAACTGGCTTGTCTGTTTGGCCGTCTGGCTTTCTTTCGGCGCAGAAGACGGAGCCGGAAAAATCGCGGGTATATGGTTTCCGATTATGGCGTTTGTCGCAATTGGTTTTCAGCACGTTGTAGCCAATATGTTTATCATCCCGGCTGCGATATTTGCAGGTTCTTTTTCGTGGGGTGATCTGATTGGCAATCTCATTCCGGCCTTTATCGGGAATGTCATCGGCGGGGCAGTGTTTGTCGGCCTTATTTATTTTATTGCATATTCAAAAAAAGATCAGAAAAAGCAAGGGATGAAAAGAGTTTCCTGAGGTAAGAAAGATGCCGGAAAACACGGACAATTGAAGCGGAATGCCAGCACATTTTCCGTCCAAATCTTGAAAAAAATGTTTACAAAATGGAAGCTGATGGATATACTTACAAAGTAAGAAAAAAGCAAAGGGAGGTTGAATCACATGACGACGTTAAACGGCAATCAAAATCTACAATTGAACCGATTCAGCCTGTGGAAGAGTTCGTGTCCTTCCTTAACCTCTGCCCGTCAAGCACGTTAATTTCGGAGTATCAGGACATTCGCAGCTCCCCGCAGGGAAAGAAGCACCGTCTTCTTTTGTCTGCGGATTTAGTCTGCCCGCAGCGCATATGAACTTTGCTGCGGGTTATTTTCGCTTGTGCGGATATTGAAAGGGGGTGAGCGATAATGACCATTAATCTTTTCTTTTTAACACTGACCATTTCAAAGCGTTTTAAAAGTGCGGAAGAGTATGAACGAGAACAGCAGGTCGAAGAGTTTTATAATGAAGCGAAAGAACGCCAGCTGAAACATTTTTATATGAACTAACGGACACGAAGGGCCAAAACGGAGGAGAAGGAGGAGATCATCATGTTCAGAATTGAACTGCTGAATCATTACACAATGGAGAAGGACCAGGTTTAGCGAGGATGCTGCTGTCACGTCGCAGACGGCCTGCATACCATGGTAAAGAAAGAAAAATTGGTTAGCGGGTGATAGCATGCAGGGCGGTCAGAACAGAATTCCATCCATCGGGCACGGGTATGCGTCAATGCCCCATTCATTTAAACACGGCTACGGCAACCCGTACCGCCGGCAGAGAATGGCGGCGCTTTCCCGGCAGACAAGATATATAGCACCGTATTATTGGTACTAGAGCAGGCGGAAAACCTACGTTTTCCGTCTTTTTTTTATGAAAACAAATATAAATTTCAAATAAATCGAAACGTTCATGAAGAGAAGTGCGTCTAGTTAGTACCTCATACTAATACGAGGTAATATTATTTCTGAATAATAAATCACAGGAATGGAAAAGCGGGTGTTATACAATGTTGCAACATACATCTTCAGCATTAAAACGAATGCGCGCGAAATACTTTGCTGCATCAGAACCGGCAGAGTCAGTCATTCAGCAAATCTTGATGGACATACAGGAATACGACCGCATTTTGGAAATCGGGACCGGAAACGGCTCAATGTTTAAACAAATCATCGGACAGCTTGAAAAGGGCAGTCTTAAAAGCATAGAAACATCGAAATGTAAAATACGGAAAACACAGCGCGCAAACCGTTCGGTTATAAAAGCCGGGCTCGGAAACATTCAGCAGGGGAGGCCGGAAAGCATACCGTTCCGCGACCGCAGTTTTCATAAAGTCTTCTCGTTACATACTGCTGAAACAGTCAGCGATTACCGGACAGCATGTAAAGAAGTGTATCGCGTTCTTCAAATTGACGGGTGTTTCTATATGGTTTTGAAACCTTCGCGGATGAGTGAAAAGGATGTGATTGAGGTGCTCTATGATCAGCATTTCAGAGACATTTCAGTTGTCAGCAGAGATTCATTCCATTTTATTACTGCCATTAAATAGAATATTTCTTGGGAAATAAAAAGAGCTGCTTAAGTCACTGCAGCTCTTTTTGTGAAATTGGGCATATTTCCTTATTTTTGGTTATTTCACATATATTTTATATTAAAAAAAGTTTTTTTCTTATACAATGGTAATCAGATGACCGTACATTTTAAATATTTTGAACAAACGGAATGAATATTCATTCCGCATTTAGAAAGGGGGATGAAATGACAGCTTCAAACAAGGTTGAACTCATTATGAAAGCGTCGCTTACTTTGTTTACAGATAGAGGATTTGACGCCACGACGATTCCGATGATTGCCGCTCAGGCCGATGTCGGAACCGGCACAATTTACCGTTACTTTGACAGTAAAGAGACACTTGTGAACGTACTGTATCAGGAAAGTGCGCAGCGTTTTATGAAAAAAGTCAAAACGGACTTTCAGGATATATCTGTAAGAGAAGGGTTTCATCACCTGTTTTATTGTCTGATTGATTTTACGAAGGAAAGTGAGTATGCATTGTTTTTTCTTGAAACGAATAAGGACGCCTACTTTCTGAATGAAACGAGCCGTAAGCTTCTTGATGAAATAACACAGATGCTTGACGTCTTTTTTCAGCGCGGCAAGTCTGAAGGCGTGCTCCGCAATCTGCCGTCCAATGTGCTGATGGCGCTGCTGCTCGGGGCATATCTCAAACTCTATCAGCTTGTCCGGACGGGAAGCGTCGAAATAACAAAACCGTTTCTGAAAGAATTGGAACAATGTTCTTGGGATGCCATCAGAACTCATTAATTATACGCCGAAGGAAGGAAGATCGATATGAAACAGCTAAGCGCTATACCGCAGCCGAAAACATACGGGCCTCTGAAAAATCTCCCTCACTTGGAAAAAGAAAAACTGTCACAATCTCTTTGGAAAATTGCCGAAGAATACGGCCCGATCTTTCGTTTTGAATTTCCGAGCTCTGTCGGGGTCTTCGTATCAGGCCGCGAGCTCGCGGCAGAAGTCTGTGATGAAAAGCGATTTGACAAAAATCTCAGCAAAGCCCTGCTGAAAGTCCGTGAGTTTGGCGGTGACGGACTATTTACGAGCTGGACTCACGAAAAGAACTGGCAGAAAGCGCATCGGATTTTATTGCCGAGCTTCAGCCAGAAGGCGATGAAAGGCTATCATTCAATGATGCTGGATATTGCCATGCAGCTCGTGCAGAAGTGGAGCAGATTAAATCCGAATGAAGAAATTGACGTTGCCGAAGATATGACGCGCCTGACGCTGGATACAATCGGCCTGTGCGGATTTCATTACCGCTTTAACAGCTTTTATCGCGACACACAGCATCCTTTTATCACAAGTATGCTTCGTGCGCTGCAGGAGGCAATGCGCCAATCGCAGAGACACAGCCTGCAGGACAAGCTGATGATCAAAACGAGACATCAGTTCCAGCAGGATATTGAAGAGATGAATACGCTTGTAGACCGGATCATCGCTGAGCGGAGGGAAAATCCGGATGAGAATCTGTCTGACCTTTTAGCATTGATGCTTGAAGCGAAAGACCCTGTAACGGGGGAAAGGCTGGATGATGAAAATATCCGTTATCAAATCATTACCTTTTTGATCGCTGGGCATGAAACCACAAGCGGGCTGCTTTCTTTTGCGATATACTGCCTGCTGAAAAATAAAGATAAATTGAAAAAAGCCGTTCAGGAAGCCGAGCGGGTGCTGACGGGAGAGACACCTGAATATAAGCAGATTCAGCAGCTGACATATATCCGCATGGTGCTAAACGAGACTTTGCGGCTGTATCCGACTGCCCCGGCATTTTCTCTGTACGCGAAGGAAGATACGGTTCTCGGCGGGAAGTATCCGATTGAGAAGGGACAGCCGGTGACGATTCTGACTCCGCAGCTGCACCGGGATAAAAGTGCGTGGGGAGAAGATGCCGAGTCATTCCGCCCGGAAAGGTTCAGCGATCCCGCGGCCATTCCGGCTGATGCGTATAAGCCGTTCGGAAACGGACAGCGCGCATGCATCGGGATGCAGTTTGCCCTGCAGGAAGCGACAATGGTGCTCGGCCTTGTCCTGAAACACTTTGAACTGATTGATCATACTGATTATGAGCTTACGATTAAAGAAGCTCTAACCATTAAACCCGGTGATTTTAAAATCCGTGTGAAAAACAAGGACGTGTCCAATCATCAGCCCGTACAAAACCATAAAGCTGAAGGAAGCGGTCACAAAGAAGAAACGAAAGAAATCCCGTCCCACGGAACACCGCTTCTCATTCTTTACGGATCAAATTTAGGAACTGCGGAAGGAATCGCGGAAGAGCTGGCTGATATCGGAAGAAGCAAAGGATTTTCAACTGAAACCGGACCGCTCGATGATTATGCCGGGAAACTGCCTGTAAAAGGCGCGGTCGTTATTGTTACGGCTTCTTATAACGGGGCGCCGCCTGATAATGCGGCGGGTTTTGTGAAATGGATGGAAAGCCTTGAAGATCAGGAATTAAAGGGTGTTTCTTACGCCGTCTTCGGCTGCGGAGACCGCAACTGGGCCGCCACTTACCAGAGGATCCCCCGCCTGATAGACAAAGTGCTTGAAGAAAAAGGGGCAAAACGGCTGACCTCTATCGGGGAGGGCGACAATGCCGATGATTTTGAGTACAGTCAGGAAGCCTGGGAAGACTCATTCTGGAAGGACATCATGAAGGCTTTTCATATAGAGGCCGCTCCAAAACAGACAAACAAATCACAGTTATCAATCGAATACGTGAGTGAAGCAGCCGAGACGCCGATTGCCAAAACGTACAAAGCATTTGAGGCGGAGGTCATCACGAACAAAGAGCTTCATACCGAAAGCAGCAAGCGCTCAGTCCGGCATATTGAGCTGCGTCTCCCCGAAACAGAAACGTATCAGGAAGGAGATCATCTCGGGGTGCTTCCGCAAAACAGCGGGGAACTGATCAGCCGTGTCATTCGCCGATTCGGTCTTGATCCGAACCAGCACTTTAAGATCAAGGGCCGGCAGCTGCCTCATCTGCCGATGGACCGGCCGGTTAATGCGCCGGAGCTTTTGGCGTCCTATGTAGAGCTGCAGGATCCGGCAACGAGAGCCCAGCTTCGCGAACTTGCCGCACATACCGTGTGCCCGCCGCACCAAAAAGAATTGGAGCATCTTTATTCTGATGATGCGGCATATAAAGAAAACGTGCTGAAAAAACGAATGACCATGCTGGACCTGCTGGAAGATTATCCTGCATGTGAACTGCCGTTTGAGCGCTTTTTAGAACTTCTGCCATCCTTAAAGGCGCGCTATTATTCAATCTCAAGCTCACCGAAGGCAGCCAGCGGGGAGCTCAGTATCACGGTCGGCGTTGTGACGGCTCCGGCATGGAGCGGCCGTGGGGAATACCGGGGCGTGGCTTCGAACTATTTAGCCGGATTACAGAATGGCGATCCTGCCGTCTGTTTCATCCGCTCGCCGCAGTCGGGTTTCGCATTGCCTGAAAATCCGAAAACGCCTCTCATTATGGTCGGAGCAGGCACAGGAATTGCGCCGTTCAGGGGATTTATCCAGGCGCGGGCTGCCGAAAAAATGTCCGGAAACAGCCTGGGCGAAGCTCATTTATATTTCGGCTGCCGGCATCCGGAAGAAGACGATCTGTACAAAGATGAATTCGACCATGCGGAGAAAAACGGCCTTGTCACCGTGCATCGGGCGTATTCCAGGTTAGATCAGGACTGTAAAGTTTACGTACAGGATGTTCTGCTTCGCGAGGCTGAACAAATTATTGCTCTCCTTGACCAAGGCGGCCATCTCTATATATGCGGTGACGGAAGCAAAATGGCTCCGGCCGTCGAAAATGTACTGCTTCAGGCGTATGAAAAGGTGCATAACACTGATTCAAAAGTTTCCTTGAATTGGCTTGAACAGCTGCAGGCGGAAGGAAGATATGCGAAAGATGTTTGGGCAGGTATGTAACAGAAGAGTGAGACAACTGAAGAATGTTTTTTAATTGAAGAAAGCCGGCACGATATTTGAAATCTACTGAATCAAAAGGAATAGTTATAGGGAGTATCGTGCCGGCCTTAACTTTAGTATCGGACAAAAGACACAAATCTTTAATGTTTTTATTGATTTACATGCAGGCGGCTATGTCCCTTTTTTCTGAATTCCGCCAGAAATAAAACCGGATAAGACACTAATAGCAAAACCGAAATAAATGAAATGATACCGATCCAATGAAAATGCGTCCAAAAGAAACCGCCGCAAGACCCTGCCACGCTTGAACCGATATAGTATGCAAGCAGATATAATGAAGAGGCTTGCGCGCGATGATCACCGGCTGCGCGGCCGACCCAGGCGCTTGCGATCGAATGCGCGCCGAAAAAGCCGAAGGTAAAAACGGCAATCCCCGCGATTTTAAGCGCAAGCTGGGGCAAAAGTGTCACCGCTGCGCCGGCAAGCATAACAAAAATCGCAACCTTAATCATTTTTGCGCTTCCGAAAAGATCTGCTTTTTTCCCCATATAGACAGAGCTGAACGTTCCCGCGAGATAGACAATAAAAATAAAACCGATCACAGTCTGCGACAAATGATAAGGAGCCGCCATTAAATGAAAGCCGATATAATTATATAATGTCACAAAACTCCCCATTAATATAAATCCCAGAGATATTAACAAAAGCAGCCGTTTGCGGTGCAGGACCGCTCCGTATTCCTTACATGCCGCTTTTACGCCCTCATGCCGCTGAGATGAATGGCGCGGAGCCGGAAGAAAACGCCAAAACAAATAGCTTAATACAATAGAAAGAATGCCGATGATGGCAAGCGCCGGCCGCCAGCCGAATACATCGGTCAGAAGCCCCGTTAACAGCCTGCCGCTCATTCCCCCGATGCTTGTGCCGCTGATATACAAGCCCATCATTTTCCCGAGGCCCTTCGGATCAAACTCCTCGCCTACATATGTCATAGCGACAGCCGGAACGCCTGCCAGGAAAATACCGAGCAGCGCCCTCATCGCCAAAAGCGCCGGAAAAGCCGGACTGAACGCTGTTAATAGACCTAAAACAGATGTAGCTGTTAACGACAGCACCATTAATTTTTTTCTGCCGAATCCGTCAGACAACGAAGCGGCGGCCAATAATGAAAATGCCAAAACGGCTGTTGAGATGGATAAAGTTAAGCTGGCAGCCGCAGCGGAAATATGAAACTCTTCCGAAAACAAAGGCATAAGCGGCTGTGTCGTGTAAAGCGTGGCGAAGGTCACAAAGCCGCTGATAAACAGAGCCAAGCTGGCCTTTCTGTAAGCCTTTGTATGAGGCTGAATAAACGTCATGAATGTCCCTCTTTTCTCACTGTTGGTTATATATGTATCGTACGCTTTTCATTTCAATGTGTCTAATTTATAATAACTATAGAATTAATGCGTGTAGGTTATGAAGAAAGGGGAGAAGGAGAAAATGGAGCTTCATCAAATTGACAACTTCATTGCGGCGGCAACTCATCAGCATTTCACAAATGCGGCAAAAGAAAGAATGATTTCTCAGCCGGCATTAAGCCGATCGATTATCAGGCTCGAAGAAGAATTAGGCGCGCCGTTATTTTACAGAGAGACAAAAGCCGTCCGGCTGACAAGGCACGGGGAGCAGTTCTTAATAAAAGCAAAACAAGCGAGACGAGCTTTAAATGAAGGCGTTGAACAAGTGAAAAAGAATATGAGCCTGGAGCACGGCGAAATATCTGTATCATTTCTTCATACACTCGGGCTGCGCTTAATGCCTCAGCTGATTGCCGAATTTAAAAAGCTATACCCAAACGTGACCTTCCGGCTTTATCAAGGCGCAAATGAAACGCTTCGCAAAATGGTGGAAACGGGAGAGGCGGATATCTGTCTTAGCTCCCCGCCGCTTCCCAGCGAGCTTTTACAATGGACAGTGCTGGAGAAAGAGCCTCTTTATGCGGTGCTTCCTGAGAACCACCCGCTTGCAGGAAATAAAAGCATTCAAATGAAAGAGATGCAGGACGAGGATTTTGTCGGATTTAAACCGGGATACGGACTGAGGTATATGTTTGATCTGATGTGCCGGGATTTGAATATACACCCGCATCTCGCATTTGAAGGAGAGGAAGTGTCAACCATATTAGGGCTGACCGCCGCGGGTCTGGGGGCTGCAGTGCTGCCGAAAACCGCGGAGCATTCATACTTTCCGGTCGTTTTTCTTCCGGTTGCAGATTACCAATGCGAACGCACCATAGCGTTAGCCCAGCTGAAAAACCATGCTCTCTCTCCCGCTGCTGAGCGTTTTAAACAGTTTGCACTTGAGTATTACAAAGCACGCAACTGAGCGGTCATTTTATTAAAATCGAAGTTGAAAATAAAGCAGACAGAAATACAGAAAACGGAGGAAAACCATGGCGAAAAAAACAGTGAAAACAAATGCTGTCCGTATCATTGAGCAGCAAAACATTCCCTATGAGCTATTAGGTTACAAAACAGAAGGGGGACAGCCCGCAGACGGTCTTTCCGTTTCACAAAAAATAGGATACGCTGCCGAATATGTTTATAAAACCTTAGTAGCATCTGCAGGAACAGATCGTTATTACGTCTTTGTCATTCCCGTTGCAAAAGAACTGAATCTGAAAAAGGCTGCGAAGGCGGCAGGTGAGAAGAAAATAGAAATGATTGCCATGAAGGACCTTTTAGGAGTGACCGGCTATATGCGCGGCGGCTGCTCTCCGATCGGCATGAAAAAAAGGTTTCCGACTTTTATTGATAGATCCGCTGAAACACTGGAGTTTATGATCGTCAGTGCGGGGAAAATCGGAATGCAGCTGAAAGCAGCGCCTCAAGATTTAGCCGAAGCAAGCGGGGCGGTATTTACAGACATTGTATAAATGTCCGATGAATCTAATGGAATACACGTGTCAAGGGAGAATGATAATGAAAAAAAGATATGAAAACTTGAATGGCGTGAAGAATGAACATGGATTCAGGGACATGTTGAAATGGATGAAAGAACGAAGAGAGAAAAGTAAAGACTTAAGCGAGAACATTCCGAAAGCGGTCACTAGGGATGTCCGTTATGTTGCCGTCAATCGGACGGAAACCGCCATAACATGGATCGGCCATTCTTCATTTCTGATCCAAATACAGGGGCTTAACATAATGACCGACCCTGTATGGGCGCGGCGGATGGGTTTTCAAAAACGGCTGACAGAGCCGGGATATGAATTGAGCGAACTGCCTGACATTGATGCCGTGCTCATTTCACACGGGCATTATGACCATCTTGATTTTCCGAGCATAAAAAAACTGAGAGGAAACCCGGATTTTTACGTGCCTGCGGGACTGAAAAAGCTGTTCATCAAAAAAGGCCGCAAAAAGGTCCATGAAATGAATTGGTGGGATCGTTTTGAGATGCGGGGGGTGAATATATCATTTGTTCCGGCCCAGCACTGGACACGGAGAACGCTTTGGGATACCGATACCTCTCATTGGGGAGGCTGGGTCATAGAAAGCGAAAACGGCGAGTCCATCTATTTTGCAGGAGATACAGGCTATTTTGAAGGCTTTAAAGAAATCGGAGAGAGGTTTCGTATTAAGGCGGCTCTGATGCCGATCGGAGCATACGAACCGGAATGGTTTATGCAAGTGTCACATATCAATCCGGAAGACGCCGTGAAAGCGTTTTTGGAGCTGAAGGCTGACAGCTTCATTCCGATGCATTACGGGGCATTCCGGCTTGCTGATGATACAGGCCCGGAAGCATTAAGCAGACTGCACGGCGAGTGGGACCGGCTTGCATTACCTCCTGAAAACCTGAAAGCATTAGCGCTTGGCGAAACATTTTGGCTGTAACAGCAGGTTTTCGCTGCCGACACCAATCGTTTAAAAACGGTTGGTGTTTTATTGTCAATGTGAATAGCTCTGTATAAAACATGATTTTTCCGGAACCTGCGGTAAAAAACAAAACTTTTTACTCTTTTGTTTCACTATAAAATGAAAACGGTTTCGTATGCGCAGTATATTTAACCTATCACAATTGCTTCAGCAGAAATGGACAGGAAGGATAGAAAAACAGATGAAATACATGAATTCAAGGCAGAAAAAGATTTTGTATCTGTTGTTATCTGAACCTGATGACTACTTAGTTGTGCAAGATTTCGCAGACAGGGTCCGCTGTTCTGAAAAAACGATCAGGAATGATTTGAAAACGATTGAAGATTTCCTGAATGAACATGCTCAAGCTCAGCTGATCCGCAAACCGGGATTAGGCGTCTATTTACATATATCTGAACAGGAAAGGTCACGGTTAAGCCGGCAAATTTATAATGAGCACTTTACATGCAGGCACAAGACCGATGAAGAAAGAATACTTCACATCGCTTATGATTTATTAATGAATTCAAAGCCCGTTTCCGCAAAAGAAATTGCCGCACAGCATTTTGTAAACAGAGCTTCGATTAAAAAGGATGTAAGTGCGGTTGAAGAGTGGCTGAAGCGATTTGATCTCACGCTGGTTTCTAAACAGCGGCTCGGCTTAAAGATTGAAGGGGACGAAAAAAACAAAAGAAAAGCATTGGCGCGAATTTCAGATTTGATTGATAATACGGAGTTTACAAGCCAATTTATAAAAAGTAAGTTTTTAAGTCATGAAGCGGACTTTGTGAGAAAAGAAATCAAGTTATTACAAAAAAACCATTCTATCTATTTTACGGATGAAACATTTGAAAGTTTGCTGCTGCATACATTGCTGACGATCCGCCGTATCAAAATGAAACAGCCGGTCGCCATTTCTGCAAGACAGCTGGACGCGGTAAAAAAGAAGAAAGAATATGAATGGACACTGGCTTGTTTAAAACGGCTTGAGCCGGTATTTGCCATCCGGTTTCCTGAGGAAGAAGCCGTCTATTTAACTTTACATATTATAGGCGGGAAAGTCCGCTATCCATCGCAGCAAGAAAAGAAGCTTGATCTTGAAGATTCTGAGCTTTCCAAAGTCGTCAGGCATTTGATCAACTGTGTTTCAGAACTGCAAACGCTGGATTTTCATAAAGACCAGGAACTGATCAACGGATTGAACATTCATCTCGATCCGGTGTTGAAGCGGCTGAGCTATGATCTCTCTGTTTCAAACCCCATGCTTCACGACATCAAAAAAATGTACCCTTATTTGTTTCATCTTATCATTGACGTTTTAGAAGACATCAATCAAACATTTGATCTCTGTATTCCTGAAGAAGAGGCGGCATATTTGACGCTGCATTTTCAGGCAGCGATCGAACGGCTGCGCCGAAGCAGTCATAACCCTAAAAGGACGATCATCGTCTGCCATATGGGCATTGGCATGTCGCAATTGCTGCGGACTAAAATTGAACGCAAATTTCATCACATTACGGTAAAAGACTGTATCGCAAAAGCGGAGCTGACAGAGTATATCAAAAAGCATAAAGATATAGATTTCGTCATTTCTACGATAGGGCTTGGAAATGTAACGATCCCTCATATTGTCGTATCACCGCTTTTGGAGTCTGCTGATGAAAAGAAGCTCAGCGCATTTATGCAACAGCTTGATACATCACATCGCCGGGAGCAAAAAACGTTTAAAATGCTGAACGACACGACTCCGTTTCTCGTTTTTTTACAGCAAGAGACAGAGCACCGTTATCAGGTCATTGAAAAGCTGGCGCAGGCTTTGTATGAAAAAGGCTATGTAGAAAAAGAGTATGGCATTCATGCAGTAATGAGAGAAAAAATGTCGGCGACAAATATCGGGGCGGGTATTGCCATCCCTCATGCGAACTCTAAATATATCAAACAATCAGCCATTGCAATCGCCACCTTAAAAGAGCCGATTGAATGGGGGACAGAAAAGGTGTCGCTCGTTTTTATGCTTGCCGTCAAACACGAAGATCAAAACAAGGTAAAGCAATTATTCAGTGAGCTTTCCTATCTTAGCGAGCAGCCGGCATTTATTCAAAAACTGACGGAAGAAAAAAATGTGATGACGTTTTTATCTTATTTAAACTATTAAAAGCAGGGAATGGCTCCCTGCTTTTTTTCTGTTTATAGGGAAAAATGCCGTTATTTCCGGAACTTATGGTAAAAAAACGCGCTTATCACAGGCTGATTTCAGTATAAAGTTGAGACAAGTTCTTGAAATTCAGACTGCAAAGGAGGATTTATATGAAACTGTTAGCGATTACATCATGTCCGAACGGCATTGCCCATACGTATATGGCTGCTGAAAATTTACAAAAAGCAGCCGGCAGATTAGGCGTTGAGATCAAAGTGGAAACCCAGGGCGGAATCGGGGTGGAAAATAGGCTGACCGAAGAGGAAATCCGGGAAGCGGACGCAATCATTATCGCGGCGGACCGTTCGGTGAACAAAGACCGATTCGCGGGAAAAAAGCTGCTGGCTGTCGGGGTTCAGGAAGGCATCCGCAAACCGGAAGAATTAATTCAAAAAGCGCTTAGCGGTGAAGTGCCGGTCTATCAATCTGCTTCAAAAGCTGAATCCGCAAGTCAGCAGGGCAAAAAACAAAACCCGATTTACCGTCATTTAATGAACGGCGTTTCTTTTATGGTTCCTTTCATTGTCGTCGGCGGATTATTGATAGCGGTTGCATTGACGCTTGGAGGAGAAAAAACACCAAAGGGGTTAGTCATTCCGGACGAGTCTTTTTGGAAAACGATTGAACAGATCGGCAGTGCTTCTTTTTCATTCATGATCCCGATTTTAGCCGGGTACATCGCGTTCAGCATCGCTGATAAGCCGGGTCTTGTCCCCGGAATGATCGGCGGATATATTGCGGCATCCGGCAGCTTTTACGACAGTGCAAGCGGCGCAGGATTTCTTGGAGGAATCATTGCGGGATTTTTGGCGGGATATGCGGCGCTTGCAATCAAAAAATGTAAAGTTCCTAAAGCAATACAGCCGATTATGCCGATCATTATTATTCCGGTGTTTGCCTCACTGATCGTCGGTTTGGCGTTTGTATTTCTGATCGGCGCCCCCGTCGCTCATATTTTCGCATCATTAACGGTTTGGCTTGCGGGAATGAAAGGTTCGAGCTCAATTCTCCTGGCATTGATTTTAGGAGCGATGATCTCCTTTGATATGGGAGGACCCGTAAACAAGGTGGCCTTTCTTTTCGGATCGGCAATGATCGGAGAAGGAAATTATGAAATTATGGGCCCGATTGCCGTTTCCATTTGTATACCGCCGATAGGGCTTGGGATTGCGACGTTTTTAGGAAAAAGAAAATTCGCCGCCGCAGAAAGAGAAATGGGAAAAGCATCATTTACGATGGGCCTTTTCGGTATCACGGAAGGAGCCATTCCATTTGCGGCCCAAGACCCCCTTCGAGTGATCCCGAGTATTATGTCGGGTTCTATGACCGGCTCGGTGATAGCGATGATCGGCCATGTGGGGGACAGAGTGGCACACGGCGGCCCCATCGTTGCTGTACTTGGAGCAGTAGATCATGTATTGATGTTTTTTATCGCTGTAACAGCAGGCTCTCTTGTCACCGCTCTGTTGGTTAATGTACTGAAGAAAGATATGGCGAAATCCCCCGCGTCCGGCGAGGTGCTGCCGTCTGCCGCACCAAATGAAGCTGCAGCGGCAAAAGAAACTAAGGAACCATCTCAGGCTGACAGCCGAAAAGCCGGGATGACCGAAATCAAAAAACTGACTGACATTATCAGTACGGACTTGATTGAACCGCATTTATCCGGCGAAACGAGGGATGACATTATCGATGAAATGATCGAGAAAATGTCCCGTCAAGGTATGCTGCTGTCTGACAGCGGATTTAAGCAGGCCATTTTGAGCCGGGAACAGCAGGGAACCACGGCGATAGGTATGAATATCGCCATTCCGCACGGAAAGTCTGAAGCCGTCAAAACACCGGGTGTCGCTTTCGGAATAAGACGTTCGGGTGTTGACTGGAACAGCCTTGATGGTTCTGATGCAAAACTGATTTTTATGATTGCCGTACCGAAGGAAAGCGGCGGAAATCAGCATCTGAAAATATTGCAGATGTTATCCCGAAAACTGATGGATGACAGCTATCGGGAAAGGCTGCTCTCCGTTCAGACAAAAGAAGAGGCGTATGAGCTTCTGGAAGAAATCGAATAAAGCGGGGGATGATCATGTCTACTGAACCGATATTTTTCAATCCGGTTTTCAAAGAAAGAATTTGGGGAGGCGCCGCCCTGCGTGATTTTCACTATAATATTCCGTCCGAGCGGACAGGGGAGTGCTGGGCCTTCGCCGCTCATCAAAATGGACAGAGCACAGTTCGAAACGGCATGTATAAAGGATGTACGCTCGGTGAATTGTGGGAGCATCACAGAGATTTATTCGGAAACCTTGAAGGAGACCGTTTTCCTCTTCTTACAAAAATTTTGGATGCGGACCAAGACCTGTCCGTTCAGGTGCATCCGAATGATGACTTTGCCAAAATGCATGAAAACGGGGAACTTGGAAAAACCGAATGCTGGTATATCATTGATTGTGCAAAAGATGCGGAGATCATTTTCGGCCACAACGCAACTACAAAAGAAGAACTGATATCCATGATTAAGCGCGGAGAATGGGACGGGCTCCTGAATAGAGTAAAGGTAAAGCCGGGAGATTTCTTCTTTGTTCCAAGCGGCACTGTTCACGCGATTGGAAAGAGCACACTTATTTTAGAGACGCAGCAAAATTCAGATACGACTTACAGATTGTATGACTACGGAAGAAAAGATGCGGACGGCAGGATGCGCGAGCTCCATTTGGAAAAAGGTATAGACGTGATAGACGTTCCATCTGTCCGTGAACGGCCGACCGTTCACTATAAACAAACAGATGATCTGCTTGCGGCTATTTTAATAGAATGTCCTTATTTTTCAGTCGAAAAGTGGGATGTAAAAGGTGAAGCAAATCTATTCCAGCATCAGCCCTTCCTTCTTGTCAGCGTGATCGAAGGAGACGGAATAATGATTGCAGGCGGGCATGAATATCCCTTTAGAAAAGGAGATCATATTCTCCTGCCTTCCGGTTTGGGAGAATATAAACTGGCCGGCCATGCAAATTGTATTGTGTCTCATCTGTGATCCTCAAAACCCTTCTCTAGCATCAGAGAAGGGTTTCTCATCACTTTTGCAAAAATGCCGAAATTTCCAGCGTATCAGTGGTTCGTTCCTGAATTTATTCTCTCAATTTGTATATCTCCCGAGCCATTGATTCAAGTATGTACATAGCGGGGATTTGGGTGGTGACATTCGCATTTTCAACCCATTCTTCCGTCACGTAATATGAAATATTCACATCGGACATTTTGGCAATGGTTGAATGTTTATGATTTGTAATACTGATGACCCGGCTGCCTTCTTGTTTCAGCTGATTCAGATGAGTCACCGTAGAATCTCCTTCACCTGAAACCGATAATGCGATCGTGATGCTGTTATGACGGAAATGGGAATGGGCCGGAAAGTAAGGATCTTTAATATACATTGAAAGTTTCCCTAAGCACGAAAAATATCTGGCTCCGTATTCGGCGAGAATTCCTGAACTTCCCACTCCGATAAAAATGACGCTTTCTGCATCGGCCGCAAGGGCTGCTGCTTCCTTCAGCTTTTCTTCCATGCCTCCGCTTACTGTTCTTTCAAAAAATTCGGCAACGGAATGATGAGGACTCTTTAAAATCGTTTTTTTATTTGCCTCCGTATACATTTTCAGCTTCACCTTAAACTCCGAAAACCCTTCACAGTTTATTTTTTTGCAGAAACGTAAAATAGAAGCCGTCGATACATGGGTTTCATTTGCCAATTCACGGATTCGCATATAGACGACTTTCTCGCTGTTTTGGGAGATGTAGTTGTATAAAGAAGTTTCAAGCACGTTAAATGAAGCAATCATTTCGTGTGTGAACATGCAGGGGGATTCTCCTTTTTATGAGAATGGTGAATGTACATCTAATCGTAACATATCATTTTTAAAAGAAACATAGTGTTATATTGATGTGACAAATCACTTTTTGTGTCATTCAAAACAAGACGTCAGCCAATGATTTACGGCGCAAAACAACTGCGGATATAATTCGTTCATACGCTTTATGCGTGATCTCTTCTGGGAGCAGCTGATAAAAGGAGGACAATATGAGTATCAAACTGATAGCGGTTGATATGGACGGAACGTTTTTGAATGATGAAATGGCATATAACAAAGAGCGTTTTATGAATCAGTATCGTGAATTAAAAGCGCGGGGAATTAAATTTGCCGTAGCAAGCGGAAACCAATATGCGCAGCTTACATCCTTCTTTCCGGAAATCAAAAGTGAAATCGCTTTCGTTGCCGAGAATGGCGCTTTCGTCGTGAATGCCGGAGAAGAATTATTCGCGGGTAACATGTCTGAAGACACTATAAAAGCAGTAATCCGTGCTTTAGAGCAGTATGAGGTGAAAAACGTCATTGTCTGCGGAAAAAAAAGCGCGTATATTCATGAAAATGCCAGTGAAGATGAATATCTGCATGCCAGTAAGTATTATTATGTGTTAAAAAGGGTGCCGCATTTTGAAAACATCGATGATGACATTTTTAAATTTTCCATCAGCTTTCCCGCCGAACATTGTTCCGTACTTCTGAGCCATTTGAAAAACGCCCTCGGGTCTTTCGTCACGCCTGTATCAAGCGGGCACGGTGACATAGATCTGATCATACCGGGGCTCCATAAAGCAAGCGGGATGAAGCTTCTCCAGAAACAATGGGGGATAAATGATGAAGAATGCGCGTCCTTCGGAGACAGCGGAAATGATCTGGAGATGGTGTCCGCCGTGAAATACGGGGTCGCCATGGATAATGCGCATGAAAGCATTAAACAGGCTGCCGCGCATATCACGCAATCAAACAATGAAGAAGGAGTCTTAAATGCGATTGATTCCATTCTCAAATGTGAAAAACCCTTTGTCTGAAAAAGACGTTTTAACTGCGGAGGTGCTGAACGATGATTAAATTAGTGATTACGGATTTAGACGGCACATTTTTAAATAATCAATGCGATTTTGACAGAACGTTATTTGAAAAAACAAAACGAGTAATGGAGGAACAGCATGTCGCTTTCGCCCTCTGCACCGGGAAGCAGTGTGAAAGGGTGGAAGCCTTATTCGGAGAAGATGCGAAAGATTTTTGGATTTTAGGAGACAGTGCCACACGTATAAAAAAGAACGGCACATTCGTATATGAATCTTTGATCAGCAATGAAGCGGGACTGTCAATTATAGGCGCTTTAGAAAAAATCAGCTGCGGGCATAGCATTATCGCATGCACAAAAAATGGCGCGATCGTAAAAGAAAATCTGTCTGAAAGTGAAATGAAATATGTAAATGCTTCTTATGCACATGTAACGAAAATAACTGATTTTACTGAGATAAAAGACGATTTTATCAAGATTACGGTTCATGATCCCGACGCCAACTGTCCGGAAACGAGAGAAAAGCTGCATGAATTTTTTCACCAATTATATATCGTAGCATCAGAGGATACCTGGATGGACATATCAAATATCGGAATACATAAAGGAACAACAGTACAAGAACTGCAGCGATTATTAGGGGTTTCGGCTGATGAAACAATGGCGTTCGGAGACGGCCGCAATGACAAAGAATTGATGGAAGCGGCATCCTACAGCTTTGCGGTTAAGAATGCCATTGACGAAATAAAAGATGCGGCGCACTTTGTCATCAAATCAAATGAGGAAAGCAGCGTCATGCACACGATTATGAGAATATTAGCGCTGCAAAAACAATGATGGGCTAAAGCCAATGCGGCAGGACCTTACTAGGGAAAGAAAAAGCTAATTCACTCCTGATTTTTCTGAAATATGTTAAAAGTGAATAAATATCTATATTTGACTCGATTTCATTGGTATAATATGTATAAAATGAATGAAACTTTGTAATATCAAGATGAAAAAAATCACTTCATATCAGACAAAAAGCAGGAACTGCCTCGTTTTGAAATTGGGAGGTGTTTGTATTAGCCCGCTGTTGAGTCCCGCGTATATCATTCTTATTTTTCTTCCGGCAGCTTCTTTTCTGTTAGGGATATTAGGGTATTTCATCTTTAAAAAAGTATAGATGATGGTTGTTATTGTCTTCATTTTGTCCTTGATATTCATGTTTATTGTAATAGGTGCCGAACCGACATTTTTCATTTGGGTGGCTATGATGACGAGGAGCTGTTTTGTCTCCGGTTCAATCACTAAGACGATATGGACTTTTGCAAAGCGAAAATATTAGACAGAAGAATCCTGTTTGAACAGCTATCCTTTTTTTGTCGATTGAAGAAAAAGAAGTATAGAGTTATCCGTTATGTTCTTATATTTTGTCTGTTGTTGTCAGATCGGGCTTTCTGTTAAAAATGTCTGTCTATCGTTTTGTTCTTTTTTAACTAAACGGAGCACTATAATTGAACTGTAGATACATAGAAAAACAAAAAAGGATAAGGAGGATTTTTATGTTTCAAACCTTAGACCATTTTTTGAAATCTTGGGAATTCGAAGCCGATGCGACACAAAAACTGCTGAATCATCTGACTGATGAATCACTTAAACAAGAAATCACTTCACAACATTGGACTTTAGGCCGTATTGCATGGCATACTGTCGCGGCCATTCACATCATTACCTCAAACACAGATTTAACGTTCCACGCTCCGGCTGAAGATTATCCTGTTCCTGCATCGGCGCGGTTTATTGCTGAGAGTTATCATCAAGCCAGTAATGCATTTGTACAGGCGTTAAAAACGCAATGGACTGACGATACACTTCAAGAATGTGTCAACTTTATTGGTCAGCAATTGCCGAATGGTTCACTTTTGATGTTTTTAATTCAACATCAAAACCATCATCGAGGACAAATGACTGTCCTTATGAGACAAGCAGGTTTACCTGTTCCGGGTATTTACGGACCGGCAAAAGAGGAATGGACAACATTCGGTTTGGAGGCTCCGAAATAGGATATTGTTAAGGGCTCGAATGAATAGATGATACCAATCGATGTTGGTATCTTTTTTGTTTTAGTCCTAGAGTTATTAAACCGGTATCCATGACATGCAGACGAATCAACAGTTCAAAAGATGTAAGTTAAGGTCAATAAATGCAGAAAGGTGATTATGATGATAACTAAAATGACGCGATTCAATATGAAAGACTTCAATAAACCAAACGAACCTTTCGTTGTTTCAGGGAGAATCATCCCTTCATTTAAGGACAATGTTTGGACATATACAGAGGAGAAATTTGCTGAACCTTATGTCAAAAAATATGACGATGAAGACATTGATGTCAATTATATTGAAGAAGAGGATAAAGCTGTCTTTTTTTATTACGCAGAGAACGACTGTGTCGGCCGGAGTAAGCTTCGTTCTAATTGGAATGGATACGCACTGATTGAAGACATTGCCGTTGCAAAAGATTATAGAAAAAATGGTGTCGGGACGGCTCTATTACATAAAGCGATTGAGTGGGCAAAGGAGAATCATTTATGCGGTCTTATGCTTGAAACACAAGATATTAATGTTTCAGCTTGTCATTTTTATGCCAAAAATAACTTTGTCATAGGAGCGGTCGATACAATGCTTTATTCCAATTTTTCAACAGCAAATGAAATTGCGGTTTTTTGGTACTGTAAATTTTAAATATAACAGTATTTGATGTTTCGTCATTTAGCGGGTGTGGTCGCAAAGTATTCAAAACATCGGCTTGAAGATTTATAATAAGGTATATCAATCAATGCAGGGGGAGTTATGTATGAAGTGCAAAAAAATGAACAGGGTACAATTAAAAGAGGGAAGCGTATCAATGGCCCTATAAACTGCGTCTGCCCTCATTAATGGAGGGAAATTTGTGAATACGCCTTATTCACAGTCAGCTTTACGGCACAATCAAGTGTTCATTTGGCTTTGTGTTTTGTCATTTTTCAGCGTATTAAATGAAATGGTTTTGAACGTCTCATTACCTGATATCGCCAACGATTTTCATAAACTGCCGGCGAGTGCAAACTGGGTGAACACGGCCTTTATGTTAACCTTTTCCATCGGAACTGCTCTGTATGGGAAGTTATCAGATCAGCTGGGCATCAAAAAGCTGCTTCTATGTGGAATTATGGTAAATGGCTTTGGGTCGATCATTGGATTTGTCGGACACTCTTTCTTTCCTGTACTCATTCTGGCCCGATTTATTCAAGGGGCTGGTGCAGCCGCATTCCCGGCTCTTGTGATGGTTGCAGTAGTACGCTATATTCCGAAAGAAAACAGGGGTAAAGCATTTGGTCTGATCGGGTCGCTGGTGGCAATGGGGGAAGGTGCCGGACCAGCTATTGGCGGAATAATCGCTCATTATATTCACTGGTCATATTTGCTGCTTATTCCGACAGCAACAGTTATCACCGTTCCATTCCTGATGAAACTGCTGGAAAAGGAAGAAAGAATCAGCGGGCGCTTTGATATGGCGGGAATTATATTAATGTCTGCAGGCATCGTATTTTTTCTGCTGTTTACAACGTCATATAGACTATCTTTTCTGATCATCAGTATTCTGGCTTTCCTGATATTTGTGAAACATATTAGGAAAACTCAAGATCCCTTTGTTGACCCTGCACTGGGGAAAAATGTCTTGTTTATGATGGGCGCCCTTTGCGGAGGCCTGATATTCGGCACTGCTGCAGGATTTGTGTCTATGGTTCCTTATATGATGAAAGATGTTCACCATTTAAGTACTGCGGCAATTGGAAGCGGGATTATGTTTCCCGGAACGATGAGCGTCATCATCTTCGGTTACATTGGGGGATGGCTTGTTGATCGGAAAGGTTCTTTATATGTGCTGACCATTGGGATTGCATTGATGTCTTCCAGCTTTTTAATCGCTGCCTTTTTTATAGATGCGACACCATGGCTCATGACCGTTATCATCGTTTTTGTTTTTGGGGGGCTCTCCTTCACAAAAACGGTTATATCTACAATGGTATCTGGCAGTTTAAAACAAAAGGAAGCCGGCGCCGGAATGAGTCTGCTTAATTTTACGAGCTTTTTATCAGAGGGAACGGGTATTTCGATTGCAGGCGGTTTATTATCGATCCGCTTGCTGGATCAAAGGCTGCTGCCCGTTAACGCTGATCATTCCGCTTATTTGTACAGTAATATGCTCATTCTTTTTGCAGGAATCGTTGTTATGAGCTGGCTGGTAACCATGAATGTCTATAAACGTTCGCAAAGAAATGACTAAAAAGGGAAAAGGATCAAACTTGATAAAAGTTTTGATCCTTTTTTTGAGGAGCTTCCTTATTCCGAAACCTTTTGTCGATCAATGAAAGGGGAGTTAAAGTGAATTACATTTATAAGAAAAAGGAAAAGAAAAATGGAAATTGTATCATTTCAATCAGAGATAAATGGGAGAATGCACTTATTGAGTTTGAACAAAAAAATAATCAAATTGAGATTATGATCAATTATCGTAACGAGAAAACAACCAAGTTTTCACTGCCAATCGAGACTTTTGAGAAAGTGTATGAGGAAATTAAAATAGGCCGGAGAGAAAGTTAATCACTGTTTGAAAATGACCCATGATGAAAGATTAGATTGTTAATAAATGATAAATAATATGGAATCATTAAAAATGGATTTTTGGCGGCTCTGATAGATATGGCATCAGTAGGCATTGCCTGCACCGATTATTAAGGGATTAGCGGAATGCAAAGAAGCCGGAATTTTAGACCGGCTTTAAAATGCGTAAATGAGCGGAAGGTGTCCCGCAAGTAATCATTGTAAAAGAATAACTATGTCCTATACGAACTGTAAAATCTCCCGTTCTTGTTTATACATCCAAGTATGGGTGAGAAATTTCATGACTTCTTAAAATCGTAATTTGTCTTGAGAATTAGTAGCGGATTTCTTTAATTGACGCATCCAAATAAAGTGTCGGATCAAATAAAAAGCAGTTATAAGGGCAATCATTAATAAAACCCATATTGATGAGAAAGAAAGGATAATCAAAAAGCTGATAATAAGCATTAATGATAAACTCTTTGAAAACTTACCAGGTAGCAGTTTATATGCAGACAAAATACCGCAAATCGCATTACTAATAAAGAAAGCATTTGCTATGCCGACAATTTGTTCAACATTAATGAAGTTTATAAATAAAAGAATAAAAACGATTGCATGAATTAATGTTAATAAGCCTATGGCTCCAATTGGTATGTTTGTTTTGGAGCGGAAAGAAATCAAGGTTGTTTTTTTATTCTCTGAGGCTATTAAACGTGATACTCCGCCAGTAACCAATAAATATGTGCTCATACATAATATTGTTGTGATGAAAGCCATTGTCGGTGAAGCAAACGTTCCAAGCAATGGAATTAAAATAATCGTTAATGTGTGTGTGTGATGTAAATCAATCCATTGATAAGAAGCAGCTACAACGATACAAACCGTTGTGATGACCACTGAGCTTATTACTATTGCTTGGGGAATCGTTCTTTTTCTGTTTTTGACATCCAAACTATAATTCCCTATAATTTCCCAACCTACTAGAGCCCAAAAAAGTAATAGAATACTATAACCAAAATCATCAAGATGAAATGGTGTTTTAATAAAAGCTTTATCCCTCATAAAGTGAATTGAACTAATTCCGCCACTTAACAATATTGCTGTGGCAAATGTGGAGAACATAAATGACACTTTTCCTACAGAAGAGATATTCAATAATAGAACGAATAAACAAATCATCATCAGAATGATTCCATATGTCTCTAGCGGCCAACCATTACTTTTGAACAAAGCCTTTAGATATTGACTGGCTGTCATGAGAACGGCAACTGGCCCCACACTGCCCGCAATAATAAAAAATACAGAAGTTAATTGTTTTATATGTTGCCCAAATGCAAGTTCGACTGTATGCGCAACACCAGATTCATTCGGAAATAAAACACTCAATTTTCCAAACAATGAAGCAAATAGAAAACTAATGATCATCATCATAAACCATGCTAATATGGCATAATCTCCAGTCTTACCATAAATGATTGGTGGAAGCAATATAATTCCCGATCCTAAAATAGGACCAACAATTAATCCGCTTAAAAGTACGGGGCCGAGTTTTCTTTCTCTCACTTTCCATTCCATCCTTTCCTAAACGTGTTTTATGATCATATTCTAATTGTAATTTGTTTCCTTTCATCGGTAAAATAGATATATATGAACTGTTCCATCGGAATTAGTGATGTTCAAAGGGGGGGAGACATGATGGAAATACGGCACTTAAAAACATTTATAACAATTGTGGAAAAGGGAGGATTTACAAAGGCAGCTGAATATTTGGGTTATGCCCAATCGACCATAACTTCACATATTAAAGATATTGAGCAAGAAATAGGAAAACCGTTATTTAATCGTTTTGGGAAGAAAATGCTGTTAACTGAAGCGGGGGAACTTTTGTTTCCTTATGCAAACGAAATGATCAGGATATCTGAAAAAGTAAAACAAATACAATCAAACGATGAACCGATGGGGACTCTCGTTATTGGTGCTCCGGAATCTTTAACGGTTTACCGTTTACCTCCAATTATTCACGAATTCAAAAAGCTCTTTCCTAAAGTGAAAATAATATTAAGATCATCGACATGCTGGGAATTAAAAAATGATCTCCGAAATGGGAAGGTGGATTTAGCGTTTCTTTTGGAGCACGAACAAGAGGAAACTGATTTATATATAGAAAAATTGATAACTGAACCAATGATATTGATATTCCCTGAACATCATCAATTGAAAAATATTCCATTTGATGAATTTTATTTTTCACCTGATGAAGTGATTTTATATACAGAACATGGGTGCAGCTACCGTACTTACTTTGAAGAGTATATGAAACACCAAGGACCGGTTTCGGAGAATACCTTTGAATTCTGGAGTGTAGAGGCAATTAAGCAGTGTGTGATGTGCGGATTAGGAATTTCGTTATTACCGTTGATCACTGTACAAAAAGAGTTGAAAGAAAACAAATTAAGTGGATTGATTTTGAATGAAACACGTATTTTAACGCAGATGGCTTATCATAAAAAAAGATGGCTTTCCTTAGCGATGGCTGAATTTATAAATATCGTAAAAAAACATGCGGAATTATGGAAAAGAACTCAGACTTTATAGTCGATGTTCATTAAAGTCTTCGAGTCGGTGCAAAAAGAGGAGGGGATGAGACCCCTCCCTTAAAACCTTCAATTCCTCTAATTTCATTGTAAGATATATTACTTTTTTGAAATGGGGATCCAAATTTCACTTTTAAAAGATGGCGATGTTACATCTTTATGCTCGTTCCACAGGATTTCTGGGCCTTCAATTTGTTCATAATGTGACGATGGAAACCATTCGGAATAAATCCGCCCCCATACTTCTTGCAGTGCATCCGGAAATGATCCGGCTGCTTCGAATACAGCCCATGTTGAGGCAGGGACTTCAAGCTGTGATAGGTGATTTGGGCAATGTTTCGTTGTGGCTGCGCCAATATAGTGATCAAGCTCTCCGTTTTCCTCTGTCCGGCCTTCAGAAAAGTTCGTGGATGCACTAATAAGTCCTACAGGCGCTACATTAGAAAGCTCTTTTAGTTGATTGATTGCTGCTTCATCTAAACTTTCCCACATCGATGCAATGTCAGGATTCACGCCTTTAAACAAAATAGGGACTCTTTTTTTAATGCCGACGATGCGAAATGCCTCTTTTTCTTCAATGCGATAGTTCATTTCATTTCCTCCTTTGATTGATAACTGGAAGGTCATTCGCGGATAAGCTTTAAGTGAATGGCCATTATGTCTAGCTTCTGATGGTCTTATGCCATGCAGATTTTGAAATGCTCGTGCAAAAGAATCTGGTGAGTGATAACCGTATTTTATTGCAAGATCAATCACCTTTACGCGGCTGTCTTTAAGTTCAAAAGCTGCAAGAGTAAGACGTCTGCGGCGAATATATTCCGATAATGAAATACCTGTAAGGAAGGAAAACATCCTTTTAAAATGATATTCAGAGCAGAAAGCAAGCCTTGCTGCTTCTTTGAAATCAATATCGTTCGTGAGGTTTTCTTCAATATACGTTAATGCGCTGTTCATCCTTTTAAGCGAATCCATTTATTTGACCTCCTTTAACAAAAGAATAACAGGAGCGAAATGTATCTACCCGACATTTCGTGCACAGTTTTGCAGGATAACTTATATGTAATAAATTAAGTGATTCACCTGTATTTGTACAGATAAAGAAAACCACCTAATAACTGCTTGGGTTGCGTAAGATGAAAGAAAGTTATCATTGTTTTATATTGAAAAGAAAATAAAAAAAGCCGGAATGTCAGATCCGGCTTTTCGCTCATTTCCCCTTCGACTTCTTCCGCTTCTCTTTCTCCGCCCGGTAAAACTCATGGAACATTTTCATCAATGCGCGTTTTTCAATCCGCGACACATAACTCCTTGAAATGCCGAGCTTATCGAGATGGTATTTATAGACTGAAAGAGCAACTTAAAACTTTATTAAAATAAGAGAAGACCCTCTATAGGGGCCTTAACATTAATAAATTTGACATTTTTTATTTGCGTGCCCATTCATTCCATAAAGGTTCTAAGCTGTTTTTTAGATCTATGAATATCCATGGGTAGAGTGAGAAAAAAATAAGAATAATAACAAAAATATAAGAAGAAAGTTCATTAAACAACACTTTTCTTCTGTTGAAAGAATTGTGTTTATAAATTGGTAATGCATTCTTGCCTGTTGAATAGAATACAAAAAGAGTAAGAATCAACATCCCTGCGCTTCTAAAAATGAAAAAATAAAAAGTAGTAGTATTCCATATACTGAATGTGTATTTAAATAAGTCTATAAGCCAAATTTTAAAGGAGGTGCCTCCTTCAAAATTTACTTTTATATGATCAGCAACTATTTGTAATTCCTGTGGTGCTGAAAAAAACAGCAGACTTAGAAGAATGCAACATAAAATTATTTGCTGGATAAAATTGATGAAGAATTTACTTTTGTCATATAAGTTTGATGTAAGCTTTATGGCAATTGAAAAACGAATAAACTTAATAAACCGGATTATAAAGACAGCCAACAGAATTGCAACAAACCAATAATAGTAACTAGTATAAAATGCACCAAAGATAATGATAGCTATATAAAAAAGAACAATCATAAAATAGTTATCTGAGCCGGGCTCCCTTTTTGCATTGGTGACTTTATCTATTTGATTTTGACTAGGCATGAAAATGTTTATTATATTGATTTTCTTTTTTCCAATATGCACAGAGTTGTTATTGCCTCGTTGAATTATTTTAGTAGGAGTTTCTTTGGTAGCGGCAAACCCTATAATTATTGTTATGATGGTTAACAATGATGCAATAATACTTAGACCGGTATTTGTAAGATCAATCAATAGTTAAACTCCTTCTGTTCTAAAAATGAATTATCAAACATTATTCAATATTCCTCTGCTATTTTTAGAACCTTGAATGCCAAGGACACTCAGAGTTATGTTCGGAAATTTCAGAACTATAGTCAAAAAACTTAATGTTGTTCTTCAAGCTTGTCCATTAAGTCTGTAAATGAATCACAAACATAGCTAATGGAACTTCCCTTATCTTCATTAGCGATCTCATGATCCCAAAAAACAATTACGGGTTCTTGAGAAGACAATCTATAATCAAAACAAAAGAGGTTTCCCCCTGCATCTGTAGCAAAAGGTATGATCTTATCAACTAACCGATCTTTAACATTATCAAGTGTACTAAGGAGATCAATTGGTCGAGTTGGATCTCCTATACTCAGTAAATTGTTTATTGATTCTCGAGAATTTTGGAATGAGACAACCTTTTTATCTATAGGAGAGCATCCATTATGGTCTTTAATGAACTCTCTGTAATCTGTCGGGAACTTGATTTTTAATTTTTCTTCTACCTCTTCGATCTGACTGTTTGTCGCCTCTTTAAAAGTGCTTCGTTTTCTCCATTTAATACTTTGCATTGATTAACCTCCTATTTCTCATCTTTCCCCCAAATTTTATATCCGCCAGTGTGACCAGTTTTAGCATGAATGACTCGATCTACTAGCTCCATTTTTCCAGGAGTTTGATGGTGGTGCCATGTGTATTTCTCTGGTGTTATTCCATCTTGAAGATCAAGTAAATCATCTTCGTTCAAATCAAGCTTCTTAATCAATGATGGATCTTCTTCAATCTGCTTATATAATTGTTTATTTAATTTGTCAAAATGCTGGTCTCTACTTTTTTTAAAGTCGGCTTTATCAAGTGTGAGTGTATGTTTTGATTCGAATATTGGAAATCCGTCTTTATCATAGGGAACTTTTGTTACTGGATGGACATCATTTTTCAAATGACCCATTCTTAAGTTAATGGTCGTTGTTTTGCCCGCACTGTTTTCGTACGTGTATGGTGCAGCTTTAACAAATTGATCATGTTTGGATTGTATTGCTTTTTTTAATATAGACGTATTCTTTACATTATGGGTATTCTCAATATCTTGTGCTATACCTACAAGTGCTAGATCATCTTTATTTCTAGATAAAGAATTTATGTAGTTTTTCCCTACGGTAATCCCTTTGTTTACATGTCTAGTAGCTGCTTTTTCTCCAGCTTCAATCACTTTATCTACTTTGGCAGCACCGGCTTTACCAAGTTTGCTTGTTACTTTCACAGCAGAGCCAACGCCTTTTAGTCCAACAAGGCTCCCGACCACATAGGTAACATAATGAGATCGTGAGTAAGCATCTCCGTTAACCATTTTATCATTCCATGAATCCGCTATGTTTGTCCATATGATTTTTGCATAGGAAGGTGTCTTCAATACAGCTGAAATTGTTTTGGCTAATTTTTGTTCTTCGGAGAGCTGGGAAAACTCCCAAGTCCCGACAGCTAAATCTTTAACGCCAGTCACAGTATCCTTAGCGACATCGTAGAGACCGACTCCAACTCCTTTCAGGACTTCCCATGTGGTTTCACCAACTTCTTCGAGCTGTTGTGCTTGTTCAAGCTGAATCACATATTGTTGCTGGGAAGGTTCAAGATTCTCGTAACCGATCTTCTTCGCAATTTCCAAGTATTCATCCGGATCGGTCACACCGTCAGCGAGCTTTTTCTTCAGATCCTTGATTTCCCGCTCTTTCGCTTCTTCCTTCTTAATCGTCAAATAAGCATCCGAATGTCTTGCAATCTCGCCTTTTTTCTTATGTATGTCACTTTCCCTGTAAGCTTTAGCGTTATAGTGAAGTGGTGTTGCGTTTTCCCCTTTGCCCGTGGCATTTTGGAGCTGCTGAAAATCTGCCTGAATGAAATGTTCATTTGCCTCGGTTTCCGCGTATTCTTTCGTTAGATCGTGATCAAGCTTTCCGAGTTTATGTATGGTATCGTTCCTTTTTTTATCTGCTGATTCCAGCTTTTGATCGACATCTTCTGTAGAGAAAACATCAAGATGGACAATATCGCTTATCTCGTTAAGAATATCCCTCATTTCATTTCGTTGCTCCTGCATGATAGCTTTTGATTTATTCTTCGCATGAATCAGCTCGTGTTCTAAAAATGACTCTTCCACAAACGAATCGGCCAATCCGGCATCAGCTACTTTTCCTGAAATACTGTTAAGAAACGCAATCTTCATATCGATCAAATCAAGCCAGCTGTCAGTAACACCTGCATGGTCTTGAAAGAATGCTTTGATGTTATCAGCACCTTTACCTGAAAACTCACTGTCATCCAAGTCAGCCATTCCCTGAAAAGCTTTCCTGAGATTGATAAATTGTTCTCTAATCTGATCATATTCTTTTGCTCGCTTTTCCGCTGCTGAGATTAACGAGGATGCTTCAAATACTTTCATATCTGTCTCCTTCCCACTTAATCTTATCTAAATTTTACCACATTATATTACATGTAAGAAGCTTCTTCCTTTTGTTAAAGATACTTTCTTTAGGAGATTTGAACTTTAACAAAATCTTAAAATAGGATTAATTCAGTTGATGAAAAATGGAAGAAATGGTTAGGCATTGGTGCATTATCTCTAAGCTTTACTTTGGCTGCATGTGGGTCTGATTCTGCTTCTACAGATAAAACAGATTCAGATAAAGCTAAAACAACAGAGCAAGCAGCAGTTTAGCGGAAGAAGGAGAAAAATCAGTTGACTTACTTGAATACTGAATAGGTGTAAAAAGTGGTTATTCATACGGATTGAAAAAGAAGAACACGCAGCAGATTCACTTGCTCTTGTTTGGGGCAAGTGTTGACAACCCTATACTGGTTTAATTAAAGAAGGAGTATAAAACCTGTATCAATGGTGTTACTAGATATCTGCGACACAGGTTTTATATGTAGGTAACTAATATTCTGATATATGTAACATTGCATTTTTTTATTATGCAATAGTTCACTCTATTTCTGCTTTCAATTTTTCGAACCACTCTAAATTAACCAAGTGATGTGAACGGGAATTTTCATTCATACGGCGAAAGTAATTGATTGTGCCGGGAATTTCTTGAGTGATGGACAGGTATTCATCAAGGAGCTCGATTCGAGTTTTAGTCTGATCGATTTGTGATTGGATCAGATCCAGTAATTTATTTTTGTCGAATTCATCGGCAAAGAGTAACGCCCCATAAAATTGCAGGTTCACATATTCCGATTTGGTGCCGTATTTGATCATTAATTTCTCGAATTCTGCCCTTCCCGAATCTGTGACTTTAAAGTTACGGATTTCACGCCCGCTGGTTGAGGGTTTCTGCTGAATCTGTTCAATCAAACACTTTTCTTCAAGTTGCTGCAGATTGTAATAAAATGAACCTTTCGTGAAGTTAACAATGTATTTGTAATGACGTTTTTCCATTAAAGCCAGAAGTTCATAGCCGTGAGCTCCGGGGTTTTGGATGAGCAAGCCAAGGATAAGTAAGGGAATCATGGTTTCATCTCCTTCGCCATCCGCGCCTCAAATTCCGCGTACGTGATTTTACCCGAAGCCAAATCCATACTATGAAGGTAAATCTGTTCTGTTTTAGAATAGTCACCATGCACTTTCAGTGATTGCTCCTCTCCTGAAATGGGTTTAAGGATATGGTGCTTTTTCGAAAAAGCCTCGAAATAGCGGTAACCGAATTTACGTTGTGAAACTGCGTCTAAATGAATGCCATCAGGATTCGCAGTCAGACCTGCCGCAGTAACAAAATAACAATTCTGTTGTTCATTAGCAAAACGCAGCAATTGTTCATTAACCTGTCGAAATTCAGTCGCGTGCTGTCCAAAACCGGTCTTCCCAAGAAAGTCACCAAGCCCTCCAATAATCAACGGTACCTCATCAAGTTTCAACTCGTTTCTTAGCGTTTCGATGATAAGAGTTAATTTCTCGTAATAAGTTTCATGCAGCGAACGATAACTGTCACTCTCACCTTGGTGCCAAAGGATTCCGCAAATTTGACTGGACTGGAGGGCGAAGCGGGCTTCGGACAAAGCATGCTGAAAAAGGATGCCTTCCGGATGCCAGTCATTCAATGAACTGCCGCCTTCCGCACAGGGGATCAAGCCAATTTCTTCATCGGGATGAGCTTTCGACCATGCATCTGCAAAAGATGCCGCCAGGCCAACGCCGGAAACCGGACGGTCGTAATTAATCGGCTCTGTCATCATCTGCCACTGTCCATTGCGCAGCATTTTTATTTTTTCATTATAGATAGGGTCTACTTCATTCAAAAATCCACGGCCCGCCATATTCGACTGCCCCAACATTAAAAAAGACTTTATCATCTAATTTTTCACTTCTTTACATCAATATTTTAGTCTAATTAGACTATAGTCAATTCAGCTTGTCTTGTAAAGTTTCAACTAGGTTTTATTTTTATTATTAGTATGTATGAAGAACAAACTAACATTGAACATTTGGTGGATGTATTTGAGAATTAGCTAGTTCTTTTGCTTTAGGTCTTGATAAACATGAAAAAACAACAAAAACCCTGTTATGTAAGGGTTACTACGAGGTTCAAAATCATTTTTCATAGGAAATACATTCAATGATGGAGGTGTAGCCCAAATGAAATGGATTGTTAAAAAGGGAGGGCTATGTTGAAGGGGTTAAATATCAATAAAAAATTATTAAAAAGGTTAACGATTGTACCAATTCTATTCATTTGTTATGTTTTATTTTTAAATCCTGAAGTTATACTTGAAGAGCGATGTCCTAAAATGCAGAAAAAGCCGGGATGTCAGATCCGGCTTTTCGCTCACTTTCCCTTCGACTTCTTCCGCCTCTCCTTCTCCGCCCGGTAAAACTCATGAAACATCTTCATCAATGCGCGTTTTTCAATCCGCGACACATAACTCCTTGAAATGCCGAGCTCCTTTGCGATTTCGCGCTGCGTTTTTTCTTTTTTTAGATCAAGCCCGAAGCGGCCGACGATGACTTCTTTTTCGCGGTCGTCTAAAATGTCGATATATTTTTTGACCTTTTCAAGTTCCATGTTGAGCTGAATAGTGTCGATCACATCTTCGCTTTCCGACTTGAGGACATCGATCAGGCTTATTTCATTCCCTTCTTTATCCTGGCCGATCGGATCATGAAGGGAGACGTCTTTTTTCGTTTTTTTCAATGCGCGCAGATGCATTAAAATCTCATTTTCAATACATCGTGCGGCATATGTGGCAAGCTTCGTGCCTTTTCCGGCTGAATAGCTTTCAATTCCTTTGATCAGCCCGATTGTACCGATGGAGATCAGATCTTCTGCGTCCTCTCCCGTGTTTTCGAATTTTTTCACAATATGGGCGACTAAACGGAGATTATGTTCGATCAGCATGTTGCGGGCGTGTTCATCTCCTTCAGCCATAAGGTCTAAGTATTTTTTCTCCTCATTATTTGAGAGCGGTTGTGGAAAGGCATTATTTTTCACGTATGATACTAAAAACACAAGTTCTTTCACAATAAACCCGAGCGCTGCAAAAACACCTGTCACCGTCCTCACCTCCACAAAGTTATGTAGGCAATCGCCTATATGTAACTGTATGTGTCGGTAGGGCTGTTTGTGTCTGTACAGGGAAATTAATCAAAATCGGGTTTTATTTCTCACAGCCTCTTGATTTTTGCTGATTGAGCCTGTATATTGTTAAAAAAAGTAAGGGTAAAAACAATATAACCGAAAAGCGCTGAAGAGACGAGTAGACAGATATCATTCATGACAGAGAGCTCCGGGAGCTGTGAAGGAGTATGAATGGATGTGTTGAAACAAACCTCTTAGCTTCGCATCGGAATCATGCAACACGAGGATGATGCGGCGGATACTCCTGTTACCGAGTAAGCTTTGTACCCGGCATGGCCGGCACCAAACCGAATTGAGGTGGCATAGCGGGCTGTTTCCCGTCCTCAAGACTTTATTGTCTTGAGGGCGTTTTTTATTTCTAAGGGAGGGATAAGATGAAAAACCTGAAGTCTTGGCGGTACCCGATGTTTCTGTTAACCGGAATCGGGATAGCAAATATTGGTGAATGGATCTATTTTTTGTCTCTTAATCTTATTGTCTTAAAAGAAACGGGGTCTGCTTTTGCGGTTTCCATCCTTTATTTAATCAGGCCTGCGGCTGTTTTGATGACAAATGGGTGGGCGGGCAGCATCATCGACCGGTGCAACAAACGGAATATGATGATGTCGCTTGATTTCATCCGGGCTGCATTCATTGCCGTTCTGCCGCTGATGTTTACTGCACGGTCTTTATTTTCCGTTTATTGTATCGTGTTTTTGATTCAAATGGCCAATGCGATGTTTCGACCGTGTTCCATGGCGTATGTGACGATGCTTATCCCGGCTGAAAGGAGAAAACGATTCAATTCACTAAGGGCTTTGTCGGAATCAGGGGCTTTTCTCCTCGGGCCGGCTGCGGCCGGGCTGCTTTTTATCGCCGGCACGCCGATTTTTGCGATTTGGGTGAATGCGGCGGCTTTAGTGCTGTCCGGGTTCATCACGATGATGCTGCCGAACCTTGAAAACGAGCCTCACGTACATTCTCCCGCACAGAAGCTTTCTTTGGCAGTGTACAAAGAAGATTGGAAGCTCGTCTATCGCTTCAGCCGAACGGCGCGAAACGTCATGATCATTTATTTTTTATTCAGTCTGGTCATGAACGTTATGCTATCCGCGCTTGATTCGCTTGAAGCCGCTTTTGCAAAAGAGGTTCTTCAGCTGACTGATGCCGATTACGGTTTTCTCGTCAGTGTCTCAGGGGCAGGCATTATTGTGGGGGCGCTTGTCAATGTGTTCTTTAATAAAAAAATGCCGGCTTCTTTATTGATGGGAATGGGCTCTTTATTCACAGCGGCCGGATATATGATTTATGCGTTTTCTGACGTTTTTTGGACGGCTGCTTTCGGATTTTTCCTTCTCGCTTTTTTTCTGGCATTTGCCAATACAGGCTTTCTGACGTTTTATCAAAAGAATGTTCCGGTGGACATCATGGGGAGAGTGGGGAGCTTTTATTCATTAGTCGAAGCTGTCTTCATTATAGTGGTAACGGCGGTTTTCGGAGCGGCTTCTGTCAGTTCGTCCGTCCGCGGCATCGTCATCGCAGGCGCTGCTGTTATGCTGGCGTTGGCAGCCGTTTTATGTTCGTTCTTATTTGCGGCCGCAAAAAGGAGGACTCCTGATGTATTTCAAGCGGATCAATGTAAACAAACATAAAGAGACGGCCGTTTCATTTCGTGAGGATTCGTTTTTCGTCAGCTTTTCAGAGCGAAGGGTGTTTCGGAATATCACCTGAGAGTTTCGGGGGCAATGAAGCGGCTCTGTCATTTTACAGAAAGAAAAACATGGAAGTGATCGGTTCAGAATGTAACAGAAAAGTTCTCAGAATGAGAGGAGCCGTACCGCCGGAATAGGGGGCGGTACGCGCTTCATTTTTTCGTTGTTTTTAAAAGGCCGGGAAACTTCTTATAAATGACCGCCATTAAGACGAGCATATACATTCCGTAAATCCCGAAAGACAGCAGTTTGTTGCTTGTAAATGAAGCGCCTGCGACGGTCACGATCACAATGTTCGGAATTTTGCCGAGCACCGACGCAGAAAAAAAGATCGGCCATCGGATATGACTCAGCCCGCAGACGGTATTCATGGCAAGCGACGGTATAATCGGAATCAGCCGTCCGAAAAGCACCGCCGTAAACGCGTGCTGATGAAATGAATCTTCATATTGGGCCGCGGCCGGGTAAGCCAGCAGCTTTTTTCTGGCCCAGTCTCTGAATCCGTACCGGACGAGAAAAAACAATGCCATTGTTCCGAGCATCGCGCCTGACAATGTAATCCACACCCCATTTACAATCCCAAAAACCGCTCCGTTTAAGGCCGCGATAATGGCGAATGGAACAATCGGAAAAAATACGTCAGCTGCGACCAGCAGGATACTCATAAGCACGGCGTACATGCCCCCCGCGCGAATCATGCTGAGCCAGACGTCTTTTTGCATAAAGCCGATCATCACGACAGCAATGATGACGGCAAGACTGAATCCCTTTTTTATCATCTGCACGTTCACCTCTTTTCAATTAGTATACAGCACAAATCTATCTCCTTCTATTAAAATAAGCTGTCCGATAAGCATATTTGTTTATCAGCATTTGCCGTTTGATGAGAAACGGCTGCACTCGGATTTGGACAAAAACAAGCGGGAAGCGGGTGATGTGCATCATTTGATGCAGAGAATGATTTTTTATAAAAGGGGACACGTTAACAGTAGTGTTTACTGGAGGTGTAAACGTTGAGATGCTTTCATCTGATCATCATGATATGCGTCCTCACGAGTCTCACTGCCGTGTCCGCCGATGCGAAATCTTTAAAAAGAAGTGACATGGAGAAGACGGGAAACGTGTACTGGGATATAAGGTCTGAAAAAAAGAAACTATCTTTAACCTTCGATGACGGCCCCCATCCTGTCTATACGGAAGCTGTGTTAGACGTGCTGAAACAGCACAATGTGAAAGCAACCTTTTTTTGTGTCGGGAGCCGTATAGACAAATACCCCATAACGGCAAAACGCATCGTTGAAGAAGGGCATGAAATCGGCAACCATACGATGAACCATGTTTATTTTCACCGTCTGAAACGCAAAGACATTTTAAAAGAGCTTCACAGCTCCGCGCATCATATCACATCGCTTCAGCCGGAAGGAGACAAGTTATTCCGCCCGCCGGGAGGGTCGCTGAATCATACGGCTTTCAAAAGCATCTTAAAAGAGGGCTATCATATCATCATGTGGTCATGGAACCAAGACCCGAGAGACTGGAAAAGGCCCGGGAAAGGGAAAATCGTCAGGCACGTTGTTTCACATGCCAGAGATGGAGATATCGTTCTTCTGCATGATGGCGGTGGAAACCGGCGCCAGACGGTTGAGGCTTTGAAAGAAATCATTCCCAAGCTGAAAAAGCAGGGCTACACGTTTGTTAAGGTTTCGGATTTGATCGGACAGGATTCCGGTCCTTTTCATATCCAGTAAAGAGCGCCGCGTTGAAAGCCGCCAAAGAGATGTGTACCATAGGAGGTAAGGTTTGGGGGGAGAGAAAATGAAGTTTGCTGTTCTTTTTATTACGATAATCTGTCTGTTATCAGGATGCGCCGCGGGCAAAGAGAAAAGTGTTGTCGCGTTCGGCGACAGCAATACGCGCGGTTCCAACTGGGATTATCGTGATTATCCGAAGGCGCAGCAGTGGGTAAACATGTTAAAAACAGCGGAACGCGGCCGTCTTACGGTTATAAATGCGGGAATAGGCGGCCAGACGACTGAGGATGCGCGCCTGCGCTTTCAAAGCGACGTGCTGAACCGTAAGCCCCAATATTTATTTATCATGTTCGGAACAAATGATGCGGGAATTTTGACGGGCGATCAGCCGCGGGTATCAAAGAAACGGTTTAAAGAAAACCTGACTTATTTCATAAACGAAAGCAGAAATCACGGCATAAAGCCGATTTTAATGACGTGCATCCCGGTTATAGAAGGAAACGGAACGCATCATCTCTATTACTATTCGAGATATAAAGCCTCAGCCTTTAAAGAAAAAGGCGGCGCGAGAAAATGGCATAATTCCTATAACGGCGTTACGAGGCAGGTTGCAGCTGAGTTGAAAGTGCCGCTGGTGGATAACTGGAAACACTTTATACGCGCGGACGGCGGCAAAGATACAGACCGGGCGCTGATCCAATCCGGACTGATAGATCCCTCCGGAAATCATATGACGCCAAAAGGCGCCAGAATCTTAATTGAAGGCATAAAAAATGGGCGGGTTTTGGAACGCTGACGCCGTCAGCTGCCTAAACCGTTTTGCTTCTGCTTCATAGGCTGTAGAAAAAACATCTTTTTGGAGGCGATTGCTATGAACCGCGGTTTCCCTCCGCAACATCCTGTATGCCCGCCTCCTCGGGTGAATGCGGGGTACTGGTACGCATTTTTTGTTGTGCTGCTCGTCGTCATTCTCGTCCTGGGCGGTCTGTATTGGTTCAATATATAGCAGCCGTCCTCTTAAACACCTCTATTTTAGGGGTGTTTTTTGTTGAAAGTGGTAGTAATGCGCATAACCGAAGTGATATAATATCAGTCATCTGAGTAAAAAAAGGAAATTCGCCCGGAAATTTTTTTCTGTTTAAGAGGAAACGGAAATAATGTGTCCGAGCGATCTTCTTTTGATTTCGTTTTCAATTAACTCGATAAATTCACGGCTCAAATTCATTTCAGTGGCTTTGAAATAAGATTCTATTAGTAATTCATCAGAAAGCTTTCTCATGCCGGGGACCCAATTAATGGGAGTGGCACCTCCTTACAATTGTAATCAATCATCAGACGCAAGCATATGATGGAAGGTTGCGTTTCAATCATGGTGAGGTTATCTTTAATCTACCATGAAATACAAATAAGAACAATCGTTCTGTTATCCACACTCGTAAGTGGATAACTTGTTAGTATCTTGTTTATAATCTGGATAAATCCGGATGTAATAAGAGTGGATAATGTGTGTAATTTTATCCACAACTGGTGAAGAAACCCAATTTTTGTCGAAATTTTTTTACCGAGTCCGACTTTGTTTTTAAATCTGACAGGTTTCGACATATAGATGATAGAAAGAAAAGGAAGGGTGCGGGTTTTGTTAAAAAAGTTTTTTTTACCTGACGAATTTGTGAAAAATATATTTCATATCACACCGGAAAAGCTCAAAGAACGCAATGTGAAAGGGATTATTACAGACCTTGACAACACGCTTGTGGAGTGGGACAGACCGAGTGCGACACCTCGATTAATCGAGTGGTTTGAAGAAATGAAGGAGCACGGCATTAAAGTCACGATCGTCTCCAATAATAATGAACGAAGAGTGAAATTATTCTCGGAGCCGCTTGGCATACCGTTTATTTATAAGGCAAGAAAACCGATGGGACGCGCCTTTAAAAGAGCCGTCAGCAGCATGGATCTGAAAAAAGAAGACTGTGTGGTCATCGGCGATCAGCTGCTTACTGATGTTCTCGGCGGAAACAGAAACGGGTATCATACGATCCTCGTCGTGCCTGTCGCTTCCTCTGACGGAGTCATGACGCGCTTTAACCGCCGGATTGAACGGAGAATATTGAGTTCTTTGAAACGTAAAGGCCATATTCAGTGGGAGGATTAGAAATGGAAAAGGTTGTTTGCATCGGCTGCGGAGTAGCGATCCAGACCGAGGATAAACAAGGTCTCGGATACGCGCCAAAGGCATCGCTCACGAAAGAGAATGTCATCTGCCAGCGCTGTTTCAGACTGAAAAATTACAATGAAATTCAAGATGTTTCATTAACGGATGATGACTTTTTAAATATCTTGCACACAATCGGCGATACTGACTCTCTTATTGTCAAAGTCGTTGATATTTTTGATTTTAACGGAAGCTGGATAAACGGGCTGAACCGCTTTGTCGGCGGTAATCCGATCATTCTTGTCGGTAATAAGGCCGATATCCTGCCGAAATCCGTAAAACGGGAACGCCTCGTTCAATGGATGAAACGCGAAGCGAAAGAATACGGCTTAAAACCCCTTGATGTCTTTTTAATCAGCGCTTCCCGCGGACAAGGGATGAAGGAAGTCATTGACGCCATTGAACATTACCGCGAAGGCCGCGATGTGTATGTGGTGGGCTGTACCAATGTCGGCAAATCCACATTTATCAACCGGATTATTAAAGAGGTCTCAGGGGAAGAGAATATTATTACCACCTCTCAATTTCCGGGCACGACGCTTGACGCGATTGAAATCCCGCTCGATGACGGATCTGCGCTTTATGATACGCCGGGAATCATTAACCATCACCAGATGGCGCATTACGTGGACAAGCGTGACTTAAAGGTGCTGACACCGAAAAAAGAACTGAAGCCGCGCACTTTTCAGCTGAATGAAAAACAAACGCTTTATTTCGGCGGGCTTGCCCGGTTTGACTATGTATCAGGCGATAAAACGGCGTTTGTCTGCTATATGCCGAATGAATTGATGATTCACAGAACAAAGCTTGAAAATGCTGATGCCTTATACGAAAAGCATGCGGGAGAACTGCTTACCCCGCCCGGAAAAGATCATTTGGATGAATTTCCGGAGCTTACGCCTCACACGTTTACGATTAAAGAAGGAAAGACGGATATCGTTTTTTCCGGTCTCGGCTGGGTCACGGTGCAGCAAGCAGATAAAAAAATAACGGCATACGCTCCGAAAGGCGTACACGTATTTGTCCGCCGTTCATTAATATAGAGAGAAGGGGAGAGGGAGCATGAAACAATTGTACGGAGTAATCGGAAATCCGATCGGGCATTCAATGTCACCCGATATTCATAACGCGGCTTTGCAAGATAAAAACATCAACGGGCAGTATTTTGCGTTTCAAGTGGAACCCCATCATCTCAAGGACGCCGTTAACGGAATCAAGGCGCTTGGCATCTGCGGAGTGAACGTCACAGTCCCGCATAAAGTCGCGATCATGGAGCATCTGGATGAAATACATGAAAGCGCGAAAGTACTTGGGGCCGTAAATACCGTCAAAAGAGAGGGAGACAGGCTCATCGGGTATAATACTGACGGAGATGGGTTTTATAAATCCTTAGTCAAAGTATTGGACAAACCGATATCAGAGCTCTCCATCCTCATGATTGGGGCGGGAGGAGCGGCAAGAGCGATTTTTACGACGATCGTCCGCAGAGAGCCGAAACAATTTGACGTTTGCAACCGCACGCCGGAAAAAGCAGAAAGTCTGATTGCGGCTGCTCCCTCTTTTCAGCAGAAACGCGCCCTTACTTTAAAAGAAGCTGAAAATCAGCTTGAACAATATGACGTCATTATTCATACAACATCTGTCGGCATGTATCCGAAAACGGATGCCGTGCCGCTCTCATTGGAACGGGCCAAAAAGGGCGCCATCGTTTGTGATATCGTATACAACCCGATTCAAACGGCGTTCTTAAAAGAAGCTGAAAAAAGAGGTTTAACAACCCTTGACGGTGTCGGCATGTTTGTGGAACAGGCCGCACTGTCTTTCAAGCTGTGGACGGAACAAGAGCCTGACAGCGGCTTAATGAGAGCGATTGTTGAAGGAAAACTAGGAGGAACACAATGTTAACAGGAAAACAAAAACGGTTTTTGCGTTCAAAAGCGCATCATTTAACGCCTATTTTTCAAGTGGGAAAAGGCGGAGTCAACGAAAACATGGTGAAACAGATTGCCGAGGCTTTAGAAGCAAGAGAGCTGATTAAAGTCAGCGTGCTTCAAAACTGCGAAGACGATAAAAATGATGTCGCAGAAGCCCTTGTGAAAGGCAGCCGCTCACAATTGGTGCAGACGATCGGAAATACGATCGTATTGTATAAGGAATCAAAGGAAAATAAACAAATCGAGCTTCCGTAAGGTGGTTAACATGAAGAAAATCGGAATATTCGGGGGCACATTTGACCCTCCGCACAACGGACATCTTCTGATGGCTAATGAAGTCCTTCATCAGGCGGAGCTCGATGAGATTTGGTTTATGCCAAATAAAATCCCTCCGCATAAGCAGAATGAAGACTTTACAGACAGCCGGCACCGGGTGGAGATGCTGAAGCTTGCCATCAGCTCCAATTCCGGCTTTAAGCTTGAGCTTGCGGAAATGGACCGGAAAGGCCCTTCTTATACCTATGATACCGTCCGTTTGCTGAAGGAGCGGCACCCGAACGACAAGCTTTTCTTTATTATCGGGGCGGATATGATTGAATATCTGCCGAAATGGTACAAACTGGACGAACTGCTCACGCTCATTCAATTTATCGGAGTGCGGCGCCCGGGGTATCATATTGAGACCCCGTACCCGCTGCTTTTTGCCGACGTTCCGGAATTTGACGTTTCGTCAACGATGCTGAGAGAACGTCTCAAAGCAAAAAAGCCGACGCAATACTTAATGCCGGATAAAGTGAGGCAGTATATAGAGGAGAATGATTTATATGAATCGTGAGGAAGCACTTGCCTGCGTCAAAGAGCAGCTGACCGAGCATCGCTACATCCACACAATCGGCGTGACAGATACGGCGGTTATTCTCGCAGGCCGGTTCGGAGCAGACCCGAAAAAAGCGGAAATGGCGGCTATTTTTCATGATTATGCGAAATTCCGGCCGAAAGAAGAAATGAAGCAGATCATCGTGCGGGAAAAAATGCCGGCTGAGCTCTTGGATTACAATGCCGAGCTGTGGCATGCCCCTGTGGGAGCGTATCTGGTTGAGAAAGAAGCGGGGATCACTGATCCTGAGATCTTGGATGCAATCCGCTATCACACGTCAGGGCGTCCCGGAATGACCCTTTTAGACAAAGTCATTTACGTTGCGGATTACATTGAACCCGGCCGCCATTTTCCCGGAGTGGAAGAGGTGCGCCGTCTGGCGGAAACGGATCTGAACGAAGCGCTCATACAAGCAATGAAAAATACAATGATATTTCTGATGAAAAAAAACCAGCCGGTCTTTCCGGAGACGTTTGCAACCTATAACTGGCTGGTGTCTCAAAATTGACAGGAGGAATTTGAAGAATGAATCAAGCTTCCGTATTAAAAATCGCGGCAAAAGCATGCGACGATAAACGTGCAGAAGATATTTTAGCGCTGGACATGGAAGGAATCTCACTTATAGCGGATTACTTTTTAATCTGCCACGGGAATTCTGATAAGCAGGTTCAGGCAATTGCGCGTGAAATTAAAGATCAGGCAGAAGAAAACGGCATTGATGTCAAAAAGATGGAAGGGTTTGATGAGGCCCGCTGGATTTTAGTTGATCTCGGCGACGTCATTGTCCACGTTTTCCATAAAGATGAAAGAAGCTACTACAATCTTGAAAAGCTATGGGGCGACGCGCCGCTCGCAGAGCTTGAGCTCGGCTTGAACTCATGATTTACCAAGGCTTCGCCGGCGTATATGACGAGTTAATGTCACATGCGCCGTATGATGAATGGGCGGGCTGGATCGAAGCGTCTCTTCCGGAAAAGGGAAGGGTGCTTGATCTTGCCTGCGGAACCGGAGAAATATCCATCAGGCTTGCTGAAAAAGGCTGCGAAGTCACGGGGATTGATTTGAGTGAAGATATGCTGAGCTGTGCCCAGCAGAAAAAAACGGGAAAGCCGATTCTTTTTCTCCAGCAGGATATGAGAGAGCTTTCCGGTTTTGAAGAACAGTTTGATGCTGTAGTCATCTGCTTTGATTCCCTAAATTACTTAAAAACGAAAAATGATGTCTTAAGCACCTTCAAAAGTGTTTTTCAAGTTTTGAAGGAGGGCGGCCTGCTTCTGTTTGACGTCCATTCCCCATTTAAAATGACGGAGCTTTTTCCGGACAGCACCCATGCGGATCAGGATGAGCAGATCAGCTATATCTGGCAAAGCTTTGCCGGCGATGAAGAGCTTTCTGTCATCCATGATATGTCCTTTTTCGTATGGAACGGACAATCTTATGACCGCTATGACGAGACGCATGAGCAAAAAACATTTTACATTGAAGAATATGAACAAATGCTTGCAGAGACCGGATTTGAACTGAAGAAGGTGACGGCTGATTTTACAGACCGGCCTCCTTCAACAGAGTCTGAACGTCTTTTCTTCACGGCAGGCAAACCAAAAACCATCGTTTAAACGGAACGATGGTTTTTAAAATGCATTTTTTTCGATTGGCGCGGTAAAGCACTTTATGGCATACTCAGTTACACGTGAAATTGCTTCTTCACTAACGATATATCTTCATCGTATTTGTCATGTGTACGCTGAAAGACACGGTTGAACATATCCTGAACACCGCTTTCGAGAGCCTTCAGTCCTTCTCCGGTGACGCCGCCTTTTACGCATACTTTTTCCTGCAAGGCGGGAAGCGTGTAATGCCCTGTTTCAAGAAGCTTTCCGAGACCGACAAGCATTTCCGTCGACATAATTACTGCTTCTTCTTTGGTGATGCCCGTTTCTTCCACTGCCGCGTCAATAAAGCGCTGAACGAGATAACTCATAAAAGCGGGCCCGCAGCTGACAATGTCTGACGCCGCTCTTGTAATGCCGCTGCTGATTTCTACAGGTTTTGAGATATGAGTGAACAGCGTTTCAATATCCACTTTTGCAGACTCGCTGCAGCTTTTGCCGAACGTAACAAGCGAGACGCCGGCCAAGGCGCGGTTCGTAATGCTCGGAATGACGCGGACCGTCTGACACGGAACCGTATGTTCAATCTGATCCGTCTGAACGGGACTGGTAATGGAGATTAAAATGTGATCTTTCCGTAAATGCGGTGTGAGTTTCTTCAGCAAAGGATATATATCCAGCGGTTTTACACAAATGAATATTATTTCATTTTCCTGTACGAGCTTTTCCTGATCCTCGGTGACATGGATGCCTCTGAAACGTTCTTTTAGTTTTAATGCTTTTTCGATTGTTCTGTTTGTGATGGTGATATGTGAGGGATCGGCAGCGTTTGATTCGATAAACGATTCAATCAGGATCGTTCCCATGTTTCCGGTGCCGATAAAGCCTATTTTCAATGAATTCCCCTCCTTTTTCCCTTAATCCTCTAAACCTTATGCGGGGAGGCAATGCAATATGACGAAAGCGATGATGACGGAGCGGCTGCGGCGGAACCTGAAAATTCTGGGCGCTTGTCTTGCTGCAGGAGCGGTTTTTATCTGTATTTGGCTGTTTCGTTCTGAAAAGGAAGAGCCGGTCAAACAGCAGTCCGTGCTCGGCCAAACAGCCTCAGCATCCGTCGCGGACAAAAAAGACACCGCAGACGATAAGATTATGATTGATGTGAAAGGCGCGGTCCGAAATCCCGGCGTGTATGAAATGGAAGCGGGAGACAGAGTGACGCAAGCCATTGAAAAAGCCGGCGGCCTGAAGAAAAAGGCGGATGAATTGAATGTTAATTTAGCAGAGCAGCTGCAGGACGGGACGATTGTTTATATTCCGAGTGAAGGCGAAGAGGAGAATCGCCCGAAAACAACAGCGGGTGAAAAGGAGAATGCAGCTGTCAATATCAATACGGCATCTCTGGACGAACTTCAGGCGGTTTCCGGGGTGGGGCAGAAAAAAGCGGAAGCGATTATCGCCTACCGAGAAGAAAACGGACGGTTTCAGACTGCTGAAGATTTGATGAATGTATCAGGCTTTGGAGAAAAGTCATTTGAGCGGATAAAAACTTCCATTACGGTAAAGTGAATTGACGGTTTTGCTTAAATCTATGTAAACTTAGAAAAGCAACAAGACTTTTTGGAGGGAACACTTGTGGAACGAATCTCATGGAATCAATATTTTATGGCGCAAAGCCATTTGCTGGCGCTGAGAAGCACATGTCCGAGACTGTCAGTCGGGGCAACCGTAGTCAGAGACAAGCGGATGATCGCCGGCGGATACAACGGCTCAATTGCCGGAGGCGTCCATTGCGCTGATGAAGGATGCCTTTTAATAGATAATCATTGCCAGCGGACCATACATGCAGAGATGAATGCGATTCTGCAATGTTCTAAGTTCGGTGTTCCGACGGAGGGCGCCGAAATTTATGTGACGCATTATCCTTGTATTCAATGCTGTAAATCAATTATTCAGGCAGGTATCAAAACGGTTTATTATGCCGAAGATTACAAAACACAGCCTTATGCAAAAGAGCTGTTCAGCCAAGCCGGAGTCAAGGTGGAGCAGGTCGAACTTGATGAAATGATCATCGATCTGAAAAACCGCGAAAAATTGTCTTTTGTAGCAGGTCTGATTCAGCAATTATCTGATGCGGGGGTTAAGGCAGATGAACTGAAAAAAATTCATGAACAGGCCAATGAGCTGTTTACCAGTTACGTATAAATGAAATATAAATACCTTCTTCTGCCTCTGGCGGCGGTTTCTGCAACTGCGGGAATTGCCGCCGCTCATGTCTTCTGGGTTCTGCTCCTTTTTCTTCTGTATCTTCTCTTTATTATTGTAAAAACAAAGCAGAATGCTCCGGTTATCGTCTGCCTCGTTTCTTTTTGTCTTTATTTCTTTCTTTATACGGTTTGTGACGCTGCGAATGTAACGCGGTATCAGGCCGGCAGTTATACTGAACAGGTCGTCATCACTAACATTCCGAAGGTTGACGGAGCGAAAATGTCAGCCGTTATCCGTACACATGACAAGGAAAAATGGGCGGCTTCGTACAAAATCCGGTCTCTTGAGGAAAAGAGACTCATTGAACAGCTTGAACCGGGGATGCGCTGCACGTTTACAGGTTCTCTGGAGCAGCCTGCACATGCGACGGTTCCCGGAGGTTTTGATTATAATGAATATCTTTACTCTCAGCAGATTCACTGGTTATTTTCCGTGACTTCCATTCAGCAGTGTGAAAAATCCAAACAGCCGCTGTTTAAACTGCTGAACATCAGAAAAAATTTGATTTCGATCATTCGGAATCACGTGCCTGAATCTTCCGCCGGAATTGTTGAAGCGCTGACCTTAGGTGAAAGATTTTCTATAGAGGACGATATACTGAGTGCATATCAAAATTTGGGAGTCGTTCATTTAATGGCGATTTCCGGAATGCATGTCGGTCTTATTACGGCGGGATTATTTTATGCTCTGATCAGAATCGGGCTGACAAGAGAAAAAGCGGGAATTTTGCTGATGTTGTTTTTGCCGGTGTATACGCTGCTGAGCGGTGCCGCCCCATCCGTATTGCGCGCATCCCTCATGCTGGGATTTTATATCGCCGGAACTCTTGTTAAACGCGGCATTCATTCCTCCGCTGCATTGTCCCTGTCTTATCTGCTGCTCCTGCTGTTTAATCCTTACTTCCTTTGGCAGGCGGGCTTCCAGCTTTCCTTTGCGGTAAGCGCCTCTTTAATTCTGTCATCCTCCATTTTAAAGAAAGCAGGGAAAAGCAGACTTGCCGGGCTTGCGATGGCTTCATTCATTGCGGAGCTCAGCTCACTTCCGTTTCTTCTCTATCATTTTCAGCAAATTTCACTTGTCAGTTTTCCGATGAATATGGTGATGGTGCCATTTTATACGTTATTTGTCATTCCGGTTTCTGTCATCGGTTTCCTTCTTCTTTTACTTTCAGGGCAGATGGGAGAATGTTTGTTTGATATGTTCGACCTTGTGATGAAGCCTGTACATGATTTCATTACATATGCGGCATCCGTTGATTTATTTACTATGATTGTGTCAAAGCCTGACTTTGTTTCCCTTCTTCTGCTTGCGGTTTCCGTTTTTACTCTTTTTGCGGCTTTGGAAAAGGGAGGTTTTTTAAAACTCAGGAAATCGGTTCTTTTTTTCTGCGCGGTTTTGGCTTATTTAATATGCCGTCCGTATTTCAGTCCATGGGGAGAAGCGGATATGCTTGATATCGGGCAGGGAGACTCACTGTTTATAAGCGCGCCGCACCGCAAAGGGACCGTAATGGTTGATACAGGGGGAGTGATTGCTTATCCCGGAGAATCATGGAAAGAAAAACGCCACCCGTATTCTATCGGCGAGAAGGTTTTGATTCCGTTTTTAAACGGAAAAGGGGTGAAAAAGCTGGATGCGCTGATTTTAACCCATGCGGATCAAGATCACATCGGAGAAGCCGGAGTGTTAATCAAAAATCATAGAGTCAAACGGTTAATTGTCCCCGTGGGATTCGTAAAAGAACCGAAAGATCAGAACATATTAAATATGGCGAAAGAAAACAACATTCCCGTTGCCGAAGCAAAGCGGGGCGACACCATTACAGCCGGTGATCTTCAGTTTCAGGTGCTGTCTCCGGAGTCGTCTGACGGAAGGAGTAAAAATGATTCGTCACTGGTGCTTTGGACGGTTTTAAGCGGAGTGAGCTGGCTTTTGACGGGAGATTTAGAATCGGACGGCGAAACGGAAGTGCTGAAAACGTATCCGAATCTGAAGGCTGATATATTGAAGGCGGGTCATCACGGCAGCAAAAGTTCAACGAGTGAAGCCTTTTTGAAACAGCTTCAGCCGGAAGCGGCGCTGATTTCAGCAGGAAAAGAGAATCGATACCATCATCCGCATGAAGAAGTGCTGGCTCGTTTGAAGGCGTACTCTGTCAATGTGCTTCGCACCGATATCAGCGGAACGATTCAATACAGATTTAAAAAAGGCGCCGGAACGTTTTCCGTCTTCCCTCCATATGATATAGAAGAAACCAGGGCGCAAGAAGTAAAAAAGACTGCCGATTGACAGCAGCCCGGAATGCGGCTAAGAGCCGATAAGATGGATGGCTGTTGCCATCACGAACAAAAAGGCGAAAAATCCGAAGGACACGACAAAACCGACAGCTGAGTCAACAGCATCATTTCGTTTGCTTTGAACGTTTTTTTCAAAATCATTCAATTTCATCCCTCCTGACTTCCCTAAGTATACTGGAATTGTTTTGAAAAATCTAGAAGTGATGGTAACGTTTTCTGTTCTTGTGATTATCGCCTTTTTACAAGCAGACCCGGGAGCTTGTGAATCAGGCGTTTATTATAAATGAGGAAGCTGTCCTTAAAGCTTCCTCTTTACTATTTGCCGAACTCAATTTAGGATAGAAGGGGATCAAGAAAGAGAGGAAGTCATACGATCATGGTATTTGATGTTTGGAAAGCCCTGAAAAAAGGGGATGTCCGCTCCGTTTATTGTTTATACGGAAAAGAAACGTATCTGCTCCAAGAAACTGTCAGCCGGATCAGACAAGCTGTCGTTGATGAGGAGACAAAAGATTTTAACCTGTCTGTTTTTGATCTTGAAGAAGATCCGCTTGACCAGGCCGTAACCGATGCGGAAACGTTTCCGTTTATGGGAGAGAAGCGGCTGGTCATCGTAAAAAATCCGTCTTTTTTAACAGGGGAAAAAAAGAAAGAAAAAATAGAGCATAATACAGCCGCTCTGGAGACTTATCTGAAGGAGCCTGCGCCTTACACGGTCTTTGTGATTGTGGCTCCGTATGAGAAACTGGACGAACGGAAAAAGCTGACGAAAGCGCTGAAGCAAAAAGCCCTTATGATTGAAGCTAAGGAGCTGAATGCAAAGGAGACGACTGATTTTACGATTAATCTGGCGAAATCCGAAAATAAAATGATCGATACAGAAGCTGCCGAGCATTTGGTTCTGCTTGCAAACGGCCATCTGTCTTCCATATATCAGGAAATACAAAAACTCTCCGCCTACACCGGTGACAGACATGAGATCACACTTGAAGATGTCCGGGAGCTCGTCGCAAGAAGTTTGGAGCAGAATATTTTTGAGCTGATCAACAAAATCGTGAACCGAAAACGGACGGAAAGTCTTCAAATATTTTATGATCTTTTAAAACAAAACGAAGAACCGATCAAAATTATGGCGCTGATCGCCAACCAATTCCGTCTGATTATGCAGACGAAGTATTTTGCGGGACAAGGATACGGCCAAAAGCAAATCGCTTCCAACTTAAAGGTGCACCCCTTCCGGGTAAAGCTGGCGATGGATCAGGCGAGGCTTTTTTCTGAAGAAGAGCTGCGGCGTATTATAGAAAGACTCGCAGTGATGGATTATGAAATGAAAACGGGGAAAAAGGACAAGCAGCTCTTGCTGGAGCTCTTTCTCCTTGAGCTTCTCCGGACTGAATGAAAAAAACGATCCCCGTTAAAGGGATCGTTTTTGTATTATGCAGAAAGTCCGTTCACTTGTTTCGCAAGTCTAGATTTGTATCGAGCTGCGGCATTTTTGTGTACAAGACCTGTTTTCACTGCTTTATCAATGCGTTTCGCTGCTTCAGAAAGAGCAGTTTTCGCTTTATCCGCTTCGTTGTTAGCAACAGAAGCTTCAACTTGTTTGATTGCAGTACGCATAGCAGATTTGATTGTCGCGTTATGAGCGCGGCGTTCGTTGTTTGTTTTTGTACGTTTAATCGCTGATTTAATGTTTGGCATGTGTTTCACCTCCTAAGATACAACCTGTAGCACAGTGTCTTAAGGTTAAATCTTCTTCACAATAGAACAAATTGTATTCTATCAAACAGAACTTTAGATTGCAATATAAATGTAAAGTATTTTTCGTTGATGGGTAAATTCGCATGATTCGTTTTGTAAATGGCCACACTATGTACCACGATGATTGAAGGAGGTCTTCCCTGTGAAAAACAACGAACTGGATGTCAATCAATTTCTGATACGGACGGATTTAGCGGTAGAAACGAAACAGGCGGTAAAAGACGGACAAGCCGGTCAGAAAAAAGAAATAAACGGGTTTATTGAAAAAGAACGCGACAAGGGCGGCATTAAAGTCAGAACCGTCGATATTACCAAAGAAGGCGCCGAGCTATCGGGGAAAAAGCAGGGGCGCTATGTCACGATCGAGGCTCAAGGGGTTCGGGAACACGACTCTGAGATGCAGGAAAAAGTAACAGAAGTGTTTGCCGAGGAATTTTCCGCCTATCTGTCGGCATTAAAGATTCCAAAGGATGCAAGCTGTTTGATCGTCGGTCTGGGCAACTGGAATGTGACGCCGGATGCGCTCGGCCCTCTCGTGACCGAAAACCTTCTTGTGACAAGGCATTTGTTCAGGCTTCAGCCGGAAAATGTGCAGGAAGGGTACAGGCCGGTCAGCGCGCTTGCTCCCGGTGTGATGGGTTTAACGGGAATTGAAACGAGCGATATTATTCAAGGTGTGATCAAAGAATCAAAGCCGGATTTTGTGATCGCGGTAGACGCTCTTGCGGCAAGAGCCGTTGAAAGGGTGAACACGACCATCCAATTTTCTGATACGGGCATTCACCCGGGATCAGGCGTCGGCAATAAGAGAAAAGAATTAAGCAAGGAGACGCTCGGCATCCCCGTCATCGCAATCGGGGTACCGACTGTCGTTGATGCGGTTACGATCGCAAGCGATACGGTGGATTATATTTTAAAACATTTCGGCAGAGAGATGAAAGATGACAGCCCGTCAAGATCTCTGGTGCCCGCCGGAATGAACTTCGGCAAAAAGAAGGTGCTGACAGACGAAGACCTTCCCGGAGAAAAAGAACGCCAATCCTTTCTCGGTATTGTCGGCACGCTGGACGAAAACGAAAAACGCCAGCTGATTCACGAAGTGCTTTCTCCGCTCGGCCATAATCTGATGGTCACGCCGAAGGAGATTGACACCTTTATTGATGATATGGCGAATGTGCTTGCAAACGGGTTAAACACCGCCCTTCATGAAAAAGTGTCACAAGATAACAAAGGTTCTTATAATCATTAAAATGGTTCTACCTCCTCTAGCTTGTTCATAGAGTAATTACTAGACAAGCGCTGGAGGGATTCAAATCATGAGAAAAAAACGCAGAAACCGTCAAATTGTCGTTGCAGTAAACGGTGGAAATGCGCTCAAGGGCATGTTTTTGTTTATGACAAGCCTTATCGTTATTTTCGTATTATCGGGTGTGCTCACATCGCTTCGCCCTGAACTGAGGCTTTCTTCGGATTCTCTTCACGGAATTGCCGGAGAACTTCCGGGTGACGCGTTTGCACACCTCCTCGGCATGGAAAATCATTATTTCGCCTCAGAGCTTCCTGAAAAAGACTCTTTTCAGCTGTCCCGGCTTTCCTTAAAACTGGCGACAAGCATTAATATGGAAGACCCGCGGAGTTTCTTGGGACGTGAGCTGCCGGGATTTGCCCAATACGATACGGAGATCCTTCTGGCGGGGCAGGGGACGGATTATACGAATATGCCGGCTGAATCTCCGCCGCCGTCAAAGGTGATGGAAAAAGAAAAAGAAGTGAACCTGGCAGAAATCGAAAACAAAACGAAAAAAGAGGAAACGGCGCCGCCGAAACATTCAACAGGCAGCAAAAAAGTCGTTTTTATTTACCACACTCATAATACCGAATCCTATCTTCCTCTGTTAAAGGGGGAAACAAATCCGGATAACGCCCGCCATTCGAAGGCCAATGTCACGCTTGTCGGAGATATGTTCGGAAAAGCGCTTGAAGCGCAAGGTGTAGGAGCGACCGTAGATAAAACCGACATTCAGGCCCGCCTGAACAAAGACGGCTTAAATTATGCGCGAAGCTACGACGAATCAAGGCCGGTCGTAAAAAGCGCGCTCGCCAAAAATAAAAACCTGCAATATACCATAGACATTCACCGGGATTCCCGCCGCAAGAAAAATACGACAGCCGACATTAAAGGAAAAAGCTATGCCAGAGTCGCCATCGTCGTCGGCAAAAAAAGCGCTAATTTTGAAGAAAACTATAAACTCGCAAGTGAACTTCATAAGCTGATGGAGAAAAAATACCCCGGCTTAAGCGTCGGTGTTTTATCAAAAGGCTCTCCGGGAGATAATGGAGTATACAACCAAGATTTAAACGATCGGTCGCTTCTGCTGGAATTCGGGGGCGTGGATAACAATCTTGAAGAACTGAGGCGCGCATCAGATGCCGTGGCCGATGTGTTCAGCGAACTGTACTGGGATGCAGAAAAGGTCAGCTCACAATCAGGAGAGAAGAAAAAACAATAGAAATCAGGTGATTCAAATGATCCGTTTTACCGGCAAATGCCTGCTGATCGCCATTGTCATGTTTTTCGGCGTTTTGTTCGGCATGCAGCAGGCAAACAGCGGAATGCTTGATATGAAAGGATACAAAGATCCCTCCTTAAAAGGAGCATTCACGCTCGGCGGCGGAGAAGGACAGGAAAAAGAAGCTTCCATTTTGGGGCAAACCGTTACGGCGAAAGATCTGGAAGAAAAACAAAAACAGCTGGAACAGGCGGAAACCTTCAACCTGTTTTCAAAAGCCGGAGAAACCCTTTCAAATACCGTGACGGACTCGGCGCAGGCGATGTATGAGTGGGTTTCGAAACTGAACCGTTAGCATTGATGAAGAGAAAAGCGGATGATTCCTTAAAGGAAGCTTTTCTCTTTCTTGTTTTAATTGAATGTTTACAATCCTATTGATATAATCTAAGCTAGTGTATTTTGCGTTTAATAGTAGGAGTGATAGATTGTGACAGATAAAGAAAAGCGTTTAGAGAGGCAGTCAAGAATCCGGAATTTCTCCATCATCGCCCACATAGACCACGGCAAATCGACCTTGGCGGATCGGATTTTAGAAAAAACATCGGCGATCACCCAGCGGGAAATGAAAGAACAATTGCTTGATTCAATGGACCTTGAACGCGAACGGGGAATTACCATCAAATTAAATTCCGTTCAGCTGAAATACAAAGCAAAAGACGGAGAAGAATATATATTCCATCTCATCGACACGCCCGGACACGTCGACTTTACATATGAAGTATCGCGAAGCCTGGCTGCCTGTGAAGGCGCGATTCTCGTTGTTGATGCGGCTCAGGGAATAGAAGCGCAGACATTGGCGAACGTCTATCTGGCGCTTGATAATGATCTTGAGATTCTTCCTGTCATTAATAAAATCGATCTTCCGAGCGCAGAGCCAGAACGTGTGCGTCAAGAGGTTGAGGACGTTATCGGCCTTGACGCTTCAGACGCCGTCCTCGCTTCAGCGAAAGCGGGCATCGGCATCGAAGACATTTTAGAGCAGATCGTAGAAAAAGTGCCGGCTCCTGCGGGAGATCCGGAAGCTCCGCTGAAAGCGCTCATCTTTGACTCGCTTTATGACGCGTACCGCGGAGTCGTCGCGTATATCAGAGTCGTAGAAGGAACGGTCAAACCGGGCCAGAAAATTAAAATGATGGCAACCGGAAAAGAGTTTGAAGTGACAGAAGTCGGTGTGTTCACGCCGAAAGCAACTCCGACAGATGAACTGACCGTCGGCGATGTCGGCTTTTTAACTGCTGCGATCAAAAATGTCGGTGACACACGCGTCGGTGACACGATAACAAGCGCGGCCAATCAGGCTGCCGAAGCATTGCCTGGATATCGCAAGCTGAACCCGATGGTGTATTGCGGTTTGTATCCGATCGATACGGCCAAATACAACGATTTAAGGGAAGCTCTTGAGAAGCTTGAACTGAATGACTCATCGCTTCAATATGAAGCAGAGACATCCCAAGCGCTCGGATTCGGTTTCCGCTGCGGATTTTTAGGTATGCTTCACATGGAAATCATTCAGGAGCGGATTGAGCGTGAGTTTAAAATCGACCTGATCACAACGGCACCGAGTGTTATCTATGATGTGTATATGACAGACGGCGAAAAGGTTGTTGTCGACAACCCGTCCAACATGCCTGACCCGCAAAAGATCGAAAGAATCGAGGAGCCGTATGTAAAAGCGACAATGATGGTGCCGAACGATTATGTCGGTGCGGTGATGGAGCTTTGCCAAGGAAAACGCGGCAATTTTATCGACATGCAATATTTAGACGCAAATCGTGTCAGCATTGTCTATGACATGCCATTAGCGGAAATCGTCTATGAGTTTTTTGATCAGCTGAAATCAAGCACAAAAGGCTACGCGTCCTTTGATTACGAACTGATCGGCTACAAACCGTCTAAACTTGTCAAGATGGACATTATGCTGAACGGAGAAAAAATCGACGCGCTGTCATTTATCGTGCATCGCGATTACGCGTACGAACGCGGAAAAGTAATTGTGGAAAAACTAAAAGAACTTATTCCGCGCCAGCACTTTGAAGTACCGATTCAAGCAGCGATCGGACAGAAAATCGTGGCCCGCTCGACCATTAAGGCCATGCGGAAAAACGTCCTTGCAAAATGTTACGGAGGAGACATCTCGCGGAAACGGAAGCTTCTTGAAAAACAAAAAGAAGGAAAACGCCGGATGAAGCAGGTCGGCTCAGTAGAAGTGCCGCAGGAAGCGTTTATGGCCGTTCTTAAAATGGATGACAGCCCGAAAAAATAACGGAAGCCGCCGCAGTCCCGCACTGCGGCTTCTTTCTGTAAAGAAGAAGGTGTTTCAAAATGAAATCAGCTTATATTCATATCCCGTTTTGTGAGCATATCTGCCACTATTGCGATTTCAATAAATATTTTATTCAGAGCCAGCCTGTCGATGAGTACTTAAACTCACTCGAAAAGGAAATGATAAATACAATAGAACGGACGGGACGCCCTGATCTCCGTACGATTTTTATCGGGGGAGGCACGCCGACATCGCTCTCACCCGTCCAGCTGGAAAAATTGATGGATTCCATTCACCGCGTGCTGAAGCCTTCTGACGGACTCATAGAATTTGCCGCGGAAGCGAATCCGGATGATTTGTCCCCGGAAAAATTAAAAATCATGAAAAATGCCGGTGTCAACCGGCTGAGCTTCGGTGTTCAAACCTTTGAAGATGAGCTTTTACAAAAAATCGGCAGAGTGCATAAACAAAAGGACGTATTCACTTCCTTTGAACGTGCGAGGGCTCTCGGCTTCGACAACATCAGTCTCGATTTGATGTTCGGCCTGCCGGGTCAGACGCTGGCCGATCTTGACAATTCCGTCAAAACGGCTTTGTCTCTTGATGCGGAGCACTATTCCGTTTACTCGCTGATCGTAGAGCCGAAAACGGTGTTTTATAATTTAATGCAAAAAGGCCGCCTGCATCTCCCGGCGCTAGAACAAGAGGCCGAGATGTATGAAACGGTCATGAGGCAGATGAGTGAAGCGGGCATCCGTCAATACGAGATCAGTAACTTTGCAAAGCCCGGATACGAATCGCAGCATAATCTGACGTATTGGAGCAATGAAGAGTATTTCGGTTTTGGCGCTGGCGCTCACGGATATATCAGCGGCACGCGCACCGTCAACGCCGGGCCTGTGAAACATTACATGCAGCTCATCGAAGAAAAGGGGCTGCCTTACCGTGACACGCACGAGGTGACACGTGAGGAGCAGATTGAAGAAGAAATGTTCCTCGGTCTCAGAAAAATGTCCGGCGTACAAAAGCAAGCTTTTCTCGATAAATTCGGACGCTCGGTCGACGAACTGTTTCCCGATGTTCTCAAAGATTTAACCGAAAAAGGCCTGATCTGTGACACGGAAGAATCGGTTGCATTAACGCATGAGGGCAAATTATTAGGAAATGAGGTTTTTGGCGCTTTTTTGGGTGAGTTATAATTGACATTTTTCTTTTGGTTTGTTACTTTTGATATAGAATTAGCACTCGCTGACCTTGAGTGCTAACAGGGGTGATGATGATGTTAACAAATCGTCAGCTGTTGATCCTGCAAGTGATTATTAATGATTTTATACAATCAGCGCAGCCTGTAGGATCAAGAACTCTTTCAAAAAAAGACGAGATTACATTCAGCTCTGCAACGATCAGAAACGAGATGGCTGACTTGGAGGAATTGGGCTTTATTGAAAAAACCCATTCATCCTCAGGACGGATTCCGTCGGAAAAAGGGTACAGGTATTATGTCGATCATTTGCTGTCACCCGTCAAGCTGACAAAAACCGATCTGGATTTAATTCACTCGATATTTAAAGAAAAAATCTTCGAGCTGGAAAAAACAGTCCAAAAATCAGCGCAAATCCTGTCCGACCTGACAAACTACACATCGATTGTCCTCGGGCCGACGCTGAGCGAGAACTATCTTAAACAGATTCAAATCGTTCCGATCCAGCCGGATAAGGCGGTCGCCATCCTCGTCACGAATACGGGGCATGTCGAAAACCGCACCATCAATTTCCCGGCTAAAGTGGATTTGGCCGATATTGAAAAACTGGTCAATATACTAAACGATCGATTAGCGGGCGTGCCGATGGACGAACTGAATGAGCGCATTTTCAAAGAGGTTGTCACATATTTAAGGCAGCATATCGCTAACTATGACAGCATACTTGAATCGCTCCGCTCCACATTCCATCCGGCGGCCCACGTTGAGAAATTGTTTTTCGGCGGAAAGATCAACATGCTGAATCAGCCGGAGTTCCATGATATTGAAAGGGTCCGCTCGCTCTTATCTTTAATTGAAAAAGAGCAGGATGTTCTGAAGCTGTTTCAGTCATCAAAAGCCGGGATTTCAATCAAAATCGGGAAAGAAAACGACTACGAAGAAATGGAAAACTGCAGCTTAATCACAGCCACCTATACAGTTGATACGAAACAGATCGGATCAATCGCCATTATCGGGCCGACGCGCATGAATTATTCAAGAGTCGTCAGCCTGCTGCAGCACGTGACTTCGGACTTGTCAAAAGCATTCACAAGTTTGTATGATGAATAAGGGAATTTTGGCAATCATTTTCAGTCATCTTTTTACAGCATTTGAGGGAGGTGAACACAATGTCAGAAGAAAAACAAACCGCAGAACAGGTTGAAGCAGCAGAACAAGAAGAAGTGACAGAACAGGCAGAACAAGCCGCTTCACAAGAGCAGCATGAAGAAACGGCAGGTCAGGAAGAAACCCTTCAGCACCAAATTGATGAATTGCAGGGTTTGCTTGATGAAAAAGAAAACAAGCTTTTGCGTGTTCAAGCAGACTTTGAAAACTATAAACGACGCAGCCGCCTTGAAATGGAAGCTGCTCAGAAATACCGTTCTCAAAACGTCGTAACGGAAATCCTTCCGGCTCTCGATAACTTTGAACGGGCGCTACAGGTAGAAGCTGAAAGCGAGCAGACAAAAAGCTTGCTGCAAGGTATGGAAATGGTCCGCCGCCAGCTGATGGACGCACTTGAAAAAGAAGGCGTTGAAGCCATCGAAGCTGTCGGTCAGGAATTTGATCCGAACCTTCACCAAGCCGTCATGCAGGTGGAAGATGAAAACTTCGGCAGCAATATTGTTATCGAAGAACTGCAAAAAGGCTACAAACTGAAGGATCGCGTCATCCGTCCTTCAATGGTAAAAGTGAATCAATAACTACATAGCAGGAGGTAATTCAAAGTGAGTAAAGTAATCGGAATTGACTTGGGTACGACAAACTCATGTGTGGCAGTGCTTGAAGGCGGAGAGCCTACAGTCATCGCCAACGCTGAAGGAAACCGTACGACTCCGTCAGTCGTTGCATTTAAAAACGGCGAGCGCCAAGTAGGGGAAGTGGCGAAACGCCAATCAATCACAAATCCTAACACAATCATGTCTGTCAAACGCCATATGGGTACTGACTATAAAGTGGAAATCGAAGGAAAAGACTACACGCCTCAAGAAGTGTCAGCTATTATCCTTCAGCATCTGAAAGCATATGCTGAAAGCTACCTCGGCGAAACAGTTTCAAAAGCCGTTATCACGGTTCCTGCATACTTCAACGATGCAGAGCGCCAAGCGACAAAAGATGCCGGTAAAATCGCCGGTCTTGAAGTAGAGCGTATTATCAACGAGCCGACTGCAGCAGCGCTTGCATACGGACTTGATAAAACGGACGAAGACCAAACAATTCTTGTTTACGACCTTGGCGGCGGTACGTTTGACGTATCTGTTCTTGAACTTGGCGACGGCGTGTTTGAAGTCCGTTCAACTGCCGGTGACAACCGTCTTGGCGGGGACGACTTTGACCAAGTCATCATCGATCATCTCGTAGCAGAATTCAAAAAAGAAAACGGCATTGATCTTTCAAAAGACAAAATGGCGCTTCAGCGTTTGAAAGATGCGGCTGAGAAAGCGAAAAAAGATCTTTCCGGCGTATCATCCACACAAATTTCTTTACCGTTTATCACGGCGGGAGAAGCAGGTCCGCTTCACCTTGAGCTGACACTGACCCGCGCTAAATTCGAAGAGCTTTCCGCTCACCTTGTTGAGCGCACAATGGCTCCTGTCCGTCAGGCTCTTCAAGATGCGGATCTTTCTGCAAGCGAAATCGACAAAGTTATCCTTGTCGGCGGATCAACACGTATTCCTGCCGTACAGGAAGCAATCAAAAAAGAAACGGGTAAAGAAGCGCATAAAGGCGTAAACCCTGATGAAGTTGTAGCGCTGGGTGCAGCGATTCAAGGCGGCGTCATCACGGGAGACGTAAAAGACGTTGTTCTTCTTGACGTTACACCGCTTTCTCTCGGTATTGAAACAATGGGCGGCGTGTTCACGAAACTGATCGACCGCAACACGACAATTCCGACGAGCAAGTCTCAAGTATTCTCAACCGCTGCTGACAACCAAACGGCTGTTGACATTCACGTGCTTCAAGGTGAGCGCCCGATGTCTGCCGACAACAAAACGCTCGGCCGCTTCCAGCTTACTGATATCCCGCCGGCACCGCGCGGCGTACCGCAAATCGAAGTTTCTTTCGATATTGACAAAAACGGTATCGTAAACGTAAGAGCGAAAGACTTAGGCACAGGAAAAGAACAAAACATTACTATCAAATCTTCTTCAGGTCTTTCTGATGATGAGATCGAACGCATGGTAAAAGAAGCGGAAGAAAACGCTGACGCTGATGCGAAGAGAAAAGAAGAAATCGAAGTCCGCAACGAAGCTGACCAGCTTGTGTTCCAAACGGAAAAAACATTAAAAGATCTGGAAGGCAAAGTGGACGAAGAGCAAGTGAAAAAAGCAAACGACGCGAAAGACGCGCTGAAAGCCGCTATCGAGAAAAACGAAATTGAAGACATCAAAGCGAAAAAAGATGAGCTTCAAACAATCGTTCAAGAGCTTTCTATGAAGCTTTATGAAGAAGCTGCAAAAGCGCAGCAGGCTGAAGGCGGAGCAAACGCTGAAGGCAAAAAAGCGGACGACAACGTTGTCGATGCGGAATACGAAGAAGTAAAAGACGACGAAACGAAAAAATAAGTTCTTTCCCGCATGGCTATAGGCGGAAGAACACACAGCATATTCTGATTCAACAGACAGAAAGTCAAAGTCAGGCATCTCTTGGCTTTGACTTTTTTTCTTGCCCGGGATAAAAGGAATTGAAAAAACATAATTCGAAATGATACAATCTAATTTATGTGAGAAATTCGGGAGAGTGAAGCGAGATGAGTAAGCGTGATTACTATGAAGTGCTTGGGGTAAGTAAGAGCGCTTCAAAGGATGAAATCAAAAAAGCCTATCGGAAGCTTTCAAAAAAATATCATCCTGATATCAATAAAGAATCCGGAGCAGATGAAAAATTCAAAGAGGTAAAAGAAGCGTACGAAGCGCTCTCAGACGACCAAAAACGCGCTCAATATGACCAATTCGGCCATACAGACCCTAACCAGGGATTCGGCGGCGGTTTCGGAGGCGGCGGAGACTTCGGCGGCTTCGGTTTCGATGACATCTTCTCAAGCATCTTCGGAGGCGGCACGAGACGCCGTGACCCGAATGCGCCGCGGCAAGGCGCGGATCTGCAGTATACAATGACCCTGTCATTTGAAGACGCGGCTTTCGGAAAAGAAACGATCATTGAAATTCCGCGCGAAGAGAATTGCGAAACATGTAAAGGGTCTGGCGCGAAGCCGGGAACAAAGCCGGATACGTGCTCGCACTGCGGAGGTTCAGGCCAGCTGAACGTCGAACAGAACACGCCGTTTGGCAAAGTGGTTAACCGAAGAGTCTGCCACCACTGTGAAGGAACAGGAAAAATCATCAAAAACAAGTGTTCTGACTGCGGCGGCACGGGCAAAGTGAAAAAACGGAAAAAAATCAATGTCACGATTCCTGCCGGTGTGGATGACGGACAGCAGCTGCGCGTTCCGGGCCAAGGTGAACCGGGCGTAAACGGAGGGCCTGCGGGAGATCTGTTTGTCGTATTCCATGTGCGCGCCCACGAGTTCTTTGAGCGCAACGGAGACGATATTTATTGCGAAATGCCGTTAACGTTTGCCCAAGCGGCACTCGGAGACGAAGTGGAAGTGCCGACGCTTCACGGAAAAGTGAAATTGAAAATACCTGCCGGCACACAAACCGGCACGAAATTCAGATTAAGAGGCAAAGGCGTTCAAAACGTCCGGGGCTACGGACAAGGCGACCAGCACATTGTCGTCCGCGTCGTCACACCGACGAATCTGACAGATAAACAAAAAGACATCATCCGCGAGTTCGCTGAAGTCAGCGGAAACCTGCCGGATGAACAAGAAATGAGTTTCTTTGACAAAGTAAAACGCGCATTTAAAGGCGAGTAATGATTGGATAGGAGTTGGTAGTTTTGAAATGGTCCGAAATCAGCATTCACACAACACATGAAGCGGTCGAACCCATCTCAAATATTTTGCATGAAGCTGGTGCGAGCGGGGTTGTCATCGAAGATCCGCTTGATTTAATGAAAGAGCGTGAGAATGTTTACGGGGAAATCTACCAGCTCGACCCCAATGATTACCCCGATGAGGGTGTCATTGTCAAAGCGTATCTGCCGATCAACAGTTTCCTCGGCGAAACGGTGGACGGCATTAAAGAGACGATTAACAATCTGCTTTTGTACGACATTGATTTGGGCAGAAACAAAATCACCATTTCTGAAGTTAATGAAGAAGAATGGGCGACAGCTTGGAAAAAGTATTATCATCCTGTGAAAATTTCTGAAAAGTTCACGATCGTTCCCACATGGGAAACGTATACACCTGTTCATACAGATGAACTGATTATCGAAATGGACCCGGGTATGGCATTCGGTACGGGAACGCATCCGACAACGGTTTTATGCATTCAGGCGCTTGAGCGTATCGTTCAAAAAGGCGACCGTATCATTGATGTCGGCACCGGTTCAGGAATTTTAAGCATCGCGGCCGCCATGCTTGAGGCCGAATCGGTTCATGCGTATGACCTTGATCCGGTCGCTGTTGAAAGCGCGCGTCTGAATGTGAAATTGAACAAAGTGAGTGATACGGCCGAAGTGAAGCAGAACAATTTGTTAGACGGCATCACGGGCGAACATGATGTCATTGTCGCAAATATTTTGGCTGAAGTGATTCTCCGCTTTACATCACAGGCGTACGACCTGCTCAAAGACGGAGGCCATTTTATTACTTCAGGCATTATCGGCCAGAAAAAACAGGAAGTAAAAGAAGCGTTGGAAAAAGCCGGCTTTACCATCATAGAAATTCTGTCTATGGAAGATTGGGTCAGCATCATCGCGAAAAAATAACAGTTAGTAGGTGTCACAGCGTATGCAACGATATTTTATCGAGCTCACGAAGCAGGAGATGGACGAAACTCCTGATTTTCAAATCACGGGGGAAGACGTCCACCATATAGCGAACGTCATGAGAATGAGTGCGGGAGACCGGATTATCTGCTGTTCGAAAGACGGCCATGAAGCGTTATGCCTGCTTAAAGAGGTTTCTAAAGATCATATATCATGCAGCATTGCTGAGTGGACGGGTGAAAACCGTGAACTGCCTTTGAAGATCAGGATCGCAAGCGGCCTCCCGAAAGGCGATAAGCTTGAATGGATTATCCAAAAAGGGACCGAGCTGGGGGCAAGTATGTTCATCCCTTTTCAAGGCGCCAGATCCGTCGTTAAGCTTGACGATAAAAAGGCAAAGAAAAAACGGGAGAGATGGGCGAAAATCGCGAAGGAAGCGGCGGAGCAATCGTACCGCAATGAAATTCCCGAAGTGAAAACCGTTCATACGTTCCGGCAGCTGCTTGAAATGGCGGAGAATGTCGATAAATGTGTCGTTGCATACGAGGAGTCATCAAAGCAGGGAGAAACGGGCGCTTTCGCCGCGGAGCTCAAAAGCCTTCCGCAAGGTTCGTCTCTTTTAATCGTATTCGGCCCTGAAGGCGGTCTGACTGAGTCTGAAGTTCATCAGCTTTCAGAAAAAGGCGCCGTCTTATGCGGCCTCGGACCGAGAATTTTACGGACTGAAACTGCGCCTCTTTACGCGTTAAGCGCAGTTTCCTATCATACAGAGTTATTAAGAGGTGATCAGTAATGGCAACTGTTGCTTTTCATACCCTTGGCTGCAAGGTCAACCATTATGAAACAGAAGCAATCTGGCAGCTGTTTAAAGATGCGGGTTATGAACGAAAAGAATTCGAACAGACAGCAGATGTATATGTCATTAATACATGTACGGTAACAAACACGGGAGATAAAAAAAGCCGTCAAGTCATCAGACGGGCGATCCGCCAAAATCCTGACGGCGTCATCTGCGTAACAGGGTGCTATGCGCAAACCTCTCCGGCAGAAATTATGGCCATCCCGGGTGTTGACATCGTCGTCGGCACGCAGGATCGTGAAAAAATGCTCGGTTACATTGAGCAGTACAGGGAAGAGCGCCAGCCGATCAACGGCGTCGGCAATATTATGAAAGCACGCGTGTTTGAAGAGCTGGATGTTCCCGCTTTTACTGACCGCACAAGAGCGTCGTTAAAAATCCAAGAGGGCTGCAACAACTTCTGTACGTTCTGCATTATCCCTTGGGCGCGCGGCCTGCTTCGTTCCCGCGATCCGGAAGAAGTCATTAAACAGGCGCAGCAGCTGGTGGATGCCGGCTATAAAGAAATCGTCCTGACGGGGATTCATACGGGCGGCTACGGCGAAGATATGAAAGATTATAATTTCGCCAAGCTTCTCCGCGAGCTTGATACACGTGTAGAAGGACTGAAGCGGATCAGAATTTCATCTATTGAAGCAAGCCAAATCACTGATGAAGTGATTGAAGTGCTGGATGCGTCTGATAAAATCGTCCGTCACCTTCATATCCCGATTCAGTCAGGATCAAACACCGTTCTGAAACGGATGAGACGCAAATATACGATGGAATTTTTCGCGGACCGTTTAAATAAGCTGAAAGAAGCGCTGCCGGGTCTGGCCGTCACATCTGATGTCATCGTCGGTTTCCCGGGTGAAACGGAAGAAGAATTTATGGAAACATACCGGTTCATTAAAGAACATAAGTTTTCAGAGCTTCACGTATTCCCTTACAGTAAACGCACCGGAACACCTGCGGCCAGAATGGAAGACCAGGTTGACGAGAACGTGAAAAACGAACGGGTGCATAAGCTGATCGCGCTGTCTGACCAGCTTGCAAAAGAATACGCCTCCGATTATGAAGGAGAGGTTCTGGAAATCATTCCGGAAGAGGCGTTTAAAGAGTCTGATGAAGACGGCATGTTCGTCGGCTATACGGACAATTACATGAAAGTCGTCTTCAAAGGCACGGAAGATGTAATCGGCAAACTTGTCAAAGTCAAAATTCAAAAAGCGGGCTATCCGTATAACGAAGGACAATTCGTCCGCGTCGTTGAGGATGAAATGACCCGGAACATGCGCATGTCTTCATAACAGATAAAAAAACCGGTGCCTTCCCGCATCGGTTTTTTTACGGTTTCGGAGGAATCAGCCTGTCAATCAGCCGGTAAAACAAATGTGTGAACGGCAGAAACAATAAGGCGGTGACTACGTTAAATAACAGGCTGAAATGCGCAATCATCTGCGCGGGATCATCAGACAGGCGCTCCGTAAAACCTGCTGATGCGGACAGGAAGGGAAATACGAGCAGCACGCCGAGAATATTAAACACAACGTGAGCACCGGCGGTCTGTCTGGCGGCATAACCGCCTGAAACAGCAGCCATGACGGCCGTGACGCATGTCCCGATATTAGATCCCAGAACGACGCTGACCGCTTGTTCAATGCCGATCACCCCTTCGTTCATAAAACTCATCAAAATGCCGATGCAGACGGAGCTTGAATGAATGATTGCCGTCAATATCATACCGATAAAAAGAGCGGACCAGCTCGAATCATTCACATGTCGCAAAACCTCCGCCCCCGCCTTCATTTCTGTCAGCGGAACGGCGAGCCGGCTGAAGCATGTGATGCAAAAAAAGATGATGCCGAGACCGAGGAAGCTTATGCCGATCTGTCTGAACGGATATTTACGGATGAGGATAAACACAAGGCCTCCGATAAAAAGCACCCAAATGAGCACATCCATTTTTATGGCTAAAAACTCCGTCGTAAACGTGGAGCCGACATTCGTGCCGAGAATCATCGGAATGGTCCGTTTAAAAGATAAAGCGCCTGCGCTGACAAAGCCGATGACAATGACCATGAAGGCTGAGCTGCTCTGAAGAAAACCAGTGAATACGATGCTTATGAGAAAAGCTTTCAAAGGGTGGTCGGTAAATAAGAGCAGGCTCTTCTCAATTTTTGAATACGTTAATGCGATCAGCCCCTGCCTGAGCAGGCTCATTCCGAGTAAAAAAATCAGGATAAGTGCGGTAAAGAGAATCAGTATCATCAAATGAAACACCCCTTTCCATCATTATATAGACAAGCAGCCTTATTCATGACGGAAAAGTGAGCTCGCTTAGTTGACCTGACTGATGGCTTATATTATAATGTCAAAGTACATGTTTATATATGTATCTTTTTAAAGGTAGTCGATTGGTGTATTCGGAGGGAGGGAAAGAGAATGTCAAAAACGGTCGTTAGAAAAAACGAATCGCTTGAAGATGCTCTTCGTCGCTTCAAACGCAGTGTATCAAAGACAGGTACTTTGCAAGAAGCAAGAAAGCGCGAATTTTATGAAAAACCTAGCGTAAAGCGCAAGAAAAAGTCAGAAGCTGCTAGAAAACGCAAATTCTAAAAGAGGGTGGATTTATGAGTCTTCTTGAGCGACTTAACCAAGATATGAAGCTGTATATGAAAAGCCGTGAGAAAGACAAACTGACTGTCGTTCGAATGGTGAAAGCTTCACTTCAAAACGAAGCAATTAAGCTTAAGAAAGACAGTTTGACCGAGGATGAGGAACTTACTGTCCTATCTCGTGAACTTAAGCAACGTAAAGACTCCCTCCATGAATTTTCAAACGCTAATCGTTTAGATTTAGTAGATAAAGTTCAAAAAGAGCTGGACATTTTAGAAGTTTATTTACCGAAGCAGCTTTCTGAAGAAGAGCTGCAGACAATCGTAAATGAAACCATCGCTGAAGTCGGTGCGAGCTCCAAAGCGGACATGGGCAAAGTGATGAGTGCTATTATGCCTAAAGTAAAAGGTAAAGCTGACGGCAGCGTAATTAACAGACTTGTCAGCAGTCAATTATCTTAATTGACAAGAAAAAAGACATCTTTCCTAGAGAGATGTCTTTTTTTATACATAAAAAAATGAAACTAAAGTACATTTGTTACGTATATAAAGAAGAACGAAACGGGAAGGAGGGTATATTTGCCTTGTTCCGAAAAAAAACCGGAATTGCTGTTGCTCTATTGGGCTTATTTGTATTATCTTTATTAGGGGTTCAATTGAACGCGAAAGCTGATCACCCATCGGTTTATGTCATCCCGGTTGAGAAAAATGTCGAACAGGGGCTCGCCTCGTTTTTATCGCGTTCTTTCAAAGAAGCGAAGGAGTCCGGCGCGTCACACATTATTCTTGACATCAATACACCGGGAGGCGCCGTTCAATCAGCCTTGGATATTGCGGATATCATCGGCCGCGCGGATGTGCCTGTTACCGCTTACGTTAATAAACGGGCGCTTTCTGCCGGAGCGTATATAGCGCTTCAGGCAGATGTAATCTACATGGCGCCGGGCGGAAAAATGGGTGCCGCAGCCATCATCGACGGAAAAGGAAACGCGGCAGACAAAAAGGCCCAATCACTGTGGCATGCAGAAATGGAGGACGCAGCGGTTAAAAACAATCGAAATCCGAAATACGCCCTAGCCATGGCAGATCCCGCCATCAATGCAAAGGAAGCGGGCGCCCCAAAGGGAAAACTGCTGACACTGACAGCTGAAAAAGCCAAGGAAGTCGGATATTCGGAGGGCACGGTTTCAGACCTTGATGCTCTATATACAAAGCTCGGTTTTGACAAAGCGGATGTTCACCATGCAGAAGAAGGTTTTGTCGGCAAACTGGGCCGATGGCTGACAAATCCGTTTGTTGTCCCCGTCTTATTAACGCTTGCTTTGCTTGGTTTGACCATTGAATTGTTCTCGCCGGGCCTCGGGATACCGGGTGCCGTCGGACTGACGGCCATGCTGCTGTTTTTCACCGGGCATATCGCTGCCGGATTCGCCGGCTATGACAGCGTATTCTTATTTTGCGCGGGCTTGGTTTTTATCCTTTTAGAGATATTCCTGCCCGGAGGCATAATCGGTCTTATCGGTATTGCAGGCGTTATCGCGAGCCTCTTTCTCGCTGCGGGCAGCTTTACCGTAATGGCGGTTTCTCTCTTGATCGCCATTGCTGTGTCTATTACAGCCTTTATCATATTAACAAGGGTGTTGGGGAAACGAATGAAATTCTTTAAAAAATTAATATTAACTGATTCAACAAGCACGGAGAGCGGTTATGTTTCAAATCAGAACCGGACGGAGCTGTTGGGAAAAGTCGGCATTACCGCTACAGCCCTCAGACCGTCAGGCACCGTCATTATTGATGATGAACGTCTGGATGTCGTCTCGGAAGGATCATTCACTGAAAAAGACAGACAGGTGAAAGTAGTGAAAGCGGAAGGCTCACGCATTGTCGTGAGAGAAATATAGATGATAACCTTGAGGAGGAATTAGATGGAACTGTCAAGTTTGGCGATTTTAGCATTAGTTGCTGCTGCCATTATTGTGTTAGCCATATTCTTCACCTTTGTACCGGTGATGCTATGGATTTCGGCGCTTGCGGCAGGAGTCAGAATCAGCATTTTCACTTTGGTCGGGATGAGGCTGCGGCGCGTCATACCAAGCCGCGTTGTCAATCCGTTAATTAAAGCGCATAAAGCCGGCCTATCCGCAACAACAAATCAGCTCGAAAGCCATTATCTGGCCGGAGGTAATGTCGACAGGGTGGTCAATGCCCTGATTGCGGCACAGCGCGCCAATATTGAACTGACATTTGAACGCTGCGCAGCCATTGACCTGGCCGGGCGTGACGTATTGGAAGCCGTACAGATGAGCGTCAATCCGAAGGTCATTGAAACACCGTTTATCGCGGGTGTCGCCATGGACGGAATTGAAGTAAAAGCAAAAGCCAGAATCACGGTAAGAGCCAATATTGAGCGCCTTGTCGGAGGAGCGGGAGAAGAGACGGTTGTCGCCCGTGTCGGAGAAGGGATTGTCTCGACAATCGGTTCTTCACACAATCATAAAAAAGTGCTTGAAAATCCTGATATGATTTCGCAGACTGTACTTGGCAAAGGGCTGGATTCAGGCACCGCATTTGAAATTCTTTCGATTGACATTGCCGACGTTGATATCGGCAAAAACATCGGAGCGATTCTTCAGACGGATCAGGCAGAAGCAGACAAAAACATTGCGCAGGCCAAAGCCGAAGAGCGCCGCGCCATGGCGGTCGCCCAAGAGCAGGAAATGCGCGCTCGCGTAGAAGAAATGCGTGCAAAAGTCGTGGAAGCAGAAGCCGAAGTGCCGCTTGCGATGGCAGAAGCGTTGCGTGAAGGAAACATCGGCGTCATGGACTATATGAACATAAAAAATATCGACGCGGATACGGACATGAGGGATTCTATCGGCAAGCTGACGAATGACCAGCAAGATGAAGACCAACAATAACCTCTCTATTAAGGAGGGAGCCGCTATATGCACGAGATTCTGACAAATCCGCTCGTCATTGCCGCCGTCATCGGCATTATATCGGCAATATTCGGCAAGAAAAACAAAGATGAAAAACGTCCGCCGGGTACACGTCCCGGAAATCAGGCAAAAAAGCAGGATCAAAAACAGCCGCAGAAAGAGCATAAGCCGGAAGCGGAAGAATTGCCTGCCGTTTCAAAAGAGAACCCTTTTGAGCAAAAAAGAAGGGAAGCTGAAAAGCGCCTAGCGGAGACGGAGCAGATGTTTAACGGGATTGAACATAAGCTGACATCCGCACGCGCACGAAACGCGTCTCTGAAGAAATCAGCCCTCAAAATAAATAAAGAAACTGCGGTCCAAGGTATTATATTCAGTGAGGTTTTGGGTCCGCCCCGTGCAAAAAAACCGCACCGGACCATGCGGAACATCGGTAAAAAATAAAGTGTTAGAACCCCTTTTCAAATCATACATATGAGATGAAAGGGGGTTCTTTTTTATGGGGCAAAGAAAGAATCGTGTAAAGGCATGGCTGACAAGAGCATTGGAAATTCCCCCGGACGTTATGATGGATCTGCCTCGTATTACGATGGTCGGCAGACTTCATATCTACATAGAGAATCACAGAGGCCTCCTGCTGTTCAGCGAAGAAGAAGTCAGGCTGATGCTCAAGCAGGGGCAATGTATCATATCAGGAAAAAACTTGGTCATTAAGGCAATCCTTCCTGAGGAAATTCTTTTGGAAGGCACGATAGATCACGTACGATATGTCGATTCATAAAGCCGGGGGGAAATAATGTGAAAAACAAATGGCTGTCATTTTTTTCAGGTAAAGTCCAAGTAGAAGTTAAAGGAAAAGGGATTGAACGGCTGCTGAATGAATGCACGAGAAACGGAATCGCCATCTTTGCGGTGAAAAAAAAGCAAGACTGTGTCCTGCTGATGATTCAGCTTCAGGATGTACATGCTTTCAGAAGAGTCATCAGAAAACATGAATGCAAAGCAAGCTTTACAAAAAGAAAGGGTCTTCCCTTTCTGCTTCTCAAATCAAAATTAAACCTGGGCTTCACTGCGGGATTTGTGATATTTTTTGTTATATTGTTTCTTTTGTCCAACATGATTTGGGAAATTGATATTAAAGGGGCCAAGCCCGAAACCGAGCATCAGATGGTAAAGCACCTTGAAGAAATCGGTGTGAAAAAAGGCCGTTTGCAATTTTTAATGATGACGCCGGAGAAAATTCAAAAATCATTAACAAACGGTATCGATAATATTACGTGGGTCGGTGTGGAATTGAACGGGACAGCCCTTCATATGAAAGTTGTCGAAAAAAACGAACCGACAAAAGAAAAGTACGTGAGCCCCCGCCATATCGTTGCCAAAAAGAAGGCGGTCATCAAAAGGATGTTCGTGCAAAAGGGGCAGCCGATGGCTTTTGTCAACGATCATGTTGACAAAGGACAGCTCCTCGTCTCAGGACTGATCGGAAATGAAGACCGGAAAGTCGCCTCAAAAGCGGAAATTTACGGAGAAACATGGTACAAGTCAGAAGTAACCGTGCCTCTTGAAACATCATTTACGCTATATACGGGTAAAGTAAGGACGAAGCACAAGCTGTCTTTCGGATCATGGGGCGTGCCTTTTTGGGGCTTTGAATTTAATGAGAAGCCGCTGAAACATCCGAAAACAGAGGAAGAAAAGCATCCGTTTCAATTTCTGGGGATGAAGCTTCCGGTTTCTTACGTTCAAGAACAGACAAGAGAAAGTGAAACATCCGTGCGGACTTATACGAAAGGCGAAGCGGTTCAGGCCGGTATCAAAATGGGAAGACAAGATGTAGAAAAGCGATTAAACGGCAACGGAGAGGTGGAAAGTGAAAAAGTTTTGCACCAATCCGTTGAGAATGGTAAAGTAAAGTTGATTATTCTCTACCAAGTTATAGAAGATATCGTTCAAACCACACCTATTGTTCAGGGAGACTAAAGAATGGCAGAACATTTACTTGCGATTAATCACAAACTGAAAAGCCCGGACGAAGCACTTTCTTTGTTCGGCAGCCAAGATGCTTTTTTGCATTTAATGGAGAAGGATCTGGGCATTAGCCTCATCACACGCGGTGAAACCATTTACGTTTCCGGGAATGATGAAACATTTGAGATCGCTGACAGATTATTGGGCTCGCTCCTTACTTTAATTCGCAAGGGGATCGAGATTTCGGAACGTGATGTGCTGTATGCCGTGAAAATGGCAAAAAAAGATGAACTGGACTATTTTGAAAGCATGTATGAAGAGGAAATAACGAAAACGGCAAAAGGCAAACCGATCCGTGTCAAAACCATCGGCCAAAGAGAATATGTGGCGGCGATGAAGAAAAACGACATGGTGTTCGGCATCGGGCCGGCGGGAACCGGCAAAACTTATTTGGCGGTCGTAAAAGCGGTGCATGCTTTAAAAAACGGCCACATTAAAAAAATCATTTTAACAAGACCCGCTGTGGAAGCCGGCGAGAGCCTCGGCTTTCTGCCCGGAGATTTAAAGGAAAAAGTAGATCCTTATCTGCGCCCGCTGTATGACGCGCTCCATGATGTGCTCGGAAGCGACCATACGGAGCGTCTTATGGAAAGAGGGGTTATCGAAATCGCCCCGCTTGCCTATATGAGAGGGCGGACGCTTGACGACGCGTATGTGATTCTTGATGAAGCCCAGAATACCACTCCCGCTCAAATGAAAATGTTTTTGACGAGATTGGGTTTTGGCTCTAAAATGATCATTACGGGCGACGTAAGCCAAATTGACCTGCCGAAAGGCGTCACATCGGGACTTGCAGTAGCGAAGGACATGCTGAAGGACGTAAACGGCATCTCCGTGATTGAACTTGACCAGACAGATGTGGTCAGGCATCCGCTTGTTGCAAAAATTATTGAAGCTTATGATAAGCAAAAGTAATGCAAAAATGACCCGATCTCCCGTTATCGGGTCATTTTTATATGATGTGTTCCTGATGTTTCAGGGAGGAGGTTCTTGTTTTGAAAAAGAAGGGAAAGGGCAAAAGCGCCCGGGAACGGTTCCGCAGTTTCAGACATGCCCGCTCAGCCCATGTGCTGCTGTACCTGCTGCTTTCAGCGATCATGTTTGGTTTGCTCTTTATTCATGTAAAACCTGAATCACTTAATTTGGATTTGTTTGCAGTCAGTGATAAGACGATTTACGCGCCCGCCACAGTGGAAGATCAGCAGGCGACGGAATCGAAAAAGCAGGCGGCCGAAGATGCGGTGGAAGATCAATACACTCTGAAAAAAGGCTATACCGACAACCGGCTTGACCTGATTACTTCCATTTTTGACAGCCTCGGCGAAGTGAAAAAAGATGCGGAAAAAGACAAAAAGTCACCTTCGGAAAAATCACTGGTAAAATCGGTGAAAAACAAGCTGACACAGGATGTCAATGAATCCGTCTCGGAAGATGCCATTAAATCGCTTCTCCATGCAAACAATGAAGATTTCTCATTTGTGAGGGATTCCGTCATTACCGCGGTGAATACGGTGATGAGCAGTGAAATTCCTTCTGAAAAGCTTGCCGAAGCGAAGGATAAGGTCGCAAAAGAGCTGAAAAGCGCTTCTGTGCCGTCAAAATATTTAGCGGCTGCGACTGAAATCGGAAAATACGCGGTCATCCCGAATTACGTGTTTGATCCGAAAGCGACGGATGAAAAACGCCAGGAAGCGTCAGACAGCGTCCAGCCGGTACAGATCAAACAAGGACAGGTTCTCGTGGAAGAGAATGATCTGATCGACCGGGAAGTATACAGGAAGCTCGAACTGACGGGGCTTTTGAATAATTCCAACCTGTTAAAACCGATCAGCGGTCTCCTTCTGATGATCGGGCTGTTTATTGCCACGCTTGTCTACTATTTTGAGAAACAGCAGCAGGAGCTTAAGCTGAAAAATAAATCTCTTTTGCTGTTTTCTATCATTACAACGCTTATTCTCGTCATTATGGAAGTCGTCAGTCTCTTTCAGAAGATTGAATACACCAATATCGGCTATCTTGTGCCGATCGCCGCCGGCGCGATTTTAATCAGGCTGCTGCTCAATGAAAGGCTCGCCATTTTAGGAAGCATCATTCTGGCGATCTGCGGCAGTATGATGTTTAATCAGGGTGTGACGGGAACATTTAATTACGTCATCGGCATTTACTATTTAATCAGCAGCATTTCAGGCATTCTGTTTCTGGGAAAACATAATGCGAGATCAAAAATATTGCAGGCGGGACTGTTCGTCTCATTTATTAATATGATTATCGTGCTGTCGCTTTTATTAATACAAAATACGGCGCTGTCACCGGTTGAAATCGGAACGCTGATGCTGATGGGGGCCGTCTCGGGACTTGCTTCATCCGTTCTGATTATCGGTCTGATGCCGTTTTTTGAGACGGGATTCGGCATTCTTTCAACGATGAGGCTGATTGAACTGTCTAATCCGAATCATCCCCTGCTTCGAAAGATTTTAACGGAAACACCCGGTACATATCATCACAGCGTCATGGTGGCAAATCTGTCGGAAGCGGCTTGTGAAGCCGTAGGGGCAAACGGTCTTTTAGCACGGGTCGGAGCGTATTATCACGATCTCGGCAAAACGAAACGTCCGCAATATTTTATTGAAAATCAGATGAATATGGATAATCCGCATGACAAGCTGTCTCCGCAGCTCAGCAAAAATATCATTATCGCACATACGACAGACGGTGCGAATATGCTCAGAAGCTATAAGTTTCCGAAAGAGCTTGTGGATATCGCGGAGCAGCATCACGGAACGTCCCTTTTGAAATTCTTTTATTATAAAGCGAAAGAAAAGGGCGACCAGATTACAGAGAAAGAGTTCCGCTACCCGGGGCCGAAGCCGCAATCGAAAGAAGCGGCTATTATCTCAGTGGCCGACAGCGTTGAAGCCGCCGTCCGTTCCATGCATAATCCCAATCCCGAGCGGATCGAAAAACTGGTGCGGGGAATTATATCCGATAAGCTTCAGGACGGACAATTCTCAGAATGTGATCTCACGTTCCGAGAACTGGATACGATCGCAAAAACACTATGTGCGACGTTAAAAGGAATTTTCCACTCCCGGATTGAATATCCGGAGGCTACGAAGAAGGTGAAATAAATGGGTTTACTCATAGATATTGTTGATGAAACGAACAGCGTCTCAGCTGATGCGCTCCAAGAAGTGGAGAAGCTGCTCCAATTCGCGGCGGAAAAAGAAGGCGTTCAGGATCAGGCTGAAGTATCGGTCACGATTGTGACAAATGAAGAAATCAGAGAAATCAACAGAGACTACCGGGGAAAAGACACTCCGACTGACGTCATTTCGTTTGCGCTTGAAGAAGAAGGCGAGGACGAGGTTGAAATCGTAGGCGCCGACATGCCGCCTGTTTTAGGAGATATTATCATCAGCGCAGACAGAACGAAAGAGCAGGCGGAAGAGTACGGCCATTCGTTTATGAGAGAGCTCGGTTTTCTGGCCGTCCACGGCTTTTTGCATTTGCTTGGCTATGATCACATGACAAAAGAAGAAGAGGAAGAAATGTTTTCAAAGCAAAAGGATTTGCTGGATGAGTATGGACTCACGAGATCATAAAAACGAGTGGAGCAGGTTCCTGAAGAGCTTTGTCCATGCATGGAGGGGAATCTGGAAAACGGCGCGGTCAGAGCGGAATTTTCAATTTCATATTACCGCGGCCTGCGCCGTTATCGTTTGCGGTTTTCTCACCGGGCTGAGCACAGCCGAATGGGCCGTTGTTTTGGTGCTGATCGGAGGGATGCTTGCTTTGGAGCTTTTAAATACGGCGATAGAGCATGTTGTGGATTTAGTTACCGATCAGTATCACCCGCTCGCAAAAGCGGCAAAGGACGCGGCCGCCGGAGCCGTTTGCGTCTTTGCCGTGATATCGTGTATCATTGGTTTACTCATCTTCTTGCCGAAGATATGTTAGCAGAAGATTCTTACAATTATTTTACATTGCCAAAAATGGGCGTGAAAAACCAATCATAATTATGTAAAATAAAAGTGACAGCGGTATCATACAGGATAAAGGTAAGAGAGGAATTAAGTACACATGAACAGACAAGAATTGATTGCAGAAGCATTAAAAGCGCGGGACACAGCGTATGTGCCGTATTCAAATTTCAGAGTGGGAGCCGCTCTTCTTACCAAAGACGGAAAAGTGTACAGAGGCTGCAACATTGAAAATGCGGCATACAGCATGTGCAACTGTGCTGAACGCACGGCGATATTCAAAGCTGTTTCCGAGGGGGATACGGAATTTGCGATGCTCGCCGTGGCTGCCGATACTCCGGGACCGGTTTCGCCGTGCGGAGCCTGCAGACAAGTAATTTCCGAGCTGTGCTCAAAGGATATGCTTGTTATTCTGACCAACTTACAAGGACAAATAAAAGAAATGACTGCGGAAGAATTATTGCCGGGCGCATTTTCATCGGAGGATTTACATGACGAACGAAAGCTTTAAATCAGGATTTGTATCTATCATCGGAAGGCCGAATGTAGGAAAGTCTACCTTTTTAAACAGGGTCATCGGTCAAAAGATCGCCATCATGAGCGACAAACCCCAGACGACAAGAAATAAAGTCCAAGGGGTGCTGACAACTGGCACGTCGCAGACCATTTTTATTGATACACCGGGCATTCACAAACCAAAGCACAAGCTTGGCGACTTTATGATGAAAGTGGCCCAGAATACGCTGAAAGAAGTTGACTTGGTGTTATTTATGATTAACGCCGAAGAAGGGTACGGAAAAGGCGACGAGTTTATCATTGAAAAGCTCGGACAGACGTCCACGCCGGTCTTTCTGATCGTAAACAAAATTGATAAGATCCACCCCGACCAGCTGCTTCTTTTAATTGATGAGTACCGTACGCGCTATCCGTTTAAGGAAATCGTGCCGATCTCAGCTTTGGAAGGGAACAACGTCGAAACCCTTCTCGCGCAGGTTGAAGCGTATTTACCGGAAGGGCCTCAGTTCTATCCGAGCGATCAGGTGACTGACCATCCCGAGCGGTTCATTATTTCTGAACTGATCAGGGAAAAGGTGCTCCATCTGACAAGGGAAGAAGTGCCGCACAGCATCGCTGTCGCTATCGAGTCCATTAAAGGGCAGGAAAACGGCTCCGTCCATGTCGCCGCCACGATTGTGGTCGAGCGGGATTCTCAAAAAGGCATCGTCATCGGCAAAAAAGGAGCGCTTCTGAAAGAAGTCGGCAAAAGAGCGCGGGCTGATATTGAAGCTCTTTTGGGTTCGCGCGTTTACCTGGAATTATGGGTGAAAGTGCAGAAGGACTGGCGGAATAAAATGTCTCAGCTGCGTGATTTCGGCTTCAAAGAGGATGAATATTAATTCATCTAAGGCGCATGCCTGAGGTGTGAGATTACCTCACAGAAGCAGGGATTCGTTAGCAAAATTTGTTTAACATGAAAAGGAGGACATCAGGTCAAGATAAGGGTAAGAATTTGGATTGCAAAAGCTAGTTTAATGATGAAAGGTGGGTTTTTTGTGTTGAATTTTACCTGGAACGTATTTTCTCAAACAGGAAGTGTTGATACGTACCTTCTTTTTAAAGAACTGGAAAAAGAGAACCTGGAAAGACCCGAAGAACCGGAAGATGAGCTAGCCCGAATTGATTTTCCAATTTTGTAAACCTCTTGGCCCCTCCCGTTGTTGGAAGGTGCGGAAATGCTGACTAAATGTGAAGGAATCGTGCTCCGTACGAATGACTACGGGGAGACGAATAAAATCGTGACATTGCTGACGAGGGAACACGGCAAAATCGGCGTCATGGCAAGGGGCGCCAGGAAGTCAGCCAGCCGGCTGTCAGCAGTCAGCCAGCCGTTTTTGTACGGGTCATTTTTAATGCAAAGAACATCCGGACTCGGCACGCTTCAGCAGGGTGAAATGATTCTCAGCATGAGAACGATCAGAGAAGATTTATTTTTGACGGCGTATGCCGCTTTTATCGCTGAACTCACTGACAAAGGAACGGAAGAGAAGAAACCGAACCCCTATTTATTCGAATTGATTCTCGAATCCTTTAAGAGGCTGAATGACGGGACTGACCCGGACGTGATCACCTTCATCGTGCAGATGAAAATGCTCGGCGTCATGGGGCTGTATCCGGAGCTGAATCATTGTGTCCACTGCAAAAGCGGGGAAGGGACGTTTCATTTTTCGATAAGAGATAACGGGTTTATCTGCCACCGCTGCTTTGAAAAGGATCCGTACAGAGTTCCGATTTCGCCGCAAACGGCAAGGCTGCTAAGGCTTTTTTATTACTTTGATATCGGAAGGCTCGGCAGCGTCTCGTTAAAACAGGAAACCAAAAACGAAATTAAACGGGTCATTGATCTGTATTACGAGGAATACTCAGGACTTTATTTAAAGTCAAAACGGTTTTTAGACCAGATGGAAAGCATGAAGAACCTTTTGGATGAAAACAAAAGTTGACATTCTGCCCATCTTTTTATATGATCATTTATTATAAAATATGTTGCAGTGACAGAAAGAAGTACTTGCGTCCAACTCATACAAGCGACCTTAGGGCAGTGTAAGCTAAGGATGAGCGCGCAACGAAAGGCATTCTCGAGCAACCCTTTAAAAAGAGGCTGAGTGATTCACATCCTCAGCAACTAGGGTGGAACCGCGGGAGAACTCTCGTCCCTATGTTTGCGGCCGGCAAGCATAGAGACGGGAGTTTTTTGGTTGCCGCCGCACTTGTAAAAGAATGGAGAAAGTGGAGGTGCTTGAAATGAACATTCAAGATATGATTTTAACCTTGCAGAAGCACTGGTCGAATGAAGGCTGTGTGCTCATGCAGTCGTATGATGTAGAGAAAGGCGCAGGCACAATGAGCCCGTATACATTTTTACGAAGCATCGGGCCGGAACCGTGGAGAGTGGCTTACGTTGAGCCGTCCAGACGGCCTGCGGACGGACGGTACGGTGAAAACCCGAACAGGCTCTATCAGCATCACCAATTCCAAGTCATTATCAAGCCGTCGCCTGATAACATTCAAGAGCTTTACCTTGATTCATTGCGTGCGCTCGGCATTGACCCGCTTGAACATGATATCCGTTTCGTAGAAGACAACTGGGAAAACCCGTCTTTAGGCTGTGCAGGTCTCGGCTGGGAAGTATGGCTTGACGGGATGGAAATTACTCAGTTTACATACTTCCAGCAGGTGGGCGGAATTGAATGTAAACCGGTATCTGTTGAGATCACGTATGGTATTGAACGTCTCGCGTCATATATTCAGGACAAAGAAAACGTCTTTGATCTTGAATGGACGTCAGGATTTACTGTGAAAGATTTATTTATGATGGCTGAATATGAGCATTCCGTTTATACTTTTGAAACATCTGACGTGGATATGCTTTTCCGTTTGTTCAGCACCTATGAAAAAGAAGCGATCAGACAAATGGATAACGGGCTCGTGCATCCGGCCTATGATTATGTGCTGAAATGCTCTCACACATTTAATCTGCTCGATGCAAAAGGCGCGATCTCGGTGACAGAGCGGACGGGTTATATCGGCCGTGTCCGCAACTTAGCGAGAAAAGTGGCAAAAACGTATTATGAAGAACGGGAAAAATTAGGGTTCCCAATGCTTAAAGAGGAGGGCTCTTCCCATGAGTAAACAAGACTTGCTTTTAGAGATCGGACTCGAGGAAATGCCGGCGCGGTTTTTACATGACAGCATGGTGCAGCTCGGTGAAAAGCTGACCGGCTGGCTGGCTGAAAAAAATATCGCCCATGGCGAAGTGAAACTTTTTAATACGCCGAGACGTCTGGCAGTATATATAAAAGACGTAGCAGAAAAACAGGCTGATATTCAGGAAGAAGCAAAAGGCCCTGCGAAAAAAATCGCTCTGGATGCTGACGGAAACTGGACAAAAGCCGCTATCGGATTTTCAAAAGGCCAAGGCGCCGGAGTGGATGACCTGTATATAAAAGATGTAAACGGCACGGAATATGTCTTCGTTCAAAAATTCCAGGCGGGACAAGAGACGAAGACACTTTTACCGCAGCTGGAAAATTTGATTGCCGGAATGCATTTTCCGAAAAACATGCGCTGGGGCACGCAGGATCTGCGCTATATCCGTCCGATCAAATGGATTGCCGCCCTCCTTGGAAAAGATGTCATTCCGTTTGAAATCACAAATGTCGAGACGGGCCGGAACACGCAGGGACACCGCTTTCTTGGCCAAGAAGTATCTGTTGATGCGCCGTCATCATATGAAAAGCTGCTGAAAGAACAAAGCGTCATTGCTGACCCGAAAGAACGCAAACAAATGATCCAAAGCCAGCTGGATGCGCTTGCGGCTGAGAAGAAATGGAACATTCCGATCGATGAGGACCTGCTGAACGAAGTCAACCATCTGGTGGAATACCCGACGGCGCTTTACGGATCTTTTGAATCCGAGTTTCTTTCTATCCCTGAAGAAGTGCTTGTGACAACAATGAAAGAGCATCAGCGCTACTTCCCGGTAAAAGATGAAAACGGGAATCTGCTGCCTCATTTTATTACGGTAAGAAACGGGAACAGCCATGCAATTGAAAATGTTGCCCGCGGAAACGAGAAAGTGCTGAGAGCAAGGCTTTCAGATGCTGCGTTCTTCTACAAAGAAGACCAAAAGCTGAACATTGATGAAAACGTGAAGAAACTGGAAAATATCGTTTTCCATGAAGAGCTCGGCTCCCTTGGAGATAAAGTAAGAAGAGTGGCCGCCATTGCGGGCAAACTTGCCGTCCGCCTGAAAGCGGATGAACAGACGCAAAAACTTGTGAAGCGCGCCGCAGAGATTTCTAAATTTGACCTGGTTACACATATGATCTATGAGTTCCCTGAGCTTCAAGGCGTAATGGGAGAAAAATATGCGCGCATGCTCGGTGAAGATGATGCCGTCGCTGCCGCTGTCAATGAGCACTATATGCCGAGAGCGGCCGGGGGAGAAGTGCCTTCAACCTTTACCGGCGCGGTCGTGGCGTTAGCTGATAAACTGGATACGATTGCTTCCTTCTTCAGCATTGACGTAATTCCGACAGGTTCTCAGGATCCGTACGGATTGCGCCGTCAGGCAAGCGGCATCGTTTCCATTCTGATCGACCGCAATTGGGGCATTTCGTTTAAAGAGCTGCTGTCATTGACAGAAACGGAAAAAGAAAATGAGCTCCTCGATTTCTTTACACAGCGTCTGAAATACGTCTTAAACGCTGAAGACATCCGTCATGACGTTATTGAAGCCGTTCTGGACAGCACAGAGCTTGAGCCGTATGCAGCCGTTCATAAGGCAAGAGTGCTTGAGAAGCACCTCGGCACACCCGGCTTTAAAGAAACGGCTGAATCACTCGGCCGGGTTATCTCCATCAGCAAAAAAGGCGAGAGCCGCGATATCAAGCCGGATCTGTTTGAAAATGAACAGGAGAAAAAGCTGTTTGACGCTTATCAAAAAACAAAAGACAGTGTCGCGGAAAGCTTTGCCTCCAAAAACTATGAACAGGCGCTTGATGTGCTCAGCGGATTAAAGGAGCCGATTGAAGACTACTTTAATCACACGATGGTAAATGCGGACGATGAAGCATTAAAAACCAACCGTTTAGCGCAAATGACCGCTCTTGCAGATGTGATCAAGTCTTTTGCTAATATGAATCATCTTATTGTAAAATAAAGAAAAAGACGGTTGCTGTGTGATCGGCAATCGTCTTTTCCCCTTTTACATAAACATCACAGAATGAAAACATAGATAAAGAAACCCTTCCATAAAGGTGGTGAGTACGATCGAATTAAATAAACGGCAAGAACAAATTTTACAGATTGTAAAGGAAAACGGCCCGATTACCGGCGAGCATATCGCAGAACAGCTCAATTTAACGAGGGCCACGCTGCGGCCGGACTTGGCCATACTCACCATGTCAGGCTTCTTAGAGGCCCGTCCGCGGGTCGGTTATTTTTATACGGGGAAAACGGGAAATCAGCTGCTTGCGGATAAACTGAAAAAGCTGCAAGTGAAAGATTTTCAATCGATCCCTGTTGTCATCAATGAAAATGTCTCGGTATACGATGCCATCTGCACCATGTTTTTAGAAGATGTCGGCACGTTATTTGTCGTAGATCGTGATGCTGTCTTAGTCGGTGTGCTGTCACGCAAAGATTTGCTGCGGGCGAGCATCGGCCAGCAGGAACTTGCCTCAATACCTGTTCATATTATCATGACAAGAATGCCGAATATCGCCGTCTGCCGGCGTGACGATTATGTGATGGACATCGCCAAGTATTTAATTGAAAAACAGATCGATGCCCTGCCCGTTATTAAAGATACGGATAAAGGCTTTGAGGTCATCGGCCGGTTTACCAAAACGAATATGACTAAGATACTTGTCAGTTTATCAGAAAATGAAATCATATAAGCTTGAAAACTAACGGGGGGATAACATGGACAATCGCATCATTTATGTAGTATCAGACTCAGTCGGAGAAACCGCCGAACTCGTTGTAAAAGCCTCGCTCAGCCAGTTTAACGGCTCAGCCGATGATACGCATATCAGAAGAATACCTTATGTGGAAGATATCGGCACCATTAATGAAGTCGTGTCTCTCGCCAAAGCGGACGGCGGCATTATTTGTTTTACGCTCGTTGTTCCTGAAATACGCAAATACCTGGTTGAACAAGCGGAAAAAGCGAATGTGCTGTATTACGATATTATCGGTCCGCTCATCGATAAAATGGAATCGGCTTACGGTCTGACCGCCAAATATGAACCGGGCCGCGTCCGCCAGCTTGATGAAGATTATTTCAAAAAGGTCGAGGCGATCGAGTTTGCCGTCAAATATGACGATGGCAGAGATCCAAGAGGCATTTTAAAAGCCGATATCATCCTGCTCGGGGTATCCAGAACGTCTAAAACCCCATTATCACAATATCTTGCCCATAAGCGTCTGAAAGTGGCCAATGTGCCGATCGTTCCTGAGGTCGATCCGCCGGAAGAACTGTTCAGCGTTGATCCGAAAAAATGCATCGGCTTAAAGATCAGCCCTGATAAACTGAACCATATACGAAAAGAACGGTTAAAATCTCTCGGCTTAAATGACAAAGCCATTTACGCCAATATCAACAGAATTAAAGAAGAGCTGGAGTATTTTGAGAAAATCGTGGACCGGATCGGCTGCCAAGTCGTTGACGTTTCGAATAAAGCGGTCGAGGAAACAGCGAACATCATTCATCATCTCAAAACAAAGGGCCGATAACTCAGGACGCTTTATCCTGGGTTTTTGGGTATGCAAATAGGGAATAAACAAAAAGGATGGCATCTTCGCGAAGTTTGTATTATAATAAAAAATTGTGATAAAATGTTTATTTTTAGGTTTAAGCTTCGTGTGATACGAATAAACTATTATGGGTAAGATGTCAAGAATAACTCCCGGAAATTTTTCGACAAAGCTCAAAATAGATCCGCAGTCATGGAGCATATGCGATTTCGCTTGTTTTTATGCAGGAGATTGATGGAGGGATGGAGAATTAGTCTTCTAAATGAAAAAGAAAAGACGATTTTTGTCGATGCAGACGCATGCCCCGTAAAAGAGGAAATAATGCTCATTGCATCGCAATTCAGCGTTCGGGTTATTTTCGTCGCATCATTTGAACACTACCAGCTTTCCAGAAGCAAAGACGAGAACTGGGTATACGTTGATCCTCATAAAGAAGCGGCGGATTTATATATCGCAAACCATGTGAGATCGGGAGACGTCGTAGTCACGCAGGATATCGGTTTAGCCTCTCTTTTGCTGAACAGAAATATTGCCGTCTTATCGGAAAGGGGCCGTTCTTATACTGAAGACACGATTGACTTCGCTCTGATGAGCCGTCATATGTCAGGCAAAATGAGAAGAAGCGGCATTCATTCCAAAGGACCTAAAAAATTAAATAAAGAAGATCGGAATCGATTTGTTACCCTGCTTAAAAAAATCCTGTCGAATGATGAAGGGATTTCAAATCAAAACATCGAATAATGTACGACGGAGTGTTATAAGATGGGAAACCGCATACCAGATGAAGTAGTTAATCAGGTGCAGCAGTCAGCAGACATTGTTGAAGTCATAGGTGATTATGTCCAATTGAAAAAGCAAGGCCGCAACTACTTTGGGCTCTGTCCGTTTCACGGGGAAAACACGCCCTCGTTTTCCGTCTCCAGCGATAAGCAGATCTTTCATTGCTTCGGATGCGGTGCGGGCGGGAACGTTTTCTCTTTCTTACGGCAGATGGAAGGCTATTCATTTACGGAAGCTGTTTCTCACCTTGCGGATAAATATCAGATTGATTTCCCTGATGATATAACGATTCACTCTGCATCCAGGCCGGAATCTTCCGGAGAGCAGAAGATGGCGGAAGCCCACGAGCTTCTGAAGAAATTTTACCATCATTTGCTAATAAATACAAAGGAAGGCCAGGAAGCGTTAGATTACCTTTTATCAAGGGGTTTTACGAAAGAGCTCATAGATGAGTTTGAAATCGGCTACGCGCTGGATTCCTGGGATTTCATGACGAAATTCTTGAAAAAGCGCGGTTTTGAGGAAGAACTGATGGAAAAAGCGGGTCTGCTGATCAGAAGGGAAGACGGCAGCGGGTATTTTGACCGTTTCAGAAACAGAATTATGTTTCCCATTCATGATCACCACGGAGCCGTGGCGGCTTTTTCAGGAAGGGCGCTCGGAAGCCAGCAGCCGAAATATATGAACAGCCCGGAAACGCCGCTGTTTCATAAATCTAAGCTGCTGTATAACTTTCATAAGGCGCGCCTGCCGATCAGAAAAGAGGAGAGAGCCGTTCTGTTTGAAGGCTTCGCTGACGTCATATCCGCCGTCAGCTCAGGCGTAAAAGAAAGTATCGCCACAATGGGGACATCGCTCACCGAAGAACATGTGAAAATCCTCAGGAGAAATGTTCAGGAGGTCATTCTCTGCTATGATTCGGATAAAGCCGGGTACGAAGCTACGCTGAAAGCGGCCGGCCTGCTCCAGAAAGCCGATTGTAAGGTAAGAGTAAGCATGCTGCCTGACGGGCTTGATCCTGATGATTATATCAGAACCCGGGGCGGAGAAAAATTCCGGACCGATATCATTGATGCAAGCGTTACGGTCATGGCTTTTAAAATGCAGTATTTCCGCAAAGGGAAAAACTTATCTGACGAAGGAGACCGGCTCGCTTACATGAAAGAAGTGCTGAAAGAAATCAGCGCTCTTTCAGGGTCGCTTGAGCAGGAAATGTATGTGAAGCAGCTCGCCTCGGAATTTTCTCTTTCGGTAGAATCTTTGACGGAACAGCTTTCCATCTACGCCAGACAAAACGCCCCCGGCGACAAAAACGCCGAACCGCAGACAAGACGGGCCCGGGTGACGACAAAAGCGAAACGGCGCCGTCTCCGTCCCGCCTATGAGAACGCGGAAAGACTTCTGCTCGCTCATATGCTGAGAGACCGAAACGTCATAAAGAAAGTGATTGAGCGTGTCGGCTTTGAATTTAACATTGACGGACATCGTGCGCTGGCAGCATACCTGTACGCTGTTTATGAAGAGGGTGCTGACATGACGCCGCAGCATCTTATGGCGAGAATGCAGGATGAGGAAATCAGCCAGCTGCTTTCAGATATAGGGATGCTCCAAGTAAACGAGGAGCTCTCAGAGGCCGAGTTATCCGATTACGTAAAAAAAGTGTTGGATCACCGAAAATGGTCAATGATAAAGGAAAAAGAAGCAGAAAGAGCAGATGCGGAGAGGCAGAAAGACTTCGTGAAAGCTGCGTCTCTGGCTCAAGAAATTGTTGCATTGAACCGATCATTAAAGTAACACCAAAAAGAGGCTTGCGTTCTGATTGGCAATGATTCCTTGCGGAGGAGCAAATAGATCGCTTAACCTCATCATGAATTGTCATTTATTATCCGCAGCCCTGCATGCTGAAAAAGAGAGAAGGCTTCCGGGTCGGATAAGAAACATACCGCTTTTAGAATTCGTTGCAAGCTTTGGAAGGAGGGATCCATAATGGCTGATAAACAAACCCACGAAACAGAAACAGAACTTACATTAGACCAGGTAAAAGAACAGCTTACTGAAACTGGAAAAAAACGTGGCGTTTTAACATATGAAGAAATTGCTGAACGCATGTCCAGCTTTGAAATTGAATCAGACCAAATGGATGAGTATTATGAATTTTTAGGAGAACAAGGTGTTGAATTAATTAGTGAAAATGAAGAAACGGAAGATCCTAATATTCAACAGCTTGCCAAAGCCGAAGAAGAATTTGACCTTAATGACCTCAGCGTACCGCCTGGCGTAAAGATCAATGATCCAGTCCGCATGTACCTTAAGGAAATCGGACGGGTAAATCTTCTTTCTGCTAAAGAAGAAATCACCTACGCTCAAAAAATTGAAGAGGGTGACGAGGAATCTAAACGCAGACTGGCTGAAGCAAACCTTCGTTTAGTTGTCAGCATTGCTAAACGGTATGTCGGCCGCGGCATGCTTTTCTTAGACTTGATCCAAGAAGGAAACATGGGTCTCATGAAAGCCGTCGAGAAGTTTGACTACCGTAAAGGATATAAATTCAGTACGTATGCGACTTGGTGGATCAGACAGGCGATTACACGCGCCATCGCTGACCAGGCGAGAACAATCCGTATCCCGGTTCACATGGTGGAAACCATCAACAAATTAATCCGGGTGCAGCGTCAGCTTCTTCAGGATCTTGGCAGAGAGCCGACACCGGAAGAGATTGCTGAAGACATGGATCTTACGCCTGAAAAAGTCCGTGAAATATTAAAAATTGCTCAAGAGCCTGTTTCTTTAGAAACGCCGATCGGTGAAGAAGACGACTCACATCTCGGTGACTTCATCGAAGACCAGGAAGCGACATCTCCGTCGGATCATGCGGCATATGAGCTTTTAAAAGAACAGCTGGAAGATGTGCTGGATACGTTGACAGATCGTGAAGAAAACGTGCTGCGTCTCCGTTTCGGTCTGGATGACGGACGCACAAGAACTTTGGAAGAAGTCGGCAAAGTGTTTGGAGTAACGAGAGAGCGTATTCGCCAAATTGAAGCAAAAGCGCTTCGCAAATTGAGACATCCGAGCAGAAGCAAACGTCTGAAGGATTTTCTCGAATAGAATGGAACGGGTCTTTTTGATCCGTTCTTTTTTATGTATAAGATATATGGATAATATACCTTTATTTTACTGGATAAGCATATGTTTTGCAAATGAGTTCGGAAAAAATGCGGCATGTCCTGAAAGGGGGAAAATGAGATAAGTTTATTTATATTCTTTATTGTAAGCGTATACAATTCATTATACAATAGAATAAAGATAATTTTGTGATAAACAAAACAGTTATTTTTGCTTTTTGTATAAATTGTGAAATCAATGAAATTGCTGAGCAAGACCATTTACTTTTTGTAAAAATAAGTTAGAATTAGAAGTGTTTACATAGGGGGAGAATGAAAAAGGGGGATGGAGATATGAAGTGGAATCCGCTGATTCCTTTTTTGCTCATTGCAGTGCTGGGAATAGGGCTGACTTTCTTTTTAGCTGTAAAAGGCAACGGAGATGCGCATCAGATCGCAAGCGGCGGTGAAAGCAAAAATGCCGAGAAGGAAACTGCAAACGCTTCACCTGAAGAGATTTATAAAGCGAACTGCATCACCTGTCACGGGGAAAACTATGAAGGTGTGTCAGGGCCGAACTTAAAAGGCGTCGGCAAAAGAAAAGATGTCGCTGAGATTAAAACAAAAATTGAAAAAGGCGGCAACGGGATGCCCGCGGGCCTTGTGCCGGCCGAAAAGCTGGATGACATGGCAAAATGGGTTTCTGACATTAAATAAAGCTTTACCGGTCCCTATATAAAAGACATATGAAAAACTCTATCCGCCGCTTGGATTCCGGGCGGTTTTTTTATATGATAGTAAAGGAAAAAGAACCTGAGAAAAGTTGTGATATTGTGAATGAAATGAAGTTATCTAAAAGATTGCAGTCTGTGGCGGAATATATCCCTCCGGGTGCCCTGGTTGCTGATATCGGGTCGGACCACGCGTATCTTCCTTGCTATGCCGTTTTGAATCATTTGGCAAGCCGGGCAATCGCCGGTGAAATTACAGACGGGCCGTTTCTATCCGCCAAACAGCAGGTGGAAAAACTGGACTTAAGCACTCTTATCTCCGTAAGGAAAGGTGACGGGCTGAGCGTCCTTGAAAAAGGAGAAGCCGGCGCCATTACAATCGCTGGCATGGGCGGAGCGCTGATCGCTCATATTTTGGAATCGGGGAAAACGAAATTGACGGGGCGTGAACGGCTGATTCTGCAGCCGAATATTCATGCCGTTCATATAAGAGAGTGGCTGTATCAGGAAGGCTATGAACTGCTTGATGAAGTGATTCTCGAAGAAGACGGAAAGTGTTATGAAATCCTCGTTGCGGAAACTGGCGACCGTGATGCGCCGTATCGGGACGTGCCGATGGCTGCCGGAATGCTTGCGGGTCCGTTTTTATTAAAAGAGAGAAATGAAGTGTTTCTTCGGAAATGGAGCCAGGAACTTAAGCATACTGAACAAATTTATGAACAGATCAGCCGCAGCGCAAAGCATGAAAATCATGAAAAATTAGCTGAATTGAAAGAGCGGATTTCTCTGCTGAAGGAGGTAATCGGACATGCCTAAACATGTGAACGGACAGGAAATCATCCAGCTGTTTGAACAATTTTCACCGAAGACTTTTGCGGTGGAAGGAGATAAAATCGGTCTGCAGATCGGTACATTGAATAAGCCGGTGAAAAATGTCATGGTGACACTGGATGTTCTGGAACAAACGGTAGATGAAGCCATTGAGAAAAAAGTTGACTTAATTATCGCCCACCACCCGCCGATTTTTCGGCCGCTTAAACAGATCACCACTGATCAGCCTGGCGGAAGACTGATTGAGAAATGTATAAAGCATGATATTGCCGTATATGCGGCTCATACGAATCTTGATGTGGCGGAGGGCGGTGTGAACGATCTGCTTGCCGAAGCTCTCGGCCTGACAGACACAGAGGTGCTCGTCCCGACATATTCGGACCCGCTGAAAAAGCTTGCCGTATATGTTCCGAAAGACTATGAAGAAGCTGTAAGAACCGCACTCGGCAACGCCGGAGCGGGACATATCGGCAATTACAGCCATTGCGCGTTCTCCTCTGAGGGAATCGGCAGCTTTAAGCCGTTGGACGGGGCAGAACCGTTTATCGGACAGACGGGAGAACTGGAGCTCGTCCATGAAGTGAGACTTGAGACCGTTTTTCCGGCAAGTATGGAGAAAACCGTCGTAAAAGCGCTGAAAAAAAGCCATCCGTATGAAGAAGTGGCATATGATATTTATCCGGTGGAGCAGTCTCCGCTTGAAAAAGGGCTCGGCCGCATCGGAAAACTTCAGCAAGACATGACGCTTGAAGAGTTTGCTCTGTTTGTGAAAGAAAAGTTTGACGTTAACGGAGTACGGATGGTGGGAGAGCGAAACAGCAAGGTGAAAAAAGTCGCGGTTCTTGGCGGTGACGGAAATAAATATATTTATCAGGCAAAGCGGAAAGGTGCAGATGTTTACGTGACGGGCGATCTTTATTTCCATGTAGCGCATGATGCGATGATGATGGGATTAAACGTCGTGGACCCGGGGCATTATGCTGAAAAGATCATGAGAAAAGGCACGGCTGAGAAGCTTACGGCAATGGCCGGAGAGAAAAATTATGACGTGCGCATTTTCGCTTCCGAAACAGATACAAACCCATTTACCTTCTTATAAAAAAACTGAGGCCTCAGGCCTCAGTTTTTTATTTTTACTTTCGGAAGGATTTTTTTAAGCGGCACACTGTGTTCAAGCTGCCATGTCGATTCATCGTTGTGGTCAAACTGCTCTAAAAAGCGGATGACTTCCTTTGTAATCGGTGTCGGTGTTGATGCGCCTGCGGTAACGGCGACGGTATTGACGTCTTTCAGCCATTCGAGCTTCAGTTCACTGATGTCTCCGATTCGGTAGGCTTTTGTTCCGGCGATTTCTTCTGACACTTGCGCCAGTCTGTTGGAGTTATTGCTTTTCGGATCACCGACAACAATGGTTAAGTCCGCTTTTTTTGCCTGCTCTGATACAGCTTCTTGACGAACCTGTGTGGCCAGACAGATTTCCTGATGGTATTCCACGTACGGGTACTTTTCTTTGACTGATTCCATAATATCGTGGACGTCCCACTGGGACATTGTCGTTTGGTTTGTAACGATTAATTTCTCAGCCTGAATATCGAGATTTCTCACGTCTTCCTCTGTTTCAACGAGATGAACGATTTCAGGAGCGACGCCGACGGCTCCTTCAGGCTCGGGGTGGCCTTTTTTGCCGATGTATATGACGTGATAGCCTTCAGCTTTTACTTTCCGGATTAAGTCATGTGTTTTCGTGACGTCCGGGCATGTGGCGTCAATCGTAACGAGCCCTTTTTCCTCAGCGACTTTTCTTACTTCCGGAGATACCCCGTGAGCCGTGAAAATAACGGTTCCTTTCTCCACCTGCTTTAAAATCTCCAGACGGTTTGCGCCGTCAAGCGTGTAAATGCCGTCTTCCTCAAACGCATCTGTGACATGCTTATTATGAACAATCATTCCGAGTATATATATAGGTCTTGGCAGTGTTTTATCGAGTGACGCGTTTTTGGCTATGACCATGGCATCAACAACGCCGTAACAGTAGCCGCGTGGCGATATTTTGATAACGTTCAATGTAGATGTCCTCCTATCAAAAGTGAGTGTAGAGGCAATATAAAAAGCCGTAGTTAAACGGCTCAAATCTTGCATTCTTCTGATCTCATTATAGCTAATCTTTCGTGAGATATCAAAGAATGTTAAATATATAATTTCGGCTTTGATCTGCCCGATGTTCTTTTTGGACGCGGCTGTTCCGCTGAGTCTGCCTGTGCGGCGTCTTTTTCTTTTGAAGCGGAAGCTTTTTCAGACGTCTTCTTTGATGTTTTGGATGAGGCGTCTGATTTGTTTTCATCTTCTGTTTCATCTGTTTTTTCAGCTTCATCGTTTTTGTCCTGTTCGTCTGTTTTTTTCGTCTCGTCAGATTCATTCTCGTCATCACTGCTGCTTAATTGGCTGTAAAGCTTCATCATGGCGGGCAGACTCCGTACTAAAGGACCGTACTGCTGGATCATCGGCGTAACCTGCTGCGCCACGCCGAGCACCTTCTGAACATTGCCGAGCATGCTTGACAGGGATGCCGGACTTGCCAGGTTCTGTATTCCCTGCAGTCCTGCACCTGCTCCTCCGCTGGCCGCCGCCGGTGCCGACGCGGCAGCGCTTCCTCCTCCTGAACCGGGTAAAAAACGGGAAAGCATCCCTTTTAAGCCCCCTCCGCCGCCCGTGCCTGCGTTTCTCAGGCCCGCTCCGGCAATCTGCTGCTGAGGGAAAAGCTGCCGGCCCTGCTGCATCAGCTGCCGGCCCGGCAATGACGGTCTTCCTCCCATCATCATACGCGGATTCATAAACGGCCGGCCCTGCTGCGCCATATTTCTCATCGGCTGCTGTGGAAACATACTTGTACCTCCTTTCTGTCTCTCTGCTATTACAATATGCATCGGAGGGGGCATTTGCTTTTCTGTCTCGAAAACAGGATTCCCCCGAGACATGGTGTTTTTAAGTAAAATCGGTTATAATGTGATGATGGACACAGAATGTGCCGCTTTAAGGAGCTGGGAAAAATGAAAGAAACTAAATTTGATGGATACAACTTAAAACCGTTTATTATAGATGCAGTTCACCGCCTTGGTTTTTATGAACCGACAGATATTCAAAAGCGTCTGATACCTGCCGTACTGAAAAACGAAAGCGTGATCGGGCAGTCCCAGACGGGGACGGGGAAAACCCACGCCTATTTATTGCCAATTTTGAATCGGATTGATCCGGGTTCTGATACGGTACAGGCTGTTATCACGGCGCCGACGAGAGAGCTTGCCAATCAGATTCATCAGGAAGCGCTCAAAATCACACAGGGTGCGGAAGATGAGCCGATCCGGACAAAATGCTTCATCGGCGGGACGGACAAGCAAAAATCAATTGATAAGCTGAAAACACAGCCTCATCTCGTCGTCGGAACGCCGGGCCGGATCGCGGATCTGATTAAGGCGCAGGCATTGAACGTCTATAAAGCGCAGTCTCTCGTCATTGACGAAGCTGATCTGATGCTTGACATGGGCTTTTTAGAAGACGTTGATTACATCGGATCGCGTATGCCGGAAGAACTTCAGATGCTTGTGTTCTCAGCTACGATTCCGGAAAAGCTGAAGCCGTTTTTGAAAAAGTATATGGAAAATCCGAAGTACGCGCATGTTGAGCCGAAAAGAATCACAGCCGAAAAGATTGAACATGTGTTGGTTCCTTCTAAACAGCGTGATAAAGACAAACTGCTTTTTGATATGATGTCTCATCTGAACCCTTATCTGGGCATTGTGTTTGCAAATACGAAAAACACGGCTGACCATATTGCGAAATACCTGACTGAAAAGGGTATGAGGATCGGTCTTCTGCACGGGGGATTAACGCCGCGTGAGCGTAAGAAGGTAATGAAGCAGATTAATGATCTGGAATTCACTTATGTCATTGCGACAGACCTTGCGGCAAGAGGAATTGACATTAAAGGCGTAAGCCACGTCATCAACTATGAGCTTCCGGACGATCTGGATTTTTATGTTCACCGCGTCGGAAGAACCGCACGCGCCGGTTCATCAGGCCAAGCACTGACCATTTATGAGCTTTCTGACGAAGATGCGCTCGTAAGACTCGAAAAGATGGGTATTGTGTTTGACTATGCGGAGCTTGTAAACGGCGAATGGAAGAAAGGCGATGACCGCCACCGCCGCAAAAAACGCAAAAAATCGGAGAATGAGGCCGACCAAATGGCGAAGCGCCTCGTGAAAAAACCGAAAAAAGTGAAGCCGGGTTATAAAAAGAAAATGGGCTACGAAATGGAAAAGATAAAAAGAAAGCAGAGAAGAAACAAATCTAACAAAGGAAAGTAGGGGAATCGGGTTGCTGAAAATAGGTTCACACGTCTCAATGAGCGGAAAACATATGCTCCTTGCCGCAAGCAAGGAAGCTGTTTCGTACGGGGCGAATACATTTATGATCTATACGGGCGCTCCCCAAAACACGCGCCGCAAAAAAATTGAAGACTTGAATATTGAAGCGGGCCGCGCCCATATGAAGGAAAACGGCATCGACGAGATTGTCGTGCATGCGCCGTACATCATTAACATCGGAAATACGACAAATCCGGCAACGTTTGAGCTGGGCGTTGATTTTCTGCGTTCTGAAATTGAAAGAACGGCAGCGATCGGCGCGAAACAGATCGTGCTTCATCCAGGGGCGCATGTCGGAGCCGGGGCTGAGACGGGCATCAAAAAAATTATTGAAGGTTTAAACGAAGTGATTGTTCCCGGTCAAAACGTGCAGATTGCGCTGGAAACAATGGCGGGCAAAGGATCAGAATGCGGGAGAAGCTTTGAAGAGCTGGCCGAGATCATTGCGGGAGTCACGCATAATGAACATCTATCCGTCTGCTTTGACACTTGCCACACCCATGACGCCGGGTATGATGTCGCTAATGATTTTGACGGTGTTCTTAACGAGTTTGATAAAATCGTCGGCATCGATCGGATAAAAGTCCTTCATGTTAACGACAGTAAAAATATCAAAGGCGCCCGGAAAGACCGCCATGAAAATATCGGGTTCGGAGAGATCGGTTTTGACGCTCTGCAGTACATCGTTCATCACGAGCAACTTGCCGATATTCCGAAAATCCTCGAAACACCGTATGTAGGCGAAGACAAGAAAAATAAGAAGCCGCCGTACCGTTTTGAAATCGAAATGCTGAAAGAAAAGCAGTTTGATAAGGAGCTTCTTGAAAAAATATCAGCTCAATAAGAAAGAAAGGAGGGGCGGGTGTCCCTCCTTTCTTACCCTGAGAATTGATTGAAAAGTTCGTCAACTTTTCGCGCCGTTTCTTTTGAGGTTATCGTTTCCACTTTTTTCAGCAGGCGCAGCCGCTCCTGATCATCAAAAATATTGATGTTTTTTCCGTGCATCAGAGCCGCTACCTCAGCCGCTTGACTCCTCGTAATGCTGATTCCGTATTGCTTGGAATATTTCAGCAGATCGTCCGTAGTGACTTGATTGAGCCGCTGCAAAATAATTCTTTGTATTAAAATCATCGATACTTTCACCTCTTTAGACATAATGTATTGAGCAGATCATTAAAATGTTACAGCTTTTAATGGTAAAATAAAGTTGCTTACTGTTTAAAATAGTTATTATAGGAAAGGAGATTTTATGACCCCAAATAAACAGCATAAAAGAGAATCATTTTTACACTTTATCTTCAGGGTCATTATGATTCTGATCGGGGCGGGTTCAGCCGCCGTAAGTATTGAATTGTTTCTGGTCCCTAATAATTTTATCGACGGAGGCATTATCGGTGTTTCATTAATTTTAGACCACCTCTTTATGTCCAATCCCCTCCTCAATTTTGCCTTATTCGTTGTGTTACTCAACATTCCATTTATGATTTTCGGATATAAATATATCGGAAAAACATTTCTCATCTCTACTGTTATCGGAATCGTCGGTTTAGCGCTGATTGAATCCTCATTGCACCATGTGGAGGCCATTACGACCCAGCCTATTTTGGCGACGGTATTCGGGGGGCTTTTGCTCGGTTTCGGGGTAGGCCTTGTCATCCGAAACGGAGGCTCGATGGACGGTACTGAAATCCTCGGTATCCTTCTCACGAAAAAGCTGCCCTTTTCAGTCGGGGAATTCGTTATGCTCATCAATGTGTTTATTTTCATTTGGGCCGGTTTTGTGTTCGGTCCGGAGCAGGCAATGTATTCTTTCATGACTTATTATATTGCCATGAAAACGATTGACGCCGTCATCCAGGGGCTTGATGAAACAAAAGCGGTCATTATTGTTGCAGAGCAATATGCTGAGATCTCAGATGCTATATTGCACCGGCTTGGACGGGGAACCACCAAGCTTCAGGGAAAAGGCGGATATACGGATGAAACCAAAGAAGTCATTTACGCGGTCGTGACAAGGCTTGAAGTGACTAAATTGAAATCCATTGTGTTTGAAATTGATAAAAACGCCTTTATTACGATCATGAATACCCATGAAACGAGGGGCGGTAAGTTCAAAACCGCGATTCACTAGGCTTTCATTTACTTTTCATCATTTTATAGGTATAATTTGATACATCATAAGGAAATGGCCTGCTGTTCAGACAGCTGCCATTTTCTTTTTGGAGCGATACCGTGTTGTAAAGGGGAGGTCCTCATGAACGTACAAGAAGCGTTGAACCTGCTGAAAGAAAAAGGGTATAAATATACGAGTAAGCGAGAAGACATGCTGCAGCTTTTTGCTGATTCTGATAAATATCTGACCGCCAAAAACGTGCTTGCCGCATTAAATGACGACTATCCGGGTCTGAGCTTTGATACCATATACAGAAATCTTTCGTTATATGAAGAACTCGGCATTTTGGAAACGACGGAGCTTTCCGGAGAAAAACTGTTCCGTTTTACATGCTCTTATACCCATCATCATCACCATTTTATCTGTTTAACCTGCGGGAAAACGAAGGAAATTGAGTCCTGTCCGATGGATAAGCTGCACGATGATTTGGAAGGGTATGAAATCAGCGGCCATAAGTTTGAAATTTACGGCACCTGTCCGGCGTGCCGATAAAAAACCTCCTGCTTATACAGGAGGTTTTTTTTCAGCTTTTCACATGCTGAAAGCTATGTTTGTTTTTATTAATCCAGGCGACGGCTTCAAGCCAATTCTGCACCCTGATAATATTGGAATCGATGGGGAGCTGATTATATGGGGAGTTAAAAAGGATAACCGGAATGCCTGCTTCTTTTGCGATCATTGTCGCATTGCCGTGGTGATCTTCGAAAAATAAATCAATGCCGTGTTTTTTGACGGCTTCCACTTTGTGATGGCCTCCGACAAGCTCAATGTGATCGTAATGAATGTCCCGGTTTGCAAACCAGTCCAGCGTAACATCTTCTAAGTGGCCGCGTCTTGCCGTAATGTAGATCAGACGGTGCTCTTCTTTCAGTCCGTCCACTGCCTGCTTGGCAAATTCCGCGAGCTTCGCTTCTTTATATATGGCTGCTTCATGAACGTTCATCCATTCCCAAAATTCCTCGTCTGTAATGTTCAAAAGCTTCGTCAGATCATAATCAGTCATATCATCCAAGGTAATGGAAAGATGAAATGAGCGGTTTAAATAAGGGACAAATGTATCCTGTGCCGTAACTGTGCCGTCAATATCTATACCTAACCGTAACATGTCCACACTCCTATAAATTCATCCCTTCAAGTGTAACATAAACAATTAACAATACCAGAAAAGTTTAGCAAACATGAATCCGTAAAAAACGCGGAAACTAAAAAAGCTCCTTTCATAAAAGAAAAAGGGGGAATTGAAGGTGGCATACGATTACGAAAATCGAAAAGGCAACGACTACTATGTGGATCATGGATCGGAAGGAACCGATATCACGCGTGATGTTTATTCAGAAGAAACAGCGGCTGAAATTTCAGAGCCATATCGTGCTTCTGACCGGGCAGCAGACCGTGATGATAACCGGGACGGAGTAAGTGAAGGCCGGGGGATAGGGTATGCAGCATTGGCTATTTCCATCATTTCCCTGTTTGTGCTCCCTGTTTTATTAGGAGCATGCGGCATTATCGTCGGCTATATCGCCAGAAGAAGAGGAGCAGGCGCTTTAGGCGGATGGGCGATGGGAATCGGTATTGTTTCCCTTGTGCTTGGCATCTTCATTACACCGTTTTTTTAACACAACGCAAAAAAAAGCTTGGCGGAATATCCGTCAAGCTTTTTGTGTTTCTTGTTCTGCTTTTGCTTTTTCCGCTTCAAGCTTTGCGTAGTGTTCTTCTGCCAGCTTGTCGATTTCTTTTTTCAGCTCATCGACCATGGTTTCTTCAGGGACTTTGCGGACGATTTGGCCTTTGCGGAAAAGAAGGCCTTCGCCGCGCGCACCGGCAATCCCGATATCGGCTTCTCTTGCTTCACCCGGTCCGTTAACGGCGCATCCGAGAACGGCTACTTTAATCGGCGCTTTGACTTTAGAAATATATTCTTCCACTTCATTTGCGATGCTGATAAGATCAATTTCGATCCGTCCGCATGTCGGGCATGAAATAAGCGTAGCCGCGTTTGACGCAAGACCGAATGATTTCAGCAGTTCTCTGGCTACTTTTACTTCTTCAACCGGGTCGGCGCTCAGAGAGATCCGGAGCGTGTTTCCGATTCCTTTGCTTAAAATCGCTCCGAGTCCGGCCGCGCTTTTTACCGTTCCGGCAAACAGCGTGCCCGATTCTGTAATTCCGAGGTGGAGCGGATAATCAAATGCTTTTGACGCTTTTTCGTATGCTTCTATGGCTAGATTGACGTCAGACGCTTTCATGCTGACGATGATGTCATGAAAGTCAAGATCTTCCAAGATTTTGATATGATGAAGCGCACTCTCAACCATTCCGTCAGCAGTCGGATAGCCGTATTTTTCTAAAATGCGTTTTTCCAAAGAACCCGCGTTTACGCCGATCCGGATCGGAATTCCTTTTTCTTTCGCCGCTTTTACGACGGCTTCCACTTTTTCGCGGCGGCCGATGTTACCCGGGTTGATTCTGATTTTGTCGGCGCCGCCCTCAATTGCTTTTAATGCAAGCTTGTAGTCAAAATGAATATCGACAACGAGAGGGATGGAAATTTGTTTTTTGATGTCGGCAATCGCGTTAGCGGCGCGTTCGTCCGGACATGCCACCCGGACAATTTGGCAGCCGGCTTCGGCTAAACGGTTGATTTCCGCAACTGTTGCTTCTACGTCGTGTGTTTTGGTCGTCGTCATACTCTGAATGACGACTTCGTTATTTCCGCCTATTGTTAAAGGTCCCACTTTGACGGGACGCGTTTTTGTACGATGTGTGATTTCACTCACTTGTCAATCGCTCCTTAATTGTAGTTACCGCTTTTGCAGGCTGAGCCTTTTACATGTCAGGCAACTTCTATTTACATGTTATATTGTAACAGTGTATTTGCCAAACTGACAAGAAATTAACGTTTAATTGCGGTAGACGGGGAATTTATAAGCGGTGCCTGCCTGAATGGCGTTTGCTTTTACATTCGGATTCAGCGCTTCAAAATCTTGTGCAATATCATCTGGCGCTTTATGTGCGCCGACTATCGACATCACCGTATCGCCTTTTTTGACCGTAACCGTTCTGTATGAAGCTTCCTGTTGGGCTGGCTGCGCCGCCGCTGCGTATGCCGGAAGGTCTTGAGAAGGGATCGTGCCGATTTTAAGATCGTAAAAGATAATGAATATCACAAATAAACTGCCGAATACAAAAGTAAGCCGCTTCATTCCAACCGCCTCCCGCATACATTTTTACTTCATTGTATGCTTGTCCCATTTTGTTCATGACAAAAAAGAAGACCGCCGGGGGCAGTCTTTGTTACACAGCTGTTTTTCTTGGCGGTATCTCTTTTAAGACGAGGAAAAGGATGATAAAGTTTACAAACCAATTCACTAAAAATTCACTCGGCACCGTAATAACAAGCGCGCGCATGATCGTAAAGAATATGGTCGAAAGTGTAATGGAATAAGCCGAAAGCTTCCAGAGCTGCTGGTAATTCAATGTCTTTCTTTGCGCATTTTTCAATATCAGGCCGATGACGGCGAGAAATGATACTTCAATGAATTTTCCGGCCGCTGTCATGATGAACAGCAGAACGGACAGGACGGTGACGATCATCGTTTTATTTTGGTTTAATGCTGATATGATTTCTTTTTTTGTGATATCAGCAGGCATCAGCGAATAATTCATTTCTGTCGCCTGTCCGTCTACAGCAAGCACCATTTTATTTTTCAAAATGCCGATCGCATTTTGTTTCGCCGCTATTTGTTTAGCGCCGTAAGCATCCGTCGGATCAAACACGATGACGAACCCGTTCGCTTCCGTTTCCTTAGAGGCGGACGCTTTCGTCTGCAATTCTCCGTTTGAAATGCTGAAATCAGGGAAATCTTTCTTTAACACGGTTTTGAAACCGTTCATTGAGTTTACGGTGCCGGAGCAAAGGTAATAAGCGCTTGGCAGCGTAAAAAGGACAGACAGCAAAAATACATAAAGGATCGCTTTTCCTATCCCCTGAAACCGTGTTTTTGCAATATCTGCCGGAGAGTATGTACTTTTCAATAAAGCCGTAAATATGTTCAACATCTTCACTTCCTAGCCTAAACTGGTATATGTTGCTTATTGTATCGTTCACAGGGGATGAACACAAGTGAGAGTATTTAAAGCGGTGATAAGGAATCATACATAATAAGATAAAGCGGGAAACGGTGATCGCCCGCAAAACAAAGGAGGGTGTTTTTGTCATGAGTGTTTTGTATTGGCTGATGATCATTGCGGTCTTCGTCATTGCTTTTATCGGGCTTGTATATCCGGTGATTCCAAGCGTTATTTTTATTGTGGCCGGTTTTCTTCTCTACGGATTTTTGTTTTCCTTCAGTCCTTATTCTTACCTGTTTTGGCTCATTGAGGCGGTATTTGCGGCCGTTTTATTCGCAGCTGATTATGTGTCAAATTTACTTGGCGTTAAAAGGTACGGAGGAAGCAGGGCGGCAATCTGGGGAAGCACGATCGGATTATTGATCGGGCCCTTCGTTATTCCCGTGGCAGGCATTATATTAGGCCCATTTATCGGTGCTGTCTGCGCTGAGGTGTTTGTTCATCAAAAGGATATCAAGTCCGCGGCAAAAGTGGGGCTCGGCTCGTTAATCGGCTTTTTAACAAGCGTGGCGGCAAAAGGCGTCATTCAGCTCTTTATGATCGGATATTTCTTATGGACGGTGCTTTAGAAAGGTTTAATTTCGGCCGTGAACGGATAAAGTGTAATATGTCTGCTGGAATCGCCGGATTGTGAGCTTTTTCATTGATTACCACGCTTTCTTTTGTTACATTGAGATTAGAAAAGTTCGCGTTAAGCGGCATTTCAGTACATATATTTAAAGGAGGAAAAAATTATGGCTTACAAACTTCCAGAATTGCCTTACGCTTATGATGCTTTAGAACCTCATATCGATAAGGAAACGATGACGATTCACCATACGAAGCACCATAACACATACGTGACAAACCTCAACAAAGCGATCGAAGGATCAGCGCTTGCAGAGAAATCTGTAGATGAGCTTGTTGCTGATTTGAACGCAGTGCCGGAGGACATCCGCACGGCAGTCCGCAACAATGGCGGCGGACATGCAAACCACTCTTTATTCTGGACTCTTTTATCTCCGAACGGCGGAGGCGAACCGACTGGTGAGCTTGCTGAAGAGATCAAAAGCACGTTCGGAAGCTTCGATCAATTTAAAGAAAAATTCGCCGCAGCAGCTGCAGGCCGTTTCGGTTCAGGCTGGGCTTGGCTCGTTGTAAATAACGGAAAACTTGAAATTACAAGCACGCCAAACCAAGATTCACCGCTTTCAGAGGGTAAAACACCTGTTCTCGGTCTTGATGTTTGGGAGCATGCGTACTACCTGAACTACCAAAACCGCCGTCCTGATTACATTTCAGCTTTCTGGAATGTTGTGAACTGGGATGAAGTTGCCCGTCTTTACAGCGAAGCAAAATAATTGAGTTGAATGATCACAAGGTCTCCCGCGGGAGGCCTTGTTTTTTTATTGACTTTGATTCCTTTTACATATCTCAGTTTGAGTGAGACAAACTAATGTGTAGTAAAGGGGAGTCAATGATGAGCAAAATAAAAAAAATTATCGGCGACATCGAAATAAATAAAGGGCTGCTGCTGTTATTGACGATTGGCGGCCTTTACTCATTGGGCATCGCGCTGTCAAATACATTTGTCAACGTGTATTTGTGGAAGCAGTCGGGAAAATTTATTGATTTGGCCATATACAATTTGTCGGTCGTGACGATGCAGCCGGTTACCTTTCTGCTGGCGGGCCGGCTGGCTAAAAAAATTGACAGAGTGTTTATTCTAAGGTTCGGCGTTATCTTTTTGGCCGCTTTTTATTTAAGTGTGCTGCTTGCCGGAGAAACTGCGGCTTCCCGTCTCGTTTTGATAGGGGCCGTGCTCGGAGTTGGATACGGCTTTTACTGGCTGGCTTTTAATGTGCTGACTTTCGAAATCACGGAACCGGAAACGAGAGATTTTTTTAACGGGTTTTTAGGCATTTTGTCTTCATCGGCGGGCATGATCGGTCCGATTGTGGCCGGATATGTCATTTCAAGACTTGAAAACAATACGGGTTATACAATCATTTTCAGCCTGTCGCTCGGTTTATTTGCCCTTGCCGTGGTCATGAGCTTTTTTCTGAAGCGGAGGGAGTCGAAAGGCCGGTTTATGCTGAAAAAAGTTTTTGATGAGCGCCACACGAATCTGAATTGGCGCCGGATTACCAACGCGCACTTTTTTCAAGGCTTGAGAGAAGGGATTTTTGTTTTTTTAATCAGCGTATTTGTATTCATTGCGACAAACAGTGAGCTGGCGCTCGGAACATTCGGTCTCGTCAATTCCGCGGTTTCTTTTTTCGCCTATTATTTTGCATCAAGGCTCATCAAAAAAAGAGCGCGGAAAAAGGCGATTCTTATCGGCGGATTGATCTTGTACGGCGCTCTGTTTCTCATAATTTTCAAAATGAGCTTCACGACGCTCCTTTTGTACGGAATGTTTATTGCGATCGGCTATCCAGTTCTGCTCGTGCCGTATGTCTCGCTTACATATGATGTGATAGGCCGGGCGCGGCTTGCCAGAAAAGCCAGAATTGAATACATTGTGCTCAGGGAGTTATTTTTAAATGCGGGCCGGATCGTTTCCATCCTTTGTTTCCTTGTAATCGTTACATTGTTCAAGGAAAAAGTGGGAATACCGGCGGCGCTCGTGCTGCTCGGAGCCGGCCATCCGCTGATTTATTACTTTATAAAAGACATCAAACTGGATACGGAAACTTCTGATGAAACAGTAGAAGAAGACCGACAAAAACAGGCGGCGGAACCGAATTTTATAAAAGGAGAAAGATAAAAGGGTTATCTGTAGAAAAATATCGAAAAAACCTTTAGAATGAAAAATGGCACCTGAACAGAAGGTGTCATTTCTTTCTGTAAATAAGAAAAGGTGATGTCATGAGGAGAAATAAAAAGAAAATAGCTGTAAACAAAGAAAAGAAAAAATCACTGCCGATCCGGCTTAATTTTTTGTTTTTGGTTGCGTTTCTTATTTTCACTTGGATTATCGTCGAGCTTGGCATCAAGCAGATCGTTCAGGGTGATGATTATAAAAACGCCGCTAATAAGCAAGAGGAGTCTGATGTCAGCACGGCGGTTCCGAGAGGGAAAATTTACGACCGGAACCTAAATCCCATCGTAACGAATAAAGCATTAAATGCGATTACATATACACGTTCAGCCTCAACCACCCAGGCGCAGCGTTTAAAAATCGCAAAAAAACTGGCGGGTATGATTAAGGTAAGCACCAAAAAGGTGACTGAGCGGGATAAAAAAGACTATTGGATGTTAACGAGGCCTGATGAAGCGAAAAAACTGATTACGGCTGAAGAAAACCAAAAAGCTGAAGACAAAAAACTGTCTGACGATGATTTATATCAGCTTCAGCTGAAACGCATCACAGACAAACAGCTGAATGAGCTCACATCAAAAGACATGCAGATCCTTGCGATCAAAAGACAGATGGATTCAGGATACTCCCTGACGCCTCAATACATCAAAAATGAAGGCGTTTCGGCAAAAGAAATGGCCGTCGTCAGCGAACATTTAGATGAACTGCCGGGGGTTGACGTGACGTCTGACTGGGAACGGTCTTATCCTTATAAAAGCCTGATCCGGACATTGCTCGGCAGTGTATCCAGTTCGAACGAAGGTCTTCCGTCCAACCTGCTGGATCACTATCTGTCACTCGGCTACAGCCGGAATGACAGGGTCGGAAAAAGCTATTTAGAATATCAATATGAAAGCCTGCTGCAGGGTCAAAAAGAGAAAGTGCAGAACTTAACCGACTCATCCGGAAATGTCACGGGCAGCAAAGTGATTTCAAAAGGACAGGCCGGCAAAGACCTTGTTTTATCCATTGATATGGACCTGCAGAAATCCGTTGAAAAAATCATTGAGAAAAATTTAAGATCGGCAAAAGCGAGACCGAGCACGAAGCTTCTTGATCGGGCCTTCGTCGTCATGATGAACCCGAAAAACGGAGAAGTGCTGACGATGGCCGGCAAACAGATTACGAATGATCATGGAAAGTACAAAATTAATGATTATGCCCTCGGCGCAATGACTTCCTCCTACGCAATGGGATCGGCGGTCAAAGGAGCGACGGTGTTGACCGGACTGCAGACGGGCGCGATTAATTTGAACACCGTTTTTCAGGATGAACCTATGTATTTCAAGGGAAGTAAAAACCCGAAAAAATCATGGACGAATTTAGGTCCCGTAGATATCCAAAAAGCGCTTCAGGAATCATCAAACGTGTTCATGTTCAAAACGGCGATTGCCGTCGGTAAAGGGGAGTACAAAAAAGGCCAGTCCCTGCCGCTTGATATGAAGGCATTCGATACTTTCAGATACTACTTCAATCAGTTCGGACTCGGAGTTAAGACGGGGATTGATCTTCCGAATGAAGCGACCGGGTACCAAGGGTCACAGCGAATTTCCGGTCTTCTGTTAGACTTTGCCATCGGACAGTATGATACGTTTACACCGCTGCAAATGGCGCAGTATGTATCTACAATCGCCAATGGAGGCTATCGTTTGAAACCTCAGCTTGTAAAAGAGGTCAGGCAGCCTGATTCGAAAAAAGGAATCGGAGCCGTTGTAGAGTCTGTTCAGCCCCAAGTACTGAATAAGATTGATATGAATAATGCAGACATTAAAGAAGTGCAGGCAGGTTTCAGACGCGTCATGACAAAAGGGACAGCCGCAACTGATTTTGCGACTGCAACATACAGTCCTGCCGGTAAAACGGGTACCGCGCAATCTTTCTATGACGGTCCTGACAAATCAGAGACGGGTGAAGCAACATATAACACGACTCTTGTCGCGTATGCACCTGCTGATAATCCGGAAGTGGCTATTTCTGTAGTCGTTCCTTGGGCCTATATTAATTACAGCGATCGATATTCGATTACGGATGATATAGGAAGAGCAGCTCTGGACAAATACTTTGAGCTGAAAAAGAAACAAGAAGATAATAATACGAAGCAGAAAAACGAAGATAAAATTCAGGAAGACGCTGAAAACGGCAATACAAACAACTAACAGAAAAACGCTCACAACTTGTGAGCGTTTTTTTTATACAAAAAAACATCCGGATTTACAAAACCTTAACACTTGATTTATACGCATTTTACAAGAACCCTTTACTCTATACGTGTAGGACAAATTACACATTAAATGCAGGGGGAATTCAGGAAATGAAAAAAAACAAATGGATGCTTATGCTTCTGATGGCTGCTGTTATGATTGTTGCTGCAGCATGCGGAAATGCAAAGGAAAGCGGCAAGACAGACAGTCAATCTGCAAGTGAGGATAAAAAAGCATCAGGTTCTTTAACCATTTCTGGTTCATCAGCCATGCAGCCGTTAGTACTGGCAGCGGCGGAAAAGTTTATGGAAAAACATCCGGATGCTGATGTGCAGGTGCAAGCGGGGGGGTCAGGAACAGGTCTTTCGCAAGTGTCTGAAGGGGCAGTGCAAATCGGCAACTCAGATGTCTTTGCTGAAGAAAAAGAAGGCATTGATGCGAAAGCCCTAAAAGACCACCGAGTAGCGGTAGTGGCGATGGCGGCTGCGGTCAACCCCGGTGCGGGCGTAAAGGATATAACCAAAAAACAGCTGACAGACGTCTTTACAGGAAAAATTAAAAACTGGAAAGAGCTTGGCGGTAAAGATCAAAAAATTACACTCGTGAACCGTCCTGATTCATCAGGAACACGCGCTACGTTCGTCAAATACGCGCTTGACGGAGCAGATCCTGCTGAGGGCATTACAGAGGATTCCTCCAATACAGTTAAAAAAATCATTGCTGAAACGCCGGGAGCAATCGGTTATCTGGCATTCTCTTATATAAACGATGACAAAGTAACGCCTTTATCGATCGGAGGCATCAAACCGGAAGAGAAAAACGTCGTCACAGGCGAGTATCCGATTTGGGCTTACGAGCACTCTTATACGAAAGGAGAAGCGTCAGGCCTTACAAAAACGTTTCTTGACTATATGAACAGCGATGAAGTACAGAAAAGTATCGTAAAAGATCAAGGCTACATTCCGATCTCTGATATGAAAGTCACACGTGACGCAAACGGCAAGCAAAGCTGAGGGGAGGGCGGGCTCCCCGCCTCTTCTTCCTTATAGGAGTGTAAACAAATGATAAATCACAGAGAAAAAGAGACTGTAAGCGAACGCTTAATAAGCTCAAAACAAAACAGGCAATTGGATGAAGTCCGCGGAAGGGTGATTGTGTCTGTGTGTGCCGCGATTATCATTGCGGCATCAGCGGCGATCACAATTTTTCTCGGCATAAAGGGGCTGCAATCTTTTTTTGTAAATGGTGTAAGCCCGATTGAGTTCTTAACAAGTCTGAATTGGAATCCAACCCAGGCAAAACCTGAGTTCGGCGCGCTGCCTTTTATTTTCGGATCATTTGCGGTCACCGTTCTGTCCGCTCTGATCGCAGCGCCCCTCGGTATTGCGGGTGCCGTGTTTATGACGGAAATTGCGCCGACTTGGGGAAAAAAGGTGCTGCAGCCGGTAATTGAGCTGCTTGTCGGCATTCCGTCCGTCGTTTATGGATTCATAGGTCTTACAGTATTGGTTCCGTTTATCGGCTCTTTTAAATCAAGCGGAACGGGTCACAGCCTTCTGGCGGGGACGATCGTGCTCTCGGTAATGATTCTGCCGACTGTTACATCGATTTCCGCTGATGCGCTTGCGTCACTTCCGAAACACCTTCGCGACGGTTCATATGCGCTTGGTGCGACGAGGTGGCAGACAATCAGAAAGGTGCTTATCCCGGCGGCGTTTCCGACATTGCTGACCGCTGTCGTGCTCGGGATGGCAAGAGCGTTCGGAGAAGCACTCGCCGTACAGATGGTTATCGGAAATACAAAGCTTCTGCCGGAAAGCCTGCTTGATACGGCGGGAACATTAACGACGATTATTACGTTAAACATGGGCCATACCACATACGGCAGTATTGAAAATAATACGTTATGGTCTATGGGGCTCGTTCTTCTCATCATGTCGTTTCTGTTTATATTGCTCATACGCTACTTGTCATCTAGGAGGAAAGTGTAATGAACCGGAAAATAACGGATAAATTGGCCACCGGTGTATTCGGGTTATGCGCCGCTGTAATCGCGGCGATTTTGGCAGGATTGTTTTTGTACATTCTTATTCACGGCGTCTCTGAAATCTCCTTGCATTTTCTTACGTCAAAATCGAGCGCCATTGCGTCAGGCGGCGGAATACGGGATCAGCTTTTTAACTCCTTTTACATTCTGTTTATCACCATGCTGATCACGATACCGCTTGGTGTGGGGGGCGGCGTCTTTATGGCTGAATATGCGCCCCAAAATAAAATCACTGATTTTATCAGAACGTGTATTGAGGTGCTGTCTTCGCTTCCGTCCATTGTCATCGGGATGTTCGGCATGCTGATGTTTGTAAACCTGACCGGATGGGGCTACACGATTATCGGAGGCGCGCTCGCATTAACCGTCTTTAACCTTCCCGTTATGGTCCGGGTGACAGAAGGCGCGCTCACTGCAGTTCCTAAGGAGCTGAAAGAAGCTTCTCTCGCTTTAGGCGTATCGAGATGGCATACCGTCAAAACGGTGCTGATTCCGAGTGCGATTCCTTCGATTTTAACCGGAGCCATTCTCGCATCAGGAAGAGTATTCGGAGAAGCGGCCGCATTGTTATTTACAGCGGGACTGACAACGCCGCGGCTGAACTTTACGGATTTGAACCCGTTTTCTGAATCTTCTCCTTTCAACATTTTCAGGCCGGCTGAGACGCTGGCGGTTCATATATGGAGTGTCAATACGCAGGGAATCATCCCTGACGCCGAAGCGATTGCAAACGGCGGCTCGGCGGTGCTGGTGATTTCGGTGCTCTTGTTTAACCTTTGTGCAAGATGGCTCGGATCTGTCATTTATAAAAAGCTTACGGCAAATTAATCGGAAAGAGGCGAAAACATGATTGATCACATCATCAGGGAACATGCGGAACAGACAAAGTGTTCGCCGGAGTCTTCAATTTTGGAAGTGAAGCATTTATCAATTTATTACGGTGACAAACAAGCGGTTAAAGATGTAAACATGGATATTGAAAAACATGCGGTGACGGCTCTGATCGGTCCGTCCGGCTGCGGGAAATCAACATTTTTGAGACAGATTAACAGAATGAACGATGCCATTCCTTCGGCAAGAAGCGAGGGAGAGATCCTTTATGAAGGGCTGAATATTTTGGGAGAAGCGATTAATGTCGTGTCTCTCAGACGGGAGATCGGTATGGTGTTTCAAAAACCGAATCCGTTCCCGAAATCCATTTACAATAACATCACACATGCGCTGAAGTATGCGGGTGAACGCAGGAAAGCCGTTTTGGATGATGCGGTCGAGGAAAGCTTAACGAAGGCTGCGCTTTGGGATGAAGTCAAAGACCGGCTTCATTCATCGGCTCTTTCGTTATCAGGCGGCCAGCAGCAGCGCCTTTGCATCGCCCGTACGCTTGCGATGAAACCTGCCGTGCTTCTTTTAGATGAACCGGCTTCAGCTCTGGACCCTATTTCAAACGCCAGAATCGAGACGCTTTTGACAGAACTGAAAAAAGATTATTCGATTATTATCGTTACGCATAACATGCAGCAGGCGCTGAGGGTGTCTGACCGAACGGCTTTCTTTTTAAACGGGGAAGTGGTGGAATACGGGCAGACAGAACAAATTTTTACGAGTCCTAAAGCGCAAAAGACAGATGACTACATTAACGGAAAGTTCGGATAGGGGGAAGGACTGTGAGCCTTGTGAAGGAAGCGGTGCACACACAGAATTTATTTGATATTTACGGCATGAACGTATGGTACGGAGCCCATCAGGCTTTAAAAGACATTACGATCGGTTTTGAGGAGCGGAAGGTAACTGCGATCATCGGTCCGTCCGGCTGCGGGAAATCCACTTTTATTAAAACATTAAACTTAATGCTGCAAATGGCTCCGAATGTCAAAGTGACAGGCGACATGATCTATAACGGGTGCAATCTGCTGAAAGAAAAGACGGATGCGGCAGAAGTAAGAAAACAAATCGGTATGGTGTTTCAAAAAGGCAATCCGTTTCCGCAGTCAATATTTGAGAATGTCGTGTACGGTCCGAGAATTCACGGCGAAAAAAATAAAAAGAAACTGCTTGAAATCGCCGAGGAATCTTTAAAGGCAGCTGCGCTCTGGGATGAAGTGAAAGATCGCCTTCACCAGCAGGCGCTTTCACTGTCAGGCGGTCAGCAGCAGCGGCTGTGCATCGCAAGGGCGCTCGCCACCAAACCGGACGTCCTTCTGATGGATGAACCGACGTCCGCTCTCGACCCCGTATCCACGCGGAAAATAGAAGAGCTGATTTTGACATTGAAAGAAAAGTATACAATCGTCATTGTGACGCACAACATGCAGCAGGCTGCGAGGGTCTCTGATCAAACCGCGTTTTTCTATATGGGCGAACTGGTAGAGTGGGGGGATACGGACAAAATATTTTCTCAGCCGGATCATCAAAAAACACATGATTATATCACCGGAAAATTCGGATGAAAAAACGGGCCCGGCCATTGACCGGGTCCGTTTTATATTGCTTATTAAAAAAGCCTGCCGGCCGTATCCATCTGAATGGACGATGCCTGCAAGCTTTTTTAGCGGGTTAATGTTTTGACGATTTTTTTAAAGCTCATATCTGAGTCGACTTTGAAATGACCGGCGCGGATTTCTTTATGGTAGCCTGCGTCAATGACGTAATCATTAAAGTCCTTCGCTGAAGGAATAATCCCTTCTTTTTCAAGAATGGATGATACATCAGCAGTGCTCATTCCGTTTTTAATCGTCAGTTTGTATGTTACTTTTTTCTTTTTGTCGTCTGTGTTTTGGTCGTTGTTTAACGATTTTTCTTTAGAATCAAGAAGTTTTTGATAGTCATCCCGGTTGACGGAGACTTTTTGCTGATCGTCGAGGTAGCTGTTTACTTCTTTTTCTGTCAATGCTGTTTTTTCGGTTTTAACGGCGGCTGCCTGGTCATGGTCAGTCAAATAGAAGACAGCGGCAAGAACGGCCGTCGCTAAAATCATGCCTGCTGCAAAAGCCTGAATGCCCCGTTTTGTCATACGAGCACCTTCTCATTATCTTTAATAATGGTATTGACGTCCTCGACAGACACGTGCTCCGCTTTTGCGATGGCTTCCGCAGACATTCCGTTGTTATATTTTGAAATGATTTGTTTGGCGATTTTTTGGTTAATGCCGCTGCTTTTGGCTTTGCGGATCACGAGGTTGGTTTCCAGCAATTCTTCTTCAAGCACCGTCATTTTCTTTTTCAACTTGTAAATTTCCTGCATGGCGGAAAGCTGAAGCGTTTCAAGCTCCTGTTCCACGTCTTTCATCGGATCTCTTTGAGAATATGAGAATGCAATAAGCGCTATACTGACGATAAACAACGCAATAATAGCAATTTCCACGTTTCATCACCTTCTATTATTAATTTGCCCTTCTTTTTTATACCATAAAACGCCGCCATTCTAAAGGAAATAGAGAAAAAAACGGAATTTTGTCGGGAAATCTTTTTTATTCGGGGAGCAAACGGTTATTTCTCTATAGATTTCGTATCAGAAAGTCCTTTTTTGTCCTGTTTCGTCATATTTTCCCTTCATCTGACGCAGGCTCATTCAGAGGATCAGAAGCGTAAACTGATGTTTTCTGCACTTAAACAACATTTCATGTAAATCACTCTAGCATTCCGTCCATTATAGTGGTATTATATATAAGTCTGAATAAGTAAATGATATTTAGTTTGGAGGGAAAATAATGCGCGTTAATATTACTTTGGCTTGCACTGAATGTGGTGAGCGTAACTATATTTCTAAAAAGAACAAACGCAACAATCCGGACCGCGTTGAATTTAAAAAATATTGCCCACGTGATAAAAAATCTACGTTACACCGTGAAACAAAATAAGCTGTTTAAAACAGCGGAAAAAGCTGGAGCTTTCAATAAAGTTCTGGCTTTTTTGTCTTTCAGGGAGGTTTGAGAAACGTGAAAGCACAAATCAGAACCGATATAAAAGCAAAGCTTTCTGACATGACAGAAAGTGAATGGGAGAAAAAATGCCGCAGCATGCGTGAAACGCTGTTTTCTTTAAAAGAATGGAAACAGGCCCGCGTGATCGCCGTTACCATCTCGACACGCCTGGAAATTCCGACACGGCCGATTATTGAACAGGCCTGGAAAGAGAAAAAACAAGTCTGTATCCCAAAATGCTTTCCGCAGACGGGAGCGATGGAGTTCCGTACATTTTCTGCGTATGATCAGCTGGAAACCGTATATGCGGGCCTCAGTGAACCGATCGAGAGCCTGACGGAAAAAGCCGCCCAAAAAGACATTGACCTTGTGATTGTGCCCGGCGTGGCTTTTGACCGGGAAGGCTTCAGAATCGGATACGGCGGAGGATATTATGATCGGTACCTCTCCGGTTATAAAGGCCGTACCGTGTCGCTTCTCTTTGACTGCCAGCTGACAGACCGCATTCCCCGCATGCCCCACGATATTCCGGTCGATATGATCGTGACTGAATCTGAAACCATCGCTTAATCGCATAAAAAACTTCTTGCACCGGAATAATTCTCGCTGTTTGACAAACGATAGGGGCAGGAGGGATAAGATGAAAAAATTGTTGATCTACTCATTATGCGCCGTATCTGTTTTAGCCGTTTACCAAAACCGCTACCGTCTGATGAACAGCGTGCTCAGCCAGCCGGGGATCAGACGGTCATTCATTCATTTCTTTTTAAAAATACCGTTTATCAGAAACAAATTCATTCAGCAGGCATTTTAAACAAATCCCGTTTTTCAGCGGGATTTTTTGCATAAGAAAACCTGCCGGTAAAAAACGGCAGGTTTTCTCGTATTGTCAGCTTTTTTTCAGGAAACCGAGCAGAATTGAGATCATAGGAGAAATGTACAGGAAAAAGGTAAACGGCAGGTAGTCGATGACGGAAACCCCTAATGCGCTTGCCATAAAAGCGCCGCTTACTCCCCAGGGAATCAGCGGGTTGATCAATGTTCCGCCGTCCTCAAGCGACCGCGCAAGGTGAATCCGCTTAATGCTGAGCTTGTCATATAAAGGTTTATAAGATTGACCCGGAATTAAGATCGACAAATACTGCTCACCTGTCGCAAGGTTTACGCCTATACTTGAGAAGACGGTCGCCATGACAAGACGTCCTTTCGTATGCACGCCTTTTATCAATCCTTGAAGCAGCGCCGCGATCAGGCCCGTTTTTTCCATCAGGCCGCCGAGCGCAAAGGCGATCATGATCAGAGAGACTGATCCCATCATCGATTGGAGCCCGCCTCTGTTGATAATGCTGGCCACAGCCTGGTCGCCGGTTTTAAACTCCGTCCCGCTTTGCAGGGCGGATATAAATCCTTGAATGCTGCTGTCAGGAATAAAAACAGCAGTCAGAAGCCCTGCGGAAATAATACCGGCGGTAAGCACCGGAATCACGGAAACCCGTCTCACAGCTAAAATGATCACCAACAGAGGTGAAAGAAGCGACCAAGGCGTAACGTGCACGGCCTCTTTCATTCCGGAAATGACCGCCTCAATATTTTGCGTTGAAGCGGCATTTATTGAAACCGATGAACCGAGAATATAAAAAAGAACAATCGTGATCAGCAGTGCCGGAACGGTAGTGCCCATCATATGGCGAATATGCTTAAAAATCGGAATTTCGCCAATTCCGGCGGCAAAATTTGTCGTGTCGGACATCGGTGACATTTTATCACCGAAACAAGCCCCGCAAATGACTGCTCCCGCCGTCCATTCGAGCGGAACTCCCGCCGCGCTTGCTACCCCTAACAGCGCGACGCCGATTGTACTGACAGTTGTCAGACTTGAGCCGACAAGCGTGCTGATAATCATGCAGGAAAATAATGCGGTCAAAAGCAGCTGACTCGGCTGTATAATTGACAAAGCGTAAACAGTGACGGTGGGAATGGCGCCGCTGTACATCCAGGCGCCGATCAGTACACCGATCAAAGCCAGCACGATAATCGGCTGCACACCGTTTTTCAATCCGCTGACAATTCCTTTTTCAAGACTGTCCCACGAGAAACCGAGCCACAAACCTGCCAGAGACAGAATAATGACGCAAAAGAACAGCGGCATATGCGGCTCTGTATGAAAGAAAAACAGGCAGGAAATAATGACTGCTAACATCAAGACAAATAAACTGATGGCTGAGATGAACGTCAGCCTTTTTTCTTGTTTCAAAACAACACCCCATCAAACTTTAATCCTTTTGTGCTTTTGGGCACGAAAGTATTGTAACAGAAAAACGCATAAATGAGTGTTTTTTTACAATTTTGAATATACAATTTATGAAAATAATACAAGGATATTTTCTCCAATCGTTTTTTGCTTGACGCCCGGATCAGTGATGAAATACGCTTATACTAAGAAGAATAGAAATGGTGAAGAAGATGAATTCATTTTATGACGTGCAGCAGCTGTTTAAGTCATTCGGACATATCGTTTATTTCGGTGACAGACAAGCCGAAATTGACTTTATGAAAGATGAATTAAAGGAAATGTACTTGTCAAACGTGATTGAAAGAGAATTATGGCAAAAAGCCGCCGGAGTTCTTCAGAGAGAATCGGAGCGGATCAAAGGCAGATAACACAGCAGGATTTTAATAAGAAAAGGAGATTATTATGGAAGATACATGGTTTGCGGGGATTGATCTTGGCGGAACAACCATCAAGCTGGCCTTCATCAACATGTACGGTGAAATTCAGCATAAATGGGAAGTTCCGACCGATAAATCAGGAAACACAATTACGGTCACGATCGCCAAAGCGCTTGACCAGAAGCTGGAAGAACTGAACAAGCCGAAACGGATCGTAAAATGGATCGGAATGGGAGCGCCCGGACCCGTGGAAATGGCGACGGGAATGGTCTATGAGACGACAAATATGGGGTGGAAAAACTATCCGCTGAAAGACCATCTCGAGGCGGAAACGGGTATTCCGGCCGTCATTGAAAACGATGCCAATATCGCGGCGCTCGGAGAAATGTGGAAGGGTGCAGGTGACGGGGCCAAAGATGTCATTTTAGTGACGCTCGGAACCGGAGTCGGCGGAGGCATCATCGTCAACGGAGAAATCGTTCACGGTAAAAACGGGGCCGGCGGAGAAATCGGTCATATTTGCAGTATTCCGGAAGGAGGAGCTCCGTGCAACTGCGGAAAATCCGGCTGCATCGAAACGATTGCGTCCGCAACAGGCATCGTCCGCATCGCGAAAGAAAAGCTTGCGGCGGTTTCCGACTCTTCGCTCTTACAAGTGGATGATCTGACGGCACGTGACGTGTTCGAAGCGGCTAAACAGCAGGATAAGACAGCGCTTGAAGTCGTCGATTATGTCGCAAAACATTTAGGCCTCGTGCTCGGAAATCTGGCAAGCGCCATGAACCCGACGAAAATCGTGCTCGGCGGAGGGGTCTCTAAAGCGGGTGAAATCCTGCGGTCAAAAGTGGAAGAGACCTTCAAAATCACCGCGTTCCCGCGTTCTGCGGAAGCGGCCGATATTTCGATTGCGGCACTTGGAAATGACGCCGGAGTCATCGGCGGGGCGTGGATTGCCAAAAATGAATGGCTCAAACATCAAAACTGCTGAAGAAAGTCTGCCTGCCCATATCGCGGGCGGCTTTCTTTTTTTATCTCCCCTGTCATATAGTTTTTAAAAAAGGGGGATGAACATGGCGGGAATTCGTGTCAAACCTGAATTGAAACAGCATATGAAAGATATCGCAAAGGTGCTTTCAATTGATGAAAAACTGTTGAAAGCCGCTGATAAAACGGCGGAAAACGATGAATTGTTTTGTCCCGGCTTTGCCGTGAGCGGGCAGTCAGAGGGTCCGCCGCTTGAGACGCTGAGCGGGCTTTCGCGATACATCCGGCGCTGTGAAAGGATTCTTTCCGCTGATCAATGGGTGAAGGAAGAAAAGGTGTACGGCTCCGAATCGGTTTATGAAGAAATTGAGAAAATAACGGATGTCTTTCCGTTTGTCACGTGCCGTAAAATCGCCAGTTCCGTATTGGGAAAGCCGCTTTATGAGCTGAAAATAGGTGCGGATACGGCCGAAAGAAAAGTCCATGTAAACGCCTCATTTCATGCCAATGAATGGATCACCACCTCGGTCGCGCTTAAATGGTGTAAAGAATATTGCGCGGCATTATGCGAAAATAAAACCGTTTTCGGGCACTCTGCGCTTGATATATTCAGCCTGACATCATTGTCATTCGTTCCGCTCGTAAATCCCGACGGTGTTGATCTCGTACTTTACGGATGTGAAGATTTATCAGAAAAAAATGAATTTCTTAATCAATTAAATGAGCACCGCCCGGATTTCCGCGAATGGAAGGCGAATATAAACGGTGTGGATTTAAATAAACATTTCCCATCTAATTGGGATATTGAACAGAGGCGCAAACCGAAAGCCCCTTCATACCGTGATTTTCCGGGGACGGCGCCGCTCACTGAACCGGAGGCGCAGGCGATGCACCGGCTGATAACGGAGCAGCCGCCTGACAGGCTGATCGCGCTTCATACGCAGGGAGAAGAGATTTATTGGGGATACGAAGGATGTGAACCGGAGCAATCATCCCGGATGATTCGGGAGTTTGAAGCGATAAGCGGAAACCGCTATCAAGGCGTTAAAACCATTGACAGCCATGCCGGTTTTAGGGATTGGTTTATACAGCAGTATGGAAAAGAGGGCTATACCATTGAGCTCGGGAAGGGAAAAAACCCTTTGCCTTTTCATCAGTTTGCTGATATTTATCAAGCGACGGAAGGTATTTTGTGGAGGTCGCTTGTTTTTTGAGACATCTGTGAAATTTCTCATTTGTTTACATAAACAAATATGGGACAATAGAAAAGAATGGAGGGAAGGCTGGTGAGATACTTGGTTTGTGTTCTGCTGTCCGCATTCGTTCTGTGTTTAGCGGCCTGTGAACCATCTCATCAGCAGCAAGACACAGGCGTTTCGGCAAAATCGGCAGAACAGAAAATCGTTCCGCTCAGTAAAAAGGAAGCGGAGAAAACGGAAGGATGGCTGGATAACAGAACGATTCTGTATACAGCACATCATCAGCTGATGAAATATGATCTTTTCAGCGGAAAATCCGAACGGCTCTATGAAACAAAGGGCCATATTGTCAATGTAAAGATCAGCCGGAAAAAACAGCTGATTCTCGTACAGGTGACAAGCAGCGGTCAGACTGAGCTTGTGCTTATGAACAAGCAGGGGAAAAGACTTTATCACAAAGCCTTTAACTCTTATGAGCTGGAGACGGCTTGGAATCCGTATGACCCGTATCAAATGATGATTACCGTTTTTACTGAAACATGGGACTTCACAGCCTATACGGCCGATATGAACAACGGCATTTTAAAAAAGAGTCCCGTTCAGGCCCCTTTTGTCCATTGGACCTCCACTGATGAATTCCAATATATTAAGCAAGGAAAAACGGAGGAAGAGGGTCCTTTATATTCTTATGACTTGCAGACAAAAAAAGAAAAAAGAGTGCTTCATCACGTCATCTGGGCCGATTCCCGCCCGGGCATGACGATTGCCGTCAGACAAACGGATCAATCGGACGGAGACGGCGAGTTCCTTTTCCAAAAGCCGGCATCCGTGACACACCGATTTCCTCTCCAAGAAAAGTATAAGAGCTTTGCGCCAATGGAATATGATTACGATCAGACACACAAGCGGTTTTACATATTTAAGCCTGAAGGCCGCTCTTACAATCTGATCAGCTTTGACTTAGGAGACGAACGGGAGCGGACGGTGCTCAAAAACACGGAAATGGAGCCGATTCAGATCTCTCCGAACGGGGAATACGCTTTATACGGCTTTACGTATGACCGTCTGATTTCACTGAAAACAGGCATGACAGAACCAATCATAACAAATGAAAAAGGAGTTTGAACCAAATGGCAATTGCAGATGTGACAATCATTCCGATCGGAACAAAAACACCGAGCGTCAGTGAGTATGTAGCGGATGTGCAAAACATTTTGGAGGGTTACAAAGCTGCCGGCAAAATCAAATTTCAGCTCACGCCGATGAACACGTTGATTGAAGGTGAGCTGAGCGACTTATTCGCAGTCATTCAGGACATTCACGAAGCCCCGTTTCAAAAAGGGCTGCACAGAGTGGCGACAAATATCCGCATTGATGACAGACGTGATAAAGAAACGACGCTGGAGAGCAAAATCAAAAGTGTCAGCAAACATTTGCAGCAATAAAAAATAAGCCTGTATCCATTGGATACAGGCTTTTAATGTGCAGTCGGATAGCCGCTGGTTACAACGGTCATAACGGTAAACCAGCCAAACACGCCCAGCGTGGCGGCGGCTAACAAAAATCCCAGGATATTTCTCTGTCTGACAGCCCGCAGGACTCCTAATACAGCTAATAATGCGACAAGGCCGAAGATTACAACAAGTAACATGATGCTCCTCCTTTGTCATTGGAACCTGAAAATCTTTCCATTTCATTTTAACCGTTTTCATTTTGTTTGTCGATAGCGTTTTCCCGGCCGCATTCATTGAATCTTCCGCAGAAAACCTTCATAATAAGGGCATATACATAAAGAGGTGATGAAAGTGAAATGGAGACGAATGCCGGCCGGTCCGATTCAGGCAAACGCGTATTTTCTTGTCAGTGAGGATCAGTCCTGTCTTATTTTTGATCCGGGCGGGGAAGCGGACAAAATCAACAATTACATAAAAGAAAACAATCTGAAGCCGCTGGCCATCTTACTGACGCACGCTCATTTTGACCATATCGGCGCGCTTGACGAAGTAAGAGACAGATGGGATGTTCCCGTATATCTTCACAAAAATGAAGAAAAGTGGCTGGAGGACTCTTCCTTAAACGGATCAGGCATATTGCGGGGCATCGCCGTAACGGCACGGCCCGCCGAACGGCTGATTGAAGGCGACGGCATATTGGACATCGGGCCTTTCCATTTGGAGACATTGTTTACGCCGGGACATTCACCGGGAAGCGTTTCTTATTATGTGAAGGACGCGGATCTGGTGATTTCAGGTGATGTGCTCTTTCAGGGAGGCATCGGCCGCACTGATTTACACGGCGGAAGTCAGAACGTATTGCTTGATTCCATTCATCAAAAACTGCTCACGCTTCCCGGACATACACTTGTATTAAGCGGACACGGGCCGGAAACGGATATCCAGACAGAGCAGGAGCGAAACCCGTTTATCAATGGTTTTTCACTGTAAATGAAAAAAGACAGACCATAATCGGTCTGTCTTTTTCTGTCAGTGGGTTCCGCCGCCCGGTGTCATAATAAAAATTGAGTAATATGTAAATCCGGCGAAAAATACGGTTAAGTAAGCTCCGAAAATATAAATATACATCCGCTCAGTCAGATTCAAATAAGAAAGAAATACGAAAAAGATCGTCTGTCCAAAAAACAAAAGAGAAGCGTCTTTCATGCCCCCTAAAAAAAACATGACTGCAAATATCCCCGTCCAAAATCCTAACACCCGGAACATGCGATTCATTCCTTATCCCCTCCCGAGAGTCTATCTGAAGTTTATTATAATAGATCGGCACTCGAAATGTAAACATTTTCATGATTATATTTATTGTGGAATTTATGTCTTTCCCTGTGTTTTATATCTTATGCCGCTCTCTGAAAAAGATCCGAAAATTTTTTTGAAATATGTTTAATGAAAAAAAGTTCAGGGTACTTATGTTAACAAAGAGACGGATTATCCGAGGGAGGAATTTTTAAAAATGAAAGAACTTATTTTTTATTCATACCCGAGCTGCACATCATGCCGAAAAACGAAACATTGGTTAAAAGCCCACAATGTTGACTTTCAAGAGCGCCATCTATTCAGGGAGACACCGACAATTGATGAATTGAAGCAGATCTTATCATTAACGACTGAAGGAATTGATGAAATATTGGCGACGAGAAGCCAAACATTTAAAAACCTCAACCTGAACATTGAAGAAATGACTGTAAATGAAGTGCTGAAGCTTTTGACTGAGAAGCCGAAACTGCTGCGGCGTCCGATTCTGATCGATCGCAATAAGCTCGTTATCGGATACAATCCGGGAGAACTGATGAAGCTGACGAAGAAAAAAACGGTACATCAATCTGTATCATAAGAGAAAAACGAAGATCCGCTGATCAAAATTTATCAGCTAATCTTCGTTTTTTGCGGTTGCGGGACTGGGCTAGCTGGATTCGAACCAACGATCACGGAGTCAAAGTCCATTGCCTTACCGCTTGGCTATAGCCCATCGGATGTAATTACAGTATGTGCGTCCGGCGCCGATTTATACATACAAAGGAATTTGAATGGAGGAGACCCGTGAAACATTTGAACGAAACATTATCTCGAACCTTAATTGAAGAATCAGGTGAAATCACACGCCAGTGGCTGCTCATACCAAAATCGGGGCGGCCTTCAGATGATCAGAAAGCGGAAATGCAGCACCGTCTGTTAATTGAAATCGTTGCCGGCATTCTATCGGAAAAAGACGGCGGGGAAGAGGAGCTGACAAAATGGGCGCTTCAGTTCGCAAGGGACCGGGCCGTCCATGAAGTACCGGTCTATGAAAGCGTCACGAGCTTTAAAGAATTCCGGAGATTAGTCTGGAACCGCATACAGACATGCTGTGAAAAAATGTCTGAGAAGCCTGGGGCGAATGCGGTATTCTATTGGGGAGAGAAGCTGAACAAAGCAATTGACCATATGATTGAAGTATTTACAGAGGAATATTATAAAGTGACGGTTACACAATTAAACGCCCAAAAAGAAATGATTAACGAACTAAGCGCGCCGATTATGCCGATTGCCGACGGTATTGGAATTTTGCCGCTCGTCGGCGAAATTGACACCTACCGGGCAAAAATGATTTTGGAATCGGTGCTTGATCAATGTTCTTCACTCCGGCTTTCTTATTTATTTTTAGATATATCAGGTGTGCCGATTGTGGATACAATGGTCGCTTATCAGATTTTTAAAGTGATTGACAGCACAAAACTTCTTGGCATAGAAACGACAATCTCAGGCATCAGGCCGGAAATCGCGCAGACCGTCGTGAAGCTCGGCATTGATTTTTCTCAGGTGAAAACGGAGCAGAGTCTGGCGAAAGCGCTGGCAAAAAACGGATTTATCGTAAAAGAATCATTAAGATGATAAAAAGCTGAATGGCCGGGAGGGATTTCTCCCTCAGCTATTCAGCTTTGTCAGCTTCAATCGTAATGATATGATGGCTGTCGATTTCTTTTACCGTAAATGTGTAGCCTTCAAAATCTATGGTGCTCCCGGGCTTCGCGTCAATATGCTGAGTAAGAAACCAGCCCCCGAGTGTATCGACTTGATCAGCCGTAATCTCTGTTCCGAGTACATCATTGACGTCACTGATCAGCAATTTGGCGTTCAGGAGATAGCGGTTCTTCCCAAGCTTTTGAACGGAAGGTGTTTCGTCCGTATCAAATTCGTCGCGGATTTCGCCGACGATCTCTTCAATGATATCTTCCGCCGTTACTAATCCCGCAGTTCCGCCGTACTCATCAATGAGAATGGCCATATGGGCGTGTTCCCGCTGCATTTTAACGAATAATTGATAAATCGGAATCGTCTCAATCACGTGGATCGCCGGCTGGATGTAAGGGCTGAGTTCGTGTTTTGTAAACGCCGCTCCTTCTGACAGGAATCTGAATAAAACTTCTTTTATATTGATGATGCCGACTACATGATCTTTATCTCCTTTTACTACGGGATACCGGGTATATTTATTTGTTTTGATAATGTCCCGGAGCATATGTCCCGATCCGCTGTCTAACGGCAGGCTCACCATTTCATTCCGGGGCACCATAATTTCTTTGGCAGTGCGCTTATCAAATGTAAAAATGTTATTTACGTAATGGAGCTCGCTTTTTTTAATCATGCCGCTTCGATAGCTTTCGGCAAGGAGCACCCGCAATTCCTCTTCCGTATAAGCCATTTCATGTTCGGAAGCAGGCTTCAAGCCGAACATTGCTGTAATCAGGCGGGCGGAATGATTGAGCAGCCAGATGAACGGAAACATTAACTTATAAAACAAAATCATCGGTCTGGCAGACAAAAGTGTAATCCGCTCGGCTTTTTGGATAGCAAAACTTTTCGGGGCGAGTTCGCCGATGACGACATTCACATATGTAACCAGCAGAAAGGCGATGATCAATGACAGGACTTGGGCAACCGCTTCGTGAACTCCGGTCTTTAAAAATAACGGCTGAAGCATTGCTTTGACTGTCGGTTCACCCAGCCAGCCGATTCCCAAAGCGGTGACGGTGATACCCAATTGGCACGCCGATAAATATTCATCAAGGTGTGTAATGACATGCTTGGCTGCTTTTGCTCCTTTTACATTTTCCTCAATGAGCTGATTAATGCGGGAGCGCCTTGCTTTAACGATTGAAAACTCTATGGCGACAAAACACGCCGTTAATAAAATAAATAGTACGATGGCAGATAGTTTGATGATATACAATGTAACGCCTTCCGCGAAGGAAGGCTTGCACCTCCCTTTTTTCGGAATAATACCACTGTAGAAGGCTGCTCAAACATCGAACCTGGTTTAGCCTGCTTCATTTACGGTAATAAAACAAGAAAGCGATACTGGAGGATGACAAGAGATGAAGGTACATTCGGGTGCGGACTGGCTGTGGTACCAGCTCGGTCCGCATGAAAAAACAGAAGCGAAAAAAATGATCCATCACAATCACTGGCCGCAATGCGAAAAGTGGTTTGAACATGAAAATCATATAAACTTTCTGCGCTCAGATACAAATGATCAGAATAATGAAGCGGTTTTCGGTTCTTTAATCTATCATCAAGGATTAGATGATGAAAAAAACCATACCGTATTTCACTTTTATATTACGAGAGACTTCTTTTTTACAATTAATTTTGATTTTTCGCTGCTGCGCGGTGTAAAAGAAAAGCATGCCACACAGCAGATTCAAACCTGTGAAAATCCGATTGAAGGCTTTTTCGTTTTACTGGGAGAGCTGATGAATTCCTATCTGATCGGACTGGATGAATTTGAAGTCAAGCAGCGGACGCTGAAATGGCAGATTCATGATGACAACAGCAAAGGAATCTTGGAAAATGTGCATAAACTGCGCCATGAGCTGTTCATTTGGAAAGGTCTTACACTGGGGGCTAAAAAAGTAGAAATGGCTTTAAAAGAAGCTTTTCTTCCGAAAAATGACAGGCAGAAAGATTACCTCAGAGCTCATCAAAAGATGGAAAGAGGAATTACATATATCAATGAGTTTGATCAGGAATTGAGCAATCTGCTGCACGCCGAGGAAGTCATTACCTCCCAAAGAGGAAATGAAATTGTGAAAGCCTTGACGATCTTTACAACACTCTTTACACCGATGACGGCGCTTGGAGCTCTCTGGGGGATGAACTTTGATAACATGCCGGAGCTTCATTGGAAATATGCGTATATCTGTTCCATCGTGCTCATTATTGTATCAACCCTGCTGATTTATATTTATCTGCGGCACAAAGGCTGGACAGGGGACATTTTGAGGGAGCATCAAAAAAAATATTTGCGGAAAGAAAAGAAACGCTAAGAAGAGCAGGCATTCGCCTGCTTTTTTTGATGGCTGAAAATGGCCGAATGGTTCCGGATTTCATTCGGTAAATCAATGTCAGGGGGCTTGTTTTTTATTTTTTTGCGTTTTACACAGTGTAAAACGCATAATCTCTCCTTTGCCGGCTTTTATGTATCTGATTTACAATACGTGCGGAAGGAGGGAAGTCTTGTGAAAAATATTGAAACATACAGCAGGAACATCATAAACGAGGCCTATACGGCAAGGGCTTCAGATATACACATTGTGCCGAGAGAAAGGGATGCTTTCATTCATTTTCGCATCGGCCATGCTCTTGTGAAAAAAAGAGTCTTAAAAAAAGAGGAATGTGTAAGGCTTATTTCTCATTTCAAGTTTTTATCGGCCATGGATATAGGAGAAAGACGAAAGCCGCAAAACGGGTCATTGTCTCTGCCGCTTCCGACAGAAACCGTTCATTTGAGAATGTCAACCTTGCCGACAATGAATGATGAAAGTCTTGTCATCAGGCTTTTGCCTAAGCAGCAGATTCCCCCTCTGGATAAACTGTCCTTATTTCGGGGGGCAGGCGCCGCATTATTGTCCTTTCTGAAGCATTCGCACGGCCTGCTTCTGTTTACCGGCCCGACCGGATCTGGAAAAACGACCACTCTTTACTCGCTTGTCAACTATGCAAAACGGCATTTCAACCGGCGGATTGTCACGCTTGAAGACCCCGTAGAAACAAGAGATGAGGATGTGCTGCAAGTTCAGGTGAATGAAAAAGCCGGAGTCACATATTCCGCCGGTTTAAAAGCGATTTTAAGACATGATCCCGATATGATCATCTTAGGGGAAATCAGGGATGCCGAGACGGCTGAAATCGCAGTCCGCGCCGCCATGACGGGACACCTCGTTCTTTCAAGCCTGCATACAAGAGATGCTAAGGGCGCCATATACAGGCTGCTGGAGTTTGGCGTGAACATGACAGAAATTGAACAAACCGTCATTGCTATTGCCGCTCAGCGTCTGGTTGATTTAACATGTCCGTTCTGCAAAGAGGAAAACTGTTCCGTGTACTGCCGGATGTACAGGCAGACACGCCGTGCGGGCATTTATGAACTGCTCTACGGGAAAAACCTCACCCAATGCTTTCAGGAAGCAAAGGGAGAGCACGCCAATTTTCAATATCAGACGCTCCGCAGGCTGATCAGAAAAGGAATCGCTCTCGGCTATGTCACGACCGACAATTACGATCGGTGGGTGTATCATGAAGCGGATTAAACGAACCTGGCCGTTGAAGGATCAAGCGGCTTTTTTGAAAAGGCTCGGTGAAATGACGGAAAAAGGATACAGTCTGATTGAAGGGCTCAGACTGCTGAAACTCCAGCTGCATAAACGTCAGCTTGCAGAGCTGACGGACGGAATCCGACGGCTGAGGGAAGGTGATGCGTTTTACCAAGTGCTTGAGGCACTGTCTTTTCACAAAGAAGCCGTCTCTATCTGCTATTTCGCGGAGAAACACGGGGAATTGCCGGGGGCGATGAAACAAAGCGGCGAATTATTACAGAGAAAGCTCATGCAGACGAATCAAATCAAAAAAATGCTCCGGTATCCGATGTTTTTAATTTCTTCCGTCTGTGTCATGTTTTATATCCTGCAAAGTTTAATCATTCCGCAGTTTTCTGGGATTTATCAATCAATGAATATGAATACCTCCGGTGCGACTGCTTTCATCTTTGCATTTTTTCGGCATTTTCATGAAGCCTGCGCACTGGCGCTGTCCGCCGCTTTCTGCTTGTTTTTGTACGTTTGGTTCTTATGTAAGAAAAAATCCCCGCAAGATAAAATGCTGATTGTTGTGAAAATACCACTATTAGGAAAAGCGGCCGTTCTTTTTAACAGCTACTTTTTCTCTTTACAGCTCAGCAGTCTTCTGAAATCCGGCCTTTCTATCTATGACAGCTTAACAGTTTTTAAAGAACAATCTTTTCTGCCTTTTTATCGTGAAGAAGCAGAGATGCTCATTACACGTCTGAAAGCCGGAGAAACCATAGAATCCGCTCTTTCCGGGCATCCGTGTTATGAAAAAGACCTTGCGGCTGCAGTCAGCCACGGACAGGCAAACGGCCGGCTTCACCGCGAACTTTATACGTACAGCCAGTTTATGATGGAGCGTCTTGAACAAAACGCGGCGAAGTATACCGGCATTCTCCAGCCTGTCATTTACGGTGTTGTGGCCGGTATGATTTTAATTGTCTACATGTCAATGCTGATGCCGATGTACCAGATGATGAACCAAATGTAAGGGAGTGCTTCGTCTGAAAAACCAAGATGGATTTACTTTAATTGAAATGCTGATTGTTTTATTTATCGTATCCATTCTGCTTTTAATCACCATTCCTAACGTTACAAAACATAATCAAAGCATTCAGCATAAAGGCTGTGAAGGACTGCAGAATATGGTGAAAGCCCAAGTGACGGCGTACGAAATCGACCATGAAGGTAAAATGCCGGATATGAACGATTTACAATCAGAGGGGTATATCAAAAAGAATACAGCCTGCCCGAATGGTAAACAGATCTTAATTAGTGGCGGAGAAGTTACAGTTGAACAATAACAGGCGGACAGAAAATGGGTTTACCCTTCTTGAAAGCCTGATTGTGTTAAGCCTGGCGTCCGTCCTGCTGACGGTTTTGTTCACGACGGTTCCGCCGGTCTGCACCCACCTTGCCGTGCGGCAAAAAACAGAACAGCTCCAAAAAGATATTCAGCTTGCTCAGGAAACGGCTATCGCAGAACATAAAAGAACAAAAATCACTTTTCTTCCAAAAGAGCATAAATACAAACTGCAGTCAGGCGGAAGGATTGTCGAGCGTTCTTTTGATTCGCTTCACATTACGCTTGTGACTTTACCGGAGAGCCTTGAATTTAACGAAAAAGGCCATCCGAATTCGGGAGGAAAGATTCAATTGAAGAGCGCCGGGTTCACCTATGAGATCACAGTTTACTTAGGGAGCGGAAATGTCCATGCTAAACGGAAATAAGGGGTTCTCTACTATTGAAACACTATCAGCAATGGCCATTTGGCTGTTCCTTATGACGTCTATCATTCCGGTCTGGACGGGCATGCTGACAGATGGTCTGAAAATAGAAGATCGCCAGGAAGCGTACCAGCTTCTTCAGAAACATATCAGCACTTATATGATGACCGGAAAAAAGCCGCCGTCTCCCGATGTGAAGTGGAAGGAGGATGGTGAGTATTACAAAGTGTGTGCGGCTGACCCCGGCGAAAAAGAAATGTGCCTCAGCATTCTCAAAACAGACTGGCTTTACGCTTCTTAATGTTTTGTTCTCCTTGGCAGTCTGTCTTTTCCTATCAGGCACCCTGGGCCCGATTTTACATCTGTTCTTATCAAACCGGACCGATAACGGCGGATTAGACAGCCGGGAGCATCAAATTGCCGTTCAGCAGATCATGAACGAATGTAAACAGGCTGAGACTGTGAAGCCGGCGGACGGCGGACGGGCGTTAGCATGCCGGAAAACAGGAGGCGAAGAAGTGCGTTTTGAAATTTATCATAAGATGATAAGGAAAAGAGTAAACGGAAAAGGCCACGTGCCGATCCTGCAAAACGCGGCATCATTAACGGCTGAAGTGAAAAACGGCCTGCTCTTATTAGAGATCTCAAGCGTTACAGGTAAAAAGTATCAGGCGGTCATTCCGGTTTACAGCTCTTTTAAAGGTGATTAAATGTACAAATCTGACGGTTTTATATATCCCGCGGTTCTGTTTGTTTCTGCCGCAGTTTTACTTGTCATCAGCTATACTTCATCTGATTTCATCACCCGAAAAACATTTGCAAAAGAGGCCGGGGAGTACTGGATCGGAGAGAACCTGCTCCAAAACGGCGCGCTGCTGTCAAGCCGCCATATGACACAGGGACAAAAGGGCCAAACTGGTACACAGCGTTTTCCGTACGGCACCGTTTCTTTTCACATCACCGGGAGTGATCGCCGGGAAACGGTTCAGGTTACAATTCAGGCGGAAACCATGACAGGCACGAGACGGGAGGCTACCCTTTTGTTCGATCAGAAGAAGAAACAGCTGATTCAATGGACGGAAGTATAAAAAAGAGGCGGCGGGACAACACTTCATAATAAAGACAGCACTATGAGGTGAGAGCCGTGAAAACAAATGATTATGTAAAATATATGACTGAGCAATTCGTTAAATATTTCGATACGCCGAAACAGGAACGGAGAGAGCGAAAAGAAGTGCGGAAAGAAAAGAAAGTGCCGGCTTCTCAGCACTGGTTCGGAATATTGCCGTACAGTTTTAAGCTGTGGATGCAGCGGAAAAAATAAAGTTGAATCACACGAAAGGTCCTCCTGATACAGGAGGGCCTTATTGGTATTCCTCAATGACGGCAATTTTATTTACTTTTTGGCTGTAGGGATTAAAAGAAATCGTAACAAACACACCAAATTCTTTTGCGCCATCCCGCAATGTCAAGTGGTATTGCTTGACTGCTTCGTCCGTTCTTTTCCGATCCCACACCTTTTGAATAAATAACGTTTGGGCGAGCGGATATCTTTTTTTAGCTTCTTTTTCTGCTAACTTTTCCCATTTTGATTTATGGTGAACAGCATAATAAGGCACCGTTTCCGCCTGAGCTGTTCCTGAAACCCCGAAAACAAGAAGAGAAAGGCAAATCAGACTTTGTTTGATCATCATTCTTCGTCCTTTCGCTGTATATACTTTCCATTTTGTGCTAGGCACCTCGTTATTTTCTCACGTTTTATTAGAAAAAATTCCAAAAAGGTGTGTAATTTGAAGCAAAACGATGTTTTTGAAAGATACCATTCTCAAAAACGAACAATTTGACCGAATTTGACATTTTTCAAGACGATAATCCTTGATTATACTTTGTTCATACAGTTCTTTAAAGAGAACGGTTGTCATATTTATTAACAGTTTTACAGGGGGTAAGGCATGTTCCGATTGTTGCGAATGGAAAAAAAGGGCAAGGTGAGATGGCGGATGATGCTATTTTTACGGCTTTCGTTCATTTTTTGCCTGTCCGTGATGATATGTGCTCAGTTCACAGGTGATACAAGTTCCTCCTTCAATGATGTGAAAAGCTTCAGTCTCCCGGTTCAAACGTGCGGAGATTTTCAATATACGGATGACGATTGCCGTTATGACGAACGCTGGGATCAAAGTGATTTACATATAACAAATCAAACTGATACGTCAGGCACCGTGTGTGCGCCGCTTCAGCTCTATGCCGAGCTGGAGAATAAGGGAAAAGAGCGGACTGTTTCTGACTGGAAATGGGAGCTCCATAAAATCACTTCTCAGCAGCAGCCTTTACGAAACGGCAATGTTGTGGATAAAGGGCTTATTACTGATAAAAAAAGCAAAACGATTTATAAAATTGAGTCAAAACGGTCTTTGCAGCCGGGCATATACGCATTCAAGGTTTACAAGCCTGAAGGGTACCCGGCCGACGAAGAAAAATTTGAGTGGTCAAAACCGATGAAACTCGTCAAATGCCGGGAACAGGCGACCGTTTCCGATCTAAAGAAAACGGAGAAAGAGCCGGCTGAGCCGGTAAAAGAAAGCGGGGAAGAACATGAAAAAAACGCTGAAACTGATCAGTAATATTTTGTATGCCGTCATCTTCAGCTTGATTATTGTGCTGGCGTTAACGGTGATTTCGACCCGGGCTTCCGGGGGTGAGCCGGCCATTTTCGGCTATACGCTGAAATCCGTGCTGTCGGGTTCAATGGACCCGGAATTTAAGACGGGTTCGCTCATAGCGGTAAAGAAAATTTCTGACGTGAATGACTTAAAAAAAGGGGATGTGATCACCTTTACGCAAGATGACGGAACAGCCGTCACACACAGAATAATCGGGATCACAAAAAAGGACGGGAACCTGCTGTTTGAGACAAAAGGGGACCATAATGCCGCCCCGGATGCCGCACCCGTTCAAGCTGAAAAAGTGGCGGCCCAGTATACGGGATATCAGCTTCCGTATGCCGGATATGTCATACATTTGGCCAGCCAGCCGATCGGAACGGCGATTCTGTTAATCGTTCCCGGCGTCATGCTTTTGATTTACTCAATAACAGTCATTATCAGCGCCCTCCGCGATATTGAGCGGAAAACGAAAGCGCTGGAAGAACATGCAAAAAAGGGAACCATCTCCACATGAATACGGTTGCAACCTGGCGACAGGATTTGATAACAAAAATAAAAAGTAAGGGGAGAGTACAAACATGGGTATGAAAAAGAAATTAAGCTTGGGCGTTGCCTCAGCCGCACTTGGTTTAGCATTAGTAGGAGGAGGCACATGGGCCGCATTTAATGATGTGAAGTCGACGGACGCTACATTTGCGTCAGGAACACTTGATTTATCGGCTAAAGAACAATCAGCCAATGTCAATTTGTCAAACTTAAAACCAGGCGATAAATTGACGAAAGATTTCGAATTCAGAAACAACGGTTCACTTGCCATTAAAGAAGTGCTGATGGCTTTGAATTTTACTGACTTTAAAGGAGCAAAGAAAGGAAATGAATCTGCGGAGGATTTCCTCAGCCAGTTTGAAATTACGGTTCTGACAGTCGGTAAAGAAGGGGGCAACGGCTATCCTAAAAATATCATTTTGAAGGCGGCCAGCCTGAAAGACTTATACTTAATGTCAACAAAACAGGATAAAGCAGCTGCCGAAGCGATCAGCAAGCACATTGATCCGAAATTCCTGAGTGAGAGCGGAAAAGTCAATGTAGCAACCATTAACGGCAAAACAGCTCCTGAGTACGACGGAGTTCCGAAAACGCCTGCTGATTATGACCAGGTGAGAATGGAAATCCAATTTAAAAATGACACCGCAAAAACTGCGGACGGATTAAGTGTGCAAAACAAGTTCCAAGGCAATGCGATTTCTCTTCAATTCTCTTTTGAAGCAACGCAATGGAACGGCTTGACCATTACGAAAGATCATACGGATAAAGACGGTTACGTCAAGGAAAATGAAAAGGCTCACAGTGAGGATAAAAACTAATCCGAAAGTCGGACAGTTAAAAGAGGAGTTGTGCACATATGGCGGCACTACTCCTCTTTTTGCGCTTTTCTCCATTTTTGATAATCTAAAAATTCACGAAATTGTTTTTTTGATACCCCGGATGTCATTGCATCGCGAACTAATTTCTCCCATTCACTATCTAATTGACCATCGTATTCGGTTTCATGTTTTTCATCAAGTAAAGTATGAACCGAGACGTCCAGAACAGCGGAGACTTTTTCGAGAAATTGAATGGAGGGGTTCGTCTGTAAATTTCGTTCTATTGAGCTTAAATAAGACTTCGCTACCCCAGCTTTTTCAGCTAGTTCTGATAGTGAGTAGCCTTTTTCTTTTCGGTATTGTTTAATACGCTGGCCAATCAATGTCATCACCTTCCTTGTGATATTATAGCACATTCAGAAAGGATTTACGGTATGACTTCTGGCTGCCTGGATATGTTGAGAAGACTTTTTATTCGAAAGCAGGTATTTGCGTATTTCTTCTAGGCTGATATTTGCTTTTTGGGCTTCTAATATCAGCTCAACCCATTCCTTATCTAATTGTGAAAATTCTGTTTTTGCATTTTTCATGCATTTTCTCCTCCTAAAATACTTGTTTATGTATTTCAGCCAATCCGGCCATGACCTTATCTTTACATGTCTGGAAGTGATTCATCGCATGCGAAACGCCAGAAATTTTTTCTATATACTTTTATTATAATATAGAATTTCCAGAAAAAACGGGAAAGGTGTCGAATGGATAACGCTTATCCAGAAAAATTACTTTGCAGGAAAAATAAACCGCCGTTTTCAATCTGAATGTGAATTTTCGGCTGATATAAGGCTTTCAGCGCTTGTTTTTCCAAATGGTATTCCTCAGGTTTTTCCTCTGTCTGCTCATAAAACTGATCGAGCAGCCTGAGGTCCTTTTTCCATCTGGCGATCGCGCTGTCAGCCCAGTCTGACGGCTCTTTGGCGGCAGCGTCTTTTAAGTAATGCTCCATCCTTTTAATCCCGCTTTCCGGCTTAATCATCGGCGATATGGTAAAGCAATAGTCTGATATTTGCGAGGTCAGCGGAAGCGGTGCAAGCTTCTGCTGAAACCCTTCTATAATTGTTCCAGAAACAAGATGCAGGCCTAAAGACAAAAGTCTGTCTTTTTTCATGTCGGATTGGTATGAAATCACTACATTTAATCCCAGCCAGGGCTGAAGCGGCACTCTGGCTCCGGCTGATACAATTTTCTCATATATTCTTGTAAATCTCCCATTTTGTTTAACTGCTTGAAAGATTTGAAAGAGGCGCGGGGCTCCAAAGTAAATAAATTCGCCGTCCATATCCTCCGGAGCCGTTTCTTTATCAGTGATGAACGTGATCTTCATCGGGTTCGGTTCGCCGCCCGTTTTTTCACGCCAATGCCAATAAAACGGGCGGTTCATAATTTGTTTGTCCATCTCGACCGTCAACTGAACCGTCATAAAACCCGGCCCGTGTTCTGTAATCGGACAGTGGTTCGCTTCAAAAAAGCGCAGTAAAAATTCGTGAACCTCCTGCTGTCTCATGTCGCGCTTCCTCCTTTTAGATTAAGATCCTTTTTTTCTGGCGGGCTTTTCCGTACCGTACGACAGAAAAGAGGTGAGATTGTCCATTTTGATTCTCATTTCTTCCTCTGTCAGCGAATGGCATAAAATATCATGCAAATGGTCTTCAAAATTGCTCACTTTGATTTTTGTTAAAATGTCATCTAATTCTCCGACGACATTTTCAAATAAATGAATTTTGTCATACAGAAGTTTTAAGATATGCTCTTCCACCGTATGTTTTGTCGCCATATTGTAGATATGGACATCTCTTTCCTGACCGAGTCTGTGAATCCTTCCGATTCTTTGTTCAAGCCGCATCGGGTTCCACGGCAGGTCATAATTGATTATATGGTTGCAAAATTGCAGGTTGATCCCTTCGCCTCCGGCTTCTGTAGCGATCAGCACCTGCACTTTGCCGCGGAAGAGATCCTTCATCCAGTCTTTTTTTCCGCGTTTAAATCCGCCTCTGAACGGAACGGAGCTTATGCCGTTCTGCTGAAGGAACCATTGCAGGTAAATCTGTGTCGCCCTGTATTCAGTAAAAATAATGACTTTATCATTAATCTTTTGGATCAAGTCAACAACTTGAATCGCTTTTGAGTTTTGCGTGACTTGATTAATGCGGTCCATTAAATTAGCGATCGTCTGATCATCGAATGCGGGCGCTTGTTTGTCTTTTTGGTCAAGCATTTTTTTGAGCGTCATATACACGGCTTCTCTGCTTGAACAGCACTCTCTTTGCAGCGTCATAATGGAAAATGCGTTTGCGGGCTTTTCCGTGCCGTTTTTCAGTGCGGCAATGTCATCGTAAAGCGCCTGTTCCGTCGGTGAAAAGGTGATCGGCACTGTTTCCACGTGGCGCTTCGTCCATGTAAGGCCGGTGTCGCTCCGCGTGTTGCGGATCATCACCTTATTGACGAGCTCTTTCAAATGCTCATGAGCGTCAATCCCGTCCTTCTGATTGAAGGTTTCTTGAAATCCGCTTTCATTTCCTAAATGGCCGGGCTTTAACAGTGACACTAAATTGAAGATTTCTTCGATCCGGTTTTGAATCGGCGTCGCCGTCAGAAGCAGGCAGTATTTCTTCACAAGACTTCTCGCAAATTCATAATTTTTCGTTTTGCTGTTTTTGAGCTTGTGCGCCTCGTCAATAATGACGAGATCATACGGAATAGAAAGCACAATGTCCTTGTGAGGCGAGCGTTTGGCCGTATCAATAGAAGAAACGACGATATCGCACTGTTCCCACACATAGCTTTTCTTCTGTTCAACAGCGGGTATTAAAAACTTCTCCTGAAGCTCTTTGACCCACTGGGAAACGAGTGATGCCGGCACAAGAATCAGGATTTTTTTGGCCAGCCCGCGAATCATGTATTCTTTTAAAATCAGGCCCGCTTCCACCGTTTTTCCGAGCCCCACTTCATCAGCTAAAATCGCCTTGCCGTTCATTTTTTCAACGACTTTCTGCGCGACTTCAAGCTGATGGGGAAGCGGAGTGAAATCGGGCAGGTATAAAGGAGCCCTCAATCCTTCAAATTCAGGAATGGCAAGGGTCTGCTGGACTTCAGCCGACAGTTTGTACATCTCCCAATTTGACCAGGGACCGTCCGTTTTCAGCCGCTCAGAAAACTCTCCCGGCCAGTTTGCATCAAATATGATCTCTGCTGTCATATGTAACAAAACCGCCTTTCTTTTAAAAAACTGATTTATCATAATTTTTGTTGCCGGACGTAAGTGAGGGTGGTAGGATATAAGTAATGATTTCACTAAAAGATATTGCTTTAGTATGTCCATAAAATTGGTAAATATGAGCGAATGACAGCAAGGGGAGAGACTCGGACGAAAGATGGGCGTCCGGGCGCCGAAGGAGCAAACTGCGGAGTGAATCTCTCAGGCAAAAGAACTCTTGCTCGACGCAACTCTGGAGAGTGTCTGCACTTAGAAGAAGCAGGCCACCAAAGGGGACGTCTTTATGATATGTTCATAAAGTAAACTTTCAGGTGCCGGGACAGAGAAACCTTCATTTTCATGAGGTGTTTCTCTGTCCTTTTTTATATGTTTTTACAATGCGCCAATGACTGAAGGGGGAAGATGATGCTGAAACGAACACCGCTTTATGACGTGTATAAAGAATACGGCGGAAAAACGATTGATTTTGGAGGATGGGAGCTGCCGGTTCAATTTTCTTCTATTAAAGAGGAGCATGAAGCCGTCCGTACAAAAGCGGGCCTGTTTGATGTGTCTCATATGGGGGAAGTTGAAGTATCCGGTAAAGACGCCCTGTCTTTTCTGCAAAAAATGATGACAAATGACGTTGCCGATTTAAAGCCGGGAAACGCGCTCTATACCGCCATGTGTTATCCTGACGGCGGTACGGTGGATGACTTGCTGATCTATCAGAAAAGCGAGAGCTGCTATCTGCTCGTGATTAACGCGTCCAATATTGAAAAAGACATCGCTTGGCTGACGGAACATGCAGAAGGCGATGTCACGCTGACGAATCAGTCTGACGGGATTTCACTGCTTGCCGTTCAGGGGCCGAATGCTCAGTCGGTTCTTGCGAAGCTGACTGAATGTGATTTGTCCTCCTTAAAGCCGTTTACGTTTATTGATGGGGCGGACGTTGCCGGACGACAAGTCCTGCTTTCAAGAACAGGCTATACCGGTGAAGACGGGTTTGAGTTATATTGCCGCAATGAAGATGCAGTTCATCTATTTAAGGAGATACTTGCAGCGGGAGAGTATGAAGGTCTCGTTCCGTGCGGCCTCGGCGCCCGTGATACGCTGAGATTTGAAGCGAAGCTTGCTTTATACGGTCAGGAATTGACGAAAGATATTACACCGATTGAAGCCGGAATCGGATTTGCCGTGAAACACAAGAAAGATTCCGATTTTTTCGGGAAGTCTGTATTGCGCGAACAGAAAGAAAAAGGAGCCCCGCGAAAGCTGGTCGGACTTGAGATGATTGAAAAAGGGATTCCGAGACACGGGTACGCCGTGAAAAAAGACGGTGTTCCGATCGGTGAAGTCACGACAGGCACGCAATCTCCGACTTTAAAGAAAAATATCGGCCTTGCCTTAATCAAAACGGAATTCAGTGAAGTCGGAACGGAAGTAGAAGTGGAAATCCGTAAAAAAACGGTAAAAGCGAAGATTGTCCGCACACCGTTTTATAAACGTCCAAAACAGAGCTGAAAAAGGAGAGTCATATGAAGCATCGATATTTGCCCGCGACAGAACAGGATAAAAAAGAAATGCTGAAAGCCATCGGCGCAGAAACAATTGATGAACTGTTTGCCGATATTCCGGAAAATGTACGGTTTCAAAAAGACTACCGCATTAAACAAGCAAAGTCAGAAACTGAGCTGACGAGAGAGCTGACAAAGCTTGCGGCGAAAAATAAAGACGCTGTTACATATGCATCTTTTCTGGGTGCAGGAGTGTACGATCACTACCAGCCGGTTATCGTCGATCATGTGATATCCCGATCAGAGTTTTACACGGCATATACGCCTTATCAGCCTGAAATCTCACAAGGAGAGCTGCAGGCGATTTTTGAATTTCAAACGATGATCTGTGAATTAACGGGAATGGATATCGCAAACTCCTCTATGTACGATGGGGGAACGGCGCTGGCGGAAGCGGCGATGCTTGCGTCGGGCCATACGAAAAAGAAAAAAATCGTCATTTCCGCAGCCGTTCATCCGGAATCACGGGATGTTTTGAAAACATACGCAAAGGGCCAATATATTGAGGTTGTAGAGGTTCCCGCGAAAAACGGCGTCACAGATCTTGAAGCATTGGAACATGCCGTTTGTGATGAAACGGCCGCCGTGATCGTCCAGTATCCGAACTTCTTCGGACAAATCGAGCCGTTAAAGGACATTGAGCCGCTCGCACATAAAGGAAACAGCCAGCTGATTGTTTCTTCAAACCCGCTCGCGCTCGGTATTTTGACACCGCCCGGGGCATGCGGAGCTGATATCGTCGTCGGGGACGCGCAGCCTTTCGGCATACCTGCGGCGTTCGGCGGCCCGCATTGCGGCTATTTTGCAGTAACGAAAAAACTGATGAGAAAGGTGCCGGGCCGGCTTGTCGGCCAAACGGAAGATGAAAACGGGCGAAGAGGATTTGTTCTCACTCTTCAGGCGCGCGAGCAGCATATCAGAAGAGACAAAGCCACGTCTAACATTTGCTCAAATCAGGCGCTGAATGCTTTAGCGGCTTCAGTCGCGATGACGGCGCTCGGAAAAAACGGCGTCAAAGACATGGCCCGCCAAAATATATTGAAAGCTGATTACGCGAGACGCCAAGCGGAAAAAGCCGGCTTGCACGTAGCATTTGACGGCCCGATATTTAATGAATTTGCCGTCAGGCTGAATCTTCCCGTCAAGGAAGCAAACCGGCGGCTCCTGCAAGACGGCATAATCGGCGGATATGATTTAGGCCTTGCGTATCCGGAACTGAATCAGCATATGCTCATTGCCGTTACAGAGCTGAGAACAAAAGAAGAGATCGATTCGCTTATTGCGGGATTGGGGGATCAACATGAATAATCAAGATCAGGCGCTTATTTTTGAAATGTCCCGCGAAGGGCGTATCGGTTACAGCCTTCCGGAGCTTGATGTGCCGGAAACAGAGCTTGAAAGTCTTCTTCCCGGTGACTATATCCGCGATGAAGACGCAAAGCTGCCGGAAGTATCAGAGCTCGATATTATGCGGCATTATACCGCTCTTTCTAAGAGGAACCACGGAGTTGATTCAGGCTTTTATCCGCTCGGCTCTTGTACGATGAAATACAATCCGAAATTAAATGAAAAAATTGCCCGGATCGCAGGTTTTTCCGCTATTCATCCGCTTCAGGACGAGGACACGGTTCAGGGGGCGCTTGAGCTTTTATACGATTTAAGCGAACACTTGGAGGAAATTACGGGCATGGACGAGGTGACACTGCAGCCTGCGGCGGGCGCTCACGGCGAATGGACCGGTCTGATGATGATCCGCGCCTATCACGAAGCGCGGGGAGACTTCGGACGGACGAAGGTGATTGTCCCTGATTCAGCCCACGGTACGAATCCGGCATCCGCCACGGTCGCCGGTTTTGAAACGATTACCGTCAAGTCAAATGAGCACGGGCTGGTTGACATTGAAGATTTGAAAAGAGCGGTAAATGAAGAAACAGCGGCGCTGATGCTGACGAATCCGAACACCCTCGGGTTATTTGAGGAAAACATTACGGAAATGGCTGAAATCGTCCATCAGGCCGGCGGAAAGCTTTATTATGACGGAGCGAATTTAAATGCCGTTTTAAGTAAAGCAAGACCGGGAGATATGGGATTTGACGTCGTTCACCTTAATCTGCATAAAACATTTACCGGGCCGCACGGCGGGGGAGGACCTGGCTCAGGGCCGGTCGGCGTAAAAAAAGAATTCATTCCGTATCTGCCGAAACCCGTTCTCACGAAAAAAGAGGGCCGTTTGACGTTTGACTATGACCGGCCGCAGTCGATCGGGCGCGTAAAACCTTATTACGGCAACTTCGGCATTAATGTCAGAGCCTACACGTATATCCGGTCCATGGGGCCTGACGGCTTAAAAGCTGTGACCGAAAACGCGGTTTTAAATGCAAATTATATGATGAGAAGACTCGCGCCTTATTATGATCTCCCGTATGACCGTCATTGCAAGCATGAATTTGTGTTATCGGGTAGAAGGCAGAAAAAGCTTGGCGTACGAACGCTTGATATTGCCAAACGGCTTTTGGATTTCGGCTATCATCCGCCGACTGTGTATTTTCCTCTCAATGTTGAAGAAAGCATCATGATCGAACCGACGGAAACGGAATCAAAGGAAACGCTTAATGCGTTTATAGATGCCATGATTCAAATTGCGCGGGAAGCGGAGGAATCGCCTGAAATCGTTCAGGAGGCGCCGCATACAACAGTTGTCAAAAGAATGGATGAAACCAAGGCGGCAAGAAAGCCGGTTTTAAAGTACGAACATACACCTGACGTCAGCCGCTGACACGGTGTAAAAAAAGAGCTTCCGTATAAAACGGACAGCTCTTTTTTTATGATTAGTTTTTTGCTTTAATTTTTCCGCCCCATTTTTTAAATCCGCCTTTCAGGTTGTAAATATCTTTACAGCCGTGTTTGCGGAGCGTCTGTGCCGCGCGTCCACTGCGGACATTGTTTTGGCAGTACAGATAAACGGGTTTATCAGGACGGATTTCACTTTTGCGCTGTTTCAGCTGTGACAGCGGAATGTTGCGCGCGCCGAGAATATGGCCGCCTTCAAATTCATTCGGCTCACGGACGTCAATCAGCTGCGCTTTTCTGTAGCCCGCGCGGAATTCCTCTTCCGTAAGTGTTTTCATTAAACGCTGCTGGTAAAAATACGACACGATCATATAAACGATAAACGCCGCAACAATAATTAAAGCAATCATATTAGACAATGCGATTCTACTCCTTTAGCTTATAAAATCAAAACCCTGCTTCCTGAAAACAAGGCTTACCGGACGTTTTGGGACAAATACTATTATAGTAAAGCATGAAGCGATTGTCATCCTTAATGAAACGAAATATTTTTCATTTTCGCGGCAGTTTGTTAAACTAATTTTATTAAAACGATAAAGAAGGGTTCAAGGTGTATGGAAAAAGAAACATGGCGGTTTATTGACTCAGGGAATGAAAGCCCGGCATTTAACATGGCGCTGGATGAAGCGCTTTTATATTGGCACAGCCAAAAAAAAATTCCTCCGGTGATCCGTTTTTACGGCTGGAATCCGGCAACTTTGTCTGTCGGGTATTTTCAAAATATTAAGAAGGAAATTAACTTTGACGCAGTACATAAACACGGCCTCGGGTTTGTCAGAAGACCGACAGGCGGACGGGGTGTTCTGCATGATAAAGAATTGACATACAGCGTAATCGTTTCAGAGGATCACCCGGAAATGCCGGCCACGGTGACAGAGGCGTACCGGGTGATTTCAGAAGGTATTCTGCAGGGATTCAGAAACCTTGGACTTGATGCCTGCTTTGCGATTCCGCGAACGGAGAAAGAAAAAGAAAGCTTGAAAAATCCGCGCTCGTCCGTCTGCTTTGATGCGCCTTCGTGGTATGAACTGGTCGTCGAAGGACGGAAAGTTGCCGGAAGCGCACAGACACGCCAAAAAGGCGTCATTCTTCAGCACGGTTCCATCCTGCTTGACATTGATGAGGATAAGCTGTTTGATCTGTTTTTATATCCGAGCGACAGAGTCCGTGAGCGCATGCAGCGGAATTTCAAAAACAAAGCGGTAGCCATCAACGCCTTAGCGCCGAAACGGGTAACGATGGATGAGGCCAGAATCGCTTTTAAAGCCGGTTTTGAGGAAGGGCTGAACATTCATCTTGAGCCTTACACACTCACGTCTGAAGAGCTTGCATTTGTCAATGAGCTGGCTGAGACGAAATACGCGTCTGATGAATGGAATTATAAGCGCTGATAAGGCTTGACAGACCGGAAGCATCCTTGTTTTTTCATGACCGTTAGTGTAAACTTGTAATGGTTTATAAAGTTAAGGTGCTTTTTGGGAGGGTTACTTATGACAACACCAAGTATGGAAGATTATATTGAACAGATTTATATGCTGATAGAAGAAAAAGGATATGCACGGGTTTCTGATATCGCGGAAGCTTTGGCAGTCCACCCCTCCTCTGTAACGAAAATGGTTCAAAAACTAGATAAAGACGAGTATTTGATTTATGAAAAATATCGCGGGCTCGTATTGACGTCAAAAGGCAAAAAGATCGGCAAACGGCTCGTATACAGACACGAATTGCTTGAGCAGTTTTTAAGAATCATTGGTGTTGATGAAGAGAAGATTTACAATGATGTTGAAGGAATCGAACATCATCTGAGCTGGAACAGCATTGACCGCATCGGCGACCTCGTTCAGTATTTCGAAGATGACGAAAGCCGGAAAAAAGAATTGAAATCCGTACAGAAAAAAACCGAAAATCCCGGTGAATAAAGGGCAGCCCGAAATGGGGCGCCCTTTTTTTAATGTCTTCATTCTTTGGTCTATTTCGCCCAGCCGTTTCTTAAAATAATAATACACCTTGAGATGGAAGGGAGAGGGCGCGCTATGCAGATTGACGGCGTATTTTCGGGCGGGGGGATAAAAGGGGTGGCGCTTGCCGGCGCTTATGAAGCGCTGGAAGAAAAGGGCTTTCGCTTTGAAAGGCTCGCCGGAACAAGCGCCGGCGCAATTATTGCCGCATTTATCGCTGCGGGCTATACGAGCAGAGAGGTTCATTCCATCATAGATGAGGTGGACGGAAGGCAATTGCTTGATCAGAGATACTCATTCCTCCCGCTGAAAATCCTGCAGTGGGTGTCGATATATTGGCGCCTCGGACTATACAGAGGCGATATGCTGGAAAAATGGATTGCGGATAAATTAAAAGCGAAGGGCATCATCGCGTTCGGCGATTTGAAAAAAGGTTCGCTCCGTCTCATCGCTTCAGATCTGACGAACGGAACGATGATCGTGCTTCCTGACGATCTTCCCCGCTACGGATTAAATCCGGAGATGTTCCCGGTTGCCAGAGCCGTCAGAATGAGCTGCAGCATTCCTTATTTTTTTGAACCGATAAAACTGAAGACCGAAAAAGGCACCTCGACGGTCGTTGACGGCGGCGTGTTAAGCAATTTCCCGATTTGGCTGTATTCAAAAGAACGCAAACGGCCGGTCATCGGAATTTCACTTTCGCCCAACGAAAAAGAGCGCCCGAAAAAATCAATCCGCAACGCTTTTGAGCTGTTCGGGGCTTTGTTTGAAACGATGAAAGACGCTCATGATGCCAGGCATATCGCGACAAAGTACGAACAGAATATTATTTTTATTCCGGTGGAACATGTGATGGCGACGGAGTTTCATCTCACACCGCAAAAAAAACTAGCTCTCATTGAGCTAGGAAAAAGCAGAACAGAGCAATTTTTGAAGCAATGGAGCTATTAAAAAAGCGCTCTGTTTTTCTTTTTATTCTTTTTGCCTTCTATGACGGTAAGCTGGGTCTGGCTTTTTTTCTTAAGAATCATCGGCTTCGGTCTGCTGCTGCTCGGCACGCTCCGCAAATGGCTGACCCGGCCTCTGTGTCCGGCGCGGTGCTTCGCTTTTTGCTCCTTCATTCGGAGCCGCGATTGTCTGGCCGCTTTTCTGAAAGCGGTTCCGTCACGGCCGGTGCGGCGGTTCAGGACCGTCCTCACGATAAAATAAATAATGATGCCTGCGATAATAACGGTGATCGCTCTTGAAATCATCTGCCCGGGGTTGGTTACCGCCGCATAAATGAAACCGAATGCGCCAAGCGCTATCAATACAGCAAAAAAAGGTTGTACACGATGATTCATAACTGCCCACCTCCAAAATAATAACGGTAACGGTTCAGATTACGTTGTGAGACGGCTTTTCGCTCTGTTCTGAAATGTCTTCCAGTCTGAGAAGCTCGTTAAAGCTTTCTATGGCAACCTCGACCTGGTCATCCGCCGGTTCCTTTGTCGTTAAAAGCTGCAGCCACAGGCCGGGATAACCGAGCACTTTCAAAACGGGGATATTCCGCACTCTGTTCGTCAGCTGGAGCACTTCAAAGGAGATGCCGAGAACGACCGGTATAAGCGCAATCCTGTCTAAAATCCGCAACCAAAGCGGATCTGTCGGAACGAGTAAATAGATGAACATGCCGACAATGATCGTAAATAAAATAAAGCTTGAACCGCAACGGTAATGAAGCCGTGACTGTTTCTGAACATTTTCTATTGTAATTGGCAAATTCTGTTCATAACAGTTTATGACCTTATGTTCGGCTCCATGATATTGAAACACTCTTTTAATTAACGGCGTCATTGATAAAAAATAAATGTAGCCGAGAAGCAGAATCAGCTTAAACAGACTTTCGATTCCGATCTGCGCGGCGTCTGAGGAAAATACGGGCCTTACAAGCTCCGCTAAGAAGACCGGGACGAGCGTAAAAACGAATTTGCTGAACAAAAACGACAGAACGCCGATCACCGCCAGGCTGAAAAACATCGATAAGCCCGAACCCTTCTTATCTTCCTGCTCCAGCTTGGCGTCATCTTGAGGATCAAGCCCGTAACGTTCGCTGGAAAAGTTTAAATGCTTTGTGCCATTGGCGCTCGCCTCAATGATGGCGACGATTCCCCGCAAAAAAGGAATCTTTTTTAAAGCCGAAAGCTTGGCGTTCGGCACTCTCGGAAGCTTGAAAAAATCAATGCTTCCGTCATTCCTGCGGATGGCGGTAACATAATTTTTTCTGCCGCCGAACATGACCCCTTCAACGACAGCCTGCCCGCCGTATGCAGGGGGCGTTTTTTGTTTGGACATTGTTTATCAACCTGCCTGTTTTCTTAGGATTTACTAACCATTTCCTTTCACTCTATTGTACAGGAAACCGCGGTAAACCTCTAGTTAGACAGTTGGGAAATCAATGCTTTTTCTACATGCAGTATACCCCGTTTCTTTAGATTTTACTCATTGAATGAAAATATGGCGCAGCTTTTTATGACTTTTCAATTTTGGGGCAGTCTATGACTGGAGGTGCCATGATGACAAGCGAAAAACATTCAGAACAGGAAGAAAAAAAGAAGCAGGATGATGATCAGCAGCCTGTTTCATTTACCGGCAGAATTTGCGGTATCGGATTTGCCGGCGGTGTATTTTGGAGTTTGATCGGCTATCTCGGGTATGTCTTTCATTTTTCAGAGATCAGCCCCAACATGATTCTTCAGCCGTTTATGATCGGAGAATGGAAAAAACAATGGCTCGGCACGATGGTCAGCATCGTTGTCATCGGATTCATTTCAATTGCCGGGGCGTTTATTTATTTCGTCTGCCTGAAGCGTTTTAAAACCATGTGGCCGGGGATGGTGTACGGCGTCATTTTATGGTGTGCGGTTTTTTTCTTATTCAATCCGATTTTCGAAGATGTGAAATCCATCACTGAATTGAAATCAGATACAATCGTGACGACGCTTTGCCTTTACATTCTGTACGGTTTGTTTGTCGGCTACTCAATTTCCTTCAACTACAATGAACTTACGTCAGACAAGCTTGCAAGGGCGCTCGGCAACAAGTGAATAAGTGTATAAACCCTGTCCGGTATGGTAAAATGTTCACGAGAAGTGAACATTTTTTATGCTGAAAACCGGGCGGGAATGCTCCCGTGTTGTCAGGCGGCAGTCAAGAATCGGCGAGGAGGAGAAAGGGAATGAAACTTGAGAAATTGCGAAATCTTTTCGGTCAGCTGGATATAGACGGAATGTTGGTGACAAGCTCCGCCAATCTGCAGTATATGACGGGATTTACGGGTTCGTCAGGCCTTGCGGTCATATCGAAAGAACGTGCGGCATTTATCACGGATTTCCGTTACACCGAGCAGGCGAAGACGCAAGTGAAGGGTTTTGACATTATCGAGCACGGCGGAAGCTTAATCCAAACGGCTGCGGATACGATTCTTGAGTACGGCATTAAAAAACTCGGCTTCGAGCAAAACAGCATGACGTACGGAACATATGCATCCTACCAAGCGGTGCTGCAGGAAGCGGAGATGGTTCCCGTCGCGGATTCCGTTGAAAAGTTGCGCTTGATTAAGTCAAGTGAAGAGATTAAGATATTAGAGGAAGCTGCGAAGATTGCGGATGATGCGTTTGAACATATTCTGACGTTTATCAAACCGGGCATCTCAGAGATTTCAGTTGCAAACGAGCTTGAATTTTATATGAGACGTCAAGGAGCAGACGGCTCTTCCTTTGATATGATCGTCGCCTCGGGAGTCAGATCCAGCCTTCCCCACGGAGTGGCAAGCGGCAAATTGATTGAAAAGGGAGACTTGGTCACGCTCGATTTCGGCGCTTATTATAAAGGCTATTGTTCTGATATCACACGCACCGTCGCGGTCGGAGAACCAAGTGATAAACTGAAAGAGATTTATCAGGTCGTATACGATGCCCAAGCGCTTGGTGTCCTGCATATTAAACCCGGCATGACGGGAAAAGAAGCGGACGCCCTGACGAGGGATCACATCACCGCAAAAGGCTACGGACAGTATTTCGGCCATTCGACAGGACACGGGTTCGGAATGGAAGTCCATGAATCACCGGGGCTGTCTTTCAGGTCATCGGCCGTTCTTGAGCCGGGCATGGCGGTAACGGTTGAGCCGGGCATATACATACCGGATGTTGGGGGCGCAAGAATCGAAGATGATATCATCATCACTGAGGACGGCAACCGGACAATTACGCATTCCCCTAAAGAATTAATTATTTTGTGATCGGAATATAGGAGGACATCAAACATGATTTCAGTTAACGATTTTCGTACAGGACTAACGATTGAAGTAGACGGCGGCATTTGGCGCGTCGTTGACTTCCAGCACGTAAAGCCGGGAAAAGGAGCGGCATTTGTCCGTTCAAAATTGCGTAACCTGCGCACGGGCGCTATTCAGGAGAAAACATTCCGTGCAGGTGAAAAAGTCGCGAAAGCGCAAATCGAAACAAAAACGATGCAGTATCTTTATGCCAACGGCGATCAGCACGTGTTCATGGATACAAGCTCATATGAACAGCTTGAATTGAACGAAAACCAAATCGAAGAAGAATTGAAATACCTTCTGGAAAATATGTCTGTGCACATCATGATGTATCAGTCTGAAACGCTCGGTATTGAACTGCCGAACACAGTTGAACTGAAAGTTGTTGAAACAGAGCCGGGAATTAAAGGCGACACGGCGTCAGGCGGCACAAAACCTGCCAAAACGGAAACAGGTCTTGTCGTAAACGTACCGTTCTTCGTGAACGAAGGCGATACGCTTGTTGTAAATACATCAGACGGTTCTTACGTGTCAAGAGCGTAGTTAAAGAAATTCGGAGTCTGCTCCTTTTACGGGGCAGGCTTTTTTTGCGTTCTGCATCAAATCTTTCTTCTATATCAAAATAGTGAGACTACTTCCGTCAGCTAGAGCATATAGTGTAACAAAATGCTTGAAGTTGGGGGATTGCAATGAAATTTTTGTTTGGTTCAATCAATTCTACTGTTTTAACGATGGCCGGTTTACGAGTTTTGTCCTCGCTCATTGAATTATCGGCCGCTATTATCATGCTTTTGACAAACGACATCAGAAAAGCGGTTGTGGTGAATAGTATTTTGGCAATCGTCGGCCCGCTGATCTTTATCATCACAATGACGATCGGCATTTATCAGATTGCCGGACAGCTCTCATATGCAAAATTAATATTGATTTTTGCGGGAGTGGTGCTGATTTTGGCCGGTGTGCATAAATAGAGGGCCGGGGTGTCATAAAGTCTGTCCCGGATCATACATTTTAAAGAAGCCAATCGGTAAAAAAGGAGGAGACTCTATTGAATGAGATTACAGAGGTTCTCCCTGAATTATTGAGAGATGCCATCTCCGCCGTGCCCGAAGAAGCGAGGCGGGATACAGAAGAAATCAGAATCCGCGTCGACAGGCCGGTTGAACTGATCCAAAAAGGACAACCTTTGTATTTGTCATATGTGTGCACGGCCGGCGACGCACAGCTGATCCTCAGCCGGCTCAGCAATTACAGTATGTACACGCTGGAAGAAGAGCTGAAAAAAGGATACATCACAATCAGAGGAGGCCACCGTGTGGGGCTGGCCGGAAGAGTCATCGTCGAAAACGGAGCTGTCAAAGGACTCCGGGATATTACTTCTTTTAATATCCGAATCGCCCGGGAGAAGCTGGGGATCGCAGAACCGCTCATTCCTTTCTTATGGAAAGAAAACTGGCTGAACACGCTGATCATCGGTCCTCCGCAAACGGGGAAAACGACCTTGCTTCGTGATTTGGCCCGGCTTTCCAGCACCGGATCAAAACGCATTCCGGCGAAAAAGACAGGTATCGTAGATGAACGTTCGGAAATTGCCGGCTGCCTGCGGGGCATTCCCCAGCACAGTTTCGGCCGCAGAATCGATGTCCTTGATGCCTGTCCGAAGGCGGAAGGGCTGATGATGATGATTCGCTCTATGAGTCCTGATGTCATTATTGTTGATGAAATAGGGAGAATGGAAGACTCACAAGCGCTGCTGGAGGCGCTCCATGCGGGCGTATCCGTTATCGTATCTGCGCACGGGTGGAACATGAAAGACTTGGTCAAGAGGCCGTCGCTGAAAATGCTTTGGGAGGAAAACGTGTTTGACCGGTATGTTGAACTGTCAAGGCGCCGCGGTCCGGGAACGATCAGCAGGATGTACGGAAAGGACGGGGAACCTGTTCCGCATGCTGAAAGCGTGATGACATGCTGAAGCTTTTGGGTGCCGTGTTCATTCTGACAGCGACGACATGGACGGGATTTGAGATCGCCAAAATGTATATTGAAAGGCCGAGGCAGATCCGTCAGCTGCGCGCGGCGCTCCAATCGCTTGAAGCGGAAATCATGTTCGGGCATACACCGCTGCATACCGCCTCGGGACAAATTGCCGCACAGCTTTCCAAACCTGTATCGTTATTGTTTCAAGCTTTCAGCAGAAGGCTTGAGCAGGGAAGCGATTCCGCCAAAACGGCTTGGGAACAGAGCTTGAAACATAACTGGTCTTCCATGGCGATGAAAAAAAGCGAATATGATGTGCTGAAGCAATTCGGAGAGACGCTCGGGCTCCATGACCGTGTTTCTCAGCAGAAACATATCAAGCTTGCGCTTACACATTTGGAAGCGGCGGAAGCGGATGCCGGACGGGCGCAGACGAAAAATGAAAAAATGGTGAAAAGCTTAGGATTTTTAGCCGGACTGTTACTCATTCTTCTATTGATGTAAACATGAGGGGAGCAAACATAAAATGGGAGTCGACGTAAATGTCATTTTTCAAATCGCCGGAGTCGGTATCGTGGTTGCGTTTCTGCACACCATACTTGACCAAATGGGAAAAAAAGAATACGCCCAGTGGGTGACGCTGCTTGGCTTTATCTATATTTTATTTATGGTGGCGACGATTGTCGATGACCTGTTCAAAAAGATCAAAGCTGTGTTTCTATTCCAAGGATAGGGGGGCTTACAGATTGAGATTGTTCAAATTGTAGGTTTAGGCCTGATCGCCACATTTCTCTCCCTGATCGTAAAAGAACAGAAACCGACTTTCGCGTTTATGATTGTCGTCTTCAGCGGCTGCGTGATCTTTCTTTATCTCGTCGACCAGATTTACGACATTATCAGAATGATAGAAAAAATAGCCGTCAATGCAAATGTCAATATGGTCTATGTGGAAACCATTTTAAAAATTATCGGCATCGCCTACATCGCTGAATTCGGAGCGCAGCTTACAAAGGATGCGGGCCAGGGAGCGATTGCTTCGAAAATAGAGCTGGCCGGAAAAATTTTAATACTGGTAATGGCCGTGCCGATACTCACCGTCATTATTGAAACGATTCTAGGACTTATTCCTTCTTGATCATAAATAAAATGGAAAGGGGGGCACAAAAAATGAAGCGCTTTCGGTGGGCGGGAGCTTTTTTGTTCATCCTCTTATTTTTTCAGACTGAATGTGTACAAGCTGCCGGAACAGACGGTGCGTCGCAGGAAACCGCAGTTCACCAAGAATCCGCTGATGAAGTGGCGAAAAAGCAGGCCGAAGCGCTGAAAACAGAAGGCATCGGAAAGTTTTGGGACGACATCATGACAGAATACGGCGGTCTTCTGCCTGAAAGCCAAAAGGGAAGCATCATTGACTTTATTAACGGTGAAAAAACGTTCTCACCGGAGGCATGGCTGAAGGCTTTATTTTCATACTTGTTTCATGAAGTGCTCGCAAACGGAAAGCTTCTGGGAACTTTGATTCTTCTCACCATTTTTTGTGTCATTCTGCAGCTCTTGCAAAATGCGTTCCAGCAGAGCACCGTCAGCAAAGTGGCTTATGCAATCGTCTACATGGTGCTGATTATTCTCGCTTTAAACAGCTTTCATGTTGCCGTCAATTATGCCAGTGAAGCGATCCAGACGATGACAAGCTTCATTCTCGCGCTCATCCCGCTTTTACTTGCGCTTTTGGCGTCTTCCGGGGGAGCCGTCTCCGCAGCTTTTTTTCACCCCGTTATTTTATTTCTGATGAATACGAGCGGCCTTCTCATTCAAAACATCGTCATGCCGCTTATCTTCCTGTCAGCGATTTTAAGCATCGTCAGCACGATGACGGATCAATATAAAGTCACGCAGCTTGCCAATCTGCTCAGAAATATCGCGATCGGCGCGCTTGCCGTATTTCTCACCGTGTTTCTCGGCGTCATCTCCGTACAGGGGGCTTCGGCTGCCGTGACGGACGGGATTACGCTCAGGACTGCAAAATTTATAACAGGCAATTTTATTCCCGTACTCGGCCGGATGTTTACGGATGCGACGGATACGGTCATCAGCGCCTCGCTCCTATTAAAAAACACCGTGGGAATCCTCGGAGTCGGAATTTTGATCTGCATCTCCGCGTTTCCGGCGATCAAAGTGCTCTCGCTCGCTTTTATTTATAAGCTCGCGGCCGCTATTCTGCAGCCGCTCGGAGGCGGACCCGTCATTACGTGCCTCGGTGTCATCAGCAGAAGCGTACTGTATATTTTCGCGGCGCTCGCCATCGTCTCTCTCATGTTTTTCCTCAGCATCACAGTCATTATTACAGCAGGCAATCTCACCATGATGATGAAATAAAGGAGGCCCATTGGATATGAGCTTTTTAACAGAATGGCTGACAAGCATTATTTTATTTATCTTATTCGCCATCGTCATCGACATGCTGCTGCCCAGCTCCAGTATGCAAAAATACGCAAAGATGGTTGTCAGTCTGCTGTTAATCATTGTCATGCTCAACCCGATATTCAAACTTTTCAAAACAGACCCGGAAATCATCTTCGATTATTTGACAAAACAAGAGCAATCTCAATCCGCTGATATAAAAAATCAAATCAAATCAGAAAAAAAAGAAATACAAGCATCAAACCGCGCATATGTTTTAGAAGAAATGGCTGTCCAACTAAAAAAGAAAGCGGAGGAGATGTTCAGTCATGACGAATACAAAATAGACGACATCCGCCTTACAGCGGAAGAACAGGTTCGTTCAGAAGAAGATGTAAAAACGATCAGCGTGTATATGGCCCCATCTTCTGAAAAAACCGTGCAAACCGTCGCACCGATCGACATCCGCACAGACCGCAAATACGAACCGGAAGGCGCAGCCGACAAAAAAGAGGCCGCAGACATCAAAGAAAAACTTGCGGATATATGGGAAATCGGCAGTGAGAAAATTACGGTTTATATGGAAGGCGGGGAGAAAAACGGCCATGAATAAAAACGGACTATGGACCATACTCAAAAAACAGCTGATGATCGGACAGGCGAAAGACGGAGAAAAACCAAAACTGACAAAATATCATTACTTTCTGTTCGTGTTTGTGCTCGGGGTATCTTTTATGCTGGTCAGCCAGCTGTTCTCTTCACCGGAGAAAACCGGGAAGGACCAAACGGCGCAGACCGTCATGTCCGGCCGAACGGAAGACAAAAGCGGGCAAAAAAGCGCACCCGTTTTTAAGGCATCGAAAGACGGCAGCGCAAAAACCACAATCGATGATTACGAAAGAGACTATGAAAACCAGCTGAAAGAAATCCTTGAAACGATTATCGGCGTGGAGGATGTCTCAATTGTCGTAAACGTAGACGCAACATCTTTGAAAGTGTTTGAGAAAAATAAAACGAAAAAAGACACCACCACTGAAGAAACCGATAAAGAAGGCGGCAAAAGAAGCGTAACCGATCAAACCTCTGAAGAACAAATTGTCATGATTCGAAACGGGGACCAGGAAACCCCGGTCGTCGTCCAGACGAAAAAGCCCGATATCCGCGGTGTACTCGTTGTCGCTCAGGGAGTGGACAACGTTCAAATAAAAAAAACCATCATTGATGCCGTCACAAGGGTGCTTGATGTTCCGAGCTACCGTGTAGCGGTTGCCCCTAAAAAAATCAAGGAGGATTCATAAATCATGCTGAAAAAACAAACGGTTTGGCTTTTAACAATGCTCAGTCTCGTCGTGGTATTAAGTGTTTATTATATTATGTCGCCGGAAAGCAAAAATGCCGTGCAGATGAAAAGCGAAAAAAGCAGCGGAGAAGTCGCCACTGAAAAAACGCCGGCTCCTGAAACGAAAGATAAGAGCGGAAGCGGTACGGAAAAAGAAGACGGCACAAAAGGAACGAAAGATTCTAAAGGCACAAAAGAGGATAAAGAAACATCAGCCGAAGCATCGGACAAAGACGGATCGGTCGCCACAGAAACAGCTGATGAAAACTTATTTACCGCATACCGTATGGAACTTGAAGACGCGAGAAGCAAAGAAAGGGAACAGTTAAACAGCATTGTTTCAAGCGATGATGCGACCGCAAAGGAAAAAAGCGAAGCCTACGATAAAATGACGGCGCTGAGCAATGCTGAAGGGACGGAAAAACAGCTGGAAACGCTGATTAAAACACAAGGCTACAAAGATGCGCTCGTGGATGCTGAAGGAGACAAAATCAACATTACCGTCATGTCTGACAAACATTCAAACGCAAAAGCTTCCGCTATCATTGACCTGGTAAAAAAAGAAATCAAGACGATGAAAGACGTCGCCATTACGTTTGAACCGACAAAGTAAGAGACCTGAACCGCCCGCACCCGCTGCGGGCTTTTCTGATGTCATTTTAGATCAGTGTTGAATTTACACAAGCGCTCCTGTAAGATAAACATAGTATGTACTTTTAGTAGCAACCCATAAATTTCTATTTTTTATACATAGGAGTGGAAACTGATGTTAAAAATCAACGAAATTCATGAACTGATAAAAAGAATCGATGAATCTTCCATCGACGAATTTGTTTACGAAATTGAAGGCGTAAGCCTCAAACTGAAAAAAAATGAAGCGCCGGCAGTGAATGTAACGGGACAAGCCCAAGCCGTTCCCGCCGCTTACGCACCTGCTCCGCAGGCTGCAAAACCGGAAGCGCGTGAAGCCGCTCCTGCTCAGGAAGCGCCGAAACAAGACGAAAACCTGCACAAAATTACGTCTCCGATGGTCGGAACGTTTTATGCTTCTTCATCGCCGGAAGCCGGCCCTTACGTAAACCAAGGTTCAAAAGTGAGCGAAAATACAGTTGTTTGTATCGTAGAAGCAATGAAACTCTTTAACGAGATTGAAGCCGAAGTAAAAGGAGAAATCGTTGAAGTGTTAGTTGAAAACGGCCAGCTGGTCGAATACGGACAACCTCTATTTCTTGTAAAAGCTGAGTAAGGAGACCTGCTATTATGATTAAAAAGCTATTGATCGCCAACCGAGGAGAAATCGCCGTCAGAATCATCCGGGCCTGCAAAGAGCTGGGCATTGAAACTGTAGCCGTTTATTCTGAGGCAGATAAAGACGCCCTGCATGTCCAAATGGCCGATGAGGCTTTTTGTATCGGGCCGAAAACATCAAAAGAAAGCTATTTAAATGTAACGAACATCGTCAGCGTCGCAAAGCTGACCGGCACGGATGCGATTCATCCGGGATACGGGTTTTTAGCTGAAAACGCCGACTTTGCCGAGCTGTGCGAGGAATTAAACGTAACGTTTGTCGGCCCTACGGCTGACGCCATTTCAAAAATGGGAACAAAAGATATCGCGCGCGACACGATGCAGCTGGCGGGCGTGCCGATTGTGCCCGGTTCAAAAGGAATCATAAAAAATACGGAAGAAGCGGTTTCGCTTGCAGGTGAAATTGGGTATCCTGTCATTATAAAAGCCACTGCGGGCGGAGGCGGAAAAGGCATCCGGGTCGCACGCACAGAAGAAGAACTGATCAAAGGCATTGAGATTACCCAGCAGGAAGCCGCTACGGCATTCGGAAATCCGGGTGTGTACATCGAGAAGTACATAGAAGATTTCCGCCATGTTGAAATTCAGGTGCTTGCGGATAATTACGGAAACACGATCCATCTCGGAGAGCGTGACTGTTCTATCCAAAGACGTCTGCAAAAACTTCTTGAAGAGTCACCGTCACCTGCGCTTGATTCTGAAATCAGGGAGCAGATGGGCGAAGCAGCGGTAAAAGCAGCGAAGGCCGTCGGTTACACGGGAGCCGGCACAGTAGAATTCATTTATGACTACAGAGAACAGCGCTACTACTTCATGGAAATGAACACGCGTATTCAAGTAGAGCACCCTGTCACAGAAATGGTGACGGGAACGGATCTGATCAAAGAACAGATCAAAGTGGCATCCGGACAGGAGCTTTCGCTCAGACAGGAAGACGTTGAATTTAACGGCTGGGCGATTGAATGCCGCATCAACGCTGAAAATCCTGCGAAAAACTTCATGCCTTCACCCGGTAAAATTAACATGTATTTGCCGCCGGGCGGACTCGGTGTGCGCGTGGATTCAGCCGCATATCCCGGCTACTCGATCCCGCCGTACTATGACAGTATGATTGCTAAAGTCATCACATATGGAACAACGCGTGATGAGGCAGTCGCACGGATGAAACGCGCGCTGAGCGAATTCGTGATTGAAGGTATTGAAACGACGATTCCGTTCCATTTGAAACTGCTTGAACACGAAACATTTGTCAGCGGAGAGTTTAATACAAAGTTTTTAGAAACATATGATGTAATGGGCTCATAATTTTTGCGGGAGGTGAATTGAATGGAAGACAACAGTGTGCTTAAAATGGATCATGATGAGGCTCATTTAGGCAAGGTTGAAATTGCTCCTGAGGTCATTGAAGTCATTGCCGGCATCGCCGCTTCCGAAGTTGAAGGAGTTGCTGAAATGCGCGGCAATTTCGCCACGGGCGTCGTAGAACGCTTCGGCAAAATCAATCACGGCAAAGGCGTAAAGGTCGATTTAGCCGATGACGGGATTACCATCGACGTCTATTGCGTCGTTCAATTCGGGATCTCGATCCCGAAAGTGGCGGCAAGCGTTCAGGAGAATATCCGCCAAACCTTATTAAACATGACGTCTCTGACCATTAATGAAATCAATATTCATATCGTCGGCATTCAATTTGACACGAAAGCCCAAGAAGTCGAAATCGACGAAGAAATGTAATGAGCGTATAAAAACCAAGGGGATGGGCAGCCCTTTGGTTTTTTATACGTTTCCCGTCATTTCAGGCATGAAGAAAGCCGGCTTACAAACGGCAGCCGAGTTTCTTCATGCTGTGAAATCCGAATGAAATTAATACGGTTTGTGAAAATATTCGGCATTAGGGTGAAAAAACCTAAATTTCGACATGCGATTGAGAAAAAAATATGTTATGATCTCTTTAAGCTTAACGACAAGCGGATAAAGCGGATCTGAAGGAGAAAGAAAATGAAAAGAAGAACAGCTAGAGAAAAAGCTTTGCAGGCACTTTTTCAGATTGATGTCAGCGATATTGCACCGAACGATGCCATTGAGCACGCGCTTGATGGTGAAAAAACAGATGCCTTCTTTGAACAGCTGGTGTACGGAGTGATCGAACATCAGGTTCAGCTTGATGAAATGATTTCCGGCCATCTCGTCAATTGGAAGCTTGACCGGATTGCAAACGTAGACCGCGCGATCCTGCGTCTGGCGGTGTATGAAATGGTTTATTCTGACGACATTCCTGCTAACGTGTCATTAAACGAAGCAATCGAGCTGGCAAAACGGTTCGGCGACGATAAAGCTGCAAAATTCGTAAACGGGGTTCTTTCTAACATTAAAACTGATATCGAATCATAGGAGGAAAGAAAATGACTGCAACAATCATCGACGGAAAAGAAACGGCTAAAGAAAAACGCGAACAATTGGCAAAAGAAGTAGAAGAGCTGAAAGCACAAGGCGTAGTGCCTGGCTTGGCGGTCATTTTAATCGGAGACGATCCCGCTTCTGTTTCATATGTGACAGGCAAGAAAAAAGCCGCTGAAACAATGGGAATGAAATTTAAGCTTGACCGCTTTGACTCAAGCTTAACCGAGGCGGAGCTTTTAACAGTGATTGATCAGTATAATCAAAATCCGGAATTCCACGGCATTCTCGTCCAGCTGCCGCTCCCGGATCATATTTCTGAAAAAGCCGTAATCGAGCGGATCTCCCCTGATAAGGATGTTGACGGTTTCCACCCTCTCAACGTCGGGAAAATGCTGCTTGGCGAAGATACATTTCTTCCATGCACGCCGCACGGAATTGTCGAGTTACTGAAAAAGACGAACGTAGATCTTTCCGGCAAAGAAGTTGTTGTAGTCGGACGAAGCAATATTGTCGGTAAACCGGTCGGCCAGCTGCTGCTGAACGAAAACGCGACCGTCACATATTGCCATTCCCGCACGAAAAATATGTCTGAGCATACGAAAAAAGCAGATATTCTTGTGGTAGCGGTCGGTAAAGCGAACTTCATCAAAGCCGATCAAATCAAAGAGGGCGCCATTGTCATTGATGTCGGCGTCAACCGTCTCGAAAGCGGAAAACTCTGCGGAGACGTTCAGTTTGATGAAGCGAAAGAAAAAGCATCTTTCATTACGCCGGTGCCGGGCGGAGTAGGTCCGATGACCATCACAATGCTTGCGCATAATACTGTTAAATCTGCCAGACGTACGTTATCATAGATAACCGGAGACAGTCACAGAAAGTGTGACAATGAGCACGATACCCGCTTCTTAAGGCTCCTTTCAGCCAGAGCGGGTTTTCTTAGTTTAGGGCAAAAAGCCTTTATGAAAGGAGTGCAGGATGTGAGTGAAGCGGCATATGTCACGGTTTCCGCGCTGACCAAATACATTAAACGAAAATTCGATGTGGACCCTCATCTTGAGGACATTTGGATTAAGGGTGAGCTCTCCAATGTTAAAATCCATACGAGAGGCCACATTTATTTTACATTAAAAGATGAGCATGCCCGCATGCAGGCCGTCATGTTTCAGAGGCAAAGTTCGAGGCTTGCGTTTAAGCCCGAGGACGGAATGAAGGTCATCGTAAGAGGCGGTATCTCCGTCTATGAACCGAGCGGAAGCTATCAGCTGTACGCGAAAGAAATGCAGCCGGACGGTGTGGGGGCGCTCTACTTAGCATATGAAGAATTAAAGAAAAAACTTGCCGGCGAAGGGTTGTTTGATGACCGGCATAAGCAGGCCATCCCCGCTTTTCCGGCTACGATCGGGGTCGTCACGTCACCGACGGGAGCAGCCGTCAGAGACGTCATTACCACACTCAAAAGAAGATATCCCCTTGTGAAAGTCATTGTGCTTCCCGCGCTCGTTCAAGGTGAAAATGCCAGCAGATCGATTGTGAAGCGCATTGAAGAAGCCAATGCACAAAAAATGTGTGACGTCCTGATCGTCGGAAGGGGAGGGGGCTCGATCGAAGAATTGTGGGCATTTAACGAAGAAATCGTGGCCCGGGCGATTTTTGCTTCCGCCATTCCGATTATATCAGCCGTCGGACATGAAACAGATTTTACAATCAGTGATTTCGTCGCGGATATCCGGGCGGCAACGCCGACAGGAGCGGCAGAAATCGCCGTTCCCCACACGACGGACTTAATGGAACGGACAAAAACGGCGGAAGTCCGCCTGACAAGAGCGATGCAGCAGCATATCAGCAAGAAAAAAGAACGGGTTCAATCGCTCCAGTCATCCTACGCGTTCCGTTTTCCGAAACGATTGTATACCCAAAAAGAACAGCAGTTTGACCTTTTGTATCAGCAGTTCCAATCACAGCTCACAGGGCTTACGGACAGGAAACAAAGGCAGCTGGAGCGGAATACGTACAGATTAACGGCGCTCCACCCTGAAACCCAGCTGAAACAGGCGAAAAAACGGTACGAGGAGCGCTCAAATCAGCTCGCCCGAAGCATGAATGTCCAGCTGAAGCAGCTTCATTCGCAGTTTCAGACGGTTCTTGGTAAACTGAATGCATTAAGTCCCCTTCAGGTGATGGAGAGAGGATACAGTCTGGCCTATAAAGACAAAGAGCTGATCAAAAGCGTTGATCAAGTGGAACAAAATGATACGCTTGAAGTAAAGATGACAGACGGCGTTCTGACGTGTGAAGTATTGCAAAAGAGAGGCGAACGAAAATGACAGAAACCAAAAAAAGTGAAGAGCTGACATTTGAAGAGGCGATGAAAGGCCTTGAAGGCATTGTGGCAAAGCTTGAAGAAGGAGACGTGCCGCTGGAGCAGGCGATTAACTATTTTCAGGAAGGGATGGCTCTTTCAAAAATGTGCCATGAAAAGCTTCAGCATGTCGAAAAGCAAATGGACTTTATTTTAAAAGATAACGGAGAACTTGCACCTTTCAGCGTTCAGGAGGAAGACGAAGGTGACAAATAAACTGGACGCATTTTTAGCATCGCGCAAACAACTGATTGAACAGCAGCTTTCTTTATATACAGAACGGCTTGCGATGCCGGAAACCCTCAAAAAATCTATGCTGTATTCTTTGGAAGCGGGCGGAAAGAGGCTGCGCCCCCTCGTCGTCTTAGCCGTTCTGAATGCTTACGGAAAAGATGAAAAAGACGGGATTCCGGTCGGGTGCGCTGTCGAAATGATTCATACGTATTCTTTAATCCATGATGATCTTCCTTGCATGGACGATGATGATCTGCGCCGGGGAAAGCCCACAAACCATAAAGTCTTCGGAGAAGCGGCGGCCGTATTGGCCGGAGACGGGCTTCTGACAGAAAGCTTTAAATTGATCACATCCCACGTGTCTGAGGCGGTTTCAGCAGAAAAACGCCTCCGTCTCGTCGATGAGCTGATCAGTGCGGCAGGAACGGAAGGAATGGTCGGCGGGCAGGCTGCCGACATGGAAGCGGAACAAAAGCGGATAACGCTTGAGGAGCTGGAATCCATCCACGAGCGGAAAACGGCCAAGCTCCTCGGTTTTTCCGTGACGGCGGGCGCCATTTTGGCAGATGCACCGGAGGATGAAGTCGAAAAGCTCCGTTTGTTCAGCAGCCATATCGGCATCGGATTTCAAATCAGAGACGACATCCTTGATATTGAAGGGCATGAGGAGAGGATCGGCAAACCGGTCGGCTCAGACACGTCGAACGAAAAATCAACGTATCCGTCGCTTTTAACGCTTGAAGGCGCGAAAGAAAAGCTTGCGTATCATATCAGCGAGGCGAAACAGATCATCAGCGGCCTTTCTCTTCAGAAAGAACTGCTGCATGACCTCTGTGATTTAATCGCGGCGAGAGATCATTAAAAACGGTCCTGATTTGAAGGGGCTGCCGCTCCTATGGTAAAATGTAAGCAGTTTCGATGAAAATACAAAGGGAGTCTTTTTCTTTTTTCAAAAAGACACTGTTTAATTTGCAGAAATTCATGCTGAAAGTGAGTTGATCCGCTTTGGATCTTTTATCAATACAGGACCCGTCATTTCTTAAAAAGATGTCAATTGAAGAGCTGGAAGAGCTGAGTGAGGAGATCCGCAATTTCCTCATCACATCGCTGTCTGCCTCTGGCGGCCATATCGGGCCGAACCTCGGGGTTGTCGAGCTGACAATTGCGCTTCACAAAGAATTTGACAGTCCGAAAGATAAATTTTTATGGGATGTCGGACATCAGTCCTATGTTCATAAACTGTTAACCGGACGCGGTAAGGAGTTTGAAACCTTGCGCCAATATAAAGGGCTTTGCGGTTTCCCGAAACGCAGCGAAAGCGAACATGACGTATGGGAAACAGGCCACAGCTCAACCTCGCTCTCAGGCGCGATGGGAATGGCTGCCGCCCGTGATATTAAAGGATCGAAGGAATATATCATCCCGATTATCGGAGACGGCGCTTTAACCGGAGGAATGGCGCTTGAAGCGCTGAACCATATCGGTGATGAGAAAAAAGACATGATCGTCATCCTGAATGATAATGAGATGAGTATTGCGCCGAATGTCGGGGCGATTCATTCTATGCTGGGACGGCTTCGGACTGCCGGCAAATATCAATGGGTAAAAGACGAGCTTGAATATTTATTTAAGCGCATCCCGGCCGTCGGCGGAAAATTGGCCGCCACAGCGGAACGGATAAAAGACAGTTTGAAATATATGCTTGTGTCAGGCATGTTTTTTGAAGAGCTGGGCTTTACGTATTTAGGCCCGGTTGACGGTCATTCCTACCACGAACTGTTTGAAAACCTGCAATACGCCAAAAAAACGAAAGGCCCTGTCTTGTTACATGTCATCACGAAAAAGGGCAAAGGCTATAAACCAGCTGAGACCGACACAATCGGCACATGGCACGGAACGGGTCCGTATAAAATCAATACGGGTGATTTCGTCAAGCCGAAAGCCGCGGCGCCTTCATGGAGCGGACTTGTCAGCGGCACCGTGCAGGAGCTGGCGCGCGAGGATGACAGAATTGTCGCGATTACACCGGCCATGCCGGTCGGCTCTAAACTGGAAGGGTTTGCGAAAGAATTCCCAGAACGCATGTTTGATGTCGGAATCGCAGAACAGCATGCGGCGACGATGGCGGCTGGAATGGCGCTCCAAGGCATGAAGCCGTTTCTTGCGATTTATTCGACCTTTTTGCAGCGGGCGTATGATCAGGTCGTCCATGACATCTGCCGTCAAAACGCGAATGTATTTATCGGCATTGACCGCGCCGGTTTGGTCGGCGCTGACGGGGAGACGCATCAAGGCGTCTTTGACATCGCCTTTTTGCGGCATATACCAAACCTCGTTTTAATGATGCCGAAGGATGAAAATGAAGGCCGCCATATGGTCAATACAGCCCTTAATTATGAGGAAGGTCCGATCGCGATGCGCTTCCCGCGCGGAAACGGGCTCGGCGTAAAGATGGATAAAGAGCTGAAAACCATTCCGATCGGAACATGGGAAGTGCTCCGTCCCGGAAAAGACGCGGTCATTTTAACATTCGGTACGACCATTGAAATGGCGCTGGAAGCGGCTGAAGAACTGCAAAAAGAAGGCCTGTCCGTGCGTGTCGTGAATGCGCGGTTCATAAAACCGATTGATAAACAAATGATGAAGGCCATTCTTAATGAAGGTCTGCCGATTTTAACGATAGAAGAAGCCGTGCTTGAAGGCGGATTCGGCAGCACGATTCTTGAATTCGCTCATGACCTCGGCATGTATCATACACCGATTGACAGAATGGGCATCCCAGATCGGTTTATTGAACACGGCAGCGTAACCGCCCTGCTTGAAGAAATCGGTCTCACGAAGGCTGAGGTTATGAACCGGATAAAACTGCTGATGCCGCCGAAGACACATAAAGGAATTGGATCATGACAGCAAAAAAAGAACGATTAGATGTACTTCTTGTAGAAAAAGGCCTTGCGGAAACGCGGGAAAAAGCGAAACGCGCCATTATGGCGGGCATCGTGTACTCAAATGAAAACCGATTGGACAAACCGGGTGAAAAAATCGCCCGGGATCTTCCGTTAACGGTAAAAGGAAACCCTCTTAAATACGTCAGCAGAGGCGGATTAAAGCTTGAAAAAGCCCTGGAAGTGTTTCCCGTCTCGGTAAAAGGCAAAACGATGATTGACATCGGCTCGTCTACAGGGGGATTCACGGATTGCGCCCTTCAAAACGGAGCCGAGCGGTCCTACGCTGTGGATGTCGGCTATAATCAGCTTGCCTGGAAGCTCAGACAGGACGAGAGGGTCGTCGTCATGGAACGGACGAATTTCCGCTATTCCGAGCCTTCCGATTTCACAGAGGGTTTGCCGGAATTTGCGACAATCGATGTTTCTTTCATCTCACTCCGCCTCATTCTGCCGGTTTTAAAAACGCTGCTTGTACCGGGGAGCGATTGTATCGCACTGGTGAAGCCGCAATTTGAAGCCGGACGGGAATCCGTCGGAAAAAAAGGCATTGTCAGAGATCCAGACATTCATACTGACGTTCTCCGCCGCATGAATCAATTTGCCGCTTCTGAAGGATATACAGTGAAAGGACTGTCCTTCTCACCGATTACAGGGGGAGACGGCAATATTGAGTTTCTGCTTCATTTGGAATGGGGCGGAGAAGACGGAAACGGCGCTGAACTGCCGGAAGAAGACATTCTCCGTACAGTCCGCGAAGCACATGAAACATTAAAAGCCAAAAAGACAGATGTACCGGAATAATAGGGGGCTATTATTCCTTTTTTCTGCCATCATGTACTTTTTATCAAGAAGCGGTTAACATAATGACAAGAACAGCTTGAAAACAGAGGTGCTTACATGACAAAAGGCCAAAGGCATATAAAAATCAGAGAGCTTATTACAAGCCATGAGATTGAAACGCAGGATGACTTAGTTGACATGCTGAGAGAAGAAGGGTATAAGGTAACCCAGGCGACTGTCTCCAGAGACATTAAAGAGCTGCATCTCGTAAAGGTGCCGACGAACAACGGCTCCTACAAATACAGCCTGCCGGCGGATCAGCGGTTCAATCCGCTGTCAAAACTGAAGCGTTCATTAATGGATGCGTTCGTAAAAATTGACTCAGCAAGCCATATGATCGTATTAAAAACGATGCCGGGGAATGCTCAGGCAATCGGCGCTCTGATGGATAATCTCGAATGGGAAGAAATCATGGGAACGATCTGCGGAGATGACACGATCTTAATCATCTGCAGGACGCCTGAAGATACGGAAGGCGTACAAAGCCGTCTTTTGGAGCTGCTGTAGCGTAATTATCAGATAAAAGGTGGAATGCTGTTTGTTAGCTGAACTATCAATAAAAAACTTTGCCATTATAGAGGAACTGACGATTTCGTTTGAGCGGGGGCTCACCGTCCTGACGGGAGAAACAGGGGCCGGCAAGTCAATTATTATAGACGCCGTTTCCCTATTAGTCGGCGGCCGCGGCTCGTCTGAATTTGTCCGTTACGGTGAAACAAAGGCCGAGCTTGAAGGACTGTTTCTATTGGACAGCGGTCATCCCGTGTTTGAAGTATGCCGTGAGCAGGGAATAGACGCATCTGACGACATGATTGTCATGAGAAGGGACATCAATGCCGGAGGAAAAAGCGTCTGCCGTGTCAACGGAAAATTAGTGACGATTGCGGCTTTAAGGGAAATCGGCAGACTTTTATTAGATATTCACGGACAGCATGATAACCAGCTGTTAATGGAAGATGACAAACACTTGGAGCTTTTGGACAGGTTTGCGGGCGCTGAGGCCGAATCCGCGCTCCAGGCTTACCATGAAGGCTATGAGCGTTATATGAAGCTGCTCAAAAAAGTGAAGAAGCTGTCAGAAAGCGAGCAGGAAATGGCGCATCGGTTAGACCTGATTCAATTTCAGCTTGAAGAAATCGAGTCGGCGAAGCTTGAATTGAATGAAGACGAGCTTCTACAGGAAGAGCGGAAGCAGATATCCAACTTTGAAAAAATTTATGAATCATTGCAAAACGCCTATAATGCGCTCCGCAGCGAGCAGGGTGGGCTTGACTGGGTCGGAATGGCCTCTGCCCAGCTTGAAGATATTTCGGATATCAATGAACCGCTGCAAAAGCTGTCTGAAAGTGTGTCAAGTTCCTATTATCTGCTGGAGGATGCCACCTTTCAGATGCGCAATCTGTTAGATGATCTGGAATATGACCCGGAACGGCTGAATTTTATTGAAACCCGTTTAAACGAGATTAAACAGCTGAAGCGCAAATACGGAGCGACGGTAGAAGACATTTTGGAATACGGCTCCAAAATAGAAGAGGAAATCGATCAAATCGAGAACCGCGACAGCCACCTTGAAGCGCTGAAGAAGGAACTGGAGTCGGTCGGCAAAGATGTGGCCGTAGAAGCCGCCAATTTATCAAAAATCAGAAAAGCTTGGGCTAAGAAACTGGCGGAAGCGATTCATCAGGAATTAAAAAGTCTGTATATGGGCAAATCAACGTTTGATACGGAATTTCTCGTGAAAACCGATCCGTCAGCCAGTGAAGCACCGGTTGTCAACGGGCAGCCCGTGCAGCTTACCCAAAAGGGGATTGACCTTGTGAAGTTTTTAATTTCAACAAACACCGGTGAGCCTTTAAAACCGCTGTCAAAGGTCGCTTCCGGAGGCGAGCTTTCACGGGTGATGCTGGCGATGAAGAGTATTTTTTCTTCCCAGCAGGATGTCACCTCCATCATCTTTGACGAAGTGGACACCGGTGTAAGCGGGCGGGTTGCCCAAGCCATCGCGGAAAAAATCCATAAAGTATCGACCGGTTCACAGGTGCTCTGCATTACACACCTGCCGCAGGTTGCCGCCATGGCGGATACGCACCTTCTGATCGCAAAAGAATTCAAAGACGGCCGGACGACAACGCATGTCACGCCGCTTTCCAAACAGGACAAGGTAGCGGAAATCGGCCGCATGATTGCGGGCGTTGAAGTGACCGATCTGACAAAACGGCATGCACAAGAGCTTTTAAAACAGGCCGGACAGGTAAAAACGACAGGATAAGCTGCTGATACAGGCAGCTTATTTTTTTGTTCCATTTCTCTAACAGTGTATCCAATGTTTTTCTTCGTATGCCGGTTATAAATCAAGCGCAGGAAGGCAAAAGTATAGATGTAGCAGAAAAAGAAAGTGGTGTGGGATAGGAGCGAGGAGAGTGAAGGAATGAATGCACGATAACATGAGGAAAGCAATAGGTGTAATTCTCCTTGTTTCTTTACTAAGTGTAGGCTTTTTTAAGCCGTTTAAAGAATATTTACTGATACCGTCAGAAATGAGCGTCTTTGAAAACCAGACACAAGCCGTTCCGGTCAATGCATCAATAAGCGCTGAAAAGGGCGAATTATCAGAAGCCTTTACGCTGAAAGAAGAGCACGGCCATGCAAACATAACAGGGCAAACACAAGGCCGGTCAGAAGTAGTATATGATCTTGCCGGGTTTCCCATTAAAAAAACGAAAGTGCGTGTCCTTCCAGAATTGAAGGTCATTCCGGGCGGACAGTCCATCGGTGTAAAACTGCATTCAGTCGGTGTTTTGGTCGTCGGTTTTCACCAGGTGATGACAAAGGATGGGAAAAAGTCTCCGGGAGAACAAGCGGGAATTGAATCTGGCGACATCATTATTAAAATGAACGGACATAAAATTGAAAAAATGAGCGACATCGCCCCGTTTATTCAAAAAGCGGGCAAAACCGGTGAATCTTTGGATTTATTGGTGAAACGCGATAAGCAAAAAATCAAAACAAAGCTGATTCCGACAAAGGACGAAGCCGAGGGGAAATATCGAATCGGCCTTTATATCCGCGATTCGGCAGCCGGCATCGGCACCATGACATTTTTTGAACCGAAAACAAAAAAATACGGCGCATTGGGCCACGTCATCTCTGATATGGATACAAAAAAACCGATTGTTGTAGAAGACGGAGAAATCGTTCGTTCAACTGTAACATCGATTGAAAAAGGAAAAGGCGGCAATCCCGGCGAAAAACTGGCAAGGTTTTCGTCAGAACGGAAAACGATCGGCGATATTAACCGCAACAGCCCGTTCGGCATTTTCGGGACATTGCATCAGCCGATTAAAAACAACATTTCCGACAAAGCGCTTCCGATTGCTTTGTCAAATGAAGTGAAAAAAGGACCTGCGCAAATGCTGACGGTTATTGAAAACGATAAAGTAGAGAAATTTGATATTGAAATCGTCAGCACCACGCCGCAAAAATTCCCGGCGACAAAGGGAATGGTGTTGAAAGTGACAGATCCGAAACTGCTGAAAAGAACAGGCGGAATCGTTCAGGGGATGAGCGGAAGCCCGATCATCCAGAACGGAAAGGTCGTCGGAGCCGTAACCCACGTATTTGTCAATGATCCGACAAGCGGCTACGGCGTTCATATCGAATGGATGCTGTCTGAAGCGGGTGTTGATGTTTACGGGAAAGACAAAGCAAGCTGACTGCCGGATGATCCGGCAGTTTTTTTATGTGATGCGTTCTTCACTTCTTTCCTGGATTCATGTAAAATAAGACATGAAGATTTTTCGACAAATTCACGTTTCCTGATTTGTCAAACTTAATTTTTAGTCGAAAAACCTAGAAAATGCTAGAAAAACAAAGATATACCACTATTATTGGTAAATATGGATTTTTTAAAAGGGGAAGTAGTGGTTTTGTCGAATGTAACATGTAGCAGTCAAATGGGTTGCGTCCTGTTAATACATTGGGGGAGGAAGAAACGTGGAGAAAATTAAAGTTTGTGTTGCTGATGATAATCGAGAGCTTGTAAGCCTGTTGAGTGAATATATAGAGGGACAGGATGATATGGAAGTGATCGGCGTTGCTTATAACGGACAGGAATGTCTTTCTTTGTTTAAAGATAAGAATCCCGATGTGCTCGTTTTAGACATTATCATGCCGCATCTGGACGGACTTGCGGTTTTGGAGCGTCTGCGGGAATCAGAGCTCGAGAAGCAGCCGAACGTCATCATGCTGACGGCATTCGGTCAGGAAGACGTTACGAAAAAAGCCGTCGATTTAGGCGCGTCCTATTTCATCCTGAAGCCGTTTGATATGGAAAACCTTGTCGGCCATATCCGCCAGGTAAGCGGAAATGTCAGCAGTGTCACACACCGTGCGCCGTCCGCGCAAAGCAGCATTATCCGCAGCCAGCCGGAGCCGAAGCGGAAAAATCTCGATGCCAGCATTACAAGCATTATCCATGAGATCGGTGTACCTGCCCATATCAAAGGCTATCTTTATTTGCGTGAAGCCATTTCCATGGTGTATAACGATATTGAACTCCTCGGCAGCATCACAAAAGTCCTTTATCCCGACATCGCCAAAAAATTCAACACGACCGCAAGCCGTGTAGAACGGGCCATCCGCCACGCCATTGAAGTCGCATGGAGCAGGGGAAATATTGATTCCATTTCTTCACTGTTCGGATATACGGTAAGCATGACAAAAGCAAAACCAACCAATTCAGAATTCATCGCGATGGTTGCTGACAAGCTGAGATTGGAGCATAAAGCTTCGTAACAAAGCTTTTAGCTAAATGTCTTTTTCGCGCCTTCTTTTCCGTGCATGAACGCGGAAGAGAAGGCGTTTTGAAATTTTGCTGACGAAAACAATGGGAATCACCCACGCCGGTACTTGTTTTATACATAAATGCGGGGTCTATGACGTCTACACATATAATACCGGAGCTGATATTTTAATGATTTTGCCGTCTCTGAAATAAAAGCGGGGGACGCGGCGGCTTAACACAGATAGGACTTCGTAGCTGATCGTACCGAGCATTTCGGCAATTTCATCAACGGAAATCTCGGCTCCTTGTTGTTTACCGTAGATGACGACTTCTTCTCCTTGTTTGCCCTCATTCTCACCTAAACTGACCATGATCATATCCATTGTCACTCTCCCCGCCACCGGCACCCGTCTGCCGCGGTGCAGAATAAACCCGCGGTTGGACAGGGCGCGGGAGTAACCGTCACCATAGCCGATCGGAATCGTCGCGATGATTTCACCCGGTTCGGCAATATATGTGGCGCCATAACTGACGGTCCGGGGATCTGTCACCATGGCTTTCACATAAGCGATACGCGCCTTTAAACTCAGTGCGGGTGTGAGATCCACGAGGTTCAGTTCCTTTATCGAGGCGGACGGATATAAACCATATAACCCAATGCCTAAACGGATCATGTCGGCGCTGAATTCCGGGAAGGCGATAGCGGCGGCTGTATTGCACATATGCACGGTAGGCAGCGTAATGTCTTGATTTTTTAAAAAGCTGAGAAAGCTGATAAACTTTTCGTGCTGCAGCATCGTCAGCTCAGTGTCCGGTTCATCCGCTGTTGAAAAATGTGTAAAGATGCCATCCCATGATAGGTATGTACTCGACTTGAGCGCTTTCACCACTGCTAAAAGTTCTTCTTCCGTACGCACACCCAGCCGGCCCATTCCGGTATCCACATTGATATGAATGGACAGCCGTTTCGAATCTGCTTCTTTTTCCAATATCCGATTCGCTTTTTTGATCCAGCTGACCTGAAACGCTGATAATGTTATGTTCCAAACGGCAGATTTTTTCACACAGCTGAGAGCTGTGAAGCCGAGCACAAGAATAGGTGCCGTAATTCCCGCTCTCCGTAACACAATTCCCTCTTCGACGCTAGCGACAGCGAGCTCGCTCGCCCCGCTTTCCAGTGCCTGCCGCGCTACTTCCACAGACCCGTGGCCATAAGCGTTCGCTTTTACGACGGCCATAATTTTAGACGTATTCGGAATATGGCGGCGGATCGCCCGTACATTCTTTTTTATCGCATCAAGGTCAACTTCAATCCAAACTTCCCGGCAAAGTTTTTTCATCACGATTCCTTCTTTCCTTAATGAGATTCAGTACTCATGCTTTCAATCTGCATTCTATTCATCTTGAACTGAAATCATTCAAAACATGGAAAGGTGATCGCTGATGTTTAAAAATCTAGTTTTCGGGAAATCAGTGAGCCTGCTTTATTTATGCTGAAAGGGCTGCTTGTCAGCCCTTAAATTGACTTTACAATATTCTGATCTGAAAATTGATGTTCAAACATTTTGGTGTGGCTCACAGCATTGTTTTGAATGACAATGCCGATATTTCCCCCTCCGGCACCGAAAACGGTTTTTGATGCAGTCAGCGGACTGATGGATATGGCGCCGCCAACATTGACAACTCCGTTTCCTGATACGTTGTTTATCGTAATCGGGCAACCGCTCATTCTATTTTTTCTCCTTTCTCTCACAGTCTACTAACTATATGTACGCTGTGATATGGAATAAGATTAAACAAAACGGCAAAAAGAATCCGGCTGCTGCCAGCCGGAAAGGGAGGGAAATGGGGATGTCATAGTGTTTTCGTTACATTTTGATCAGAGTATTGAGAGCTTGAAGATTGAGATGTACTGGATTGATTCATTTGCAGGACCAACCCTGTATTTCCCCCTCCTGAGCCGTAGACGGTTTTTGATACGGTTAAAGGACTTATCGAAAACGCACCGCCGACATTGACAACCCCGTTTCCGGAAAGACTGTTAATCGTAATAGGAAAACCAGCCATCATATACGGTCTCCTTTCTATTAATCTATTTACTATATGTACGCTGTGTGTTAGAAATAGGAGTAAACAAAGCGGTAAAAACTTGTGAATCAAAAAAACTGCCGGACATCCGGCAGTTTTTTTAGTCTACTTTTCAAACGGCACCCAGCCGCCTGTATTCTGAATCATTTCCCATAACGGTTCAGGAAGTCGGTATTTCTCAATTTCAGATGCTTGAATGGCTTTTTCGATTTCCTGTTCGCGGCCTTCTTTGACCAGCACCGCCCATTCGGGGTTAATCAAAATGACACGTCCCAGAGCCACCAGCGGAATTCCGCTTTCTAATACGGCAAGCGCTTCGTCCGCGGTATAGATGGAACCGACGGCCATCAGCGGCACTTTATGGCCGACGCGTTCGTTTAATAAATCCATCCGGGTCCGTGAAGTATCCGCCCCGCGGCGGGCTTTGGAATTGACATCCATCAGTGAAATATGCAGATAATCCAAGTTCTCTTCCGCAAGCGCGTCGGCGAGCATGAATGTTTCTTTCATTGTAAGCCCCGGTGTTTCCGGCTCTTCCGGTGACAGGCGGTAGCCGAGAACGAATGGATTTTCAGCGTGTGTATCAATTGCCTGTTTGACAGCGTCAACGACTGCAAGCGGGAACGCAAGGCGCTTTTCATCGCTTCCGCCCCAGCGGTCTGTGCGCCGGTTTGTTTTCGGTGAATAAAATTGGTGAATCAGGTACCCGTTTGCCCCGTGAATTTCAACACCGTCAAAGCCGGCTTCAATCGCTCTGCGTGTCGCTTCGCCGAATGCTTTCACGATGTGCTCAATTTCTTGTTCGGTGAGAGCCCGGGACGTTTGTCTCCCGTCTTCTTCTGAGCCGCTCGGACTGACGACGTCGTTGTTTGGCACGAGTTCAGGAGGGCATTCCAATCCTCCGTGGTGAATCTGCACAACGGCTTTCGCTCCTTGAGACTGGATCGCCTGAGCGAGTTTTTTCAAGCCGGGAATGTGAGAATCATCATAGATGCCGGGCTGGCCTGGAAACGCTTTGCCGTCTGGCGTTACGTTTGCACATGCCGTAATGACCATGCCCATTTCTTTTGAACGGGGAGTAATGTAGCTTAATTCACGGTCGGAAATCGTTCCGTCATCATTTGATGAATAGTGTGTCATGGGTGCGACTGAAATACGGTTTGGTATGGTGACGCCGCTTTCGAACGTAAAAGGTTCAAACAGCGGTTTATAAGTTTGCTTCATCATTTCGCCTTCTTCCTTAGGAGTTTAACTCGTCCGTATTCTAGCTTATGTTTTAATTGTGTGCAATTATTTTGCTTGTTCTTCTTCCTGAGGTTATGACCGGCTGAACCATTTAAACGAATGAAACGGTTTTCTCCGTTCCTTTTCAGGATCTTTATATCCTCCTGAAATTTGATGGCCGATCGAGCTGAATATGACAGCGGCGGCGAAGAGGAGAATGATTTTTTTCATATGCATATCTTCTTTCTTATCTTTTACAAGGTTATTTATAAGCATACGCTTGTGCGAAAAAACCGTCAATTTGTTTTTATTTATTCTTTTTTCCACTTTCCTGCGGCGAATATCGTTCCGATCTGAATCACAACACTTAACAGAGCGCACACTGCCACAACTGTGTTGCTGTCCATAGAAGACACCCTCCTTTTTGTTAGGTTGATGTATCATATGACAGCTGTCTCTGTTTTGACAAAACCGTAATGCGGTGTTTCATATTTTTCAACACAAAAAGGGCGCTTTTTTAAGCGCCTTTACTTTTTTTTCAGCCGGTTCAAAGCGATTTGAACGGCGATGGCGTCATCCAGGTAGCCGATCGGAAACATGTAATCCGGAATGACGTCGGTCGCTAAAATATAATACAGCAGCGCGCTCCCGAGAATCGCGCGGTCTTCAGCCGGTGTTGATTCATCCATATACTGGTGATGCATGTTTTTTAAATGATCAATAAAAGGGCCGACGCTTTCTTCATTGTCCATTTTCTTTTGAAACTCATCGCAAATCAGGCGATGGCCCTGCTGGGTTTTGGCATATTGTTCATATCTGGTCAGTTCGCGCTCAATTTGCTCCCGGGAAAAAGGCTGATCAAACATCTCGGCCATATTCAGCATATCCTGAATCGCGTGCATCGGGTCTTGCGGCGCAGCTTCTTTTTCATGGCCGATGTCTATGCCTGACGCCTCAAGCAATTCCTCCAGCGGGGTGCGGAGATGTTTTGAAAATTCCTGAAGATGCTTTAAATTGGCCTTCTGCTTGCCGTTTATAATCCGGGAGATGGTGGCCGTATCAATGTTTGTTAAGGCGCCGAGTTTTCTCATGGAGAGCGAGTGCTTATCAAGCAGTGATTTTAAAAGGGGCCCCAGTGTCTTATTTTTATTTTCTGTCAAGGGTGTCACCTCGTTTCCGCCGGAATGATGATCATTAATCAATAATTTTTGCAGAAAAGGTACCTTTTCTGTGCTGCTGAATAGGATAGTGTAGATTCAACGGCACAACATGTTGAAAAGACATCAAAGAATGGAGAGAAACGAACATGGCTTGGTTATTGATTTTAGGTTTGGCAGTGTCCTCGAGCATTGATAATTTAGGAGTGGGGATGTCATACGGCATCAGAAAAATCAAAATATCGCATGCGTCGAATATGATGATCGCTTTTATCTGTTTTGTATTCAGTTATATCGGAATTTATTTCGGCAAATGGATTTCAGCCGTTTTACCGGGCTTTCTTCCTGTATTGCTGGCGGCGTTTATTTTATCTGTCATCGGTATCCGCATCATTCTGCTGGCTGTGCCGAGAAAAACAGCGCGTGTTGGCGCGTCAGGAAAAAAAGGCCGTTTTGCCGGTCTGCTGCAAAATCCGGAGGCAGCGGATGCCGACGGTTCGGGAGAAATCGGTATATTGGAATCCATGGTTCTCGGGGTGGCCGTATCCGCAAATGCGCTGACCAACGGATTAAGCGCGGGGTTGATCGGGCTTTCTCCCGCTGCCATTTCCATCACTGCGGCGGTCGGAAGCTTTTTGACCATATGGATCGGCTGCTCGCTTGGAAAAAAAGCCGCATCATTGCGCATCGGTTCTTTTCACGTCGGACAGTTCAGCACGGTGCTGAGCGGAGTGATTATTCTCATCATTGCCGCCAATACGCTGCTCTTTTAAGTTGTCCCGTTCATTTTATGAAAAGCTCAAAATAAATATGAATGTTTCTATTCGGGAGAGCGCATGACGCGGCTCTCTTTTTTTGCCGATCTGATATTTTTTCAAAATGAACAGAAAGTCGTCCGTTTCCGTTAAATTCTGCATATTCGGCCTTCAGACAGAACCTTTTTCATAGACTGATCAGCTTGTTTTCTTTCTAAGTTCAGGTAAACAGCAGGTCAGATAGCCTTCATTCCAAATATGGAAAAGCGCTGGAGGAATGAAGGCTCCCTTTACAAATCGGCCATTCTGTTCAAAGATAAAGCCGAATGAGAAAACGTGAGGTGATCTGTGTGAAGTCTGTCATACTTCTGATCTTCACCGCATGGCTGTTATCAGGCTGCGAGTATACCGCGGAGGCTGATGCGGCGCCGTCATTTACACAGGAAGGAACATTTATAAAAGCGGCCGGAAACGATACAATCGCGGTCGAAATTGACGGAGAAAGGCAAGAGGTGAAGGTGCCTTTCGCCAAGCGGTTTGAATGTCAGTCTCTGCCTGAACATACGGCGGTGCAAATCACCTATAAAAAAGAGAGCAACGGACAATTACGGCTTGAGGAACTGAAAAAAGAAACAGATATGTGAAAACGGGGAGGAAAAAAACGTGGGTTTACTGACAAAAAGCGCTGCTGCCTTCGGTGCCGCTCTGCTTCTGCTTGCGCCGTCTGCTTATGCAGCTGAACCTTTGCAAGGGAAAACCATTTATATCGATGCCGGACATGGCGGAGAAGACAGCGGGGCCGGCGGAAATGGACTGCTTGAGAAAAACATCAATTTAGCGGTGTCGAACAAGGTGATCGCCAAATTGGAGACAGAAGGCGCAAAACCTGTAGCTTCAAGGACTGACGATACTTTTTTACGATTGGACGAGCGGGTGGCGAAAGCAAGCGCCAGCCAATCCGATTTATTCGTCAGCCTCCATACGAATTCAGCCGCCTCAACGGCATCGGGCACGGAAACGTATTTTAATTCGACATATGAAGGCGCAGACAGCGAAAGGCTTGCTTCCGACATCCAGCAGCAGCTTGTCACGTCTTTAGGGATGAAGGACAGAGGCGTAAAAGAAGCTCCTTTTTATGTTATTACATATTCAAAGATGCCGAGTGTGCTGGCTGAATTAGGTTTTATCACAAATCCTCAAGATGCGGACAAGCTGAAAAGCGATAACGGACAAGAGCACGCCGCGGACGCCGTTGTAAACGGAATCGAAACCTATTACAGCGGCCGGTAGTTATAAAATATGTGTAAATAGCGCCCTCCTTATGTGCATAACGATTATAATAGAGAAAACCGATGACAAACACCTGAGGTGACACATATGACGAATATTTTTGCCCACCGGGGGGCGTCGGGCGACTGCCCGGAAAATACGATGCCCGCGTTCAAAAAAGCGATTGAGGACGGGGCTGACGGAATTGAACTTGATGTACAGATGACAAAAGACGGCCGCATCGTGGTCATTCACGATGAAACCCTCGACCGCACGACGTCTTTGAAAGGATTTGTGAAAGATACGGCGTATGACAAAATCAGAACCGCCGATGCCGCCGGAAAATGGAAAGATGCTTTTAAAGGTGTCAGAATTCCGCTTTTGTCAGATGTGCTGCGTTTTGCGGAACGTGCTGATTTTCTGATAAACATTGAGCTGAAAAACAGTGTATTCCGTTACGAAGGAATGGAAGAAGAAGTGATAAAAAAAGTCAGATATTACGGACTGGAAAAGCGCGTTATTTTTTCTTCATTTAATCATGAGAGTCTCGCGGTTTGCCACGCCTTGGCGCCGGAAATTGAACGGGCGGTGCTGACGATGGATGTGCTGTACCGGCCTGAACGGTATCTTGCCGCCATTCCCGCTTCGGGTTATCATCCGAAGCTCGGTACGCCGGCGGTGAGCGCTGAAGTGATCAAACATCTTGCAAAACACCAAGCGGCGCTCCGTCCGTTCACCGTCAATCGTCCTGAGGATATGAAGCAGCTGATGAAAGCGGGAGCAGACGCGATTTTTACCGATTATCCAAAGCTGGCTGTTTCTATAAAAGAAGAATGCCGCAGCTGAGAAGACTGTTCAGACAGTCTTCTTTTTTTATGGGCGGGAAAAAGGCGGTGCAATCATAACTCGGTCAGCCGGTTCATATATTGTAACAGGGCGTTTTGTGTAAGCGTTATCTTTTATCTTATTGAAAGTGAGGCAAAATTGTGGGAAAAACGGTTATCGTCAGTGCGGCAAGAACGCCGTTCGGAAAATTCGGCGGCGCATTAAAAGAAGTAAAGGCAGCCGAGCTTGGCGGCATTGTCATAAAAGAAGCAATCAAGCGCGCCGCTATCAGTGAAAGCGAAGCGGAAGGAGCGGTGATGGGAATGGTCGTCCAGGCGGGTGCCGGGCAGATTCCGGCACGACAGGCTGCAAGATATGCCGGGCTTCCATGGTCCGTTCCGGCTGAAACCATTAATAAGGTCTGTGCATCAGGGCTCAGGGCCGTTACCATCTGTGATCAAATGATCCGGGCGAAAGATGCGGACGTGCTGATTGCAGGCGGAATGGAAAGCATGAGCAACATTCCGTACGCCATTCCGGCCGGCCGCTGGGGTGTGAGGATGGGGGACGGGGTGTTTCAGGATTTAATGGTTCATGACGGGCTGACCTGTGCGTTCGACCAGGTGCATATGGCTGTCCACGGAAGCACTGCGGCCAAAAAGTACGGCATTTCCCGGGATGAACAGGATCATTACGCTCTTTTGAGCCAGAAACGTGCGGCAGAGGCGGCTGAAGCGGGCAAATTGCGTGAAGAAATCGTTCCCGTCACCTGGACCGGCAAAAAGGGCAAACAGCATACTGTTGAAGCGGATGAGGGGCTGCGTCCTGATACGAGCCTTGAGCAGCTTGCAGCGCTCAAGCCAATTTTTACAACCGACGGAACGGTTACAGCCGGAAACGCTCCCGGTGTAAATGACGGGGCCGGAGCATTTGTGCTGATGTCAGAGGAAAAAGCCGCAAAGCAGCATGTCAGGCCGCTCGCAGCGATACTTGGCTTTGCGTCAGTCGGACTGGAAGCGTCCGAGCTGGCAAGCGCGCCGGGAGAGGCCATCAGCCGGCTCTTGAAAAAAACCGGACTGTCCGTTGACGATATTGATTTGTTTGAAGTAAATGAAGCATTTGCGTCCGTCGTGCTCGTGAGTGAAAAAATAGCCGGGTTCAGCCGGGAGAAAGTGAATGTAAACGGAGGGGCAATCGCGTTCGGCCACCCGATCGGCGCAAGCGGAGCGAGAATCATCATGAGTTTAATATACGAATTAAAGCGTCGCGGAGGAGGTTTAGGCATAGCGGCTATATGCAGCGGAGCGGCTCAAGGAGATGCCGTCCTGCTGGAGGTGTACTGATCAAAGGAGGGAGCGCCGGATGAAGATGAAAACAATCATGGTCGCAGGTGCCGGTCAGATGGGAGCAGGCATCGCTCAGACGGCTGCAGAAGCCGGGTTTGCCGTCAAGTTATACGATTGGGAGCTGGAAACGGTAACAAAAGGTCTTCACCGCATAAAGGCAAACCTGGAGAAAGAGCAGGCAAAAGGACGGAAGTCACAGCAGGAGACAGATGCCGCTTTCAGCCGTATTTCCCCGGCAGAACTCAGAGAAGCGGGAGATGCTGATTTTGTAATTGAAGCCATTGCCGAAAACAAAAAAGCAAAAGCGGAATTGTTTGACACACTAGATAAAATCTGTCCCCCGCATGCCGTATTGGCAAGCAATACGTCTTCTCTTCCCATTACGGAGCTTGCCGCGGCCACAAAAAGGCCTGAAAAAGTAATCGGCATGCATTTTATGAATCCGGTTCCTGTCATGGAGCTTGTCGAAGTCATCAGAGGACTCGCCACATCGGAAGAAACAGCGGAAACAGTAAAGAAGCTTGCCGTCCGGATGAATAAAACCCCTGTCGAAGTCAATGACTTCCCGGGCTTTATATCTAATCGCATATTAATGCCGATGATTAACGAAGCCGTTTATTGCCTTTACGAAGGAGCAGCTTCAAAGGAAGCGATTGATGAGGTGATGAAGCTCGGCATGCGGCATCCGATGGGTCCTTTAACATTAGCTGACTTCATCGGGCTGGATACGTGCCTTTCCATTATGGAGGTTCTCTATGCGGGGCTCGGAGATCCGAAATACCGCCCATGCCCTCTGCTCAGAAAATATGTCAGCGCCGGCTGGCTCGGCAAAAAAAGCGGGCGCGGTTTTTATGAGTACGGCAGATGACGTAAAGATCATGAGGGGAGACGGCAGCCATGCATTTTACAGAAGAGCACATCATGATGAGAAAAATGGTGCGTGATTTTGCCCGAAAGGAAATCGCGCCGATGGTTGAGCTCATGGAATCAACAGATGAATTTCCGGAGCGACTGATTAAAAAAATGGGCGAAGCGGGATTGATGGGCATTCCCGTCCCGGAAGCTTACGGCGGGGCGGGTGCTGATACAACATCTTACATTTTAGCGATTCATGAAATATCAAAAGTCAGCGCGGCCGTCGGCGTCATTTTATCCGTCCACACATCGGTAGGGACAATCCCGATTTTGCATTTCGGGACAGAAGCCCAAAAACAAACGTATATTCCGAAGCTGGCAGCGGGCGAATATATTGGGGCATTTGCGCTTACTGAGCCTCAATCCGGATCTGATGCGGGAAGCCTGAAAACAACGGCCGTGCGAAAAGGCGGTTCATATATTCTGAACGGTTCAAAAATCTTTATTACAAACGGCGGAGCGGCAGATCTGTATCTGACATTCGCCATAACCGATCCGGGTAAAGGGAGAAAGGGAATTTCCGCGTTTATCGTTGAAAAAAACACACCCGGTTTTTCTGTCGGAAAAAAAGAAAAAAAGCTCGGATTGTTAGGTTCCAATACTGTCGAATTGCAGTTTGACCAAGCGGAAATTCCGATTGAAAACCGGCTCGGCGAAGAGGGCGAGGGCTTTTCAATCGCCATGAAAAACCTTGACGTCGGACGGATCGGCATAGCGGCTCAGGCGCTCGGGATTATCGAAGCGGCGCTCGGCTGCTCGGTGGAGTACGCCAAAACCCGCAGCCAGTTCGGCAGACCCATCGCTTCGAATCAGGCCGTTTCATTTAAATTATCTGACATGGCGACGAATGCGGAAGCTGCCAAATTATTGGTCTATCATGCTGCTGATCTGTATCAGCGAGGGCTTCCGTGCGGAAAAGAAGCATCTATGGCGAAGCAATTCGCGTCCGATGCGGCGATGAAAGCGGCGGTGGAGGCTGTGCAGATTCACGGCGGCTACGGCTATATGAAAGAATATCCCGCGGAGCGTTTATTTCGGGATGCGAAAGTCACGCAAATCTATGAAGGAACCAATGAGATTCAAAGGCTGATTATTTCTAAGTATCTTCTTCAATAAAAAGTGCGCAAAGGAGCGAAACCATGGAATCTTATTCTCCCGGTTTAGATGGCGTCATTGCGGTGGAAACGGGGATTTCTTTCCTGGATACACAGCAGGGCAGTATTTTAATCAAAGGCCACGATCTGATTGAGCTTTCTAAAACGGCCGGCTATATGGACATTGTTCATCTCTTATTGGAAGACAGACTTCCTGATGCGAAAGAGAAGGCGGCGCTTGAAGAAGACGTTCGGCGCGGCGGACATCTTCCCGAGGAAATCTTGCACATATGCCGTCTGCTGCCCGAACATACTCACCCGATGGACGGACTGAGGACGGGTTTGTCCGCCCTTGGAGGCTTTGACAAGGACATCGATGACCGTTCATCTTCCGTAAATCAGCACCGCGTACGCGGACTGATAGGCAAAATGCCGAATCTGACGGTCAACAGCTATCGAGTCATCAACGGGCTGGAGCCTTTGGCGCCGGTCGGAACCTTATCATACAGCGCAAACTTTTTATATATGATTACCGGAAAAACGCCGTCATCTTTGGAAGAAGAAATCTTCGACCGGTCGCTTCTTTTATACAGTGAGCATGAATTGCCGAACTCAACGTTTACGGCCCGTGTCATTGCTTCGACGCAATCGGATATTTACGGCGCGCTGACCGGAGCCGTCGCCTCGCTTAAAGGAAACCTTCACGGCGGCGCGAACGAAGCGGTTATGTACATGCTTGAAGAAGCGAAGGATACAGACGGGTTTACACAATTATTAACTCAAAAACTCGCAAACAAAGAAAAAATCATGGGCTTCGGCCACCGTGTCTACATGAAAAAAATGGACCCGAGGGCGCTCATGATGAAAGAAGCGTTAAAAAAGCTGTCTGATCTTTCTGGTGATTTCCGTCTTTATAATATGTGTGAAGCCGGCGAAACCGTCATGCGGGAGAAAAAAGGCCTTTATCCGAATTTAGATTACTACGCAGCGCCGGTCTATTACATGCTTGGCATCCCGATCCCGCTGTACACGCCTATATTCTTCAGTGCACGGACGGTCGGACTGTGCGCCCACGTTATTGAACAGCACAGCCGAAACCGGCTTTTCCGCCCGCGTGTCCGCTACACCGGAGCGCGCCTGTAAACAGATGAGAAAGGAAGATGAAAACATGACAGAACCCCGCCGAATGGACGCTGTAATCGAAGAGATTTCTGACTACGTGCTCCATCAGGAGATTGACAGTTCAGAAGCTTTCGCTACGGCAGGACATGTGCTTCTTGATACGATAGGCTGCGGAATTTTGGCGCTCAGCTATCCCGAATGTACAAAGCTGCTCGGCCCGATTGTCCCGGGAACCTCCGTGCCCAACGGCAGCAGAGTCCCGGGCACGCCTTTTGTTTTAGACCCGGTCACGGCTGCTTTTAATATCGGCTGTATCAACAGGTGGCTCGATTATAATGATACGTGGCTTGCTGCGGAATGGGGTCATCCGTCTGACAATCTCGGAGGCATATTGGCTTGTGCGGATTATATATCCAGAGTGCGGATTTCAGAAGGGAAAGAACCGCTTACCGTGCGCGATGTGCTTTGCGCAATGATCAAAGCGCACGAAATTCAAGGGATTCTCGCTTTGGAAAACAGCTTAAACAGAGTGGGGCTTGACCATGTGCTGTTTGTGAAAGTGGCGACTGCGGCTGTTTGCGCGCAAATGCTGGGCGGCTCAAGAGAGGAAATCAATAACGCCGTATCTCACGCTTGGATTGATAATTCAAGCCTCAGAACGTATCGTCATGCGCCGAACACCGGATCACGCAAATCATGGGCGGCCGGCGACGCGACGAGCAGAGGCGTATATTTGGCCCTTATGGCGCAAAAAGGTGAAATGGGGTACCCGACGGCTCTGACCGCATCTGGGTGGGGATTTCAAGACGTACTGTTTAACCGGCAGGAAATGAAGCTTGCCCGCCCGCTTGGGTCCTATGTGATGGAGAATGTTTTATTTAAAGTATCCTACCCGGCTGAATTTCACGCCCAGACAGCGGCGGAATGCGCGGTCCGGCTTCATCCGGAGGTGAAAGACCGCATTGAAGACATTGATAGGATCACGATTATGACCCATGAGTCGGCAATCCGGATTATCGATAAAAAAGGGCCGCTTCACAATCCGGCTGACCGGGATCACTGCCTCCAGTATATTACGGCAATCGGGCTGCTTTTCGGAGATATCACGGCGGATCATTATGAAGAGGAAACGGCGTCTGACCCGCGAATTGATACATTGCGGAGCAAAATGGAGGTGACGGAACACAAAGCGTACTCAAAAGATTACTTAGACCCGAATAAGCGATCCATATCAAATGCCGTACAGGTGCATTTTACAGACGGCACGGCTACGGGACGGATTGAATGTGAATACCCGCTCGGGCACCGGTTCCGCAGAAAAGAAGCCGTTCCGAAGATTCTTGCCAAGTTTTCAGCAAACATCAGCACTCATTTTTCATTGAAGCAGCAGCGAAAAATCGAAGAGGCCTGCGAACATAGCGGCCGAATGCAGAAGCTCAGCGTTAGTGAATTTATGGACTTATTTCTCGTATAAAATAGGAGGGTGACAAACATGACGTGGATCGTCAGCAAGCAGTCGTCTCAAGAGGAGCTTGCAGAGCGGTTCCGTACGCTGATGGCAGCGCCGGATCTATTGCAGATCCCCGGCGCTCACGATGCGATGGCCGCTCTTATCGCCAAGAAAACGGGGTTTTCGGCTCTTTATTTATCAGGCGCGGCTTACACGGCGAGCAGAGGGCTGCCCGATTTAGGGATCATCACGTCGGCGGAAATGGCTGAACGGGTTAAAGATCTGGTCCGCTCGTCTGATCTGCCCGTCCTTGTCGATATTGACACGGGTTTCGGAGGAGTGCTGAATGCCGCCCGGACGGCGAAAGAAATGTATGAAGCGCGCGCGGCCGCCGTCCAGATGGAGGATCAGCGCCTGCCGAAAAAATGCGGACATCTGAATGGGAAGCAGCTCGTGCCGATTGAAGAAATGGCGCAAAAAATCCAAGCGGTCAAGCGGGCCGCGCCGACCCTTCTTGTTGTTGCGAGAACAGACGCCAGACAGCAGGAAGGGCTGGAGGGGGCATTAACAAGGGCGTCCGCTTATATAAAAGCGGGTGCTGACGCTGTTTTTCCGGAAGCGCTCCAATCCGAAAGTGAATTCAGAGCGTTTTCCAAACAAATCAGTGTGCCGATTCTCGCAAACATGACTGAATTCGGAAAAACGCCGTATTACAGTGCTGATGAATTTTCCGATATGGGCTGTCAGATGGTCATTTACCCGGTCACGTCACTCAGAACGGCGGCCAAGGCTTTTGAGCGTATTTTCCGCCTTCTGAAAGAAGAAGGCTCGCAAAAAGAGGGGCTTTCAGATATGCAGACGAGAAAAGAATTATATGAAACGATCGCTTACGATGACTATGAAGAACTGGATCAATCCATTGCCAAAACGATACTGCCGGACGACTGAAAAAGCCCTTTTTTTTGCAAGGGCTTTTTTTACAGCTTTTTTTTCCTGAACCGCGGGCTGACTTGATTGCGTTTCCGATCTCTGTACAAAATAAACCCGGCCAGAACATAAAGGCCGAACAAAAAAAACGCCAATCCGGCCGCCCCCTGAAGAAAAAGGGACGGAAACGGGGAAAACACATGCCCGAATAATGCATCTCTCATCAGCTTAATGCCGAGCGCCGCGACAGCGCCGGGGAGGACCAGAATCAAAAGCGCAACAAGCCGGCTCATATTCAGAAAACCCCTTTACGATATGTTTTCCTTTATTGTCCAATCGAAAAAATATTTTGTCAAGAGATCAAAACGTGGTAACATAGGGGTTGTGCAAATTATTGCAACGGAAAATACAGGTGTGCAAATTTTTTCATATAAAGGGGTATCGGGATGCAGAAGGTGCTGATTATAGGTGCTGGTAAAGGAGGCACGGCGCTCCTACAGATTTTGATGAAAACAAAGCTGATCCGGATTATTGCGGTGGTTGATCAAGATCCGGAGGCGCAAGGGCTGCAAGAAGCCCGGAAATATGGAATTGCAACCTCATCAGATTGGAAACCTTACATAACCGAAGATATAGATATTATCATCCATACAACAGGCGATAAAGCGGTCATGGATGAGCTGCTCCATGAGAAAAAAGAACAAACCATCGTCATGCCGGGAAAATTGGCGTACATGGTGTTTCAGCTGATGGAGGAAAAACAGCAGCTTATCCAAATGCTCAAGTCGCAGACGTATAAGCATGACCGGATTTTTAATTCAACGCACGACGGCATGATTTTTATAGACGTCAACGAAACGATCATTTTATTTAATCAGATGGCAGAAAAAATGGTCGGCCAAAAACGGGAGGACGTCATCGGCCGCCAAATTAAAGACGTAGTGCCGAACACAAAGCTGCCGCGGATTCTGGAAACGAGAGAGCCGGAATATAACCAGAAGCAGCTTCTCGGAAAGCACCTGCAGATTGTCACGACAAGACTGCCGATCATTGATGAAGGCGGAAAACTTCTCGGCGCGTTATGCGTGTTTAAAGACATCACCGACGCAGTTGAACTGGCGGAAGAGGTCACGAACTTAAAACAAATCCGCACCATGCTTGAAGCGATTATTCAATCCTCAGACGAGGCCATTTCCGTCGTTGATGAAAACGGCATCGGAATGTTAATCAACAAAGCGTATACAAAAATGACCGGGCTGTCAGAAAGCGAAGTCATCGGAAAACCCGCTTCCACCGATATCTCAGAAGGGGAAAGCATGCACCTGAAAGTATTGGGGACAAGGCGGCCCGTGCGGGGTGTGAGAATGAAGGTCGGCCCCAATAAAAAGGATGTCATCGTAAATGTTGCCCCCGTTATTGTGGACGGTATTTTAAAAGGCAGCGTCGGCGTCATTCACGATGTGTCAGAAATTAAAACGCTGACTGCTGAGCTGAATCGGGCGCGCCAGATCATCCGCACGCTTGAAGCGAAATACACGTTTGACGACATTATCGGCACGAGTGAACAAATGCTGGTCGCCCTTGAACAGGCGAAGCTCGGGGCGAAAACGCCGGCGACGATTCTGCTGCGGGGAGAATCCGGCACAGGAAAAGAACTTTTCGCCCACGCCATCCATAATGAAAGCGACCGAAAATACAATAAATTCATCCGGGTCAATTGTGCGGCCCTGTCTGAATCCCTGCTAGAATCCGAGCTTTTCGGCTATGAGGAAGGCGCGTTTACGGGCGCGAGGCGCGGGGGCAAAAAAGGACTTTTTGAGGAAGCGAATAACGGCAGCATTTTCTTAGATGAAATCGGAGAGCTGACCCAAAGCACCCAGGCAAAGCTGCTCAGAGTTCTGCAGGAAAAAGAAATTATCAGAGTCGGCGGCGCTAAAGCGATTTCTGTCAATGTCAGAATTATCGCAGCGACAAACGTCAACATCGAAAAGGCCATGGCCGAAGGCGCGTTCCGTGAAGACCTGTATTACCGGATTAACCGCTATCCGATCTCAATCCCGCCGCTTCGGCAGCGCAAAGAAGATATTGAAGCGCTGAGCATTCGGCTCATTGAAAAAATCAATCAGGATTACGGCCGCAATGTAAAGGGGCTCGCGCCGAACGCGCTGCGTGCTTTATCAGCCTACAGCTGGCCGGGAAACGTCCGGGAGCTTGAAAATGTTCTCGGACGGGCAATGATATTTTTAGAGCCGCACATGGAACGGATCGAACAGCAGCATCTGCCTGTTTTTGAATCAGAGCTGAATGAAAAAAACGGCACCCAAAGTGATTTTCCGGATGTGGAAGGGGAAAAGCTGTCTCAGGCTGTTGAAAAATTTGAAGCACACGTCATTCAAAAAACGCTTGAAAAGCATAAATTCAACCGAACCAAAACGGCAAAAGCGCTTGGTGTCAGCATTCGGAATCTGTACTACAAAATGGACAAGTACGGCCTTGCAAATGACGGCATGCAATAAATTGCAGAGAAAGCGCAAACAGCTGCATGTTTTCTTGAAAAAAGCCGGAATAAACCCTCCCGTATATTTGGCACGGAACTTGCATTGTTAAAAGCGGATTCGCACAAGGAAGGTGGTACAAAATGAAGCTGAGAGACCTAGTTGAAAAAGCCGCGGCAAAAAACGCAAAAACCATTGCAGTGGCCCACGCAGCAGATAAAGAAGTGATCCAGGCCGTCAAAATGGCGGCAGAACACTTGTCGGCACGATTTTTACTGACGGGTGACAGCGGAAAGCTGAAAGAGCTTCTGGCAAATGAGCCGAAGTTCAATGCTGAAATCATCCACGCCGATTCACCCGAAGAATCTGCGGCAAAAGCAGTGCGCGCAGTGCGTGAACAAGAGGCGGACATTTTAATGAAAGGGAATCTCCCGAGCTCAACTCTTCTGAAATCGGTTTTAAACCGCCATGAAGGGCTTCGTTCAAAAAGGGTGTTATCACATGTAGCCGTTTTTGAGGTGCCGGACTATGACCGGCTGATGTATGTGACTGATTCAGCGCTGAACATTGCCCCGTCTCTTGAAGAGCTCGGGCATATTCTGCAAAATGCGGTTCATGTCGCACATTCAGTAGGGAACCCTATGCCGAAAGCCGCAGTCCTTGCCGCTATTGAAACGGTTAATCCGAAAATGGAGGCGACGCTGAACGCGGCTGCGATCGTCCAGATGTGCAACAGAGGACAGATTACCGGCTGCATTGCGGACGGACCGCTTGCTTTGGATAATGCCGTATCCCGAGCGGCTGCGCTGCAAAAAGGGATTTCCGGAAGCGTAGCGGGCCAGGCGGATATTCTCTTGGTTCCTTCAATCGAGGCCGGAAATATGCTTTATAAGTCAATGATTTATTTTGCGAAAGCAAATGTTGCTGCCGTCATCGCCGGTGCAAAAGCGCCGATCGCATTAACGAGCAGAGCGGATACCGCAGAAAATAAACTGTATTCAATTGCGCTTGCGATTTGCGCATCACAAGAACAGTAGGAGGAACGAACCTATGGAAATTTTTAAATATATGGAGACTTATGATTACGAACAATTGGTATTCTGCCAAGATGAACAATCCGGATTAAAAGCGATCATCGCGATTCATGATACGACGCTCGGCCCTGCACTCGGCGGAACAAGAATGTGGACATATGACAGTGAAGAAGCGGCGATTGAAGATGCACTAAGACTCGCAAAAGGCATGACTTATAAAAATGCGGCTGCCGGTTTAAACTTAGGCGGCGGGAAAACCGTTATTATCGGAGACCCGCGCAAAGATAAAAATGAAGAAATGTTCCGCGCGTTCGGCCGGTACATCCAAGGCTTAAACGGAAGGTATATTACGGCGGAAGACGTCGGCACAACCGTTGAAGATATGGACATCATTCATGATGAAACAGACTATGTAACCGGAATTTCTCCGGCATTCGGTTCATCAGGAAATCCGTCCCCGGTTACGGCATACGGCGTCTACAAAGGGATGAAAGCCGCAGCGAAAGCGGCGTTTGGCACTGATTCACTGGAAGGTAAAACAATTGCCGTGCAAGGCGTGGGAAATGTGGCTTACAATCTATGCCGCCACCTTCACGAAGAAGGCGCTTCTTTAATCGTAACGGATATCAATAAAGAATCTGTTAAACGTGCCGTTGAGGACTTCGGCGCCCGCGCAGTTGATCCCGACGACATTTACTCACAGGCGTGCGATATTTATGCCCCATGTGCTCTCGGCGCCGTCATTAACGATGACACGATTAAACAGCTGAAGGCGAAAGTCATTGCGGGAGCGGCCAATAACCAGCTGAAAGAAACACGTCACGGCGATACCATTCATGAAATGGGAATCGTATACGCTCCGGATTATGTCATCAATGCAGGCGGCGTCATCAATGTGGCCGATGAGCTTTACGGCTACAATGCTGAGCGGGCTTTGAAAAAGGTTGAAGGCATCTATGCAAACATTGAGCGGGTGCTCGATATTTCCGCGCGTGACGGCATTCCGACATACTTAGCGGCTGACCGTCTGGCTGAGGAACGAATTGAGCGCATGCGCCGTTCAAGAAGCCAGTTTCTGCAAAACGGCCAAAGTATATTAAGCAGACGATAGGAATTTGATCTGGAGGTATGAAAATGTTCGAAAAGGAAAAACGCATTCTCATTCTGAATCCAGGCTCAACATCAACGAAAATCGGTGTCTTTCACAATGAACGCTGTATCTTTGAAAAGACGCTGCGGCATCCCGAAGAAGAGCTGAAAACATTTAACAGCATTATCGACCAATACGAATTTCGAAAAATAAGCATTCTTGAGTCTTTGCACGAACAGGGCATCAACATTTCAAAGTTCGATGCCGTTTGTGCCAGGGGCGGCCTGCTCAGACCGATTGAGGGCGGCACATATGAAGTGAATGACGCCATGATCACTGATTTGAAAAACGGCTACAACGGCCAGCATGCTTCTAATCTGGGCGGAATTATTGCCAGGGAAATAGCTGACGGATTAAATATCCCCGCGTATATCGTCGATCCGGTCGTGGTGGATGAGATGACTCCGCTCGCTAAAGTATCAGGAATGCCTGAAATCAAGCGGAAAAGCATTTTCCATGCTTTGAACCAAAAAGCTGTTGCCCGTCAGGCGGCGGCATCCCTCGGCAAACGGTATGAACAGATGAAGATGATCGTCACTCATATGGGCGGCGGCACCACAGTCGGTGTCCATGATTGCGGACGGGTGACAGATGTCAACAACGGGCTTCACGGAGAAGGACCCTTCAGCCCGGAGCGCGCGGGAACCGTTCCGGCGGGTGATTTGGTGGAAATGTGTTTTTCCGGCAAGTATTCAAAAGCCGATATGATGAAAAAACTTGTCGGCACGGGCGGACTCTCCGGCTACCTGGGGACAATGGATGCGGTCAAAGTGGAAAAACGCATTCAGGCCGGAGATGAAAACGCGCGTCTCATTTATGACGCCATGGCTTATCAAGTAGCAAAAGAAATCGGGGCGGCAAGCGCCGTTTTAAAAGGAAAAGTAGACATTATCGTCCTGACGGGCGGATTGGCGTACGGGAAAAGTTTCGTATCCGCTATCAGATCGTACATAGATTGGATTTCGGATGTACTGGTGTACCCGGGAGAAAATGAACTGCAATCTCTCGCGCAAGGCGCGCTTCGGGTTTTAGCCGGTGAGGAGCAGTCAAAGCAATATCAGATCGGCGAAGGAGTGAAAACAAATGGCGACTGAGTATGATGTGGTCATTCTGGGCGGCGGCACAGGCGGTTATGTAGCCGCCATCAGAGCGGCCCAGCTCGGCTTAAAAACGGCCGTTGTAGAAAAAGAAAAGCTCGGCGGAACATGCCTGCATAAAGGATGTATTCCGAGTAAAGCGCTGTTAAGAAGCGCGGAAGTGTACCGAACCGCAAAGGAAGCGGCAGCATTCGGCATTGAAACGGAAGGTGTCTCCCTCCGCTTTGACAGCGTGCAAAAACGAAAGCAGGGAATCGTTGACCGGCTGGCCGGCGGTGTCGCCCACTTGATGAAAAAGGGGAAGATTGATGTATTCAACGGGTACGGACGTATGCTCGGCCCTTCCATCTTCTCACCTCTTCCCGGTACAGTTTCCGTCGAATACGCAAATGGTGAAGAAAACGACATGCTGATACCGAAACAATTGATTATCGCAACCGGTTCAAGGCCGAAAATGCTGCCGGGTTTGGAAGCAGACGGTACATATATTCTGACATCAGATGAAGCGTTAGAGCTTGAACGTCTGCCCCAATCCATGATGATCGTCGGCGGCGGTGTCATCGGAATTGAATGGGCATCCATGCTGAACGATTTCGGCGTCAATATCACTGTGATTGAATATGCGGACCGCATTTTGCCGACTGAAGACCGTGATATTTCAAGCGAGATGGAAAAACTGTTAACGAAAAAAGGAATTAAAATCGTGACGGGTGCGAAAGTGCTTCCGGATACACTGGAAAAAGCGGACGGCGTTTCAATTGCCGCTGAAAAGAATGGAAAAAAAGAAACGTATCACGCGGAACAAATGCTTGTTTCCATCGGCCGCCAGCCGAACATTGAAGGGATCGGCCTTGAAAACACGGACATTGAAGCGGAAAACGGTTCTATCATCGTGAACGAAGCCGGGCAGACGAAGGAATCGCACATTTATGCGATCGGTGATGTTGTCGGCGGGCTGCAGCTTGCGCATGTGGCCTCCCGTGAAGGCATCATTGCCGTTGAGCATATGGCGGGTCTTAATCCGGCTCCGCTTGATGCCGCTCTTGTGCCGAAATGCATTTATTCAAATCCGGAAGCGGCGAGCGTCGGTCTGACAGAAGAGGAAGCTCTTCGAAAAGGGCATGAACTGAAAATCGGGAAGTTTCCGTTCATGGCGATCGGAAAGGCTCTTGTATACGGAGAAAGCGACGGCTTTGTCAAAATCGTCGCCGATCGGAATACAGATGATATTCTCGGTGTTCATATGATCGGCCCGCACGTCACCGATATGATCTCTGAAGCGGGGCTTGCCAAGGTGCTCGATGCGACGCCTTGGGAAATCGGCCAGTCCATACATCCGCATCCGTCGCTGTCAGAAGCGATTGGAGAAGCTGCGTTAGCCGCAGACGGAAACGCGATTCATTTTTAAAAGGAAAGAAGGAGGGGTTTGAATGACTACAAACCGCCATCAAGCATTAGGGCTCTCTGACGAAGAAGCCGTTGAAATGTATAGAACCATGCTGTTAGCCAGAAAAATCGACGAAAGAATGTGGCTCTTAAACCGCTCGGGCAAAATTCCGTTCGTTGTTTCATGTCAAGGACAGGAAGCGGCACAAGTAGGCGCGGCCTATGCCTTAAACCGTGATACCGACTATGTACTTCCTTACTACAGAGATATAGGGGTTGTGCTTGCATTCGGTATGACTGCAAAGGATTTGATGATGTCCGGTTTTGCGAAAGCGGCTGACCCGAACTCAGGCGGAAGGCAGATGCCGGGCCACTTCGGGCAAAAGGAAAACAGAATCGTAACGGGCTCATCCCCTGTTACGACGCAGGTTCCTCATGCGGTCGGAATCGCGCTTGCGGGACGCATGGATAAAAAGGATATCGTCTCTTTTGTTACCTTTGGAGAAGGATCTTCCAACCAGGGGGATTTTCACGAAGGGGCAAACTTTGCCGCCGTGTATAAACTGCCGGTCATTTTCATGTGTGAAAACAATAAGTATGCCATTTCTGTCCCGTATGACAAACAGGTTGCGTGCGAGAAAATATCCGACCGGGCGGCAGGCTACGGCATGCCGGGAGTCACTGTTGACGGAAACGACCTGCTGGAAGTTTACCGGGTCGTAAAAGAAGCGCGCGAACGGGCATCTAAAGGCGAAGGCCCTACATTAATAGAAACGGTTTCCTACCGTTTGACGCCGCATTCCAGTGATGACGACGACAGCAGCTACAGAGAACGCGAAGAAGTAGAAGAAGCGAAGAAACAAGATCCGCTTCTTTTATACAAAGCATACTTGCAAGAAGCCGGGCTTCTAGGTGAAGAAGAAGAAAAGACCATGCTGGATGACATCATGGCTATCGTAAACGAAGCGACAGACGAAGCGGAGAAAGCGCCATACGCATCTCCTGAATCAACGCTTGATCACGTTTATGCGAAGTAGGGAGGAATACTTATGTCTGTAATGTCTTATATTGACAGTATTAATGCAGCAATGAAAGAAGAAATGGAAAGAGATCCGCGCGTGTTTGTTCTCGGGGAAGACGTCGGGAGAAAAGGCGGCGTGTTTAAAGCAACGGCGGGTCTCTATGAACAGTTCGGAGAAGAGCGCGTGATGGATACGCCGCTTGCTGAATCAGCGATTGCCGGTGTCGGGATCGGCGCCGCGATGTACGGCATGCGTCCGATTGCCGAGATGCAGTTTGCCGATTTCATTCTGCCTGCGGTCAACCAAATCATTTCAGAAGCGGCAAAAATACGCTACCGTTCAAACAATGATTGGAGCTGTCCGATGGTCATCAGAGCGCCTTACGGCGGCGGCGTGCACGGCGCGTTGTATCATTCCCAATCTGTGGAGGCCATTTTTGCCAACCAGCCGGGCCTTAAAATTGTCATGCCTTCAACTCCTTATGACGCAAAAGGGCTGTTGAAAGCTGCAGTCCGTGACGAAGATCCGGTGCTGTTTTTCGAACATAAGAGGGCGTACCGCCTGATTAAAGGCGAAGTCCCTGCGGATGATTACGTCCTTCCGATCGGAAAGGCGGATGTAAAACGCGAAGGCAGCGACATTACTGTTATTACGTACGGATTATGCGTCCATTTTGCTCTGCAGGCTGCCGAGCGTCTTGAAAAAGACGGAATTTCAGCGCACGTATTAGATTTGCGTACGGTTTATCCGTTAGATAAAGAAGCCATCATTGAAGCTGCTTCTAAAACGGGAAAAGTATTGCTGATCACGGAAGATACGAAAGAAGGCGGTATTATGAGCGAGGTCGCCGCCATTATTTCTGAAAACTGCTTATTTGATTTAGACGCGCCGATCAAGCGGCTTGCAGGTCCTGACGTTCCGGCAATGCCTTATGCGCCGACAATGGAAAAATACTTCATGATGAATCCTGACAAAGCAGAAGCCGCGATGAGAGAATTAGCGGAGTTTTAAAGACGTAAGGAGGTTTTTGACATGGCGATTGAACAAATGGCTATGCCTCAGCTCGGAGAGAGCGTGACGGAAGGGACGATCAGCAAGTGGCTGGTATCCCCCGGTGATCAAGTGAATAAATATGACCCCATCGCGGAGGTCATGACGGATAAAGTGAATGCGGAGGTGCCGTCTTCTTTTACCGGTACGATTACAGAACTTGTAGGAGAAGAAGGCCAGACTCTTGCAGTCGGCGAGATTATCTGCAAAATTGAAACAGAAGAAACGGAAACCGAAGAGGCGCCGAAGCGGGAAGAAGAGCAGAATACCCCTTCAGACACCGATGCAAACCGCCAAGGTAAAGATCAGTCAAATAAAGCGCGTTATTCGCCGGCCGTGCTCAGATTAGCGGGAGAACACGGCATTCAGCTTGAAGAAGTTGAAGGAACGGGTGCAGGCGGAAGAATTACGCGAAAAGACATTCAACAGATCATTGATTCGGGAATGAAGCAGAAATCGGAAGCACCGGCGCCGTCTGCTGTTCAAACAACGCAACAAGCGCCGAAACAACAGCAAAAACAAGCACCGGCACCCGCTCTGTCAGCCGGTGATATTGAAATTCCGGTTACAGGCGTCAGAAAAGCCATCGCCGCCAATATGCATAAAAGCAAAACAGAAATTCCGCATGCCTGGACGATGATGGAAGTCGACGTCACGAACATGACGGCGTACAGAAACAGCATTAAAGACTCATTTAAACAAAAAGAAGGCTTCAATTTAACGTTTTTCGCTTTCTTTGTAAAAGCGGCGGCGCAGGCTCTCAAAGAGTTCCCGCAGATGAACAGCATGTGGGCGGGAGACAAAATCGTCCAAAAGAAAGACATCAACATCTCCATTGCCGTTGCCACGGAAGATTCGCTGTTTGTTCCGGTTATTAAGCATGCTGATGAAAAAACGATTAAAGGCATAGCCAGAGAAATAACGGACCTTGCGAAAAAAGTGAGAAACGGAAAACTTACCGCGGAAGATATGCAGGGCGGCACATTTACCGTCAATAACACGGGATCTTTCGGCTCAGTTCAATCTATGGGCATTATCAACCATCCGCAGGCGGCGATTCTTCAGGTAGAATCTATCGTCAAACGTCCGGTTGTCATGAATAACGGGATGATCGCCGTTCGTGATATGGTTAATCTTTGCCTGTCTTTAGATCACAGAGTGCTCGACGGGCTCGTGTGCGGCCGATTCCTCGGACGCGTCAAAGAGATCTTAGAAAACATTGATGAACATACGTCCGTCTATTAAAAAAAAACTCCTTTTGCCCGGGCGGCAAAAGGAGTTTTTTTATTTTCATTGTGAATCCTCGGGAACAAGCATAGTGAGATGATGTTTTTTCACTTCGATCGTACAAGGTGTTGTTCCGTATACCTCGCCATCTGTATCCGCGTCCATTTCACGCCCGGTTTCGATTTCAATCCTGGAGGCCTGAATATAGGACAGCTCCCCTTTGAAATCATCAAATGAACCCTGCTCCATCGTCATCAGCTCCCGCAACGCGGCAAGGCTTGTGTTACGGCAGATTAACACATCGGCTAAGCCGTCCCGGAGGCTGGCATCAGGCAGGGGAACTCTGTTTGTCCCGATATAATGCCCGTTCATGACAAGCACCATTACGGCTTCGTCTTCTTTCACCTCGCCGTCAATCGTCAATTTGACAGGAAACGGGTTCGCGCTTGTCATCGTCCGCAAGGCGCTCGTGAAGTAGCTGATTTTACCAAGCCATGCTTTTTCAGTTTCATTGATATGGCTTGATGCTTCGGTGATCAATCCGATGCCCCAGAAGTTCAGAAAATAGCCGTCATCCGTTTTACAGACGTCAATCATCCGTTTATGTCCGGCCGCGAGCGCTTCAGCGGCCTTTTGAAGGTTTTGTGGGATGCCGAGCGCCCGGGAGAAATCGTTGCACGTTCCTCCCGGCAAAATGCCGACAGCGGGTCTGTGATCAAGCTTGCTGATGCTGTTGATGCATTGATGCACAGTGCCGTCCCCGCCTAAAATATATAAATGGTCAACTGAACTGTCGAGATTTTCACAATACTGACGGGCATCATCCTGATGTTTGGTCGGTTTAATCAAAAGTTCGTCAGCTGACTGGGCCAAAATGGGGACGACCGTGCCGAGCGTTTTATCAATCTGTTTTTGTCCGGCGTTTCCGTTATAAATTAATACTGCTTTCCGTTGGCTCATACGACTGCTCCTTTATTTCAGACAATCTCCTTAACAAGTTTCCCGTTTTTAAAAGGTCATAAACTTACATAGGGAACATAAAAGGGTCAAAAAACAATTGGTTATGAGCGGTGTCATTTGCCGATAGGGAGGTTCCTTGCTATCATAAGAAGAGATGATCAAAAAGGAGAGGTCCCAGTTGAATATGGATTTTAATTTATTTATGAATGATGTCGTGCGTCAAGCCCGCCAGGAAATCACGGCTGCCGGGTATACAGAGCTGAAAACCGCTGAGGAAGTGGACGAAGCGCTTTCGAAAAAAGGAACGACACTCGTTATGGTCAACTCTGTGTGCGGATGCGCAGGCGGTATTGCACGGCCTGCCGCGTACCATTCCGTACATTACGATAAACGCCCGGATCAGCTTGTGACGGTATTTGCCGGACAGGATAAAGAAGCGACAGCCAAAGCGAGAGAATACTTTGAAGGCTATCCGCCGTCCTCTCCGTCATTTGCCATTTTAAAAGACGGGAAAATCATGAAAATGGTGGAACGCCATGAAATTGAAGGCCATGAGCCGATGGCCGTCGTCACAAAACTGCAGGAAGCATTTGAAGAATATTGTGAAGAAGTATAAGTGAAAGAAAAACCCCGGAGCCGAGCGCTTGCGGGGTTTTTTTTATGGAATCTGTATAAATATAAATATTTATACATCGGCGTTCAGCTGTCACTAATCTGAAAAACAATGACTATAATAAACACAGAAAGGAAAATATATTTTTCAAAAATAGTATTGCATCACACTTAAAAAGTGTTTAAAATACAAGTTAACGAATAAATATTCAATTTTAAGAGATCAGTAGATATGGGGGAAATGAATCATGAAGAAATGGCTGTTGGTATTAGCTGCCGCATGTATCACCTTTGCGCTGTCCGCCTGCGGATCAGGCAATTCAGGCTCAGAGGGCGGAAAGAACAAGCTGATTATGGGTACATCGGCTGACTATAAACCATTTGAATATAAAGACGGCGATCAGATCACCGGGTTTGACGTTGATCTGGCAAAAGCTCTGGGCAAAAAGACCGGCTATGACGTTGAGGTGCAGGACATGGACTTCAACAGCCTGATTACAGCCTTGAAGTCCAAGCAGGTAGATATGATTTTATCTGGAATGACACCTACGCCGGAACGGAAAAAGCAAGTTGATTTTTCTGATATTTATTATACTGCTAACAATATGATTGTTACGAAAAAGGGAAGCAGCATTAAATCCCTGAATGATCTGAAAGGCAAAACCGTCGGTGTGCAGCTCGGCTCCATTCAAGAGGAAAAAGGCAAGAAGCTCGCTTCGAAATACGGTTTTCAGCTCGAAGACCGCAACCGGATCTCAGATTTAACCGAAGAGATCAAATCCGGGCGTTTTGATGCCGCGATTATCGAAGACATCGTAGCACAAGGCTATTTCAATTCAAATCAAGATCTGCAGGGCTTTGCGTCAGCAGATGCGAAATCAGACGAATCGGGCTCCGCGATTGCGTTCCGCAAAGACAGTGATCTGACAGCGAAGTTTAACAAAGCGCTGAAAGAAATGGAGAAAAACGGAGAAATCGAAAAACTGAAGAAAAAATGGTTCACCAACGAGAAATAAAAGAAAGCTCAACTTTTCGTTGAGCTTTTTATCTTGAATAAAGACAAAGGAGATCACACATATGAATTTGGATTTCTCAGCGACAATCCCCCAAATTCCTTTTATATTGGAAGGCCTTGCGGTCACATTGAAAATTGTGCTCGTTTCAGCGGTCATCGGTCTTGTATTAGGAATCGTGCTCAGCTTATTTAAAATCAGCACGATCAGTCCGCTGAAATGGATTGCGGATTTTTATACTTCGATATTCCGCGGCACGCCGCTCGTGCTGCAGCTGATGATCATCTATTTCGGTATGCCGCAGCTCCTCGGCTTTCAGATCGATCAATTTTGGGCGGCAGTCACCGCATTATCGCTCAATTCAGCCGCTTACGTCTCTGAAATTATCAGAGCGGGAATCAACGCAATTGACAAAGGACAAAAAGAGGCTGCCGTCGCTCTCGGCGTGCCGTACGGAAAAATGATGAAAGATCTGCTGCTGCCGCAGGCGTTTAAAAACATTTCTCCGGCTATTATTAACGAATTAATCACTTTAACAAAAGAATCGGCGATCGTCACAGTTATCGGTCTCGGCGACATTATGAGACGGGCCTACCAGTCCGGCGCCGCAACATACAACTATTTAGAACCTCTTATTGTGGCGGGCTTAATCTATTACGTGCTCGTTTTGATCTTAGCATTCATCGGAAAAGGCGTAGAAAGGAAGCTGAAAGCCAATGATTAAGGTCGACAACCTGTCAAAATCATTCGGGAAACATGAAGTACTGAAAAACATTTCAACACAGATCGAAGAAGGGGAAGTCGTCGCTGTCATCGGCCCTTCAGGTTCCGGCAAATCAACGTTTCTGCGCTGCTTAAATCTGCTGGAAACCCCGAGCGGCGGAACGATTGCCATTAAAGAAAACGAAATCACCGCAGCTAAAACGAATAAACTGAAAGTGCGGGAAAATATCGGCATGGTATTTCAGCATTTTCATTTGTTTCCTCATAAAACGGTGCTTGAAAATATCACATACGCGCCGGTCAGCGTAAAGAAAGAGTCTAAAAAGGAGGCGGAGGAAAAGGCGTGCGCTCTCCTTGAAAAAGTCGGACTGCTTGACAAACGGAACGACTATCCGAACCGTTTGTCAGGCGGACAGAAGCAGCGGGTCGCCATCGCGCGGGCGCTTGCCATGAATCCTGACATCATGCTGTTTGATGAACCGACCTCGGCTCTTGACCCGGAAATGGTCAAAGAAGTTCTTGAGGTGATGAAAGAGCTCGCGCAGACGGGTATGACAATGGTGATCGTAACGCACGAAATGGGATTTGCCAAAGAAGTCGCAGACCGCGTATTATTTATGGATGAAGGGACGATCGTGGAAGACGGGCAGCCGGAAGAATTTTTTCTTTCTCCGAAGTCAAAAAGAGCACAGGACTTTTTAGAAAAAATATTATAAAATATAACTGGAAGAAAAGAAGAAGAATGCTCTTCTTCTTTTTTTTGAGAAAGAAACAAACAGAATGGAGCAAGCAATGTTTAAAATCGGTTACCGCACACTAAAGACCGCACTTGGAACGGCGCTGGCCATTTATTTAGCCCAGCTGTTGCATCTGCAAAACTTCGCATCCGCAGGAATCATCACCATATTGTGCATCCAGATTACGCAAAAGCGGTCGCTTCAGGCCTCGTGGGCCCGATTTGCCGCCTGTTTATTGGCGATCGTCTTTTCATATGTCTTTTTCGGGCTGATCGGCTATTATCCGTTTGCGATCGGAATATTGCTGGTGCTGTTCATTCCGACTACAGTCGTTTTAAAAATAAACGAAGGGATCGTCACCAGCTCAGTAATCATTCTTCATTTATATATGTCCGGCGGCATTACGATGGCGTTTATCTGGAATGAGTTCCAGCTGATCACCGTAGGTATCGGCGTCGCACTGTTAATGAATCTGTATATGCCGAGCCTTGACAGAAAACTCGCGGCGTACCGGAAAAAAATCGAGGACAACTTTTCCGTCATTTTCGCCGAAATCGAACGGTATTTGTTAACTGGTGAGCAAGATTGGTCGGGGAAGGAAATACCGGAGACGCACCAGATGATTCAAGAGGCGAAAAACCTCGCCTATCGGGACGTGCAGAATCATATTTTGCGCCATGAAAATCTTTACTATCATTATTTTAAAATGAGACAGAAACAATTTGAAATCATTGAACGGCTGCTGCCGAAAATTACCTCTATTTCAATAACGGTGGAGCAGGGCAAAATAATCGCCCATTTCATCCGTGAATTAAGGGAAGCCATTCATCCCGGCAATACCGCTCATAAATTTTTAAAAAGACTTGCAGAAATGAGAACGGAATTTGAAGAAATGCCGCTCCCGGCAACGCGGGAGGAGTTTGAAGCGCGGGCGGCTTTGTTCCACCTCCTCGGTGAGATGGAACAATATCTCGTGATTAAAAGTTATTTCAAAGGCATCAAGCTGTAAAAAACATATGGATCAATCGCATGAGTCCTCCTTTCATTGGTCATTCTAATGAAAAAAGGAGGGGAGCCCATGCGATTTTTTTTATTGTCAGCCGCCCTGCTGCTGTCTCCGCTTTGGCCGCTTGGCGCAAACCCTTTGCCGGGTGACCCTTATATTATCGTCAATAAAGCCACAAATGCGCTTGCTGTTGTGAAGGATAACCGAATAGAAGGCATTTATCAGGTGGCGACGGGAAAAACGGATGATTTGACGCCTGAAGGAGAATTTACGGTAACGGTCAAAGCCGTCAATCCGTATTACCGGAAGAAAAATGTAAAGGGAGGCGCGCCGGAAAACCCGCTCGGCGTCCGCTGGATCGGTTTTGACGCGAAAGGCACCGACGGCAGGATATACGGCATTCACGGAACAAACAGAGAAGAGCTGATCGGGGGGTTTGTATCAAACGGCTGCATCCGTATGAAAAACCGGGATGTCATCCGTATTTTCCGGATTATCCCTCCCGGAACGAAAGTATTGATTACAAAAGAAAACCGCTCATTCGAGGACATTGCAATAGAGCGGAAAGCCCTCATAAAAAAGCAGGAAACCCCCTTGCAATGAGGCGCCTGCTTTTTTACCGCAAATACATCATAATGCCTGAGAGGAGGGTTGAAAGTATAAATACGCCTAAAATGACGATGACGGCGCTTTTCATAAATTTTTGAGACATTGTTTCACTCCTTAAGATTACTGTCTATCATTTTAACGTGTTTTGCTTGTATGAACAAGCCATATCCTATGGCGGAAAGCAGGTGGCCGCGCTATGAAAAAACTTGATCATGTCGGCATTGCTGTCAGCTCTATTGATGCCGCGAGAGGATTTTACGAACGGATGCTCGGGCTTACGTATATGGGAGACGAGCTGGTAAGCGGCCAAAATGTGAGAGTTGCTTTTTTAGAAGCGGGAGGCACAAAGCTTGAGCTGATTGAGCCGCTGTCGGACGCGTCTCCCGTCAGCTCTTTTTTACAGAAAAGAGGCGAAGGGCTGCATCATTTGGCATTCCGCTGCGCCGATATGAAGGAAACGATCAAGGAGCTTGAATCATGCCGCATGACTTTGATCCATCATGAACCGCAAAACGGCGCGGGCGGGAAGAAGTTCGCATTTCTCTCTCCAAAAGAGGCGAACGGGGTCCTGATTGAGCTTTGTGAAACAATAGAAAAAGGAGAAACTCAAGATGAGCATGAGTGATCATATCAGACACTTAAACGAAAGACGTTCCTTATTAACAAACGGCGGCGGAGCGGAAAAAAATAAAAAACAGCACAAAAAAGGCAAGCTGACGGCAAGAGAAAGAATTGACTATTTATTGGACGAAGACAGTTTTTCAGAGCTGCAGACGTTTGCCAAGAGCCGCATGCCCGGGTGCCGGAATGCTCCGGGAGACGGCGTCGTTACCGGATACGGCACAATTGACGGACGGCCCGTGTATTTGTTTGCCCATGACTTTACCGTACTCGGCGGGACGCTCGGCGAGACACATGCGGAAAAAATCGCGGCGGTGATGGATCTGGCGGCGAAAAACAAAACCCCGATCATCGGGCTGAACGACTCAGGTGGTGCGAGAATTCAAGAGGGTGTGGTATCATTAAATGGATACGGTCATATCTTTAGGCGCAACGTCCTTTACTCGGGAGTGATTCCGCAAATTTCTGTCATCCTCGGGCCGTGTGCCGGCGGTGCTGTTTATTCACCCGCATTGACGGATTTTGTGATTATGGCGGAACATACGTCGCACATGTTTATTACAGGCCCAAAAGTCATTGAACAGGTTACGGGTGAACAGATTGACGCGGAAAGTTTAGGCGGTGCGGGAATACATAATGTGATAAGCGGAAATGCCCACTATTCCGCACGAACGGAAAAAGAGGCTCTTTCCGCTGTGAAAACCCTGCTTTCTTATCTCCCGCACGGCGGACAGACGGCATCACCCGTTAAAAAGGAAGACGCCAGACCGTTATTAAACACCCTCGTTCCCGCGGACAGTTCGAAACCTTACGATGTGTTACAGGTAATAAAAGAGCTGGCGGATGACGGAACGTTTTTTGACATTCAGCCGTATTTTGCCAAAAACATTGTTGTCGGTTTTCTGAAACTCGGACGGCGTACAGTCGGTGTTGTCGCAAACCAGCCGAAACACTTGGCGGGGAGCCTCACGATTGATGCCGCTGACAAAGCGTCGAGATTCATCCGTTTTTGCAACGCGTTTCATATTCCGTTATTGACGATCGCTGATGTTCCGGGATTTCTCCCGGGCCTTCAGCAGGAACATGCGGGAATCATCCGTCACGGAGCAAAATTGCTGTATGCTTTTGCCGAAGCGACGGTGCCGAAAGTGACGCTCATCATCAGAAAAGCTTACGGAGGCGCCTATGTCGCCATGAATTCGAAAGGGCTCGGGGCAGATCTTGTATTCGCCTGGCCCAATGCGGAAATCGCCGTGATGGGAGCGGAAGGCGCGGCGTCGATTTTATACAGCAGAGACATACAGGCTTCTGACGACCCGGAGAAAACGAAGCGCGAAAAAAAAGCCATATACGAAAAGGAAAACGCCGGTCCGTATAAAGCGGCGGCCTGCGGAATGGTGGATGATATCATCCGGCCGGAAGACTCGAGGAAAAAATTGATTCAGGCATTTGACATGCTTGCGCATAAGGAAGAGGAAAGACCGAAAAAAAAGCACGGTAATATACCGCTTTAAACGGAGGGAACTGAAAATGGTAAACGAAAAACGTCTGCTTGAAGAATTTCTTGAACTCGTTCAAATTGATTCAGAGACAAAACATGAAGCGGAAATCAGCAAGGTGCTCAAACAAAAATTCACTGATTTAGGATTGAGTGTAAAAGAAGATGATACAAAAGAAGTGACGGGGCATGGAGCCGGCAACTTAATCTGTACGTTAAAGGGCACAAAAGATGCGGATACGATTTATTTCACATCGCACATGGACACGGTTGTCCCGGGCAAAGGCGTTAAGCCGATTGTGGAAGACGGCTATGTAAAATCCGACGGCACGACGATTCTAGGCGCTGATGATAAGACGGGTCTTGCCGCAATGTTTGAAGCCATTAAAGTGCTGAAAGAACAAAACATCGAGCACGGCACCATTGAATTCATTATCACGGCCGGAGAAGAATCGGGATTAGTCGGGGCAAAAGCAATGGATCGTTCAGACATTACCGCGAAATACGGTTTTGCGCTTGATTCAGACGGAAAAGTCGGCAACATTATTGTAGCCGCGCCGACACAAGCGAAAGTGAGAGCAACCATTTTCGGGAAAACGGCTCATGCGGGAGTAGAACCGGAAAAAGGCATCTCCGCGATTACAATCGCGTCAAAAGCGATCTCTAAAATGCCGCTCGGCCGTATTGATAAAGAAACAACGGCTAATATCGGACGTTTCGAAGGCGGCACGCAAACCAATATCGTCTGCGACCAGGTTGATATTCTGGCTGAAGCGCGTTCATTAGTGCCTGAAAAAATGGAAGCGCAAGTGCAGAAAATGAAAGAAGCTTTCGAATCTGCTGCAGCTGAGATGGGAGGCCGCGCGGAAGTGGACATCGCGGTCATGTATCCGGGTTTCAAATATCAGGACGGCGATCAGGTTGTGGAAGTCGCGAAAAAAGCGGCGGCAAAAATCGGCCGGCCGAGCGAACTTCAGACGAGCGGCGGCGGAAGTGACGCAAACGTCATTGCCGGCCACGGCATTCCGACAGTCAACCTGTCAGTAGGCTATGAACAAATCCATACGAAAAATGAAAAAATGCCGATTGAAGAGCTCGTCAAAACGGCGGAAATGGTCGTTGCCATTATCGAAACAGCGGCCAACTAAAAACGAAGCACCCAGTTGATTGGGTGCTTTTTTCATTCTTCATAATAATTGGCTTAAAGCCTTGCAGATACAAGAAAAAAACCCTGCCGGATAGGTTCCGGCAGGGTTTCAGTATTATGATTTGGCGGGCTCCGCCTGAGCCGCAGCTTGTTTCTTTTTATGATGCGTCTGCTGTAAAAGTACATTCTGCACTGTCAAAAACAGTCCGCTTGTAAACCAGTAAAGCGGCAGCGCAGCCGGTACGTTAAGTGAAAAAACGGTCATCATGACAGGGAAAATAAAGACCATGATTTTTGCTGACTGCATCGCGGCCGGATTTTGAGCAGCCGGTGAATATTTCTCGTTTAATTTTTGGGAAATATAAGCCTGTAAGAAATACATGGCTCCCGCGCACAGTGATACAAGAATATCAGAATGCCCTAAGCTGAACCACAGAAATGAGTGTGAAGCAATTTCCGGCGTTGAGCGGATGGCGTAATAAAAACCGATCAAAATCGGGAATTGCACCAGCATCGGAAGACATCCCATTGCCATCGGATTCAGATTGTGCTCACGGTAAAGCTTCATCATTTCCATTTGCAGTTCTTTTTGTTTTTCCGCATCTTTCGTTTGTTTCATTTTAGCCTGAATGCTGTCGACCTGCGGTTTGATCACAGCCATTTTTTCCTGGAACACCCGCTGTTTCTTAAATTGGTTCACAAACAAAGGCAATACAACGATCCGGACGATAATCGTCACCAGAATAATCGACAGTCCGTACTCACCGTGGAACAGGCCCGCCACACCTTTTAAAAGTGCCGAAAACGGCTCGATCAGGTAATCGTGGAAAAAACCGATATTCCCGAGGCCTCCCGTCTGAGTCTGAGATGTCGCAGCAAAAGCCGAGCGGCCTGTGCACAGTACGATAAAAAACAATCCGAATGCGATCCATTTTTGATATGTTTTAGACAATTATGTTTCCTCCTTTTTATCTTCACTTGCCGTTATAAAAGGAGGAAGCTGACATCTTCATCATCATTCGCCGGTGAATTCATGCGGATGACTTTACGTATCCAAGTTGTAATGCGATGATATATAATAATAAGAAAGTCTGTTCGGTTCAGCTGAACGACTGCTTGATGTTCATCTATTCGTTTCGTTCTCCAATGCTCGCCTGCGCGGCGCTCACGCAAAAGAAAAGCGATGCCGATCGCGGTCAGAGCGGGAAGAATAATTGTGAAAAAATCGACTAAAAATAAAAAGTCATTCATTGACTCAAGAATCATTTTATCACATCCATTCAGCTCTTATTTTACTACATATATATAAGGTTGTCTATGAAAGGAAAGGAGGCGCCGGGAGTGGCCGGAAAAGGGAGAATTATATTTCATATCGATATGAACAGTTTTTATGCCTCCGTAGAAATGGCGTATGATCCGTCTTTAAGAGGAAAACCTATCGCCGTTGCCGGAAACGTGAAGGAACGGAAAGGAATCATCGTCACCTGCAGCTACGAAGCGAGAGCGCGGGGCGTAAAGACCACCATGCCGGTGTGGCGGGCAAAACGCCTCTGTCCGGAACTCATCGTCGTGCCTCCGAATTTTGACCGCTACCGGAGTTCGTCAAAAGAAATGTTCAGCATTCTGAGGGAGTATACGGATTTAGTCGAGCCTGTTTCTATTGATGAAGGATACATGGATATTACGGACACACCGCACAGACACAGGGCGTATGAGACAGCCGAAGACATTCAGGCGAGACTGCAAAAAGAGCTTTTGCTTCCGTCAAGCATCGGCATCGCCCCGAATAAATTTCTCGCCAAAATGGCGTCTGACATGAAAAAACCGCTCGGCATCACCATTTTAAGAAAAAGAGAGCTGCCGGACGTCTTATGGCCTCTTCCGATTGAAGAGATGCACGGTATAGGAACGAAAACTGCGGAAAAAATAAAAACGCTCGGCATCAAAACGATCGGTGATTTGGCAAAAGGAGATGAACATGCGCTGAAAACGCTTCTCGGCATAAACGGCCCGAGGCTGAAGGATAAAGCGAACGGCATCCATCCTGCAGAAGTCAATCCCGAGCGGATTTATGAATTTAAAAGCGTCGGCAACTCATCCACCCTGTCGCATGATTCGGCTGACTGGGATGAATTAACGGGCGTGTTTGACCGGCTCGCGCTGTCTGTGAGCGAACGGCTCCAGCGTAAGGAGGTCATGGCCTGCCGGCTGTTCATCATGATTCGGTATGCGGATTGGAAAACGGTCACAAGAAGCATGACCCTCAGCAATCCGGCTGATCAGAAAAAAGACATCATGGAAGCGGCGATGGAACTGTTTGACAAGCACTGGAACCAAAATCCGGTAAGGCTTCTCGGCATCACCGGGACGGAACTGGTTGAAAAACAGCAGGCGTATAAACAGCTTGATCTGTTTTCATTCAAGGAGGACGCAAAGGATGAGCCGATTTTTCAGATGATGAACGAGCTGAATGAAAAATACGGCCAAAACCTGATCAGAAAAGGCGCCGTTATAAAAAAAGAAGAAAGCAAAACAAGGGGAACGAGCTTTAACAGAGACTTTTTTCAGGATGAAAAGAAAAGGTGAATAACTTGAAAAAAGGGGTTATGTATGATAATTTCTTTAGTATAAATATCATTTTATTTTAATTTAAATTTTAAAATGGTTAAACGTTTGAAGAAGGGACGTTAGAATATGTCAAAACAACAAATCGGAGTTATCGGTCTTGCGGTAATGGGTAAAAATCTGGCTCTTAACATCGAAAGCCGGGGATTTTCTGTGTCTGTATACAACAGATCAAGCAGCAAAACGGAAGAGTTTTTAGAAGAGGCAAAAGGCAAAAATGTTGTCGGTACATACAGCATTGAGGAGTTTGTCCAGTCTCTTGAAACACCCCGTAAAATTTTATTAATGGTTAAAGCGGGAACTGCAACGGATGCGACGATTCAATCTCTTCTTCCTCATCTGGAAAAAGACGATATTTTGATTGACGGCGGAAATACATACTATAAAGATACACAGCGCCGGAACAAAGAGCTTGCCGAAAGCGGCATTCACTTTATCGGAACGGGTGTATCAGGCGGTGAAGAGGGAGCGCTGAAAGGGCCTTCTATTATGCCGGGCGGCCAAAAGGAAGCGCACGAACTCGTGAAACCGATTCTAGAAGCCATTTCTGCTAAAGTGGACGGAGAAGCTTGTACGACATACATCGGCCCGGACGGAGCGGGGCACTATGTAAAAATGGTGCACAACGGTATCGAATACGGTGACATGCAGCTGATCTCTGAGTCATATTTCATTCTGAAACAGGTGCTCGGATTGTCTGCCGAAGAGCTTCACGAAGTATTCGCTGAGTGGAACAAAGGAGAGCTTGACAGCTATCTGATCGAAATCACGGCTGACATTTTCACTAAAAAAGATGAAGAAACGGGCAAACCGCTTGTTGACGTTATCCTTGATAAAGCAGGCCAAAAAGGAACGGGTAAATGGACAAGCCAAAGTGCTCTTGACTTAGGCGTTCCGCTTCCGATTATCACTGAATCTGTTTTTGCGCGTTTCATTTCCGCAATGAAAGAAGAACGTGTGAAAGCAAGCGGCCTTCTGTCCGGACCAGACGTTAAGCCGGTCACTGAAAATAAAGAAGAGCTGATTGAAGCGGTCAGAAAAGCGCTCTTCATGAGTAAAATCTGTTCTTACGCACAAGGCTTCGCCCAAATGAAAGCCGCGTCTGAAGAATATAACTGGGATCTGAAATACGGTGAAATCGCGATGATTTTCCGCGGCGGCTGTATCATCCGCGCGGCGTTCCTGCAAAAGATCAAAGACGCGTATGACCGTGAACCGGAGCTTGACAACCTGCTGTTAGACAGCTACTTCAAAAACATTGCAGAAAGCTACCAAGGCGCCCTTCGCCAAGTGATTTCACTTGCCGTAGCCCAAGGCGTGCCGGTACCTTCGTTCTCAAGCGCACTTGCGTATTACGACAGCTACCGTACGGCAGTGCTTCCTGCAAACTTGATTCAAGCGCAGCGTGATTACTTCGGCGCGCATACGTATGAACGCACAGATAAAGAAGGCATTTTCCATACTGAATGGATGAAGTAATGAAGAAGCCCCCGCAGTTATTGCGGGGGCTTTTCTGATATTAAAAACCGCGGGCCGTTATGAACGGCGCCGCGGTTTTTGATGTTTTCTTATATATTCCACCAGTGGAGACCGTCTTTTTCAAGAAGATCGTCCGAAGCTTTCGGTCCCATTGACCCGGCTTCATAATTCGGAGAAAGGGTTTTGTCGGCTGCCCACGTTTCGGAAATCGCATCGACGAAATTCCAAGAAAGCGCCACTTCGTCCCAATGGGCAAAGTTTGTCGCATCACCGAGCAGACAGTCATGGATTAATTTTTCATAGGCTTCCGGTGTGTTCATTTCATCACTGCAGTTGCTGCAGTAATCCAGCTTAATCGGCTGAGCATGAGCGGCTCCGCCTAATTTTTTAGCGTTCAGATATAGTGTGATGCCTTCATCCGGCTGAATATGGATGACAAGCAGGTTCGGATTTACATTCGTTTCATTGCCGTAATAAAGGTTCATCGGAATGTCTTTAAATTGAACGACGATTTTCGTTGATTTTTCTTTCATCCGTTTCCCTGTGCGGATATAAAACGGAACGCCGGCCCAGCGGAAGTTATCGATTAACAGCTTTCCGGACACGAATGTTTCCGTATTGGAATCCGGTGCTACATTTTGTTCATCTGTATAGCTCGGTACAGCGTTTCCGTCAATCGTTCCCGCTTGGTATTGTCCGCGGACGAAGAAGTCACTCACTTCGTTCGGAGCGACAGGGCGGAGAGCTCTCAGCACCTTCACTTTTTCGCTGCGGATTTCTTCCGTGTTCAGTTTAATCGGCGGTTCCATCGCCAAGAGAGCGACCATTTGTAAAATATGGTTTTGAACCATATCACGGAGTGCGCCTGATTTCTCGTAATATCTCGCACGATCCTCAACGCCGAGATCCTCACTTGACGTAATCTGGATGTTTGAGATGTAGCGGTTATTCCACAGCGGCTCAAACAGCGCATTCGCAAATCGGATGACTTCGATATTTTGAACCATTTGTTTGCCTAAGTAATGGTCGATCCGGTAAATTTGATCTTCCGTGAAAGCTTCGCGTATTTCTTTGTTAAGCTCTTTCGCACTCGGCAGGTCATGGCCGAACGGTTTTTCAATGACGAGACGGGACCAGCCATTTGTCGCTGTGACACCTTCGTTTTTAAGTGATTTTGCGATAGTGCCGAAAAACTCAGGAGCCATCGCCAAGTAAAACATTCTGTTGTTCGGGATTTCATATGTATGTTCAAGCTGATCAAGCAGGACATTCAGCTCCTGATAGGAACCCGGATTCGTTACATCAAACGGATGGTAATAAAAATGAGATGTGAAATCGTCTATGTCTTTTTGCCCGGCAGAAGAAACAGACGTTTTAACGGTTTCCCGGAGGTCCTCGTTTGACCAAGGTCTTCTTCCAACACCTACAACTGCAAACTCTTCACCAATTTGACCATTTTTATATAAACGGTGAATGGATGGGTAAAGTTTTCGTTTTGCCAAATCCCCTGTGGCACCAAATATTACAATTACTGCTTTTGGTTTGTCGTTTGTTTTCACTTAGAGTACCTCACTTTATCTGAAGCATGGTTTAAAACCCCGCATATTTCCTTCATTTTAAATCTAAAATTCGTTGAAAGCAAACATTTCAGCCTGTTTTTTGCGGTTTGCGGAAAAAAATTAATCAGGCCGGAGAAGGCCCGGGTGAATTCACATTTTCAGCCTGATCCTGTATCCTTAGTAGTACAAAGATCTAGGAGGAAGCATTGTGGAATTATTATTTTTAGGGACGGGGGCCGGCATGCCGGCAAAGACGAGAAACGTAACGTCCGTCGCGCTGAAGCTTCTTGAAGAAAGGCGTTCCGTATGGCTGTTTGATTGCGGAGAAGCCACTCAGCATCAGATATTACATACAACAATCAAACCGAGGAAAATTGAGAAGATTTTCATCACCCACCTTCACGGCGACCATGTTTACGGTCTTCCGGGTCTGTTGGGGAGCCGTTCATTTCAGGGCGGTGAAGAAGAGCTGACGATTTACGGGCCAAAAGGCATTAAAGCCTTTATCGAAACAAGCCTGCACGTGACGGCGACTCATCTGACGTATCCTCTTACCGTACATGAAATCGAAGAGGGGACGGTTTTTGAAGATGAGCAATTCATTGTTACCGCAGCATCCGTCATTCACGGCGTGGAAGCGTTCGGCTACCGGGTTCAGGAAAAGGATATTCCCGGCGCGTTGCAGGCCGGCAGATTGAAAGAAATGAATATCCCGCCCGGACCCGTCTATCAGAAAATCAAAAAAGGCGAAACGGTCACACTTGACGATGGCAGAATCATTAACGGGCGGGATTTTTTGGAACCGCCGAAAAAAGGGAGAATCGTCGCTTTTTCCGGGGATACGAGGGCATCAGAGCGGGTAACGGAGCTGGCGCGCAATGCGGATGTGCTTGTTCATGAAGCGACGTTTGCCAAGGAAGATGCAAAGCTCGCACATAATTATTATCACGCAACGACAGAACAGGCTGCGCAAACGGCAAAAAAAGCAGGCGCCAAACAGCTGATTTTAACTCATATCAGCGCAAGGTATCAGGGTGAATCGCCGATAGAGCGTCTCGAAAATGAGGCGAAAGCGGTATTTGAAAACAGTAAGATCGCATTTGACTTCATGGAGGTCACTGTGGAGCGGTCTTAAAAAATGGACGCTTGACATTTTTTTCTGATGAGATATAATAAAACGAAATAATTACGATTTGTATAAGGGGTGAAAATGATGCGTGTGAATGTTACATTGGCCTGTACAGAGACAGGGGACAGAAATTATATTACGACGAAGAACAAACGGACGAATCCGGACCGGTTAGAAATGAAAAAGTATTCACCCCGGTTGAAAAAGTATACGTTGCATCGTGAGACAAAATAGATCACGATAACAAAAGCCATTGTGCCGCTGCACAATGGCTTTTGTTTAATCAGTTTACCGCCTGATAGGCAGGAGCATTCATTTGCTGGCGCACCGCGCACCAAACATCATAAATGGCAAGGTGGACGATGTGCGGTTCATCGTGGTGAATGGCATGAGAACTGTTTTTGGCCTGAATCCATCCGCTTTGATAAGAGACATCAAGCATGCTTCTGTGCAGTTTCACCCATTGTTCATGAGCGTGCTTTAAGTGCTCATCCCGCTCTCCCGATGATAAAATCAACAGCGGCATATCGCCGAAATGAATCTGCTGATGCTTGATCTGACGAAGGCTCGTCAAAAATTCCGCGTGTGATCCTTCCAATATGAACTGTTTCAAATAGGCGGCTTTCATTTCTTCGGGAAGAAGCGGAAGCACTTTCGTCTCCTGATCCTCAGAAACCGGATCAAGCATCACCATCCCGAGAATATCCCGGCGGTTCCGGCTCGCCCAAAGTCTGCTGATAATCGCGCCGTATGAATGCGAGACGACAAGATAAGGAGGCTTGACGCCGGCCTTCAGAAGAAGAGCGTTTAATTCCTGTACCATGTGGTCCGCCGTTCTCTTGTTTCGGCTTTGTCCGCTTTTGCCGATTCCGGCTCTGTCATATGTGAAAACCCCAAATTCTTCATCTATGTCAGCGAGTAATGATGTCCATGTTTCAGAAGAAGTGCCGTAGCCGGCTTCAAAGACGATCGTCACTTCGCCGGCGCCTTTACGGTGTTTCGTATAAAACGGACACCCGTCAATCAGATATGTCCTTTCCATCCATGCTGCTTTCATTGGAGTCATCCCCTCTAATTGGTTCTATAGGGAAGACGGAGAAGCTTCGGCAATCGTTTCTCAAAAAATAAAAAAAGAGACAGCCGGATCGAAAAACTCCGGCTGTCACTTCATCACCATGCTCTGTCGTATTGAACCGGTGACGGTATTTCAGTATTCAGCTGCTTCGCTGCACTCCTTGCAAAATGCGGATCGCGCAGAAGTTCTCTTGCGACAAAAATAAGGTCAGCGCGGTTGTTTTGCAGAATTTCTTCCGCCATTGTTCCCGTCGTTATCAAACCGACGGCGCCTGTTGCGATTTCGGCCTGTTCACGGATTTTCTCCGCAAAGCTCACTTGGTAGCCTGGGAAGACGTTAATATCAGCTTGAACGAGTGCGCCTGAGCTGCAATCAATGAGGTCGACTCCCTGTTCTTTCATCCACTTCGCAAAACCGATATGATCCGCAATGTCCAGCCCTTTGTCTGTATAATCCGATGCAGAAATACGGACAAATAACGGGCCGTCCCAGACTTCCTTGACGGCTTCAATGGTCTCGCCTAAGAAGCGGTAGCGATTTTCATGTGAGCCTCCGTATTCGTCTGTACGGTGATTGGACAGAGGGGACAAAAATTCGTGCATTAAGTAGCCGTGTGCCGCATGAAGTTCAATAATGTCAAAGCCGGCTTCTTTCGCGCGCGCCGCTGCCTGTTTGAATTCCTGAATGGTTTCTTTAATTTGTTCTGTCGTCATTTCAGCCGGTGTTTTGGACTGCTCATCGAACGGAATGGCTGACGGAGCGTAAATGTCTCCCTCAAGCTCAGCTTTACGTCCGGCGTGCGCAAGCTGAATGCCGATTTTAGATCCTTGCGCTTTCACTTGTTCCGTCAGTTTGGCAAAACCTTCGATATGATCATCGCTCCAAATGCCTAAATCCTGATCGGAAATGCGCCCCTGCGGATTAACGGCTGTCGCTTCCACGATAATCAGGCCGACCTGGCCGATTGCACGCGATATATAGTGCGCCATATGAAAAGGCTGCAGTTTTCCGTCCTTCTCATGTGAGGAATACATGCACATCGGTGCCATAACAATACGGTTTTTGATCGTTACATCTTTAACGGTCCATGGTGTGAATAATTTTCTGGCCATTTATTTCGCCTCCCGGAATGTTTTAGACATTGATTATAACAATTCATGATCATTCAGTCATATAAACTGCTCACGACTGAGTGCATTGTTATTATTGTTCTGGAAGGGCATTTTTTTATACACATCGGTGTCGTATCTTCATAACAGGCATTTACAGCCGATCATATAGCAAATATAGATGAGAAACGCACCGATGACTGCGTGGCCTCCTTTGAACCAGTTTGTCAGGATGAAAATACTGCTGATGAAGATCACCGCGCCGAAGGCACCGAATATTCCGTTTTTTTGAGCGGCTCTGAAATCGTCGGGGCTCATATTTTTCAGCTGCAAGTGAATATTCAGTAACGTCATGATCGGCAGCAATGTGATAACGCCTGATAAAAATAAGTATTTCGATTTGCTTAAATACGCGGCGGCCGCCATAACGGTGCCGCCGATAAAAAATTGAATGAGAAAACTCATGCTGAAACGCTCACCTTCTGTTTGTTATCAAGTATAATGATGGAGACATTGCCATTTTATTTTTGATTGATGTATAAGTAAACTAAATATAACTAATGCATTGGATAATAAAGAATGATATCTGGGAGATGAAGCCGGTTGGATTTAAAGAAGCATTTAGCCTTTATTAAAACGGTTGAAAGCGGCAGCCTGACCCAAGCCGCTGCCATATTGAATTACACACAGCCGAACATCAGCCAAATGATCAGTAAATTAGAAGAAGAGTACGGTTTTCCGCTTTTGATCAGACAGCGGCATGGAGTGAGGCCGACCGCAAATGGCTTGAAAGTGTTACATATTATGAAGGAAATTCAAAAAAACTATGAAAAACTGTCTGAAACCGTTGATAATATTAATGGGTTAGAAAGAGGGGAAGTCCGGCTCGGCACTGTTACGAGCGTGGCGGTAAAATGGCTGCCGAAAATTTTGAGGGAATTTAATGAGCTGTATCCTTCCATTAAGGTGCATTTGTTTGAAGGAAATTCTACTGAACTGGAAGAATGGCTGAAAGATGACCGGATTGATGCGGCGATCGGGACATCCCACAGCGAGAAGTGGCATTTTTACCCGTTGGCAGAGGACCCGATTGTAGCGGTGATGAGCCCGCAGCATGAATTGGCGCAATGTGAAACGGTTCCGTTACATGTCATGGAGTCCGTCAAATGTATCGTGCCTTATCCGGAGACACATTTTGATGTGCTGAAAGTGCTGAAGGAAGAAAAGATCACGCCGCGGGTCGCCTATCAAATCAGAGGGGATGAAGCGATTATTGCAATGGTGCGGAACAATCTGGGGATCAGCATCTTGCCGCAGCTTTTGGTGAATGATTGTGATGTGCTCATCAAACGGTTCGACCGGTATGTCTCCAGGCAGCTCGGCATTTTGACAGCTCATGCAAAGGAGACGCAGACACCTTCTGTCCAGAAACTGATTCAATGCATACAAGAATGGGTTGCGGTCCATCAGGCTTCTGTCTGAAGAAGCCTGATATGCGTTTAAGCCGGTTCAGCATAATAGACCAGCATAAAATATGTCACCGGTTCATCCGAGGAATTAAAATAACTGCGGCGTCGCTCCGGCAAACTGAAGGGCATCGCCCGAAGTCAGCACATGCTTTTCGTCATAAAGCTCAACTGTCAATTCACCGCTTTTGATTAAAATGTATTCTTCCCCTAAATGTGATGTTGCCTCATGGGCGCAGCCCGGCTTCAGGTCAACTATGCCTTGAAAACAAAAAGTCTGACCGTGACGGTGGTGAGCGGGGTTATTTTGGTGTCGGGCTTTCGTCTGTTTATATAAAAAGGGCATCAACGGCACATGCTGTTGATGCTTTTTTTGACATGCTAGGGTTTGGAGAGCACTTCAATTCCGACGTTGACCATTTTGTCCAGTCCCATAAAAGACAGGCAGATTTTGGCGCGCCTTTTTCTTTTATCGATCTTTTTAATAATGCCTTCCATTCCTTTAAGAGGCCCTGAGGCAACGGTTACTTTTGAATTTTCAATATAGACTTTTGAATAATCTACAGTGTCTCCTTCTCCGATCAGCCTGATAATAGGGAGGATTTCTTCATCCGTAATTGTCGTGAAATAGGTTTTACGCTCTTTGGAATAATATGCGCCGTTATTCACGATTCTGCATGAAATGGGGAGTTCTTTGATTTTATGAAATGTCCGCTCTGTCATCTTCGTTTTAAACAGCACATATCCCGGAAACATCTTTTTGAGTGCCTCGTATTTGATTCCGGCTTTTCGTTCTGTGACTTTTTTCTTGGGTATGATTGAGTAGAGAGCCTGCTCATCAAACTGCAGACGCAGAAATTTTTGAACTGTTTCTTCTTTTCCGGACTCTACAAAAAGTGCGTACCATTTCATGACTGGATCCTCCTTAGAATAATAAGAAATTATTATACAAAGAAAGTATTTAATGGATAGTATTTAAAATGATTAAAAATTTTTCTAATTCGTCTTTTTTTTACATAATATATGAAAATGAAAAATAAGTATAGACCCAATTGACAGAGAAGCGATGAATTTTCTTTGACATGAAAAGGGTTCAGGGAATTATCTGACATTTATCCCGAAACAATTATGCCGACTGTCCACCGAATATAAAACTGTGGAATAAATGTCAGAAAATAACGAAATAAAGCCTTGACATTATTATCTATAAATTGATATTATTCTCTTTAAATAGCAACTATTTGTTAAATTTATTAAATTGATGTAAAGCACCTATTAAATTTCAATCGCTGTTTCGGCACGTTGAAGAGGAAATAGGGATTATAAAAATGATTGTAGTGTATATATCTACATATACATGATAAGGGAGAAGTGTGCCGTCATCGCTGTTTTCGGGCATATTGGCACTGCAGCTTGTCATGAGAAACATTCAGTAAACAAGCAATATGTTTTAATATAAATTATGTTAGAAAAGGAAAACACAATGCGTTTGCGATTTTTAAACCTGTGCTAAATCGCAAACGCGTTTGTGTTTTTATTTTTATGCCGGTGTTTACACCAGTCAATATATGAAAATAAGAGACGTTTTTGTATGGAGAACCACATGTGATGTGCAAAATTGGCGATGCGGAAAGGATGAGGATAAGATGCTTACGTTTGTGTTCCCGGGGCAGGGTTCTCAATTTAAAGGAATGGGAGCCGGACTGTTTGATGAATTTCAAGATCTGACACGTCAGGCTGATGACATATTAGGCTACTCTATAGAAGAATTGTGTCTGGAGGATCCGAATCACCAGCTGGGGAAAACGCAATTTACCCAGCCGGCGTTATATACGGTGAGTGCACTCAGTTATTTAAAGAAAATGAAAGAGTCCGGCAGAGAGCCTGATTACGCCGCAGGGCACAGTTTAGGAGAATATAATGCGTTATTTGCGGCCGGCTGCTTTGATTTTGAGACCGGTTTGCAGCTTGTTAAAAAAAGAGGGGAGCTCATGAGCAAGGCAGCTCCCGGAGGCATGGCGGCGGTTTTGGGGTTTACGGCTGAACAAGTAAAAGAGGTTCTATCCGATTATCATCTGACCGGCATTGATATCGCTAACCACAATTCACCTTCGCAAATTGTGATCGCCGGAACGAAACAAGACATTGAAAAAGCGGGCCCCGTCTTTGAAAAAGCCGGCGTGAGAATGTACCTTCCTTTAAATGTGAGCGGCGCCTTCCATTCCCGCTATATGAAAGATGCTGAAAAAGAGTTCGCGGATTATTTAGAAGAAACGGCGTTTTTGCCTCTTCGTTTTCCGGTGATCTCAAATCTTCATGCCGCACCTTATAAGAATGATGAAATCAAAACAAATCTGACTTTGCAAATGACCAATCAGGTAAAGTGGACGGACACGATACGCCGTCTGATGGGACTTGAAAATAATGAAATTGCAGAAGTCGGGCCCGGGGAAGTGCTGACAAAACTGACGCGTCAGATTAAAAAAGATGCCGTCCCATTACCTATGCCGAAAGAAGAGTCTGATACTGCTGATGTTAAAGCATCGGCAGCTGATTCGCAAAAAACGGCGGGAATGAGATTAGGGAACGAAGATTTTAAAAAAGATTATAACATCCAATATGCTTACATGACGGGCTCCATGTACAGGGGAATTGCTTCGGAACAGATGGTCATTAAAGCGGCAAAAGCGGGAATGCTGGGCTTTTTCGGAACGGGCGGATTGAGTATCGAACGGATCGGACAGGCCATCGGAACCATCCGGTCTGCACTGCGGCAAGGGGAAACATTCGGAATGAATCTTCTTCATCATATGATGTCACCTGACAAGGAAGTCAGAATGATAGATTTATATTTGAAAAACGGCATTCATCTTATTGAAGCATCGGCATTTATGGGCATAACCCCCGCTCTCGTGATATACAGGGCAAAGGGATTAAGCAGGAATCATGACGGGTCGGTGTCAGTTCAAAACAGAATCATCGCGAAAGTATCCCGGCCTGAAGTCGCTGAGGCCTTTCTAAGTCCGGCTCCGGCTCATGTGCTGGAAAGACTTGTGTCTGACAATCGGCTGACAGCCGGGGAAGCGGCGCTTGCAAAAGAAATTCCGATGGCTGATGACATTTGCGTTGAAGCGGATTCAGGAGGGCATACCGACCAAGGGATTCCGTATACATTAATGCCTGCCATGATCAGACTCAGAGACCGCATGATGGAGAAGCACGGTTATGCGAAAAAAGTAAGAATCGGCGCAGCCGGGGGCATCGGCACTCCGGAAGCGGCTGCTGCGGCGTTTCTGCTCGGCGCCGAATTTATCGGAACCGGTTCTATTAATCAATGCACGGTCGAAGCCGGGACAAGTGATTCAGTGAAAGATCTGCTTCAGGAAGCGAACGTGCAGGATACGTCATACGCTCCCGCGGGAGATATGTTTGAAGCGGGAGCAAGGGTGCAGGTGCTGAAAAAAGGCCTGTTTTTCCCGGCAAGAGCCAATAAACTCTTTGACTTGTACAGACAATACAATTCTTTAGATGAAATAGATGAAAAAACGAAAACATTAATTGAAGAAAAGTATTTCCAGCGCAGTTTTGAAGAAGTGTATGAGCAGTTGAAACGTGATAAATCTCCTGAACAGATCGCCAAAGCCGAACAGAATCCGAAACACAAAATGGCGATGGTATTTAAATGGTATTTTTCTCATACGACAAGGCTCGCTCTGGAAGGAAAAAGCGAAAGTAAAATAGATTACCAAATTCATTGCGGCCCTGCGCTCGGCGCGTTTAATCAATGGGTGAAAGGAACCCCGCTTGAAAATTGGAGAAACAGGCATGTCGATCTGATCGGCAAACAGCTCATGGAAGAAACAGCCGGCCTTCTTGCGCAAAGGCTGGAATCGATTACAGGCTGAGTATGACCAGCCATTACATTTTTTCTGCGGAGGACAGACCATGCTGATTGAAAATCATGAATTAACGATGAGCCATGTCGGGTTAGGGAATTTGAATGAGTACGCGCTGCTGCTGTTATTCGGCAACGCACACAGTCACCATTTAACGGACGGAACGGGATTCCGGCCTGATCAGATGGCCGATCACCAAGGGCTGATTTTGTATCCGGCTTATTTTATGACACATCTCAAAGTTCCTTCAGATAAGCCTCTTGATCAGTACCGATTATGGGACGAGGTTTCCGTCGGAGTCGATATCTCCCGGTTTGGAGAAACCATATTAGAATCTGATTATTTGTTCGGGCCGAAAGGAGCGGTCAGCTCTGATAAAAGCGAGTGGGACCGGGGACGGTTTCCTTCTATGAAAGCCAATAGTTTAATTGTCGTCGACGTCACACAAACAGAAGGTTCGACCCGAAAAGTCTCAGCGCCTAAGGCTGAATGCATTGCGGAACTTTCTAAGCTAGCCAAGCCGCCTTACGCGCTGATGCGGTCAAAGAAAATCAGAACGGACGCCTTCGGTATGAAGCCGGGCAATCTCAAAACAGCAGACCCCGTTTCATATCGGGTTCCTGTTGATCAGGATGCTGCGCCGGGGCATGCCATGGTGTTTGCGAAATTCAGCAAGATAATGGATGCGGCGGAATTTGAATGGATGACGCGCCGGTCGAAGCCGGGTTTTCCGGTTTCAATCGCGCGGCATTTATTTTTGCTTGAAAGAGAGACGTATTATTACGGAAATTGTTTTGCAGATGAAGAGCTTGATATTTATATGACGGGACACATTGAAGAATGCGATCCCGACTTTCACGGTGAGTCCCTCGGTATGATCTCAGTGGCGAAAATCAGCTATCAGATTGAAGTCTATATGAAAAGAAATCATACATTGCTGGCCATTTCCAAGGTGGATAAGCTGCTGGCGGTGCCGACCTCTTCACAAGATCATATTCCGGATTATAAACGGGTCATCAGGAGTTTATAAAATGAAGAATGGAGCTGAAAGCAAATGGAACAAACCAAGGAAATGAAGCAGATCATCGCTCAAATCATTCAGGACATTCAAGAACAGCAGTCATATCGGGCCGTCGAAGCGGGAGATGATGTGAGAGTCATAGAGGATCTGGGCTTCTCATCACTGGATATCGCTCAATTAGTCGCACAGATGGAGATGGAAACCGGAGTAGATCCTTTTTCCCAAGGAGAAACGATTTCCAGCATTACAACCGTCGGCAGCATTTGTGATATTTATCAAAAATATATGGACAGTGCTCAATCATGAAAACAGAAAGCGGGGGAGATATCAGCTGGGTGACTGATAAGCTTAGGGAAACGCAAGACAGTGAGTTTCTCATTTTTAAAGGGCAGACTTTTACGTATGATGATTTGCTGACACGAATCAGCTTTTTTCAGAAAGAGCTTGAACAAAACGGAATACGTGAAGGAGAATGTGTGGCGCTTATCGGGGATTATTCCCCGAACGCCATTTTTTTGCTGATGACGCTTTTGTTAAACCGAAATATCGTTGTCCCTCTCAGTAATGAGTCAAGGGAAAAGCATCTCGATATGTTTGAAGACGCGAAAGTGAATCAAATCATTGAAATAAATGAAAATGACAGCTGGACGCTTCGTGAAGGTTCTGAAAGCGCCGCTCACCCTCTGCTTGATGATCTGCGCGAGAGAGGGGAGTCAGGCATTATTATTTTCACATCGGGAACCTCCGGCAAAAGCAAAGCATCCGTGTTAAGCGCCGGCCGGCTGCTTGAAAAATATAAAACGGCGAAGAGAAAACCGCTGCGTACACTTATTTTTCTGAAATTGGATCATATAGGCGGCATTAATACGCTGTTTGCGATTCTGTTTAACGGGGGGACGATCGTCACATCAGACAGCAGAACGCCGGAGTCCGTTTATCAGGCGGTCGACAAACATGCTGTCCAAGTGCTCCCCGCCACCCCGACCTTTTTAAACATGCTGCTGATGTCCAAGGCGGATGCCGGATATAACCTCTCTTCACTCCGGCTGATCACTTACGGCACAGAGCCGATGCCCCAATCAACGCTGCGCGGCATCCACCGGCTGTTTCCGGATGTACGGCTGAAACAAACATACGGATTAACTGAACTGGGTATATTCTCAACGAAATCAAAAGACAGCCAATCCACTTGGATGAAAGTGGGCGGTGCCGGAACAGAGACCAAAATTACCGGAGGCACGCTTTGGGTCCGTTCTGAGTCGGCGATGCTCGGCTATTTAAACGCACCGTCACCTTTCGATGAAGACGGCTGGTACGACACCGGTGACCAGGTGGAAACAGACGGCGAATATATAAGAATTCTCGGAAGAAAGAGTGAAATCATTAATGTGGGCGGAGAGAAAGTGTTTCCGGCAGAGGTGGAAAGCGTCTTTCTGGAGATACCGAATGTCCGGGATGTTCTCATAACGGGCAGAAAAAATCCGATTACGGGCGAGATTGTCGCGGCAGAGGCCGTGCTTGAAAAAGAGGAAGATATCAAATCTTTCAGAAAGCGGGCCGTAGCTCATTGCAGACAGAAGCTGCAGCCATATCAGATACCGCAGATCATCTCTGTTACAGATCGGAAACTGTCTAATGATCGATTTAAAAAAATAAGAAACGTGTAAAACAGGAGGCAAATATGAATAACGGAAAAGTAGCGGTCGTCAGCGGAGGAAGCCGGGGGCTGGGAAAAGCGATTGTACAGACGCTTTTGGATGAGGATTACAAAGTAGCCGCTTTCAGCCGCAGTGAATCTGATTTTATTAACACATTGAGAGAGAGTGAAAAGTACCGCGGCCGCTTTTATTGGGAAGCGGCGGATGCGGCGGATGCCGCCGCCATGAAACAGTTTGTTCTTCAAGTATACCGCAAGTTTTCCAGAATAGACGGCTTGGTCAATAACGCCGGTTTGAACCTTGATCAGCTTCTGCCCCTGACCAATGATGAAGACATTGACCGCATCCTCAATCTGAATATCGGCTCAGTCATCAAGCTGACCCGAAACGTTTCCCGGGTCATGCTGAAACAAAATTCCGGATCAATCGTTAACATAAGCTCCATTATCGGCTCAAGAGGATTTAAAGGCACTTCAGTCTACAGCGCATCCAAAGCGGCTCTTGACGGCTTGACGCGAAGCCTGGCCAGGGAGCTCGGGTCTAAAGGAATCCGTGTCAATTCACTTGCGCCCGGTTTTGTGGACACCGATATGACGAAAAATATGCCGGAAAAACAAAAATCGCAGATTATCAGAAGGACGCCGATGGGACGTTTAGGCGAAACAGACGATATGACCGGACTCGTTCGTTTCCTGCTTTCTCCTGAATCGTCCTTTATGACCGGACAGACAATGGCGATAGACGGCGGATTAACTTGTTAAAGCACAGAAAAATTCTTTTGTACAAGGGATGGTATCCTCATGAAATGTATTAACGAATTTTTAAGAACGGTAATAGCGGAAAAGCTGGGTGCCGAGGTGACCGAAGCAGAAGATAAAACCGCTTTTTTTACTCTTGGCGTGACGTCTCTCATCAGTGAAGAAATCATGACCATATTGCATAAAGAATTTACCGGCCTTTCTGAAACGCTGCTGTTTGAATATCCGAACATTGAGAAATTGAGTGAGTTTTTAAGTGCGCAGAAACGAAATCCCGAAAGCGTTCTTGAATTCAAAGAAACGGAGCCTGATACGGGAAGCCGGCAGGAAGAAGTGCTTCCTGTACAGGCGGCTGAAAAGGTGCCCGAACCGGGAACGGACAGGAGTTCTGATATTGCGGTTATCGGAATGAGCGGGATGTTTCCGAAAGCGGAAAACCAGCATGATTTTTGGAACAATTTAATGGAAAATAAAGATTGTGTCTCCGAAATCCCTGAGGACAGATGGGACAGCTCTTATTACTCGGAAGAGAAAACGGCAGAATACGCGTCATACAGTAAATGGGGAGGTTTTATTGATCGTCCGGATCGATTTGACCCGCTGTTTTTTTCTGTTTCCCCGTGGGAAGCTGATTTAATGGACCCTCAGCAAAAATTGTATGTCACGTGCTGCTGGGAAGCGATGGAGGATGCCGGTTACGGGAACCCGGCGGCGAGGCCGACGGATCAAATCGGTGTATTCGCCGGAGTGACCTGGAATGAATATTCATTAATTGCACACGAAGAAGGTTTCCTCAAAGATCAGTATAAAGGCCCCGGCTCCTTATATTGGGGCATTCCGAACCGGGTTTCTTATTTCCTTGATCTCCATGGGCCGAGCATCGCTGTTGATACGGCGTGTTCTTCATCGCTTGTCGCCGTCCATCAGGCTTGTCAGGCCATTATGTCGGGCGACTGTGAAATGGCGCTGGCCGGAGGCGTCAACCTCAGCTTACATCCGCAAAAATACATGTTTTTAAGCCAATCGCATTTTCTGTCTTCTGAAGGAAAATGCCGCAGTTTCGGTGAAGGCGGAGACGGTTACGTGCCCGGCGAAGGCGCGGGAGCCGTTTTATTAAAACCATTGAAAAAAGCGATTGCGGACAAAGACCACATCTACGGTGTCATTAAGGGGTCCGCCACTAATCACGGCGGCAAAACGACCGGGTATACGGTGCCGAATCCGGAAGCGCACCGGGACCTGATTTTATCCGCTCTAAACAGAGCCGCGGTAAGTCCGGCGGATATCAGCTACATTGAAGCTCACGGAACCGGCACGGCGCTCGGCGATCCGATTGAGATACGCGGCCTGTCTATGGCATTTGATAAACAGACCGATGAGAAAAATGACTGCGGAATCGGCTCGGTGAAATCCAATATCGGACATTTGGAAGCGGCTGCAGGGATCGCCGGTTTAATCAAGGTGCTTTTAAGCATGAAACATGAAACGCTTCCCGCCAGTCTGCACTCCGCGGAACTGAACCGCAAGATTTCTTTTTCTGATTCGCCATTTTATGTCGTCCGAAACAACCGGCCGTGGCCGGCTGAAGGAGATAAACCGAGAATCGCCGCAATCAGTTCATTCGGCGCAGGAGGCTCTAATGCCCATCTGATCGTAGGTGCTTATCAGCCAAAACGGCAAGCGGACAAGAATACTGAGCAAAAACCGCATGCTGTCGTATTAAGCGCACATTCCGAACAGCAGCTGAAAGAATATGCCGGGAAATTAAGCTCCTTTCTTGCCCGATTGGAAAACCTGCCTTCTGCCGGCGGATACAGTCTGGAAAATATCGCTGCCACCCTATTGTCAGGCAGAGAGCCTTTCTCCTTCCGGCTTGCTGTCATTGCATCATCCCTTTCTGAGCTGAAACAGCGATTGGACGGATTTGTAAGCGGTCACAGAGACGAAAGGCATATTTACTTCGGAAAAGCGTCACCCGGGCGGCCGGACGTTTCAGGCCAATCCGTTTCAGATCCTGAGAAATTTGCCGCGCTGTGGGTGAAAGGTCTTCAAGGTTGCAAAAAGCCGGAAACGCCGTATCAGAAAGTTCCGCTTCCTACGTACCCGTTTTTAAAGGAAACGTCCTGGCTGACCGATCAAAAAAAGCGGTATACAAAAAAGCCCCAAAATACCAAAAGGCGTGAAGCGCTGCATCCTCTGCTTGATGAGAATATTTCATCCGCCCGGAAAGGGACGTTTCAAAAGATATTTTCCAAGGATGAATACTTCTTTAAAGATCATTTAGTGAACGAAAAATATGTGCTTCCCGGAGTCTGTCATCTGGAAATGGCGGCATACGGCGCGGGATTGTGGGGAGAACGCCCGGTCGTCTCTCTTCAAAGTGTGTGGTACATGGAGCCGATTGTGACAGGTACAGACCCAAGATCCGTCATGATAGAGTTTGAAGCGGAAAAAGAGCGTATAAGCTATGTCATTAAAGAAAAAGGAGCGGACGGCATCCTCTTTTCGCAAGGAGAAGTGATTTGTAAAGAAAAAGGAGCGTCTTTTGAGGCCCCGGCTTTTCAGCTCCCGGCGCCATTTGCGCAGAGAACGGAGCCGAAAGACATCTATCACTCGTTCTCTGAGGCGGGAATCGTGCAAAAGGACAGTTTTCAGGTCATCCGCGAATTCTCTTATACAGAAAGGAAAGCACTGGCCAAATTAACGCTCCCGTCACACTTGGAAGCCGATTTTAAACAGTACATCCTACATCCGTCCTTAATGGATGGCGCTGTTCAAACTGCAATGGCGCATGTGCTGCAATTTCAAAAAGAGCCTGCGCTTATCGTACCGTTTTCCTTCGGAGAAATACAGCTGCTTGAACCGTTAGCGAAAACCGTATTTGTGCATGCGGAGGTAAAAGCGGCCTCCGTTCACCAATTTGATCTGCATATTTGTGATGAGCGCGGCGTGCTGCTGGCGGCAGTGAAAGATTTTATCATAAAAGAGGTGCAGGAAAGCGCCGGGTTTAACCAAAAAGCCGGCGTCACGCCGAAGAAAAGCCGTGAAACGGAATTGCTTATGACACCGGTTTGGAACACCGTCACCATTCCGGAAACCGGCATGCCTTTCATGCGTGAAGAAAAAATAATCGTCATCGGGGCCGGGCCGGATTTTCAGCAGGCTTTGAAAGAGATGTATTCCGATGTCCGTTTTCCGGACATCACTTCTTTGGACAGCGCGGAACAAATGGCTGAAACACTGAAAGCGCAAGGCTCTTTTCAACACATGATATGGGCGGCGCCGGATCATCCCATTCCATCCGTTTATGATGCGGATACGGCCGAGGGACAGGAGCACGGGGTCATGCAGCTTTTCCGGCTGGTAAAAGCGCTTCTGCTTCTGAATTTTGACACGGAACAACTATCATTGACAATCTGCACGTTTCAAGCACAGCCGATTCATGAACATGATGAGGTCAATCCGAGTCATGCAAGCATACACGGATTAGCGGGGTCGCTCACAAAAGAATACACCAATTGGAGCATCCGGCTTCTTGATTTGGAATTTCAAAGGGGAGACCGGCATCTTCCTGATGTCTTCTCTTTACCGGCGGACCCCGAGGGAAATCCGTGGGTCTTTCGCGCAGGTCAGTGGCACCGGCAGCAATTGGCCGTCTGCCGGCCTCATGCAGATGAGCCTTCATTATACCGGCACGGCGGGGTTTATGTGATTATCGGCGGAGCAGGCGGAATAGGAGAAGTATGGACTGAATATATGATTCAGACCTATCAGGCGAAAATTGTCTGGATCGGGAGACGGAAAAAAGATACACAGATTGAAAGAAAGCTGAAAAGACTTGCGGCTTTAGGTCCCGCACCGCAATATTTCAGCGCGGATGCTGCGGATTATGACTCTCTCAAACGGGCGTATGACACCATTGTGAAGGAAAATGGAAAGGTCCGCGGAATCATTCATTCCGCCATCGTGTTATCAGACCGAAGTTTTGCCAATATGGAAGAGGATCAGTTCCGCGCTTCACTTTCTGCAAAAACTGATGTCAGCTTGCAGATTGCCCGGGTAGCTGAAGGGGAACCCCTGGATTTCTTGCTGTTTTTCTCTTCGATGATGTCGTTTCAAAAAGCGCCGGGACAGAGCAATTATGCCGCCGGGTGCACGTTTAAAGACGCTTTTGCTAAGCGGATCTCACAAAAAGCGCCGTATGCCGTAAAAGTTGTCAATTGGGGTTTTTGGGGAAGTGTCGGCGTCGTGGCTTCAGAACAATACCGGAAACGGATGGAGCGGGACGGAATCGCTTCTATTGAGGCGCCTGAAGCGATGAAAACGCTGGAAACCCTGCTTTCCGGACCTTATGACCAGCTGGCGCTGATTAAAACGACAGATCCGCTTTTTATGAAGGACGATCTGAAAGAACAAGTAACGGTTTATCCGGAAAAGATTCCTTCCGCACTCGGACAATTAGCGGTTAACATCACGCAGAATGACGAAGCTGAGCGGTTAAAAGCATCAAGTGTCATGAGCTGCATGAGAGATATGGAATCCCTTATTGAAAAAATGCTTGTATCAACCCTTTATGAGATGGGAGCCGGGCTTGATCAGGCTTTGCCGTTATTTCAATCGGCTGCCGGCATAACGGAACAATACAGCAGATGGCTGAAAGAGAGCTTTGTCCTCCTGAATACATTAGCGCTTGCTCCGGAAAAAACGGATTTAGGGCAGGTGTGGGAGGAATGGGAGCGGAAAAAAGAGACTTGGCTGCGCCAGAAAGACATGAGGGCGCATGTCAGATTGGCAGAAGAGACATTGCGTGTGCTTCCAGACATTTTAACCGGTAAGCTTCCGGCAACGGAAGTGATGTTCCCTGACTCCTCCTTCCGTCTTGTGGAAGGCATTTACCGCAATAATATCATTTCTGATTTTTTCAATGACAAGCTTGCTGACACATTGATTGCAGTTCTGCGGGAACGTCTGGAAAAAGACCCGCAGGCGAAAATCCGCATCTTAGAAATCGGAGCCGGAACGGGCGGGACGAGCGCCGCGGTCATGAGAAAATTGAAACCGTATGAAGCGCATATTGCCGAATATTGTTTCACGGATATTTCTAAAGCATTTCTTTTACATGCAGAAGACATATTCGGTCCGGAATATCCTTATGTCACTTATAAAATATTCAACGCTGAGCAGCCGGTATCAACAGAAGCGCCGGACATCGGCACGTATGACGCAGTGATCGCGACCAATGTGCTTCATGCGACAAAAAATATCCGCTCTGCGCTGCGCCATGCGAAAGCAATGCTGCAAAAAAACGGCCAGCTGTTTATAAATGAGATCAACAGCCGCACCATATTCAACCATGTGACGTTCGGCCTTCTTGAAGGCTGGTGGCTGTATGAGGATCATGATTTACGGATTCCGGGCTGTCCGGGGGTTGAGCCGGCCGGCTGGGCGGAAGCGCTTTCGCTTGAAGGATTCGTCCATCCTCTGTTTCCGGCTGAAGCCGCACACGACTTAGGCCAGCAGATTATAGCGGCTGAAAGTGACGGAACGGTCAGGCTTGCCCTCCCGCAGGCGTCAGAAGAAAAGCCGGAGTGCCGTCCGTATGACGCAGATGGTCTTTCGGATGATACCTTGCATTTCAGCCTGAGAGAAAAAAGCGTTGAACTGATGAAGAAGGTAATCGGTGAAGCGCTTAAAGTGCCGGCGCATCGTCTTTTATCCCATGAACCTTTAACCGCATACGGATTGGATTCCATACTGGTCGTCAGACTGACCAACGCGTTAAAAGACGTCTTCGGTTCTGTCAGCAGCACTTTGTTTTTTGAATATCAAACCATTGATGAGCTTGCTGATTACTTTCTGTCTTCCCGTAAAGAAGCGCTCGAGCGGCAATTCGAGAATGGACGGACTCATCCCGAAAACGCCGGACGGGTGCAGGCTCCCGCAGAAAGCGCCGCGCCGATTCCAAACGTAAGAGAACGGGGCATCACATATCTGACGGAATTAATAGGAAAAACGCTGAAGATTCCGAGCGGGAGAATGGATCCGTCGGTTTCCTTAACCGCATACGGTTTGGATTCTATTCTGGTCGTCAGGCTCACGAATGCTTTTCGTAACGTATTTGACCAAATGACCAGCACCCTCTTTTTTGAATATCAGACGATAGAAGAAATCGCGGATTACCTGCTTCTTTCTCAGCGGGGAGCATTTATGAAAGCGATGGGTGTGCGTGAGGAGCAGCTGTCTGATCACACAGATAACCTGAATGTAAAACAAAACAAGATTCCTCAAAACGAGGAAGGCAGCAGGACGAACGGAGATCCCTCTATCCAGGATATCGCTGTCATCGGTCTGTCAGGCCGGTATCCGGGCGCCGATCACGTTGATGAGCTGTGGGAAAATGTAAAAGCCGGCAGGCATTCTATTACTGAAGTGCCGAAAGATCGCTGGGACTGGAAAACGTTTTATAACGAGGAACGCGGAAAATGGGGGTCCATTTATTCAAAATGGGGCGGTTTTCTCGATGACATTGATACATTTGATCCGCTGTTTTTCCGTATATCTCCCGCGGAAGCTGAAAGGATGGATCCGCAGGAAAGGTTGTTTCTGCAGACTGCTTATTCAAGCATTGAAGATGCGGGGTACACCCCGGCTACGCTTTGTGACAGCCGGAAAATCGGAGTCTTTGCCGGTGTGATGAACAGCAATTACCCGACAGTTCCCAGCGACTGGTCTATCGCAAACAGAGTATCGTTTTTGTTCAATTTCCAAGGGCCGAGTATGGCTGTGGATACCGCATGCTCTTCTTCTTTAACAGCTGTCCATCTCGCTATAGAAAGCCTGCGGAGCGGAATGAGTGAAACAGCGATTGCCGGCGGAGTCAATCTTATCGTTGATCCGGCCCACTATGAGCGGCTGTCCGCTTTTTCAATGCTGTCTCCCGGTGATAAATGCAAATCTTTCGGAGACAGTGCGGACGGTTTTGTTGACGGTGAAGGAGTAGGGGCGATTGTGTTAAAGCCGCTTGCTCAAGCGGAGAAAGACGGCGATCATATTTACGGCGTTATCAAAGGAAGCATGCTGAACGCAGCAGGCAGGACAAACGCTTATATGGTGCCGAATCCGAAAGCGCAGTTTGATCTGATCGCAGAGACGTTGAAACGGACAGACATTCACCCGAGAACGGTCAGTTACTTGGAAGCGCACGGAACGGGCACTGCGCTCGGTGATCCGATTGAAATCGACGGGTTAACGAAAGCTTTTCGCCTGACAACAGAAGACCGGCAGTTTTGTTCCATCGGTTCAATTAAATCAAATATCGGACATTTAGAAAGCGCTGCCGGGATTGCGGGAATCACCAAACTGCTTCTCCAATTGAAACATAAGAGGATTGCCCCTTCATTGCATGCGGCGGAATTGAATCCGAATATTGAGTTTGAGCACACTCCGTTTTTCGTACAGCAAAAAGAAACGGAATGGAAACGACCTGTCTTGAATATCACGGGTGAAATGAAAGAATATCCGAGAATTGCCGGTATTTCCTCATTTGGAGCAGGAGGTTCAAACGCGCATGTCATCATTCAGGAATATGTGCCGTCTGACAGCCTGAAACCAATGGAAAACGCGTCTGTTTCTCCGCAAAAACCGGCTGTTATTATTTTATCAGCACGAAATGAGCAGCAATTGAAAGAGCGCGCCCGCCAGCTTCTGGATGATGTCATAAGAAAAAAACGTTCTGACGGGGATTTGGCCAAGATCGCTTACACGCTTCAGGCGGGAAGAGAACCGATGGCTGAGCGGCTTGCATTTACGGCCGAGTCGATAGAAGAACTGAAAATGAAGCTTATGAGCTCCTCAAACGATTATAATATCGACCATGCTCATATCTGGCGGGGCAGGACAGCCAAACATCATTCATTGGTGGCTTCGCTCACTTCTGATGAAGATATGGCGCTTACCATAAATGCCTGGCTGAAAAAAGGGAAATACGGAAAGCTGCTTGACCTTTGGGTTAAAGGACTTGACGTCGATTGGTCAGCTCTTTATCAGCGCAACCCGGGCCGCATCAGTCTCCCGGCTTACCCTTTTGCCAAAGACCGATATTGGGTCACAAAAGCTGATGTGTCACTTGACAAAACAGGCTCAGCGGAAAGTGAGAAAGCGGCCAGACTTCACCCGCTGCTCCACGCGAATACATCGACCTTTACCGCCCAGCGCTTTACTTCTGTTTTTTCAGGGCGTGAACCGTTTTTTGCCGATCACATCGTCAATGGAAAACCGGTGCTTCCGGGCGCGGCTGCTTTAGAAATGGCCCGGGCCGCCGTTACGCTTGCCGCTGAAGACTTGCCGGGCGGGAAAGCGGGTGTCCGGCTCAAACAGATCGTTTGGCTCCGTCCGGTGACGGCGCTTTCTGAAGGAGTGACCCTTCATGTAAAGCTTCAGCCGGAAGAAAACGGAGACATCGCTTTTGAAGCGTATGCCGAAGGGGAAGAGCCGCTTGTCTTTTTCCAGGGAAAGGCCGTGCTCGAAGAGACGGAGCGTGCTCCTGTACTCGATGTGGAAGCGGTTCAGGCGCGCTGCGGCGGCCGGCGTATGTCAAAGGCTGAGTGCTATGAAGCATTCGACAGTCTCGGCATCACCTACGGACCGTCTCATCAGGCGCTTGACGCCGTCTATGCCGGAAGCGGAGAAGTGCTCGCGAAGCTCACTCTTCCGCCGTCCGCCCGCGAAGAAAAGGAGCCGTTCATCCTGCATCCGAGCATGCTGGACGCCGCCCTTCAGGCTTCTATCGGTCTCGTGCTCTCAGACGGTTCCGCGTCCGGACGGCCGTTTCTGCCGTTTGCCCTCCGGGATATGCAGGTGTTTTCTGCATGCCGTGAGACGATGTGGGCGGTGCTTTCCTCAGCGGACGGCGCCTATCATATTGAGCTGTGTGATGAAAACGGCGAGGTATGCGTCCGATTGACGGGGCTCACCGCCCGTTTTCTGGAAGAGGAAACGGAGGAAAAACCGCTCTTGCTTCAGCCAAAGTGGCAGGAATCACCGCCGGATGAAGGCGGCGGACAAGAAGAGTCTTTCAGATACGTGACGCTGTATGGCGGAATGAACGCTGAAGACATAAGCGGCGCAGTATGTGCGGCTGACGGCGAAGGTCCGATTGAAGACCGTTATGACGCCTGCGCGGCGGAGCTGTCAGCGATCGTCAAGCGTCTTATCAAAGAAAAACAGAAGGGAAAAACGCTGATCCAGCTTCTTGTCCCCGACAGGGGGGAAGACAATGTATTGGCGGGGCTGGCCGCTTTTCTGAAAACGGCTCACCTTGAACATCCGAAGCTGTACGGCCAAGTCATCCAAGCCGATCCGGACGAGTCAGCATCATCGCTTCTTGCCAAGCTGAAAGAAAACCGGGCGCATCCTGAACAAGCGGAAATCCGTTATGAAGGCGGCAAACGTTTCGTCAGAAACTGGCGTCACCTGCCTGCGCTTCAAAGCGGCGCCGTTCCGTGGAAAGACGAAGGGGTTTACCTCCTTACCGGGGGAGCGGGCGGCATCGGGCTGATTTTCGCTGAAGAAATAGCCTCCCGCGTCAAAAATGCCGTCCTCGTATTAACGGGGAGGGCGGAAGCGCTAGATGAAGAGCGCTCCGCCCGCTTACGGCGCTTGGAAGCGACGGGTGCCCGCGTACTGTATCAACCGGTTGATGTGACAGACAGGGCGGCGGTCATCGCCCTCATCCGCGGCATACAGGAGGAGCACGGAACACTCGACGGGATCATTCACGGCGCAGGCGTGATCGCCGACAATTACATTCTGAACCAGACAGAAAACGAACGGAAGACCGTCATGGCGCCGAAAGTGAAAGGGCTTATCAATCTTGATGAAGCAGCGAAAGATGTGCGGCTGGACTTTTTCATTCTGTTTTCTTCCTTGGCGGGAGGCATGGGAAATCCGGGGCAGGCCGGTTATGCGGCAGCCAACGCATTTATGGATGTTTATGCAGCCCGTCGAAATCGTCTCGTGCGGGACAACAAGCGGAGCGGGCAGACCCTGTCCGTCAACTGGCCGCTTTGGGAAGAAGGCGGTATGCGCGTGGACAAAGAGACAGAAAGGCTGATGTATGAACAGACCGGAATGAAAGCCATGCGATCGGCTTCAGGCATCCAGGCGCTTTACGCCGCTTTTGCCTCCGGAGAACACCAGGTCATGGTGGCAGAAGGCGACGAGAAACGGATTCGAAAAAACCTGATGCCTGAAGCGTCAGAACCGTCCCATAGCATTCATGTGTCAAGGAAGACGCACGTCCATCTGCCAAATAAAGTACAAGCGGAACTCAAACATATGATATCAGGCATTCTGAAGGTGAAAGAAGAAGAAATAGATGCTGAATCAGAGATGAGAGATTATGGCTTTGATTCGGTTTCATTCACGCAGTTTGCAAATGAACTAAATAAAATGTATGGGCTTGAACTGACGCCGGCCGTGTTTTTTGAATACCCGACAGTCTTTAGTTTTGCCCAATACTTGCTGACGGAACATCCGGATACATTCGGCTCACAGGAAGAAACAGAAACGGAGAAACCGGTTGAGCATAAAAAAATGAAGACGGAGCCATTCTCGATTCCGTCCCGCCTTCCTAAAACAAAAACCGCAGCTGCACCTGAAGAGCCCGTGGCGATAATCGGAATCAGCTGTGCATTTCCAATGGCTGAAAATCCGGAAATGTTTTGGGAGAATTTAGCCGGAGAAAAAGACTGCATTTCTGAAATACCGCCGGAGCGCTGGGACTGGAGACAGTATTACGGAGATCCGCAGAAAGATAAAAATGCGAGCAATGTAAAGTGGGGCGGCTTCATTGATGAAACCGCTCAATTTGATCCTTTATTCTTCGGTATTTCTCCGCATGAAGCCGAAATGATGGATCCTCAGCAAAGACTTTTAATGATGCATGTATGGAAAGCGATTGAAGATGCCGGCTGCTCTGCCAAAAGCCTGTCAGGTACAAATACAGGCATTTTTGCAGGCACGGCAAACAGCGGTTACGCCCAGGAAGCTTCAAAGTTCCATATAGAGATTGAGGGTTCTTCCGCCGCCGGGACGGTTCCGTCAATCGGTCCGAACCGCATGAGCTATTTTCTGAATATACATGGGCCGAGCGAACCGATTGAAACCGCCTGTTCAAGCTCATTGGTCGCTGTCCACCGTGCGGTCAGGGCAATTCAGGCCGGAGACTGCGGCATCGCGATTGCAGGAGGCGTCAATGCTATTGTGTCGCCGGATATGCATATCAGCTTTAATAAAGCGGGAATGCTCAGTGAAGACGGGCGCTGCAAAACATTTTCCGATCAAGCGGACGGGTATGTCAGAGCTGAAGGTGCCGGCATGATTGTTTTGAAAACATTATCCGATGCGGAACGTGACGGCGACCGTATTTATGCCGTTATCCGCGGAACGGCGGAAAATCATGGCGGAAGGGCTGCTTCCCTTACATCGCCGAATCCGAAAGCACAGACAGAAGTCATGATAAAAGCGTATCAGCAAGCGAACATCGACCCCCGTACAGTGAGTTATATTGAAGCCCACGGCACGGGAACGGCGCTCGGAGATCCGATAGAAATCAACGGACTCAAAGCGGCTTTTGCAGCGCTTTATCAGAAAGCCGGAGTAACGGCACCCGAGCAGCCTCATTGCGGCCTCGGTTCCGTCAAAACGAATATCGGCCACACAGAGCTTGCCGCCGGCATGGCCGGGCTTTTAAAAATTATTTTGCAGATGCAGCACAAAACGCTCGTTAAAAGTCTGCATTGTGAAACCGTTAATCCGTATATCAGCCTAGACGGAAGCCCGTTTTATTTCGTCCGCGACACTCAGCCGTGGAAAGCGGCGACTGATGATAGCGGAAATGAACTGCCGCGGAGAGCGGGTGTCAGCTCGTTCGGATTTGGCGGTGTCAATGCTCATGTCGTGCTCGAAGAATATGTTTCTCCTGTTGAAGAGAAACAATGGACGGCCGGTGAACTTCAGCCGTCCTTATTCATTCTCTCGGCAAAGACGGCGGAACAGCTGAAGGAACGTGCGGAACAGCTGCGCAGATATTTGGAAAAGTCACATTCAGCTGACGGAGCTCTTGCGGATATCGCTTATACGCTTCAGCTTGGCCGGGATGAAATGGAAGAGCGCCTTGCCGTCATTGCTGAAACAAAAGAAGAGCTTACGAACGCGCTGAATGATTTCCTCAGCGGCAAGGAGACGGGGCAGAATTTCTTTACAGGCCGGAACAAAGCGATGAAACAGCTGTTTACAGAGATGACGGACAACGCAGAAATGAGCGGGGCCGTAGATCAATGGATTGAAGCAGGAAAGTATGCAAGGCTTGCAAAATTATGGGTGCAAGGCTTGCATATTGATTGGAGTAAATTATATCCGGACGAAAGACCGAAAAAAGTCAGCCTGCCCGTCTATCCTTTTGCGAAAACACATTGCTGGATACCGCACAGTGCGCAGCATATAAGGCACCGGGAGACTTATGAGACTGATACGTCCCCGCTTGAGACTTATGAGCGCCTGCTTGATGAATTGGAGAAAAACGAAATAAGCATAGAAGCCGCTGTAAAAAGAACGATCGGTTTTTACAGGGATTAGCGTAATGGAGGAAACCATATGAAAGAGTTTCTGCACCGGGTTTTTTCTGACGTCAAAAATAAAAAAATGACAAAACAGGATGCGATCGGCATTTTGCGCGATTATGATATGCGGATGGGACTTCGCCAAGCGGATTCCCTTCATCCGCTTGCTCAGCAGCATATTTCCGATGAAACGGGACAGGGATTCTCGGCAGCTTTCAGCGGCCGGGAATTTTTTCTCGCTGATGTTTCTTTACAGCATAAAAAGCTTATGCCCGGAGAACTTCTTTTGGAAATGGCGAGAGCTGCGGCTGTTTTGACAGTAAAGGAGACTGCGGCTGTCCGGCTGACGCATATCGTGTGGTCAAAGCCCATTTTGACTGAGGCTGAGCCGTTCCATATCGAGATCAGGCTGATACCCGCAGAGGGTGAAGCCAAAAGGTTTGAGATTTATAATCCATTTTCTGCTGATTCCAGTCATTATGATGTGTACAGCCAAGGGACGATTCAGCCAGTTGATGCTGCGCCCGGCATGCTGGATATCAGCCGCTTGAAGGAAAACAGCGGTTCCCTGATGGATAAGCAGCAAATTGAAGCCATCACTCAGAACGATACCGTTCAATACAGTGAGCACATGAAAGGAATTGAGCGTATTTACGCCTCAGCAGGACGGATGCTGGCAGACATAACAATTCCATTGACAGACCAAAAAGAATCCGCCCGATTCGGCCTCCCACCCTGTGTGATGCAAAGTGTGACAGAGGCATGCGCGCTGCTTGGCGGCAAAGAATATAAAACGCTCGCCCCGGTTTCATTGGACGAGCTTTTGTTTTATGAATCTTGTCCTGACAAGGTATGGGCCGAGATACAAGAGAAGGCGGGGAGCTTTTATATTGATTTATGTGACGAAGAAGGAAAAATATGGGCTTCTCTGTCGGGGTTGAAGCTGCAGCCTGTCATCAAGACGGGCGCTTCCGGAAAAACCAATGCCGAACACCGCAGTGAACGTTTGTATGAACAAACGCTTCTTCAGCTCAAAACGCTTTTTGGCCTGACTGCAAAAATTGCTGTTTCCAACATAGATACTGAAGAGCCGCTGGAAACCTACGGAATAAACTCAGTCACTGTGACGAAATTAAACCGCGAATTGTCTCTGCTTTTCGGTGACCTTTCCAAAACGGTTTTTTACGAATATAAGACACTGGGCTCCCTGGCAGCTCACTTTGTCACGGATTATCCGAATGAATGCCGAAAATGGACAAATGATGATGAGCACCGTTCAGGCATATCAGAACAGGTTTTGGCAAATGAAGATTTTCCGGTGCTTCCGTCGTTTATCAAGCGAAAGAAACGGTCTGCTTTTTCCAATGAGAAACAGACAAAAGAAGGGATTGCGATTATCGGAGTCAGCGGACGTTATCCGCAAGCTGAAACACTTGAAGAGTACTGGGATAACTTAGCGGCCGGAAAAGACTGTGTGACCGAAATTCCCGAAGAGCGCTGGGAAAAGGACAAGTACTACAACCCTGATCCCGAAGCGGCCGTGAAAGCAGGGAAAAGTTACAGTAAGCGGGGCGGGTTTCTGAAAGATGCCGCTTTCTTTGATCCGCTGTTTTTTCAAATTTCACCCCGTGATGCTTTGAATATGGACCCGCAGGAGCGTCTCTTTATTGAAATGTGCTGGCAGGTGCTGGAGGATGCCGGTTATACGAAGGAACAGCTTGAGAATCTGTATAACGGCCGGGTCGGCGTTTTTGCTGGCATTACGAAAAACGGGTACGGAATGTACTGGAAAAACGGCGGCACCCTGCAGCCAAAAACGTCGTTCAGTTCAGCGGCCAACAGAGTTTCCTATTTTCTTAATCTGAAAGGGCCGAGCATGCCGGTCGACACGATGTGCTCGTCTTCGCTGACTGCAATTCATGAAGCGTGTGAAAACATCCTTCGCGGCGAATGTGACATGGCGATTGCCGGCGGTGTGAATGTGTATACGCATCCTTCGGCTTATGCGGAGCTCAGCGCCTATCGAATGCTTTCAAAAGACGGAACGTGCAAAAGTTTCGGTGAAGGCGGGGACGGATTTGTTCCCGGGGAAGGCGTCGGGGCCGTGCTGTTAAAGCCGCTGTCAAAAGCGATGGCTGATAAGGACCATATTTACGGGGTGATTCGCGGCACTCATATCAATCACGGCGGCAGAACAAACGGGTATACAGTGCCGAGTCCGAGCGCCCAGGCTGACGTGATTTCCGGCGCGCTTGAAAAATCAGGAATACATCCGCGGATGATCAGCTGTATCGAAGCCCACGGCACGGGCACTGAACTCGGAGATCCGATCGAAATTGACGGTTTGACCCGCGCATTTCAAACGAAAACGTCAGATAAAGGCTTTTGCGCCATCAGCTCAGTTAAATCCAATATCGGGCATTTGGAAGCCGCGGCAGGCATCGCCGGTGTAACAAAACTGCTGCTCCAGTTTCAAAAACGAAAGCTGGCCCCTTCATTACATTGCCGAAAATTGAATCCGAATATTGCATTTGACCGGACGCCGTTTGCGGTGCAGCGTGAATTGGCAGACTGGAAACGGCCGGTCATTGAGGAAAACGGAGCGCAGAAAGAGATTCCGAGAATCGCGGGAATCTCTTCTTTTGGCGCGGGCGGGGCAAATGCCCACATATTGATAGAAGAATATATTGAACCTGATAGGGAGATTTCTGAGCCATTCACAGATGAAGATCCCGCAGTCATTTTATTATCCGCCAAACAGGAGGCCAGCCTGAAGCAGCGGGCGCAGCAGCTTCTTCAAGCGATCAGAAAAAATGACGTCACAGACCGCAGCCTCCGGGATGCGGCTTACACCCTTCAAACCGGAAGAGAAGCGATGGAAGAACGTGCGGCGTTTATCGTGACGTCGACAGAGCAGTTAGCGGAAAAACTGCAGCGTTTTATTGACGGCGGGACAGACGGCTGCTTCAGAGGGAAAAGCAAACAGTATAAAGACATTCTAGCCGTTTTTAAGGATGAAGATATGCAGGAAGCCGTCCGTAAATGGATGAAAAGAAAAAAATTCGCGAAGCTTCTGGAACTTTGGGTAAAAGGGCTGAAGATTGATTGGTCAGAGCTTTATAACGGCAGCCTGCCGCACCGCATCAGCCTTCCCGGTTATCCATTTATAAAGGATCGGTATTGGCCGGACGATGCAGCGCCGGGCAATGTTCGCGGTGCTGAAACACATTCTGAAACATTGCGTGAAACCCGCTTTTTACAGAAAAGCTGGGCAGAAAGCAGCAGTGTTCCGGTTAAGGAAGTGCGGGGCGTCATCGGAATAGCCGCCGATCACCAGACAGGAAACTTGGCCGTTGAGCTGTCCCGTTATTTCCCCGAGTCTGAAATTATTGACGCTGCATCACCGGAAATATCCGGGGACGCGGCCCGGTTTGGCGGCCTGATTGATGTGACCGGATGCGGGACGGAAATCAATCATGATGACGGCTGGATTCATCGTCTGCAGTCTCTCATTGACAACAGAAACCGCGGCCGAAAGCTTCAGCTGCTTTGTGTGACAAAGGGGCTTGAACCTTTTGCAAATGAAACGATAAATCTCTCAGGTGCAAAAAAGGCCGGATTGTACCGGATGTTCCAAAGTGAGTATAAGGATATTCGCTCGCGGCATATGGATGCAGAACGGACTGACGAAGATCCTGAGCTGGCAAACCAGATCGCAGAGGAGTTTTTTCGCGATTCTGAAGACATCGAAGTGTGTTACCGAAACGGTGTACGCTATCACGCGCGGTTAAAGGAAACAAACAGCTTAGCTGAAAAAGAATTTTCATTTCCGAAAGACCATGTGCTCTGGATCACCGGAGGGACCCGGGGACTCGGATATTTATTCGCCCGGCATTTTGCCGAACGATACGGAGTCACGAAACTCGTGCTTACCGGAAAAGAAACAATGCCTCCGAAAGCGGAGTGGGATGATCATGTCAAACGGAATTCCCCGTTTTCCGATAAAGTGAGAAGAATCAGAGAGCTCGAACAAAAAGGTGTCCGAACGGAAGTGCTGTCTGTATCTTCCGGCCCTGAATATGAGCAGGCCGTCAGCCGGGTGAAAGAGAAGATGGGGCCGATAGGAGGCGTGATACACGCGGCGGGAGCCGTAGATCTCGATCATCCGGCCTTTATCCGCAAAACAAGAGAACAGATGATGACCGTGCTTGAGCCTAAAACAGACGGACTGGACCTTTTGTATCAAGCACTGCACAAGGAGCCTCTCCGGTTTTTTGCGCTGTTTTCTTCAGTGTCCGGCGTGATGCCGGAATTAGGAGCGGGACAAAGCGATTATGCCATGGCTAACGCCTATATGGATTATTTTGCGGCCGCAAAAGGTTTTCCGGTGCTGAGCATCCAATGGCCGAGCTGGAAAGAAACGGGTATGGGCGAATCAAAAAGCCAGGCCTATCTGAAAAGCGGTTTAAAGAGCATCACTGACAGAGAAGGGCTGAGCCTGTTTGATGCCATTATGGCAGGCGATTGCGGGTCTGTTATTATGCCGGCCGTCATTCACCCGGAAAAATGGGAGCCTGGCCGTCTGCTGCTTTCATCCGGCCTTACCGAAACAAAGCAGCAGGAACAGGCCGATACAGAAAGCGTTGAGGAGTGGCTGACGGGCATTTGCTGCCGGGAATTAAGACTGGAGCCGTCAAGATTTGAATCTGATACGCCGTTTCAAGATTACGGAGCCGATTCCATCATGCTTGCCCAAGTGTCCAGAGCGATCGGAAAGAGGATCAAAGCTGACCTTGACCCGGCGGTGCTGTATGAATACCCTACGGTTGCTGCGCTGGCGGAATGGCTTGAAACAGCATATCCGGAAATCAAAGCTGCCGTTTCAAATCCGGTTCAGCCTGTAATCCCGGACGTTCCCAAACAAACGGCAGCCGCTGTCATTCAGCCTTCTGGCGGTGCAGCGGCGCAAGATATCGCTGTTGTCGGAATGTCCTGCCGTTTTCCGGGAGCTGAATCAATTGAAGCTTATTGGAAGCTGCTGTCTGAAGGAACGTCAGCCATTCAAAGGGTGCCGAAAGAGCGCTGGAAAACGGAGAAGGCGGATTATGCGGGCCTTTTAAAAAATGTAACGCATTTTGACCCGGAGTTTTTCCTTATTCCCGAAGAAGACATCAAGGCAATGGATATCCAGTCCTTTCTTTTATTAGAAGAGGCGCTTCATCTGTTCAGAGACAGCGGTTACTCGTTACAAGAAATGAAAGGCAGGTCAGCCGGTGTCTATTTAGGAGGACGCGGCGGCAGTATGCCTGACGAAAACCGTCTGAAGCATGCAAAAAATCCGATAGTCGCCGCCGGCCCGAATTACTTAGCGGCCAATCTTTCTCAATTCTTTGATTTGAAGGGGCCGAGTCTCGTTTTGGATACGGCCTGTTCTTCAGCGCTTGTCGGTATGAATATGGCGATACAGGCGCTTTCTTGCGGTGAAATCGACTCAGCGGTGGTCGGGGGAGTCAGTCTGCTGGAATCCGGTCAAACCCACCGGATGTTCGAACTCCGCAATTTGTTAAGTGAAGAGCCTGCGTTTCATATTTTTGACCGCCGCACCGGAGGCATCGTATTGGGAGAAGGCGTCGGAATGGTGTATTTAAAAACAGCGGCCCAGGCTGTAAAAGACGGGGACCGGATTCATGCGGTCATTAAAGGCATTTCCGTAAACAATGACGGCAGAACCGCGGGGCCTGCCACACCGAATATACAGGCGCAGAAAGAAGTGATGGCCAAGGCGCTTGCCAAAAGCGGCAGAAAAGCGGAGGATATCAGCTACATTGAAGCAAACGGTTCTGGCTCTGAAGTAACGGATCTCTTGGAGCTGAGGGCGATTGAAGCGGTATACCGTATGCAAAACAGCGCGCCTTGCGAATTGGGTTCGATGAAGCCGAATATCGGACACCCGTTATGTGCTGAAGGGATTGCCGGTTTCATTAAAACAGTGCTTATGCTCTCGCGCCGAAAACGTGTGCCTTTCCTTTCCGGCAAAGAGCCGATGACGCATTACGATCTGTCCGCCTCGCCGTTTTATTTTTCGCACGCGCTGCGTGAATGGACGGATTCACCGCGGATTGCCGCCGTCAGCAGCTTCGCTGACGGAGGGACGAATGCCCATGTCATAGTGGAAGCCTGGGAGCAAGAGGCGTATACCCCGGTCAGAAAGCCTTTGCCGAGACAGGAATTAAAACGCCGGCCCATTCGTCCGGACAAAGCCGAAAGCCTGCATGAAAAAGCACATAAGTCCCGCCCGAATACGTTTTGGAAACAAATGAAGACTTACTGATTGCGCTGAAAATTGAACGTCGATATGGAGGAAGTTCATATGCAAGAGCAGCTTCTTATTAACAATCAGCATCCCGTTCTGAAACATCATAAAGCCTATGGAAAGGAACTGCTGCCGGGTCTGGCTTATATTGACCTGATCTATCAGACTTTCAGAGAAAACGGTTTTTTTCATGCTGGCCTTGAACTCAGGCACTTATCGATTTTTCACCCTTTAGCTCCTGAACAGGGAGAATCAATCCTGCTTTCCGTTGACTGTACAGAGAACGGCGAAGAGCAGTGGAAGGTAGAGGTGAAAGGGCAAAAACAAGGTGACGAAGCAGCAGAGACAAAGGTATATGCCGCGGCGCAAATGCATTCCGTCAAGCCCGCCGGCTTCCAAGAGAGCGTCCGGATGGATGCCGTAAAACAAACGGCGGCAGAAATACCGCTTGAGGACATTTACGCGGAATGCAGGGATCAAGAACTGGTTCATTCAGGAATGATGAAAGGCTGCGGAAGCGTCTACCAAACTGAAAAAGAGATTTATATTGATCTGTCGGTGCAAAAGGATCAGCTGGAACATGCAGAAGAGGCGATGTTTCATCCCGCATTGATAGATGCGAGCAGTATCGGCTCCAATGTATATCTCGCTCCTTTGACGAGGGAGGAGGGGCAATTATTTCTGCCGCTGTTTTATGAATCGTTTTATTGCGCCGAATTGCTGCAGACGACATGTATCACCAAGATAAAAAAAGAATCCGTCACCCGTAAGAAAGATCTCGTTTACGTGACAATGGAGTTTTTCAATGAGGAAGGCAGAAAAGTCGGCGAACTGAAAAACTTCGCCAATAAACTGGTGAGGGACCCGGAACTGATCAATCAGAAACGGCAAAAGAAAGAACCTGACGGGCGGAATGCCGTCCCGGCTCCGCAAGCGGAACCGGCGCCTTCTGAGCCCCGCCGTGCGGAGGCTTCCGCCGGCCTTACTGAACAGTGCATCCTTTATTTAAAAGAATTGCTTGCCGCCCGATTGAACAAACCTGTGAAAGAGATTGACCCGGATATCGGCTACTATGAAATGGGGCTGGATTCTCCGGGGCTGTTGGACATGGTGAAGGAAATTGAACAAAAAATCGGAACGCAGCTACTGCCGACGCTGTTATTTGAATACACGACAATCGCGGAATTGGCGGGATATTTGTGCGAACATTACGGAGCCGGTTTCGGCCATGCTCAAAGCGGACATTCAAGTGCTGAGCCTTTGCCCCGGGAAAAAAAGAGGACGACCCAAATCCGCGTGAAAAAGTCGGCATCAGCCGGAACGCAGAATGGAGATATTGCGATCGTCGGGATGGCGGGACGGTACCCCGGCGCCAAAAATCTTCGTGAATTTTGGACAAATTTAAAAAATGGAGAAAACAGCGTAACGGAAGTGCCTCGTTCCCGCTGGGATACGAGGAAATATGAGCATTTGCGATCGCCGTCCGGCAAGCCGATTTCCAAATGGGGCGGTTTTATAGACGATCCGGATTGTTTTGATGCGAAATTTTTCCGGATTTCTCCGCGGGAGGCAGAAGCTAAAGATCCGCAAGAACGATTGTTTTTGGAAACATGCTGGGAAACGATTGAGGATGCGGGCTACACCCCGGAAACAATCGTTCAGCCGAAAGGGCCGAATAAGAGAATGAACGTCGGTGTGTTTGCCGGGGTGATGCATATGGATTATTCTCTCGCCGGCGCTGAAGCTGCGGCGAAAGGGCTGGTCTTTCCTTATCCCTTGAACTATGCGCCGATCGCAAACCGTGTTTCATATTTTTGCAATTTTCACGGGCCGAGCATGGCGGTTGACACGGTGTGTTCGTCATCTTTGACGGCCGTCCATATGGCGGCGGAAAGTCTGAGACGCGGTGAATGTGAAGCAGCTCTTGCCGGAGGCGTCAATTTATCATTGCACCCGACAAAATATATCACATACGGCTTGATGGATATGCATTCGAGTGACGGGCTGTGCCGCACGTTCGGCGAAGGCGGCACAGGCTATGTCTCAGCTGACGGCATCGGGGCCGTGCTGCTGAAGCCGCTCCACAAAGCCGAAGAAGATAAGGATCATATTTATGCGGTGATAAAAGGCAGCGCCGTCAATCACGTGGGAACCGTCAGCGGGATTACCGTGCCGAGCCCCGTGGCGCAGGGGGATATGATAGCTGAATGTCTTGAAAAGACGGGGATCGATCCCCGGACGATTTCTTATGTGGAAGCGCACGGAACCGGAACTTCTTTAGGGGATCCGATTGAAATACAAGGCCTTGTTAAAGCTTACCGCACGTTTACGGAGGATCGGCAATTTTGTGCGATCGGTTCCGTTAAATCGAATATCGGACATGCGGAATCAGCCGCCGGGATCAGCGGGCTTCATAAAACGGTTTTGCAGCTGTTTCACAAAACGCTTGTCCCTTCTTTGCACTCAGAGACGATTAATCCGTATCTCCGTTTAGAGGACTCGCCATTTTACGTACAGCAAAAAACCGAGTCATGGAAAAAGCCGGTGTATACAGAGAACGGCCGTGAACATTCCTGTCCGAGACGCGCAGGCATCAGTTCATTCGGGGCGACGGGTTCAAACGTTCATCTCATTTTAGAAGAGTACAGGCCTAAAAACCCCGGTATTACGGAGAATCAAGAGAGACCGTATATCGTGCCTCTGTCAGCGAAAAATCCGGAGCGGCTGAAAGAATACGCTGCCCGGCTGCTGATGTTTCTCAAAGATAAAGCGCTTGAAGGAAGCGGGCCGCTTCATGACAAAAGAGTTACAATGCAAAATCAGCTGGAGAATGCGTTGCGCAGTGTTCTGGCGGATGTTCTGCATGTAGAGGCCGGCTCGGTAGATGGTGAACAGGATTGGAAGGAATTCGGCTTGGATGTCATGCAGCTGACACAGTTTTCTGAGCTGATGACGGATCAATACGGGCTGGCAATAGACATGACTGATCTCATACAGCATACTTCCGTCCGGACTTTAGCAGAATGTCTTACAAACGATGAGAAACATAAGGATATTCTTTTCGGTCTTTTCGGCCAGTCCGGCTTAGATAAGCAGCCTGATGAATCTTTTTCCCTGCGGTCACTGGCGTATACGCTGCAAACGGGACGGCTGGCAATGGAAGAACGGCTTGTTTTTTTAGTGAACGATCAAGCGGACCTGATCAGGAAATTAACTGAATTTACAGAACGAAAACGGCAGATTGACGAATGCTTTCAAGGGCGGTCTGATAGCGGAACGGAAATCAGGGGTTTCCTGAACGATGATCAGGATACGGAGGAGCTGATCCGAAAATGGATGGACAGCGGCACTTACAAAAAACTTGCGGAGCTGTGGTCAAAAGGATTTGAGGTAGACTGGACGCGGCTGTATCGGGAGGAGAAACCGCGCAGGATGAGTCTGCCGACGTATCCGTTTGCAAAGGAACGATATTGGATACCGGAGCCCGATCATCCCGTCACTTCCGTAAATACAGAAAGCAGGCTTCACCCGCTGCTTCACCGCAATACATCAGATTTGTTAGAACAAAAATTCAGTACGATACTGAACGGAGATGAATTCTTCTTAGCCGATCATATCGTCCGAAACAAGCGTGTTCTCCCCGGGGCGGCTTATCTTGAAATGGCGAGAGCCGCGGCTGAACTGGCTGCCGCGCCGTTAGCCGCTGAATACACGGCTAAAACCGGCATTTCGCTGCGGTATATCAGCTGGATACGCCAGGCCGTTCACAAAAAAGAGCCGCTGCGTATGACGACAGGGCTTTCCTTGGAGGACAACGGCAATGTTTCATTTCAAGTGTACAGCAATGAAAACGATTCAGACATTTATTGTGAAGGCAGTGCTGTGATTGAGCCGCTGTCTGAGGCGCCGGTTTTGCATATTGAACAGCTGAAAGCGCGCTGCCGCAAAAAAGTGCTGTCAAAAGAAGACTGCTATGCGGCGTTTGCAAAGGCGGAAATTGTATACGGACCTTCACATCAAGGAATTGATCACATTTATTGCGGGGAAAAAGAAGCCTTGGCTAAATTGGTGCTCCCTGCTTCCGTTTCTGATGAAGCCGAACAGTTTGTGCTCCATCCGAGTCTGATTGATTCCGCTTTTCAGGCGGCCATCGGCGTTATGAATGAAGATCAAGCGGGTTATCCGGAGCAGCCCTTAATGCCTTTTGAATTACATGAACTGACCGTTTTTCATCCGTGCAGTCCAAACATGTGGGCGGCCGTGTTTGTGACGCATGAAACACCGGCCGTGCGAAGAATGGACATTGATATATGTGATGAACGCGGCAATGTGTGTGTAAGGATAAAAGGATTTTCTGCCCGGATGGCCGAAAGTGCGCCGGCCGTAACCGATAATAAGCAATACGATCTGCCGGGTAACCTTACCGGAGCCGTCAAACTGATGCAGGTATGGGACGCGGAACCGATAGACAACCAAACCGGCTTCCCCATTTCTGAAGCAAAAGCTGTCATCATAGGCGGTACAGACGGGCAGGCGGACGCGGTTTTACGATTGTTTCCTAAAGCTGTGCGATTTGATATCGGCCAAAGTGCTTCCGTTGAAGTGATATCTGATCGGCTCCGCCGTCTCGGTGAGATTCAGCATATGATCTGGTTTGCCCCTCAGCCGGCTGATTCTGACAGCCATGATCAAAAAAGCGGGGTGCTGCAAATTTTCAGAGCGGCCAAAGCTCTTATCGGTCTCGGATATGGAAAAGAGCAGCTCGGGATGACGGTGATTACGCACCAAGCACAGCCTATCACCCAATATGATGAGGTGCGTCCCGCTCATTCCAGTGTGCACGGTTTCGTCGGGTCTCTCGCTAAAGAGCATCCGAGCTGGCACATCCGTCTGGCCGATCTTGAAGACGGGGGGGATTTCCCCGCAGAAGACATATTCAGCCTGCCCCGCGACCGTACGGGTAAAGCATGGGTGCACAGACATCAGGAATGGTACAGGCCTCAATTGCTTCCGGTCCAAAGCGGGCCGTCTGAAAGTGTTCCTTACCGCTATGGAGGCGTATATGTCATCATCGGCGGTGCGGGAGGCATCGGTGAGGTTTGGACAGATTATATAGTGACGACATATAAAGCCCGAGTCGTCTGGATCGGGAGGCGGCCGCTGGACAGCCGGATACGCCAAAAAATAGACCGGTACCGGTCATCAGGCCCGGCTCCCGAATATATAGCCGCAGATGCTTCTGATCTTCCATCGCTTCAGCGCGCCTATGAACAGATTAAAAACACATACGGCACCATCAGCGGCGTCGTTCATTCAGCGATGGTATTTGCGAATGAAAGCGTAAAAGATATGGAAGAATCACAGTTTCACGCCGGTCTTGCGGCGAAAGTGGATATTTCCGTCAACATTGCCGAAGTATTTGCGAAAGAGTCTTTGGACTTTATTCTCTTTTTCTCTTCGGTTATTTCATATATTAAGAATCCGAATCAAAGTCATTATGCGGCGGGGTGCGCATTTAAAGACGCATTTGCCCATGAGCTTTCCGGACGGCTGTCATGCCCGGTCAAAGTGATGAACTGGGGTTATTGGGAGCGGGCTGACAATCACATTTCTGAAGAGTTTGACAGACTGAGTGCAATCGGTCTCGGGCTGATCAGCCGGGCGGAAGGGATGCAGGCGCTGGAAACTCTGCTGACGCAGCCGATCTCCCGCATGGGGCTGATGAAGCTGACCAAGCCGATTCCGATCGAGGGAATGAACCCTCATGAATTTGTGACTATCTGATTGCCTGTCAAAATGACGGAGCAAATTTAATTTTCTTAGGAGGATAAGGTTTTGGGTAAGGGAGACAAACAAAAAGACCGTACACAGTTATCCTTAAGAACAGAAATAAGCAATCAAATGAAAGAATTGAATCGGCTTTTGCTGCAAGTGCTGCGGGTGACGCTGCGTTCAATGAGTCTGACCGGCGAAGCGCCGGCGGCTTCCTGTCTGCCTTTATATGAGCGCTGGCTGGAAGAAAGTATCCGTCTTTTAGACAGCGATTTTAAAAGCGGTGAAACGGCCGCGGTTTGGGAAGAGTGGCATAAGAAGAAAAACGAATGGCTGAAAGATCCGGATATGAAAGCGCAGGCACTGCTGGCGGATACCGTCATTCAAGCTTTGCCTGACATTTTAACAGGCAAAATAAAAGCCACTGACGTGATGTTTCCCGATTCCTCAATGGAGCTTGTTGAAGGAATCTATAAGCATAATATTCTCGCTGATTATTACAACGATGTGCTGGCAAATGAAGCGTGTATTTATGTGGAAAATGTAATTAAAAACAATCCTGAGGCAAACATCCGTCTGCTGGAGATCGGAGCGGGCACCGGCGGAACGAGCAGCACACTGTTTAAAAAGCTCCGCCCCTATCAAAACCATATTCAGGAATACTGTTATACCGACTTGTCAAAAGCTTTTTTAATGCATGCCGAAAAGGAATACGGCGCGGACAATCCGTATTTGACGTATCAGCTGTTTAATGTGGAGCAGCCTGCGGCGGGCCAGGGATTACATCTGAGAACCTACGATATCGCTATTGCCGCAAACGTGCTGCATGCCACCAAAAATATCCGGAAAACATTACGGACGGCAAAAGCCGTATTGAAAAAGGACGGTTTGCTGCTCGTTAATGAACTGGGCGGGCATACGCCGTTTACACATGTTACATTCGGCTTATTAGAGGGCTGGTGGCTGTACGAAGACGAGGCGCTGCGGATTCCGGGGTGCCCCGGTCTTTATCCGGAAACATGGAAATCCGTTTTAATGGCTGAAGGCTTTCATTCCGTTCAATTTCCGGCTGAAAACGAACGTCTGCACACCCAGCAGATTATCACGGCGAAAAGCAACGGAGTCATCAGGCAGAGCAGGGAAGCTTACACCGCGCAAAAGCGCCAATCAAACGTACCGCAAACATCCTCTGATCGTCAGCTCCCCATCAAACAAGCGGGAGAGGGGCTTTCGGAAAAGACAGCGGCTTTTCTGATAAAGGCTGCGGCAAACGTATTAAAAATGCCGGCAGAAGAGATAAATCCGCTGGCTCCTCTGGATGAATACGGCATTGACTCTATTCTGATCGTTCAGCTGACGAATGAGCTGCGGGATCTCGTCCCTGATATCAGCAGCACGCTGTTTTTTGAATACCGGACGATAGAAGAGCTTGCCGCATACTTGGCTGAAACGAAGGAGCGCGAACTGCATGCGCAATTTTCTGAAGAAGTCCCTCATACTGAAGCGGTATCATCCGGCTCTTTGCTTGAAAAAAGCACAGAGTATCTGAAACAGATCGTCAGCGCCATCTTAAAGATGCCGATTGAGGACGTTCAAGCCCATACGCCCCTTGAAGAATACGGAATCGATTCCATCTTAATCGTACAGCTGACCAACCGCGTGCGGGAAGACGTCCCTGATATCAGCAGCACTTTGTTCTTCGAGTATCCGACAATCGGCGGATTAGCGGAATATCTCGTCAGCTCAAGACAGGATGATATGGCTGGGATTTTCAAGACAAATAAAGAAGCCGAAAAGGCGCCGCACACATTACAGAAAAAGCAAAGCCGCAAAAAAAGCGCCGGATTGACGAAGCGCCAAGCGGCATCTTTTTCTGAAAAAGCGCCGCCCGCTTCCGAACCGCCGTCAAAACACCTTGAAGTGGCCATTGTCGGTCTTGCCGGGAGGTATCCCGGAGCTGAAAATGTTAATGAGTTCTGGGAACGGTTAAAGACCGGTGAACACGGAATCACCGAAATTCCGAAAGACCGCTGGGATTGGCGGGACTACTATGATGAGACAAAAGGTAAGGAAGGCCGGATGTATACAAAGTGGGGCGGCTTTTTAACAGATATTGATAAATTTGATCCGCTGTTTTTTAAAATCTCCCCGAAAGAAGCGGAGCGCATGGACCCGCAGGAGAGACTGTTTCTGGAAACCGCTTATGCAGCCCTTGAGGATGCCGGATATACCCCTGATTCACTATGCGCCGGTAAAAAGGTTGGTGTCTTTGCGGGTGTCATGAACGGCAACTATCCGACAGGGGCCCACTACCACTTTATCCCGAACCGCGTATCCTATGTGTTTGATTTTCACGGTCCGAGCATCGCGGTCGATACCGCATGCTCCTCATCCTTAACCGCCATTCATCTCGCCGCAGAAAGCATCAGAACAGGTGCATCTGAATGCGCGATTGCCGGCGGCGTAAACCTGATTACAGATCCGGTTCATTATATCGGACTTTCTTCTATGAGAATGCTGTCACCGTCAAACGCGTGCAAAGCGTTCGGTGATAAGGCTGACGGGTTTGTTGACGGAGAGGGCGTCGGCTGTATCGTGTTAAAGCCGTTGAAAAAGGCTGTTGAAGATCATGATCATATATACGGTGTCATTAAAGGAAGCGCTCTGAACGCCGGCGGCAAAACGAACGGGTTCACCGTTCCGAATCCGAATGCCCAAGGAGAAGTGATCGCAGAGGCGATGGAGCGGGCAGGGATTGATCCGAGAGCGATCAGCTATCTGGAAGCCCACGGCACCGGCACTTCCTTGGGAGATCCGATTGAAATCGCAGGGTTAACCAAGGCTTTCCGACGCTATACGGATGCAAAGCAATTTTGTTCCATCGGTTCTGTTAAATCCAATATCGGACACCTGGAAAGTGCGGCGGGCATTGCTGCTGTCACCAAAATTCTTCTTCAGATGAAACACGGATATCTGGTGCCGTCGCTGCATTCAAAGCAGCTGAACCCGGAAATTGATTTTGAAACTTCTCCTTTTATCGTGCAGCAGGAAACGGCGGAATGGAGACGGCCGGTCATAGAATCTGAAGGAGTAACACGGGAATATCCGAGAATCGCGGGTACATCTTCTTTCGGAGCGGGCGGAGCAAATGCCCACCTGCTGATAGAAGAGTATGAACCGGCTGAAATGACTTCGGCAGACACCGGCCGTCCGGCGCTTTTTGTTTTATCGGCAAAAGATAAAGACCGCTTGCGCGAGCGGGCTCTGTTGCTGTCGGATGCCGCCGGAAACGGAACAATTACAGATGCGAACCTGCTTGACGCGGCATTTACCCTTCAAGTCGGCAGGGTTCCGATGGAAGAACGGCTGGCGATGACAGCGGGCTCTGTTTCTGAATTGGAACAGAAGCTGACTGCTTTTCTGAATAATGCTGGTTCTGTAAGCGGGGTGTTTACAGGTCGGGGTGATGATGCTGGCACAGAAACGGAAGGCACAGTCAGTGATTGGATGGAAAAACGTCAATTTGACAGTCTTTTGAATGCCTGGGTTCACGGGACGCCCGTCGATTGGGCATCTTTATATAAAGGCGCGCTGCCGCATCGTATCAGTCTGCCGTCTTATCCATTTGCAAAAGAAAGCTACTGGATGAAGCGGGCAGAACAAAAAACAGGAACAACTGAATATGTGCATCCTTTCCTGCATGAAAATACGTCAACCTTGGCGGAGCAAAGCTATCATACATCTTTTACAGGCCGGGAACACGTTTTCCACGATGTGAGAGGGGAGCGGGTTCTGTCGGCAGCCGTTTATTTAGAAATGGCGCTTGCAGCTTATCATCATGCGGCAGACAGCTCTGAAGAAAAAGAGATATGGATCCGAACAGCGGCATGGACTGACCCGATTACCAGCGGACATCACGGTGCGGGCGTCAATCTCTCCCTTCTGTCCGAAGACGAGGAAGGCATCCGTTATGAAATATACAGTGACGAAGAGAAGCTGCATCATTATGGAATCATCGGGCAAGGGAACATACAGCCATCCCGCGTGCTTGATATTGCCTCCTTACAAAAAGACTGCCGCCCGCTGTCATTCGATTATGAAACACCAGGCACATCAGGTGTAACGATCAGTAAGGAGTTCCGCACCGTTGAAAAGCTTTATGCGGGAGAAAATGCGGTTTGGGCGAAGCTTGCTCTCACAGATGAAAGCGGCCGTAATCCGGGATATCATCTGCCGCCGGAATTTCTGGACGCAGCTTTTCAAGTCCTGGCAAAAACGGAGCCGTCAGTCCATATCGTGCCTGAAGCGGTTGAAGAACTGCGCGTCATGCGTCCGTGCTCATCCGGCATGTGGATGTATATTAATAAAAAGAATCAAACCGGCTGTAACATTCAATTTTGTGACGAAACCGGCACTGTCTGCGCAGAAATCAAAGGGGTGAGCATGAGACAGCCGTCTCAGCAGGATCACGGGCAAGAGGAACAATCCGAGATGATGATATTTGAAGAAATATGGACGCAGCAGCCTCTAAAGAAATCCATTCATGAAGAGCTGAAAACGGTCATCTGTTTTCTTACGGGAGAAGCTGCCAGAAAGCATGCTTATCAGTCTTTACAATCCCTTTATCCGGGAGCCGGCGTGTTTTTTATTTCACAGGGTGAGGAAACTCAAAAGCTTTCAAACACGCATTATCAAATTAAAATCACTGACGGACAAGCATATCAAGAAACGTTTCGGCATATTGAAACGGCTGCAGGCAAAGCGGATGCCGTTTTATATGGATGGCCGCTTGAAGATGCAAAGGCCGTGAAAGACTATTTCATTCTGTATCATGTGATCCGCGCAGCTGCTTCTTTGCGTTCTAAACCGAGGCGAATCCTTCTTTCCGCTCAGTGCGGGACCGATACCGATATCAGTTACGCCGAGTCATGGATCGGGCTGGAACGGTCGCTGAAACTGATCTTGCCGGAGACGGATACGGCCGCGGTTTATTTTGGACAAAAAGGACCGTTAGAAAAACTGATCCATAACGTATGTGAAGAACTTCACAGCGAGTCGTTCCGCAGTGTCATGTACAGTGGGGAAATCCGTCACGTCATGGAAATGAAGCAGACGGATATTGCCCCTGTTGAGAAGCGTGTGATAAAAAGCGGGAAAACGTACTTGATTACCGGCGGATGCGGGGGATTAGGCTTGTTATTTGCCGGATATTTTGCTGAAAAAGGACCGGTTACGCTCATTTTGACGGGGAGATCAGCGGCAGGCGGCCCGGTGCTGAACAAGATAAAGAGATTGGAAGAATCAGGCGCAAAGGTGTTTTACGTGCAGGCGGATGCCGCAGATCAGGCTCAGATGGAGAAAGGTTTACAAGAAGCGAAAGAGAAAGGATGCGGGCCGATTCACGGTGTCATTCACGCTGCAGGTCTTCAAGGCACTGAAAGCATTCTGGAGAAAGATCTGCAAACCTTTCAGCAAGTCTTATCGCCAAAAGCGGACGGCACCGCGGTGTTAGATCAGGTTCTGTCACGGGAGCCGCTTGACTTCTTCTGTTGTTTCTCTTCTTCTTCAGCGATTTTAGGAGACTTCGGTTCTTGTGACTACGCGATGGGGAACCGCTTCCAAATGGCTTTTGTCCGTCATCGGGATAAACTTGTGAGCCTCGGACTCAGAAGCGGCAAGTCACTTGCAATCAATTGGCCGCTTTGGAAAGAAGGGGGAATGCATGTCGGCACGGCGGAAAGCACCGATATGTATTTAAAATCAAGCGGACAGCGTTATTTATACACAGAGGAAGGACTCGAAGCTTTTGAAACATTGTTGGTCCAGCCGTCCAGCCAGTATCTCGTCCTGGCCGGTTTTCCGTCGAGGGCCAAACGCTTCCTGCAGATAGATCAAGGCGAACGGCCGATTTCGGGTTCTGTAAACAGGAATGTCCCGTTTTCAGGAAGGCGGAGTGAAATGAAAGGCTTCACGCTGGAAGAATGCGTAAGCTGGGATGTGAAAGAACTGGCGGCGGGGCTTTTGAAAATAGACAAGAACAGACTGACGGACGCTGACAATCTGGCTGATTTCGGCTTTGATTCTATCAGTTTGGCGGAATTCGCCTCTTCTTTGTCCGCTCACTACGGAATTGAAGTGACACCGGCCCTGTTTTTCGGACATTCCACACTGGAGAAGGTCGTCCGCTATTTTCTGACGGAACACAAGTCCGTCATGGAGCATGTCTATGAAGAAAAGAAACCTGAATCCGCAGATCAATCTGTCTTTGAAAAGGCAGGAACGGAAAAGCGAAAGAAGCAGAGGGGAAGAAATAAGCTGAATGCCGGAACCGAGGGCAGTCAGGCAGCTGATTCCATTGCCATTATCGGCATGAGCGGCCGATTTCCTCAGGCGCGCACGGCGGACGAGCTGTGGGACATTCTGTTTCAGGAAAAGGACGTTGTCGCACCGGTCGCAAAAAAAGGCTTCACAAGTTCAAAATGGAAACTCGGCGCTGTCCCGGGGGCGGACGAATTCGACCCTTTATTTTTTGAAATATCGCCGAGGGAAGCTGAAACGATGGATCCGAAACAGCGGCTGCTTCTTCAGGAAGCGTGGAGGGCCCTTGAGGACGCCGGCTACGGCGCCAGTCACATCAGGCAGCAGACGATCGGTATGTTTGTGGGGGCGGAAGAAGGAGATTATCACCTTTTAACACGGGACAAAGGCAATGTCACGTCTCATCATAACGGTATTTTGGCGGCGCGGCTGGCTTATCACTTGAATTTATCCGGTCCTGTGATGGCGATAAATACAGCATGTTCTTCGGGGCTCGTTTCTGTCCATCAGGCGGTATTAAGCCTGCAGAATAAAGAGTGCACAACAGCTGTTGCGGCCGGGGTGAATATCATGAATACCCCGGACTTTTTTGAAACGATAGATAAAGCCGGAATGCTGTCGGAAAACGGGAAATGCTTCGCGTTTGATAAAAGGGCTGACGGCATGGTACCGGGGGAAGCGGCCGCGGCGGTTGTTCTGAAGCCGCTGAGAGAGGCGGAAAAAGATGGTGATCCGATTTACGGGGTGATTCGGGCGAGCGGCATCAATTATGATGGGAAAACAAACGGAATTACCGCTCCGAGCGGCGTTGCGCAGACCCGGCTGCTTACTTCCGTTTATGACCGGGGCCGTATCAACCCTGAAGATATCGAATATATCGTCACACACGGCACAGGTACAAAACTCGGTGATCCGGTGGAAATTAACGCGCTTTATGACGCATTTTCTGCCTATACAAACGAAGAAGCTTTTTGCGCGCTCACATCAATTAAAACCAATATCGGCCACACGTTTGCCGCATCAGGCATTGTCAGTTTGATCAGTCTTTTACAGGCGTTTTCCCGTGAAATGATTCCCGCCAGTCTGCATTGCAGCGGGGAAAACCGCTATATCAACTGGGAGAAGAGTCCTTTTTATGTGAATAAAACGGGTAAACCGTGGCCTTCTCTGCCGGGTAAAAACCGAATGGGGGCAGTCAGCGCATTCGGGATGAGCGGAACAAATGCCCATATCGTTATGGAAAGCTATAAGCGCAGCGCTTCACCTCATCGTGATGCCCCTGCATATTTACTGACTTTGTCTGCAAAAACAGAGGAGGCCCTTCAGGAAAAAATCGAAGATATGATCACTTGGGCGGAAAATGGCGGACTGAAAGAAAATGATCTGGCCCAGCTCAGCTATACGTTGTTAAAAGGACGGCATCACTTTAACCATCGCGCCGCCATCGTAGTGCAAGATGCTGATGACGCAGTGTATGTATGGAAGCAGGCAAAGCTTAATGAACATCATCCTTATGTATTTTCGGGAAAAGTACCGCAGCACTTTGCAGGCCGTCAGCATATTCAGGAGCACATAATAGAAGTGCTCGGCAAGTGCAGCGCCTCATATTCTGACCATAGAAAATATCAGGAGCTGTTATGCGTGCTGGCAGATTTTTATTGTCAAGGTTATGAAATCGAAGGGGACTTGCTTTATGGCGGACCTTTGCCGCGAATCGGCAATCTGCCGGGCTACCCGTTTGCCAGGCAGACGTATTGGGCGTCCGATCGTCTTCAGAGAGAGCTTGAAAGCCGGAATTCAGCTGAACGTGAAAAGCTCCACCCGCTGCTCCATGCGAATACATCGACCTTTACCGCCCAGCGTTTTACTTCTGTTTTTTCAGGGCATGAACCGTTTTTTGCCGATCATATCGTCAATGGAAAACCGGTGCTTCCGGGCGCAGCTGCTTTAGAAATGGCCCGGGCCGCCGTTACACTTGCCGCTGAAGACTTGCCCGGCGGGAAAACGGGTGTCCGGCTCAAACAGATTGTTTGGCTCCGGCCGGTGACGGCGCTTTCTGAAGGAGTGACGCTTCATGTAAAGCTTCAGCCGGAAGAAAACGGAGACATCGCTTTTGAAGCGTATGCCGAAGGGGAAGAGCCGCTTGTCTTTTTCCAGGGAAAGGCCGTGCTCGAAGAGACGGAACGTGCTCCTGTTCTCGATGTGGAAGCGGTTCAGGCGTGCTGCGGCGGCCGGCGCATGTCAAAGGCTGAGTGCTATGAAGCGTTCGACAGCCTCGGCATCACCTACGGACCGTCTCATCAGGCGCTTGACGCCGTCTATGCCGGAAACGGAGAAGTGCTCGCGAAGCTCACTCTTCCGCCGTCCGCCCGCGAAGAAAAGGAGCCGTTCATCCTGCATCCGAGCATGCTGGACGCCGCCCTTCAGGCTTCTATCGGTCTCGTGCTCTCAGACGGTTCCGCGTCCGGACGGCCGTTTCTGCCGTTTGCCCTGCAGGATATGCAGGTGTTTTCTGCGTGCCGTGAGACGATGTGGGCGGTGCTTTCCTCAGCGGACGGCGCCTATCATATTGAGCTGTGTGATGAAAACGGCGCGGTATGTGTCCGATTGACGGGGCTCACCGCCCGTTTTCTGGAAGAGGACACGGAGGAAAAACTGCTCTTGCTTCAGCCGGAGTGGCAGGAATCACCGCCGAGTGAAGGCGGCGGACAAGAAGAGTCTTTCAGATACGTGACGCTGTATGGCGGAATGAACGCTGAGGACATAAGCGGCGCCGTATGTGCGGCTGACGGCGAAGGTCCGATTGAAGACCGTTATGACGCCTGCGCGGCGGAGCTGTCAGCGATCGTCACGCGTCTTATCAAAGAAAAACAGAAGGAAAAAACGCTGATCCAGCTTCTTGTCCCCGACAGGGGGGAAGACAATGTATTGGCAGGGCTGGCCGCTTTCCTGAAAACGGCTCACCTTGAACATCCGAAGCTGTACGGCCAAGTCATCCAAGCCGATCCGGACGAGTCAGCATCATCGCTTTTTGCCAAGCTGAAAGAAAACCGGGCGCACCCTGAACAAGCGGAAATCCGTTATGAAGACGGCAAACGTCTCGTCAGAAACTGGCGTCATCTGCCGGCCCCTCAAAGCGGCGCCGTTCCGTGGAAAGACGAAGGGGTTTACCTCCTCACCGGGGGAGCGGGCGGCATCGGACTGATTTTCGCTGAAGAAATAGCCTCCCGCGTCAAAAACGCCGTCCTCGTATTAACGGGGAGGGCGGAAGCGCTTGATGAAGACCGCTCCGCCCGCTTACGGCGCTTGGAAGCGTCGGGTGCCCGTGTATTTTATCAACCGGTTGACGTGACAGACAGGGCGGCGGTCATCGCCCTCGTCCGCGGCATACAGGAGGAGCACGGAACACTCGACGGGATCATTCACGGCGCAGGCGTGATCGCTGACAACTACATTCTGAACCAGACAGAAAACGAACGGAAGGCCGTCATGGCGCCGAAGGTGAAAGGGCTTATCAATCTTGATGAAGCAGCGAAAGATGTGCGGCTGGACTTTTTCATTCTGTTTTCTTCCTTGGCGGGAGGCATGGGAAATCCGGGGCAGGCCGGTTATGCGGCAGCCAACGCATTTATGGATGTTTATGCAGCCCGCCGGAACCGTCTCGTGCGGGGCAACAAGCGGAGCGGGCAGACTCTGTCCGTCAACTGGCCGCTTTGGGAAGAAGGCGGTATGCGCGTGGACAAAGAGACCGAACGGCTGATGTACGAACAGACCGGAATGAAAGCCATGCGATCGGCCTCAGGCATCCAAGCGCTTTACGCCGCTTTTGCCTCCGGAGAACACCAGGTCATGGTGGCAGAAGGCGACGAAAAACGGATTCGCAGCCATATTTTCGATCTGGGCGAAGAACAAAGCGCCGCCGGAAAAGCTCCGGCAGTGGCAGATGCAAGAGATCTGAAAGATCAGGTGCAAGAGAAACTAAAGCGGCATGTATCAGATCTTTTAAAGGTAAGCATGAAAGATATTGAGGCTGACAGCGAACTGACGGAATACGGATTTGATTCGATCATTTTCACTGAATTTACAAATCTATTAAATCGGTCTTATCAGCTTGAGCTCAGCCCGACTATCTTCTTTGAATTTCCGACATTGCGCAAACTGAGCGGCCATTTGATATCTGAATGGAAAGAAGCATTCAGCGGCTTAGAAAGAGAGAGTTTAAAAACCGCTCCAAAAGCCGGAATAAGAAAAGCTGAAGCTCCGGCGGCCGTTCATGTCAAGCGGGAAACGCCCGTATCCGTAAAAGGAAAATCAGAAGAAAAAACCGAACCGATAGCCATTATCGGAATCAGCGGTATTTTTCCGCAGGCGAAAGACATAGATGAATTCTGGACTCGTTTACAAAAAGGGGAGCATTGCATTACAGAAATTCCACGAGATCGCTGGGATTGGCGCGAATATTACGGCGATCCGGCAGCGGATGCAAATAAAACGTCAATAAAATGGGGCGGTTTTATAGATGGAATCGCCGGGTTTGACCCGCTGTTTTTCGGGATATCTCCGAAAGAAGCTGAAATGATGGATCCTCAGCAGCGTCTATTAATGATGTATGTGTGGAAAGCCATTGAAGATGCGGGGTACTCAGCAAAACGGATTGCCGGAACAAAAACCGGCATTTTCACCGGCACATTGGGAAGCGGATATCAAACCTTAATCAATAAGGCGGGTCTTCCTGTCGAGGGGTATACGATGACCGGAATCGTGCCGTCCGTCGGGCCGAACCGGATGAGTTATTTTCTTGATATCCACGGGCCGAGCGAGCCGGTAGAAACCGCTTGTTCAAGCTCTTTAGTCGCCATTCACCGCGCGGTAAAAGCCATTGAAACGGGAGATTGTGATATGGCGGTCGCAGGGGGCGTCAACACGATCGTCACGCCTGAAGGGCATATCGGCTTTCAAAAAGCAGGCATGCTCAGTGAAGACGGGCGCTGCAAAACATTTTCTGATCAGGCTGACGGTTATGTCAGAGGAGAAGGTGCCGGCATGATTGTCTTGAAAAAGCTTTCAGAGGCTGAGCGTGACAGGGACCACATCTACGGCCTCATCCGCGGTACAGCGGAAAATCACGGCGGACGCTCAGCGTCGCTTACCGCGCCGAATCCGCAGGCTCAGACGGATGTGCTGAAAAGCGCTTATCAAAAAGCCGGTATTCACCCGTCAACCATCACTTATATAGAAGCGCACGGAACAGGAACGGCACTCGGAGATCCGATTGAGATCAATGCATTGAAAAAAGCTTTCCAAACAGACGGGGCTCCGGGCGGATATTGCGGGATAGGCTCAGTGAAGACAAATATCGGACATTTGGAGCTCGCGGCAGGTATTGCGGGCGTTATCAAAGTATTGATGCAGCTGAAACATCGGACGCTCGCCAAAAGTCTGCATTGCGAGAACATCAATCCCCATATCAAATTGAAGGACAGCCCGTTTTACATTGTGACAGAAACAAAGGAGTGGGAAGCGCTGCGTGATGAAAACGGCCGGGTCCTGCCCCGCCGGGCGGGTGTAAGCTCATTCGGTTTCGGAGGCGTCAATGCGCATATCGTTATTGAAGAATACATGGGCAGAAGTGAGACGGAACAGCAGGAAACCCGTGAGAAAGCGTCATCTCTTTTTGTTTTGTCGGCTAAAAATGAAGAGCGGCTGAAAGAAAGAGCGCGTCTCCTTCGCGACTTTATCAAAAACGGATCATCCCGCCATATCGATCTTGCAGATGCCGCATACACACTGCAGACCGGACGGGATGCGATGGAAGCGAGGCTGGGAATCATTGCAGGCTCCGCAGAGGAACTGACTGAAAAACTGAACGCGTTTCTGATGGAAAAAAACAGCGAAGATATCATCAGCGGCCGTAAAAAACGCGAGAATAACACGATTTCCATGTTCTCAGACGATGAAGACGCCGCTGACCTCGTCAGCGCCTGGCTTGAGAAAAAGAAATACAAGAAAGTGCTGCGGCTCTGGGCAAACGGATTTGACACAGATTGGGAGCAGCTGTATACGGACAGTAAGCCGCGCCGCATCAGCCTGCCCTCCTATCCGTTCAGAGCAGACCGCTATTGGGTGCCGAAACGGGAGCAGCTGCCGCTTTCGAATCAAAAAACAGTAGTATTGCAGAAAACATGGGAGCCTTGCGAGGCAGTGTCTTCATCCGAGCCATTCAGCAAAATAGCGCTCATCGTTTCCGAGGATACAAAAGACCTTGCCGCCGAGGTGAAAAAACAGCTGAATGATGCTGACATTGTGCAGGAAAATCAGCTCATCTCTTTCTTACAGGATGCGAATGCGGCCGTCTATTCCGGGTTTATTGACTTCACCGGCTGCGGCTCTCGACAAAAGCGGCAGGACATCAGCTGGGTGGCATCGCTGCAGCAGCTCATTGAATACGGCCGCGGACAAGAAAACATGAAAATGCTTTATCTTACAAAAGGGCTTGAATCCTTCAAAAATAAGGCTGCCGTTATGCATGGTATTGAAAAAGCGGGGCTTTATCGCATGCTGCGGCATGAATACAGCCATATTCTCACCTGTCACGCCGATATTGATCCTGAAGAGCCGCTGGAGCAGACAGCCGCTTTTATTAGACAAGAAATTGAATCAGACTTAACGGAGTCTGCTGTTTGCTATAGGGAGGGCATGCGCTTCAGCTATGTTCTTCGGCAGACTGATCAGGTTGAACCTGAAGCCGTGCAAACAGACCGGACTGTGTTTCCAAAAGACGCCGTCCTGATGATAACCGGAGGAACGCGCGGTCTCGGCGCTTTATGCGCCAAGCATTTCGTTTCAGTGTACGGTGTGAAGAAACTGCTTTTGACAGGCAGAAAGGAGCTGCCGTCGAAAACCGAGTGGGATCTTGAGCAAACAGACCCTGTCGTTTCGGAAAAAATACAGCTTATCCGGCAGCTGGAATCACAAGGCGTAAAAGTGTGCGTCTCAGCAGTTGATCTGACGGATAAGCAGGCCGTCGGACGGCTTATAAAAGAGGTAACCTCAACGCTCGGACCTGTCGGAGGCATTCTGCATTGCGCGGGAATTGCAGACCGTGAAAACCCTGCTTTTCTCCGCAAATCCAAAGACAGTATTGCGCGGGTGCTCGCCCCGAAAGCAGACGGCCTTCACAGTCTGTATGAGAGTGTAAAGGATGGTGCGCCGGCATTTTTCGTCCTGTTTTCATCTGTCTCGGCAGCCGTCCCGATTCTTGCGGCGGGTCAGAGCGATTATGCGATGGCTAATTCTTACATGGACTATTTTGCAGAAAACAATAAGAGCGGCATCATCAGCATACAATGGCCGGCATGGGATGAGACGGGCATGAGCAGGGATATAAAAAGCGGGATGTATCAGCAAACGGGATTGCTGCGGCACTCTGACGCAGAAGGTCTCAAGATGCTTGATTACATTTTAAGAGAAAAACCCGGAGCTGTCGTGCTGCCGGCACAAGTGAAACATGATTGGGACATCAAAGCGTTGGAAAACGCTAAGCCAGCCGCCCATAAAGGAATGAAAGCAGCTTCCAAACCTCCTGAAACAAAAAAGCGGGGACATAACCGGACTGATATTCAATCTTGGCTGAGGTCGCTTTTGGCAAAAGAGCTGAGTATCGATGAAACGCATATGGATATCGATGTGCCTTTTCAGGAATACGGAATGGATTCTATCTTTCTGGCGCAAGTGCTGACAAAGATTGATCAAAAACTGCCGTCCGTTTCAATTGATCCGACTGTCCTTCTGGAGCATCCTACCATTGAACAGCTCGCGGATTATTTAGCCGCACATTGTCCGGAAGCTTTTTCGGCAGATGCAGCAGTTTCCGCGGAGAAGGTCCCTTTGCAGAAGACGCCGAAACGGAGCAAAAAAACGGCAGATAAGCCCGGGAAACGGGGAAAGGTTGCGATCATCGGCATGGCCTGCCATTTTCCGAAAGCGGGGGATATAAAAGAATTTTGGAAGAATCTCCGCAGCGGAACGGATGCCGTCACTGAAGTTCCGCCGGACAGATGGGACACCGGGGAACACTATCAGCCGGGTGAATATCAAGAAGGAAAAAGCATCAGTAAATGGGGCGGTTTTATTCACGATATTGATCAATTTGACCCGGAGTATTTTAATATTTCAGAAACGCTGGCACCGATGATAGACCCGCTGCAAAGGCAGTGGCTCGAGGTGAGCGCGGAAGCTTTAGCCGATGCCGGTTATCAAAAAGAGGATCTCTGGGGCCGCCGTATCGGCGTTTTTGCCGGTGCAAGGGCAGGTGCGTTTCATCAGAAATTTCAATATTTGCAAAAAGACGCGATTATTGGCGCGGGGCAAAACTTTATTACCGCACACATGGCGCACATTTATAACTTTACAGGACCCAACCTGGTCGTGGATACGGCCTGTTCCAGTTCGCTTACGGCAATTCATTTGGCCGTACAGGCTATTCAAAATGGAGAAGCGGAAGCGGCCTTTGCGGGCGGGGTTGACATTTTGCTTGATGAAAAACCTTTTCTCACAATGAGTGCAGCGAGAATCTTATCGCCAAATGGCCGTTCAAAATCTTTCGATGCCGATGCGGACGGAACAGGAATCGGAGAGGGCTGCGGTGTGCTGATGCTCAAGCCGCTCGAAAAAGCGATAGAAGACGAAGATAAAATATACGGCGTTATTGACGGCTCTGCGATAAATAATGACGGCAGCACAATGGGCGTGACGACGCCGAATCCCCGGGCGCAGCAGGACTTGATTGAGCAGGCGGTTCAATCAGCGGAAATCGAGCCGGACACCATGACATACGTAGAGATGCACGGAACCGGTACATTGATCGGCGACCCGATTGAATTAAAAGGATTAACCAATGTCTTGTCTGCTTATTCCGATGAAAAACAATTTTGCGGTGTAGGAAGCGTCAAAAGCAATATCGGCCACTTGCTGAGTGCGGCGGGCGCGGCGGGAATCATCAAAGTATTGCTGGCGATTGCCAATGAAGAACTGCCGCCGACTTTGCATTGCCATAAACCGAACCCCCGCTTTCAATTTAATGATTCTCCGCTTTATCCTGTGCTTGAGCTGAAGCGGTGGAACGGAAAAAAAGAGATACTCAGGGCCGGGGTCAGCGCGTTCGGTTTGGGCGGGAATAACGCCCATATCATTGTCAGCAACGAAGGAATTCCGAAAGAGCGAAAAGCGGCCATGGAACCGAAAGGCGGCCAGACAGTATACCGGAAACAGCGGTATTGGCCTGAAAAAGCACAGTTGTCCGAAGCGGAAGAAAATGAGGCGGGCACAGAAGCAATGTTTGAAATAAGCGAGGTGTGATAGATTGGCAGTTGCCACCGATCAAGTCAAAACGTTCCTGCAGAAAATCAGTCATACGAATTATATCGTCCGGGATCATCGCGTTCATCAAATCCGCGTCCTCCCGGGCGTGACTTTAATAGATATGCTGTATCGGCTCGCCGCCGGGTATCTCGGTGAAAGGCCTATAGAATTAAGACAGATTATTTTTAAGCAGCCTGTTGTAACATCTGAAGAGTTTGATAAACACCTGTATGTCACCTTTACGCCGGCGCATGACAGCTGGAAAGTTGAGATCACAAGCGAAAAAGCAAAAAACGGCACACCGCTTGGCGGAAACCGGGATGAGAATATGGAATGCCAGCTTTATTTGCAAGAAGACACGCCCTGGGCAAAAGAACTGAATATTGAAGCGTTCATGAAAAACGCAAGCCGAAAATGGGACATGCATGACATTTACGGAATTGCAAGAAGAAGCCATATTGAGCATGGCGAGTTTATGAAAAATGAAGGGGCCGTTTATCAGCTTCAGGATAAAGAAGAATTAATGGAGCTCACTCTGAGTGATTTGGCTGAAGGATTCCGGGAGAAATTTAAGGCGCATCCGGCTTTTTTAGATGCGTCCACCCTTGCCGGCTCTTCCTTTGCATTGTCGGCCCAAAAGCAAAATGACACACCTTATATTCCTTTTATGATCAATCGTTTTTGCATGTATCAGCCGTTTCCGAAAACGATTTACACTTATTCTGCGAAAAACAGCCGCACTGAAAGCGGCGTATCAGACAGCGAACCTGATGTTTATTCGGCCGACTTCACGATTTACGACAGGGCAGGGAACGTATTGGCCGAATGTGAGAAACTGACAGTGAAAAGGGTCAGACAAGCGAATATGATTACCCATCTGATAGACAAAGAGAAGCCGCCTCAGCAGAACAGAAGCGGCCGTGGAGAGCCCGAAAGTCCTGTGGCCGCAGAAGACGTGTCTGAACAGCAAACGCCGGAACAAAACATGGTGACTTACATAAAGTCGGAAATCGCCAGGCTGATCAATCGTCCGGCACAGGATATTGATGTGCGGAAAGGCTTTTATGATATGGGGCTTGACTCGGCGCATTTGCTGAAGCTTGTAAAGATATTAGAGCAGACTTTTCAGCAGCAGTTTTATCCGACACTGCTTTTTGAATATTCATCTGTCCGCCGCCTTGCGGATTACCTTATCAATGAAGCGGGCTGTGTGCTGAAAGATTCGGCCGAAGAACGGCATACATCAGACGCTGACATTGCTGATGAGGTTCTGTTTTTTGAACCCGCCTGGAAAGATCAGCCGCTGGAAACGGCGGTGCAGAACGGGCAAAAACACACCCGTCATCTCATTATCGCTGCCGATGCAGGACCCCGTCTCACCGGTGAACTCGGCATACTTTGCCCGGAAGCGGAAGTGATAGAACTGAAAAGGGAGCATGAGGCTGCAGATGAGCAGTTTGGAGCAGATGCCGAGCGCATATTTCTTATGCTCAAACGGGAACTGACAGACTATCCGAAAGAACATACATTGATTCAGCTTGTATGCGCCGTTGAGAATGGAGCGGCATTGTCTTCCGCTCTCGGGGCTATGCTGAAAACGGCACATCTGGAAAATCCGGCTCTTCGCACTCAGGTGATCACCTTCTGTGACAAGAATGAGAGATTGCCAAGTGAGACGGCCGCAATCATTAGAACAGAAGCAAACTCCTCTCATGCAGGCTGCACAGACATTCGGTATAAAGACAATATGCGGCAGATCAGATTGTTCGAACGTATTGAGAAACTGGACGGGCAGACACAGTCTCCTTGGAAACAAAACGGCGTGTATGTCATTACAGGAGGCCTCGGCGGTCTTGGATTTCTGCTTGCCCGTCACCTTGCAGAAAAAGAAAAGGTGAAGCTCGCACTCATCGGCCGTTCGCCGGAACAGTCTGAGAAGATCAGCAGACTGAAAGCATTGGGCGCAGAAGTTCTTTACGTTCAAGCGGACATCGGCAATAAAGCCGAAACAGAGCGGGCATTTGCTCAGATTACAGAAACTTTCGGCCGGCTGACGGGCATTTTTCATTGCGCCGGTGTTTTAAAAGATCAATTTATCATCCAAAAAGACAGTTCTGACTTGAAGCAGGTGTTCCTGCCGAAAATCAGCGGCCTGATTCATGCGGACGAAGCTTCACGGCATGAACCGCTTGAATTTTTCGCCGTTTTTTCCTCATTCTCGGCGTTGGCCGGAAATGCGGGCCAGACAGATTATGCCGCAGCGAACGCTTTTATGGATGAATATATGAAATATCGCGATTGCAAAGCGGAAAAAGGCGAACGGAACGGGGCTTCTATGACGATCAACTGGCCGCTTTGGGAAGATGGCGGCATGCAGGTTGACAGCCTGATGAAAGAGATCATGAATGATGCAACAGGCACCAGCCCGCTACCGGCCGGGGAAGGGATGGCTGCACTTGAATATATGCTGCGACTCGGCAAGCTGCAATCCGTTATTTTATACGGGAAAGAGCCGGCTGTAACTGAAAGCATGAGCCGATTGGGTCCAAAGGGAGACAAGAACGGATCTTCATTATCCAACGCAGCTGTCAAGAGAAGAAGCCGAAAACAAGAGAGACATACAGAAGAGCACGATATTGCGGTAATCGGATTGGCGGGAAGATACCCGCAGGCGGGAAGCATTGATGAATTTTACCAAAATCTGCGCTCAGGTAAAGACTGCATTACAACAATGCCGAAAGACAGATGGAAAGGTTATTCTTTCTCATATGAAGCAGATCAGTTCTACCGTTACGGAGGATTTTTAGATCGCATAGACAGCTTTGACCCGCTGTTTTTCAATCTGACTCCGCGCCAGGCTGAAATGATGGACCCGCAGGCGCGGCTGTTTTTAGAGACGGCTTGGGAAGCTTGTGAAGATGCCGGTTTTTATCAGGACAGAACGGCGCGCGGGCCATCTTCACAAAAGAGAAAACGCGTCGGGGTATTCGCAGGTGTGTTTTGGAGCCATTATGAGCTGTTCGGGGCTGAAATCACACAGCGGGGCACACCGCTGTCTATGGGCGTGACGCCTGCCTCTGTTCCGAATATCGTGTCTCACTGCCTGAACTTTACAGGGCCGTCAATGGCTGTTGATACGATGTGCTCTTCTTCGCTCACATCCATACATTTGGCATGTGAAAGCATTAAAAGGGGGGAGTGCGAATTCGCCATTGCCGGCGGTGTGAATGCGGTCACACACCCGCATAAATATGCGTTTTTGGCGAATGCCGGATTTCTGTCTTCAGAAGGCGTCTGCAAAAGCTTCGCCGCCGGCGGTGACGGTTATGTGCCGGGAGAAGGCGTCGGCGCGGTGTTACTGACAACCGTTCAAGAAGCGGAAAGAATGGGCTTTCCGATATATGGCGTCATAAAAGGCTCCGCTTTAAACCATGTCGGAAAAACATCCGGTTTGACCGTGCCTGATCCGGCATCACAGGCGGAAGTCATTACAGATTCTTTTCAGAGTGCCGGCGTTGATCCGGAGACATTGAGCTATATTGAAGCCCACGGAACAGGCACGTCTTTGGGTGATCCGATTGAAATTGAAGGGCTGAGCCGCGCTTTCCGCAAATGGACAAACAAGAAGCGGTTTTGCGCCATCGGCTCTGCCAAATCAAATATCGGCCATTTAGAAGGAGCCGCCGGGATCGCCGGATTAACAAAGGTGCTTTTGCAGCTGAAGCATGGAGAAATCTTTCCGTCATTGCACGCGGACACGCTGAATCCCCATATTCCATTTCCGGACACGCCGTTTTATGTGGCGGACCGGCTGGAAGAATGGGAACGGCCGTCACATCCTGACCAGCCGAGAAGAGCGGGTTTAAGCTCTTTTGGCGCCAGCGGGAGCAATGCCCATTTTGTCATAGAAGAATATCTGCCGCCGCAGGCTGAAAAGAAATCGGTAAATATACGGGAAGACGAGCCGGTTCTGTTTCTGCTTTCAGCAAAAAATGAAGAACGTCTATTAGAATATGTCAAACGGTATGACCGCTTTTTACGGGAAAAAGAAGTCAACCTTAAAGACCTGGCCTACACGCTTCAAGCTGGCAGAGAAGCGATGCCTGAACGGCTGGCATTTATCGTTACATCCGTTTGCGGCCTGCAAGCGAAACTGAAGGATGTGCTTGAACGGAAAACAGAAATTGAAGGATGTTTCCGCGGTCGTGCTCAAGATGATATTTCATCAAGTGGAATGGCCGAGCTGCTGAAAAACAAGCAATATTCCAGATTGCTCACTGAGTGGGCAAAAGGAGCCGCCGTTGACTGGAGCCTGTTATACGAAGGAGAGAAGCCGAAACGGGTCAGCCTTCCTGTATATCCGTTCGCGAAGGAGCGGTATTGGGTGCCTGTGCCTGCGGATATCCGGAAACAGACAGATGAACCGGCGGAAAACCAAAAGATCATTCTTCAAAAAGACTGGAAGCAGCAAGATCCGGCGGAATCTGAAGCATTATCAGGAACAGTAATGATACTTGCAACTGATAAGACAAGCCGATTGGCCGATGCTCTTTTTAAAGGAAACGGCCATATTGAAACGATCTGCTTCATCCATCAGGCAAAAGACGGCGCCGATTATTACGCCGCCGCATCGGGGCGAAACCTTTACGGCAGAGTGCGGGAGTCTCTTCAAAACAAACAGATACTCGGGGTCGTCGACATAACCGCATATGATGCGGAATATGAACGGCAGGAAGAGATAGAACACGGAAAGCTTGCCTTTTTACAGCAGGCTCTTGAATCATTCCGTCATAGCGGCGCTGTGTTCAGCCAAGTGACACACCGCCTCCAGCCTTTCAAGGAAAGTAAACCTCTGATGCAAGGGGCGAAAACGGCGGGGCTGTACCGAATGCTGGGCGCTGAGTATGCCAACATTCATTCTTTTACGATAGATAGCGATTGTGCGATTGAGCATACAGAAGAATTAAGCAGACAGATTGAGACTGAATTTTTACAGCCGCGGGCCAAAAGCGGCAGTGAATGCTGCTACAGGCTGAATCGCCGTTATGTGCCGTTTCTGAAGCAGGGTATGAATGTTTCGGCGGCGCCTGAGCTTTCCTATTCGTCTGATGATGTGCTGTTAATAACGGGCGGATCGCGCGGGATCGGCGCAATTGCGGCGGAGCATGCCGTTTCACGCGGATGCAGGAAACTGGTCATCATGGGGCGGGAGCCGCTTCCCGATTCCTCAGAGTGGGCAGACATGAAAAAGGACGGCATTCTCCCGGAAAAAGCCGAGCGGATGCAGAGGTTAGCCGAGCGGGGCGCGGAGATCCGTTATTACAGCGTTTCTCTTACGGATCAAAAGGGGCTCCGGAACATGACGGACAGCATCCGCGACACGATGGGACCGATTACCGGCGTTTTTCATTGCGCGGGTGCAATGGGAGAACACCCCGCTTTTTATAACAAAACCGAAACTGAAATCGAAAGCGTTTGCGCGCCGAAAGTAACAGGGCTTCGCGGTCTCTATGAAGCCGTTCAGAATGAGCCGCTGTCGTTTTTTATTTTGTTCTCATCCGTTTCGGGTCTGATCCCTTCGCTTGCTGCGGGGCAAAGTGACTACGCGATGGCTAATTCATTTATGGACTCTTTTGCAAATCATCAAGCAGGTATAGGAAACGTGTTTGTTAAAGCCGTTCAATGGCCCGTCTGGAAAGAAACCGGCATGGCTGAAGGCCTGCCGGAAACACCTGCTTATCAAAAATCAGGACTTTCCAGGCTGTCTGCCGAAGACGGACTGAAGTTTTTAGATTACATCATATTAAACGGACAAAGCTGCGGAATTCCTTGTGTTCCAGAAGACAGTGAGGCTGATTTTGGTGATCTTCTAAGGGTGAAGAAATCTGAAGCTCCCGTGAAAAAAAGCACTGCCGGTGACCAAAAGGTGAAGGATACGATTCGTCAATGGGTGCGCACCGTCTTCAGTGAAGAACTGAAAATGACGGATGAGCAGATAAAAGATGATATGCCGTTTGATGAATACGGGATTGACTCAATACTCTTTGCGGAATTGGTTCAATCACTGCAAAAACGGATCAGCATAAAGTTAACACCGTCCTTAATGCTTCAATATCAAACGATTACAGAAATGGTTGACTATTTCGCAGCGCATCATGAAGCCGATTTTGTGACAAAAGAAAATGGTTTCGTTCACGACAGGGACGTACAGCCTGATTTAACCGCCGCCGCTGAAGAGAGAACATCCATGAAGCCGAAAGCGGATACCGAAGACGATATTGCCGTCGTCGGCATGTCCTGCCGTTTTCCGGGGGCGGGCGGAACGGATGCTTTTTGGGAGCTGCTGATGAAAGGAAACACCGCCATCCGGCCTGTCCCCGCAACGCGCTGGCATGCAACAGCACATGCAAAGGATTATGCGGGGTGGATTGATGATATCGACATGTTTGATGCGGGCTTTTTCGGCATCTCTGAAAAAGACGCGGCAATTATGGACCCGCAGGCGCGGATCATATTAGAAGAAGCGGTTCATTCCGTTTATGATGCCGGGTACGGCCAAAAGGATTTGTCGGGCCGGAAAATCGGCGTGTACATCGGCGGCAGGGCGCAGCCTTCAGCCGGTATGGAACATATCCTGCAGGCGCCTAACCCGATTTTGGGGGCGGGGCAAAACTATTTGGCGGCCAACATTTCACGATTTTTGAATGTCACAGGGCCGAGCCTTGTCGTGGATACAGCATGTTCCTCAGGGCTGATCGGGCTGTCCTTTGCAAAAGACGCCCTTTTGGCCGGAAGGATTGACGCGGCCTTAGTCGGTTCGGTGAGTCTGCTCTTATCTCCGTCCGCGCACCGGTTATTCGGAGCGCGACATATTTTAAATGAGAACGGCGTGTTTCATATATTCGACCGTGAATCAGCGGGAGAAGTGCTCGGAGAAGGAGCGGGGGCGGTTTTTATCAAGCGATTGAGCGATGCGGTGCGGGACGGAGACCGTATTTACGGCGTCATAAAAGCCGTCTCGGTAAACAATGACGGCCGGACGCTCGGTCCCGGTTCACCGAATATAAGAGCGCAGAGAGACGCCATTCAAACTGCGCTTGACATGGCGGAAAAGTCGCCCGAAGACATTGGATATATAGAAGTGAACGGAGGCGGTTCCCCAATCGTTGATTCGGTGGAAATCAAGGCGCTCTCAGATGTCTATCAGCTGAACCGGAAAACGCTTCTGCCCTGCCGGATCGGATCGGTGAAACCGAATGTAGGGCATTTGCTTCTGTCTTCAGGTCTTGCGGGCTTCATCCGATGTGTGCTGAGCGTCTATCATAAGCGGATTCCGCCTTTCTTATCAGCGCGTGAGCCATTTGAACATTATGACTTTGAAGCGTCGCGTATTCAATTTAATCGTGAACCCGTTGATTGGCATTCAGAGAAGAAACCCCGCGTCGCAGCTCAGAGTTCATTTCCTGACGGCGGGACAAATGCTCATATCCTCGTTGAAGAATACAGAGGTGAAAGTCAGCGGGAACATCACCGGGCGCCTCAGCCGCCGGAATTCAGAAAAAAACACTACCCGCTTTTGGGCGGCTGGAACAGCACGGAGAGTGAAACGGAAAAAACAAGTAATGAAAAAACAGACATTGCGGATCTTTTAAAGAAATATGAGAAAAAAGCAGAGACAAGCACTGCACCTGCAGACTCGTTTTGGCAGGTGACAACGTGACGTTTTTAAAAGGGGACTAACCATGAAAAAAACAGTGAATCTGCGCCTGACGGCAGAACATCCCATTATGAAAAACCATCTTGTTCACGGAGAATCTGTCATGCCCGGTCTGGCCTATATTGATATGCTGTATCAGCTGGCAAAGCAAAGCCTTGATCTTTCATTCCGTTCCATCTGTCTGAAACGGGTGACCATTTATCATCCTTTATCAGTGAAACGGTCAGAGCGGCTTGATGTGAGTGTCATATTCAGTAAAGAAAAGGAGTTCTGGACAGCCTCGATTTGCGGGGCGGATTCCGGGACGGTTTTCTTATCAGCGGAGGTGCATGAAGGAGTCTTCTCATCAGATAGGCGCCTTGACGCAGGGGAGAAAAAACAACAAGCCGCACTTCCATCAGTCTCTTTGCATACGGTTTACGAAGACGCGAGAAGCTGCGGACTGTCGCATGACGGGCTGATGAAGCCGGAGGGAGAGATCTATGCAAATGAAGAGGAATGTTTCCTTGATATTCGGCAGTCTGATTCATGCCAGGAAAATCTCCCTGGCGCTCTCTTTCATCCCGCGCTGATGGACGGTGCCGCCATGGCCTCCGGCGTATTGCAGACAGCTGCAGGCGCCGGTTTGTTTTTACCGATTTATTATGATTCGTTTATTGCCGCTGAGACCGTTACGGAGCGCTGTTACGCGGTGATTTCGAAAAAGTCCGGCACGCCTTCTGAAATGGTGAAAATGGATATTGACTTTTACAACCCCAGCGGTGCGCATATTGCTTCACTGCTCGGCCTGACAGCCAAAAAGGTGCGGACAGACCGGCAGCTGATACCAGGCGTTCAGCAGATGGAGGAAACCTTATACCGCATTTTCTCAACATACGTAGGCCGTCCTGTCACAAGAAATGATGCGCACACCGTGTTTTTTGAATTAGGCCTTGAATCGTCACAGCTTTTGGCCATTATTAAAGACATCGAAGGTGCGTTTGATCTGCGGCTGAATCCGACTCTTTTATTTGAATGCAGCAGCATATCCGAGCTGCTTGAAGACATAAAAACAAAAGGAACAGCTGAATCTTCCGGCCTTGTCGCGGATGCAGCACCGGTCTCTGAAACGCAATCAGGCAGTCAGACATTTACTTTCTATGAACATGAAGCATTCCTTCAGGATCATCTGGTTTTCGGCAAACCGGCACTGATGGGTGTAACGTATCCGTGTCTTGTGCTTGAAGCATCCGGAGCGTCTCATTCCGGTACGTATCCCGCCGGGCTGAAAGATATCCGCTTTACGGGCGGGCCCGTCACACTGGAGCCGGGAGAGGCCGCACATGTTGACATTTCATTTGCGGCAGAAAAGAGTGCCGAACGCTTTACCGCAAGCTGCACTGTCTCCGGTAAAGAAAGCCGGAAGACGTGTGCCGAAGGAGAAATAAGCAGAGGTATAGAGGCACCCGTAAAAAAATCATATGACGTTGAACAAATGAAGGCGCATGCACAAAAGGTGGCGCCGGATGTTATTTCCCGTCTGTACGATTCGGTTGCTGACTTCACGATAGGCCCGATGCTGAAAACGGTAACGGCGGGATACAAAATGAGTGAGAGCTCCTTTTTATTGCAGCTGGACTTATCAGGAAAAAAAGAAAAAGGCGATCTGCATCACTTTGCATTTGACCCGCTTATATTGAATTCATGTTATATGTCGCTCGGTGAAGAAGAGTTGCAGCTGAAAAAGCGGATTCACGTTCCGCTCATGATTGAGAGGCTGACGCTTTACGGACCTGTCATGTCTGATACCGTCTATGTGGTGAATACAATCAAACATAAAAAAGACGGGTTTCTCTCATTTGATGCCGCAGTCCTCAGTCATACCGGGGAACAGCTGGCGGAATTGAAAAACGCGTCTGTGAAAGAAGTGCTTCAGCCAAATCGGCTTGAAAATGCGTCTTTTGCCCCGTCCGGGAATCAAAGCCGTCAGAAAACGAAAGGAAACCCGCTGGATATTGCCATTGTCGGGGTTTCCGGCAAGTATCCGCAGGCCGATGATATCGATGCGTTTTGGGATAATCTCAAACAAGGAAAGGATTGTATTACCGAAATTCCGAAAGACCGCTGGAAATGGGAACATTACTTTTCCGAGGACCGTACGGCGCCGGGAGCGATCTACAGCAAATGGGGCGGATTCATTGACGGGATCGCCGATTTTGATCCTGAGTTCTTTAAGATTTCCCCCCGTGAAGCGGAACACCTTGATCCTCAGGAACGGCTGTTTTTGATGCATGCGTGGATGGCCATGGAGGATGCGGGATATACGAGGACATCACCTGAACTGGGCCGTCAGGTAGGTGTGTATGCCGGAGTCATGTATCAGGAATATCCGTTATTCGCGGCTGAAGCGGGAGTGAAAGGACGGCATATCGGGCTCCCCGGCGGGATTTCATCCATTGCTAACCGTGTCTCCTATTTTTGCGATTTTCAAGGGCCGAGCATTTCGGTCGATACGATGTGTTCGGGTTCGCTGACTTCATTGTACATGGCGTGCCGGGATCTGCGGGATCATCGGATTCGCGCGGCGCTTGCCGGCGGAGTGAATCTCACCGTTCATCCTAACAAGTACTTCATGCTGAGCCAGGGGCAGTTCATCTCATCTAAAGGACACTGCGGGAGTTTCGGCGCCGGGGGTGACGGCTATATTCCGGCAGAAGGTGTCGGGGTGCTGCTTCTTAAACGTTTAGAAGACGCCGTACAAGACGGAGATCGGATTTACGGCGTCATTAAAGGAGCTGCCATTAATCACGGCGGGAGAGCGAGCGGTTACACCATACCGAACCCCAAGGCGCAAAGCGAAGTCATTTCTCAAGCTTTACAGGAGGCGGGGGTATCCCCGGGCCAGATCAGCTATGTGGAAGCGCACGGGACAGGGACGAAATTAGGCGATCCGATTGAAATCCGGGCTTTAACCGATGCATTCGGTGATGTTCCTGAAACATGTCTCATCGGGTCTGTCAAATCAAATATCGGACATGGGGAATCGGCAGCAGGCATCACCGCTGTCACAAAAGTGCTGCTGCAGATGAAGCACAAACAAATCGCCCCATCTTTGCATGCGGATGTTTTAAATCCGAATATCCAATTTGACGAAGGGCCGTTTTCCGTCTGCCGGGAATTAACAGATTGGAAACGGATTGCCGCAGACGGAGAAGAACAGCCGCTCAGGGCGGGGATCAGCAGCTTTGGTGCGGGCGGTTCTAACGCGCATATCATTATTGAAGAATATGAGGCTCCTGTAAAACAAGCAATCAGCAGCCAAGAGCCGGCTGTCATTCTGCTGTCTGCGAAAAATGAGGAGCGTCTGACAGAATATGCGGAGCGCCTTCTTGCTTTTCTTCAAAAGAAGCATACGGATAAGCCGGACTTATTTGATGTCGCATACACTTTACAAGCGGGGCGGGAAGCGATGGATGAGCGGCTGGCTCTCATTGCGGACTCCCTTAAGGAGCTGGAGGACAAGCTCAGATCGTACTTGGAAAATGAAAACGCACCGCATCTTTACAGGGGGCGGGCGAAGCGAAATCATGAGACAGTGGCTGTGTTTGAATCTGATGAAGATTTGCAGGAAGCCATGGGCAAATGGCTGAAAAAGAGAAAGTACGGTCATTTGCTGAACATGTGGGTGCAGGGAGTCGATGTGGACTGGAACTTGTTATATTCGGGACAAAAACCCCGGAGAATCAGCCTTCCCGCCTATCCGTTTGCAAAGGTCAGATGCTGGATTCAAGATGAAGCCGAGGCGGTTTCAAAAAGGGATGACGGCAAAACGGTGATCCATCCGCTGCTTCATGAAAACACATCCGATCTGTGGGAGCTGAAATTCACCTCTGTTTTTACCGGACGGGAATTCTTTTTCACTGATCACACAGTCAATGGGGAGAAAGTGCTCCCGGGAGCCGCCGTGATCGAAATGGCCAGGGCGGCCGTTGAGCGTGCCGCATACGCTGTGCCGGACGGACGTAAAGGACTGTATTTGAAAGATCTCATATGGATGAGGCCTGTTGTTCATAAGGGGACGGATGTAAAAGTCCATATCAGCCTTATCCTTAAGGAAAATGAAGACATTGAATTTACGATTTACAGCCTATCGGAAGAACCGGGGGGAGAACGGATTATATACAGTAAAGGCACCGCGGTATCAGGAGAGATAGCAGCGGTTCCGTCAGTTCACTTAGAGGGCTGGCTGTCCGGCTGCAGCCAATCGGTTATGACGTCTGATGAGGTTTATCAGGCTTTCCGGCATGCGGGTATGATATACGGGCCGAGCCATCAAGGAATTGATCAGCTGATGATCGGAGAGAGGAGCGCTGCAGCCCGGCTGTCGCTGCCGGAAACGGCAGACAGTACCGCCGATCAGTTTGTCATCCACCCGAGTCTTCTAGATGCCGCGTTTCAGGCGTCACTGGGTGCCGGTTCAGATACTGCCGGAGACACTCCGATGCTGCCGTTTTCCCTGAGGCAGGCAGAAATATTTCAGCCGACTCAGAAAACGATGTGGGCGCTTGTCCGCAAACAGAGCGATCGGTCAGATAACGGAGCGCTGACGCTGGATATTGATTTATGTGATGAAAACGGCGCTGTTTGTATGAGATTGACAGGCTTCTCCTGCCGGGCTGTCCGGCAGACAAACCAAACCGAAAGCAAGCGGCAGGAAGTTCAGACGGCGATGCTTGCCCCTGTTTGGGACAAAACTTTCTTTTCTCTGGAAGAAAATCGAGCGGTTGATCAGGAACAATTGCTGATCATCGGAAAGCCGGGACATACCATAAAAGCCGCGGCAAAAATGTGGCCCCGCGCCCATCTGGCGGAGACGCCGGATCATTCAAGCGAGCAAACATTACGTGAATTGACAGCCGGGTATCAGGATATCCGCCATTTCTTATGGATTGCGCCGGATCGTTTCGCACCCGCATCCGTCAGTCAGGAAATGCTTGATGAGCAGGAGAATGGGGTGATTCAATGTTTCCGTTTCATCAAAGCGCTGCTGTCACTCGGGTATGGAAACCGAAACATCAGCTTTACGGCGGTCACTCGGCAGACACAGTCCGTGTATCCGGGTGATCTGCCGCAGCCTGAGCATGCAGGCGTGCACGGGTTGATCGGTTCATTGGCAAAAGAATATCCGAACTGGGACATCAGGCTGATTGATACAGAAGAAGGCAGTGATTCGTCTGAGATGAAAAACATCTGGCGCCTTCCTCCAGATCCGGACGGAAATGCTGCTGCGTACCGTAACGGAGCTTGGCACAAGCAAAAAACAGTCCGGGTGCTGACAAGTTCCGCTCCGCGTATGTCGTACAGAGAAGGCGGCGTTTATGCTGTCATCGGCGGAGCGGGCGGCATCGGAGAAGCATGGAGCAAATACATGATCACCCGTTACAAGGCACGGATGATATGGATCGGCAGGCGGCCGAAGGATCAGGAGATTCAGAGCAAAATAGACAGGCTGGCGCTATCAGGCCCCGCGCCGCATTATATACAGGCTGATGCTCAAGATGCCGCAGCGCTTAAAGCGGTCGTCCGTTCCGTAAGAGAGCAATACGGCAATATAACGGGAGTCATCCATTCCGCGATAACGCTTGCCGACAAAAGTATGGCCAATATGGATGAAGCTTCTTTCAGAAACGCTTTTTCAGCTAAGGTGAATACGAGCGTCCGAATGATTGAAGCTTTTAAGGGAGAACCGCTTGATTTTGTGCTGTTTTTCTCATCCGTTAATTCTTTCACAAAAAATGCCGGGCAAAGCAACTATGCGGCAGGGTGTACATTTCAAGACGCCTTTGCCCGCCATATCGCTTCCTTGCTTGATTGTGAAGTGAAAGTCATGAATTGGGGATATTGGGGCAGTCTGGGCGTTGTATCAGACCCGTCTTACAGAAAACGGATGGAGGCGTCAGGGATCGGTTCTATTGAACCCGATGAAGCAATGGAGGCTCTGGAAGTCTTACTATCAGAACCGTTCAGCCAAGCGGCATTCATTAAAGCTGCTCCGCACGGCTTAGCCGCGCTGACGGATCAAGATGCAATATCGGTTGTATCCGGCTCGAAGCCTTCATTTATGGAAAGCGTCAAGCGGCAAAATCCGGATCGGAATGAACGGCTTGAGACTTTAAAACGAGAAATGGAGTTGCGCATATGAACAGCCTTCTTTGCAAACTGCTCTTTTACCAATTACAGTCAATCGGGTTTTTCAGCGAGCCTGTCACCACAGCTTCAGCATCCATGCGGAGCGCCGGCGTGATCGGCACATACGGCAGATGGCTGGAAGAAAGCCTGAATCTATTAAAAGAAAACGGGTATATCACGTATGACGGATACACGATCACTCTCCTCAGGGATCAGCGCCCGGACGGCCGCACAGTCTGGAATGAGTGGAATGCCCATAAACGCCTGCTTCCCAATGGGGAGCAGGCGCAAGCTGAATTGGCTGAGGCGACGATAAAAGCGATGCCTTCCATTTTAAAAGGAGAACGTCCGGCTACGGATATCGTATTTCCCGATTCATCAATGCGGCTCGTTGAAGGTGTTTATAAGCATAATCCCGTTGCGGATTATTTTAATGAAGTGTTGGCAGATTCCGCGGCCGCTTACCTGAAAGCTTATCTTACAGAACACCCCGATGCCCGCATCAGGCTGATAGAAGTAGGGGCCGGGACGGGCGGAACGAGCGCCATGCTGTTTACAAAACTGCAACCATTTGCAAAACAGATTGCGGAATATTGTTATACTGACGTTTCTAAAGCTTTTTTAATGCATGCCGAACAGGAATACGGACCTGATGTGCCGTATTTGAAAACAGCCTTGTTTGATGCGGAGAAACCTTGCGAATCACAAAATATCAAAACGGGTGTTTACGATATTGTCATCGCCGCCAATGTGCTTCACGCCACAAAAAATATCGGTTTGACACTTCGCCGTCTGAAAGCGCTCCTGAAATACAACGGGATGATTCTGATAAACGAAATCAGCGATCGTTCTGTTTTTACCCATTTAACCTTCGGGCTGCTTGACGGGTGGTGGTCCTATGAGGATGCTGAGCTTCGGATTCCGGGAAGTCCCGGCTTATATCCAAAATCGTGGGAGCGTGTGCTGCATTCGGAAGGATACAGAGCGGTTTGTTTCCCTGCTGAAACGGCTCATGATTTAGGTCAGCAGATTATCGCAGCTGAGAGTGACGGACTCGTCCGGATGCAAGGGATCAGAGACGGCAGAAAGCCATACGCCGCCCCGGCCGAAGTTTTCCGAAAGCCCGCACAGCCTGTTTCCCGCAGCCGCGCGCCAGAGGAGCATCAAGCTGTAAAGGCTGATGGGGAATCGGTCGCTTCCCATGTCCGCTCTGTCATCAAAACAAGTATTGCCGATGTATTAAAAATGAAAGAAGAGGATATTCAGGAAGAACTGAATTTCTCTGAATACGGCATTGATTCCATTCTGGCCGTCAATGTGATTAACGAGATTAATAAGCGATTGAATCTTACACTGCAGACCACGATTTTATTTGATTACTATCATGTGAAACTGCTGACCGGTTATATCTCGGCAGAATACGAAACCATCATAGCCTCGTCTCTAGAGACCGAAAGAGCGAAAATCCGCCCGGCGCTTCAGGAAGAACGGCCTGCTGAAAAACCTCTGCAGACGGAAAGAAAGGAAACCGGTTATCAGAAACCGAAACAAGAACGTATGCCGCCTTCTTTTGCAAAGTCCGATGACTCGGGAATGTTCCGGGTTGTGATTGACCGTCCGGGCGGCATTGAAGATCTGACGATTGTCCGCAGTGAAGTGCCTGAGACAAAAGATGACGAAGTTCAAATAGCCGTCCGCGCCTTTTCTTTAAACTTCGGAGACTTGCTTTGTGTCAGAGGGCTGTACCCGACGATGCCGCCTTATCCGTTCACTCCGGGATTTGAAGCAAGCGGCGTCGTGATCAAGACAGGGAGGCATGTAACATCTGTCATTCCGGGTGATGAAGTGATTGTCGGCATGGGAGAGGAATTTGGATCTCAGGCGAATCTCATCACATGTAAAGAACATCAAGTCTATCATAAACCGGCCCGGCTGACCTTTGAAGAAGCATGCGCTCTTCCCACCGTGGCGGTGACCATGATAGACACCTTCCGGAAAGCCGGACTTAAAAAAGGCGAAAAAATATTAATTCAGACCGCGACGGGAGGAACGGGGCTGATCGCGGTGCAAATGGCCCGGCATATCGGCGCGGAAATATATGCCACGGCCGGATCACAGAAAAAAATTGAGTATTTGCATTCGCTCGGGATACACAATACCATTTGCTATTTAGAAGAAGATTTTGAAACGGAAATCATGCGAATGACCGGCGGCCGTGGGGTGGATGTTGTCATTAATACCCTGGCCGGTGATGCCATGCAAAAAGGAATGAATTGCCTGGCGCCGGGCGGAAGATATATCGAAATTGCCATGACTGCGCTGAAATCCGCTAAATCAGTCGACTTGTCCGTCCTTCATAACAATCAATCGTTTCACAGCGTGGATTTGCGGAAGCTGTCCCTTCAAAATCCGGATCAGGTCAAGGACTATCAATTGGAACTGCAGCGGCTGGCGGAAGAGGGAGTCATTCAGCCTGTCATCTCAAAAATCTTTTCCTTTGAAGACATAAAAGAAGCGTATCACTGTCTGGATGACCGCGGAAATATCGGGAAAATCGTAATCAGCGTTTCTGAGCCGTATCAAATGACGTACCGCCCCGAACAAAAGGATCCGGCCGATACAGTAAAATCAGCAGCTGTGTTACCTGAAAAAGAACCGATCGCGATTATCGGGATGAGCGGGCGGTTTGCTGAATCGGAGAATGTCCATGAGTTTTGGGAACACTTAGCCGCCGGACGGGATCTGATTAAAAAAGCAGACAGATGGGATGTCTCTGACAGCCAATGCCAGTATGGCAGTTTTATAGAGGACATTGAATGTTTTGACCCCGTTTTCTTTCATATATCGGGACGTGAAGCGACCTATATGGACCCTCAGCAGCGGCTGTTTTTGGAAGAATCATGGAAAGCGCTTGAAGATGCGGGATATGCGGGAGACTCGGTAAGAGGCCGGGAATGCGGCGTGTATGCCGGCTCCTGCGGCGGAGATTACCAGGCCATTTTTAAACAGCAGGGGCCCGCGCAGGCGTTTTGGGGCAATCATAATTCCGTCACTCCGGCAAGGATCGCCTATCACCTTAATTTACAAGGTCCGGCGATCACTGTTGATACAGCATGTTCCAGTTCGCTGACAGCCATTCATTTGGCATGTCAGGGGCTTTGGACGAAAGAAACGGAAATGGCGGTGGCGGGCGGGGTTTTTATTCAATCCACTCCCGCTTTTTATCAGTCGTCAAATAAGGCGAATATGCTGTCACCGACCGGACGCTGCCATACGTTTGATCAAAGCGCGGACGGGTTCGTGCCGGGGGAAGGCGTGGGAGCGGTGGTGCTGAAACGTCTTAGCGACGCCGTTAGTGACGGAGATCATGTGTACGGCGTCATAAAAGGCTCTGCAATGAATCAGGACGGCGCTACAAACGGAATCACCGCTCCAAGCGCGCTATCTCAAGAACGATTGGAACGGCATGTCTATGACACTTTTCACATTGATCCGGAAACCATTCAAATGGTGGAAGCTCACGGAACGGGCACTGCACTGGGCGACCCGATCGAATTCGGCGCCTTAACGCGCGCTTTCCGCCGCTATACGGATAAAAAAGGATATTGCGCTATCGGCTCTGTGAAAACCAATCTCGGACATGCCGCTGCGGCCGCGGGGATGGCCGGACTGTTTAAAATCCTGCTGTCGCTGAAGCATCGGCAGATTCCGGCTTCCCTGCATTTTCACCAAGCCAATCAGCATATTCAATTTGCGGACAGCCCGTTTTTTGTGAATGACAAGCTGATACCGTGGGAACGGAATCCGGATGCACCGCGCAGAGCAGCCATCAGTTCATTCGGATTCAGCGGAACAAATGCCCATCTTGTGATTGAAGAGGCACCGCAAACCGTGCGCCGGTCACCGGCAAAACCGGCCTGCCTCATTCCTTTATCTGCGCGGACGGAGCGTCAGCTGGAAATTCAGGCAGAACGCCTGCTGGATTCACTCAGCAAGAACAAAGACAGCGATCTGGGAAATATAAGTTATACGCTCCTGCTCGGCAGAAAGCATTTACATCACCGGTTTGCCTGTATCGTAAGCAGTGCGGACGAACTGAAGCGGGTATTATCGGAGTGGCTTGTAAAAAGAGAGCTTCCGGGTGTGTTTGTGTCCAATTTGAAGGATCAGAAGCCGGCAGAAGAAGCCGGAATGAAAACATTCGGAATGGAATGCATTGAACAGTGCCGCTCAGCGGCTTCGCCAGCACAGTACAGAGAAAGCCTGGCACATATCGCTGACCTTTTTTGCAGAGGGTATGATCTTCCTTTTACACGGCTTTTTGACGGAGGGAAATATTATAAAACGCCGCTGCCTGCCTATCCATTTTTAAAAGAAAGGTATTGGGCGGCTGATGTAAACAGTTCTTTACCAGGCCAAGCCATGAAAAAGTCTGAAACGCAAACCGTTCTCCCGTCTTCGCCGCAGCCTGAACATGAAGGGCTGATTTCTCTGACTCCTTTAACTGAGATCGAAATGACAGCATTTGAACCGGAGACATTGCAAAAACCGATCGTGTTACAGCCTTTGGATTGTACTGTTTCTGTCCAGCAGCCAGAAAAAGCCGTTTTCGAAGACAATAGAACATTGCTTGAAGAATTGAGGATAAGCCTGGCAGATATTTTATTTTTGTCACCGGAAGATATTGATGCTGATGAGCCTTTCATCGACATGGGGCTTGACTCCATTATCGGAGTTGAATGGATACAAACAGTAAATAAAACGCACCACACTGAGATTACTGCCAATAAGGTGTATGAACACCCGACGCTTAAGGAGCTTGCGGAATATATAGCGGGGCAAATAAAGAAACCCGAGTATGCTGAAGCGGAGGAAACAGCGGTACGTCCGCAAATCCCGGAAGCAGAAACGCCCCTTGCCGGCATCTCTGACGGCACTTTGCGCAAAGAGCTCAAAGAAAGCCTTGCGGACATCCTGTTTCTGAAGCCGGAAGATATTGATGAGCATGAAGCATTCATTGAGATGGGGCTGGATTCTATTATCGGTGTGGAATGGGTTCAGTCCATTAATAAAACCTATCAAGCGTCTATTACGGCAAATCTGGTCTATGAATATCCGACAATCGCAACATTAGCCGGGTATCTGACCGGTTCTGTCCAAAAAGACACCGAGGAAGTACATGAGGAACATACGAAACAAAACGATATATCAGAAGAGACAGATGATCAAGAACCGCCCGAACTGATCTGTCTTAACCCGGGGGGAAAGGGAAGACCGATTTTCTGGTTTCATTCCGCGCTGGGGGCAGTGGAGCTGTACCAGCCTGTTGCCGAATGGACCGGGCGTCCTTTTTACGGAATTCAGGCAAGAGGATGGATGACAGACCGAGAACCGATCCGCGGCATTAAAAACATGGCGGAATATTACGTTAAGCTCATACGTACCGTGCAGCCCCGGGGTCCTTACGATGTAGGCGGCTATTCATTAGGGGGCATGCTCGCTTATGAAGTCACCCGGCAATTGCAGCTGGCTGGAGAAATCGTTGAGTCAATCGTCATGCTTGACTCTTTTGACTCGGCGGGTGCGCGGGAAATAAACATTCCTGATGAATTATTTGATAAAAATATGATGCTGCAGACGGTGAACATGGCTTTATTTGCACCAATCTATCAACATCCGGAACGCATTTCTGAAACCTTGATTCATCGTGATGAACTGAATGCCGATCTTCATGAAGACATATTTTTAGAGCAATTAATCGCAAAAGCCAAACAGCGGGGGTTAACGAAGACGGACGCGTTGGTGAAAAATCTGATCAGGCAGAATATAAATGTTCAGGACGCTTACGAAATCACTGATTACGAACTCCTGCCGCTTCCGGATCCGAACGGGGTGACATGCTATTATTTCCGAAATAAAAACGGAATTTTCTTGGGTGAGCTTGATCCGTATTTTACGATCAGGGCTGATATTTTATCCGCTGATTTCGTCAACTACTGGAGCCAGTGGGAAGAGCATATGACAAACATCGCCATCATGGATGTGGCGGTATCCAACCATATGACGTTATTGGCTGAAGACAGCGCAGCCGAAACGATTTCTGAATTTTGCGGCGTTTTATATTCGGCAGACGGAATGACAGAACACAGCTTCCTGCAGCTGCAGGAAAAGATACTGAACGTGCATGGTGAGATGCTGAAGCAGCCCGCCAAAACAAGACCGTAAATTCACATATCCGCCCGCCGGGTTTACTCGTAAGCTTCGGCGGGTCATTTCAAATCTTGATCACATCTTGGAGGAATGAAAATGACCAGTTTAACAAAAATCAGACAGCAGCAGCCGTACAAGTGGTACCAAACGATGAGAGAAACCTCTCCCGTTCATTACAATGAAAAGGAAGATTGCTGGGAAATCTTCACCTATGATGAAGTGAAGCGGGTGATTTCTGACTACAGTCATTTTTCTTCCGATCATAAATACTTAAGTGCGGACAAGCAGGAAAAAATGATCCGGCATATTAACAAAGACAGCCTTTTGAAAATGGACCCGCCTGAACACACCGTCTTCAGAAAATTGGTCAATCAGCCGTTCATGCCGAAATCGGTCGAGTCTCTTGCACCGCGTATAGCCGCTATCGCTGATGACCTGCTTCAGGCCGTCCGTTCAAAAGGCAGGATGGACATTATTGAAGATTACGCATTTCCGCTTCCGATTATCGTGATCGCAGAGCTTCTAGGATTCCCTCCGAGAGACAGGGATATCTTTAAAAGCTGGGTCGACCAAAGCCAGAATGTAAAAGATGAAAAGAAAATGAATGAAGTGCAAAAGCAGATGATCGGATACTTCATGCAGTTTATTTTACAGCGGAGAAAACAGCCGCAAAATGATTTAATCAGCCATTTAATTTCAGCTGATTTAGACGGAGAGCCGCTGTCAGACAAGCAATTAATCGGTTTTTGCGGCTTGTTGATCGTCGCGGGGCACGTAACGACGGAAAATGTGATCGGAAATTCATTTCTCAGTCTCAAGGAGTTCCCGGACATTCTGCCCCGGCTGCTTGAAAATAAGGCGCTCCTTCCTGACTTTATTGAGGAAGTCATCCGCCTCAGACCTTCCATTCAGCGGGTAACCCGCTACACCGCGGTTGAGAGCGAGATTGGCGGAAAAACGATTCCGGCCGGAGAAAAAGTGTATGCGTGGATTGGATCGGCGAACAGAGATGAAAAGAAGTTTGAAAATGCCGATCAGATTGACTTGGGACGAAAGCCGAATCAGCATCTGTCATTCGGTCAGGGCAGCCATTATTGTTTAGGAGCGCCGCTGGCCCGGCTTGAAGCGAAAATCGCGCTTTCCCACTTTTTTGAACAGATGCCCGCATGGCGTTTTACTGAGGATCAAGAGCCGAATCTGGTTCCGAGCCCTGTATTTCACGGCGTTGACAGGCTGCTTGTTGAGTTTTGAACGAAAAAATAAAAGAGGCTTCCACAGGAAGCCTCTTTACTCTGGGGGCTTGGAGAAATGAATGTAGGAATCGAAGCAATGAACGTGTTTGGCGGAACCGCGTATGTAGACGTCATGGAGCTTGCGGAACATCGGAACCTGGATAAAAAAAGGTTTGAGAACCTGATGATGAAAGAAAAAGTGGTGGCGCTTCCGTTTGAAGATCCGATTACGTTCGCCGTAAATGCCGCAAAACCGATTATCGACTCTCTGTCAGAAGAGGAACGGAATCAGATTGAAATGGTCATCACCTGTACGGAATCCGGGATTGATTTTGGCAAATCCATCAGTACATACGTCCATGATTATTTGCAGCTGAAGCGGAATTGCCGGTTATTTGAGGTGAAACAGGCTTGCTATTCTTTAACGGCCGGGTTTCAAATGGGCGTGAATTTCATCTTATCGCAAACATCGCCGGGAGCGAAAGCGCTCATCATCGGAACGGATATTTCCCGATTTTTAGTGGCTGAAGGCGGTGACGCGTTGACGGAGGAATGGTCCTATGCCGAACCGAGTGCGGGGGCGGGAGCTGTGGCGCTTTTAGTCAGCAGCACCCCTCATGTCTTTTTGCTTGATCAAGGCGCAAGCGGGTATTACGGGTATGAAGTCATGGATACCTGCCGCCCGATTCCGGATAGTGAAGCGGGGGATGCTGATCTGTCGCTCATGTCTTATTTGGACTGCTGTGAAAAATCATTTCAGGAATACCGAAAGCGTGTGAGCGGGGCGGATTATAAGAATACATTTCAATACCTTTCTTTTCATACCCCGTTTGGCGGAATGGTAAAAGGAGCGCATCGGACGATGATGAGAAAATTGGAAAAGGCTAAGCCGCAAGACATTGAAGCGGATTTTCAGCAACGCGTGCTGCCTGGGATTCAATACTGTCAGCGCGTCGGCAACATCATGGGGGCCACTGTATTTTTATCTCTTGCCAGCACGATTGATAACGGCTCTTTTGAAACGCCGAAACGCGTGGGCTGTTTTTCATACGGTTCGGGCTGCTGCTCTGAATTTTACAGCGGTGTCGTTATGCCGCAAAGCCGGACGCGGCAGAATCAATTTCAGATCAGCCGGCATTTGGATGAACGCGTCCGTTTATCGATGGCTGATTACGACCGGCTGCTCCAAGACAGCGGCATCGTAAAATTCGGCACAAGAAATGCCGCGCCCGCAGCAGACATCCCGAATGCGCATCAAGGAAAAGCGCGATTGGTGCTGACTGAAATAAAAGAGTTTCACAGAAAGTATGAATGGACGACTTAATATCAGAAACACTCAGAGTCGGAAAGGCTTTGAGTATTTTTAAAGAAACGGAGAATAAACATGAATCCAATGATTGATGTACAGGAAACAGAACCGGGCATTGTGCAGGTCACAATGCAGGATACGGCCGGGAAAAACGGGCTGTCAGAAGAGTTTGTAAGAGAGCTGCACCGGGTATTCCAAGACATCAATGCCCATCCGTCCTATAAAACCGTCCTTCTGTCGGGTTACGGAAATTATTTCTGCACGGGAGGAACGCAGGAGGGGCTTTTGACCATTCAGAGCGGAAAGCTCCAATTTACAGATTTAAAGCTTCACAGTCTTTTATTGGATTGCAGGATTCCCGTGATTTCCGTCATGCAGGGGCATGCGATCGGAGCCGGCTTTACGATCGGTCTGAGCTCGGATTTCGTGATTTTAAGCAGAGAGAGTTTTTATTCTTGTAATTATATGAAGTACGGATTTACACCGGGAATGGGCGCGACGTATATTGTACCTGAAAAACTGGGAATTGTCCTCGGGGAAGAAATGCTGTTTACGGCTGCGAACTTCAGCGGCGCCGCTCTGGAAAAACGGGGAGTTCCGTTTGAAGTGCTGCCGAAAAAAGACGCCCTTCAAAGAGGCCGCGAATTGGCCCGGCTGCTGGCGGATAAACCGAGAGCCTCACTGGTTGCGCTGAAAACCAATGTGACCGCACGGATCAAAAGAGAGCTGACAAAAGCGGTTGAGGAAGAGGTGAACATGCACGAAGCCACATTCCATCTTCCAGAAGTAAAAGAGAGAATCAGCCGCTTATACGGCAGTTAAACAGAATGAAAAAAGCATGGGAAGCCCCATGCTTTATCACTGATCCGTCTTTTGCAGAACGGAGCCTGCGAATTGTTCTTTAATTTCGGCGCTCCGGGCTGCGGTTTCTGCGATGCAGTGCATGATGGCTTCTTCAAAGCGGCGCTCGTCTAATGCGCGAAGGCCTGCTTCAGTCGTGCCGCCCGGGCTTGTGATTTCCTTGCGCAGGCGTTCAGGCCGTTTGCTGCTTGTTCTGAGCATTTCCGTCGCCCCGGCCATGGTTTGTAAAATCAGCTCTTTTGCCGTTTCTTCCGGCAGGCCGGCTTGAAGGGCGGCCTTTTCCATCGCTTCGACATACCGGTACACATAGGCGGGACCGCTTCCGGCAATGGCTGTGACGGCATCAAGGTGTTTTTCTTCAAAGCGCGTCGCTTCTCCGATTGTTTCCAGAAGCTCTTTTGCCGTCCGGATTTCAGCTTCACTCGCCTCGGAGCTTGCGGAAAAACCGGTCGCCGATTGCTGAATGGCCGCGGATGTATTCGGCATCGCCCGGATGATGGTGAGCTTTCTGCCGAAATATTGCTGAATCGTGTGAATCGTCAGCCCTGCGATGACAGAAATCACAAGCTGATCTTTCACGTATTCGCGAATGTTCTCAATGCTTTCTGCCGCATCTTTCGGTTTAAAGGCGAGAACGATAATGTCGGTATTGCTGAAAAACTCTTCTTTATCCCGGCACGGTTTCACTCCGTACGTTTTTTGGAGCTCTTCAAGCCGGCTGTCATTTGACCGGTTTGTCATATATATATGTCCGGGGGCTGTCATTCCGCTTTGCAGCAGTCCGTTCACCATTGCTTCCGCCATTGATCCGGCCCCGATAAAACCGATTTTCTTCATATAAATCCTCCTTCTTCTCAAAACACAAAAAAACCTTCCCGTCAAAAAGGACGAAAAGGTTTCGCGGTACCACCTTACATTAGCACGAATCAGCCGTGCTCAGCTCAAATCCCGTAACGAGGGGATACGTTTAGGTTTTCCTAACCGCTCTGAGGGCAGGTTCTGTAAACAAGAGGGCCGCAATGTCTTTCAGCCGGGGACATTGCTCTCTGCTGCCGTTGTTTATATACTAGTTCCTCGTCATCGCGTTCCGTGTTTTCTAGTTTGTTGTTCATTATGCTATGCGCAAGAGCGGGATGTCAATCTTTTTTTCCGATATGCGGCAATAATGACACAGTGAAAAGAAAACGCTAAAATATGATTATTCAGGAATGAAAAGAACGAAGGAGCGTAAACATGGCAGCGAGAAAGATCATTCCGATACGTGTGCCGACTCCGTTTGCAGTCGGCGACGTTATCGTTTATTTAGTAAAAGATGAAGCCTTAACCCTTATTGATTGCGGCCCGAATACAAAGGAAGCGGCTGAATCGCTCTCATTGCAGCTTAAGGAACACGGGGTTTCTGCGGCGGATATAGAACAGGTGGTGCTCACTCATCATCACGCAGATCATTCAGGTCTGCTGCACCTTTTTTCTGAGGATACGGAAGTAATAGGGCATCCGCTGAATGACAGATACATTACTCAGGATCAGTCGTATATCGCCCGGCAGGAGGACTTTTTTCTGTCGCTTATGACTGAAATGGACGTTCCCCTGACGCCTGAAGACATACATAAAACAGTTAAGCTGTCATACTTATTTTCTGCAAACCGTCCGTTAACGAAAACAGTGGGAGAAGGCGGAAAAATTGACGGGCTTAACGGCTGGACGGTGCTCGAAATCCCGGGTCATGCCGCTTCTCACATTGCGCTCTACCATGAAAAAAGCGGTGAAATGTTCAGCGGCGATCTGCTTTTGTCCAACAGCTCCACCAATCCGATTCTGGAAGCTCCGGAAAAGGGGGGCGTGCGCGCGGCCCCGATGCTCGACTACTTGAACTCAATGAAGCGGCTGTATGACGTAAACCCGTCCTTTTTATATCCGGGACACGGCGATCTGCTGACAGACGTAAAGCCTGCTTTTGACAGGCGGCTTGAAAAACAGAGAAACCGGTCGGAATATGTGCTGCGCCTGTTGTCAGAGGAAACGCTGACGGCTTTCCAGGTATGCCGGCGGCTGTTTCCGGCTGTGTATGAAAATGAAATGTTTTTAACGATGTCAGAAACGATCGGCCATCTTGACGTGCTGGCCGCCGACGGGAAGGCTGTATCCTTTCAGTCGGGGAACACTCTGATGTTTAAAGCTGTGAAGGGGTGAAGGAAATGGGCAGATTAACGGATAAGCGGATTTGGATCACCGGAGCATCCGGCGGACTCGGAGAACGGCTTGCATATTCCTGCGCGGCAGAAGGAGCTCATGTTTTTTTATCCGCGAGGCGGGAGGACCGCTTGCAGGAAGTGAAAAAGACGATTACCGCGCGCGGCGGGCAGTGTGATGTCATTCCGTTTGACGTCCGGCATGCAGAAGAGGCTGAAAACGTAAGGCGTTTGATCGGTCATGTTGACGTATTAATCAACAACGCCGGCTTCGGCATTTTTGAAACGGCCGCTGATTCATCTTTGGATGATATGAAGTCAATGTTTGAAGTCAACGTCTTCGGATTAATCGCCTGTACGAAGGCCTGTCTTCCTGTGATGCTTCATGCGAAAAGCGGCCATATTATCAATATCGCCTCACAGGCCGGCAAATTGGCGACGCCGAAATCAAGCCTTTATTCCGCTACGAAACACGCCGTTTTAGGGTATTCCAATGCGCTGCGGCTTGAGCTGGCCGGTACGGGTGTAGCTGTGACAACGGTTAATCCCGGTCCGATCAAAACAGACTTCTTTACAATTGCAGATAAAGAGGGCGGTTATGTGAAAAGCGTCGGCAGATGGATGCTTGATGCCGACCATGTGGCAGAGCGCATTACATCCGTGATTCTGACGGATAAACGGGAAATGAATCTTCCGCGATGGATGAGCCTCGGGACGAAGCTGTATCAGCTTTTCCCATCGTTTACAGAAAAACTGGCCGGCCGCGCATTAAAGAAAAAGTAACAAGGGGGAAAAAGGAATGTCCGACCGGGATATACGCAAGGCATTGATGGCAGAGCCTTTCGTCAGGCAAATGGCGGAGGCGCGTGAAGTATTTTGGATCAACCCGCATAAAACCGATGATCCAGTAAAGCATGGTGCTGAATGGAAACAGGAGATTGCCGAAGCGGAAGAAAGGCTGCGCCGGTTTGCGCCTTATATCGCGTCGGCTTTTCCGGAGACGGAAGCGGAGGGAGGCCTCATTGAATCTCCGCTTGTCTTGGTCAATGAAATGAAGAAGCATCTGGAACACAGCGCCGCTCAGGCTTTCCCCGGGCGTCTGCTTTTGAAATGCGACGACGAACTTCCGATTTCCGGTTCTATTAAAGCGCGCGGCGGGATTTATGAAGTGCTGAAGCATGCCGAAGACCTCGCGGTAAAAGCGGGAATGCTCTCAGCAGACGACGATTACAGCATATTGACTGAAGAACGGTTTACCGCTTTTTTCTCAAAATACTCTATAGCCGTCGGCTCTACGGGCAATTTAGGTCTGAGTATCGGCATAATCGGCGCGAAGCTCGGCTTTTGTGTGACCGTTCATATGTCCAGTGACGCAAAGCAGTGGAAAAAGGAGCTGCTCCGGGAAAAGGGGGTTCGCGTCATCGAATATGAAGCAGACTACAGTCTGGCTGTCAAAGAGGGGCGCATGCAGGCGAAGCAGGACCCTTATTGTTATTTTATTGATGATGAGCATTCCCGGGATCTGTTTTTGGGGTATGCCGTTGCGGGAAGCCGCGTGAAAAAGCAGCTCGATCAAATGAACATAAAGCCTGATGCAGATGAACCGCTTTTCGTTTATTTGCCGTGCGGGGTCGGAGGAGGCCCGGGCGGCGTCGCGCTTGCGCTAAAGCTGATCTATGGCGAGCATGTCCATATTTTTTTCGGTGAGCCGACGCATTCACCGTGTATGCTGTTAGGACTGTTTTCCGGCTTGCATGACGGAATCAGCGTGCAGGATATCGGTCTTGATAATCAAACGGCCGCCGACGGACTTGCGGTGGGAAGGCCGTCCGGACTGGCCGGCCCTCTGATGGAACCTATACTCAGCGGCTGTTATACCGCCGATGACGGCACGCTTTTTTCGCTGCTTTATCAATTAAGGGTGTCCGAGAATAAGAGCCTTGAACCCTCTGCACTCGCCGGACTGGCCGGAGCCGTCAAGGTCGTTCAGACCGAAGCCGGAAACCGTTATATAAAAGAACGGGGGCTTGAGATGGAAAATGCCGTGCACCTTGTGTGGAGCACCGGCGGAAGCATGGTTCCGGAGGAGGAAATGGAAGAGTACAGCCGGATCGGTTCCTCATTTGTGAAAAAAATGGGCAGACAGTGAAGCGGTTTTCCGTTACAATCTTTGTAAGCGTTTGTTTTTTTATCGGAAAGCCATACAGAGAGATTGGTGTGAATTGTGAAAAGTAAAGAATTGAACTTACATACATTGTATACGCAGCACAGCCGCGAGTCGTGGGCCGGATTCGGCGGCCATCTTTCCATTGCCGTTTCAGAGGAAGAAGCCAAGGCCGTAGAAGGGCTGAATGACTACCTGTCGGTGGAAGAAGTAGAAACGATTTACATTCCGCTTGTGCGCCTGCTCCATCTTCATGTCACGTCTGCCGCAAGACGGAATCAGCATGTCAATGTGTTTCTGAAGCATCCGCATTCAGCGAAAATCCCGTTTATCATCGGAATCGCGGGCAGCGTCGCCGTCGGCAAAAGCACGACGGCGAGAATTTTGCAAAAGCTTCTTTCCCGTCTGCCGGACAGGCCGAAGGTGAGCCTGGTGACAACCGACGGTTTCTTGTATCCGACGGCGGAATTAAAAAGGAAAAACCTTCTGTCCAGAAAGGGATTCCCGGAAAGCTACGACGTGAAAGCGCTGCTTGAGTTTCTGAACGATATAAAGTCAGGGAAAGAGAGAGTGGAGGCGCCCGTATACTCCCATCTTACGTATGACAGGGAAGAGGGCGCCGTCGAGGTTGTCGAAGGTGCGGATATCGTTATTATCGAAGGAATCAATGTCCTGCAGTCGCCTACATTAGAGGACGACAGGGAAGATCCGCGGATTTTTGTATCCGATTTCTTTGATTTTTCGATCTATGTGGATGCCGAAGAAAGCCGGATTTTCACGTGGTATTTGGAGCGTTTCCGCCTCTTAAGAGAAACCGCTTTTCAGGATCCGGCTTCTTATTTTCATAAATTTAAGGATTTGTCTGATGCAGAAGCGGATACCATGGCCGCCTCCATTTGGGAGAGCGTCAACCGTCCGAATCTGTATGAAAATATCCTGCCGACAAAATTCAGATCGGATTTGATTTTGAGAAAAGGTGATGGCCATAAAGTTGAAGAGGTGCTGGTAAGGCGGGTGTGATGTGAGGAGGAAGCGAATATTATGATACATCATATTGAGTTGTATGTATCTGACTTGAAAGCCTCCGCCCGGTTTTGGGGATGGTTTTTAGGTGAGCTCGGTTATAGGGAATTTCAAAATTGGGACTCCGGCATCAGCTGGAAAAACGCAGGATTTTATGTTGTGCTTGTACAGACAGAGGAGCGTTTTTTAACACCGGAGTACCACAGATGCCGGGTCGGGCTGAACCATCTGGCTTTTCATGCTGCATCAAGAGAGCAGGTTGACGAGATGACAGAAAAGCTGCTTGCCAGAGGATGCCCCGTGCTTTACAGGGACCGCCATCCATATGCAGGCGGAAGCGCGCATTACGCCGTATACACGGAGGACCCGGATCGGATAAAAGTGGAGCTCGTTGCTCCTGCTTCTGAATGAACTATAACTTTTCGTTTTTTTCTTCGCGCAGCGCGTCGAGTTTCTTTTCGATTCTGTCCAATTGTATGCGGCGCTTGTTCAAGCTTCTGAATACGTATATCACGGCAAACAGGAAAACCGCGGCTGCAATAAATGAAATCAATTGAAAAATGACATCACCGATGTTCATCTTTTTTACCTCCGTGTGCGGCGGGCTTCTTCAGCCCGCCGTTTTTTCATTTTGACCGATGTGAAGACATGGGGGATGAATCATTTCTCTCCTAGCTTTGTGTTTTTCTGAGAATGAATAGTTTCTGCATGTGGCTTATGACCACTTTTGCGGCCGCATATCCCGGAATGGCCAGCAGCATCCCGGCAATTCCTGAGAATTTGCCGGCGGCAAGCAGAAGAAAAATAATGGTCAGCGGGTGAATGTCCAGCTTCCGTCCCATAATTTGCGGGGAAATCAGCTGGCTTTCAAGCTGCTGGACAATGACGACGACCGTAATCACCAGCACCGCCTCGGTCGGTGAATCGAACAATCCGACAATGACTCCGGGAAATGTGCCGATCCAAGGCCCGATAAACGGAATCAGGTTTGTCACCATGGCGAACGCGCCCAGAACGAGCGGATAATCGAGCCCGATTATAAAATAGCCGATTGTGACGAGAACGCCGACACAAAAACTGACGAGCAGCTGTCCTTGTATGTATGAACTGAGAGCTTCATCCATGTCCCGAAGGATTTGTTTTCCTTCTTTTTGATGTTTTTCCGGAAGAAGCCGCAGCAGTCGCCGGGGGGCTTTGTGTCCTTCTTTTAACATGTAATACAGCGCAAACGGAATAATGGCGGCGGTGATGGCGGCATTGGCAGCCGTACCGGCCAGGCTGCTGAGAGAATCAGCGATTGAACCGGAATAATTTGCGGCTTTGTCTGCTAATTTTTTAAAGGAATCCCCATGCTGAAGCCGGGAAAACCATTTGCTGTCCTGAAGATGCCCGATCCAATTTTCAGCTTTTGCGGAAAGCTCCGGAATATGATCTGTGAAGGCTGTAAACTGTTTTTGAACGGCAGGGCCCGCCGTATAAAGGAAGAGGACAAAAAGGCCGGCTGTTCCCGCATAAATCGCTAAAATCGCGATTCCTTCGGGCAGCTTTAATTTCGCATGCAGCACTCTGACGAGCGGGCGGCACAAATAGTAAAGGACGCCCGATAATACAATAGGCGGAAACAAGGTTTTAACCGTAATCACAACAGGCTGGAACAAAAAGTCTATTAATGTTCCGAGATAAATGATGAGAAATAACAGAAGAACGGCATAGCCGATCCTGAAATAAGGCCCGACAGGCATATCCTGCACCACGCAATCTTTAAGGGTTTACTCTCGGACGTTTCCCTTATCGCCCGGCGCATAAACGTCCGTGTCAGGAAAACTGCCCCTGATTGGTGACGTAATCGTAGATAATATCTTCTACATGGGCATGGAGATCCTCATCGGGTTCTTCATTCCTTCTTTCTTCTAAAGCTTTTTTTAAACTCTGTTTTTCATAGGGGCTCAGCGGATCTGTCGACACATTCCGTCCATACTGGCGGAGGGCTTGTCCCAGCATTTTTTCTATAAATTGATCCATCATATATTCTCCTATTCTTGTCATTCATCTTTATTCTACTAAATATCATGTGATCCTCCCACTCTTCTATCATATTTTCTGTCAGGCTGGGGTGGGAATTTTATTCCAATTCAGCTGAGAGAATACGATGAAACGGCAGCGTTAACGCATCTTCATCGTTTATGATTTTTAAACGTTTTTCGTCATGCATCACTTGTTTTACCCAGCCCCAAAAGCGGCGGGGGCCGTGTGCGGAAGCGTAGGTGACCGAAATGGCCCTGTCTTCTTCAATTGACGCCGCAATGATGCGGTTCATGTCGTTCAGTTGCTCCTCGCTCAGTTCCGGAGGCCGGAATTCCCGTTCTTTTCGTTTTTTTGCAAGCAGCTGCTCCCGATGTTCGGGCAGCATCATCCGGCTTGATTCCCACATGACATTATACCCGGGTGTTAATTTGTTCGGATTCATGTATATCACCTCAAATTATTTGTAATGCCCGCCGATTTTTTCAGCCCGGTGAAAGGCTTGGCCGGCCTCTGTCAGTGAAGCGGCATGGAGGAGCGACGCAGGGCCGTACCGCTCATGAATATCATCCAATACTTTGCCGAGACTGATCTTTTTTTCCTGGGCATCGAACAGGCTCAGCTGAACATAATCACAAGGCTCCAGCTGGGAAAGGGAGACGCCGGCGCTGCGGACGGGCTCACCGTTCCAATGCTCTTTGAAGAGCTTGACCGCCGCTTTAAAAATATCCATTCCGAAATTAGTCGGAGACACCAGCTTTCTCTGTCTGTGAAAACCTGAAGGGAATTCAAAATCAGCGCCTCTGATGCTGACCGAAACCGTATGGCCGATGTATTGTTTGAAACGGGCGCGGCGGGCCACTTCTTCGCTTAACTCCAGCAGCACGACTTTGATATCCTCAAAGCGGCTGTAGTCTCTCGGGAGGGTCATGTTATGGCCGATCGCTTTTTGCCGGCTGTGCGTGTTGACGGTGACCGGAGAGGGATCGATGCCGCGGGCTGTCCGCTGAAGCAATTCGCCGTTAATGCCCCAGCGTTTTTTCAGCAGTTCGGCTGGGTGCCCGGCAAGCCCGCCGATTGTGCTGATGCCCATCCGTCTTAAATGATGCTCCATCCGTTTTCCGATGCCGAATAATTTTCCGACCGGCAGCGGCCACAGATCCTGCCTGATATTTGACATATCCAATCTGTGGATGCCGGATGCGTTTTTTTTGGCAAAATGGTCGCAAGCCATTTTCGCGAGCGCCTTATTCGGCCCGATGCCGACACGGGCATAAATTCCGAATTCACGCATAATCGCTTGCTGAATGCTTTTGGCAATTGTAAAAGGATCACCGAACAGCCGCCTGCTTCCGGTCACGTCGAGAAACTGCTCATCGATGGAGTAGGGTTCTACAAGATCGGTATACCGTTCAAACAGTTCGGTAATCATGACGGATACATCAATATACCGCTGCATCCGCGGACGGACAATAACGGCGTCGGGACATTTGGCCTGCGCTTCCCACAGCCGTTCGGCATTTTTTACGCCGTATCGTTTGGCGAGCGGACAAGCCGCAAGCACGACGCCGCTGCGTCTTTCGGGATCTCCCGAGACAATCACGGGCCGGCTTTTGAGATGAGGCGCTTCCGCTTTTTCCACAGACGCATAAAACGATTGCATATCAACAAGAAGAATATCAGCCATAAAAAAACCTCCGGGAACATTTGTTCTGTTTTTCATTGTACCCGAACAATGATCACGTTTATACTGGTAAATCATTCCCCGGCTGGAAGGCGTGCTGATTCGTTTGCTTGAAAAGAAATCATTTACAATTGCAAACAACCCACATATAATTTTTTATATTCCAATGAGAAGAGCTGACATTCATTTTGCCGGACGAAAAGGAGAGTCAATCGATAATGGATATTCGAACAATTACCTCTGAAGACTATGAAATGGTTACGTCTGTTTTGAATGAATGGTGGGGCGGCAGGCAGATGAAAGACAAACTGCCGCGCTTGTTTTTTGAACATTTTCAGGACACAAGCTTTATCACGTACGGGCCGGAGGGAATGACCGGTTTTTTAATCGGTTTTCAGTCACAATCAGACCCTGAGACAGCCTACATTCATTTTTCCGGTGTGCATCCGGATTTCAGAAAAATGCAAATTGGAAAACAGCTCTACGACCGATTTATGGAGACGGTGAAGAAAAGGGGCTGCACAAAAGTCAATTGCGTGACGGCGCCTGTCAATAAAGTATCAATCGCTTATCATACAAAATTAGGCTTTGAAGCTGAAAAAGGAACCAAAACCGTAAACGGAATCCCTGTTTTTGCGAATTATGACGGCCCGGGAGAAGACCGGATTCTGTTTGTGAAATATATGTAGAGGGGGATGAATATGGGTTTTTTAGCTGACACGCCCAAACCGCCCTATTATGCGGTCATTTTTTCATCAATAAAGGGAAAATATGATAAGGAATATGAACATACGGCAGAGCGCATGATGAATTTGGCAGGCGGACAGCCGGGATTTTTAGGCGCGGAAAGCGTTCGGGAGGAAAACGGCTGCGGCATCACGGTTTCCTACTGGGACAGCCTGGAGGCGATTAAAAGGTGGAAAGATCATACGGACCACCAGGCGGCAAAACAAAAAGGAAAAAGCGCCTGGTATGAAGCGTACGCGGTCCGCATTACGAAGACGGAGTCACAGCGGATGTTTGCGTCAAAAGGGGCGGAAGATTGATTACATTTTTACAGCATACACAAGAACAGACCGCGCGGGAAATTGCGGCGGTTCAGCGCTGCTCTTATCAAAAAGAAGCTGAGCTGATCGGCTTTTTCGGCATTCCCGCCCTGCATGAAACACCCGATGATATACAGCGGTCACGGGAGACGTTTGCCGGTTTCAAGGAAAAAGATCAGCTTGCAGGCGTCATTTCGTATGAAAAAAAGGGATATGACCTTGTCATATGCAGGCTGACGGTGCACCCGTCCGCCTTTCGGAAAGGAATCGGACGGGCGCTTCTTCAATTTGTGATAGACGAGAACCGGGACGCTCAAAAAATAGAGGCGGCTACCGCCAGCCAAAACGTTCCGGCAGTCTCTCTCTATGTAAAAACCGGGTTCACAGAAGCCGGACAGATTGAGACGCCGGAAGGGCTGACCCTCTCGTTTTTTCATCTTTATCCGAAGAGGAAAGCGGAAGTTGTTCCGTACAAGCCGGAATGGAAAGAAATGTTTGAAAGAGAGAAGGCGGACTTGATCCGAATCTTCGGCCCAGCACTTCATTCTGTCAGCCACATCGGCAGCACCTCCATCCCGCAGATGGCCGCCAAACCCGTCATCGATATATTGGCGGAGGTCAAAGATATTTTGGATGCCGACCGATTCAGTCCGCAGCTGGAAGCACTCGGCTATGAGGCAAAAGGGGAAAACGGGATAGAGGGCCGGCGTTTCTTTCAAAAAGGCGGCAACAAGCGCACACACCACGTCCACATATACGAAACAGGCCATCCGGACGTGAAGCGTCATCTGCTGTTCCGGGATTACCTCACCGCAAAGCCTGAAAAAGCGGCTCAATACATGGAACTGAAACGGCACCTCGCTAAGACATACCCATACGATATGGCAAAGTATAGTGAAGGGAAAAATGCCTGGATCAAGGCGGCTGAACAAGAGGCAAAGGACTGGGAGAGCGGGCTGCTGTAAAGAAAGCAGAAACAATGCATACAGCGGCTCGGTATGCTACAATGGCGAAAATGAAAAACGGAGGATCATCTATGCAAATACATGTGACGGATGCGGCGAAACACACACTTCAGCAGGCGATGGACGCCAACCCGGGGAAAAAAGCGCAGCTCCGCTATGACGCAGAAGGCTGCGGGTGCGCGGTGAGCGGCGTGCCGACCATCTGGCTGGCGGACAAATTAACGGGACAATGCGAAGCCATTGAAACAAACGGACTTCCGCTTTACATCCAGACCTCACAAAAAGTGTTTTTTGACGAGGAAATGACAATCGATTACAATGAAAAGGCAAAAACGCTCGTCTTAAAAAGCCCGGCAGAGATGCTGAGCCCGAGAATGAGCATATTAGTAAAGCAGGGAGAAACGGAAAGTGAATCAAAAGCTGAAAGCCATTAAACAGACGGCACAGCATAAAACGTGGGTATCCTTTTTGAACAACAACCATCCGTACAGTCTGCTGCACTGGTCCATCGGAGGCGCTGAATCCGTTCAGAAGGATGTCTGGCTGCTTCAGGATGAGATGACCTTCAAAGCGCAGGAGTTTACGACAATCGACCTCGCCATTGACTGGATCGGAGAAAATATGGACGGGATTACCGACGTTTTATGACGGGAAAGCGAAAGAACCAGCATACGTTCTTTCGCTTTTTTACGTTTGCGTCATGGTATCTAAAAAGGTTTGAACGGCTTTGCGGTAGCTCTCCGGATTTTTGGTGTACGACATGGCATGCCCGCCCGATTCGGCCAGATAGAGCATCTTAGGGCCGCGTTTTCTGCGGTGCAGCAATTCGGAAGAAGCGGGAGGTATATAATCATCTTCCTTACTGTGAATAAACAGCACGGGCTGCCGGATGCGGCTGATAACCGATAGAGGAGATACATCACGGATACGGTATCCTTCTCTCATCCGCAAAAAGAAATCAGCCAAAGGCAGAAGCGGCCACGGAGGCAGCCGGAACTCCCGCTTCAGCCTGTAGGCGAGCTGATCGCGAAAGCTTGCGAACGGACAGTCCGCAATATAAAAATCAGCGCCGTTTTCATCCTGATGCCCGCCCGCGTATAATAAGGCCGTCACCGCTCCCATCGATTCCCCGTGGATGCCGATTTGACCGCCGTCTCCGGTTTTGTGTCTCACCCAATTCACGGCTTCTTCCAAATCATCTTTTTCAAAATAGCCGTAGCTCGTCGTTCTGCCGCCGCTTTTTCCGTGCCCGCGGTGGTCATATACGAGCACATTCCAGCCTAAATCTAAAAATAAATCCATGTATTTCAATGAATTGAACGAATTTACGGTAACGCCGTGACAAATAATCATGGTGTTTGCCGTATGATGCGGGGCGACGTAAAAGCCTTTGATCTCATACCCGTGGCGTGACAGGATGACGGCCTCTTCTTTTTCCATGGCCTGAAAGGAATCAAATCTATCATGCCCGTCCGCCGTTTCTTTTTTCATGATATCTTCATCCGTCTTTTTCTTCATAAACATAATCAGATTCGTAAAAGCGAATCCGGCAGCCAAAAAGACTGCGCAAGCCGAACCAAACACCGCCAGCCATTTTTTCACACAGGCACCCTCCTTTAATATGAAAAATCCTTCCTCCGGCTTTTTGGGACCGTGAACGTTGTCGGCCTCCGGCGCTCCGTGGTACACTTGCTTCACCATATTCAGATACGGGGGGCGTAATGATGAAAAAGCAGCTGCCTAAAGAAAAACACAGCTTAAAAGACGATCTGGAGGAAGATCTGAAGGCCAGGCTTTTGCAAATGAAAAGTGAGCTGAAGGAAGAAGACGAGAAAAAGCAGGCGCAGCAAAAGGCGGAACAAATCAGAAAACGAAAAGAAAAAGAAAAACATAAAAGCTTTGAAGAGCTGCTGAATGAAAGCAGTCTCGATTGGCACAAATATAAATAAACCGGCATCTGAAAAGGTGCCGGTTTTATTGTTTAAGAACGATGGGCTTCGTATACGTCCCGTTTTGTATGATATTGCAGGGCTTTGATTTCATGGCTGCTTAAACGCCGGGCCTCTGCAGCCGAACAGTTTTCTCTCAGCTGCTCAAGTGAGCTGGCTCCGGTGATGACAGAAGCGACGGCCGGCTGTGACAGCAAGTATTGAAGAGAAAGCTCCGTCATGCTCAAGTCAGGTGCGGCAGCGCTGATCGCTTTTTTGGTTTCCGCCAGTTCTGCAAAAGAATATGTTAAATAGCCGTTCTCTTTTACGCTTGCAGCCGCTTGATCAAGCGGTTTTTCCGTAAGAAGCCCTTTAGCGACAGGCCCTCTTGCGACTACGCTGATTCCGTTCTCCTCTAAAAGGGGAAGCCACTCCTCGGGGCGCCGGTCCAGCAGGCTGTATTGCATCATAACGCTGGTGATAGTTGATTTTTTCACATATTCTTTAATAACATTCGGACGAATCGAGGAAATGCCGTAATACCGGATGACACCTTCCTGTTTTAAGTCCTCAAAAGCTTCGATCGTTTCGTCAATATGGTCTTCCATCGTGCCGCCATGCAGCTGATAAAGGTCGATATAGTCCGTTTTCAGCCGGCGCAGGCTGTTTTTGACCGCTTCTTTTATGTATCCTTTGGAAGCGTCCCAATGCCAGCCGTCTTTATCATCATTCCAGCGGTTTCCGGCTTTCGTGGCTAAAATGATGTCGTGCCTGCGGTTTTTGACGGCCTCCCCGACAATTTCCTCATTTCTGCCGAAATCATAAAGATCAGCGGTATCTAAATAATTGATTCCAAGCTCGATCGCTTCATCCAAAATAGACAGCGCTTTAGCTTTATCCGTGCCCAGCGACATACAGCCGAGCCCGATTTCGCTTATTTCTAAATCAGAATGTCCCAGTGTGCGTTTTCTCATCGTTTCGCTCCTTTTTATAGTCTTTTATTGACCGTAATATAAAGGCGCGAAGTTTTCAACTGTTAAGGCCCGGTGATCCAATCTCCGACATAGCGGAATGTCCGTCCGTATTCTTTCAGTTTAGCCCGCACTTCCCACGCCTTTCCGACCAATACGATACTCTTATCCTTCCGATACACCTTCAATCGAAAAGCACCTCCCTCTCATGCATGTATGATAAAATATATGAGGCATAATAGAGAGACAGAACGGGAGATGACATGATGAAACATTTAGAAGAAAAAACACTTGCGAAAAAAAAGCTGTATGACGGGAAAGTCATAGATCTTTACTTAGAGGATGTAGAGCTCCCGAACGGAAAAACAAGCAAGCGGGAAATCGTCAAACATCCGGGAGCGGTGGCCGTACTTGCGGTGACCGAGGAAGGAAAAATCATTTTGGTGAACCAGTTCAGAAAGCCGCTGGAACGGACAATCGTTGAAATTCCGGCCGGGAAGCTTGAAAAGGGAGAAGAGCCGGAACATACGGCGTTAAGAGAGCTCGAGGAAGAAACGGGATATACGGCGGAAACCTTGACGAAAATCACCGCTTTTTATACATCACCCGGGTTTGCTGATGAAATCGTGCATCTCTTTCTTGCGGAAGGGCTTTCGCCGCTGGAAGAAAAACGAGAGCTGGATGAGGATGAATTTGTCGAAGTCATGCAGGTCACGCTTGAAGAGGCCGTGAAGCTGATTGAATCCCGCAGGGTGTATGACGCAAAAACGGCGTACGCGATTCAGTATCTCCAGCTGAAAGAAGCGCTGAAGGAAAAATGATGAAAACCATCTATGCGGATCTGCATATTCATATCGGCCGCACCCATACGGGAAAACCGGTCAAAATCACCGGGGCCAAAACGTTGACGCTGCACCGGATTTTAGAAGAAGCCAGTGAGGGGAAGGGAATTGAACTATTGGGCATCATCGACTGCCATTCCCCGGAAGTCATAGAAGAAATCGAGCGCGGAATTGATGAAGGCAGATACCGTGAGCTGAAAGAAGGCGGCATCCGGTATCGGAATACGACGCTTCTGTTGGGCAGTGAGCTTGAAATCTATGATCACACATGCCGCGGGCCGATTCACGTTCTCGTCTTTATGCCGGCTCTTGCCGAAATGAAGATGTTTTCTGAGTGGCTCGCAAAAAGGCTTAAAAATATCCATCTCAGTTCCCAGCGCATTTATGAAACCGGTTTGAATCTTCAAAGGAAAACAAAGGAATTGGGCGGGCTGTTTATTCCCGCCCATATGTTCACCCCGCATAAAAGCCTGTACGGAAAAGGGGTCATATCTTCTTTGACAGAGGTTTTCGACCCGGCGCTCATTGATGCGGCGGAACTCGGATTAAGCTGCGACACCGACATGGCTTCGCGGGTAACAGAACTTGATCCGTATACATTTTTAACAAATTCTGATGCGCATTCCTTAGGAAAAATCGGCAGAGAATATAATGAAATGCTTCTTAAAGAAGCGAATTTCACGGAATTTTCGCTGGCTTTAAAAGGGAAGGACGGAAGAAAAATCACGGCGAATTACGGGCTGAACCCGAAGCTCGGGAAGTATTACCGGACGGCTTGCGACCGCTGCGGCAGCCCGGTTGAAAAAGGAGCTTCCGCATGTCCGGAGTGCGGGGGGAAAACAATGACAAAAGGGGTCAGTGAACGGCTGGAGGAACTGAGCGGCCCGAAAAAAAGCCGCGTGCCGCGGCCGCCGTATATTCATCAAATCCCGCTGCAGTTCATTCCCGGCGTCGGGCCGAAAACGTTAGAAAAACTGAAGCGGGCTTTCGGGACGGAGATGGCGATTCTACATCAGGCGCAAGAAGAGGAATTGGCGAGTGTCGTCCAGCCTAAAATAGCGGCTGTCATTCATAAAGCGCGCACCGGGCAGCTTGTCCTTGAGGCCGGGGGCGGAGGGACGTACGGCCGAATCAAGCCGTAAAAGCCGGTTTTTAGAGGAGCTCCTCCTGCACCTTCTTTTTCGTGCGGACAAACGCAATCAATTCGATGATTTCATCCTGATTCAGCGGCTGTCCGTCAACGGTCAGTGTGCCGCGGCCTTGTGCGGCGTTTGTTAATTCGATGGTCTGGGCAAACGGCTCCGCCTTTTTTTCAGTGCGCCCCAGTAAATCGTCGCACGTCGTGTCAAACAGATCGGCAAGCGTGCCCAGCGCCTCGAATGACGGACGCCGGTATCCTGATTCATACCCGGCGTACGTGCTTTTGGCGATGCCGAGACGATCAGCCGTATATTGAAGAGACCAATTTTTCTTTTTTCTCAGTTCAGTTAAACGATCTAAATTCATATTCAAAACCGCTCCTTTTCACTTGAGCAAATTATATCATATCGATATGCAAAAGTGTACGCGAATTGAATAATAATCACTTGATTAATTTCATTCGTCTGTCTATAATTTGATTAAAAGTATGCGAAAAGCGAATGCTTAACACATCTTGAGAAATGGATGAAGAGGTGCAGGGTATGAAAAAATTATTGCTGTTAACAACCGGAGGAACAATCGCCTCAGTCGAAGGAGAAAACGGGCTTGCACCCGGGGTGAAAGCAGACGAATTGTTAACCTACGTATCAAAACTTGATAACGATTACACGATGGAAACCCATTCGTTAATGAACATCGACAGCACAAATATGCAGCCTGAATACTGGGCCGAAATCGCAAATGCTGTCAAAGAAAAATATGACGCATATGACGGGTTCGTCATTACGCACGGGACAGACACAATGGCTTATACATCAGCGGCACTGTCTTATATGCTTCAGCATGCTGATAAACCGATCGTCATTACGGGTTCGCAAATCCCGATTACATTTCAAAAAACCGATGCCAAAAAAAATATCACGGACGCGATCCGCTTCGCATGTGAAGGGGTGGGCGGCGTATACGTCGTATTTGACGGCAGAGTCATTCAAGGCACACGCGCCATTAAATTAAGAACGAAAAGCTATGATGCATTTGAGAGCATTAACTATCCGTACATCGCGTTTATTACCGAAAACGGAATTGAATATAACAAACAAGTGCACATGCCAAAAGACGATGCTTTTACGGTCAATACTTCACTTTGCACGGACGTGTGCCTGCTCAAGCTCCACCCGGGGCTGAAACCGGAAATGTTTGACGCATTAAAGGGCATGTACAAAGGAATCGTCATTGAAAGCTACGGCAGCGGCGGCGTGCCGTTTGAAGGAAGAGACATTCTCGCCAAAGTCAATGAAATGATTGAAAGCGGCATTGTCGTCGTCATTACGACACAATGTCTTGAAGAAGGAGAGGACATGAGCGTCTATGAAGTCGGCCGAAGAGTCAATCAAGATCTCATTATCCGCTCCAGAAATATGAACACGGAAGCCATCGTGCCGAAATTAATGTGGGCGCTCGGCCAGTCTCACAACTTGGCTGAAGTCAAAAACATTATGGAGACACCGATCGCAGACGACGTTGTACTGTAAAAACATGACTACCACAAAGAGAAAGTAGGGTTTTAGCATGACAAACGCGCAAAAAGAATATCGTCAGGAAAAAGATTTCCTCGGAGAAAAACAAATTGAAGCTGATGTGTATTACGGAATACAAACGCTGCGCGCGAAAGAAAACTTTCCGATTACCGGATACCGCATCCACGAAGAAATGATTAATGCGCTCGCCATCGTCAAGAAAGCGGCGGCGCTTGCCAACATGGATGTAAAACGGCTGTATGAAGGAATCGGAAATGCGATTGTACAGGCCGCAGATGAAATTCTTGAGGGAAAATGGCATGACCAATTTATCGTCGATCCGATCCAAGGGGGAGCCGGAACGTCCATGAACATGAATGCCAACGAAGTAATCGGCAACAGGGCTCTTGAAATCATGGGCCATAAAAAAGGTGAATACATTCACCTCAGCCCGAACACACATGTCAACATGTCACAATCGACGAACGACGTGTTCCCGACGGCAATCCATATTTCAACCTTGAAACTTTTGGATAAGCTCCTTGATACGATGGCGCATATGCTCAGTGTCTTTAAAGATAAAGCGAAACAATTTGATTCTGTCATTAAAATGGGGCGCACACACCTTCAGGACGCTGTGCCGATCCGTCTCGGACAGGAATTTGAAGCATACAGCCGCGTGCTTGAGCGTGACATAAAGCGAATTAAACAATCCCGCCAGCATCTGTATGAAGTAAACATGGGGGCAACGGCCGTAGGTACGGGACTTAACGCCGATCCGCGCTACATAGAACAGGTTGTGAAGCACCTGGCTGACATCAGCGGACTGCCGCTTGTCGGCGCCGGCCATTTGGTTGACGCCACACAAAACACTGATGCGTATACGGAAGTTTCAGCCGCGTTGAAAGTATGCATGATGAACATGTCTAAAATCGCCAACGATCTGCGCTTAATGGCTTCAGGTCCTCGCGCGGGACTTGCGGAAATTTCACTGCCGGCCCGTCAGCCGGGATCATCCATTATGCCTGGGAAAGTCAACCCTGTAATGGCAGAGCTGATCAACCAAATCGCCTTCCAGGTCATCGGGAATGACAATACGATCTGCCTCGCTTCAGAAGCGGGCCAGCTGGAGCTTAACGTAATGGAGCCGGTGCTCGTATTTAACCTGCTTCAATCCATCAGCATCATGAATAACGGGTTCCGTTCATTTACCGATCATTGTCTGGCGGGAATTGAAGCCAACGAAAAACGTCTGAAGCAATACGTGGAAAAAAGCGTCGGCGTCATTACAGCGGTCAATCCGCACCTCGGGTATGAAGCGGCTGCGCGAATTGCCCGTGAAGCAATCATGACGGGGCAATCTGTAAGAGATCTTTGCCTTCAAAATGATGTACTGACAGAAGAAGAATTGGATATCATTTTGAATCCGTATGAAATGACAAAACCGGGAATTGCCGGAAAAGATCTATTAGAAAAATAAATTTTAAAGCAACAACAGCCGCCTTTTCACGTTTTTTAGTGAATAGGCGGTTGCCATACAAAGGGATGAGGCAGTATAGTATAATTTGTTATATCATTTGATGAAAGCGTTTTAGCTTTTTTCTTCTAGGGGGATTTTCTTGTGAAAGAGGTCAGATTGCCAAATTTATTGGAAATAATTATCTTATTATTCGGGTTTTTAGCACTTGTCTTATCGTTCACAGTGTTTTTAGACCTGCCGATCCAGCTAGCTCTATTAATATCCTGGTTTTTCGCTATTATTCTCGGAGTCAGGCTGGGATATTCATATAAAGACTTGCAGGATTCGATTGTCACCGGGATATCAAACGGTCTTGAAGCGGTGTTGATTCTTGTTTCGGTCGGTGCGCTCATCGGGACATGGATTGCCGGCGGCGTTGTGCCGACGTTAATTTATTATGGTTTAGAGTTTATTAATCCTCATGTTTTCCTGCTTGCTACACTGGTTATTTGTTCCGTTATGTCCGTTGCGACCGGAACGTCGTGGGGAACCGTGGGTACAGCGGGGATCGCCATGATTGCCATCGGAGAGGGAATGGGTATACCGCTTCCGATCGTAGCGGGAGCCGTTTTGTCCGGCGCTTACTTCGGAGACAAGCTTTCACCGCTGTCTGACAGTACGGTGCTTGCCTCCACGCTTTCTAAGGTGGATGTGCTGTCACACGTCAGAGCGATGATGTATCTGTCAATTCCGTCCTATATTATTACGGCCATTCTGTTTACCGTAACGGGATTTATATACGGCGGAAAAAATATTGATCTCGACAAAGTGGAATTTTTAAAATCTTCATTGCAGAAAACGTTTGACATTCATATATGGATGCTCATTCCTGCTGTTGTCGTCGTTGTCCTTCTGATTTTGAAAAAGCCGTCTATGCCCGTTATTATCATCGGTGCTTTGCTTGGCGCAATCTGGGCTTCCGTCTTTCAGGGAATGAATTTTGCCAGTGCCATCGCGACTGCTTATAATGGTTTTTCTATTAAAACGGACGTCGAATTTTTAAACGGCCTGTTAAACCGCGGAGGCATTACTGGTATGCTGGATACGTTAGTCGTTATCCTGTTCGGTCTTGGTTTTGGAGGAATTCTTGAGAAGCTCGGCGTATTAAAAGTGATTGTCTCAACTTTTGAGAAAAAGCTGACCACACCGGGAAATGTAACGCTTTCGACATTGATCGTCGCCCTTTTAGGAAACATTTTCGGCTGTGCGATGTACGTGTCATTGATTCTGACGCCGAAAATCATGGAGAACAGTTATGATAAACTGAAACTTGACAGAAGAGTTTTATCCCGGAACGCAGAGGTGGGCGGCACGCTTACTTCAGGGATGGTGCCGTGGTCTGATAACGGCATCTATATGGCCGGCATTCTCGGCGTATCCACATTTTCTTATCTGCCGTTCATGTGGCTCAGTTTTGTATCTATCGGACTGGCAATATTGTACGGATACACGGGGAAATTCATTTGGTACACGAAAGAAAAATCCTTACAATCTCAAAAATTGGGTTAGGAGGTTCATTTCATGATTACAAAGCATATGATTCGGACGTTAATGATTGAAACGCCGACTGTTCCCGGAAATCTCGGAAAAGTGGCAACCGCCATCGGAGTGATGGGCGGAGATATCGGGGAAGTTGAAACCGTTAAAGTCGGCCCGAACTACACAATGCGCAACATTACGGTGCAGGCTGAAAATGAAGAGCAGCTGCAGGAAATCATTCAAGCCATTGAAGCTCTCGGTGAAGGCATCCGTCTTCATACAGTCTCAGATGAAGTGCTCTCTGCTCATGAAGGCGGCAAAATTCAGATGAAAAGCAAAATGCCGATCCGGACATTGGCTGAGCTTGGCCGTGTTTATACGCCGGGTGTCGCCGATGTGTGCAGACTGATTGAAAACGAGCCTGAAAAAGCGTCCATCTATACGACAATCAGCAATTCTGTCGCCATTGTCACCGACGGCACGGCGATTCTCGGCCTCGGCAATATCGGCTCTGTCGCCGGAATGCCCGTAATGGAAGGGAAAGCCGCGCTTTTTGACCAGCTGGCGGGTATCAGCGGAATTCCGATTTTGCTCGATACCTCTGATCCGGAAGAAATCATTCGCACGGTAAAACATATTTCTCCGGGGTTCAGCGGAATTCTGCTTGAAGATATCGGTTCGCCTCACTGCTTTGACATTGAAGACCGCCTTAAAGAAGAACTGGACATTCCGGTTATGCACGATGACCAGCACGGCACGGCGGTCGTCACGCTCGCCGCCGCCATTTCCGCTTGTAAAAGCGCCGGTCTTGATTTAAAAGAAGCGAAGGTCGGTCAGATCGGTCTCGGCGCGGCAGGCGTCGCCATCTGCCGCATGTTTATGGCATACGGAGTCAAAGCGGTCTGCGGAACGGACAAGTCAGAAGACGCAATGAACCGCCTCGCTCAGTACGGAGGTCAGCCGCTTGGAAGCATCAAAGAATTAATGGACACGTGTGACATTGTGATCAGCACCACAGGAGTTCCGGGTCTCATTAAAAAAGAGGATGTCAGAAAAGGACACGTCATTCTGGCTTTATCTAATCCGAAGCCGGAGATTGAACCGGAAGAGGCATTACAAGCCGGAGCCGCTTATGCAGCTGACGGCCGTTCAGTCAATAATGTTCTCGGCTTCCCGGGGATTTTCCGCGGCGCGCTGAACGCCAAAAGCAAGAAAATCGACCATGAAATGCTTGTGGCGGCCGCAGAAGCCATCGCCTCTTGCACAAAACACGGCGATCTCGTGCCTCAGCCTTTGGATGCGGACGTGCATCAAGCCGTATCAGCAGCCGTAGAACGGGCCGCGGCAGGAAAATAAACAACTCTTACAGTACCGGACATGTGCCGGTGCTGTTTTTTTCATGAATAGGAAGCGGAATTCTTAGGCAGGCTAACAGATAGCAAAAGACGGAAAAAAGAGGTGTCAATGTGGATTATTTTCCGCTGATCCATACAAATATTTGGGATGCTGTGATCGGCGTGCCGGTCGTCTTATGCGTTACACAGCTGATCAAAGTGTTCTGCCGGGTTCCGGGCATATTCGTTCCCACGATTGCCCTTGCTGCCGGAAATGTTGTGTCTATCGTTTTCGGTCATCATGAACACGTGTATGCGGGGATTTTTATGGGGTTTTTTTACGGATACGCCGCAATGGGGAGCTATTCATCTGCCAAAACGTCTCTGCGCGCTTACCGGTCGAAACATGAGCCGTATTCATGAACACATCTGGATTTTTTTGTTATGATAAAGAAAAGGGAAAAAGGAGTGATTGGCACATGGCGAAGAGCAAAACGAAAAAAATGCGGGAGCATCTCAAAAGAAACGGGATGCGTGACGCAGTCCTGTCAAGGGGGACGGCGCCGTCTTTCAGCACCCATGAAAGAGTGACGAAAACCAAAAAAGACAGGCTTGAAAGAATAAAGCATAAAAAAAGGAACCCCTATGATCACCGGAGTGATGACGGGGGTTCTTTTTTTATGCCGGAATCTCGCACCTTTCTATGATTTCTCTGTCATGTTTTCTCTTTTCTTTCATACAATCTACTAAATCAAGTCAATAGATTAGCGGGAGGAAAGCGGTATGAGAAAACAATCGTACAAAGAACTGTTTTTTCGCCATGTAAAGGATCATCTGTCACTTTATATATTTGTGTTTGTCTTGTTTTTGATGGGGGTCATTTTCGGGGCGATCATCGTCAACAGCATGACCATCACGCAGAAAGAAGATCTGTATTACTATTTAAGCAAGTTTTTCGGACAGCTGTCTGACGGAAAACATGCCGGCGCTTCAGAAATGTTTTGGCAGGCCGTCTTTCATGATGTAAAATATTTGGGGCTGATGTGGATTCTCGGTATTTCCGTGATCGGTCTTCCGGTTATTTTCATTATGGTGTTTTTGAAAGGAATCGTCGTCGGCTTCACGGTCGGTTTTTTAGTGAATCAAATGGGGATGAACGGGTTTTTCCTGTCATTTATTTCGGTTCTGCCGCAAAACATCGTTCTCATTCCGGCATATCTTATCATGGGGACATGCTCCATCGCTTTTTCACTGAAACTGATCCGGCAGCTGTTTGTCAAACGCAGCCTTCATGACGCGCCGATCCAATGGTTCGGACGCTACGCCTTCGTGCTGATTCTCATCGTTTTCTTCTCGGTCATCGCTTCGCTGCTCGAAGCGTACGTGTCTCCGCTGTTTATGGAAAAGCTGTCATCACGCATATTTTAGAATGATTATCACAAAATAATACTTTTATTTATCAGTTTATAATAATTATAGTTGGAACTCTGCGCGTATTTTGTTATAATGAGTCATGGAATGCGGCGTAGGAGGGAAAGACATGGAAAACCGTATTGATCGAATTAAAAAGCAGCTGCACTCGTCAAGCTACAAGCTTACGCCACAGCGGGAAGCAACGGTAAGAGTGCTGCTTGAAAACGAAGAAGACCATTTAAGCGCAGAAGATGTATACCTCCTCGTAAAAGAGAAATCTCCTGAAATTGGTCTCGCTACAGTATACCGTACATTAGAATTATTAACAGAATTAAAAGTCGTTGATAAAATTAACTTCGGGGACGGCGTATCCCGCTACGACCTTCGCAAAGAAGGCGCGGCTCACTTTCATCACCATTTGGTGTGCATGGAGTGCGGAGCCGTCGATGAAATTGAAGAAGATCTGCTTGAAGACGTTGAAGAAGTGATTGAACGTGATTGGAAATTTAAAATTAAAGATCATAGATTGACTTTTCACGGAATCTGCCACCGCTGCCGCGGGGATGAAACAGAGTAAAAGCCTACGAACCTTTTCTGCCAGGAAAGGGTTTTTTGCTGTTTTTATGTATAAAAGCCTTTGAAATTGGCATAAGGTGTACTAACAGCCGCCAAAGAAAGGGTCGATCGAAAGATGGGCAGATTCTTAAAAACAGCCGCGGATACGATCAAAGTGTTTATACTGTTCACAGGTTTTACCGCGCTGTTCTATTATGCTATGATATGGGTGAATTCAGAGTATGAAAACTATCATCGGTACGATAAACCGGAAGGCTCCGCCGTCAAAGTGGCCAAAACGGAACATGAGGAGAAAGACGGCTGGTTCGGCCGATTGATCTTTTTTTACCAAAACGGGGAGTAGATCGAGAGTGAAGGATCAAATTAAGGATTTCATCCATTATGTGAGGGTTGAAAGAGGGCTGTCCCAAAATACGATGATGTCCTATGAGCGTGATCTGAAAAGTTATTCTCTCTTCTTAACTGAAAGCCTTCAGATCACTTCATGGAATGATGTGACCCGTCTTCATATTATTCAATATTTAAAGCATATAAAGGACTCCGGGAAATCCGGCAAGACGTCTGCGAGGCATTTGGCGTCGATCCGGTCTTTTCATCAATTTCTGTTAAGGGAAAAAGCCGCGGATAAAGATCCTTCGGTACATATTGAAACACAAAAAACAGAGCGGACGCTTCCGAAAGTATTGGCGCTTCACGAAGTTGAGCGGTTATTGGACACGCCTAAGCTTGACAGCCCGTTCGGTCTCAGGGATAAAGCCATGCTTGAACTGCTGTACGCGACCGGCATCAGGGTCAGCGAGATGATCGAGCTGAAATTATCCGACGTCCATTTGACGATGGGATTTGTCCGCTGCTTCGGAAAAGGGCGGAAAGAGCGGATTGTGCCGATTGGTGAAGCCGCTTCTCATGCGATAGAAGCGTACATTGAAAAAGCCAGAGGGAAATTATTAAAGAAAAACGTAACCGAAGCGCTTTTTCTGAATCATCACGGCAGGCAGATCAGCCGTCAGGGATTCTGGAAAAACTTGAAAAAAATCGCGCTTGAAGCGGGGATTAAAAAAGAGCTGACACCGCACACGCTCCGGCACTCCTTTGCAACGCACCTGCTCGAAAACGGGGCGGATCTGCGCGCCGTGCAGGAGATGCTCGGACATGCCGATATTTCCACGACGCAAATTTATACGCATGTGACGAAAACAAGGCTGAAGGACGTGTACAAACAGTATCATCCGCGCGCTTAGGAGCCGCTGCCAGAGGGGCCGCGGCTTTTTTTGCCGGATTGGCGGAATACAGAGAAGGTTCTAATTATTTGAATCGGCATTGTCAACAAGAATGTAAACGGTTTATACTTGAGTTGTCTGACCTCTGTAAGCTACAATGGACAGATGGAAGAAAAGGAGGCTTTTATGATGTCTGAATACAAATATAACCGGGTATTTTTGATCGTAATGGATTCTGTCGGAATCGGTGAAGCGCCGGACGCCGCCGATTTTAATGATATAGGCGCAAATACGCTCGGACACATCGCAGAGCACATGAACGGCTTACATATGCCCCATATGGCGCAGCTCGGTCTCGGACTGATTGGAGACATTAAGGGCGTGGAAAAAACGGAGCACCCTCTTGCGTACTACGGAAAAATGCAGGAGGCGTCAAACGGGAAAGATACGATGACGGGGCACTGGGAGATTATGGGCCTCTACATTGAAAAACCGTTTAAAGTGTTCCCGGAAGGATTTCCGGATGAACTTCTTCAGGAACTTGAGCGGCGTTCAGGACGGAAAATCATCGGAAATAAGCCGGCTTCAGGCACGGCGATTCTGGACGAGCTCGGAAAAGAACATATGGAAACGGGTGCGCTGATCGTTTATACATCAGCAGATTCCGTGCTGCAGATTGCGGCTCACGAAGATGTCGTTCCGCTTGACGAGCTGTACAGCATCTGTGAAACGGCAAGAGAACTGACGCTTGATCCGAAGTACATGGTCGGCCGGATTATCGCAAGACCGTTCGTCGGAGAACCGGGCAGCTTCAAACGCACGCCGAACCGTCATGATTATGCGCTCAAACCGTTCGGCCGCACGGTAATGAACGGAATGAAAGACAGCGGATTAGACGTCATTTCCATCGGCAAAATTTCTGATATTTATGACGGAGAAGGCATTACATCTTCCCGCCGCACGGTATCTAATATGGACGGCATGGACAAAGTGATTGAAACGCTCGGTGAAGAGTTTACGGGCCTGAGCTTTGCCAACCTCGTTGATTTTGACGCGCTGTACGGACATCGCCGCGATCCGGAAGGGTACGGAAAAGCGCTCGAGGAATTCGACGCGAGGCTTCCGGAAGTGTTTGAGAAAATGAAAGAAGACGATCTGCTTATCATCACTGCGGATCATGGCAATGATCCTGTCCATCACGGCACAGATCACACGCGGGAGTATGTGCCGCTTCTTGTGTACAGCAAAAAGCACAAACACACTGAACAGCTGCCGCTTGCGGATACATTTGCCGATATCGGCGCAACCATTGCGGATAATTTCAGAACGGAAAAGCCGGAATACGGAAAAAGCTTTTTATCAAGATTACAGTAGGGGGACTTTTTTTGAAACAAAAGATCGAACGTGCTGCTGCATTTATTAAAGAACACGTGAAAGAAACACCAAAGATCGGTCTGATTTTAGGGTCAGGGCTCGGCGTATTGGCCGATGAAATTGAAGGAGCTGTCAAGCTTACATATGAAACGATCCCTGATTTTCCGGTCTCAACGGTAGAAGGCCATGCCGGCCAGCTTGTGATGGGAACGCTTGAAGGCGTGCAGGTCATCGCGATGCAGGGCCGCTTTCATTACTATGAAGGCTACTCAATGGATCAGGTCACATTTCCCGTCCGCGTGATGAAGGCGCTCGGCGTTGAATCTCTTGTCGTGACGAACGCAGCCGGCGGTATCAACACTGAATTCCGCGCCGGCGATCTGATGATCATTACAGACCACATCAACTTTACGGGCACCAACCCGTTAATCGGGCCGAACGAAGCTGAATTCGGAGCGAGATTCCCGGACATGTCAGAAGCCTATGACAAAGAGCTGTCAAGCTTGGCTGAAAAAACGGCCGATGAGCTGGGCATTCCTGTTCAAAAAGGGGTGTATACAGCTGTTACGGGGCCGTCTTACGAAACGCCTGCTGAGGTTCGGTTTTTAAGAACGATGGGTTCTGACGCTGTCGGCATGTCGACCGTGCCGGAAGTCATCGTCGCCAACCACGCGGGGATGCGCGTGCTCGGCATCTCATGCATTTCCAACGCAGCGGCAGGTATTCTTGACCAGCCGTTATCCCATGAAGAAGTAATGGAAATGACGGAAAAAGTAAAAGGCGGCTTTTTGAAGCTTGTAAAAGCCGTAGTCGCACGATCTCAAAAATAAGTCAGCATAAGTCAGCTGTTTCTTCGGAAGCAGCTGTTTTTTTATGCCCTCAACACGAAACATTTTCCAGATGAGGCGTATAAAACCACCGGATTTGGAAAAAATAAAAAGGATTATGAAATGGAGGGCTTTGGAGATGAAACGTCTTATATCCACTTTGTTGATTGGCATTTTATTAACGGCATCAGCACCGTCCGCTTTTGCAAAGCCGGACGGAAAACATACATCGGAGCTCGCTCATGAAGCCAAAAGCGCCGTGCTGATTGAACGCGATACGGGAAGCATTCTTTATAACAAGAACAGCCGGGAGCGTCTGGCGCCGGCAAGCATGACAAAAATCATGACCATGCTTTTAATCATGGAAGCGCTTGACAAAGGGAAAATAAAGATGAGCGATAAAGTCAGGACGAGTGAACATGCCGCGTCCATGGGCGGATCACAGATTTTCCTTGAACCCGGAGAAGAAATGACGGTAAAAGAAATGCTCAAAGGAATTGCGATAGCTTCCGGAAATGACGCATCTGTCGCAATGGCGGAGTATATCGCCGGTTCAGAAGAGGATTTCGTCAGCCGGATGAACAAAAAAGCAAAAGAATTGGGATTGAAAGATACCTCCTTCAAAAACCCGACGGGACTGCCTGAAAAAGACCATTACAGCTCTGCTTATGACATGGCGAAAATGGCGAAGGAATTATTAAAGTATGATAAAATCACTCAATTTACGGGAACGTATGAGGATTATTTAAGAGAAAATACAGACAAAAAGTTCTGGCTCGTCAATACAAACCGGCTGATCAAATTTTATCCGGGTGTAGACGGCGTGAAGACGGGCTTTACAGGCGAAGCGAAGTATTGTTTAACCGCCACCGCTAAAAAAGGAAATATGAGGGTCATTGCTGTCGTTTTCGGAGCCAGCACTCCGAAAGAAAGAAACGCCCAAGTGACCAAAATGCTTGATTACGCCTTCAGCCAGTTCAAAACACACCCGCTGTACAAACGGGATCAAATCGTCGGAACGGTAAAAGTAAAAAAAGGAAAACAGAAACTGGTTAAGCTGACCACATCTGAGCCGATTTCTCTTCTGGCCAAAAAGGGAGAGAACATGGACAAAGTAAAAAAAGAAGTGAAAATCAACGGCAATGTAACGGCTCCGGTTAAAAAAGGAGAGGTGCTCGGCAGCCTCGTTCTGAAAAAAGACGGAAAGGTGCTCGTTGAAAGCCCGGTCACGGCAAAAGACGACATGGAAAAAGCGGGTTTTCTCACTTTTCTGAAGCGCACGATGGGGGATTGGACAAAATTTAAATAATCGTGGCGAACGGGCACTAGTTTTGTCATAGTGAAGGAATTGCTTTCCCGAAAATCGAAACACTCATTATCCGATCATATCAAGGAGGAATGAGCATGAGCCTTGGAATTGACTTTCATGTCAAAGAATCCGTGCTTTGTATTCGATTAACAGGTGAACTCGACCATCATACGGCAGAATCATTAAAACAAAAGGTTACTGAATCGCTGGAGGCTGACGGCATCCGTCACATCGTGCTGAACCTTGAAGATCTTACCTTCATGGACAGCTCCGGCCTCGGCGTGATTTTAGGGCGTTATAAACAAATTAAACAGCTCGGCGGAGAAATGGTCGTGTGCGCGATTTCGCCCGCGGTGAGACGTCTGTTTGACATGTCCGGCCTGTTTAAAATCATCAGGTTCGAACAATCAGAACAAAAAGCGCTTTTAACGTTGGGGGTGGCATCATGAAAAACGAGATGCATCTTGAATTTTCAGCCCTCAGTCAGAACGAATCGTTTGCGCGCGTAACAGTTGCTTCTTTTATCGCACAGCTCGACCCGACGATGGATGAGCTGACGGAAATCAAGACCGTCGTATCAGAAGCGGTAACAAACGCGATCATCCACGGCTATGAAGAAAACTGCGACGGAAAGGTGTACATCTCCGTTACGCTGGAGGATCATGTCGTCTATCTGACCATACGTGACGAAGGCCTCGGGATCACGGATCTTGAGGAAGCGCGCCAGCCGCTCTTTACGACAAAACCCGAGCTTGAGCGCTCCGGAATGGGCTTTACCATTATGGAAAACTTCATGGATGATGTCACGATTGATTCCTCGCCGGAGATGGGAACGACGATACGCTTAACAAAACACCTATCAAAAAGCAAAGCGCTTTGTAATTAAGGAGATTTGTTATGGATGTGGAGGTTAAGAAAAACAGCAAAAACGCGCAGCTCAAGGACCATGAAGTCAAAGAATTGATCAAAAAGAGCCAAGAGGGCGACCAGCAGGCAAGAGACCTCCTCATAGAAAAAAACATGCGTCTTGTGTGGTCCGTCGTTCAAAGGTTCTTAAACAGAGGCTATGAGCCGGACGATCTGTTTCAGATCGGCTGTATCGGATTGTTAAAATCCGTTGATAAATTCGATTTGTCCTATGATGTCCGTTTTTCAACTTATGCCGTGCCGATGATTATCGGAGAAATCCAGCGCTTCATCCGCGATGACGGAACCGTCAAAGTATCAAGATCTTTAAAAGAGCTCGGCAATAAAATACGCCGGGCGAAAGATGAACTGTCAAAAACATACGGAAGAGTGCCGACCGTTCAGGAAATCGCGGACCATTTAGAAATTGATGCGGAGGATGTGGTGCTTGCGCAGGAAGCGGTGCGGGCGCCTTCATCCATTCATGAGACCGTGTATGAAAATGACGGAGACCCGATCACCCTGCTTGATCAGATCGCCGATCATTCAGAAGAGAAGTGGTTTGACAAAATCGCCCTCAAGGAAGCGATCAGTGATTTGGAAGAACGGGAAAAACTCATTGTCTATCTGAGATATTATAAAGATCAGACACAGTCGGAAGTAGCCGAACGGCTCGGGATTTCCCAAGTCCAGGTATCGAGGCTGGAGAAAAAAATATTAAAGCAGATTAAAGTGCAGATGGATCATACGGAAAGCTGACCTTTTACGGGCCGGCTTTTTTTATTTGTGCATCGGTGGTAATTTATGGTCTTTTGCCGCTGATGAATGAGAACAAAAGTGAACCACATACTACATATATAACCACCCGAAAGATGGTGATGCAAGATGGAAAGACGAATATTTCTCAGACTTCGCCACCGCGTGAAGGCTCATACCGGAGATATCATCACAATCGGCGACGCCGCGCAGATCGCGGGACAGCAAAAGCTGAAAAAAAAACTGTCGGCACTGCCGCTGTATAAGGTCACGAAAAAAGACAAAAATATCGTCGTGCTGGACATCATAAAAGTGCTGAAAACCATTCATACCGCTTTTCCTGCGCTTGATGTACAGACTGTCGGCGGCGCTGAAACGATAGTGGAAATCCATTACCAGAAAAAGCAGCTGTCAGCCGTTTTGTTCGTCGGTGTCTGGCTCCTGCTTTTTATCGGTTCATGTCTTGCCATTATGAATTTTCATGAAGATGTCAGTATGAGAGAAGTTCATATCGCCTTATATGAAATCATAACGGGCGAACGGAATGAATACCCGTATCTGCTTCAGATTCCATACAGCATCGGCCTCGGTCTCGGTATGATCGTCTTTTTTAATCACATCTTCAAAAAACGCCTGAATGAAGAGCCAAGCCCGCTGGAAGTCGAGATGTTTAATTATCAGCTTGATCTCGATCATTATGTCGCAATGCACGAAAATGAAGAGACGATGAAAGATCTGCATGATCGTTAGCATTCTTTTCGTTATGTTTGTCGGGCTTGGCGGAGGGCTGACCGTGGGGGCAGGCTTTGTGGCTTTTTTAACCGTTATGGGAATCGTCCCCCGCCTTATGCAGCTGACAAAAACAATGCGCTTTGTACAGGCCTACGAAGGAGCTGTTATTTCAGGAGCTGTGTTCGGCGGCTGGGAAACCTTAAATATGAATCATTTTTTTTTATCTGAATGGCTGGCCGTTCCGGTCGGGCTTTTGGCCGGCATGTTTGTCGGCATGCTGGCCGCCGCGCTTACAGAAGTGCTGAATGTGCTTCCCATTCTTGCCAAACGGATCGGCTTCGGCAGCAAAATCATCATATTGCTGATGGCCATTGTGTTCGGCAAAATAGCCGGCTCTTTATTTCATTGGCTGTATTTTATCCATCATTCATAAGGAGGAACCGACGTGACAAACTTAAAAGAAAATTACAAAACAAAAGTGAAAGACTATCAGCCGAAACCGCCATATGTTTGGAATTGCGTCAAAGCCTTTCTGATCGGCGGTTTGATCTGTCTGATCGGGCAGGCTCTTCAAGACTTTTACATCCACTTTTTTAATTTTAATGAAAAAACAGCGGGCAACCCGACGTCCGCCACTCTTATTTTAATTTCCGCCCTTTTGACCGGATTCGGCATTTATGACAGACTCGGGCAGTTTGCCGGAGCGGGTTCAGCCGTGCCGGTGACGGGTTTTGCAAACAGTATGACAAGCGCGGCTCTGGAACACAGAAGTGAAGGACTCGTGCTCGGAGTAGCGACAAACATGTTTAAATTGGCGGGAAACGTCATTGTATTCGGCGTCGTGGCAGCCTATATCGTAGGCCTGATACGGTTTGCCTGTGAAAAACTGTTTTCGTAGGAGGAGAAAAAATGAAATTGACCGGAAAGCAAACCTGGGTATTTGAAAACCCGTTATTTGTAAATGCGGCGGGGACGGCAGCCGGACCGAAAGAAAAAGACGGCCCGCTCGGTTCGCTGTTTGATAAGACATACGATGAAATGCATTGCAATCAGAAAAACTGGGAAATGGCGGAACGTCAGTTAATGGAAGATGCCATCAACTCCGCTTTGCAAAAACAGAATTTGAAAAAGAGCGATATTGATTTGTTGCTCGCGGGGGATCTTTTAAATCAAAATGTGACCGCCAACTACGTCGCCAGACATCTGAAAATTCCGTTCCTCTGTCTGTTCGGCGCCTGTTCGACATCAATGGAAACGATTGCCGTCGCATCCGCGCTCATTGACGGCGGTTTTGCGAACCGGGCGATCGCAGCCACGAGCAGCCATAACGCGACGGCAGAACGGCAATTCCGCAATCCGACGGAGTATGGCGGGCAAAAACCGGATACCGCCACTTCAACAGTCACGGGGGGCGGGGCGGTCATCATCAGCCAAAACCCTTCTGATATCCAGATTACAAGCGCAACAGTGGGAAAAGTAAGCGACCTCGGAATTACAGACCCGTTCGATATGGGATCCGCCATGGCGCCCGCCGCTGCCGACACAATCAAACAGCACCTGCAGGACTTAAACCGCACGGCGGATGATTATGATCTGATTTTGACGGGTGACCTTTCAGGCGTCGGCTCGCCGATCGTGAAAGATTTGCTCAAAGAAGAAGGCTATCCCGTGGGAACGAAACACGATGACTGCGGTCTTCTCATCTATACGCCGGACCAGCAGGTGTTTGCGGGAGGAAGCGGCTGCGCCTGCTCCGCGCTTGTTACGTACACACATATTTTTAATCAATTAAAAGCAGGGACTCTAAACAGGGTACTCGTTGTCGCGACAGGAGCGCTTTTAAGTCCGACAATGATCCAGCAGAAGGAAACCATTCCGACAATCGCGCACGGTGTGGTATTTGAGCGGGCGGGAGGTGCATCATAAATGGAATATCTGTTGGCTTTTGTTTGCGGGGGAATCATATGCATTATCGGTCAGCTGCTGCTTGACATTTTTAAACTGACACCCGCCCATGTAATGACAACTTTTGTCGTCATCGGCGCCTTGTTAGATGGGTTCGGAATATATGACAAATTTATCGAATTCGCGGGCGCGGGCGCGACGGTTCCCATCGTCAGCTTCGGTCACAGCTTATTGCACGGCGCCATGCATCAAGCTCACGAGCATGGATTTATCGGGATCGCCATGGGGATTTTTGAACTTACTTCCGCCGGTATATCTTCAGCGATTTTATTCGCATTTCTTGTAGCCGTTATTTTTAAACCGAAAGGATAATGCCTGATGACGAAACGGAAGGTCATTCTTGTGACAGACGGGGACGTATACGCCGCCAAAACAATTGAATATGCCGCGGAAAAAGCAGGCGGACGGTGTATTTCCCAATCAAAAGGCAATCCGTCAACGAGAAGCGGCCCCGAACTTGTTCAGCTGATTAAAGCCGCGCCGAATGACCCGGTGTTTGTCATGTTTGACGATTCAGGCCTGCAAGGGGAAGGGCCGGGCGAAACGGCGCTGAAATATGTCGCCTCACATCAGGACATTGAAGTGCTGGGGGTGATTGCGGTCGCTTCTAAGACCCATCAGGCTGAATGGACGAAAGTCGATGTCTCCATTGACCGTGATGGAGAAGTGACGGAGTTTGGCGTCGATAAAACTGGAATGAGAGAAATGGACGAGCACAGAATGAACGGAGATACGGTGTATTGTCTGGATAATTTGGACGTTCCCCTCATTGTGGGCATCGGCGACATAGGAAAGATGGGGAGAAAAGATGACATATCCAAAGGCTCGCCGATTACGATGAAGGCGGTCGAATTCATTTTAGAAAGGAGCGAAAGCCATGCCGGAAAAACCGGAAAACATGATCAAGGTGTACCGGGATCCTAGAAAAAATGAACAATTTTTTAAAGACCGCGTCGGTATGGGAACGAGCTATGATGTCGGCGTCCGCAAAGTTCGAGTATTAGACAGGGAAGTCCAGATTTACTTTGTCAACGGATTAACCGATACTTTATTTATCATTCATTTAATGGAACAGCTCGTCGACGTCAATAATTATGACGAGAATGCGGATGAAGCGATTGACGTTGTTGAAAACAGGCTTGTCAATCAGCAGGTCCAAAAAGTCAAAACGCTCGACGAAGCAACGGATCAGGTGCTTTCCGGACTTGTGGCCGTTATCGTTGAAGACGCGGGCTTCGCTTTCGTCGTCGACGTCAGAAGTTACCCCGGACGCACACCTGAAGAACCGGATACGGAAAAGGTCGTCCGCGGGGCAAGAGACGGTTTTATCGAAAATATCGTCATTAATACAGCATTGATCAGAAGACGAATCAGGGACGAAAGGCTCCGCGTCAAAATTACGAAAGTCGGCGAGCGCTCTAAGACCGATCTTGCCATTGTGTATATAGAAGACATCGCGGACCCGGACCTTGTCAGCATCGTCGAAAACGAAGTGAATGCGATTGACATTGACGGATTGACGATGGCTGATAAAACGGTGGAGGAATTCATCGTCAAACAGGGCTACAACCCGTTTCCGATGGTCAGATACACGGAGCGGCCGGATGTGGCCGCCAATCACATTTTAGAAGGGCACGTCATCATCGTCGTTGATACGTCACCGAGCGTGATCATAACGCCGACCACGATTTTTCACCATGTTCAGCATGCGGAAGAATACAGGCAGGCGCCTTCAGTGGGAACATTTTTAAGATGGATCAGGTTCTTCGGTATTATCGCTTCAACTGTTCTGCTTCCGATCTGGTTCCTCTTTGTTCTCGAACCGTCTCTTCTGCCTGAAAGATTGGATTTTATCGGTTTAAATAAAAATACGCATATCCCGATCATTCTGCAAATCTTTTTGGCCGATTTGGGGATTGAGTTTCTCAGGATGGCCGCGATCCATACGCCGACCGCTTTATCCACCGCCATGGGTCTGATTGCGGCGGTGCTGATCGGTCAAATCGCCATAGCGGTGGGGCTGTTTTCAGCAGAAGTGATTCTGTACGTATCGATCGCCGCCATCGGATCATTTACGACCCCGAGCTATGAGCTCAGCCTCGCCAATAAAATGATACGCCTCATCTTAATGGTGCTCGTGGCCATTTTCCAAGTGAAAGGCTTTGTGATAGGTTTTACATTGCTGCTGATCATAATGGCGAATATCCGCTCGTTTCATACGCCGTATTTATGGCCGTTTTTACCGTTTAACGGCAAGGCGCTGTGGCAGGTGCTCGTCCGGACGACAGTGCCGGGAGCGAAAGTCAGACCGAGCATTGTTCACCCGAAAGACCGTCAAAGACAGCCAAGCGGTTCATAATCGCATTGAAACCGACAGAAGATTATGATATTGTATGTCTTAACTTATACGGGACTTGTATAAGGACAGCTCAAAAGAAGCTGTCCTTTTCACCCATATGCGGATCAGAAAGAGGGAATGAGCATTGTTCTTACATGGCACAAGCAGACAAAACAAACTAGGTCATTTGGAAATCGGGGGTGTGGACGCGCTGTATTTAGCGGAGCATTACGGCACGCCTCTTTATGTTTACGATGTGGCTTTAATACGTGAGCGCGCTAAAAGCTTTAAACAGGCATTCATTGACGCGGATTTAAAGGCGCAGGTCGCGTACGCGAGCAAGGCGTTTTCTTCCGTTGCGATGATACAGCTCGCTGAGCAGGAGGGGCTCTCATTGGACGTTGTATCCGGCGGAGAGCTGTTTACGGCGGTTGCGGCTGGTTTTCCGGCTGACAGGATTCATTTTCACGGCAATAACAAAAGCGAAGAAGAGTTGAAAATGGCGCTCGATCATCAAATCGGCTGCATCGTCGTTGATAATTTTTATGAAATCTCCTTACTCGCGGAACTGTGCCGCAAATCAGGGCGCACAATGGATGTGCTTCTGCGGATCACTCCGGGGGTAGAGGCGCATACGCATGATTATATTACGACGGGACAGGAAGATTCCAAATTCGGTTTTGATCTGCATAACGGGCAAATAGAAAAGGCGATTGAACAAGTATTACAGTCGGACCATATCCGCCTTCTCGGCGTTCACTGCCACATCGGATCGCAAATTTTTGATACGGCGGGCTTTGTGCTGGCCGCAGAAAAAATCTTCGCAAAACTGAATGAATGGAGAGAATCATTCGGCTTTGTCTCTGAAGTGCTGAATTTAGGGGGAGGCTTCGGCATCCGCTACACGGAGGAGGATGAACCTCTTCATCCCGCCGTTTATGTGGAAAAAATTATCGAAGCGGTAAAAGAAAACGCAGCGCTGCACGCTTTTGACATTCCGGAGATCTGGATTGAACCGGGACGCTCGCTCGTCGGAGACGCCGGAACGACGCTTTATACCATCGGTTCGCAAAAAGAAGTGCCCGGCACCCGTAAATATGCAGCGGTTGACGGGGGCATGAGCGATAATATCCGTCCTGCGCTGTATCAGGCGAAATATGAAGCCGTATCGGCAAACAGAATCGGAGAACACCACGATAAAACGGTATCCATCGCGGGCAAGTGCTGTGAAAGCGGTGATATGCTCATTTGGGATATAGACCTTCCGGAAGTGAAAGAAGGCGATCTTCTCGCCGTTTTCTGCACGGGAGCGTACGGATACAGCATGGCTAACAACTACAACCGCATTCCGCGTCCCGCCGTCGTTTTTGTGGAAGACGGCGAAGCGCATCTTGTCATTAGAAGGGAAACTTATGAAGACATTGTAAAACTGGATCTGCCGTTTAAGACGGGGGTCAAACAATAAATAAAAAAGAGACCGGAACAATGGCGTCCGGTCTCTTTTTGCATTCAGCTGTTAGAACTTGATCCGCTGTCTCCTGTAAATACAGACACGATCGCATTCCAAATCGAAGCGAAGAAATCAATGACTTTTTGAACAAAGCCTTTGCCTTCATCGGATTGAATGAACTTCGTGATTTTGTCTTTTGCCTTATCGAGCTGGCTGCCGACTTGGCCCCAATCAATCTTGGCGTTTTTCATTTTATTAAACAATGAAACGAGCTGGTCTTTTTGAGCGTCAGTCAGTGTAATGTTAAGGTTTGAAGCCGCATCATCGACCTTTTTCTCGATTCCTTCTTTTGTATCGGGCACACCGTTTTTCGCGAAATCATCTTTAATGTTTGCGATGAGCGCGGAGGCGTTTTTATCGCCGATTTTATCCCCGAGATTTGAAGTGGTGACAAGCTCTTGGTTGGCAACCTGTTTTACATCTTCTGAAATCGCTTTGTCTGATGAGACTTCATATGCCTTGATGATTCCCGTTAATGCTGCGGTGCCTGATACCTCAAACGGCGCCGTCACGTATACTTTCGCATCTTTCACTCCTGCTGTCATCAGGGCGTTTAAGTACATTTCATCCGTGATGGAATCGATATTATGGGTCTTAACGTCAAGCCCGGACCCTTTCTTTGCCACCGTGATGGATGATGAAGAGATGGCTCTTGTGCCGATTTGGGCATTCGATATATATTTTCCCAGATATTCATGTTCTTCTTTATTCGTGACCGTCACTTTTGTCGCGTTATCAGGGACATTTAATTCGTCAAGCACTTTCTGACGGTTTTCGTTTGACAGATCCGCCCCCAGTGTGACGATGACATCTCCGACTGCGGCATCGGCCAGGCTGATTTTCGGTATTGTGCACAATACAACGGCCGCCGCCAGCAATCCAATCCACATTTTTTTCAAAGCGGTTAACCTCCTTCTTTTCACAAATGCCGTTTTGAAGCGGTTTGTGAGGGCCTGCGTGAAGCAGTTCCGATACATAGACGGCTGTGAAGCTGTTCTGGTTTCATTTTCTTTCTGCGGAAGCGGGGAGATTCGTTTTCCGGCTGAAGGTGTGGTATAATAGCCGCGAAAAGAAGAGCAGAGGCCTCTTCCTTCAAAAGAATATCAAAAAGAAAGCCGGCTTACAATTGAAATTCATATTGAAGAAGGCTTTGACAAAAAACAATACGGAAGTAGGAATGAGAATGAAAACTGGTTACATCGAAATGGAAAACGGCAGCAGAATCGAATTTGAACTTTATCCGAATGAAGCGCCTAATACAGTCGCTAACTTTGAAAACCTGGCGAATACGGGCTTTTATGACGGCGTTATTTTCCACCGCGTGATTCCGGGCTTTGTCAGCCAAGGCGGAGATCCGACTGGGACAGGCATGGGCGGAAGCGGAAAAACGATCAAATGTGAAACAGAAGGCAATCCGCATAAGCACGAAGCCGGTTCTTTATCAATGGCGCATGCCGGTAAAGACACGGGTTCAAGCCAATTCTTCATCGTACATGAGCCGCAGCCGCATTTAAATGGCGTTCATACTGTATTCGGAAAAGTGACAAGCGGTTTAGAGCATGCGAAAAACATGTCTAACGGAGACAAAATGAAAGAAATCCGTGTAGAAGGATAATGACGTAAAACCCGCCTTTTTCAGGCGGGTTTTTTTATGTATATGAAAATTCTCATGTGTAAATCATGAAAAAATACATATATGAACATCGGCGATCATTCTGGTATAGTGAAAAAGACCGATTACAACAATGAAAAGAGGTAGAAACGTTGGTTCAATTGGCAACCGTTTTATTTGTCATTATCATTCTCGCACTTATGATTTGGTTCAGGGTGAAAAAGGGAAACAGGCCGATTAAAGGCGGCGGCTTCGGCATCATTCTCCCGCTTTTGATTATCGCCGTCATTTTTACATTCAGCATCAGCCAGCTCATGAATATCCCAGGAAAGCCGTTTCATTTTCCCGCTCTTTGGGAGCTCGCCATCGCCGGACTGTTAGGCGCGGTATTCGGTGTCATCATGCTGTCGCAAACCGCCTATGAAATCCGGGAAGACGGCTTTGTCTACTCCAAGCGGAATAAAAACTTTAAATATGTCATTCTCGCGATTATTGCGATCCGCATCGTGCTCAGCCAATATTTCAAAAACATTGACGCGGCGGAATTCGCCGTTTTAACGATGGAACTTGCTTTTGTGTATTTGTGCATTTGGCGGATCGGAAGCTTTGTGAAATACCGTAAAATCAGCAGATCCGGCTTATAAAATGAAAAAATGGATGGGGTGCGGGGCTTATTTGCCCTCTGTACAGGGATTCATGGTAAAATAAAAACGACCATGGCTAATGGGAGGAAATCACTTGAAATCAGAAAAAGAAAAAACTTCTAAAAAAAGCGCCGTACTTGATTGGGCGAAAGCCATTATCATCGCTGTCGTTCTGGCACTGCTCATCCGAAACTTTTTATTTGCCCCTTATCTCGTTGATGGAAGATCAATGGATCCGACGCTGCATGACCGCGAGAGAATCTTTGTCAATATGACGGTCAAATACATAAGCGACTTCAAACGCGGCCAGATCGTCGTTCTGAACGGAGAAAATGAACACTATGTCAAACGGATTATCGGACTTCCCGGCGACACGGTGCAAATGAAAAACGATCAGCTGTATATCAACGGCAAAAAAGTGTCCGAACCGTATTTAGCGGCAAACAAGAAAAAAGCGAAGCAAGACGGCTATGACCGGCTGACGGAAGACTTCGGCCCGGTGAAAGTGCCGGACGACAAATATTTCGTCATGGGTGATAACCGCAGAGAATCTATGGACAGCCGCAACGGCCTCGGTCTTTTTACGAAAAAACAAATAGCGGGCACATCAAAATTCGTCTTCTTCCCGTTTAACGAAATTCGCAAGACGAAATAAACCGTACAGGCAGTTTTCTTATAAGAAAACTGCTTTTTTATATAAATTTATCTTTCCACCCTCAAAAACAGAACATAAATTCGTATATCTATTTAATAGATAGAAAGTTTTACAGATACATGAAACATCTTCCCTTTATGAAACGTTATATGAATAACTCACGCAGGGAAGAACGGTTTTCTATTCATGAAAAAAAGGAATATGACATTATAATGAATAGATTGATACGGGCTGGAGGTAGAAAAATGGGAAGAATTAAAACAAAAGCAGCCATTTTACTTGTACTGCTGCTGTTATTGGCGGGCGGTTATATGGTCATAAACGATATTGAACTGAAAGACGTGCCGACTGCAATCGGACAAACCCTGTCCCAGGAAAAAGAAGAATATACAGTCAAAACATATAAAATTACGAAAATCGAAGGAACTGAGTACCACGGTACGGCAGCAAACGGCACAAAAATTATTTTTAACGGCGACAAGCTGAAGCAGGATCTCTCCGATGTGAAAAAGGGAGATAAAATTAAAGCGTATTTCAGCAAATCAAACCGGATTGACGGCTTATTGAAGGTCGTCAAAGTGAACGAATAAATAAAGGCGCCTTTTATGGGAAAAGGGCGCTTTTTATTTTTCTGAATAATTAGGTGCAAATTCATTGCGCCTGCCGCAAAGGATGTTATAATAGCGGATAAGGACAAAAAAATATTGATTGTATCCTTCGGGGCTGGGTGAAAATCCCGACCGGCGGTAATAAGGCGCTTTGCGCTTTACAGCCCGTGACCCGTATGCATCTGTATACGGTGGATTCAGTGAAAAGCTGAAGCCGACAGTGAAAGTCTGGATGGGAGAAGGATGAGAGAAGCTATGCAAAAAATAAACTTACTGTATAGTCTTATTTCCTATGGATTAAAACTGGCAAAGCCCCGAACTGTGTAAACATTCGGGGCTTTTTTGACGCCAAATTGCGTGGAAGAAGGGAGGGATAACGATGGAAGAATATTATATGAATACGGCAATAGAACTTGCCAGACGCGGTGAAGGACAGACACAGTCCAATCCTCTTGTCGGCGCTGTCGTCGTCAAAAACGGACAGATCGTCGGAATGGGCGCCCATTTGCAATACGGAGAAGCGCATGCCGAGGTTCACGCGATTCATATGGCCGGCAGACACGCAAAAGGCGCCGATTTGTATGTGACGCTGGAGCCTTGCAGCCATTACGGAAAAACACCGCCATGCGCCGAACTGATAATAAAGTCGGGGATAAAAAGGGTGTTCATCGCTGTGAAAGATCCGAATCCGCTTGTAGCCGGAAAAGGCATCGGAATGCTGGAAGCAGCGGGCATCGAAGTGAAAACCGGACTTCTCAGGCAGCAGGCAGAAGAGCTGAATAAAATGTTTCTTCACTTCATGCGGACCGGACTTCCGTATGTCACCTTGAAAGCGGCCGCGAGCCTTGACGGGAAAACAGCGACTGAAACCGGTGACAGCAAATGGATTACATCAGAGGCGGCAAGGCTTGATGCCCAGCAATACAGGAAATCGCATCAAAGCATTCTTGTCGGAGCAGGCACAGTCAAAGCCGATAATCCGAGCCTGACCTGCAGGCTTCCTGATGCAGTGAAGCAGCCGGTCAGAGTGATTCTCGATACAAAGCTGACCATTCCTGAAACGGCAAATGTGCTCACTGACGGTGCTGCGCCGACATGGATATTTACGGCCAAAGATGCAGACGTGCAAAAGAAAGACCGGCTGACCGCACTCGGAATAAAAGTTATTCCGCTGGAAACAGACCGCATTCACGTCCCTGAGGTGCTCAGCATTCTCGCTGAAAACGGCATAATGTCCGTTTATGTGGAAGGCGGAGCATCCGTACACGGAAGTTTTGTCAAGGAAGGCTGTTTTCAAGAGCTTCATTTCTATTTCGCCCCTAAATTAATCGGAGGAACGCTTGCTCCCAGCTTGATCTCCGGTGAAGGTTTTCAATCAATGAAAGATGTCCCCCATTTACAATTCACACAAATCACCCAAATCGGGCCGGATATAAAACTGACGGCCATACCTAAAGATGGAAAGGATGGTGACGATGTTTACAGGAATCGTTGAAGAAACAGGCACGATCCAAGCAATCAAAAAGACAGGCCTTTCCATGGCATTAACCATCGCCGCTTCAAAAGTGACAAGTGATGTGAAGCTTGGCGACAGCATTGCGGTAAACGGCATCTGCCTGACCGTAACCGGATTTTCTGACAATCAATTTACGGTTGATGTCATGCCGGAAACAGTGAAAGCCACTTCGCTGAACGGCTTGTCAAAAGGCAGTAAAGTAAACCTGGAAAGAGCGATGTCCGCCAACGGACGGTTCGGCGGCCACTTTGTATCAGGGCATGTGGACGGAACGGCGGAAATTACGCGGATCGAGAAAAAAAGCAACGCGGTCTATTACGATTTAAAACTTTCGCCGGAATTGACAAAAACGCTCGTATTGAAAGGTTCAATTACGGTAGACGGCGTGAGTCTGACGATTTTCGGTCTATCAGACGAAAGCGTAACGGTATCCATCATTCCGCATACCATCTCAGAAACGATTTTTCAGACGAAAACAGTCGGATCGACCGTAAATATTGAGTGTGACATGATCGGCAAATACTTATACCGCTTTTTGCACAAAACAGAACAAACGAAAAGCAATCAAACTATCACGGAAGCCTTTTTAAGCGAGAACGGCTTTTAGAAAGGAAGATCGATATGTTTCATCCGATAGAAGAGGCGTTAGAGGCGCTGAAAAAAGGTGAAGTCATCATTGTTGTCGATGATGAAGACAGAGAAAACGAAGGAGATTTCGTAGCGCTGGCTGAGCATGCCACGCCGGAAGTGGTTAATTTTATGGCGACCCATGGGAGAGGCCTGATCTGCACGCCGCTGTCTGAAGACATCGCCGGCCGGCTGGATCTTCACCCGATGGTCGATCATAATACGGACTCACATGAGACCGCGTTTACGGTCAGTATTGACCACAGGCTGACAAAAACGGGCATCAGCGCGCAGGAACGATCCTTTACCATTCAGGCGCTGTTGAACGAAGAATCTGTGTCTGACGATTTTCAGCGTCCGGGCCACATTTTCCCCTTAATCGCAAAAAAAGGAGGCGTCCTGAAGCGGGCCGGCCATACGGAAGCAGCCGTTGACCTTGCAAAAGCCTGCGGATCTCAGGGAGCGGGCGTCATTTGTGAAATTATGAATGAAGACGGCACAATGGCCAGAGTGCCGGAGTTAGCCGAAATCGCCGAACGCCACCATCTGAAAATGATTACGATAAAAGACTTAATAGAGTACCGTTACAACATTACGACACTTGTGAACAGAGAAGTTGATATTACGCTGCCGACTGACTTCGGCACGTTTAGAGTTTACGGATATACAAACGAGGTTGACGGAAAAGAACATCTCGCCTTTGTCATGGGGGATGTCCCGTTTAACAGCGAACCCGTTCTTGTCAGAGTGCACTCAGAATGCCTGACGGGCGATGTGTTTGCATCCCATCGCTGTGATTGCGGACCTCAGCTTCATGCCGCGCTTGCGCAAATTGCTGAAGAAGGCCGCGGCGTTCTATTGTATTTGCGACAGGAAGGCAGAGGAATTGGTTTAATCAATAAGCTGAAGGCGTACCGATTGCAGGAACAAGGGTATGACACGGTTGAAGCGAACGAAGCGCTCGGCTTTCTGCCTGATCTGCGCAACTACGGCATCGGCGCCCAGATTCTCCGCGACTTAGGGGTTCAGCATATGAAACTTTTAACCAACAACCCCCGGAAAATCGCCGGCCTCGAAGGATACGGTCTCAGCATTTCAGAACGGGTGCCGCTTCAAATGGAAGCGAGTGAGCATAACAAGCAATATTTACAGACCAAAATGAAAAAACTTGGACATCTGCTTCATTTCTAAAAACAAATCTCACAAAAAAGGATGGATAACATATGAATATCATACAAGGAAACCTAGTAGGAACAGGACTTAAAATCGGAATCGTCGTCGGCAGATTTAATGAATTTATTACGAGCAAGCTGTTAAGCGGAGCGGAAGACACGTTGCTTCGCCACGGTGTAGAATCAAACGACATTGACGTCGCTTGGGTGCCGGGAGCGTTTGAAATCCCGTTTGCGGCAAAGAAAATGGCGGAAACGAAAAAATACGATGCCGTCATTACGCTCGGCACGGTTATCAGAGGAGCGACAACGCATTATGACTATGTCTGCAATGAAGCGGCAAAAGGCATTGCCCAGGCGGGAACGGCGACGGGCGTCCCGGTTATCTTCGGCATTGTGACGACTGAAACCATTGAGCAGGCCATCGAACGAGCCGGAACAAAAGCCGGAAATAAGGGAGCGGATTGCGCAGTATCTGCCATTGAAATGGCAAATTTAAACCGTTCATTTGAATAATTTGTTGAAAAGCGTTTAAAACAGCAGCGAAAATGATATAATGTGAGGAAACGGATCGCCTTTATGTATCCGTTTGATAGGACATGAATGGACATTTTGGATATAGAGGGGTTTTTATGTTAATTCGTTATAAAAAATCGTTTGAAAAGATTGCGATGGGTCTTCTGTCATTTATGCCGAATGAAAAAGATCTCAAGCAGCTTCAGCAGACAATAAAGGACTATGAAACGGATACTGGCCGCCAGCTCTTTCTTTGGAAAGAGGATGAAGATATCGTCGGAGCGATCGGAGTCGAAAAAAAGGACTCAGAAGTTGAAATCCGGCATATCAGCGTGAATCCTTCTCACCGCCATCAAGGGATCGGAAAGCAAATGATGGACGCCTTAAAACGTCTGTTCAAAACGGAGGCACTCGTTCCGAATGAATTAACGCAAAGCTTTTTTGAACGCTGTCAACATCAAAAAGATCAGGATATCTCATATAATAACTGACAAATGCTCCCGGAATCTTCACGGTTTCGGGAGCTGTTTTGATATAGAAAAAGCAGGGCTGACCGTCAGCCTCTGCTTTTTTTTCTTCTCTCAAATTCCCGTTCGCGTTCCTTAATGACATCCGTCCTGTCCCGCAGGCGGTGTTTATGAATAAGAAAGGTATCTGATACGCCGTCTTGCCCCCATGTATAGCCCTTTCGGCGGCATTCGGCAAGACATGCTTCTTTCAGGGCTTCATCTGTAATCGGCAGCATAACACTTCTGTAAGGCAGGCCCGCTTCTATATCGTCTGACAGCGTTTCTATCAGCTCAATCAGCTTCGGATGGCTGAGACCGAGAGAACAGACCGCCTGCTTTTCAGACCGGAGAATACGTAAGCTGTTGGCAATCAGCCGTTTCGCCCCGGCTTCATTTCCCCTGCGCTGGTGATACAGAGCGACGGCAAGCTGAATCAGGCCGACCCAATGAATGCTCCGCTTTTCAGCCGGGCTTTCTTTCCAATATTCCTCTAACAGTTCATGACACTCAAAATAATCTCTTGATGCGTGAAATTCGGCCAAAAAGCCGATATAAGCTTTAGGATACAAGCCGCTTCCTCCTTTTATGCTAAAACCAGTGTACCACAGCGTTATGAAAAGGAAAAAAGAGCGGCTTGGTGTCCGAAGCCTGAGGAACTAGCAGATGTAAGATGCTCCTACGACAACGAGCAAAATAAACAGAACGACAATTAATGCAAAACCCCCGCCGAAACAAGCTCCGCTCATGTGAAATCAGCCTCCCTTTGTTTCAAGTTTACACGGCTATCATATGTGCATCCGCCTTTAAAGGTATAGGCGTATATCTTCTTTTTCAGTATTTTCTAAATAACGGAGGACGTGTATAAAAGTATTGGACGAGAGCATTTCGGTGGATTATACTAAAGGGTAGCCAGTTTTTCCGGCAATGAGAGTGATATTGAAAATGGTGAGATAATGGTAGAATATCAAGTGAAAATTGATACGTTTGAAGGCCCATTGGACCTGCTGCTTCATCTGATTAACCGTCTTGAAATCGACATATACGACATACCCGTGGCAACCATTACTGAACAATATTTATTATATGTACATACAATGCAAGAGCTTGAACTTGATGTCGCCAGTGAATATCTGGTCATGGCGGCGACGCTTCTCAGCATTAAAAGCAGAATGCTGCTTCCGAAACAAGAAGAAGAGCTGTTTGAAGACGAAATGCTTGAAGAAGAAGACCCTCGGGACGAGCTGATTGAAAAGCTGATTGAGTATAGAAAGTATAAAACCGCTGCGAAGGATTTAAAAGAGCGGGAAGAAGAAAGACAAAAGTCATTTACAAAGCCGCCGAGTGATTTAAGTGAGTATGCAAAAGAAATCAAACAGACCGAGCATAAACTGTCGGTGACCGTTTATGACATGATCGGCGCGTTTCAAAAGGTGCTTCAGCGTAAAAAAATCACGCGGCCGAAAGAAACGACCATTACAAGACAGGAAATACCGATTGAAGACAGAATGAACGAAATCGTAAAAAGCTTAAAAACGGCGGGGAGAAGAATAAACTTCACGGAGCTTTTTCCTTCTCGGCAAAAGGACCATCTCGTCGTGACGTTTTTAGCAGTCCTGGAACTGATGAAAAATCAGCAGATTATCATTGAACAGGAAGAAAACTTTTCAGATATATACATTACGGGGAGTGAATCCATTCATGGCGCTTGATATCGTGAATTGGAAGGCGATTGTGGAAGCCCTGCTGTATGCGGCGGGTGATGAAGGGCTGACCAAAAAGCAATTGGTGACGGTGCTTGAAATAGAAGAAGCGGAACTGGCCGGAATCATGGAAGAAGTGGCCGCTCAGTACAAGGAAGACGACAGGGGCATCGAGCTTACCGAATATGCGGATACGTATATGCTTGGAACGAAAAAAGAATTCGTGCCTTATTTGAAAAAACTAATTGAAGTGCCGTCAAAAGGGCTGTCACAGGCTTCTTTGGAAGTGCTGGCGATCGTTTCGTACAAGCAGCCGATCACACGGGCGGAAATTGAAGATATCCGGGGCGTGAAGTCTGAGCGGATTCTGCACAGCCTCGTGTCAAAAGCGCTGCTGTGTGAGGTGGGCCGCGCCGACGGTCCCGGCCGGGCGATTTTATACGGCACGACACCGGTATTTCTTGAACAATTCGGCTTAAAAACATTGGAGGAGCTCCCGCCGCTTCCTGAAAATGCGGAGGAAGACGTTCTCCAGGAGGAAGCCGATTTATTCTTTGAAAACTTCAACCAAACTTTTGAGGATATTAAATAATAATCGTTTTTCATCATACGATAGTAGGGAAAGGCCATTGATGAATGACGCAAATGACGAAGTAAAAGAGAGGAAGGAAACGGACGGAAATGGGAAATTCGATTGTGAGGGCCCATACTGAAGAAACTGGTGAATTTTTAGCCGAGGTTGTCACGATGGTCAGCAGCTATTTAAATCATACAACATTGCCGGAGATGCGGGCTCAAGGAGAGGCGGATGAGGCATACTGCCGCGACGTGCTCAGTGTGCTGAGGAGGATGACCGTCTTTTGCGAAGGCGCCCAGGAAGCCTGCCGCCGGCTCTTAATGCAGGAGCCGTTTCATGAGGTGAGAGCGGAAAAAACGCTGTATAAAGTGTATCATCAGTGCGTGGAAGAATTTTTCATGCCGAAAAAGGATACATGGTACGAAAACAGCCGCGCCGCTTATACAGGCCAAAGCGCGATTGAATTCTACCAGCAAGTGCCGGATTCGCTGCGGAGCCTTCTGCTTTCGCTCAGCAGTGAATTTCTGCGCATGCGGGAAGAATTGGCGCAATATGAAGCATCAGGCTCAAATATGGCATCAGTCAGATAAAAACTCTTCCTTTTGGAAGAGTTTTTTTATGTGAAAGTGATGCAATTGGTATTCATAAGTCATGGACATGCGCATAAACTTGTACAAACCCACAACAAGGACGTGAGCATTCATGCGCTTTCTCAAAAAAGCTGCCGTATTTCTTTTGACTTTTGTTATTCTTTTTTCCATTACAGACGGCAATACGGCACATGCCCAAATACATGTCAGTGCAAAAAGCGCGATTATAATCGACGGAGCATCTGGCCGGGTGTTATTCGCCAAGGATGAACATCATAAGCGGCGGATTGCAAGCATTACGAAAATCATGACGGCGGTGCTGGCGATTGAATCAGGGAAGATGGAAGAGACCGTGACGGTTTCTCCGAATGCCGTAAAAACGGAAGGCTCAGCCATTTATCTTCAGCCGAGACAAAAAGTAAAGCTGAAAGATCTCGTATACGGGCTTATGCTGAGATCAGGAAATGACGCCGCTGCGGCAATAGCGGAATATGTCGGCGGAAGCCTTGACGGTTTTGTATTTATGATGAACAAAAAAGCCGAGCAAATCGGGATGGAAAATACAAAATTTCAAAATCCGCACGGGCTGGACGACCATGAAAATTTATATTCAACGGCGTATGACATGGCGCTTTTGACTAAATACGCGATGAAAATCAAGGAATACCGGACCGTTTCAGGCACAAAAGTGTATAAGGCGGAAACGATGGACCGGGTATGGAAAAATAAAAACAAGCTTCTGACTGGGCTCTACCGTTACAGCACAGGCGGAAAAACGGGTTACACAAAAATCGCGAAACGGACGCTCGTCTCGACGGCCTCAAAAGACGGTACGGATCTCATCGCGGTCACCATAAATGATCCGGATGACTGGGATGACCATATGAATATGTTTAATTATGTCTTTGATCACTATAAAACCTATGTCGTCGCTAAAAAAGGCGGCATTCCGAAGCTGAAAAAGACGTTTTACGGAAAGCGCGCTTTTATTGCCCGGGATGTCAAATATTTGTTAAAAGAGGATGAAATCGACGATGTAAAAATCAGCACAACCTTAATAAAACCGAAAAAAGCCTGGAAAAAGGACGCCTCTCTCATTCCTGATGTCGTCGGCCGGATGACTGTTATGCATGATGGGAAAGTGATCGCCAAGATCCCCGTCTATTATGAAAATGAGCGCCATAAAAAACCGAAAAAGCATTTCATTGAGACGTTTACGAGCCTGTTTATGAGCGCGGCGGGCGGTTCGTCATGGTCAATTTAATCTGGGTATGTCTGACGGTAATCGGACTTGTCTTTGCGATGTTTAACGGTACCTTGCAGGATGTGAATGAAGCCGTTTTTAAAGGAGCGAAAGAAGCGGTTACGATCTCGTTCGGATTAATGAGCGTTCTCGTGTTCTGGCTCGGCCTGATGAAAATAGCCGAGCAGTCCGGCCTTTTGGATATATTCAGCAGAATGTGCCGCCCGTTTATTTCTAAGCTGTTTCCCGATATTCCCCCTGATCATCCGGCGATGGGATACATCTTATCAAATCTCATGGCAAACTTTTTCGGACTGGGAAATGCGGCGACACCGCTCGGCATTAAAGCCATGGAGCAGATGAAAAAGCTGAATGGAGGTAAGTCTGAGGCCAGCCGTTCCATGATTACCTTTTTGGCGGTAAATACTTCGAGTATTACATTGATACCGACAACCGTCATTGCCGTGCGCATGGCTTACTCGGCGAAATCACCGACCGATATCGTCGGGCCGACCATCTTAGCGACTTTAATTTCGGGAATCGGCGCGATTTTCATTGACCGCTACTTCTGGTACCGCCGCAAAAGAAAAGGGAGGTAAGCGAATGGAAATGGTGAATTGGCTGTCTTTAGCCATGATTCCGATTATTATCGCCGGTATATTGATATACGGCACGATCAAAAAAGTGCCGACGTATGAATCATTCGTTGAAGGCGGAAAAGAAGGAATTGAGATTGCGTTTTCCATCATTCCGTATTTGGTCGGGATGCTGGTGGCGATTACCGTATTCCGGGCCTCAGGCGCGCTGGATTTTGTCATGGGGCTGTGCAAGCCTTTCTTTACAGCGATCGGCATTCCCGCAGAAGTCGTGCCGCTTGCTCTGATCCGCCCGATTTCGGGAACGGCGGCGCTCGGCATGACGACAGATCTGATCGCCGTGTACGGGCCTGATTCATTTATCGGCAGACTGGCCTCGGTCATGCAGGGATCGACTGACACGACGCTGTATGTCCTGACGGTGTATTTCGGGGCGGTCGGCATCAAAAAAATGGGGGATGCTTTAAAGGTTGGTCTTCTTGCTGATTTGATCGGGGTGGTTGCATCAATCATCATAGTTACGTTATTATTTGGAAGCGCCTGAAATCAGGCGCTTTTTATATATCAGAATAACTCTCCCTGAAAAAGCTTGTTTGTTCAAGGGGAAAAAAGTAAGATTATACATGAGGTGAACGACATGGAAAGACTGCAAAAAGTTATTGCTCATGCCGGCGTGGCATCACGCAGAAAGGCGGAAGAGCTGATAAAAGAAGGAAAAGTAAAGGTGAATGGAAAAGTAATAACAGAGCTCGGCGTAAAAGTGACCGGTTCTGATCAGATTGAAGTAAACGGATTAAAGGTGGAGCGGGAAGAACCCGTGTACTTTCTGCTTTATAAACCGAGAGGAGTGATCTCAGCAGCTGATGACGACAAAGGGCGGAAAGTGGTGACCGACTTTTTCAAAGAAGTGCCGCAGCGCATTTATCCGATCGGCAGGCTTGATTATGATACGAGCGGACTTTTATTGCTGACAAATGACGGCGAGTTTGCCAACAAACTCATGCATCCGAAATACGAAATTGATAAGACATACGTCGCCAAAGTGAAGGGGATTCCTTCCAAGGAACTTCTGAGAAAGCTTGAGCGCGGCATTCAGCTTGAAGAAGGCAAGACGGCGCCGGCCAGAGCGAAAATGCTTTCCCTGGACAAAAGAAAGCAGACGAGCATCATTCAGCTGACGATTCATGAAGGCCGGAACAGACAGGTCCGCCGCATGTTCGAGGCGATCGGTCATGACGTGCTGAAACTAAAACGTGAAGAATACGCATTTTTAGATTTAAGAGGCCTGCGCACAGGAGACGCAAGAGAATTGTCGCCGCATGAGGTGAAAAGGCTGCGGGCTTTAGCTGAACACGGTAAAAACGCTTTCTAATTTTCACATAACCTTCAAAAATTACAAAACGTGTTGATGATATAATTGAATGGATTTGCAGGCAGGGGAGGGGAGCAGTGTACAATGAACAAAAAACGGCGGCGTTTATTCATTCGGACCGGCATCCTTCTCATCTTACTCTGCGCGCTCGGATATACCATCTATAATGCCGTATACACAAACGGAGAGCGTATATCTGAGGGGTCCAAAGCCCCGAATTTCGCGCTGAAAGATACAGAGGGCAGACTCATAGAACTGAGTCAGTTAAAAGGAAAAGGTGTTTTTCTGAATTTCTGGGGAACGTGGTGCGAGCCGTGCAAGCAGGAATTTCCCTACATGGAGAATCAATACAAGCATTTTAAAGACCTCGGTGTCGAGGTGGTTGCGGTAAATGTCGGCGAATCAAAAATTGCAGTACATAATTTTATGAAAACATACGGCGTCAATTTCCCGGTTGCGCTCGATACTGACCGGCAAGTGCTGGACGCGTACGGCGTATCACCTATTCCGACGACATTTTTGATCAATCCCGACGGAAACGTCGTGAAAGTGGTGACCGGCACGATGACAGAACGCATGGTTCATGACTATATGAATTTAATTAAGCCGGAGGCGTCTTCATGAAAAAGGTCAAATGTGAATGCGGGCACGTGAATCCAGCCGGGACGGTTTTGTGCGAGTCGTGCGGGAAGCCGCTTGATGATCAAAAATCGCCGCTTGCCGATATGCGGTACGACGGCAGCGCAAGACGTTCGCAAACATATAACAAAACAATCGTAGATAAGGTATGGAACTTCTTTTCTTCCGTAAAAGTCGGAATATGGCTGATCGTCATTACTCTGGCGGCGTCTGCTTTCGGCACGGTTTTTCCGCAGGAAGCTTATCTGCCGCCGGGCGCCCAGCCGGATACATATTATGAACAGCAGTACGGCATAATCGGTCAACTGTATTATCTGCTGGGATTTCATCACCTGTACGGCTCATGGTGGTATATGCTCCTGATCGCATCCATTGGCATATCACTGGTCATCTGCAGCCTGGATCGGGTGATTCCTTTGTACAGAGCGCTGAAAAATCAAGGAGTACGGCGGAATCCGGTCTTTTTGAAGAGGCAGCGTCTATACAGCCGGACAGAAACCGAGCTGAGCGGGGATGCGGCTGATAGCCTCAGAACACGATTGAAAAAAAAGCATTATAGAGTGCGAGAACAAGAGGGTAGCATTCTGGCGGAAAAAGGCCGTTTTTCAAGGTGGGGGCCCTACGTCAATCATATCGGCCTGATCATTTTTCTGATCGGAGCCATGCTGAGATTTGTACCCGGTATGTATGTCGATGAAACGCTCTGGGTCCGTGAAGGCGAAACCGCCCAGATCCCCGGCACTGACGGCAAATATTACTTAAAAAACAACCGGTTTACGATGCAGACATATAACAAAGACACTGAGAAAAAAGTATTCGCCGACGCCATTGACAGAGCCGGAAACGGCAAAGTCGCCAAATCCTTCACAACGGACGCGGTTTTGTACAAAAGGGAAGGCGACATTGTATTCGGTGAAAAGCCGAAGCTTAAAAGAGTCAAAGAAAACAATATCCGCGTCAATGAACCGCTGCGCTTTGACTCCTATTCTGTGTATCAGGTTGACTATAAAGAAAACCAGCTCGATCAGATGGTATTTCAGCTGATCGACCAAAAAACAAAACAGTCATTCGGCAAACTGAAGATCAATCTTCTTGATCCCGACACGGACTATGATCTTGGTAACGGTTACAAAGTGCAGATCGCCAGTTATCTTCCTGATTTTTATTTTAACAAGGACGGAGAACCGAGCACGAAAACGAAGGTTCCTAACAATCCGGCTTTTGTCTTTAAAATCACGGCTCCTGACAAGCCGAAAGGGGAGAAAAGTTTTGTTGCGATTCAGCAGACTGTTGAAGGTTCCGAAAGTAACAAGTACAAATTAAAATTCGACCATGTGGAAACGAAAAACATTACAGGACTCACCGTCAGAAAAGACTTAACCTTATGGGTGCTTGCCGTCGGCGGCGCGATCTTTATGATCGGCGTCATTCAAGGAATGTACTGGCAGCACAGAAGGATCTGGATCAAAACAGGTGATCATGAAGTGCTTGTGGCGGGACATACGAACAAAAACTGGTTCGGTCTGAAAAAAGATATCGAATTTGTTCTTAGCGGGACCGGGATTCAAGAGCCGGCCGATCAAAAAGAATTGGCCAAAAATCAGGCCTAGTGAAAAAGGAGTGGTGTCATGGCGGAGCTGAGCGCAAATTTTCTTTATGCTGCCTTTTTGATTTATTTAATTGCCGTCCCGGTTTTCGGCGGCGCCATCCGGGGAACAAAAGGTGCTAAGGACGGTAAGGGCCGCTGGTCGGCTATCGGAATCACGTTAACCATTTTCGGATTTCTTTGTCATCTCGGCTACTTCATTGCGAGATGGTCGGCAAGCGGACATGCGCCTGTCAGCAATATGTTTGAATTTACGACGTCATTCGGCATGATGCTTGTTCTCGCTTTTATTATTATTTACTTTATTTACAGACTGCCTTCATTAGGCATGTTCACATTGTCTATCGCGCTTTTGCTTATCGCATATGCAAGCATGTTTCCGACAGACATCACGCCGCTTATTCCGTCACTGCAGAGCAATTGGCTGTACATTCACGTCACAACGGCGGCGCTCGGGCAGGCGATTCTTGCGATCAGTTTTGTAGCCGGCGTCATTTTCCTGTTAAAGCATGTCGACCAATCCAGACCGGGCAAAAAAACGTTCTGGCTTGAAGTCATCATGTTTATACTCGTGACGACCGTGGCATTTATCGCCGTCACGTCGGCATTCCGGCTGGCGGACTACAAAGCTGAATTTAATTGGGTGGATAAAAAAGAGGCCAAAAGCGTCATGATATATGATATGCCTGCGCTTGTCGGCCCGCATGACGGAGAACTGCTTACGGAAGGCGCAATGAAGCCGCTTATTGAGCTTCCGGCCATTTTTTCAGGCAGAAAGGTCAATACGGTGATCTGGTCGTTTGGCGCAGGTCTCGTTTTATACGGTGCGCTCAGGCTGATATTCAGAAAGAGAATCAGCGCTCTTATCAGCCCGCTCGTCAAAAATGTGAATCTGGACTTGGTCGATGAAGTCGGCTACCGCGCTGTTTCTATCGGTTTTCCGGTATTCACACTCGGCGCGCTTGTGTTTGCGATGATTTGGGCGCAGCTTGCATGGACGCGTTTTTGGGGCTGGGACCCGAAAGAAGTATGGGCGCTGATCACCTTTTTATTTTACGCAGCGTATTTGCACTTGCGGCTGTCAAGAGGCTGGCATGGCGAAAAGTCCGCGTGGCTTGCCGTCATCGGCTTCGCCATTATTATGTTTAACTTAATTTTTGTGAATCTCGTGCTTGCCGGACTTCATTCGTACGCATAGATGCAAAAAGCCGATACAGTTCTCAAGCTGCCTCACAGTTTGTTAAAATGAAAGTAACAGAAGGAAAGCAGGGGGAAAACGATGGATCAAACAAATGAAACTAAAATATTAGTAGTAGATGATGAAGCCAGAATTCGACGCCTTTTAAGAATGTACCTTGAACGGGAAAACTATGTGATTGAAGAAGCGGAAAACGGCGACGAGGCCATTAAAATGGGGCTGGCATCAGATTATGATCTGGTGCTCTTGGATTTAATGATGCCGGGAACGGACGGAATAGAAGTATGCCGGCAGCTCAGAGAAAAAAAAGCGACGCCGATTATCATGCTGACGGCAAAAGGGGAAGAAGCCAACCGCGTCCAGGGGTTTGAAGCGGGTACGGACGATTATATCGTCAAGCCTTTCAGCCCGAGAGAAGTGGTGCTTCGGGTAAAGGCGCTTTTAAGAAGGGCTTCCCAAACATCTTATCTGACAGCCAATACCCCGACAAAAAATGTGCTCGTCTTTTCGCATCTATCCATTGATCACGATGCTCACAGGGTGACTGCGGACGGCACAGAGGTGAGCCTGACGCCGAAGGAATATGAACTGCTGTACTTCCTTGCGAAAACACCGGACAAAGTGTACGACAGGGAAAAGCTTTTAAAAGAAGTGTGGCAGTATGAATTTTTCGGAGACCTCAGAACGGTGGACACCCATGTCAAACGGCTCCGTGAAAAATTAAATAAAGTGTCCCCGGGAGCGGCGAAAAAAATCGTCACTGTATGGGGAGTCGGATACAAATTTGAGGTAGGCGCTGAATGAAGTTTTGGAAAAGCGTAGTAGGTAAGCTTTGGTTTACCATTCTTTCACTCGTGTTAATTGTTTTATTTATTTTAACGGTGCTGCTTCTGGAATTTATAGAAAATTACCACGTTGAAGAAGCGGAAAAAGATTTAACGCAGCTTGCCGATAAAATTGCGGTCATAATAGAAAATCATGAAGACCAGCCGCTTGCCAGATCCATCACGTGGGAACTGGCGGACAATTTAACGAGCATCGCGATCATTCAGGATGATAAGCATGTCTGGTATTCGCCCAATGACGATAATCATTTATCCTCTATTACATTAGAGCAGATCAAACATGACCGGGATCTGCACAAGGCGCTGACAGACCGCAAAAAAGTAAGCAAACGTGCGGTGCCCAACAATGCCGGTTCGGATAACGAACGGCTGATCGTCGGAGTGCCGTATGAAAAAGACGGCAAAAAAGGCATGGTCTTTTTATCCCAATCGCTGCTTGCCGTCAAAGATACGACGAAACATACAACCCGCTATATTTTTCTTGCGGCGGGCATTGCCATCGTCTTGACAACGTTTTTCGCGTTCTTTTTATCCAGCAGGGTGACATATCCCCTTCGGAAAATGCGGGAAGGCGCCCAAGACTTGGCGAAAGGAAAGTTTGATACAAAAATTCCGATTCTGACCCAAGATGAAATCGGGGAACTGGCCATTGCCTTTAATCAGATGGGACGGCAGCTCAATTTCCATATTAACGCGCTGAATCAGGAAAAAGAACAGCTGTCCAATATTTTAAGCAGTATGGCAGACGGGGTCATCACCATTAATATCGACGGCACCATTTTGGTGACCAACCCGCCGGCCGAACGTTTTCTGCAGGCATGGTATTATGAGCAGAACATGAACATTAAAGAAGGAGACAACCTTCCCCCTGAAGCAAAAGAGCTATTTCAAAATGCAGTGAACACGGAAAAAGAGCAAATGATTGAAATGACGCTTCAAGGAAGGTCATGGGTTTTATTGATGTCGCCTCTTTATGCGGAATCACACGTCCGCGGCGCCGTGGCCGTGCTCCGTGATATGACTGAAGAGCGCAGGCTGGATAAATTGCGTGAAGACTTCATTGCCAATGTCAGTCATGAGCTCAGAACCCCGATTTCTATGCTGCAGGGATACAGCGAAGCAATAGTGGACGACATTGCAAGCACTGAAGAGGAGAAAAAAGAAATCGCGCAGATCATTTATGATGAATCTCTTCGCATGGGCCGGCTCGTCAATGATTTGCTGGATTTGGCCAGAATGGAATCCGGACATACGGGCCTGCACTATGAAACGGTAAACCTGCATGAATTTCTGGAGAAGATCTCCCGCAAATTTTCCGGGGTAGCGAAGGAAAAAGGCGTTTCGCTCACAGAAGACATCTCGGTGTCTCAGCCGGAGTGTGTCTTTGACGAAGATAAAATGGAACAGGTGTTTACCAACCTTATAGATAATGCGCTGCGCCACACGGAGTCAGGCGGAAGCGTTCATATCGCGGCTCAGACCGTAAAAGACGGACTGAAAATCGATATCAAAGATTCCGGCTCGGGAATACCGGAAGAGGACCTGCCTTTTATTTTTGAACGTTTTTATAAAGCGGACAAAGCAAGAACAAGAGGCAGGGCGGGAACCGGACTCGGACTCGCCATCGTAAAAAATATCGTGGAAGCCCACGGCGGTTCAATTGCGGTTCACAGCAGCATCGATAAAGGGACGACGTTTACATTTTATATTCCGACAAAAGTGCAGGATGACGTCTGAAATTGACGAACAATCTTGTTCCATACGAAACACCCGCATGTTCTGCGGGTGTTTTTTATTTGTTTCTCCTTTAAAAATTTAAGAATATGTTAATATAAATTCCCTTCCAAATTCCAGTTTCTCGTAATATAGTTGTAATGTAACTTTTCAACGCATTTTTACGACAAAAAAGTGAACGGAGGGGTTTCCCATGGAAGAAACCTTTCAGATATTATATGATGCATACCATCAAGATTTATATCAATTTTTATTTTATATGGTAAAAGATAAGTCGCAGGCTGAAGATTTGGCGCAGGAAGTGTATATCCGCGTCTTGAATTCCTATCATACATTTGAAGGAAGAAGCAGTGAAAAAACATGGCTGTTGTCCATCGCACGCCATGTGGCGATTGACTGGTTCCGCAAGCAGCAGACGATCAGACAGCGTATTATGGGTACGTTTGATTGGGATACACAAGATGTCAGAGATCAGCATTTGCTTCCGGACGAACTCGCCGTACAGCATGAAAACGTCCGGGAAATTTATACCGCGCTTGATCATTGCACCATTGATCAAAGAGCTGTTATTATCTTGAGATTTATTCAGGGATATTCCATTCAGGAAACAGCCGCCGCTCTCCGCTTCTCGGAAAGCAAAGTCAAAACGACCCAACACAGAGGGCTCAAAATACTTCGGAAACAGATGGAGCTTTTGAGGGAGGAGCTAATGGATGATGAAGTCATATTGGAACGAAGAAAGAGTAGAGGAGTTGTTAAGACAACTTCCGGCGGTTAGAGATCATCGTTCACCCGAGGCCATTTACCGGAATATTGAAACAGGTAAACCGTACAGGAAAAAGCCGGCCCGAAGCTGGATCGGCCCCGCCGCAGCCGGCGTCTGCGCATTGTGCATCGCTCTGATTATATCTCCTCACCTGATGACAAACAAATCTTCCGGTGATCTGACCGCTGACAGCCGCCAGACTGAAAAAGCCAGTCAGTCAGCTTCTGTTAAGCCGCCGGATCAGAAGACGTTCGTCGTCTCAAACCAAAACAAAAACAATTACATTACTTTGGCATTTGCCGATTCAGAAACATCCGCCGTCATTCCGGTCAGTTTTGAAAAAAAGAAGCCGGATGAATCGGTTTCAGAGGCTTTATCCGAAGCGGAAAACCTAGAAGTGCCCGAATCCTTCCTGTCTGTGCCGAACCTTTTGGACGGTGTGCAGGTAACGGCGGATAAGAAGGATTTGCTTGTGCAGGTAAACGGACGGCTTTCTATCGAATCAGTTGCCGATGCTGACTTATTGAAAAAGATGCTGAAAGAGACTTTGACATGGAGTCCTTACGAGCGGATTAAATTGAAAAAGGTTCAAAACGGAGCCGGACAGGATTTTTATAAATCTTATGGCATTTCCGCTGAGATGTCCGTACATAAACAGACAAACCGGGCGTATTTTTCTTACAGCGACAGTCTGGGACAAGAGTATCTCATCCCGTCTGAACAAACCTATTATTCAGTATATCAGGCTATTGACGGGATGAAGACAACAGACGGAGGCTCACAGACCGCGAGCATTATAGAAGCAGATGCGATTGCATCGGTATCGGAAAGGGAAGACGGCGAGCAGCTGCGGATTCAATTGTCCGAAAAACATAAGGTTGAAGATTCGCTGGAAGGGATTTTAATGATCGAAGGGCTTCTGTTAACTGCGAAGGAATTCGGTTATTCTGAGGTGCTGTTCACACATGCGCATACAAAGAAAATCGGTAATTATGATGTGACAAAACCTATCGCTGTGCCTGCCGCGCCTAATCCTCTTCCAAGCCATTAAACGTAAAAAAACCCAAAACATATGAATGTTTTGGGTTTTTTGTTGGTTACGGAAGGTCAATCAGTTTAACGGAAACAATATCCTGAACTGAAGTCAGCTCATTGACGACTTTATCATCTAAATGTTTATCAAAAGAAAGCATCATAATGGCTTCTCCGCCTTTTTCTTTACGGCCTACCTGCATGGTAGCGATATTGATATCGTTATCGCCGAGGATGCGTCCGACGCGTCCGATTACACCAGTCGTATCCTGGTGCTGGATATAAACGAGGTGGCCGGCAGGATTTAAGTCAATATTAAAGCCGTTCAGTTCAACGATTCGTTCACCGAAGTGAGGGATATACGTAGCCGTTAACGTAAATGTGCTCCGGTCTCCGGTCACTTTTACGCTGATGCAGTTATCATATCCTGATTCATTGGAGGAAATCTTCTCGCTGAAGCTGATTCCGCGTTCTTTTGCTACACCGCCGGCGTTCACTTCATTGACCGTTGAGTCTACACGCGGTTTTAAGAAACCGGACAGCAGGCTTTTTGTAATAAATGATGTTTCAAGTTTGGCGATGGTGCCTTCATATTGAATCGCAACATCTTTGACGGGTTCCTTCATACATTGTGACACGAGACTTCCGATTTTATCGGCAATTTGGTGATAAGGCTGGATTTTTTTGAATTCATCTTTCGTCATCGCAGGCAGATTGATCGCTGACATGACAGGCAGACCTTTTGCAAACTGCAGCACTTCTTCAGAAACCTGTGCCGCGACATTCAGCTGTGCTTCTTTCGTTGAAGCGCCTAAGTGAGGTGTGGCGATCACCAGCGGATGGTCGGGAAGCTTTGATTCAACTGGCGGTTCCACTTCAAACACGTCAAGGGCAGCGCCTGCGACATGGCCGCTTTCCAGCGCTTCCAAAAGCGCAGCTTCATCAATAATTCCGCCTCTTGCGCAGTTGATAAGGCGGACGCCTTTTTTTGTTTTGGCAATGGTTTCTCTGTTAAGCAGTCCTTTTGTTTCCTTTGTTAAAGGCGTGTGGACGGTAATGATATCCGCGCTTTCAAGCACTTCTTCGAATGTCCGGCTGTTTACGCCGATTTTGCCGGCTCTCTCTTCGGTTAAGAAAGGATCGAATACATGAACCGTCATACCGAACGCTCTGGCGCGCTGGGCAATCTCGCTTCCGATCCGGCCCAGACCGACAATGCCTAAAGTCTTTCCGTAGAGCTCCGCCCCGACAAAAGCCGTCCGGTTCCATTCTCTTGATTTTACTGAGATATTGGCTTGCGGAATGTGTCTCATTAATGAAGAAATCATCGCGAATGTATGCTCTGCCGTTGAAATGGTGTTTCCATTCGGCGCGTTTATCACGATAACTCCATGTTTTGTGGCCTCATCGATGTCGATGTTGTCTACGCCGACACCGGCTCTGCCGACGATTTTTAAAGAAGTCATTTTTTTAAACAAATCTTCGGTTACTTTCGTGGCACTGCGGACTAACAGGGCATCAAAGGTATGTAATTCATCTTCTGCATCCGCGACGTTTTTTTGAACAATTTCTATAAAGTCTGATTCCATCAGCGGCTTTAAGCCGTCATTGCTCATCTTATCTGAGACCAAAACTCGAAACATTGTTAGATTTCCTCCTAGTTTAGCTGACTAAATATCTGATAATTTATCATATTCTCAATAGAGTGTCAATGTGTATTGACGCAGTAAAGGAGAAAAGGAAACCGCGGAATCAGCTGAAAATGGGGCTTCCCCAATATTTTATTTAAATTTGAGCAGTTCTCTATACAATTGCAATTTGATCATATATAATGTGAATAAATTCATAAGATCAATCTTCGGGGCAGGGTGAAATTCCCTACCGGCGGTGATGAGCATCACGCTCTAAGCCCGCGAGCTGCTTCGGCGGCAGGATCCGGTGAGATTCCGGAGCCGACAGTATAGTCTGGATGGGAGAAGATGGAGGTTCAGCAGACGTTTTGATGCTTATATCAAACGTTTCTTTGCCAAGCCTTAGTAAGCTCCCGCTTTTTAACAAAAGCGGTTTTTTTATTGGGGCGCAAAAGAACCTTTCCTCTTTTCGAGAGATTTGATCGAAAAGGAGAGAGCATTGTGAAAGTAAAAAAATTAGTTGTCATCAGTATGCTTAGCAGTATTGCTTTTGTGCTTATGCTGTTAAATTTCCCGTTTCCGGGTCTGCCGGATTACTTGAAAATTGATTTCAGTGACGTTCCTGCAATTATCGCCATTTTGGTTTACGGGCCTGCGGCGGGGATTGTGGTTGAAGCGATTAAAAATATTCTGCAGTATATCATTCAAGGAAGCATGGCCGGCGTGCCTGTCGGGCAGGCAGCCAATTTTATCGCGGGAACGCTGTTTATTCTGCCGACAGCGTTTATGTTTAAAAAGCTCAATTCTGCAAAAGGTCTTGCGGTGAGCCTTCTGGCCGGAACCGCGGCGATGACCGTGCTGATGAGTATTTTGAACTATATTCTTATCCTGCCCGCGTATACTTGGTTTTTACATTCACCGGCACTGTCAAACAACCAGTTAAAAACGGCGGTTGTCGCAGGAATTCTGCCGTTTAACATTGTAAAAGGCATTATCATCACCATCGTCTTTACGTTCATCTTTACGAAGCTGAAACCTTGGATTGAACAAAAACGCAGCATCCAAACACAATAAAGACTGAAAGCGTCCGCTCTGTGAAAACAGCCGGACGCTTTTTTGTTTGTGCTGATCGCAAAAAATAAGACTCCGGCCGATAACAGCCGGAGTCTTATTCAGGACGAAAAAGCTCCTCTCACGGGGAGGGCTTTTTTATTCGTATTTCAGCGGGTCGCCTTCGAACGGTTCATCCGCAACTTTGATTGAATCAGTAGGGCATCCTTCAAATGCGTCAATCATATCTTCTTCCAGAACTTCCGGAACTTCGACGACGCCTTTATTTTCGTCAAGCGTAACGAACGCAATGCCTTCATCATCATAATCATAAATGTCTGGTGCCGCAGCTCCGCAGGCGCCGCATGCAATACACGTATCTTTATCTACGATTGTGTACTTTGCCATGAATAAAACCTCCCAGATTGTTCGTGTTGGAACAAATGGTTTACCTTATATATTTTTAAATATAACACCTATTCCTCTTACTTATTGTAATGATGTTAGTGTCAAATTTCAACAGAAAAATGATTGAGAATGCTTATCACATAAGGGATTCTCTTTAGCACTTCCCCCTAAAAGATGACTTTAAACGTCAAATTTATATGAAAATCTGTTAAAATAAAAAGAACCAAAAAACGAAACTTGTCACAGAAGAAATGTAGGTGTGTTTAGATTGGCGATAAACTACTTTGATACCGTGGTTCTCGACTGTCTGGACAAAATAGACGGCGAACGGACTCCGAGTGCTGTGTTTCATTTATTAAAAGGAAAAAAGTCGTCTCAAACCATTCAGGATGCCGGCTTATTTCAGATCGCTAAATATTTCGGCATGGCTTCACATTGTGAACGCGGCGATATTGCGGCTTCTTTGCATAAACTCACCGAGAACTCATACATTACAGCCGGAAAAGAAGAGGGAACGTGGAAAGTGACTGTGCGCGGCGTTCAAAGGCTTGAACGGGCGTTTGCCGAGCGGCCTTGGCCGAAGCACTGCCACGGCGCGAATTATCAAACGCCTGCTGGCACCCTGTGGAGGCGGCTTTCCCTGCTCATTCAAGTCCTGTCAAACAAAGAGCATCAATGCAGTCAATATATCCCGGTTACCAACGATGTGCAGACGCTGAGATGGGTCAAACGGTTCATACGGAAAAACAGAGATGCTAAAGAGCTTTCCGTCCAAATGCATGACGCGCTGTTTCAGCTTCTGCAAGGCGTAAGTGAACAGCAGGCGCTTATTTTTGTCTATTCTTTAACTTCATTCAACAGAATCGGCAAAACGAATAAGCAGCTCGCTCTCCAGCTGAACGAAGATGAATGGTATGTGTCCGTCCAGTTTTGGGGAGCGGTACATTATGTTATTCAATCGCTTCCGCAATGTGCATATCCCGCTCTGCGCGAGCTGCTGTCCGATCTGCAGGCGGAAAGCGCGCTGACACAGTCTGCCAGAAAAACCTTTGAGCTGTTGGAAAAAGGGTTTCCGATTGAACGGATCGCCGCGGTCAGAAATTTAAAAACCGCCACAATCGAAGATCATATCGTAGAAATATCATTGCACCAGCCTGCATTTTTTATAGAACAGTATCTTTCTGAAGAGGAACAGTGTATGATAACGGCATTTGCAAAACAGCATCAAACGAATAAAATTAAACGGATTCGCGAAGGAATGCAGATGCGCTTCAGCTATTTTCAGATCAGGCTGGCGCTGGCAAAGACGGTGAATCAGCATGACTGAGCTGCATAAAGCTTTATCCAGGTATTTTGGTTTGCATTCCTTTAAAAAAGGGCAGGAAGAGATTATGACTAGCGTGCTCCAAAAAAAAGATACGATCGCCATGCTTCCGACCGGCGGGGGAAAATCATTATGCTATCAGCTCCCGGGTTACATGATGGACGGGCTGGTGCTGATTATTTCACCGCTTCTTTCATTAATGGAAGATCAGGTGCAGCAGCTGAAAGCGAAAGGGGAAAAGCGGGTTGCGGCATTAAACAGCATGCTGAATTCCGCAGAGCGGCATTTTATCCTCAGCAACATCAGCCGGTATAAATTTCTCTATATGTCTCCCGAAGCCCTTTCTTCACCTTATGTGCTGAACCGTTTGAAAAATGTCCCGGTCAGTTTATTTGTTATTGATGAGGCTCATTGCATATCAGAATGGGGACATGATTTCAGGCCTGATTATTCGAAGCTCGGACCTTTCAGGCAGGCACTCGGAAAGCCGCCTGTATTGGCGCTGACCGCAACAGCGACAAAAGAAACGCTCAGAGACGTGACGGATGTGCTCGGACTTGAGCATGCGGTGCGTCATCTTTATTCAGTCAACCGGCCGAATATTCTCCTGGCGGCAGAACATTTGGCGGATAATGCCGAGAAAATAAGCAGGCTCACGGAGCTTGCCGAAAAGCTTGAAGGTCCGGGTATCATATATTGTCCGACCAGAAAATGGGCGGAAGAGCTTGCGGCTGAGCTGAATGAAAAAACGGGAAAGCGGACGGATTATTATCACGGCGGAATGGATACAGGGGACAGAATCTTGATCCAGCAGCAATTTATCCATAACCAGCTTGATTGCATCTGCTGTACCAATGCGTTCGGCATGGGTGTGGATAAGTCAGACATCCGCTTTGTCATTCACTTTTATCCTCCCCAAACGGCCGAGGCCTTTATGCAGGAAATCGGCAGAGCGGGGCGCGACGGCAGCCCGAGTGTCAGTATTTTGCTGAGGGCGCCCGGTGATACCGAGCTTCAGCAGCAGATTATTCAGACGGAAAGCCTGTCTGATTATGACCTGGAAGCCATTCTGGCCGTCATACGGGATGCCGGTACGGGTGATGAGCGAAAGCTTCGGGACGTTCTGATCAATAAGGGCGTCCAGGAAACACAGGCGCGAACGGCCGTCCATCTGTATCTGCAAGGAAAAACCACAAAAGAGCAGCTGCAGGAAGAACTGACATACCGCGTGGAAAAGAAGCTGCGTAAAATGAATCGTTTTTCGGCGTTATTAGAGCGGAAAGAATGTATAAGAGAAGCGCTGCTGTCTTATTTTGATGAACCGTATGAGCCTGTAGGTCAAACCGGACAATGCTGCAGCAGCTGCGGACTTGATCTGGCTCCGTACGAGCAAAAAGGAGAACGTAAAAACATGGAACGGTTTGAAGATTGGAAGCTGGAATTAGGCCGGATTTTCGGTTCAGAGTCTGCGGGTGAGTTCAGCTGAGACGGCAAAGCGAATTGATCCGGCAGCTCTCAGACCGGGAGATTGTGATGCAGCTGTATGCCACCCAATTGCTCATATTGGCGGTTTCAGCTGTTATTGGCTTTTTCTTTTTCACCGACATTCACGATTTTTTAAAGCTGTGGCATATACGTGACGATAATATCATATGGTACGGTGTAACTCTTGCCGTCCTTGTCATTTTTGCCGATCTTGCGGTGATGAAATGGTGTCCTTCGCATTTATATGATGACGGCGGCATTAATGTATTGCTTTTTAAGAACAGGCCGGTTTTGCACATTTTGTTTTTGACGCTTCTCATTTCGTTCAGCGAAGAGATTTTGTTCAGAGGCGTTCTGCAGACACATATCGGCTTATGGGCCGCCAGCTTCATTTTTACCGTGCTTCATTTCAGATACTTGGCGAAGTGGCTTCTGTTTATGATGGTTGCGGGCATCAGTCTTTTGCTGGGGCTTATCTATGAATGGACCGGCAATTTATTCGTTCCGGTTACAGCGCATTTTATTATTGATGCGGTATTTGCCTGTCAGATCCGTTTTCAATATGTTAGGAGGGGTTTGCATGACGGAAATGTCAAGAGTTGAAAGAAGAAAAGCTCAGCTGCGTGCCGAGCAGCAGGTTGCCGCGGCCGCGGATGAACAAATTGAATATCTTGAAGACAGCCTCCCGACAAGACAATCTGTAAAAGAGGAGCGTAAAAAAAAGGAAGAGCAGGTAAAGGAAAAAACCAAAACAAAAACGCCGCTGTTCACTTTTCTGACCGTCCTGTTCATTATCGTAACAATCGGTGTCTTTTTCGGTCTTCTTTATATGACGAACAGCAGCAGATTTGACCCGAAGGACTATGAAGATGTCTTCATAGACCACAGTGAAAGCGCGCCTGCCGTTATTCCGAAAGGCGCTCAGAAAGAAACGTCAGAAACCGCTCTTTTAGAACAACAGAAAAAAAAGTCTGACGACAAAGATAAGAAAGAAGCGGCTGCATCTGAAAAAACGAAAGAAAAACCAAGTGAAAAAACACCTGAAAAAACGGAAACGCCCTCAGAAAAACAAGTAAAGCCGACAGACACCGATTACGCGGAGACAAAACAGCAGTCTCCGCCGGCTGTCCGTGAAAAAGCGGCTCCGGCTGCCGCGAGTGATCAAGCCGGGACTGTCCCGAAAAAAGTGCGGACCGTACAGCATACTGTACAGCCGAAAGAAACGCTTTACCGCATTTCAATGAAATATTATAAAAGCCGGGCGGGCGAAGAAAAAATCCGCAGCTACAACGGATTAAACGGAAACGACGTGTACACCGGCCAGGTTCTGAACATTCCGCTGTCTGATTAAAATAAATGCATGTTTTCACCGCGTTTTTCATATAGTGTACCAATGAAAACGGACAAGGTGTGAAGCGCATGGATTCTTTATGGAAGCAATTAGACCGATTTGCTGACGGACCGACGAAACAAATGCTTCAGGCGCTGGTGAAACGGAAATTAAAATACGAAAATTATGCCGCACAATGCCGAAGATGGCAGTGGGCGTCCCTCGTTTGTTTTTCCCTGATGTGCATACTGCTGATGTTTAAAAGCTTTAATGCTCCCCAAGCCTCTCCGCAGCTGATTCTGCAGGAAATATTAGGCCATACGGTTTATTTGTGCTGGATTATGGCTTCCGCTTTTGCGTATTGCACTTCTTATTATTTTAAAAAAAAGGAAGAAAAAGCTGAGGGTGAATTTCATAAACTGAGATGTGAAATTATCCAAAAAAGCACGGATTTATGGCCCCAGCCTGAAAAATGGAGGGCGAGAGAATCTGTTTTTCACTTGATGAAACATCGGTATGATATCAATCTTTATTTTGAAAGTAAATAAAATGAGGCGTTTTCCGGAAAGGATAGAAACGTCTTTTTTTGTTTGTCCGTCTAATGTAAGACAATGACAGAATGGAGAGTGCGTTTATGAAGCTTACAGCGGGAATTCTCGGCTCATTGGCGGGAGCAGCTGCGGTTATGGCGGCCGTTATGTACAAAACGGCAAACGGCAGCCATCTGAAAACACATACATTTACGCTTGATAAAATGAAGGGGATGAAGCCGCTCACCATCTTCTTTATATCTGACGTGCACCGCCGTTTAATTGATGAAAAGCTTCTCCGCGAAGCGGCAGGTTATAAGCCGGATGCCGTTTTGCTCGGCGGTGATTTGGCGGAGGGCGGAGTTCCTTACGCCAGAATTGAAGAAAACATCAAACGTCTGACGGCTCTCGCGCCTGTCATGTATGTGTGGGGGAATAACGATTACGAGGTCAGCCAGCAAAAACTGCTCTCTCTTTTACGGGCATATAAAGTGATCCCGCTGAGAAATGAATCGGTTCAGTTTGCTTATAAAGGGGAAACCGTTACGATCTGCGGGGTGGATGATATCAGGATGATGATGGATGATTACGAATCTGCAATCAGATATACGGATGCTGACAAAGTAAACCTCCTGCTTTGCCATAACCCGGACATCCATGAGCAGATGAGGGAGTCAGACGGGATTGACGCTGTGTTCAGCGGCCATACACATGGCGGCCAAATCCGTTTCGGCCGGTTCGGGCCGTACGAATTGGGCGGGACGGGAACGGTAAAAAAAGCGCATTACCTGATCAGCAACGGCTACGGGACGACAAAAGTTCCGCTGAGGCTCGGGGCGAAGCCGGAGACGCATATGATTACGCTGTGCGGACCGGATGAGCCGTTTTCATGAAACTAATCCGGCCGCGGTGATAAAAAACGGCGTTCTGCTTGTCTTCCCGCTGTACACGGTGTAAACTGATAACAAATTAAGAACCTATGACTCATTTATTCATATACTGTGTTATATGATTTGTGTGCAAGAAGAGGCAGGAGGGAACATTATGCGGCTTGAGCGTCTGAACTATAATAAGATTAAAATCTTTTTAACCCTCGACGATCTGACTGATCGGGGACTGACAAAAGAAGACCTCTGGAAGGACTCGTTTAAAGTCCACCAGTTATTTAAAGATATGATGAATGAAGCAAATACAGAGCTCGGCTTTGAAGCGAATGGTCCGATCGCGGTGGAAGTATATTCTCTTCAGGCACAAGGCATGGTTGTGATTGTAACGAAAAATCATGACGCGGACGCAGAAGATGACGAATATGACGATGATTATATCGAGATGCAGGTCAAACTTGACGAAAGCCCGGATATTATTTATCAGTTCCATTCGTTTGAAGATATCATTCAGCTTGCCGGAAGCCTTCACCGAATCGGGATTACCGGCGGCACCGTCTACCACTATGAGAACCAATACTATGTAAGCCTTGAAGACCTCGGCTCCCGTTCCGCCGAAGGCGTCATCGCGGTGCTGGCTGAATACGGACACCCGGCGACAATTACGATTTACAGGCTCCATGAGTACGGAAAACTCATCATGGACGGCAATGCTGTGGAGACAATACAGAAACATTTTTCATAAAAAAGATTTGAAACGGCAGCTGTTTTCAGCGGCCGTCTTTTTTTAAGCGAAATAATGGAAAAATCATTGTCTTTCTTCTATGCACGGAGATATTGAAGGTGTATACTAGTCACTGAAAGGGAGCATGAGAGAAACAGAAGATTTTAGGAGGTTAACTCAAATGGCAGCCGATCGATTCACCGGTCATAATGAAGAAGACAAACATGATGTATTAAAATCAACCCAAACCGTAATACATAAAGCTCTGGAAAAATTGGGGTATCCAGAAGAAGTGTATGAACTGCTGAAAGAGCCGCTCAGATTATTAACGGTTAAAATTCCTGTTCGGATGGATGACGGGTCTGTGAAAATATTTACAGGCTATCGTGCGCAGCACAATGATTCCGTAGGTCCGACAAAAGGCGGCATTCGTTTTCACCCGAATGTAACTGAAAAAGAGGTGAAAGCACTTTCCATCTGGATGAGTTTAAAATGCGGAATTATTGATCTTCCTTATGGCGGTGGTAAAGGCGGAATTGTTTGTGATCCGAGAAATATGTCATTCAGAGAGCTTGAAAGGCTGAGCAGGGGATATGTCAGAGCAATCAGTCAGATTGTCGGACCGACTAAAGACGTCCCGGCACCTGACGTATTTACAAACTCGCAGATTATGGCTTGGATGATGGATGAATATTCAAGAATTGATGAATTTAACTCACCCGGCTTTATTACGGGAAAACCGCTTGTACTCGGCGGGTCCCACGGCAGGGAATCAGCTACGGCAAAAGGCGTCACCATCTGCATAAAAGAAGCGGCCAAGAAAAAAGGTCTCGATATTCAGAACGCGCGCGTCGTTGTACAAGGTTTCGGAAATGCGGGCAGCTACCTGGCCAAGTTTATGCATGACGCCGGCGCGAAAGTTGTCGGAATTTCTGACGCGTACGGAGGCCTTTACGATCCGGACGGTCTTGATATTGATTATCTGCTTGACCGCAGAGACAGCTTCGGAACGGTGACGAAGCTGTTCAATGACACCATTACGAATCAGGAGCTGCTTGAGCTGGACTGTGATATACTTGTCCCGGCGGCGATCGAAAACCAAATTACAGAAGAAAACGCTGACCGCATCAAAGCGAAAATCGTTGTAGAAGCGGCAAACGGACCGACGACACTGGAAGGAACGAAAATCCTGACAGACAAAGGAACGCTGCTGGTTCCCGATGTTCTGGCGAGCGCCGGCGGTGTAACGGTTTCTTATTTCGAATGGGTTCAAAACAACCAAGGCTTCTACTGGAGTGAAGAAGAAGTCGAGGAAAAACTGGAAAATATGATGATAAAATCGTTTAATAATATTTATGAAATGTCCCAAAACCGCCGGATTGACATGAGGCTTGCGGCTTACATGGTCGGCGTGCGGAAAATGGCTGAGGCTTCGCGTTTCAGAGGCTGGATATAAACCAATCGTTTGCATAAACAAAAAAAATCTCCTATGATAATATAGGAGATTTTTTATATGAGTGGAAACTTATGATGGAAATGCCAATCGCAGGAGTTGAAGGACATGACAGAAGAAAAGGCAATTATAATAGGCGGAGGTCCTTGCGGATTATCGGCGGCTATACATCTGAAGCAAATTGGCGTGAACGCGCTTGTGATCGAAAAAGGGAATGTCGTAAACAGCATTTATAACTATCCGACCCACCAAACTTTTTTCAGTTCAAGTGAAAAATTGGAGATCGGCGATGTCGCCTTTATTACGGAAAACAGAAAACCGGTCCGAATACAGGCTCTTTCTTACTACAGAGAGGTTGTCAGAAGAAAAGAGCTGCGCGTAAACGCCTTTGAAACAGTGGAGCGCGTAACGAAACAGGAAGACGGCCGTTTTCTTGTAGAAACATCAAAAGACCGCTACCTCACTCCGTTTTGTATCATTGCGACAGGATATTATGATCATCCGAATTATATGAACATACCGGGTGAAGGGCTTCCTAAGGTATTTCATTACTTTAAAGAAGGCCATCCTTATTTTGATAAAGATGTTGCTGTGATCGGCGGGAAAAACTCAAGTGTTGACGCGGCTTTGGAACTCGTGAAGTCCGGTGCGCGCGTCACTGTGCTCTACAGAGGACATGAGTACTCCCCGAGCATCAAGCCGTGGATTCTGCCTGAGTTTGAGGCCCTTGTCAGAAACGGCACAATCCGGATGGAATTCGGCGCTTGTCTTGAAGAAGTGACGGAAGATGAAATCATTTTCCGCTCCGGCCGAAATGAGACGGTCCGGCTGAAAAACGATTTCGTATTTGCCATGACGGGATACCATCCCGATCACGGTTTCCTCGAAAAAATCGGTGTGCGGATTGATGCTGAATCAGGCCGGCCGTTTTTCCGGGAAGAAACGATGGAAACAAATGTTGACGGTGTTTTTATCGCCGGAGTCATTGCGGCTGGAAATAACGCCAATGAAATTTTTATCGAAAACGGCCGTTTTCACGGAGGCTTGATCGCAAACGAAATATCAAAACGGCTGGGTAGAGAGAGCATATGATCATTCATATGCTCTTTTTTAAAAAAATTGAAAGATGTAAAAATATGAACAACATGGTACCATAGATATAGGAATATAAAGGAAAGAGGTTGCCTGATGTTTGCAATCATCTCTGCAGGAATTGCTCCCGGCATTGCGCTGTTAAGCTATTTTTATTTAAAAGATCAGTATGACAATGAACCCGTACATATGGTGCTGAGGTCTTTTTTTCTCGGGGTTGTCCTTGTGTTTCCGACCATGTTTATCCAATATGTTCTTGAAAAAGAGCATGTGGGGGGAGGAAGCTTTTTCGTTTCGTTTTTGTCTTCGGGATTTCTGGAAGAATCGGTGAAATGGTTCGTTCTGATGATCAGTGTGTATCCGCATGCTCATTTTGATGAGCATTATGACGGAATCGTTTACGGGGCCAGTGTGTCTTTAGGATTTGCCACGCTTGAAAATATTCTGTATCTATTCGGCCACGGCGTTGAGCATGCTTTCATCAGGGCGCTTCTGCCGGTCTCCTGCCATGCGCTGATCGGAGTGATTATGGGATTTTATCTCGGAAAAGCCCGCTTTTCGCAGAAAAAAGCCCGTGTCAAATGGCTTGTGATTTCGCTGGCCGTGCCTTCATGTCTGCACGGTTCTTACGATTTTATTCTTACCGCCCTCAATCATTGGGTATATTATATGCTGCCGTTTATGCTGTTTTTATGGTGGTTCGGGCTGCGAAAGGCAAAAAAAGCACGCTCCGTCAATATGATCCAAGTGTGAAGAAACCGCGCGTCGCGTGCGGTTTCTTTTTTATGCCTTGACAGGGGATAAGAAGGAAACGTGCATAAAAATAACCTCGTGACAGACAATACGGGTACACTTTAAATTTTGCAGTAGGAGGCTTGAAGAGATGAAGTGCAAAGGAGCCTTTATGGCATGTCTCATTCTATTTTCTTTCGCCGCCGCTTTCTTCGATCATCATGAAACGGTTCATGCGTTTTCAAATCAAGTGATTCAAAGAGGCGCGACGGGTGATGATGTTATAGAATTGCAGGCCCGTCTTCAATATAACGGATTTTATAACGGGAAAATCGATGGAGTTTACGGCTGGACCACATACTGGGCCGTGAGAAATTTTCAGGAGAAATTCGGCATGAAGCCGGTTGACGGCCTCGTCGGCGCGAAAACCAAACAGGTGCTGATTTCTAAATCAAAATATTACCGTGAATATGTAATGGAGCAGATCCAAAAAGGGAATACGTTCACTCATTATGGCAACGTCCCATTGGAAAACCAAACAAAACCGAGAGCCGGAACGCAGAAGCCGGCGGGAACGAATAAGCCTGCTCAAAAACCGCAAAACAATACAGGCGGCCAGTCAAATCAAAAGCAAAATATGACAGCGGCCAATATGCCTGGCGGTTTCTCAAACAACGACATCAATCTTCTGGCACAGGCTGTGTACGGGGAAGCGCGCGGTGAGCCGTTTGAAGGGCAGGTTGCCATCGCCGCGGTTATTTTAAACCGTATTAAAAGCCCGTTATTTCCGAATACGGTGGCCGGCGTCATTTTCGAACCGCTCGCGTTTACCGCTGTTGCCGACGGCCAAATATATATGCAGCCGAATGAAAGAGCAAAAGAAGCGGTTCTTGATGCGATCAACGGCTGGGACCCTTCTGAAAACGCGATTTATTATTTCAATCCTGATACGGCGACAAGCAAATGGATTTGGGGACGTCCGCAGATAAAAAGAATCGGAAAACACATTTTCTGTGAGTAAAAGTACGCAAAATGAGGTGTTAACATGATTAGAGGAATCATTATCGCTGTTCTCGGTGTCGCGATCGCCGCAACCGGATATTGGGGATATAAAGAACATCAGGAAAAAGATGCGGTCCTTCTGCATGCGGAAAATAATTATCAGAGGGCTTTTCATGAATTGACGTACCATGTAGATCAGCTTCACGACAAAATCGGGACGACGCTTGCGATGAACAGTAAAAAATCTCTGTCTCCGGCGCTCATTGATGTATGGAGAATAACATCTGAAGCTCATAACAATGTGAGCCAGCTGCCGCTGACTCTCATGCCTTTTAATAAGACGGAGGAGTTTTTATCAAACATAGGAGATTTCAGCTATAAAACATCCGTCCGGGATTTAGATCAAAAACCGCTTGATAAGAAAGAATATACAACACTGAACAGCCTGTACAAACAGGCGGAGAACATTCAAAACCAGCTCCGCAGCGTTCAGCATCTCGTCATGAGCAAAAATTTACGGTGGATGGATGTTGAGATGGCGCTCGCCTCTGACAAAAAACAAAGCGATAATACGATCGTCGACAGCTTTAAAACAGTCGAAAAAAATGTAGGCGCTTTTTCTGAAGACAGCATCAGCCCCACATTTACGGGAGCAAATACAGAACGAAAAGGTTTTACGCATCTGAAAGGAAAACAAATTACAGAAAAAGAAGCGGTCAAAATCGCGCAACGGTTTGCGCCTGATCATAATTATTCAATTAAAGTGGTCAAAAGCGGCAGGAAGACGAATCGGGACGTATACAGCATCCGCATGAAAGACGCCGACAACAAGTCTTTTATCTATATGGATATTACCCAAAAAGGCGGACATCCGGTCTATTTGATTCAAAAACGGGCCGTGAAGAAACAAAAGATCAGCCTCAATGAAGCATCTAACCGGGCCGTCGCGTTTTTAAAGAAAAATGGATATGAAACAAAAGGCCTCGAAATTGATGAAAGCGCGCAATATAATAACATCGGCGTCTTTTCTTTTATCCCAGTAGAGAAAAATGTCCGCATTTATCCGGAAGCCATCCGAATGAAAGTGGCGCTGGATGATGGTGAAGTCGTCGGTTTTTCCGCGCGTGATTACCTGGCGGCGCACCGCACGAGAACGATTCCGGCTCCCGCTTTGTCAGCTGATGAAGCGAAAGCGAAGCTGAATAAAAATGTTGAAGTGCGGGAGACCCGGCAGGCGCTGATCACGAATGAACTCGGTCAGGAAGTGCTTTGCTACGAAATGCTCGGGACGATCGGAAAAGACACGTATCAAATGTTCATTAATGCGGACGATGGAAAAGAGGAAAAAATAGAAAAGTTAAAAAGTGCAGAACCTATATATAAAGACCTATAAAAATAAAGGAGGAAAGGACTAAAAGTCTTTTCCTTTTTTTCGTTACATGCTTTAATAAAAGCATAAAAAATGAAAGAGTGAAGGCCCATGATAGCTGTCGGAGATTATATTTGGATTGAATACATAGAGAACAATGAGCCCAAAAAAGCGAGGAGCAAAGCAGTAAGCGTTGAAAACGGCGAACTGCACATCTCATATCCCGTCGATCTGGATTCGGGACGGACGGTCTTTTTGCATAAAGGATTGGAAATAACAGCGGAATTTATGGGGAATGGCCAAGTGCCGTATCAATTTAAAAGCATAATCAAAGGAAAGAAAAAAGACCCCATCCCGATGATCGGATTGGACATCCCCCCTCAGGAGGAAATGAAGCGGATTCAAAGACGCCGCTACGTCCGTGCAGACGCAGTATTGGATGTATCCGTCAAAATGGAAGCGAAAAAAACCGCTTTCCAAACGGTTTCCTCTAATATCAGCGCCGGCGGAATCGCTGTTGTGATGCCTGAGCATATTTCCGCGGAACCAGGTGAAAAGCTGTATGTCTCATTTTCTCTTCCCGGCAAGGGAAATACGGCGGATATTACGGCCGAGGCTGTTATCCAGCGGATTTTTTATGATGAAAAGGCGGATAAACAAAAAATGACGCTTGAATTTGCAGAAATCGCTCCCGCTTCACAGCAGCTTTTACTCCAATATTGTATGCGCGCACAGCTGCAGCAGAGAAGAAACAGTCTGTCGGAATAAACGGCAGCGCACTTTTCCATACTAATCCTAATGGAGGTGCGCGTGTATGAAAACGTTTGAACGTCTGCTGGTCAAATTGGTCTGCATTCAGCTTATCATTTTGGGCGCGGTGCAGTTTTTGCTTCATTATCAGCCTATTGAACCTTATATTTCGAAAGCTGTGAAATATGAGGGAGTTGATAAAATGGAGAAAAAAGAATGGATTGAAACGGTAAAGCGGTAAATCAGCTCAATTTTTTCGCCCCTTTTCCGGCAGTTCATGATACAATCCATAGAGGAGTAAAGAGCAAGGAGAGAGATTATGGACAAGAAATTATCAATTGCGATCGACGGGCCGGCCGCTGCCGGAAAAAGCACCGTTGCTAAAATAGTGGCTGAGAAAAAATCATATGTGTACATTGATACAGGAGCGATGTATCGTGCCATTACATATACGGCGCTCAAGCAGAATGCCGATTTAACTGATGAAGCCGCGCTTACAGAGCTGCTGAAGCGTACGGAAATTGAGCTTGTATCCGCTCCGGAAGGACAAATCGTTCTGGTAAACGGAGAAGATGTGACAGAAGAAATCCGAAAAGACGAAGTCAGCAACCAAGTATCAATCGCCGCCAAGCATAAAGGCGTCAGAGAAGAAATGGTCAAAAGACAGCAGCAGCTCGGAGAAAAAGGCGGTGTCGTCATGGACGGCCGTGATATCGGTACTCACGTGCTGCCTGATGCCGAAGTGAAAATTTTTCTGCTCGCGTCCGTAGAGGAAAGAGCGAAGCGCCGATATGAAGAGAATAAGAAAAAAGGCTATGACGTGAATTACGAGACGCTCATTGAAGAAATTGCCAGACGCGACAAACTCGATTCAGAGAGGGAAGTTTCCCCGCTGCGCAAAGCGGAAGACGCGATTGAAATCGATACGACGTCACTAAGCATTGCCGAAGTCGCAGGAAAAATTCTGGAGATCGTTGAACAGAAATCACGTTAAGCCCGGGCGGAGCGCTTTATAATTTTTTTCGAAAGACAAGATGTTATTGCTTGACAAACCAGTCCATTTATTAGAAGTTAATACTAATAAAACTTTTTATTGATCATTCAAAATCTTTTTTGGATGATTCTTTAATACATATTCGGCTGAAAAGCGGACATTCACATGTTCAGCTTTCAAACCGTATTAATTAAGCTGTGTAGGTTTGGACCAAGGAGGTTATTCAAATGACAGAGGAAATGAATCAAATTGATGTTCAAGTGCCAGAGGTTGGAGATGTAGTAAAAGGGATTGTGACAAAGGTAGAGGACAAGCATGTAGATGTCGAAATTGTCAATGTCAAACAGTCCGGAATCATTCCAATCAGTGAATTATCAAGTCTTCATGTAGAGAAAGCATCGGATGTCGTAAAAGTTGACGACGAGCTTGACCTGAAAGTAACAAAAGTGGAAGACGATGCTTTGATTTTATCTAAACGTGCCGTTGATGCTGACCGCGCTTGGGAAGACCTTGAAAAAAAATTCGACACAAAAGAAGTGTTTGAAGCTGAAGTGAAAGATGTGGTGAAAGGCGGTCTCGTCGTTGATATCGGCGTTCGCGGCTTCATTCCCGCATCACTTGTCGAAGCTCATTTCGTCGAGGATTTCACTGACTATAAAGGGAAAATCCTCTCTCTTATCGTCGTTGAACTCGACCGTGATAAAAACCGGGTGATTCTGTCACACCGGGCTGTAGTGGAAAAAGAACAGACAGCCAAAAAGCATGATTTTCTCCAAACGCTTGAGGTTGGAAGCGTGCTTGAAGGAAAAGTGCAGCGTCTGACTGATTTCGGCGCATTTGTCGACATCGGCGGAATTGACGGGCTTGTTCATATTTCGCAGCTGTCTCATTCACACGTCGAAAAACCGTCTGACGTGGTGGAAGAAGGTCAGGACGTAAAAGTGAAAGTACTGTCCGTAGACCGCGATAACGAGCGTATTTCTTTATCTATTAAAGAAACGCTGCCGGGACCTTGGAGCCAGATCGGCGAAAAGGTAAAACAGGGAGATGTGCTTGAAGGAAAAGTGCAGCGCCTTGTAAGCTTCGGCGCCTTCGTTGAAATTCTTCCGGGCGTGGAAGGACTTGTGCACATTTCGCAAATTTCCAATAAACATATCGGAACGCCGCATGAAGTGCTTGAAGAAGGACAGACTGTTAAAGTGAAAGTGCTTGACGTGAACGAAAGCGAAGAGCGCATTTCCTTAAGCATGCGTGAGCTTGAAGAAGCGCCGAAAGCCGATCAGGAGGACTTCCGCCAATACCAGGCGAAAGAAGAGCCGAGCACCGGCTTCCAGCTTGGCGATTTAATCGGAGACAAGCTTAATAAATTAAAATAAATTGGTGATAAAACGTGACACGAGCAGAACGAAAAAGAGAACATATAAATCATGCGCTGTCTACCGGCCAAAACCGGGAAACGGGGCTTGATGATATTACGTTTGTTCATGTCAGCCTACCGAACCTAGCATTGGAAAAAGTGGATATATCAACGAAAATCGGCGGACTCACAAGCAGTTCGCCGATTTTTATCAATGCGATGACAGGCGGCGGCGGACAGCTTACATACGAAATTAACAGATCGCTGGCAAGAGCCGCGCGCAAAGCCGGCATGCCGCTGGCTGTCGGTTCGCAAATGTCAGCTTTAAAAGATCCCTCCGAACGGTATTCTTACGAGATCGTCAGAAAAGAGAATCCGGACGGGCTGATATTTGCCAATTTAGGCAGCGAGGCGGATGCCGAGCAGGCGAAAAGAGCAGTTGATATGATTCAAGCAGATGCCCTCCAGATTCATTTAAATGTGATTCAGGAGATCGTCATGCCAGAGGGTGACAGAAGCTTTACTGGCGCTCTCGGCCGTATTGAGCGGATTGCGGCGGAAGCGGGAGTGCCCGTTTTTGTCAAAGAAGTCGGCTTCGGAATGAGCAGGGAATCGGCACGGCAGTTATTTGATGCCGGCGCAGCAGCAGTTGATGCCGGCGGATACGGCGGTACAAATTTCTCTAAGATCGAAAACATGCGCAGAGAGAAGGCGCTTCAATTTTTTAATACGTGGGGAATTTCCACTGCCGCAAGCTTAGCGGAAATCCACTCGCTCTCCGCTGATCAATCAATTATCGCATCCGGCGGGCTGCAAAGTGCCCTGGATGTCGCCAAATCGATTGCCCTCGGCGCTTCCAGCGCGGGAATGGCGGGCACTTTCCTGAAAGCTCTCACTTCTAAAGGAGAAGAGGGCCTGTTTGACGAGATGACGGCGCTTTTACAAGAGCTGAAAATGATTATGACCGCCCTCGGATGCCAATCGGTTGCCCAATTGCAAAAGGCGCCTTTGGTCATAAAAGGTGACACACATCACTGGCTTTCTGAACGGGGAATTGACACATCACGTTTCAGCAGACGTTAAAAGGCATGCGGACCCGCATGCCTTTTTCTGTTTTTTACGATTTTCTTTTTCGGAATTCCCCGTTTTGCTCAAGGCTTGTCGCTCCTTTATGGTGAATCGAATCATCGCGATCAGATTCCACTCGTCGGGAGGCTTTCAGTTTTTTCTCCTGTCTGTCTTTTCCCATCCTTATCCGCTCCTTTCAGGCATAATTGGTTTAAAAAATGCGTTCCCGCTCCATACTGATCAGAGGAGGAGCGATTATGGAACCGTTTTATTATTACTGGTCAATGTGGTTTTTATGGATACTTGCGACTTTTATTTTTGCCAAAACGAAAAGCCGTTTTTACGTATCAGTCTTTATTTTGACTAATATGATGGCAAGCATACATCAGATTACGGCTTATTTTACGCTGAATGCGGCATATGTCTTGTTTTTTACTGCGGCATTTGTTTATGCGGGAAGCCTCGGCATGCATAAACGGCTCCGTAATATTGTGATTCATCTGACGGCGTCTGCGGCGTACGGCTTTATTTTTCTTTTTGCATTATATGATCCTGTTTGGTTTATCATAAAACCTGAATGGGCGGCGGTTATACTGCTTACCGTTATTACGCTTTCCGTTGAGGGGCGGTTCCCTGAGAGGCTTTGTCTTTTTGTTCTCGGCATGTGCCAGGGGGAGCTATTGTATGCTGCGGTCATCCGCAATATTGCGGGTGCGGCAGCCGTCGGTGATTATAAATGGCTTTCAGGCTGTTCGGCGGGAGTGATTCTGCTCGTCGGGCTGACTACATATGAACAGCTTGCGGCGCGCATCAGCCAAAAAAGCAAAAAGCAGGGCAAAGGAGCGACAAAAATGTCTTGAAAACAGACGAAGACTGTTACATGAATGCGAAACATTTTGAAGAATACATTGTGATCTCAGTGAAAACTGATATAATAAATGAGTTAAGCCCTTCTGTTTGAAGGGTTCTTTTCATAGCGAAGATGATTTTTAATAACCGGTTGAACAATTTTTTGTGAAAATGTAAGCGGCTGGATTGAAAGGAAGGGTACTATGGGTAAACCTGTCGTAGCCATTGTCGGAAGACCGAATGTGGGAAAATCCACAATCTTTAACCGGATTGCGGGTGAAAGAATTTCAATAGTAGAAGATACCCCCGGAGTGACGCGGGACCGGATATACAGTTCGGCGGAATGGCTGAATTATGATTTTAACCTGATTGATACGGGCGGAATTGATATCGGAGACGAACCGTTTCTGACACAGATCCGCCAGCAGGCTGAAATCGCCATGGACGAGGCTGATGTGATCATCTTTATGGTGAACGGCCGCGAAGGTGTGACGTCTGCTGATGAAGAAGTGGCAAAAATACTGTACCGGACAAAAAAACCGGTCGTATTAGCCGTTAATAAATTAGATAATACCGAAATGAGAGCGAACATCTATGACTTTTATGCGCTCGGCTTTGGAGAACCGTATCCGATTTCGGGCACACACGGTTTAGGATTGGGAGATTTGCTCGATGCTTGTGCCGAGCATTTTAAAAACATTCCGGAGACGAAGTACAGTGATGATGTCGTTCAATTCTGCCTGATCGGCCGCCCGAATGTCGGAAAATCATCCCTTGTCAATGCGATGCTCGGCGAAGAGCGGGTTATCGTGAGCAACGTAGCCGGAACGACTAGAGACGCTGTGGATACGGCGTTCACCTACAATCAGCAGGAATTTGTAATCGTTGACACGGCGGGAATGAGAAAAAAGGGTAAAGTATATGAAACAACAGAAAAATACAGTGTGCTTCGGGCGTTAAAAGCCATTGACCGCTCAGCCGTCGTCGGGGTTGTGCTGAATGCAGAAGAAGGCATCCTTGAGCAGGACAAGCGGATCGCCGGATACGCCCATGAAGCCGGGAAAGCCGTCGTCATTATCGTAAACAAATGGGATGCCGTTGATAAAGACGAGCGCACGATGAAAGAATTTGAACAAAATATTCGGGAACATTTCCAATTTCTTGATTATGCGCCGGTGCTGTTTATGTCGGCACTGACGACAAAGCGGATTCATACACTCATGCCTGCGATTATTAAAGCGAGTGAAAACCACTCTCTCCGCGTGCAGACAAATGTCTTAAATGATGTCATCATGGATGCGGTCGCCATGAATCCGACTCCGACGCACAACGGCTCCCGTCTGAAAATTTATTATGCGACTCAAGTCGCTGTTAAGCCGCCGAGCTTCGTTGTTTTTGTCAACGATCCGGAACTGATGCATTTTTCTTATGAACGCTTTTTAGAAAACCGAATCCGGGACGCTTTCGGATTTGAAGGTACGCCAATTAAAATATTTGCAAGAGCAAGAAAATAAAAAGGTGTGATACAGAGATGAAAAAAGTGGCAATGCTTGGAGCGGGAAGCTGGGGCACTGCACTTTCTTTAGTGCTGGCTGATAACGGACATCAAGTTATGATGTGGGGACACCGTGCCGAATTGATCGATCAAATCAACGAACTGCATGAAAACAAAGATTACCTGCCGGGGGTGGAGCTATCAAGTTCTATCATCGGGACAGCTGATTTAAGCGAGGCTTTAAAAGGAGCGGACTTCATCATTGTGGCAGTTCCGACAAAAGCCATTCGGGAAGTGCTGAAAAAGGCTCTGCCGTACATCCCGAAACAATCGATTTTTGTTCATGTCAGCAAGGGAATTGAGCCGGATTCGCTTCTCCGTATTTCAGAATTAATGGAAGAGGAGCTGCCTGAGGAGTACAGAAAAGACATCGTCGTGCTTTCAGGGCCGAGCCACGCTGAGGAAGTCGGATTAAGACACCCGACGACTGTTACATCATCTTCAAAAAATATCAAGGCTGCAGAAGCGGTTCAGGATTTATTCATGAACCAGCATTTCCGCGTCTATACCAATCCGGATATGATCGGTGTTGAAATAGGGGGAGCGTTAAAGAATATCATCGCTCTTGCAGCGGGGATTACAGACGGATTGGGATACGGAGATAATGCAAAAGCGGCCTTAATCACCCGAGGTCTTGCTGAAATCGCCAGACTCGGCACAAAGATGGGCGGAAATCCGCTCACCTTTTCCGGCCTGACCGGCGTAGGCGATTTAATCGTGACGTGTACAAGCGTTCATTCCCGAAACTGGCGCGCCGGCAACCTGCTCGGCAAAGGATATAAGCTGGAAGCTGTCCTGGATAAGATGGGGATGGTTGTTGAAGGCGTGCGGACGACGAAAGCTGCGTATCAGCTGTCTCAAAAATACCAAGTGAAAATGCCGATCACAGAGGCGCTTCACCAAGTATTATTTAACGGGCAGAAGGTAGAAACGGCCGTAGAATCCTTAATGGCCAGAGTGAAAACCCATGAGATGGAAGACTTGGTCAACACATTCGAAAACCGGGTGAAGTGACAATAACATGCCGTCAGCATATTCTGAAGTGACGAAAGTCCAAAACGCAGAACTCTCCGGCTGAAATCGCTTAAAACATTTGCTGATTTAGGCAGAAGAGGATGCAGACGTACGCATCTACGCATACTATAGCATCGAAGTCCAAGAGAGTGTATCTCAGACGTACAGGTGAATATAGTCAACTTGACTGAAGCAAAGTCCCCCTCTTTGCTTCAGTTTTTTTGTTTTTTCAATAGATGGAAAACCTGTTGATCTTTTCAACATTTGTATATTAAAATGAAATATAACGCTTACAATGATGGGACGGGGGGCACGAACGTGAGTGTGGCATTGATGAAAATGTGGTTTGCGCTTGGTGCTATGGGATTAATGTTTGTTGCGGTGGCCTCTATTTATGTCAGCAGGTACAAAGTGAAAAACAAACTGATAAAAGCAGCGGTTTCTTCACTCGCTTATGCCTGCATGGTCATCTCGGGATTGATCGTGTTAATGGTCGTTTTCAGCGGGCCTGTCAATGAATAAAGCCGAAAGGGGGCGCGGAATGCATAAGTTAAAAATGGCCGTCATAACGGCAATGGCGGTGCTTCTGCTGTCCGGCTGTCTGTACCCTGAAGCGAAAAAAACTGAAAATAAAGTATCTTACAAACATCAGCTTCAGCAGGTGCAAGCGGCAGTGGATGAATTTAAAAAGGCGAACGGCGGACTTCTGCCGATTCAGACAAAAGATATGAAAACACCGCTCTATCAAAAATATCCGATAGATTTTAAGCGGCTCGCGCCCAGATACATAGAGGAGCCGCCGGCCTCAGCTTATGAAAGCGGAGGAATGTACCAATACGTGCTTGTCGATGTGGAAAATAAGCCGACCGTCAAGCTGGTCGATCTTCAAATGGCGGAAGCAATCCGCGACATGAAGCTGCGTGTCAAAATGTATCAGGAAAAGCATACATATCCTCCCTATGAGGACGCCGTTTCAAAAGGGCTGTTCACTTTAAATAAAAAAAAGCTCGGCATGAAAGACTCTCCTTCAGTCAAAAGTCCGGTTTCAGGCACGTCTCTGCCGCTTTTAATCGGCGCTGACGGAGAAATCTATGCCGACTATCGCGTCGATCTAGCCCGCTGCCTGAAGGAAAACAAAAAGAAAATCAAACCGGGCGCGGAAATTCAGGATATTTTATGGAAAGAGACTCCTTTCGTCCCGGCCTTTTCAGTCACATACACCGTAAATGAAAAACAGGAACCCGTTTTTTTAGAAAGTCAAACGAAACAGGAATGAACCTTTTTCCCGCGCATACAAATAGGGAGAAAGGTTTTTTTGATTTTGATAGAAAAGACTGCCTGAAAATTTTCTAAAGATGTCATATTGAAATAGGACAACGTCATACACATATAGTGTCCTGTATTTGATTGGAGAATGGTGAATGAAAAATGATAAGGATAGGAAGTCCGGGAGGGGATCACTTGGAAAAGGTCGATATTTTCAAGGATATCGCTGAACGAACAGGGGGCGATATATACTTAGGAGTCGTTGGCGCTGTCCGTACAGGGAAATCTACATTCATTAAAAAATTTATGGAGCTCGTGGTGCTCCCGAATATCAGCAATGAGGCCGATCGAGCGCGGGCGCAGGATGAGCTTCCGCAAAGCGCAGCAGGAAAAACGATAATGACCACAGAACCAAAATTTGTCCCGAATCAAGCCATGTCCGTTCATGTCGCAGAAGGACTTGATGTCAACATCCGTCTTGTGGATTGTGTGGGATATACGGTTCCCGGGGCGAAGGGATATGAGGATGAAAACGGCCCGAGAATGATCAATACACCTTGGTACGAAGAACCGATTCCCTTTCATGAGGCAGCGGAAATCGGTACGAGAAAAGTCATCCAGGAACACTCCACAATCGGGGTCGTCATTACGACAGACGGCTCAATCGGCGATATTGCGCGGGGCGATTACGTGGAAGCGGAAGAAAGAGTCATCGACGAGCTGAAGGAAGTCGGCAAACCGTTTATTATGGTCATCAACTCGGTAAAACCGTACCACCCGGAAACAGAAGCGCTCAGAGCTGAATTAAGCGCGAAATATGATATTCCCGTCCTCGCCATGAGTGTTGAAAGCATGCGGGAAACAGATGTGTTAAGCGTCCTCAGAGAAGCGCTTTACGAGTTCCCTGTGCTGGAAGTCAATGTCAACCTTCCGAGCTGGGTCATGGTGCTGAAGGAAAATCACTGGCTCAGAGAGAGCTACCAGGAATCAGTGAAAGAAACCGTAAAAGATATTAAACGCCTGCGCGATGTCGACCGGGTTGTCGGCCACTTCAGTGAATTTGAGTTTATTGAAAGCGCCGGTCTGGCCGGAATCGAACTTGGCCAGGGTGTCGCAGAAATTGATTTGTATGCGCCGGATCATTTATATGACCAGATTTTAAAAGAAGTGGTCGGCGTTGAAATCCGCGGGAAAGACCACCTGCTTGAATTAATGCAGGACTTCGCCCACGCGAAAAAAGAATATGATCAGGTATCAGATGCGCTGAAAATGGTGAAACAGACCGGCTACGGCATTGCCGCCCCGGCCTTAACCGATATGAGCCTTGATGAACCGGAAATCATCAGGCAGGGATCAAGGTTCGGAGTAAGGCTCAAAGCGGTCGCTCCGTCCATTCATATGATCAAAGTGGATGTGGAAAGTGAATTCGCGCCGATCATCGGGACGGAAAAACAAAGTGAAGAACTTGTCCGCTACTTAATGCAGGACTTTGAAGATGATCCGCTTTCTATCTGGAACTCCGATATTTTCGGCAGATCATTGAGCTCTATCGTAAGAGAAGGAATCTCCGCAAAACTGTCACTCATGCCGGAAAATGCGAGATATAAACTGAAAGAAACGCTGGAGAGAATTATTAACGAAGGCTCAGGCGGCCTGATCGCCATTATTTTGTAAGCTGAAGGACCTCTTCCTGAAACGGGGGGTCTTTTTTTATTCTTTTTAGATACTGGAAATCAATCAAGGATTAGGAGGAAAAAAGCAAAAAAAGGAATATTTGTTCGGTAAAACACGTGAAAACCTTGACGAGCAAGGGATTGAGGCTTTAAAATGCTTGATATGGCTTTTTATATGTGTTACTCTACATACAGAAAATCTTCACTTTGTTGGACAAACATTCCTCAAAGTGTCTGTTTTCTTATGAAAAGCCGTTTACTTGTCTGTTCTTCCCTGCTTTGATTTTTTATCAGACAGGTTTAGAATCAGGCTGAACTGTGAAGAAATGATAATAAACTGCTGATTTGATACCCTTTTGGGAGGAGGTGAAAGGCATGAACAAGACAGAACTAATCAATGCGGTTGCTGAAGCAAGCGAATTGTCTAAAAAAGACGCTACAAAAGCAGTTGATTCTGTTTTTGATACGATTTTAGATGCACTTAAAAACGGTGATAAAATCCAACTGATCGGTTTCGGTAACTTTGAGGTGCGCGAGCGCTCTGCACGTAAAGGACGTAACCCGCAAACAGGTGAAGAAATCGAAATCCCTGCAAGCAAGGTACCTGCTTTCAAACCAGGTAAAGCTCTTAAAGACGCTGTTGCAGGAAAATAATTGTGAATATAGATCGTGTATGCATCTGATACATACACTTTGTTTCTTCACAGAAAAGCCCCTTGATAAAGGGGCTTTTCATATTTAAGCAGCCTCGGTCACCGGGCAGGACTTTCGTTTTGCTTTTGGCGCGGCAAATGTGCTAGAATCGAAATTAAATGTATTCAATGGTGGAGGACACAGACAATGAAAGAAGTTAATAAAGAACAGATTGAACAGGCGGTTCGCCAGATTTTAGAGGCGATTGGAGAAGACCCGGACCGGGAAGGGCTTTTAGATACGCCGAAACGCGTGGCAAAAATGTACGCGGAAGTATTCTCGGGATTAAATGAAGACCCGAAAGAACACTTTAAAACCGTTTTCGGAGAAGACCATGAGGAGCTTGTTCTTGTAAAAGATATCGCGTTTCATTCCATGTGTGAACATCACCTTGTTCCTTTTTACGGAAAAGCGCATATTGCCTACATTCCGCGCGGCGGCAAAGTGACGGGCCTGAGTAAATTGGCGCGGGCGGTGGAAGCCGTCTCAAAACGCCCGCAGCTGCAGGAGCGCATCACTTCAACGATTGCCGAAAGCATCGTAGAGACCTTAGATCCCCACGGCGTCATGGTTGTCGTCGAAGCTGAACATATGTGCATGACGATGAGGGGCGTAAGAAAGCCGGGTGCAAAAACAGTGACTTCCGCTGTAAGAGGTATTTTTAAAGATGACGCAGCGGCGCGTTCCGAAGTGTTAGAACATATTAAACGTGCGGATTAATAATGATAGAGGGTGCAGATATGAATTCAAAGCATTCAAGTGATTTTGTCGTCATTAAAGCGGTCGAGGACGGCGTGAACGTCATCGGTTTAACGAGAGGAACGGATACGAAATTTCACCATTCCGAAAAACTGGACAAAGGCGAAGTGATTATCGCTCAGTTTACTGAGCATACCTCTGCCATCAAAGTGAGAGGCAACGCCCTCATCCAGACCGCTTACGGAGAAATGAACAGCGAAAAAAAATAAGCCGGCTGTTTCCCGCTTTTGCCAAATGCCCGCAAACGGCGGGAGAATACAGCCAATTTCTTTTTTTTATGCTATAATGATACCTGCGTATAATAATGACGAGTAAATCTCATACATATTAGAATAAATGTGAATTTGGGGACAAGGGTGATATTTTTGCAAGACATCTACGGAACTTTAGCGAATCTAAATACGAAATTAAAACAAAAGCTGTCTCATCCTTATTTAGCGAAACATATTTCTGCGCCTAAAATCGATGAGGATAAGCTTCTTCTTTTTCACGCTTTGTTTGAAGAGGCGGACATTAAGAACAACGACAGAGAAAATTACATAGTAACTGCGATGCTTGTCCAAAGCGCCCTTGATACCCACGATGAAGTGACAACAGCCAGAGCGTTAAAGCGAGACGAAAATAAAAACCGGCAGCTCACCGTGCTTGCCGGCGACTATTTCAGCGGACTGTATTATTCGCTTTTATCTGAAATGAAGGATATCTATATGATTCGGACGCTCGCTACGGCAATTAAAGAAATCAATGAGCATAAAATCCGTCTGTACGATCGGTCTGTCAATGACTTGAATCAATTGATCGAAAGCATGGCGATTGTGGAAGCAGCCCTGTTTCACAGAGTGTCAGACCACTTTAATCTTCCGCGCTGGAAAGAGCTGGCGAGTGATTTTTTTGTATATAAGCGGCTGATGAACGGCAATGCTATATTTCTCGATGTCATCGGCAATATTGTAAAGTCAGGGAAATCAAAGGCTGACATAATGGAAGATAGCTTCCGAAAGGCAAAGCAAAGCATTGAAACGCTGCTGCCGCTTAATTCACCAATCCAAAACCTAATGCTGAATCGGCTTAAGGCGATCAGCCAGGACAAAACATATCATCAGAAAGTGGAAGAAGGGTAATCAACATGCAGGAGTCAAAAGAACAGCGCGTACACGGCGTGTTTGAAAAAATCTATAAAAATTATGACCAAATGAACTCTGTTATCAGTTTTCAGCAGCATAAAAAGTGGCGCGATAAAACGATGCAGATCATGAATGTAAAAGAAGGCGCAAAAGCGCTTGATGTCTGCTGCGGAACGGCTGACTGGACGATTGCCCTCGCAGAAGCGGCCGGAAAAAGCGGCGAAATCAAAGGACTGGATTTCAGCAAAAATATGCTGAGCATCGGTGAGAAAAAAGTGAAAGAGGGCGGTTACAGCCAAATTGAGCTTTTGCACGGCAATGCGATGGAGCTTCCTTTCGCTGATGATTCTTTTGATTTTGTCACCATCGGCTTCGGGCTGCGAAACGTTCCCGACTATCTGACCGTGCTGAAAGAAATGCGGCGGGTCGTCAAACCGGGCGGGCAGGTCGTATGTCTGGAAACATCCCAGCCGGAAATGTTCGGATTCAGACAGGCATATTTTCTTTATTTTAAATACATCATGCCTTTCTTCGGAAAAATGTTTGCGAAGAGCTATAAAGAATATTCTTGGCTTCAAGAATCGGCAAGAGAATTTCCCGGTATGAAAGAACTTGCGCGTCTGTTTGAAGAAGCGGGCCTGACGAATGTCAAATACCATTCGTTTACCGGCGGAGTGGCCGCTACGCATATCGGTTGGAAATGATGAATATACAGATGTTTGGGTGAATGATATGAAATTTAAAATGGCCTATTCTTTTTTAAATGACGATATTGATGTGATCGAAAGGGAGCTTGAGCAGACGGTGCGGTCAGACTATCCCTTGCTGAGTGAAGCCGGGCTCCATCTGCTCCAGGCGGGAGGCAAGAGGATCCGCCCCGTTTTCGTATTGCTTTCCGGCATGTTCGGCGACTATGACATTAATAAAATAAAATATGTTGCGGTGACGCTGGAAATGATTCATATGGCGTCCCTCGTGCATGACGACGTCATTGATGACGCCGAGCTGCGGAGGGGAAAACCGACCATCAAAGCCAAGTGGGACAACCGCATCGCCATGTATACCGGTGATTATATGCTTGCGGGCTCACTTGAGATGATGACGAGATTGGATGAGCCGAAAGCCCACCGGATCCTGTCCAAAACCATCGTAGAAGTATGCCTCGGAGAAATTGAACAGATCAGAGATAAATACAATATGGAGCAAAACCTCAGAACCTATTTGCGCCGCATCAAACGGAAAACGGCTCTTCTCATTGCCGTCAGCTGCCAGCTCGGCGCCATCGCTTCGGGAGCTGATGAGAAGATTCATAAAGCATTATATTGGTTCGGTTATTACGTGGGCATGTCCTATCAGATTATTGACGATATTCTTGATTTCACTTCAACGGAAGAGGAACTGGGAAAACCGGTCGGAGGGGATCTGCTGCAAGGAAATGTCACTCTGCCCGTTTTGTACGCGCTCCGTCAGCCTGAATTGAAAAATCAGCTGAAATTAATTAACAGTGAAACAACACAGGAGCAGCTCGCCCCCATTATTGAAAATATTAAACGCACAGACGCGATTGAAAAATCAATGGCCGTCAGTGACAGGTACTTAAAAAAAGCGTTTGAAAAACTGAATACACTGCCGAGAGGACGGGCGCGCTCATCATTGGCCGCCATCGCCAAATATATCGGCAAACGGAAATTTTAAATTCCTTTTACGAACAAGATGTGAACATTCTCCGCCCTGGATTGATTAATTGTCAGAAAGATGTTACGATTTCGGTGTGCAACTTGAAAGCCTATACATAATGATGGGGTGGAGAATCTTATGGAAAAAACTTTTATCATGGTAAAACCGGACGGCGTACAGCGCCAGCTGATCGGAGAGATTTTATCCAGATTTGAGCGTAAGGGCTTACAATTGGCAGGAGCCAAGCTAATGCAAGTTTCAGAACAGATGGCTGAAAACCATTATGCTGAACATAAAGGGAAGCCGTTTTTCGGCGAGCTTGTGGAATTCATTACATCAGGACCCGTATTTGCAATGGTATGGGAAGGGGAAAATGTAGTAGAGATCACAAGACAGCTGATCGGAAAAACGAACCCGAAAGATGCACTGCCGGGCACGATCCGCGGTGACTACGGCATGTTTGTCGGCAAAAATATCATTCACGGTTCAGACTCCTTAGAAAGCGCTGAGCGGGAAATTCACATTTTCTTTAAACAGGAAGAGCTTGTACCGTATCAAAAATTAATGGCCGACTGGGTGTACTAAGCCGTCAGCCTTTCTTTTTCTCGTATTATGAAAAGGTTTACATCATTTATGAAAGACAGAGGCTGCGCCGCCCTGTCTTTTCGTTTCTCACAAATCAGCCCGCGGGCTGATTTTTTTATTGAAATCGTACAATTTCGACAGAAAACAGGCTATACTAGGACAAAAGACAGCGAGATTGGGAGAGAAGCAATGGAGCCTTACGACATTTTTATCACCAAGTGGAAACAAATAACCGGTGTTGATTTATCTTTATACAAAGAAGCACAGATGAAAAGGCGGCTTACGTCCCTTTATGAAAAGAAGGGGTTCAGAGATTTTCAGGAATTTGCCGCCGCTTTGGAAAAGGACAAGCTTTTATTAAACGAAACATTGGACAGAATGACGATCAATGTTTCTGAATTTTACCGAAATTATAAACGGTGGGAAGTTCTTGAAACCTCAATTCTTCCGTTAATAAAGCATAACAAACCGTTAAAAATATGGAGTGCGGCCTGTTCAACGGGAGAGGAACCCTATACTTTGGCTATGATTCTCAATCAGCAGACGGAATTGGCCGGATTTGATATATTGGCGACAGATATTGATGAAAAGGCGCTCAGCAAAGCCAAGCGGGGCATCTATCAGGAACGCTCGCTGCAAGAGGTGCCGGCTTCCGTGAAAAGCCGTTATTTCACCAAGCAGGCTGACAGCAGCTATCAAGTAAAACAAGAGATTCAGAAAAACATCCGGTTTAAGCGGCACAACCTGCTTGCCGACAGCTATGAACAGGATTTTGACCTGATCGTCTGCCGCAACGTCTTTATTTATTTTACTGAAAAAGCAAAAGAAGAGCTGTATGTGAAAATGGCGGGCAGTCTGAAAAAGAACGGAATTCTGTTTGTCGGCAGTACAGAACAAATTTTCAGCCCGGAAAAATTCGGCCTTGAGAGCACTGATACATTTTTTTATCAAAAAAGATAGAAGACATTTAATGAAAACTTGTGTTATAGTTTTACTTAAAAGCGTTAATGCGATGAAGGGAGAAAAAAGAAATGAGATACTTAACAGCCGGAGAATCACACGGTCCGCAGCTGACGACAATTATAGAAGGTGTGCCTGCGGGGCTTTATATAACTGAAGAAGACATTAATTTTGAGCTTGCCAGACGTCAAAAAGGGCACGGCCGCGGACGCCGCATGCAGATTGAAACGGACAGAGCGAAGATCACGAGCGGCGTGCGGCATGCCCGGACACTCGGTTCACCCATCGCGCTCGTTGTAGAGAATAAAGATTGGACCCACTGGACAAAAATTATGGGCGCCGCACCGATTACAGAAGAAGAAGAAAGTGAAATGAAACGCCAGATTTCAAGACCGAGACCGGGACACGCAGATTTGAACGGTGCTATTAAGTATAATCACCGCGATATGAGAAATGTGTTAGAACGATCTTCCGCGCGTGAGACAACGGTTCGCGTGGCTGCCGGAGCCGTCGCTAAAAAGATTTTAGCGGAGCTTGGCATTAAAGTCGCCGGGCATGTCCTGCAAATCGGCAGCGTAAAAGCAGAGAAAACCGATTACACATCCATTGAGGATCTCAAACGGGTAACGGAAGAATCACCGGTCAGATGCTACGATGAAGAAGCTGGCCGTCAAATGATGGCAGCCATTGATGAAGCGAAGGCAAACGGCGACTCGATCGGCGGAATCGTTGAAGTGATCGTCGAAGGTATGCCGGTCGGTGTCGGAAGCTATGTCCACTATGACCGTAAGCTGGACAGCAAGCTTGCTGCTGCCGTTCTGTCGATTAACGCGTTTAAAGGCGTAGAATTCGGCATCGGTTTTGAAGCGGCCGGCAAAAACGGCAGTGAAGTTCATGATGAAATCGTATGGGATGAAGAGAAAGGCTATACACGCGCCACAAACAGGCTCGGAGGATTAGAAGGCGGTATGACGACGGGAATGCCGATTGTCGTCCGCGGCGTTATGAAACCGATCCCTACTTTGTACAAGCCGCTGAAAAGCGTCGACATTGAAACGAAAGAACCGTTTACAGCGAGCATTGAACGTTCAGACAGCTGCGCGGTTCCGGCAGCAAGCGTAGTGGCTGAAGCAGCAGTGGCCTGGGAAATCGCAAATGCCGTCGTAGAACAATTCGGGCTTGACCAGATCGACCGCATTAAAGAAAATGTTGAAAACATGAAAAAACTATCGAGGGAATTCTGATGAAAGAGCTTGAGGTTCGGACAGCTTCCTCCGCATATCCCGTGTATATCGGTGAAGGCATAAGGAAACAGGCCGCTGCCCTTTTGTCTTCACTGAACAGGCCGCTGACAAAGATCCTTCTCATCATCGATGCTGAAGTTGACCGGCTTTACGGTGATGAGATGTTCCGGCTTTTAAACGAAACATGGCCTGTGAAAAAAGTGATCGTTCCAAGCGGAGAAGAAGCGAAGTCTCTAAAAGAGTATGAACGGATTCAAACGGAAGCGATCGCTTTCCATATGGACCGCTCCTCATGTATGATCGCCTTCGGAGGCGGCGTGACGGGTGATTTGGCCGGCTTTTGCGCAGCAACTTTTATGCGCGGAATTGATTTCATTCAAATGCCGACGACACTGCTTGCCCATGACAGCGCGGTCGGCGGCAAGGTGGCCGTCAACCATAAACTCGGAAAGAACTTAATCGGCGCGTTTTATCAGCCGAAAGCGGTGATTTACGATACGGAGCTACTGAAAACCCTGCCGGAACAAGAGCTGAGATCGGGTATGGCTGAAGTGATTAAACATGCGTTTATCGCCGATCATGCTTTTTTAGAAAAACTTCTCACGTTTGACACGTTGCAAGGACTGACAAGCGCTGAGCTGAATGAAATGATTTATAAAGGAATTTCAATCAAATCGGCCGTCGTGCGTGAGGACGAAAAGGAAGAGGGGATAAGAGCTTTTCTGAATTTCGGCCATACGCTCGGCCATGCCGTTGAGGCGGAATACGGCTACGGCCGGATTACACATGGAGATGCGGTCGCCCTCGGCATGCAGTTTGCCCTTTACGTGAGTGAACAGGTTGCGGGATGCAAGATGAACAGAAAAGAACTCACGCAATGGCTGATTGGGCTCGGCTACCCGGGAAGCATCAGACAAGATATTGAAACGCCGGTTCTCTCCGCCCGGATGATGAATGATAAAAAAACGCGCGGAGGCATGACACAGTTCATCGTGTTAAAGGAATTAGGCGAAGCGCAGGACTGCATGCTTTCAAAAGATGAGCTCGAAAATTTGCTGAACAAATGGCGAATGGAGGAAACAGCATGATGATACGCGGCATTCGCGGAGCAACAACGGTGGAACAAGACACCGAACAAGAAATTTTAGAAAAAACACAGCAGCTGCTTGAAAAAATCATTGAACAAAATGGATGCAAGCCGGAAGACGTTGTGCAGATCCTGTTATCCGCCACGCCTGATATCCATTCCGTATTTCCGGCAAAAGCGGTCCGCCGCCTTTCCGGGTGGCAGTACGTCCCGGTGACGTGCATGCAGGAAATGGATGTCACCGGTGCTCTGCAAAAGTGTATCCGTGTCCTGATGACGGTTCAGACGGATGCGCCTCAGGATGAAATCAAGCATGTCTATTTAGAAAAAGCCGTTGTGTTAAGGCCGGATTTATCATTGACAAAAAATACTGACATGTAATACGATAAACAAAGCTTAGAAATACACAAGAGTGTGTATAGAGCTGGTAAGTAAGATATTGAACAGTTGAGTTTAGAATAGGGTAGCAGAGAATGAGTTTAGCTGAGCTGAGATAAACACGTTTTTATTCTGCCCAAAAGAATCCTTTCTTTTGGGTTTATTTCTTATACGCAAGACTCCTCTCACTCTTCATCTCATTCTCCTTACCGTAAGGAGGAGAATCATGAATTTACAATCGGATGTTTCTTTATTTTTAAAGGACAGTCTGACACACCGCACCATTCCAATCGCAGAGACTTTTACGGTCGACACGATCACACCCATTCAGATGGTTGAAAAACTGGACAGAAACATTACGTATCTTTTAGAAAGCAAGGATGAGTCGTCAAGCTGGTCGAGATACTCTTTTATCGGCCTCGATCCTTTTATCACCATTAAAGAAAGTCATAACACATTCACTGCCGCTGATCCAAATGGGCATACGCTGTTTGAAGGCGGAGAATTAAAAGCCGTGCTTGACTGGATGAATGAGAGCTTCCGCATTAAAACACCCGAGCTTGATATCCCATTTTCGGGAGGGGCGGTCGGTTATCTGAGCTATGACATGATTCCTTTGATTGAGCCTTCCGTGCCAAGCCACGCGAAAGAAACAGATTTCGAAAAATGCATGCTGTTTGTCTGCCGGAAAATCATCGCGTACGACCACGAAACGAAACAAGTGCATTTCATTCAATATGCGGAGCTTAACGGCCGGGAGACGGAGGAAGAAAAGCGGGCCGTTTTTAAAGAAAATTGCGCGGAGCTTCGTAAGCTTATCGGTATTTTGACAGAATCGAAAGATATGAAAGAGCCGTTTTTTTCTAAAGAAACGTTTGACACGCCAAGTTTTGCCGATGTGACATCCAATTATACGAAAGAAGAGTTTATGGCCGGCGTCAATAAACTGAAAGAATATATAAAAGCGGGAGACATTTTTCAAGGGGTGCTTTCGCAAAAGTTTGACATTCCGGTATCCAGACATTCATTTGAGCTGTACAGGGTGCTCCGCATCATCAATCCTTCACCCTATATGTACTATATCAAACTGCCTGACAGAGACATTGTCGGGAGTTCGCCTGAACGTCTGATCCGCGTGCATGACAGGCACCTGGAAATTCATCCGATTGCCGGAACGAGAAGAAGGGGCGCCGGAAAAAAAGAAGATGAACGCCTGAAAAAAGAGCTGATGAATGACGAAAAAGAAAAAGCTGAACATTACATGCTCGTCGATCTTGCGCGCAATGACATCGGCAGAGTTGCGGAGTACGGTTCCGTAGCCGTTCCGGAATTCACAAAGGTCGTTTCTTTTTCACATGTGATGCACATCATCTCTGTTGTAACCGGCCGTTTAAAACAGGGCGTCCATCCCGTTGACGCGCTGATGTCAGCATTCCCGGCAGGAACACTCACGGGCGCTCCGAAAATCCGCGCGATGCAGCTTTTAAATGAATTAGAACCGACTTCCAGAGAAACCTACGGCGGATGTATCGCTTATATCGGGTTTGACGGGTCAATTGATTCGTGTATTACCATCCGCACCATGAGTGTCAAAAACGGTACGGCGTCGGTGCAGGCGGGCGCGGGAATAGTCGCCGATTCCGTCCCGGAAGCCGAATATGAAGAAAGCTGTAACAAAGCGGGGGCGCTTTTAAAAACGATTCAAATCGCAGAAGACATCTTTTCTGGCGGGGAGGAGAAGACGGATGAACAAATTTCTGCAATCGTGCGTTAATGGCCGTACGCTGAAAATTGGAGAAGCCGAAAAGCTGATGGAGATGATGATGAACGGGGACATGTCGCAGTCTGAGATCGGCGGGATTTTATCGGTATTAGCCCACCGGGGTGAAACGGCGGAGGAGCTTGCCGGATTTGTAAAAGTGATGCGGGCGCGGGCACAGACATCAGGTGGCTTGGCGGATGTCGTTGATACGTGCGGAACAGGCGGAGACGGGATTTCTACGTTTAACATATCCACGGCAGCGGCGATTACAGCTTCTGCCGCCGGAGCTAAAGTTGCCAAGCACGGAAATCGCTCCGTTTCGTCTAAAAGCGGCAGCGCGGATGTGCTGGAAAAGCTGGGGGTTTCCATTCAAGCCACTCCAGAAAGCGTTAAACGCAGCATTGAAATGAAACAAATGGGGTTTTTGTTTGCGCCGCTGTTTCATTCGTCAATGAAGCACGTCGCCGCCGCAAGAAAAGAGCTTGGCTTCCGAACCGTATTTAATCTGCTGGGCCCGCTCAGCAACCCGCTGCAGGTGAAGCGGCAGGTGATCGGCGTCTATTCATTTGATAAAGCGCGCCTGATGGCAAGCGCTTTGGAACAATTTGATGTCAGACACGTCATGCTTGTCTCTGCCCGTGACGGATTAGATGAATTGTCCATCTCAGCACCGACCGATATCATTGAACTGAAAAACGGTGAACGTCTGGAATATTCCGTTTCACCTGAACAATTCGGTTTTGCAGAAGGTTCATTGAAGGATATTCAAGTGAGTTCATCGGAAGAAAGCGCGCTCCTCATTCAGAATATTTTTGCAAATAAAGCTCCGTCATCCGCTCTGCATATTACCGCCTTAAATGCGGGCGCGGCCATTTATACGGCAGGTCTTGCAAACGATCTGAAAGAAGGAACGAAAACCGCCTTAGAAGCGATTCAAAACGGAGATGCCAAAAGGCAGCTCGAACGTCTGAAACAGAAAGAGGAAGAAATGTATGCTTGATCAAATCATTCAGCAGAAAAAAGAAGAAATCAAATCCATCGTGCTGCCGGAAACCTGTCAAATTGAACGGAGATCCTTTAAAAAAGCGCTCCTGAACCCGAACCGTTTTATCGGGCTGATTGCCGAAGTGAAAAAAGCTTCGCCGTCTAAAGGATTGATTAAAGAGCATTTTGTTCCGGAAACGATTGCGGCGGATTATGAAGCGGCTAAAGCCGACGCCCTTTCAGTTCTCACGGATACCCGTTTTTTTCAGGGGAGAAATCAATTTCTGACAGATGTTAAACAAACCGTGTCTCTTCCCGTGCTGAGAAAAGATTTTATTATTGATTCCCTTCAGGTGGAGGAATCGTTCAGGATCGGCGCCGATGCCATTTTGCTGATCGGGGAAGCGCTGGAACCTTCAGAGCTTCATGAGCTTTATCTGGAAGCCCGCGAGAAGGGCATGGACGTTCTCGTTGAAGTCCATGATGAAACTGTGCTTGAACGGATTTTACAAGTGTTTCAGCCGGACATTCTCGGCATAAACAACCGGGACTTAAAAACGTTCCGTACTTCTGTTTCGCAAACGGAAAAAATAGCGCAGCTTGTACCGGACGGCTGCCTGCTGGTCAGCGAAAGCGGCATCGGTTCTTTGGCTGACCTGCAATTCGTCAACAAGCACGGGGCGCAGGCTGTATTGGTCGGAGAATCCTTAATGAGAGAGGATTCGCAGCAAAAGGCGATCCGCGGACTGTTCGGGGAGTGACGATATGAAAAAGCCTGAGTTAAAGTACTGCGGAATACGATCGAAGCGTGATTATGAACTTGCGGCAGCTTCAGAAGCGGATTATCTGGGATTTATTTTTGCCGCAAGCAAACGGAGAGTAACGCCGGATGAGGTCCGGAAATGGAAAGAGCAGGTCCGGACAGACAAGAAACATGTCGGAGTATTTGTAAATGAAACGATAGAAAACATCGCGCAAATCGCCTCTGATCTGGCACTTGACGTCGTCCAGCTTCACGGTGATGAATCGCCTGAGGATGCCCTCCGCCTCCGTCCGCTTGTGCGCTCGGAGATATGGAAAGCGCTCCATCACGGGGAAGGGACGCTCCGTCAGATGGCTCAATTTGCACCTGCTGTCGACGGCTATGTCATTGATTCTTCAGTAAAAGGAATGAGAGGCGGCACGGGAATCGCGTTTTCATGGGCCCGTGTCCCCTTGTACCGAAAGCAGGCTCAAAATGCAAACAAGCGCTGTTTTATCGCGGGCGGCGTTAATCCTGAAACGATTACCGGCTTACTGAGATCGCGTCCGTGCGGTATAGATCTTGCCAGCGGAATTGAAAAAAACGGACAAAAGGATCAAACGCTGATCCGGATTTTAGAAGAAAGGATGAATCACTATGTATCCATATCCAAATGAAATCGGAAGATACGGCGAATTCGGCGGCAAATTTGTCCCTGAAACATTGATGCGGCCCCTTGAGGAAATCGAAACGGCTTTCACAGAATTAAAGAATGATCCCGTTTTTCATGCCGAATATAAAAAACTATTGTTTGATTACTCCGGAAGACCGACCGCATTAACGTTCGCAGACAGGGTGTCAGAGTATTTGGGAGGGGCGAAAATCTATCTGAAAAGAGAAGATTTAAACCATACCGGCTCTCATAAAATTAACAACGCGCTAGGCCAGATTCTGCTTGCCAAAAAGATGGGCAAAACGAAAATCATCGCCGAAACCGGTGCGGGACAGCACGGTGTGGCTGCCGCGACAGCCGCCGCAAAATTCGGTTTTAAGTGTACGGTTTTTATGGGTGAAGAAGACGTTGCGCGCCAGTCGCTGAACGTATTCCGGATGAAACTGCTCGGCGCGGAAGTGGTGCCGGTCACAAGCGGCAACGGCACGCTGAAAGATGCGACGAATGAGGCAATCAGGTATTGGGTCCAGCATTGTGAAGATCATTTCTACCTTATCGGTTCTGTAGTGGGGCCGCACCCGTATCCGTATATCGTTCGCGAATTTCAGAAAATCATCGGCGAGGAAGCGAAAGAACAGCTCCGCCGGGTTGAAGGAACGCTCCCGGATAAGGTTGTTGCATGTGTCGGCGGCGGAAGCAATGCGATGGGCATTTTTCATGCCTTTTTAGACGAAGATACTGAGCTGATCGGCGCCGAGGCGGCCGGAAAAGGAATTGATACGCCGCTGCATGCGGCAACGATCGCAAAAGGGACGCTCGGGGTGATTCACGGTTCAATGACCTATTTAATACAAGATGAATACGGGCAGATAATCGAACCGTACTCCATTTCAGCAGGCCTTGATTACCCGGGGATCGGCCCTGAGCACGCCTATCTGCATAAAAGCGGCCGTGTAACGTACGAAAGCGTGACAGACGATGAAGCGATTGCCGCGTTACGTCTGCTTTCTGAAACAGAGGGTATTCTTCCGGCTATTGAATCTGCCCACGCTCTGGCAAAAGCGTTTGAAATGGCAAAAGACATGGATAAAGATAAAATCATTCTCGTCAGTTTATCGGGAAGAGGAGATAAAGACGTTCATACGCTGATGAATGTTTTGGAAAACGGGGTGGAGACACATGTTTAATCTGCGAGATTCTGAAAAATTATTTATCCCTTTTATTACAGCTGGCGATCCGCTTCCTGACATTTCTATTGAGCTGGCAATATCATTGCAGAATGCAGGCGCTTCTGCCCTTGAAATCGGCGTTCCTTACACAGATCCGCTCGCGGACGGACCCGTCATACAACGGGCTTCAAAACGGGCTCTGGAAAACGGAATGAATATCGTAAAAGCAATTGAACTTGGCGGCAAAATGAAAAAAAACGGCGTTCATATTCCAATTATCCTCTTTACGTATTATAATCCTGTGTTACAATTAGAAAAAGAATACTTTTTCGCTTTACTGCGGGAAAACGACATAGACGGTCTGCTTGTACCCGACCTTCCATTAGAGGAAAGCGCCCTTTTGCAAATGACATGCAAAAAGGAGAACATCGCTTATATCTCACTGGTTGCGCCGACAAGTGAAGACCGTTTGAAAATAATTACTGAACAGGCCTGCGGCTTTGTGTATTGTGTATCCTCTTTAGGAGTGACGGGCGTACGCAGCGAATTCGATCCGTCTGTATACTCTTTCATTCGTAAGGTGAAAGAATTCAGCTCTGTTCCGGTGGCGGTCGGTTTTGGCATTTCAAACCGCAAACAGGTTGACAGGATGAATGAAATATCTGACGGTGTCGTTGTCGGCAGCGCGCTTGTCAAAAAAGTTGAAGAGCTTAAAACAAAGCTTGTGAATCCCGGCACAAGAGCTGATGCGCTTCTTGAATTTGAAGAATACGCAAAGACGTTCGGACGACTGTACAGTGTAAAATGAGGTGACTGGATTTGCAGATTAAAGAACAGCTGCGGCAGCTGAAACCGTATCAGCCGGGCAAACCAATAGAAGAAGTGAAAATGGAATACGGGCTTGAGAAAGTAGTAAAACTCGCTTCTAACGAAAATCCGTTCGGCTGTTCACAGGCCGTTAAAGATGCGCTGCATCAGGAGATTGAGCAGCTTGCGCTGTATCCCGACGGTTACAGTGCCGCTTTGAGAACGCGGCTCAGTGAGCATCTGCAGGTCAGTGAATCTTCGATCATTTTTGGCAACGGCTCTGATGAGCTTGTGCAGATTATCTGCCGTTCTTTATTAAATGATCAGGCAAACACGATTACCGCCGCCCCGACTTTCCCGCAATACAGACACAATGCGGTGATTGAAGGCGCTGAGGTGCGCGAGGTGCCGCTCCGCAGTGACGGCGCTCATGATTTGGACCGGATGCTGGAAGCAATTGACGGCAAGACGAAAGTCATATGGGTATGCAACCCCAATAATCCGACGGGGACATATACTTCTGAGCAAGAGCTAATTGCCTTTTTAAACAGAGTTCCCGAGCATATACTCGTTGTACTTGATGAAGCGTACTACGAGTATGTCACGGCGGAAGATTACCCAGAAAGCATTCCGCTTTTAAAGCAATATGCGAATGTCATGATCCTCCGCACCTTCTCTAAAGCGTACGGACTTGCCGCGCTGCGTGTCGGATACGGCATTGCGGACGAAGCGCTGATCCGCCAGATTGAACCGGCGAGAGAGCCGTTCAATACGAGCAGAATCGGTCAGGCTTCGGCACTGGCAGCGCTTGATGACCAGACATTTATTCAGGAATGCGTCGAGAAAAATAAAGCAGGCCTTAAGCAGTATTATGATTTTGCAGAAACTCACGGATTAACTTGTTATCCTTCACAAACCAACTTTGTGCTCATTGATTTTAACCGCCCGGCGGATGAACTGTTCCAAGCCCTGTTGGAAAAAGGATATATCGTCCGCTCAGGACAGGCGCTCGGATTTCCGACAGCGTTAAGGATTACGGTCGGTACGAAAGAGCAGAATGAGGAAATTCTCACAATTTTAGCTGCAATATTATAAGAGGTGATCAGGCATCACCTCTTTGCTCTATTAAAATAGTTGAAAAAGGAAATGAGTGAAATGAAGGATACTATATTGCTTGCGGGGATCGGGCTGATCGGCGGATCGATCGCATTGGCCATCAAAAAGGAGCATCCGCATAAACGGATTATCGGTGTGGATATTTCGGAAGAACAGCTCACTGCCGCGCTGAAGCTCGGAATTATTGACGAGCGGGCCGGCTCATTTACGGAAGGGGCGCAGCAAGCGTCTGTTGTCATTATCGCCACGCCTGTCGCCCAAACGCTGAAAATGCTCGATGTGCTGGCCGAATCAGACATCACCCATGAACTCCTGATTACGGATGTGGGCAGCACGAAACAGAAAGTCGTCAGCTACGCCGACAAAGTGCTTCCGGCTCACTATCAATTTGTCGGCGGCCATCCGATGGCGGGATCTCATAAATCCGGGGCCGCTGCTGCGAAAGAATTTTTATTCGAAAATGCGTTTTACATTTTAACACCCGGAAAATCAACTTCTAAAGAGTCAGTAACGCATCTGAAGGAACTTTTGAAAGCGGCAAACGCCCACTTTGTGGAGATGACTCCCGAGGAGCATGACGGCGTAACGAGCGTCATCAGCCATTTCCCTCATATCGTTGCTGCAAGCCTCGTACATCAGGCTCATCATGCTGAAGAAGATTATCCGTTTTTGAAACGTTTCGCAGCCGGCGGTTTTCGGGACATCACCAGGATCGCCTCAAGCAGTCCGGCGATGTGGAGGGACATACTTCTTCATAACAAAGATAAGCTGCTTGACCGCTTCAAAGAATGGAAACGGGAGATTGACACGATCGAATCTTATGTAGAAAATGAAGATGCGGACAGCCTGTTCGGATATTTTAAAAAAGCGAAAGATTATCGCGACGGTCTGCCGCTCCGTCAAAAAGGAGCGATCCCGTCCTTTTATGACCTTTATGTCGATGTTCCCGATCATCCGGGGGTCATTTCGGAAATTACGGCGATATTGGCAGAAGAAAAAATCAGTATCACCAACATCCGCATTATCGAAACAAGAGAAGATATTAACGGAATTCTCAGAATCAGTTTCCAGACTGATGATGACAGGAAGCGGGCGGAAACCTGCATTCAATCCCGCGCTAAATATGACACATTTTACGCTGACTGAGGTGGAAAACATTGAAAAGAGAAAAAGTGACGTCTTTAAACGGTGAAATTCATATTCCGGGGGATAAATCCATCTCCCACCGTTCTGTTATGTTCGGAGCGCTTGCGGAAGGAACGACAACGGTAAAAAACTTTTTGCCCGGAGCCGATTGTCTGAGCACCATTGCCTGCTTCAGAAAAATGGGTGTCTCCATTGAACAAAACGGAAGTGATGTAACGATATACGGGAAGGGCATTGACGCACTTTGTGAGCCTGACAGCCTTCTTGATGTCGGAAATTCCGGCACGACCATCCGCCTGATGCTCGGCATTTTAGCCGGACGCCCATTTCACAGTACGGTAGCGGGGGACGAAAGTATTGCAAAGCGCCCGATGAAGAGGGTGACGGAGCCTTTAAAACAGATGGGAGCCGCGATTGACGGAAGAGCGGACGGAGGATTTACGCCTTTATCCGTAAGAGGCGGACAATTGAAAGGCATTGATTACGTCTCCCCTGTTGCAAGCGCGCAGATCAAATCCGCCGTGCTGCTTGCCGGATTGCAGGCTGAAGGGACGACGACCGTCACTGAGCCTCATAAATCAAGAGACCATACGGAACGGATGCTGAACGCTTTTGGCGCCGAGCTTGCGGAAACGGAGACGAGCGCTTCCGTAACGGGCGGTCAGAAGCTTCGGGGAGCTGATATTTTCGTGCCCGGCGATATTTCTTCAGCGGCCTTTTTCCTCGCCGCAGGTGCTGTCGTTCCCGGAAGCCGGATTGTGCTGAAAAATGTCGGCCTGAATCCGACACGCACGGGAATGATTGATGTCTTAAAGCAAATGGGGGCTTCACTTGAAGTGATTCCTTCAGAAGCGGACAGCGCGGAGCCTTACGGAGACCTGGTTATTGAAACTTCAGATCTGAAAGCGGCAGAAATCGGCGGAGAAATCATTCCCCGTTTAATTGACGAGATCCCGATTATCGCCCTTTTGGCAACGCAGGCTGAAGGCACAACTGTCATTAAAGACGCTGCGGAGCTGAAGGTGAAGGAAACGAACCGGATCGACACCGTCGTATCAGAGCTCCGGAAAATCGGTGCAGACATTGAACCGACTGAAGACGGCATGAAAATACACGGCAAAAAAACGCTTGCGGGCGGAGCCGATGTGTCAAGCCACGGCGACCACCGCATCGGCATGATGCTCGGTATCGCTTCATGCCTGACAGAAGAGCCGATTGACATCCGTGATACTGAGGCGATCCATGTCTCATATCCGTCATTTTTTGAGCATTTAGATCAATTAGCCAAAAAAGCCTGAAGACGATTCTTCGGGCTTTTTTCTTCATGAGTCATAAAATCTTGGGCTTTGACATAGCTTGTCTTAAACAGAAAAATAAAAGAAAGGGGGAATGCGTTTTCGTTACAGAAACAGCCGGAACAAATTGCGCTGTTTGCGTATAAAGATGCCGTCCCCTTTTTTGCCGTTTTCCTCTTAACTATTTTCTGATAAACTATAATGCCGGGTGAAGCATCTTATTTGCGGGCAGGCCCTGTCTGAATTATGATAAGAATAACCCGAATAAAAACCCTTTTCATTGGTTGATGAGGTATAGGAAAAGAAAGGACCGGTCTGATTTGAATACATTGATTCAAGAAGCCATAAAATTAGTTGAAGCAGGTGAAACCGAAAAGGGACTCAAAGCGCTTTCAAAAGCTGAAACGCAGCTTCATGACGAAGACAAAGCCATTGCAGCCCAGCTCTACTATGAATGGGGAAACGCCGAAAAAGCGTTAGCGCTGATCAGTGATCTGCATGACCTTTATCCGGATGAGTCTGAGCTGACGAATTTTTACGCCGAATTGTTAATAGATATTGATGAAGAAGAAAAAGCTCTTGAGGTGCTGGAGACGATTTCTCCGGAAGACCCGTCTTACGCGGAAAGCCTTCTTTTAATGGCTGATCTGTATCAGATGCAGGGCTTATTTGAAGTAAGTGAGCAAAAGCTGTTACAGGCGAAAGCGATGTTACAAGATGAACCTGTTATTGATTTCGCTCTGGGGGAATTATACTTCACTCAGGGGTCATACGCAAAAGCCGTTCCGTACTATGAAGAGACGGCAAAAGAACGGCACGAAATCGGCGGCGTAAATGTTCATCAGAGGCTGGCTGAGTCATTGAGCGCGGCGGGTGAATTTGAGGAAGCGATTTCATGGTATGAAAAAGCGGCGGCAGAACATACAGAACCGAATACGATTTTCGGGTACGGGTTCACAGCCTATCAGGCGGGAATGGTCAAAACAGCCATCAAGCAGCTGTCTGATTTAAAAGGGCTTGATCCTTCCTATTCATCGCTTTATATGCCGCTTGCAAAAAGCTACGAGGCAGAAGGCATGTATGAAGATGCATTAAAAACCGCTAAAGAAGGTATTACTTACGATGAATACAATAAAGAGCTTTTTCTCTATGCGGCGAAAATGGCGTTAAAGCTCGGCAACGAAGAGGAAGGCAAAAAGCTTCTTCAGGAAGCGCTGGCGCTCGATCCGGGTTACGTGGAAGCGCTCCATACGCTTTTAGCCGTCTATCATAAAGAAGAAAGCTTTGAAGAGATTATTGATCTGATTCAGGAAGTCCGCGGCTACGGAGAAGAAGATCCGAAATACAATTGGTATTTGGCGGGTGCCTATACAGGCCTTGAGCAATACGCTGAAGCGAAAAAAAGCTTCGAAGCTGCGTATCTCCATTATCAGGATGATCGGGATTTCTTATATGAATACGCTCACTTCTTATTGGAAGAGGGCCTCCAGAAAGAAGCGCTGCCGCTTTTAAAACAAGTGCTTTCAATGGATGGAACAAACGAAGAGCTTGAAGAAACAATCTTACGGATAGAGGATGAATTTTTAAGATAAGCAGGATTTTGGACCATGCTTGCTGAATGTATAAGTGATGTCAGATTATACGATCGATAGAGGAGGGAATTACATGCAGACCCCTGTTTCTGTCAATGAAAAAAAGGATTTTATCCGTTGGTTTTTAAATCATTATCAGCTTAAACGCCGGGAGTGCGTCTGGATTTTAAATTATTTAATGAGTCATGATTCATTAATGGAAAAAGTCCATTTTGTAGAACAAGCCGAATTTTGCCCGAGAGGCATTATCATGTCTACTCATTGCGTTGATGAGGTGCCGTTTAGGTTTTACAAAGAAAATGTCATGACCACGGACGCGGAAAAATCTTTTCACGACATCCGGTTAAATAAACAGCAGGATTTATTTATCCAGCTGAATTTCCGTTCGGCCTACAGCTCACCGGAATATGCCGCTGTTCTTGAATCAAATCCGCATCTGCCGAAAGACCTGTTTGAAAATAAACAGGATCAGGGGATGGCTGAAAAAATATTAGAACATGCCATTTCCACTTTCCAGCGGGAAAAGCTGCTTAAAGATATCGACGAGGCGCTGGACCGCCACGACAAAGAAACATTTGAAAAGCTTTCCCGCCAATTGAATCAGCTCACATAAATGACAGCCTTGCAGAGTATGCAAGGCTTGTTGCGTAAAGAGGAGGAACGAGACATGAGATGGAGGGCCGCTGATGCCGATGCCTATTTACAATCTGCGGATTACATTGATACCGCTGTCATTCCGTTAATTTCCATAACATCTTCAGGAGGCTTAAAAGAGGCCGTTGAACAGGGGGAAAGCACCCAATTGCTTTCTGAAGAGCTTGAGCGCCAATTGAAGGGACGGGTATATTTATTCCCCTCTTATACATATGTTGATATAGATCAATCACAAATCGCCCTGCTTCAAAAACTCAAAGAAGAGGTGATGACCAACTTCCGGCACGCCTTGTTCCTGACGGCAGACGAAAAATGGAAGGATTCTGAAATAGGGTCTGATGTCATATACATACCTGCCGTTCCGTTTGAACATATGAAAGACTCTTTAAAGAGAAAAATAGCGGATGACAAGTGCGGAGAAATTTTGAACGTTTTGTTACAGAAGTGGAACAATTCTTAAAAACTCCATACATCCCGCAAAACACCCGTTTTGCCTCTGTTGACCTTGCTGAAAGATTCATATATTATGAGGGTGTCAAATCTCTGAATTATTTTCTATTTTAGTTAATTTTTGGTCAATCTTTAGGGGGGGAAGAGATGGGCGGAAAACAAGATATATCAAGAAGACAATTTTTAAACTATGCGCTCACCGGCGTGGGGGGATTTATGGCCGCCAGTGCGCTTATGCCCATGGTCCGTTTTGCGCTGGACCCGGTATTAAAACCGACGGGAGATCAAAAAATGGTGCAGGTTGTCAGTGTGGATGAGCTGACGAAGGAGCCGAAGCGGTTTGACTTTAAAATTCATCAAGTCGACGCCTGGTACGAATCGGAAGAATCCAGGTCAGCCTGGGTTTACAAGCACGGGGATGAAATTATAGCGCTTTCTCCGATCTGTAAACATTTGGGCTGCACCGTAAACTGGAACAATGATCCTAAAAATCCGAACAAATTCTTTTGTCCCTGCCATTACGGGCTGTATGAAAAAGACGGCACGAACGTTCCGGGCACGCCGCCGCTCGCGCCTCTTGACCGTTATGAGCAAAAAGTAAAGGACGGCTTTTTGTATCTTGGAAAAGCAAAGCCTAGGGGGGAAGGGTGACATGCTGAATAAAATTTATGACTGGGTGGATGAACGTCTCGATATTACGCCGATGTGGCGGGATATCGCCGACCATGAAGTGCCGGAACATGTAAATCCCGCTCACCATTTCTCGGCTTTTGTCTATTGTTTCGGCGGTTTGACGTTTTTTGTAACCGTTATCCAAGTGCTGTCCGGGATGTTTTTAACGATGTATTATGTGCCGGATATAAAAAACGCGTGGGAATCTGTGTATTATTTGCAGAATGAAGTCGCTTTCGGGCAGATTGTAAGGGGTATGCACCATTGGGGCGCAAGTTTAGTCATTGTGATGATGTTTTTACATACGCTGCGGGTTTTCTTTCAGGGAGCTTATAAAAAGCCTCGGGAATTGAACTGGATCGTCGGTGTTCTGATCTTTTTTGTGATGCTCGGTCTCGGTTTTACAGGGTATCTGCTTCCGTGGGATATGAAGGCGCTGTTTGCGACAAAGGTAGGTCTTCAGATTGCGGAGGCGACGCCATTGATCGGAGCGCAGGTGAAAACTCTTCTTGCCGGCCACCACGATATTGTCGGCGCCCAAACGCTGACGAGATTTTTTGCGATTCACGTATTTTTTCTCCCTGCCGCTTTGTTTGCGCTCATGGGCGCCCACTTTGTCATGATCCGCAAGCAGGGAATTTCAGGACCGCTTTAATACAAATCTGATATAAAAGGGAGGGGATGACATGCACCGGGGGAAAGGAATGAAGTTTGTAGGAGATTCAAGGATACCGGCTGAAAAAAAACCGAATATACCGAAAGACTATTCAGAGTATCCTGGAAAGACAGAGGCGTTTTGGCCGAACTTCCTGCTGAAAGAATGGATGGTCGGGGCCGTTTTCCTCGTCGGATTTCTCGTTTTAACGATTGTGCACGAGCCGCCTTTGGAACGGGTGGCGGACCCGACGGATACAGGGTATATTCCGCTGCCGGATTGGTATTTTCTATTTTTATACCAGCTATTAAAATATGAATATGCCGCAGGGAGCTACACCGTTATCGGCGCGATGATTATACCGGGTCTTGCCTTCGGGTCGCTGCTTTTGGCTCCGTTTCTCGACAGGGGGTCTGAAAGAAGGCCGTGGAAGCGTCCGGTTGCGGTCGGGATGATGCTTTTGGCGCTTTGCGCTACGGTCTTTTTGACGTGGCAGTCAGTCGCGACGCATGACTGGGCGAAGGCGGAGGAGCAAGGGAAAATCAAAAAAGAAGCCGCCATTGATACTGAATCAGACGGTTATAAGGTATTTAAAGAACAAGGCTGTATTTCCTGTCACGGGGATAATCTTCAAGGCGGAAGCGCCGGTCCGTCCCTGGTCGATAACGGGCTGAGCCCGGAAGAAATTAAAAAAATCGCCGTCAAAGGGAAAGGGCAGATGCCAGCCGGCATTTTTAAAGGGAATGACAAACAGCTTGATCAGCTGGCGAAGTTCATTTCTGAAACGACAGCGAAATAACGTATTGTGAAGCAGACAATAGCAGGATATACTTTTATGAAAAGAGCTGACCGGATGTCAGCTTTTTTTGCATGATACATACTTTTTACGGACTGAGAGTTGATGGTATGAGGTGGATTTCTTATCTTTTAGGGTTGCGCGGCATGCTTCTGCTTGTTCTTGCCGTTAATTTTATCGGTACGGTGTACGGCTATTATTGGTATGTGCCGCAGCTTGCGGACACGCCGTTCCGATTTCTGATATTTGTGCCTGACAGCCCGACGGCGACGTTTTTCTTCCTGTTCGTGCTTCTGGCATTTCTCATGAAAAGAAACGCGCCGCTGTTTGAAGCGCTGGCTCTTGTAACCCTTGTAAAATACGGGCTGTGGGCGGTCGGAATGAATGTCTTTGTGCTGGCCAAAATGGGGCAGATGCCTTGGGAAGGGTACATGCTGATTGCTTCACATTTTGCCATGGCCGTTCAAGGCGTTTTATACAGCCCGTATTTTCGGTTCCGGTTATGGCATCTTGCCGCTGCCGCTGTTTGGACGCTTCATAATGATGTCATTGATTATCTTTTCGGCATGATGCCCCGCTACTCAATGCTCAATGACTATATGCAAGAGATCGGCTATGCTACATTCTGGCTGAGCATATTTTCACTCGGCCTTGCATACTATTTGGTGATTTCCAAAAGACGGATAAAGCTTGACTTACACTGGTAGAATCTTGGTCTAACCTTGTCCCGCTCCTCATATTCTGTAAAGAGAAGGAGTGGGAGGGACCTCTATGAAACGAAAGCTGACGATCTGTCTTTTACTTGCTCTTATGTGTTTCATCACAACTGCCAAAGCTGAAGATGAGGGCGGTCTCAAGGAACTGAACGACCTTTCGGATACCGTTTTCCAAATGACGCGGCATTCGCAGTATGATGAGGCTCTGCAAGTGCTTGGCTACTTTAAGAAAAAAATGACACACGTAAACTCACTGAGCGGCGCCGAAGTCAGGCAGGTGACTCTGGGTTTCAATGATTTAGTGCGCGTTCTGAAACAGGCAGACGCCTCAGATAACGAAAAAATCCGGGCAGCCGCCCAGTTCAGGTTGGTAATGGATGCGATGGAAGACCACTCCGATCCGCTGTGGGGTTCGCTTGAAAGACCGATTATGGCGACATTCAGCGCCTTAAAAGAAGATGTCAGCGGAAACGGAAGTGAAAATTTCAATGAAAAGTGGAATGAATTTATATCATTATATGATTTAATTTATCCCAGCCTGACAATGGATGTGTCTGCCGGCCAGCTTGATACGGTGGCGAAACATATCGAGGTGATTGAGCAGGAAGGGTTTCAGCAGATGACAAAAGGAACAAAGCTTGAGCGTCTGACGCTCCTGCAGCAGGATTTAAAGCGGGTTTTTGACAAGGTGGAGCGGGATGACGCTGATCCTTCGCTGCTCTGGGTCATTCTGACAACAGGCGGTATCATTATTACTGCGCTGACATATGTCGGCTACCGAAAATACAGAGCGGAAAAAAAGAAAGAGAAAAAGCGTGAGTATCCTAAGTCTAAATAAACACAAATTGCTGTAAAGGAGCTAAGCCAGTGAAAAAACTCATCCAGCAATTGGCTTCAAAACACCTCCCGCAGCCGATCAGAGGCAGAAAAGGGGCGACTGACGAAGGACCGCGAAACCTCGCGCGTGACTTCCAGAATCCTGACATGCTCGTTCCGCCTTCAACGGATGCAGGAACGGTTCAAAACTTGAAATTCTCATTTTCTGATACGCATATGAGGCTTGAAGACGGCGGATGGTCCAGAGAGGTGACGGTCAGGGAACTGCCGGTATCCAAAAACATCGCGGCGGTGAACATGAGACTGAAGCCGGGAGCTGTGCGGGAGCTTCATTGGCATAAAGAAGCCGAATGGGGATATGTGATTAACGGAGGAGTCCGTTTAACTGCGGTCGATCAAAATGGGCGGAATTTTATTGATAATGTCAGTGAAGGGGATCTTTGGTATTTTCCTTCCGGCATTCCTCATTCCATTCAAGGATTAGAGCAGGGAAGTGAGTTTTTGCTCGTCTTTGATGACGGCTCTTTTTCAGAAAACAGCACCTTTTCAGTAACGGACTGGTTTGCCCACACCCCGCGCAGCGTGCTGGAGGCGAACTTCGGTGTTCCCGGATATGAGTTGGCTTATATTCACAAGAAAGAGCGTTACATGTTCCAGTTGGAACCGCCTCCCCCTATTGAGCAGGCTGCAGTTTCTTCCCCGGAAGGCACCGTTTTGGAGCCGTTCAGCTACAAACTTTCCCGGCAGGAGCCCCTTGTTACCAGCGGGGGAAGAGTAAAGATTGTCGATTCAAAAACGTTTAAGGTGTCAAAAACGATTGCCGCAGCTCTTGTGGAGGTCGAACCCGGGGGCATGAGAGAATTGCATTGGCATCCGAATACGGACGAGTGGCAGTATTATCTTTCAGGAGAAGCGAAAATGACGGTGTTTGCGGCGGAGGGAAGAGCGCGGACATTTAACTATCAAGCGGGTGACGTAGGATATGTTCCTTTTGCAATGGGACATTATGTTCAGAATACCGGTGACACCGTGCTTCGCTTTCTGGAAATCTTCAAAAGCGACCGTTTCGAAGACGTCTCTTTAAACCAATGGCTGGCACTGACGCCGCAGCGCTTCGTCGAGCAGACGCTCAATGTCAGTCCGGCATTCGCCCGCCGATTGAAAAAGAAAAAATCACCGGTTGTCAAATGGAAACACGAACAGTAAAGGCGGCAAAAGCCGCCTTTTTATTATCGTCTGATCGGATTTTTATTTTCATCAAGCGTAAATCCTTCGCCGAGCACATCATGGACGTCGCTTACTGCAACAAAGGCGTGCGGGTCAACGGAAGTGATGACGCTTTTCAAAAGCACAATTTCGTTTTTCGGAACGACGCAGTAAAGAACGTCCCTGTCTTCTTTTGTATATGATCCCTGTCCTTTCAAAACGGTGACGCCGCGCTCCATCTCTTCAATGATTTTTTGCTGGATCAAATCGTTTTTCGAAGAAATAACCGTTGCCCCTTTTGCGGCATAGCCGCCTTCCTGTATAAAATCAATCAATCTCGCAGCGACAAAAACGGCTACAAGCGTGTACATCGCTTCCTTGTAAGAAAGATACGTAAACAAAGAAAGAAGAATGACACAGGCGTCAAAGGCAAACATCGTCCGGCCCATCGGGATTCCGAAAAATTTGTTGATCAGCCTGGCGATGATATCGACCCCGCCCGTCGTGCCGCCGTATTTAAAAATAATGCCGAGACCCGCGCCGATAAATACACCGGCGAACAAGGCGGCCAGCGCTAAATCATGCGACAGCGGCATATGAATTTCGTAGCGCTGAAAAACACTCAGAAAAACAGAAAGAGAGACGGTGCCGATCAGGGTATAGACAAACATCGTCCGGCCGAGCATACGCCAGCCGATGAAAAAGATAGGAATGTTCAATACCAGGTTGGAAATAGAAGGGCTGATGTGGAATAACGCATATAAAAGCAGCGTAATGCCGGTAAATCCGCCTTCCGCCAAATTGTTCTGCATATTAAAGTGAACCAGTCCGAATGAAAAAACAGCGGCGCCGATTAAAATAAAGCAAATGTTTTTGATTCTGATTTCTCCAAGCATTGCATCAAACCCCTTTTCCTTCCATAAGATTGCGTAAATATTATAGTGGATACAAAAGAAAACAGCAAACTGCCGTTTTTAACATTTGTCAAATGTACTTGAATTAGCTAACATGGAAGAGATGACAGGAGGTATTCGCACAGTGAGTGACAAAACGATGAAAGACTTACAAGCTGAGGTCGATGAATATATCGGCCAATTCAAAGAAGGCTATTTCAGCCCGCTTGCCATGATGGCCCGTCTCACGGAAGAACTGGGCGAACTTGCAAGAGAAGTCAACCATTATTATGGGGAAAAGCCGAAGAAAACGACGGAAAATGAGAAAAGCATGGAAGAGGAAATGGGTGATGTGCTGTTCGTCCTGATCTGCCTCGCCAACTCCCTTGATATTTCATTGGAGGAAGCTCATAACCGCGTCATGCATAAATTTAATACACGTGATAAAGACCGCTGGACTAGAAAAGAAGAAGGAAAGTAGGAGAAACCATGTCAAATGAAACCATTAAAGTCGTCATTGCCGGACCGAGAGGCAGAATGGGCCAGGAGGCCGTAAAACTTGCCGTCCGCACGCCTCATTTTGAGCTTGTCGGCGCCATTGACCATACATACGATCAGCAAACATTGCGGGAAGTGATGTCAGCTGATTCAGACGCTCTTATTTATACGGATATCCGCGCATGTTTCCAAGAAACAAAACCGGATGTGCTGATCGATTTGACAACGCCTGAAATCGGCAAAAAACATACGAAAGCCGCTCTTGAACACGGCGTCCGCCCCGTTGTGGGAACGACCGGATTTTCTGAAGCGGATTTAGAGGAGCTTCAAGCTTTGACTGAAGAAAAAGGAATCGGCGCCATCATCGCTCCGAACTTTGCATTGGGCGCGGTGCTGATGATGAAGTTCTCACAAATGGCCGCCAACTATTTTGAAGATGTAGAAATCATTGAGCTTCATCATGATCAAAAGCTGGATGCCCCGAGCGGAACGGCGCTGAAAACAGCGGAAATGATCTCAAGCGTCCGTACAGAAAAGCAGCAGGGCCATCCTGATGAAAAAGAAATTCTGCCGGGCGCCCGCGGTGCTGAATTAAACGGCATCCGCCTTCACAGCGTGCGTCTGCCGGGCCTTATCGCCCACCAGGAAGTCATGTTCGGCATGGACGGCCAGACGCTGAAACTGCGCCATGACTCCTATAACCGGGCTTCCTTTATGTCAGGAGTGAAGCTGTCAGTGGAGCAAGTGATGAAAATCGACCAGCTTGTATACGGACTCGAAAATATTATCGACTGAATCGGCAAGGGGGAGAACATCAAATGAAAATTGCTTTGATTGCTCACGATAAAAAAAAGCAGGATATGGTTCAGTTTACGACCGCATATAAAGATATACTGAGCCATCATGAGTTATACGCGACAGGTACGACGGGCCTGAAAATCCAGGAAGCGACCGGATTGTCTGTTGAACGTTTTCAATCCGGCCCGCTCGGCGGAGATCAGCAAATCGGCGCATTGATTGCAGCAAATGCCCTGGATCTCGTCATTTTTCTGCGCGATCCGTTAACTGCGCAGCCTCACGAACCGGATGTCTCGGCGCTGATCCGGCTGTGTGACGTATACGCGATCCCGCTCGCCACAAATATGGGAACAGCGGAAATCCTCGTCCGGACGCTGGATGGCGGGGCATTTGATTTCCGCAATCTTGTGCGCGGAGGAGAGCCGAATGTCTGAACACGTTGATATTCTGGCGTTCGGCGCCCATAGTGATGATGTCGAGATCGGTATGGGCGGCACGATCGCAAAATTTACGGCTCAAGGAAAAAACGCGGTGATATGCGATTTGACCGAGGCCGAACTATCATCTAACGGAACGGTAGGGATAAGAAAAGAAGAAGCGGCAAAGGCGGCCCGAATTCTCGGCGTAAAAGAGAGAATCCAGCTTACGCTTCCCGACCGCGGGCTTTTGAAAAGTGAGGACGGCATCCGCCGGATTGTCAGTGTCATCAGAGCCTGCCGGCCGAAAACCGTTTTCATGCCTTATCCGAAAGACCGTCATCCTGACCACGGCAATGCGGCGGCTTTGGTCGAAGAAGCGGTGTTCTCGGCGGGAATTCATAAATACAGAGATCACCAGGAACTGCCGGCTCATAAGGCTCAGCGCGTATACTATTATATGATCAACGGGTTTCACCGTCCGGACTTTGTAATCGACATAACGGAAACCATCGATCTGAAAAAAGAAAGCCTGCACGCCTATCAAAGCCAGTTTATTCCTACGGCGCAGTCAGTGAACACACCGCTGACCAACGGTTATATCGAAATGGTGGAAGCGAGGGAAAGACTGTATGGCAAAGAAGCCGGGACGGGGTATGCCGAAGGTTTCTTTTCAAAACAGCTTCCCGTTTTGAATGATGATGTTTTTGGGGGCGGACAATGAGACCATTAAAAATAGGGATTACATGCTACCCGAGTGTCGGAGGCTCGGGTATTATTGCGACGGAACTCGGCAAGCTGCTTGCGGAAAAAGGGCACCAGGTTCATTTCATCACATCAAGCATCCCGTTCAGATTAAATACATATCATCCGAATATTCATTTTCATGAGGTGGAAGTCAACCAATACGCGGTATTTAAATATCCGCCTTATGACCTTACGCTGGCGAGCAAAATCGCCGAGGTTGCCGCGAGGGAAAATCTTGATATCATCCACGCGCATTATGCGCTGCCGCATGCGGTATGCGCTTATCTCGCCAAACAGATGCTCAAGCGTGACATCGGCATCGTGACGACACTTCACGGTACGGACATCACCGTTTTAGGATATGATCCGTCATTAAAGGATTTAATCCGTTTTGCCATCGAAGCGTCCGACAGAGTGACGGCGGTATCAACCGCGCTTGCCGGAGAAACATATGACTTAATCAAGCCGGATAAAAAAATTGAGACCATCTACAACTTTATTGATGAACGTGTTTATCTTAAGAAAAATACAGAGAGTATAAAAGAGAAACATGGCATTTTGCCGGATGAAAAGGTCGTCATCCATGTTTCGAACTTCAGAAAAGTAAAACGTGTTAAAGACGTCATCCGCGTTTTCCGTAATATCGCAGCCAAAACAAAGGCGAAGCTCCTGCTTGTCGGCGACGGGCCGGAAAAGTGCGTCGCTTGGCAGCTTGTCGAAAAATACGGACTGCAGGATCAAGTGCTGCTCCTCGGAAATCAGGACAGAGTGGAAGAGCTGTATTCCATCAGCGATCTTAAGCTTCTTCTGTCTGAAAAAGAAAGTTTCGGACTCGTCCTCCTTGAAGCGATGGCCTGCGGCGTGCCGTGCATCGGAACAAATATCGGCGGAATCCCGGAAGTGATTAAAGATCAAGTAAGCGGTTTTCTGGTGGAAGTCGGAGATATTCAGGCGGCATCTGAAAAAGCGCTTGCCGTTTTAGAAGATAAACAGCTCAGCAAACGATTGACTGACCATGCGCTGAAAATGGTGGAGACCGCCTTTTCTTCGCAAAGAATCGTCAGTCAGTATGAACGGATTTATGACGAATTGGCAGGACCGGAGTGATCTTATGGAACAGGAATTTGTCAAAGCCCTCCCCATCCTTCATCATCTGATGAAGGCGGGCCATCAGGCGTACTTTGTCGGGGGAGCCGTCAGAGACAGCTATATGAAACGGAAAATAGGTGATGTGGACATCGCAACCAGCGCTTCGCCGAATGAGGTGGAGCGCCTCTTTAAGCGGACTGTCGATGTAGGAAAAGAGCACGGCACCGTAATCGTCTTGTGGGAAGATGAAACCTATGAAGTCACCACTTTTCGCGCCGAATCAGAATATAAGGACTACCGGCGCCCTGAAGCTGTGCGGTTCATTACTTCCTTATCAGAAGACTTAAAGCGGAGAGACTTAACGATAAATGCGATGGCGATGTCTGCCGAGGGAGAGCTGCTTGATTATTTCGGAGGCGCGCATGATATCGGTCAAAAGCTGATCCGTACGGTGGGTAATCCTGAAGACCGTTTTCGGGAAGACGCTCTGCGGATGATGAGAGCCGTCCGCTTTATGAGTCAGCTCGGCTTTCTGTTAGAAAAAGAAACAAGAGAGGCCGTCATAAAAGACAGGGAGCTTTTGGCACATGTATCAGTAGAACGAAAGACCGTCGAATTTGAAAAGCTGCTGCAGGGCGCTTCCTCACAAGAAGCGATCCAAACGATGGTGCAAACAGGTCTGATACAAGAGCTGCCCGGCCTTTCCGGTTATGAGCAGCAAATGCTTGAAGCGAGCGGATTTCCGTTTTCTTCTTTAGATGCACGCGAAGAACGCTGGGCAGCGCTGTTATTGTTTCTCGGTCTTTGTCCGAAAAGCGCCGAGGCGTTTTTAAAACAATGGAAACTGCCGGGAAAAGTCATAAAAAAAGCGGTGCAGATCATAAGCGTTTATCCGGCGCAGCTGGAAGCGGAAGCGATGTACCGGGCGGGAGAGGCGCTGTTTTCAGCCGTTAAAATCGGGATGCTGAAAAAGCATAAGACGATTGATGAACAAAAGCTGAAAGAGGTTCAGAGCCTGTATGAGCAGCTGCCGATCAAAAGCCTTCGAGACCTCGACATTTCAGGCGCTGATCTGATGGAGCTCAGAAACCGCCGCGCGGGTAAATGGGTGGCCGAGGAACTTCGCCGGATCGAAGAAGCGGTATTGGCAGGGAAGCTCCCTAACCGAAAACATGACATAAAGGAGTGGCTCGCATCATGGGATCAACATTAAGAACCCGATTAATTGATTTATTTTCTGAGGCGGGTGACGGCTTTATCTCCGGGCAGAAAATAAGTGACGCGCTCGGCTGCTCGAGAACCGCAGTTTGGAAACATATAGAGGAGCTCCGCAAAGAGGGCTATGAGGTTGAGGCGGTCAGACGAAAAGGGTACAGGCTCATTAAAAAACCGGGGAAACTCAGTGAATCCGAAATCCGTTTCGGGCTGAAAACAGAGGTTTTGGGCAAACAGCTTCATTACCGGGACGTCCTGCCGTCCACCCAAAAAACCGCTCATGAACTTGCCAATGACGGTGCGCCGGAAGGGACGCTCGTAGTCGCCGATAAACAAACGGCAGGCAGAGGAAGAATGGCCAGAGTGTGGCATTCACAGGAGGGAAACGGGATTTGGATGAGCCTCATTCTGAGACCCGACGTTCCTTTGCAAAAAACGCCGCAGCTCACCCTGTTATCCGCTGTTGCGGTCGTTCAGGCCATCGAGGCCTTTACAGGAGTACAGCCCGCCATTAAATGGCCGAATGATTTAATGATTCACGGCAAAAAAGCCGTCGGGATTTTAACTGAGCTGCAGGCAGAAGAAAACCATGTCCGTTCGGTTATTCTCGGGATCGGCATCAACGTGAACCAGCAGGAAGCCGATTTTCCCGGCGAGCTTCAGGACATTGCGACGAGCCTGAGCATGGAAGCTGGCGAAAAAATTGACAGAGCGGGTCTGATACAAGAGATTTTGCTGACTTTTGAAAAACGCTATCAGGATTACTTGAACCACGGCTTTACACCGATCAAGCTGCTATGGGAAAGCTATGCGGTCGGACTGGGGAACGAGCTCAGAGCGAGAACGCTGCAAGGAACGTTTTACGGGAAATCGCTCGGCATTGATGATGAGGGAGTTCTTCTCCTGGAAACGAGAGACGGTATAAAGAAGATCTATTCTGCCGATATTGAGCTCAATTAATCTTAGTTGGTACAAGCCTCGTGAATTTGGTATACTTCCTATGGGCAGTATCATAATGAACTGCACCTGATCAGCAGAACAGAGATTACGAAAAGTCTGCCTTGATCCAAAAAAGGACTGGGACAGAGGGATGACATTCGCCGAACGTTAAACAAGTGGGAATCCTTCTTATTTTACAGAAGGCTTTTTTGCTTGCGAAGAATTGGCGGCTCATCTCCTCACCGTTTAGAGGAGGAGAAACAGAATGAAAACAAAACTGGATTTCATGAAAATGAAGGAAAACGGAGAGCCGATCGTGATGCTGACCGCTTACGATTATCCGCAGGCAAAGCTTGCGGAACAGGCGGGAGTCGACATGATTTTAGTCGGGGATTCGCTCGGAATGGTCGTGCTCGGACTCGATTCAACAGTCGGCGTAACGGTCAGTGACATGATTCACCATACAAAAGCGGTAAAACGCGGTGCGAAAAATACGTTTATCGTAACTGACATGCCGTTTATGTCTTACCACCTTTCAAAAGAGGATACATTGAAAAACGCCGCGGCCATTATTCAGGAAAGCGGCGCGGACGCGTTAAAGCTGGAAGGCGGAGACGGCGTTTTCAAATCCATCCGTGCGCTGACTCTCGGCGGAATTCCCGTCGTCAGCCATTTAGGCCTCACACCGCAGTCTGTCGGCGTATTAGGCGGATATAAAGTGCAGGGAAAAGATGAGCAAAGCGCGAAAAAGCTCATTGAAGACAGCATCAAATGCGAGCAGGCGGGAGCGATGATGCTCGTGCTTGAATGCGTGCCTGCTGAACTGACTGCTAAAATAAAAGAAGAAGTATCCATTCCCGTCATCGGAATCGGAGCCGGTTCAAAAGCGGACGGCCAAGTCCTTGTCTATCATGACGTCGTTGGCCACGGCGTGGACAGAACACCGAAGTTCGTGAAGCAATACGCCAAAATCGACGGCACGATTGAGTCGGCCCTCAGCGATTATATCCGTGATGTGAAAGAACGGGTTTTCCCGGAAGAAAAGCATTCCTTTCAGATAAACCAAACTGTGCTGCAAGGCTTGTACGGAGGAAAGTAAGCGATGAAACAACTGACAGAAACTCAACAGCTGAAAGAATTAATTGCACAATACCGCTCAGAAGGCCGGACGATCGGATTCGTCCCGACAATGGGTTTTCTTCATGAAGGACATCTGACGCTGGTTGAAAAAGCAAGCAAAGAAAACGATATTGTCGTGATGAGCATCTTTGTCAATCCGACTCAATTCGGACCGGGCGAGGATTACGAAGCATATCCGCGGGATTTAAAGCGCGATGCCCGGCTTGCAGAACAGGCGGGGGCAAATGTTTTGTTTACGCCGTCTCCAAGTGACATGTATAAAGGCGAGCAAAATGTTGCCGTGCAAGTGAAAAGGAGAACTGACGTGTTGTGCGGCGCCTCCCGCGTCGGCCATTTTGACGGAGTGGCCACTGTCCTGACGAAGTTTTTCAATCTCGTTAAACCGACCCGCGCCTACTTCGGCCTGAAAGATGCCCAGCAGGCAGCGGTTGTGGACGGATTGATTGAGGATTTCTTTATGGATATCGAATTGGTTGCAGTGGACACGGTCAGAGAAGAAGACGGACTTGCCAAAAGCTCTCGCAACGTCTATCTGACAGAGCAGGAACGCAAAGAAGCGCCGATGATCTATAAAGCATTGCAGCAAGGTGCCGAACTGATCAGAGACGGTGAAAGAAATCCGGAAACCGTCATAAAAACCGTCACCGATATCATCGAAAACACAAGCGGCGTCATTGATTATGCCGAACTGTACGCTTATCCGGAGCTGACTCCGCTTAAAACATTAAACGGCAAGGTCATTCTGGCCTGCGCCGTCCAATTTTCTAAAGCCAGACTGATTGATAATATCATTATTGATATTGATGAATGGGAGAGATCATAATATGTACCGCACTATGATGGCCGGAAAACTGCACCGCGCTACCGTGACGGAAGCCAATTTAAACTATGTCGGCAGCATTACGATTGATGAAGATCTTTTAGATGCCGTCGGAATGCTCGCTAATGAAAAAGTTCAGATTGTGAATAATAATAACGGAGCGAGACTTGAAACGTATATTATTCCCGGTAAGCGGGGGAGCGGCGTCATCTGTTTAAATGGAGCTGCCGCCCGTCTCGTCCAAGAAGGAGATAAAGTCATTATTATTTCTTATCAAATGATGTCTGATCAGGAAGCAAAAAGCCATCAGCCGAAGGTGGCCGTTCTGGATGATCAGAATAAAATCGAGCAGATGCTGGGCCAGGAGCCGGCACACACGATTTTGTAAAAGAGCCCCCTTCATGGGGGTTTTCTTTTAAGATTTAGGGGCAAAAGCTGTTTTTCCGCTCCATTTCTCAACAAAACGTGTTACACTTTTCTCGTATGCAAGAATTGAGGTGTCCATTTTAATGAACAAACAACGGTTCGTTGTCATAGATGTCGAAACAACAGGAAATTCGCCGAAAAAGGGCGATAAAATCATTCAAATCGCAGCGGTTGTCATTGAAAATGGACAAATAACTGAGCGGTTTTCAAAATATATCAATCCGAATCAGGCCATCCCGCCGTTTATTGAACAGCTGACCGGAATTTCGTCCGGAATGGTTGAAAATGAACTGCCGTTTGAAGCGGTCGCAGAGGAGATTTTTCATCTGCTTGACGGCGCGTATTTTGTTGCCCACAATATTCATTTCGACCTCGGATTTGTCCGGCATGAACTGAGCGAAGCGGGCTATGAGCTGCCGGATTGTGAAGTGCTTGATACGGTTGAGCTTTCGCGTATTGTTTTCCCGGGGTTTGAAGGATATAAGCTCGGTGAGTTGTGCGCGGAGCTGAATATTGTTCATGACCGCCCTCACCGCGCAGACAGCGATGCGGAGGTTACGGGACTGGTCTTTTTAGACATTTTACATAAACTGAAACATTTGCCTTTACCGACGTTAAAGCAGCTTAGAAGGCTTTCACAGCATTTTATCAGCGATTTGACGCTGCTTTTGGATTCTTTTATACATGAAAGCAGGCCGGCGGAAGAAAAGAGCTGCATTCCATACGCCTCTTTTTCAATTAAAGAGCCCGATCACATTCCGGTTTCCCGTCCGGTGAATGCGGCCATTGACCTTGAAAAGTGGAACGAAGAAAAAGAACAGATCTTATCCGATATCATCCCCCGCTATGAAAAGCGGAAAGGGCAGCTTTCGATGATGGATGAAGTGCTTGGCGCCTTCCGCAATCGGGAGCATGCGCTGATTGAAGCGGCGCCCGGCATCGGAAAAACGATCGGTTATCTCGTTCCGGCTGTTTTATTTGCCAAAGCGGAACAAACTCCCGTCATTATCAGCACGTACTCTACTCTTTTGCAGCAGCAGATCATGTCTAAAGATCTTCCGCTTTTGGAGCATATGTTTCCTTGGCCGGTCAAAGCCGCTATTTTAAAAGGGAAATCACATTATCTGTGCCTGCCTAAGTTTGAACATATTCTGCATGAGGAAGATGACAACTATGATGCGGTTTTGACGAAAGCGCAGCTTCTCGTCTGGCTGACGGAGACTGAAACGGGCGACGCCGCTGAGCTGAATCTTCCATCAGGCGGCAGATTGCTGTGGGAGCGCATGGCTTACGATGAGAATTCTTTTTTGAAAAAAGGGAAGGACTCGGCTGCCGGGTTTTATGAACGGGCTAAAGAAAAAGCGCAGGCCGCAGATCTGATTATCACAAACCATGCTTTGCTGTTTTCAGATCAAAGCAGTGAAACGAAAAAACTGCCTGCAAGCGGAACGGTCATCATTGATGAAGCGCATCATTTCGAACGCGCTGCCAGCGAGCACCTGGGGAAGAGAGCTTCATACATCGGACTGCACACAAAGCTCAGCCGAATCGGAACTTTAAAGGAACACGGACTGTTAAAGCGGATGAGAAAACTGTTTTATACGTATGAACTGCCGGCGGAAAGTTTTTTTGACGCCGATGAGTGGATGAAGCATATTCAATCGGAAAGCGACGCATTTTTCAGTTCAGTGCATTCTTTTGTCAAACGAAGAAAACCTAAAGACGATCTGAACCGTCTCGTCTATAGTCTCAATCATAAAAGCCAGGATAAAGGGTTTCACATGATAACGGACGGAGCGGAGCGGCTTTGTGCGATGCTGGATCAGCTGCTTGACATGTTTTCAGTACAGGAGAAACTGTTACATCAAAAGCTTGAACAGATGAAAAGCGGAGCGGCTTTTTTAGCGGCTGAATATGTAAAGTGTATCAGGGGGCTGAAAGAATATCGCGATACGTTCAGCAGGCTGCTGTTTGAAAATGATGAGAAAGAAGCCGTTTGGGTTGAAATTGACGCGAAAGGCGCAAAAAATGCCGTCAGCATCTATGCGCAGCCTTTGGAGCCCGGTGAAATGCTGGCAGACCAGTTTTTCGCCCGCAAAAAAAGCGTTGTGCTCACATCAGCGACCTTAATGGTGGAGCAGTCTTTTCAATTTATGATTGAAAGGCTCGGACTTGCGGATTTTTATCCGCGCACCAAAAGCATCCCGTCTCCTTTTTCTTATGATGATCAGATGAACGTCATCATTCCGAAAGAGATGAAATCCGTTAAATATGACGGGGAGCGGGAAGTCATTGAGCATATTGCCAAGTATGCAGAAATCATGTCAAAGGGCAAACAGCCGAAGATCCTTGTCCTGTTTACGTCTCATGATATGCTGAAAAAAGTGTATCAGGAACTGAAACTCAGTATGGAGATCTCAGGCATTCAGCTTCTCGCCCAAGGTATTTCGGGCGGGAGTCCCGGTAAATTAATGAAAACCTTTAAAACGGCAAGCCGGGCGATTTTGCTCGGGACGAATCATTTCTGGGAAGGCGTTGATTTTCCGGGGGATGAATTGTCAACCGTCATGATCGCAAGGCTTCCTTTCAGGGCGCCTGATAATCCGCTTCATGCCGCAAAATGCGAATTTGCCAAGAAGCAGGGGAAAAATCCGTTTCAGACGATTTCCCTGCCTGAGGCCGTGTTAACGTTCAGACAGGGGATCGGGCGCCTGCTCCGTACGGCGGGAGACAAGGGAACAATCGTTCTTTTAGATCAGCGTGTAAAGACGGCGGGATACGGACGGCTGTTTCTTGAAGCGCTCCCGACTTCATCCCTTTTGGAGCTGACGGATGCCGAACTCGGGGCTTATGTCAGCCAAACGGAATAAAAGCCGCATAAACGCGGCTTTCGTGGTGTGGGATGAGGAATTGTTTTTATAGTAAAAGCGGGTTCATGCCGCCTTGTGATTTTATTATGCCGCGGGCGCATCCCGTTATGACTAACAAAATTTGTTCGACCGATGGAGGGTATAAAAATGGAAAGCAAAATTGAAATTCTGTCAACGATTAATGTGGAGCATTCAGATGATTTATATAAAATCGTCGATACATTAAACCGGACTTTGAAACGGGATAATCTGATGTTCGGCCTTGCGCTCGACGAAGAAAATCAAAATGAAGCGGTCTTCACCATTTATCGTACATAGGTGAAAAAGATGAGAAAAAAAGCATTAATATTTACAGCCGTATTTGGTATTATTTTTTTAGCAGTTCTTTTATTTTCGGCCAGCATTTTTAAATCTGCAATGGCTCAAAAAGAAGAAGGCCACGAAACAGCTGCCGCAGCGGCTAAAGAAAAAACGGATCTGACAGATGCTGAGAAAGTGGAGACCTTTGTCGGCAAACAGAAATATTATGTTGTTACCGGAACGGATAAACATGGAAAAGATATGTATGTATGGGTTCCGGCCGACAAAAAAGCAAAAATTCTCTCAAAAAAAGCCAGTGACGGCATTTCAAGCGGCAAGGCTGCCAAGATCGTTCGGGACGAAGGGCTTGTTTCCAAGCTGAATGGCGTTCACCCGGCGAGAGAAAACAATGTTCCGTTATGGGAAGTGACCTATATCAACAAAAGCGGGCAGTATAGCTTTAGCTATGTGGACTTTACAAGCGGCAAGATTCTCAAAAACATCACACCGTGAGACGTATTAGGGGGAGTTCAAGTTGAAATTGGCAAAAAGAGTATCCGCATTAACACCGTCTGCAACACTTGCAATTACTGCAAAAGCGAAAGAACTGAAAGCAGAAGGCCATGATGTCATCGGCCTCGGAGCAGGAGAACCGGATTTTAATACGCCTCAGCACATTATAGATGCCGCGGTGCGTTCCATGAATGAAGGCCATACGAAATATACGCCTTCAGGCGGTCTGCCGGCGCTGAAAGACAGTATCGCAAAAAAATTCAAAAACGATCAGGGGATTGAATATAAGCCGTCAGAAATCATTGTCTGCACCGGAGCGAAACACGCTCTGTATACATTATTTCAGGTCATTCTTGATGAAGGGGACGAAGTGATTATACCGACTCCTTACTGGGTCAGCTACCCTGAGCAGGTGAAACTGGCAGGGGGGCGTCCCGTCTATGCAGAAGGGCTGGAATCCAATCAGTTTAAAATTTCACCGGAGCAGCTGAAGCAGGCCATCACCGAGAAAACAAAAGCGCTCATTATCAATTCACCGAGCAACCCGACAGGTGTTATGTATACGAAAGAAGAGCTTGCGGAACTCGGAAAAGTGTGTCTGGAGCATGGCATTCTGATCGTTTCTGACGAGATTTATGAGAAGCTTACATACGGAGGAAAAAAACACGTCTCAATCGCACAGCTTTCAGATGAATTGAAAGAGCAGACGATCATCATTAACGGCGTTTCGAAATCTCACAGCATGACGGGCTGGAGGATCGGCTATGCGGCGGGTTCGGAGACGATTATTAAAGCGATGACGAGCCTTGCGAGCCACAGCACATCAAATCCGACGTCCATCGCTCAATACGGCGCCATTGCGGCCTATAACGGTCCGGCTGAGCCGCTGGAAGAGATGAGACAGGCATTTGAGCACAGACTGAACACCATTTACGCTCAGCTCAGTGAAATTCCCGGATTCACCTGTGTCAAGCCTGAAGGGGCGTTTTACTTGTTCCCTAACGCCAAAGCGGCCGCAGAAAACTGCGGATTCAAAGATGTCGATGAATACGTCAAGGCGCTTCTGGAAGAAGAAAAAGTCGCCATCGTGCCGGGCTCGGGTTTCGGTTCACCGGACAACGTCCGCTTATCTTACGCAACGTCACTTGATCTTTTAGAAGAAGCGGTCGAAAGAATCCGCCGCTTCACGGAAAAACACAGCTGATTCTGAAAAAGCGGCTTTTAAAGCCGCTTTTCACTTGCATTGACCCCGTTAGAGTAGAACGGGTATAATAAAGTGATGAAAAAAGAGATTCAGGCAGATTCCTGAATGTCTTTCTTGTTCTGGAGGGAAAGAGTTTGAAAACAACAATCAACCAAGTGTATAAACACACAGGCGAGGAAGTAACGATTGGAGCTTGGGTCGCTAATAAACGCTCAAGCGGTAAAATCGCATTTTTACAGCTGAGAGACGGTACCGGCTTCATTCAGGGAGTTGTCGTCAAAGCTGAAGTAGAAGAAGACATCTTCCAAATCGCGAAATCAGTGACGCAGGAAACGTCACTTTATGTAAAAGGAATTGTGAAAGAGGACGAGCGTTCACCGCTTGGCTATGAGCTTGCTGTTACATCCATTGAAGTCATTCACGAAGCGACTGATTATCCGATTACGCCTAAAGAGCACGGTACGGAATTCTTAATGGATCACAGACATTTATGGCTCCGTTCGAAACGCCAGCACGCAATTATGAAAATCCGCAACGAAATCATCCGTGCGACTTATGAATTTTTCAACAAAGAAGGCTTCGTGAAAGTTGATCCGCCGATTTTGACGGGAAGCGCTCCGGAAGGCACGACTGAGCTGTTCGCGACGAAATATTTTGATGAAGACGCCTTCTTGTCTCAAAGCGGCCAGCTGTATATGGAAGCAGCTGCAATGGCGCTCGGAAAAGTATTCTCTTTCGGACCGACGTTCAGAGCGGAAAAATCGAAAACGAAACGCCATCTCATCGAATTCTGGATGATTGAGCCTGAAATGGCATTTGTTGAATTTGAAGAAAACCTTGAAGTTCAGGAGAATTATGTTGCATACATCGTGCAAAGCGTGCTGGAACATTGTAAGATCGAGCTGAACACATTAGGAAGAGACACATCGAAGCTTGAACAAATCAAAGCGCCATTCCCGCGCATTACGTACGATAAAGCGATCGAATTCCTGAAAGAAAAAGGCTTTGACGATATTGAGTGGGGAGATGACTTCGGTGCGCCGCATGAAACAGCGATCGCAGAAAGCTATGACAAACCGGTGTTTATCACTCATTACCCGACGTCATTAAAACCATTTTATATGCAGCCTGCCAAAGATCGTGACGATGTCGTGTTATGTGCCGACTTAATCGCTCCGGAAGGCTACGGGGAAATCATCGGCGGTTCAGAACGCGTTCATGATATGGATTTATTGGAAGAAAGATTAAAAGAACACGGTCTGGATTCAGATGCTTACAAATGGTATGCTGAACTCAGACAATACGGTTCTGTTCCGCACTCCGGCTTCGGCCTTGGACTTGAGCGGACAGTGGCTTGGATCAGCGGAGCGCCTCACGTGCGTGAAACGATTCCGTTCCCGAGACTTCTGAACCGTCTGTATCCGTAATAGTTATGAAAAACGAAGTCTCCTGCAAGGGAGACTTTTTCTAAGTAAAGGGGAAAGCTCCCGGAGATAACCTTTTACAGTAAGAGGTGTAAGGATGAAAAAACAGCAATTTATAGATATGCAGGAACTCGGCATTTCAAGCATTCCCAACCTGCTGCTGACACATTACCGGCAGCTCGGGCTGAATGAAACCGAATTGATCCTGCTTTTGAAGATTAAAATGCATTTGGAAAAAGGCTCTTATTTTCCGACGCCGTTTGAACTTCAATCAGGCATGTCCATCTCTGCTGAAGAATGTACAAGCTGCCTGAGAATGTTTATTCAAAAAGGTTTTCTGTTTATTGAAGAATGTGAAGACCATAACGGCATAAAGTTTGAAAAATATTCTCTGCAGCCGTTATGGGCGAAGCTGTATGATTACATGCAGCATTCACAAAACGAAACGCAGGAAAGAACGTCAGAAAGAGAACAAAAAAGCCTGTATACCATCTTTGAAGAAGAGTTCGGAAGACCGCTGTCGCCGCTTGAATGCGAGACGCTGGCCATATGGCAGGATCAGGATCAGCATGATGCGATTTTGATTAAACACGCCTTAAAAGAAGCCGTTTTATCAGGGAAACTCAGTTTTCGCTATATTGACCGGATTTTATTTGAATGGAAAAAGAACGGCTTCAAAACGGTTGAGCAGGCGAAGGCGCACAGCCAAAAATTCCGGCGTGTTCAAACGAAACAAAATGATCCGCAAAAAGAGTATACGAGGCAGGTGCCTTTTTACAATTGGCTGGAACAATAACATGAGAAGGGGAGAAACGTGTTAAATTTAAAGCAGATTGAATATTGTCTTGAAAAAATCGGCGATATGTTTCCGCACGCAGAATGTGAACTTGTCCATTCAAATCCTTTCGAATTGGTTGTGGCAGTCGCATTATCCGCGCAATGTACGGATGCTCTCGTCAACAGAGTGACAAAAACGCTATTTCAAAAATATAAACGGCCCGAAGATTATCTTGCCGTATCGCTGGAAGAACTCCAGCAGGATATTAAATCAATCGGCCTGTACCGTAATAAAGCCAAAAATATTCAAAAGCTGAGCAAAATGATCATCGAAGAGTACGGCGGAGAAGTGCCGAAAGACCGGGATGAGCTTGTGAATCTGCCGGGTGTCGGACGGAAAACGGCAAATGTGGTCGTGTCTGTTGCTTTCGGCGTACCTGCGATTGCAGTAGACACTCATGTGGAGCGGGTCTCTAAACGGCTCGGTATCTGCCGCTGGAAGGACTCTGTTTTGGAAGTAGAGAAAACATTAATGAAAAAAGTGCCGAAAGAGGATTGGTCTGTTACGCACCACAGATTAATATTTTTCGGCAGGTATCATTGTAAAGCGCAATCTCCCCGCTGTGCGGAATGTCCTTTGCTTCCGCTATGCAGAGAAGGGCAGAAGCGTGACAAAAAAGGGCTGGTGAAACGGTGACGGCGATTGACATTCTGGCAGGCTATGAAACATACCTGCGCAGCATTACGGACTTGGAAAGGCTCGAGATCAAAACGGCGCTGCGCCGCCATCCGCTGTATATGGATTTCAGCGGTCAGCCAACAGTGCAGCCATGGAGGGAAAGGGGCGAATATGTCCCGTTTCTGTTTCAGATCTGGAACGAAACGAAAGAAACGCTGCTTCCCGTTTTTCAAACAAGAAAATCGAGATGTGATCAAAATGACATGCTGAAGGGAATTGCCTGTCTGATTGCCGCTTTTCACTGGACGGCAGGGGAGCGGGTTACATCACTCGACTGGACTGTGCTTGAAACAAAGCATTTTCCCGCCGAACCGATCAATTGGGCGGAGCGAATGGCGTTTATTTTAACGAAACCGACTCAATTTCACTCGTTTATTCAGCTGGATGAATTGATGACGGAGATGAAGAAACAATATCATAAATATGAAGCCATGAACAAATGTTAAAAACCTCCTTTTCTCATAAGGAGGTTTTTTTTTGTATGAAAAAAATCCTTCACCTGTTTGAGGTGAAGGATTTCGTCCGCTAATGAGCGGAATTTGACTGGATGGTTGACGAATTGGACTGCCCGTTGATAGTTGAAGATGAGTCTTGGTTTTTGTCCGTTTGACCGCTGTCAGGTTTATTTGTGCCGTCTGAACCGGAATCGGAATCATTATCAGAGCCGTTATCTTGCTGTCCGTTGTTATCCGTCCCGTTACCGGGCTGATTCTGATTGTTGTTATCCGTTTGATCCTTATCGGATTGATCCTGATTTTTATCTGAGTCATCAGTTGGTGTTTGATCCGATCCGTCTGACGTATCTGTTTGATTGTCATCTGTGTTTGAATCATCGGTTTGCGTCTTGTCTTTATCTTTATCTTCATCAGACTTCTGTTCATCGTCAGTCGCTTTATCTTTATCTGCATCGTCTTCTTCATCTTTCGGGACTTTGAAAGATGCTGATGCCGTATCGCTTTTTCCGTCATCGTTTTCCGCTGTCACCTGGAAGCTGTATGTGGAGCCTGGCGTGACATCTGAGACGACGGCTTCTTTTGCCGAACTGTTTTGAATGTCACTGTAGCTTCCGCCGTCAACGGATTGTTTGACATTGAATGTTGCATCACCGTCATAATTCCAGCTTAAGGTTAATGATTTTTTATCTTTGTCGTATTTCACTTGCAATCCTGTCGGTTTATCGGCTTTTTCTTTCGTGTACGTTTTAGAAACGGCAGTTGGCTGCGTTCCTTTCACGAAGTACTCCGTCACCTTTTTATCATCCGGTGTATTCGGTCCGGCTAAAGCGGCAGGATTCGAGCCTTTCTCAACCGTTTCTTTGACGACGCTGTCAGGCTGCTTAAAGCTTCCTTTACCGTCATCAACGTATGAGATCAGCTTTTGGAAAATCCGTTTTGCGACTTGCTGGTCAGCAGAAGACAGTGATTTCTTACCTGCTTTGTTGCCAGACTCAACTCCGGTCCAAACCGCTGCTGTATATTGAGGGGTGTATCCGACAAACCATGAGTCTGGGACTCCGCCTTGTGCGATGTTATATTTTTGAATATCACCTTTAGTAAAGTTTGTCGTACCCGTTTTACCGGCGACTTCCACGTTCGGTACTTGAGCTAGTCTGCCTGTTCCTGACTGCACGACTGTTTTGAGCATATCGGTAATCATGAATGCCGTGTAATCGCTCATAGCACTTTTCGGTTTCGGTGTTAAATCAAGCTTAGTGCCGTCATTAAATTCAATCGATGTGACCGCATGCGGTTCATTGTACGTTCCGTTATTTCCGAAAGCGCTGTAGGCGCCCGCCATTGTCATAGTAGATACACCGCGGTTATCCTGACCAAATCCTCCGATCGAATAAGATTCGGTTACACTCTCTTTGTTTAATCCTAGTCCTAAGTCATTTGCGAAGTCGACGGCATTATCTTTACCGGCTGCTTGATATGCTTTCAGAGCCGGAATATTACGCGAGTCTGAGAGGGCCTCTCGCATTGATATCATATTTCTGTATTTATTGTCATAGTCGTGAATCGGAGTGCCGTCAGAGTACGTATAAGCTGAGTCGTCAATCTGCTCATACGTCGACCATTTTTTATTTTCAATGACCGGGCCGTAATCAAGAATCGGTTTTATCGTTGAACCGGGCTGGGTTTTACCTTGTGTTGCATAATTGAATCCCCCGGTAGTTCTGTTCCGTCCTGCTCCGATGGCGCGGATTTCTCCGTTTGTCGTATCAAGGAGCGTGACGCCGCCCTGCATGCCTTCGGTAAATCCGGCTGTGTCGCCGTTCATCAATTGATCAAGATAATCTTGTGCTTTTGTATCAAGAGTCGTATAAATTTTCAGTCCGTCAGTTGAAATATCGACGTCTTTCTTTTCTTTTGTCTCAATTTCTTTCATAACTTCTTCGACAAAAGCACTGTATTTATTTGTGTCCTTTTTATCGTATTCCTTTTGGCTGACGACGCCTTCATCTTTCATGGACACTTTCTTCGCTTTTTGGTATTCAGAATTTGAAATGAATCCTTGTTTTTCCATTAAGCTGAGAACAATGTTTCGGCGTTTTTCGGAAGCCTTCGGATTTTTAACCGGGTTATATCCGGTCGGGCTTTGCGGCATTCCGGCAAGCGTCGCCGCCTGTTCAACCGTAAGCTTGCTCAAATCTTTTACGCCGAAGAATTCTTCAGCCGCTTTACCGACACCATAGGCGCGCGGTGAGAAATAAATTCTGTTTAAATACATTTCTAAGATTTCATCTTTAGAATAATGGCGCTCCAGCTGCAGTGAAAGCCACACTTCCTGTGCTTTCCGTTTAATCGTTTTCTGATGGGTCAAAAGCGAGTTTTTCACAACCTGCTGGGTGATTGTGCTTCCTCCCTCTGAACCGAATCCATCCGTAAAGTTGGCGACCAAGGCGCCTCCGATCCGGATCGGGTCTATACCGTGGTGCTTATAAAAACGGGCGTCTTCAGTTGCGATAAATGCTTCTTTCACAACATCGGGTATATCCTTAATCGGGACGTAGGTTCGTTTTTCGCCGCCCACTTCCGCGATTTCTTTGCCGTTTTTATCGTAAATCGTTGAAGAGTAAGGCGTTTTCAGCTTGGCTTCGTCCAAAGACGGCGCGCCGGAAACCAAAACGGCAAATGCCGCCGCTCCGCCGACTATGCCAAGGACAAACAGAATAACCAAGGACAGCACAATCTTTTTGAATAAACCGCCTTTACGCTGTTTCTTGCCTTTTTTCGGTGAAGAGGGCTTAGTGCTTTTCGTCTGCCTTGCCTTACGGCGTTCTTCACGGCTCATAAATTGATCTGACATAACATCTCAACCTTTCGTTTATCAACCTTTCGCTCAGTCTACTGTTCCTGCGAAAAATAAAGCTGTTCAATAATACTAATATAATCAATTCTCGGGGAGTATCCAAGGGAAATCGGAAAGGAAGCATCTTCTAATTCGTCTTTGCGAATCGATTTTCTGCCGTTGTTCTCCTTTCTCTCCCAAAAGACAAACAGCTTGTCGGCCTCGAGGAAATAAACCTTTCCGAAAGCGGATATAATAACAAAACAAATGCCGTCTTGCCTGACCACCTGCTTCATATGCTCAATCTGATGATCATGAAAATTCTGCAGGGGAAATGCCGTTTTGTTTTTTGTTTCTTTTGCCTCAAAATCAATGTAGCGTCCTTTATAAATGCCGTTGTAGTCAGTTGTGGAAGACTGTTTAAAATAAGCTTCCTTAATGACTGCGGCGCTTCTTTTCGGATAGTGGACGTTTACAATCTGGACGGGTGTCGGCTTTTTGTGAATGACAGCAATTTGGTTAGCCAGATAATACTTATTCGTTTCATTCAGGTCGTCTTCGAGGGTCATGCCGCGATTACTGTATGAATGGGACCGTTTCTGGCTGTTTTGGGATGAAACCGTTTTGTTCGGCTGAAAAGTTTTTCCATTCGGGTACCGAATCACTTTTTCCATCCTCCTTATCAAACTAATAGTGACGGAAGTGAATGAACGTGCATAAACGACAGACCGTAACCGCCATTCTTCGCCTGATCGAAAAAGAGACCAAAATAAAAAATGCTGATAATATTTCCCGGACGAATGCCTATAAAGCATATTATGACCGCCATCCTGAGATCAAGTGGCCGCTTTTGGCATCCTTTGTGTCCCGCAATGCGGGCTGGTCGATGACTGATTTAAGAGGCGTCCTTTATCAGGAGGGCCTTGACAGCAGTCAGAAAAACTGGTTTTTCCTTTCGTATGAAAGGGCGAATTGGCTGATTTTTTCTGATGCCTATCCTCAGCTTCTGGTCTACCAGTGGTCAAAACAAATCGGCGAACCTCTTTTCCGTCATCTTCCTCATTTCCGCGTCTCGGCTTTTATGCAGGAAGAATGGTTCCGCTTTTGGCGTGACGGAGATACGGAACGGCTCATGTATGCTCTTATTATAAATGAACAAAACACTATCCAAGCACCTATTATACAAAATCCTTCGTTTAAAAAGAATGTTTTTGGCACGATTCCTTTTTATTTAAGTGATTGGTTTCACTTTAATACGGTGATATTCCCTTCATTTGACGGACATTTATACGGAATTTCCGTCAAACGGTTTTCGAAAACCGAAGAAAGAATTACGCTCGGAAAACAGCTGGCCCGTCTTCTGTTCAGCCCTGATCTGCACGCTTCTTTTTACCGTTTTCTTGATACCGTTCCTCATACCGGTTCGCGCTTTGATATGGAGAAAATGATCGGCATCAAAAAAAGAACATCACCGATGCTGAGGACAACCTATCCTATTGTTGCCCACCCATTAGACGGCGAAAGGGCGGATTGGTTTCAAAAAAGGTTAAGAAAAGGGGCTTTCTTACAGGAGGAAATGCCGAAACAGCTTGAACTGACGGACTGGTACTTCCAAAAAAGACGGGAGCTCCATGCGCTCTTCGCGGTGAAAGAGTGGCTGAAGAAATGAAAAAGCCCGAAACCGTTCGCTGGGGTTTCGGGCTGCTGATGTGTTACGTGGAAGGGCGGTTTGGGCCGCCTAATTTTTTATCAAGCGTATCAGTCGTTTTTGCTTCGGTTTTTTGCTGTTTACCTGCATTTTTCGGTCTCGTTTTCATACGGCACCTCCTCAACTGTATCGTTTGCATTAACGTGCCGGTTCATACAAAGTTTGCGGCACTTTTTTGTCGAAAGGCACGCCTTTTAGGATAATCTCTGTTTGTTTGCCGAACTGCTTCTAGTTTTGTCATGTGCAAAGGAGAGCGGTATGAAAACGAGAATTATATTCTAAAGAGACGCAAGTGATAAAAGGGAGGAACATGAATGTCTGTTTACACGAGCAAGGCTGATATTCTCCGTCTGCTTTCTGATATTGAAATCCGGATTTCTGCTGCTGAAAAAACGCTTTCCCAAGCAGTCAGATCCTGTCAGGCGGAAGCTGAAGAAATCAGACAGGAGAAACTTTCCCGCCTTGAGGAGGAGGCGCGGGAGCTTCATGTTTGTATTGATGACCTGTTTTTGGCTGACCGGCGTAAAAAGGATTTGCCGAGAGCATGCCGGATCAGCTGATTTTATGCAAAAACTTTGGTACCATATGTACTGAGGTGAGTCCGTTTGCAGACACAGTCGTTATTGGAGCTGACAGAACAAATGATAGAGGCGGTTCTGGAAGCCGAAAAAAGGTATCAGGATGGAAAAGAGTCAGGCCGTTCATATGATTTTTTTGAGATTATTAAACCCGATGTTGAAAAAAGAGACCGGCTTTGCGCGCTTTGGACAGAAAAAGCGCTTGCGTTTATTCAGGAAAACCGTCCGAAATACGTTCATCACGCACAAATTCAGGCCGTTACAGAAAATTTCGGAGAGCTGATGCTCCAATCATATGTTCATCATATTCATAAAAAAAGATACAGGGATTTAACTGAATCTGTTTTATATACGCTTCGTATATTAAGGGATGAAATTGAAAAAGAAGGCAGCTGAAAACGGCTGCCTTCTTTTATATAAAGGGGTCGGGTATGTTATTCATACGCCGGGTTTTCTGCTCCACTTGCTTCGAGAACCTTCATACTGTTTCGAAATTCGGTTGCGGTGAGATGGCCTTGAATATAGAGGAATTTTGCAAAGTCCATCAGTTTATCTGCACAATCTGTTTCATATTTTTTCACTTCAGCAAAACGCTTTCTTAAGTATGATACGTTCATAATGGTGCATCCCCTCTCATGTATGTTGAGATTATGGTAACATAACGATTCGACTTTTTTCTGTTTTTAAAAAATTAAGACTTTCGACAGCATTTGACAAAGATCAGAATCACCGAAAGCACATAACCACGGCGGAATTCATACATATATAGCAGAAACTTAGTGAGAGACAAGGGGGAATGTCATATGCAATGGAGAGCGCAGCCCTATCAAAATATGTACCAGCAGCCGGCGGGATATTTCTACCCGCAGCAGATACAGCCATTACAGCAGCCGAGTCCGCAGCAGATACAGTCATTACAGCCGCCGTATCCGCAGCAGATACAGCCATTGCAGCCGCCGCCATATCAACAGCAAGGGCAGTACCCGCAGCAATTTTATCCGAATCAGGAATACGGTCATATGCAGCAGCCGTTTGCTCCCCCTCCTCCTCAGGCAGCCATGCCCGGGGGGCAACCGGGGTTTGTGAATCCTTACCCTGTTCCCAGACCGAATCAGCAGCAGTCTTCCCAATTCTCAGGCATACTCTCCCAGTTTAAAAAAACGAACGGACAGTTTGACTTTAATAAAATGATAGATACAACGGGGCAGATGGTAAGCGCCGTAAATCAGGTCGGATCGCTGGTGAAAGGCTTCACCAGTATCTTCAAATAAAAAGCATGAATGATATCCATCATTCATGCTTATTTTTTAGGGAAAAAGAGGGTAAGCGTCTGTTCATTCCAGGATGTTTCCATATCTTCTTCACTCACCTTATACGGGAGGACAACGGTTCTTGTCATGCTTGAAGACACACGGGATGAATGAGCCTGTTTATGATCGTAGCGGATTGTAACGTGAAGGTAGCACCCTTTCGTTTCCACCAGCATATCCCCGTCACGGAACGTCTCGGGAACGCTGATATCAACCGCGAGGCCCGTCGGCTCTTCTCTGACGTCAATCGTCACTTGCGCTTCAGTAAAAGCCGAATTGACAAGGTGCTGAAAACCCTGCATCAATTCTGCGAAGGGACCTGAGTGAAAAAATTGGTCCATCGCATGGCTGATGATGTCCTCATTTCTTTGCGGATCAAGTTTATCGTTTTGTGATTGATCCATATGACCACCGCCTTTTTACAAACAGACTATGCGATGTTATGCCGTATGGTTAAGAATTGAAGGAAAAAAGAAAGTATGGTTAAATAGTGGAGAATAAACTGGTAACGGATTCACATTTAGGAAGGGGAGCACAACACATTGCTGAAAAAATTATTCGGATTGGGAGACAGCCGGAAAAAGCCGGCCGAAGAAGTGATTTTTTCTCCGGCTGACGGAGCGGTGATGGATTTGGCTTCAGTGCCGGATCCTGTATTTTCACAAAAAATGATGGGGGACGGGATCGCCGTCGAGCCTGCAAACGGAGACATTGTTTCACCGGTTGAGGGTGAAGTGATTCAGCTGTTTCATACAAAACATGCTGTCGGCATCCGCACCCTTTCCGGAGCGGAACTTTTGATACATGTCGGTTTGGATACCGTCAATATGAACGGCGAAGGCTTTGAAGCGCATGTAAAAGAAGGCGACAAAGTGAAAACAGGTGATCTGCTTTTAACGTGCCGGCTGGATTTAATAAAAGAAAAAGCAAGCAGCACCGTCATCCCTATGGTGATTATGAATGGCGATGCCGCAGAACCTTTGCAATTTGCAGGCGCAAATGAAGCGAAAAAAGGACAAACAGAGCTTTTTACGATAAAAATGAAGTAGGCAGGGGCTGATTCCCTGCTTTTTTTCTTGTGCAGGATTTTCATCTAGCCAGGCAAACAAATATTCGGTAAACTGTACCTCATAAAGAGGTGTGAACGATGAAGAAAAAATTACTGAGCGAACTGATACAGGAATTAAAAAAACATGAAAATATTGTGCATTGGCATGAAGAGGAACCGCGGGAGGCGAAAACCATGCCGATGCCGGAGCAAGTAGATCCAAAAATTCGGGCGGCTCTCGAAAAGAGGGGGATCGAGCGGCTCTTTACACATCAATACTCCGCTTTTCAGACGGTTCAAAACGGAGAAAGCATTGTGGCTGTCACACCGACGGCCTCCGGAAAAACACTGTGCTATAATCTTCCGGTTCTTCAGTCTATCGCGGAAGATGCCTCAAGCCGCGCGCTTTATTTATTTCCGACAAAGGCGCTCGCACAGGATCAAAAAAGCGAGCTGAACGAAATCATAGACGAGACGGGCATGGACATTAAAAGCTTCACCTATGACGGAGATACGTCTCCGGCCATCAGGCAGAAAGTCAGAAAGGCCGGGCATATTGTGATCACAAATCCCGATATGCTTCACTCAGCCATTCTTCCCCACCATACAAAATGGGTGAGTCTGTTTGAAAACCTGAAATATATCGTCATTGATGAATTACATACGTACCGCGGCGTATTCGGCAGCCATGTGGCGAACGTCATCCGCCGTTTAATGAGAATCTGCGCTTTTTACGGAAGCAAGCCGTCATTTATCTGCACATCCGCCACAATCGCCAATCCGAGGGAGTTGGCGGAGCAGCTGACGGGAAAATCAGTGCGCCTGATTGACGACAACGGCGCCCCGGCCGGAAGAAAGCACTTTGCTTTTTACAATCCTCCGATTATAAATAAACCGCTGCATATTCGAAAAAGCGCCACCGTGGAAGTGAACGAACTTGCCAAAACTTTTTTGAAAAATAAGATCCAGACGATTGTTTTTGCAAGAAGCCGTGTCCGGGTTGAAATTATTTTAAGCCACATTCAGGAGATCGTAAAAAAGGAAATCGGCGCGAAGTCTGTCAGAGGTTATCGCGGCGGATATCTTCCGAAAGAAAGAAGAGAAATAGAGCGGGGGTTAAGAGACGGCAGCATTCTCGGGGTTGTCAGCACAAACGCGCTGGAGCTTGGCGTTGATATCGGCCAGCTTCAGGTCTGCGTGATGACGGGGTACCCGGGCAGTGTCGCGAGCGCATGGCAGCAGGCGGGCCGGGCCGGGCGCCGGCAGGGTGAGGCGCTTATCGTGATGGTGGCGAATTCTGATCCGATTGATCAATATATTGTGCGCCATCCTGATTATTTCTTTAAACGCTCGCCTGAATCTGCAAGGATTAATCCTGATAATCTCATTATATTGGTCGATCACCTGAAATGCGCTGCGTATGAGCTGCCTTTCAGAGCCGATGAAACATTCGGAGAAAATGATGCAAGAGACATTCTCGAGTATTTAGAAGAAGAAGGGGTGCTTCACGAAAACCGCGAACGCTATCACTGGGCGAGCGAATCTTTTCCCGCCTCCAACATCAGTCTCCGTTCGGCGTCACAGGAAAACGTGGTCATCGTTGACCGGTCAGAGACGGCTGATGTAAAAATCATCGGAGAAATGGACCGTTTCAGCGCGATGACGCTTCTTCATGATGAAGCGATTTATCTTCATGAAGGGGTGCAGTACCAGGTTGAAAAGCTTGATTGGGATCATAAAAAAGCGTACGTGCGAAAGGTCGATGTCGAATATTATACAGATGCCAATTTAGCGGTGCAGCTGAAAGTGCTGGACATTGACAGAACGGACAGCAGAAAGAAAACGGCCTTACATTTCGGCGATGTAACCGTGAACGCACTTCCGACAATATTTAAAAAAATTAAAATGACGACATTTGAAAATATAGGATCAGGGCCGATTCATCTTCCAGAAGAAGAACTGCATACCAGTGCTGCCTGGCTTGAATTGAAAGAGACGGATTCGGAGATCGGCGAAAAAACGCTTGAACAGCTGCTTTTAGGCATTGCCCACGTCCTGCAGCATATCGTGCCTGTATACGTCATGTGCGACCGAAATGACGTGCATGTCGTGCCGCAAATCAAAGCCGCACATACCGGACTTCCGACAATCTTTCTGTATGATCATTATCCGGGCGGAATCGGACTAGCTGATGAAGTATATAAGCGATTTGATGAAATCAATGAAGGGGCTGAGCGCCTGATCAGACAATGTCCATGTCAAGACGGATGTCCTTCCTGCATCGGCTCCGAAATAGAAGGAATAGATGCAAAGAAAGCGATACTCCGGCTCTTGAATTACGTGTAAAAGAAAAGGGGGACGAAAGATGTCCTTGAAAAATAAATTAAAGCGGATGAAAAACCACCTGAATGTGCCGGAAGCTGAAAAAAAGCCGGCAGCTTCACAACTTTCGGTCCCGGATATTCAAGTCCCATTTAGAGAAGAATGGGAGGCATTCGGAGTGAAGCCTTTCTTTTTTGAGGATGAATACTGTCTTATCCGCGAAACCGTCTATCCGCTTTCGCACCGTCACGGACGGTACAGCTTCAGTGAACTTGATGACGTCATGGCATTATGGAATAAAGGCGGTTTGACACATACTTTATCAGCAGAAGGATACGAAAAAAGCCAGCTGTTCTTCTTTGATACTGAAACGACCGGCCTCGGCGGCGGGGCCGGCAATATGATCTTTTTGCTCGGTCATGCAAGAGTGTATGAAGACCGTGTCGCGGTTAAACAGCATCTGCTTCCTAAACCGGGAAACGAGGCGGCTCTTTACAAAAGCTTTTTAAGTGAGGTTGACATTACGTCTCTTGTTACGTATAACGGAAAAGCCTTTGACTGGCCGCAGGTAAAAACTAGGCATACATTGCTGCGGGACAGGCTTCCGAAACTTCCTGACTTCGGACACTTTGATCTTCTGCACGGAGCGAGACGGCTTTGGAAACATAAATTAGAGCGTGTATCGCTTTCGGCGGTTGAAAATGAAGAGCTTGCTTTTAAAAGGGACGAAGACACCCCTGGTTATTTGGCGCCGATGCTGTATTTTCAATTTTTAAAGGCGGAGGACCCGGCTCTTTTAAAGGGAGTGCTCTCGCATAATGAACAAGATGTGCTTTCTCTCATCGCTCTTTACATCCATATGTCAAAAAAGATTTTTGCATCTTCTGATCAGACGTCAGAACGTCAGGAAGCATACGCCATGGCGAAATGGTTTATCGCTCATAAAGAAACCGATCGGGCTGTTTCACAGCTGGAAGCGCTGCAAGGCAAAGCCTTTGAAGATTCAGATCGGGCCCTTTTTGACTTAGCAATGCTTTATAAAAAACAAAACCGCAGGCAAGACGCCGTGCCCCTTTGGGAGAAACTGACGGGCTCTGATCTTCACATATGCAGACACCAATCAGCGGTAGAGCTGGCGATCTATTTTGAGCATCACGCAAAAGATTACAAAAAAGCTCTGCAGGCCGCGCAGCAGGCGGCAGAAGACGGGGAAATATCGGAAAAAGAAGCCGAGAAGCTCCATGTGAGAATTGCCCGGCTCAAGAGGAAATATTCCTCTTGAAATATTGCCCGGGAAAGCGCAAAAGCCGAGCTGTTTCGCCAAAAATATTTTTTTCTGAATCCGCATCGATTTTGTTGTAGAATGGTGCCGCATCTTGTAAAATAGCGTTAGTTATTTATAGGGGAGAGTTGGTATGTATAAAGGTGTTTTTTACTTGTTCTTTGTCGTGGTTTTTTTGATTGCGTTTGTATTTTCGAATTTTAAAGACAGCTTGCTGACGCACTTTTAAATTGGGTGATTGAATTAGAACATGCACCCTCTTTTCTTCATAACCTAACAGTGTAATAAAAGTTAATGGAGAGGGGATTTAGCATGTTTCATCATCATTGTTGCAGACCAAACGTGATGCCGCCGATTGTCCATCCGACTCATTGCTGTGAACACCATTGCTTTTCTAACACGGTTGTGCCGCATATTCATCCGCAACATACAACTAACGTAAATCACCACAACTTTGAGCACGTTCATTACTATCCGCACACTTTTTCAAATGTTGACCCGACAACTCACCAGCATTTTCAGTGCGGAAGCCCTTGCTGCGATCATTAGTATTGAACGCTTAAGCAAGATCGGTTAGGATATCAGCAAATCAAAATGGGGCCCGATGGGGAGCCCCATTTTTTAAGCAGGTGATCAATTGAAAGTATTAGCCGTAACAGGATACAAGCCGTTTGAACTCGGGATTTTTAAACAGGATGACCGGGCGCTTGTTTATATAAAAAAGGCGATAGAAACCAGACTCAGAAGCTTTATTGACGAAGGCTTGGAATGGATTCTCATATCAGGACAGCTGGGGACTGAGCTTTGGGCGGCAGAAACGGCGTACGATCTCAGAGAAGAGTATCCGGAATTAAAGGTTGCCGTTATCACGCCTTTCTACGGCCAGGAGGAAAAGTGGAAGGAGCCGAATAAAGAAATGTATGAAGCGGTGCTTGCTCAGGCAGATTATGAGGAGAGCCTGACGCATCGGCCGTACGAAAGTCCGCTTCAATTCCGGCAGAAAAACGCGTTCTTTATTGAAAAGTCAGATGCGCTTTTGCTTTTATATGATCCTGAAATGGAAGGATCGCCGAAATATATGCTGCAGCAGGCAGAAAAACGCCGTGAAACAGACGGATATCCGATTTATTCGATTACAATGGATGATCTCCGTGCCGCCGTTGAAGAAGAAGATTTCTTTACATAACACGTCAGAGAATATTTGACAACGGGACGTGTTTCTGAATAAAATATAACATGATGATTCACGATATGAGGTGAAAAAGATGCTTGCTGATAAAGTAAAGCTTTCTGCGAAAGACATTTTGGAAAAAGAATTTAAAACAGGCGTTAGAGGTTACAGACAAGAAGACGTTGACAAATTTTTAGATATGATTATTAAGGATTATGAAACCTTTCATCAAGAAATTGAAGAACTGCAGCAGGAAAATCTGCAGCTGAAAAAACAGCTTGAAGAAGCAAGTAAAAAACAGCCGGTGCAGTCCAATACGACCAACTTTGACATTCTGAAAAGGCTGTCCAACCTTGAGAAACATGTATTCGGCAGCAAACTTTATGACGAATAAGGCAGATGCACTTGTCAAATGAGACAAGTTGCTTTATAATGAACAAGTGTTCTTAACGTTCGGGTAATCGCTGCAGATCTTTGAATCTGTAGAGGAAAGTCCATGCTCGCACGGTGCTGAGATGCCCGTAGTGTTCGTGCCTAGCGAAGAAATAAGCTAGGGCAGCCTTGATAGGCTGACGGCAGGAAAAAAGCCTACGTCTCCGGATATGGCTGAGTATCCTTGAAAGTGCCACAGTGACGAAGTCTCATCAGAAATGGTGAGAGTGGAACGCGGTAAACCCCTCGAGCGAGAAACCCAAATTTTGGTAGGGGAACCTTCTTGAAGGAACTGAACAGATAGAAGGACAGAATACTTTCTGTAGATAGATGATTGCCGCCTGAGTACGAGGTGATGAGCCGATTGCAGTACGACGGAACAAAACATGGCTTACAGAACGTTAAACATTATTGATATGACAAATTAGAGCTCTCCTTAAAAGGGGAGCTTTTATCTTGAATGAAACGAAAGCTTAAAAGAGACAGGGTGATACGATGAAGAAGTACACACTAATAGCGACGGCGCCGATGGGAATTGAAGCGATCGTCGCCAAAGAAGTGCGTGATTTAGGTTATGAATGCAAAGTAGACAACGGAAAAGTCATTTTTGAAGGAGATGCGCTTGCGATCTGCCGCGCTAACTTATGGCTGCGGACGGCTGACCGCATCAAAGTACAGGTCGCCGAGTTTCAGGCGAAAACGTTTGATGAGCTGTTTGAAAAAACAAAAGCGATTGACTGGCGCGCGTACATTCCGGAAAACGCAAAGTTCCCCGTTATCGGAAAATCCGTGAAATCAGTGCTTGCCAGTGTGCCTGACTGCCAGCGGATCGTCAAAAAGGCGATAGCGGAAAAGCTGAAACTGCAATCAGGAAAACAAAATGAATGGATTGAAGAAACGGGACCCGAGTATAAGGTGGAGATTTCCCTTTTAAAAGATAAAGCCGTACTTACACTGGATTCATCAGGAACAGGCCTTCACAAACGGGGATACAGGGTTGATCAGGGAGGAGCTCCGATTAAAGAGACGCTCGCTGCCGCGTTAATTCAGTTAACCAACTGGACGCCTGACCGTCCGTTCGTCGATCCGTTCTGCGGTTCCGGCACGATCGCCATTGAAGCCGCTTTAATCGGACAAAACATTGCTCCCGGTTTTAACCGTGATTTTGTTTCAGAAGACTGGGAATGGATCGGAAAAGAACTGTGGGACAAGGCGCGTCTTGAAGTGGAAGAAAAGGCGAACTATGATCAGCCGCTGCAGATTTTTGCCAGTGACGTGGATCACCGGATGGTAAACATCGCCAAAGAAAACGCAGAAGAAGCGGGACTTGGTGACCTGATCGAATGCAAGCAAATGCGGGTGCAGGATTTTACGACAAAACTCGAATTCGGCGTAATCGTCGGAAACCCTCCGTACGGCGAACGTCTCGGCGAAAAAAGAGAAGTCGAGCAGATGTATAAAGAAATGGGCCGGGCATTTGAATTTCTTGATACATGGTCTGTCTACATGTTAACGTCAAATGAACAATTTGAAGAGGCCTACGGGAGAAAAGCAACCAAAAAACGGAAGCTCTTTAACGGTTTTATCAAAACGGATTATTATCAGTACTGGGCTAAAGTGCGGCCGCAGCGGAAAAAGCCGCAACAAAGAGAAGACGCCTGAAACAGCGTCTTCTCCGGCATCTTTACGTTTTATTCTGCCATTACCAGCGGTGCGCTTTTGCGTTGCTCCGTAAAATAATGTTGGTCTGGGACATTTCGGTGTGGCCGTTCACTTGTGATTTAGAGCGTTTCGGCCGCGTCCAATTGTGATGAAACAATTCAGAATGCTGATCTAATCGATCTTTATAACTCATGTAACCATCACTCCCGGGTAGAATAAATTTGTCAAGATGGATATTCGATCGAATATCTGTTGTAGTTTGTGCAGGTCAGGTGCGGATCATTCAGAATGGCATGTATAGAAAGTGAAGCATCGGCATAGAATGATGATTATTTCTATTTGAGAGGTGATCTTATTTTATGCTGAACAGCGAGCACTTCAGTAAAATACAAAAGGCGTTAGACGCAACTGCTTTCCGGCTGGAGGAAGCCGGATCGGAGTTCGGTCCTTCCGCCATGACACACGCACAGGAAGAACTTGAAAATGCGGTAAAACATACACATTCAACAGACCATCCGTTCCTATGTACACATATCATTAACCGGAAATGATCATGACAAAAACTTGGCGAGGCCAAGTTTTTTTGTTGTATTGAAGAGGGTTAAATGATATTATAGATGGTCTGAATGCCGAATAGTTAGGGGTTGGAGTTGGGTGACAACATCACGTTTGCCTTTTGCTTTAACAAAAGAAAAGAATTTTTACGAAGAATTGAACAATTGGATTGGTGACGTGTTTTACGATATCCTTCCCGAGAAAGGCTTTGACCTTCGGGATGAGCAGGTATTTATGGCGTTTCAGCTTGAACGGGCATTTAAAGAGAAAAAGGTCATGTTCGCTGAGGCAGGAGTCGGTACGGGGAAAACGCTGGTGTATCTGCTGTTTGCCATCAGCTATGCCAGATATACGGGTAAACCGGCCATTATCGCATGCGCCGATGAAACGTTAATTGAACAGCTTGTTAAAAAAGAAGGCGACATTTCCAAGCTGACAGAACATTTGGATCTGCAGATTGATACACGGCTGTCCAAATCCCATGAGCAGTATCTGTGTCTGAAAAAGCTTGAGAAAACAATGCAGCGTTCTGATGATGAAAAGTGGCTGGATCTTTATGAGTCGCTGCCTTCATTCGTACACGAATCACAAGCGATGCAGCGCTTTTATCCGTACGGCGACCGCAAACAGTACGCTGATTTGACGAATGAAGAGTGGGCAGGCGTCAGCTATGATTCTTTCCAAGATTGTTTAACTTGTGATATGAGACATAGATGCGGTTTAACACTTTCAAGAGATCATTACAGAAAATCAACGGATCTGATTGTTTGCTCCCATGATTTCTACATGGAGCATGTATGGACGGAAGAATCACGCAAAAGGGAAGGACAGCTGCCGCTTTTGCCGGATCACAGCGCCGTCGTGTTTGATGAAGGACATCTGCTGGAATTCGCCGCGCAAAAAGCGTTAACCTATCGTGTGAAGCAGTCGACGCTCGAGCTGTTTTTAGAGCGTCTGCTTCAAAATGACATCAGAGAGGAATTCGCCGAACTGATTGAAGATGCCCTTGCCGCAAACGATGAGTTTTTCTATGTGCTGTCAGAGGAATCGAAGGAAATCGCCGGCTCTCACCGATTGGACATCCAAAACGACCAGCGTGTTAAGCGTGCGGCTGACGAACTGTGCAGTCTGCTCGATAAAATCGGCGAGGCGCTCGTATTTGAATCGGAAATGTATACGATTGATAAGTACGAGCTGTCAGTTGTAGAAGAATACGTCGAACAAATGGCATATTCGCTGTCGCTGTATCAAAAGGATGCCATCAGCTGGCTTGAAACGCGGGATACAGACTCAACGTTTGTCGTTATGCCGAGAACTGTAGCCGAAGTTTTGGGAGAAAAGGTCTTTTCTAAAAAGATTCCTTATATCTTCTCATCGGCCACTCTTTCTGAGGGCGGTTCGTTTGATTATATCGCTGACAGCCTCGGAATCCGTGATCCTTTATCATTCACCGTTGAATCTCCGTACGATTACGAGGAGCAAATGTCTGTTGCGCTTCACGGTGACATGACGTCTGAGCAGAAAACAGCCGAAACGATTGAAACCATTAAGGAGAATGAAGGACGCACCCTCGTTCTTTTCCCTTCCTTTGAAGACATGAAGGAATTTAAAGAACAGGCTGCCGCGTGGGAGCTGCCGTATCCGATATACTACGAAGGTGACGAAGAGATCAGCAGTCTGGTCGAAAAATTCCAGCGGGATGAAGAATCCGTGCTTTGTTCCGTCCACTTATGGGAAGGTCTTGACATTCCCGGTGACTCGCTCCGGAATGTGACCATTTGGGCGTTGCCGTATCCGCCTCATGACCCCGTGTTCACCGCAAAGCGGAACGGAGCGAAAAAAGATCCGTTTGAGGAAGTTGATCTGCCGTACATGCTCTTGAGAGTCAGGCAGGGAATCGGCCGCCTTATCCGTTCTAATCAGGACAGCGGAACCATATCCATTTATGCGGGCGGAGAAAGTGAACGGGTCCTGTCCGAAGTCAAAAAGATCTTGCCTGTTACACCGAAAATCGTATAAAAACAAAAGCTGCAGGATTCTTATCCTGCGGCTTTTTTAGATCCGGGAAGTTGACTTTATCACGGCATTCCATTAGCCTGTAATTGATAGTGAAAAGGGAGGGGAACGGATATGGATTTACATACATATGAAAAAGAGTTTTTTGATCTGTTAAAAAGAGTATCCCACTATGTCGAAGCCATTGCACTTATGCATTGGGACTTAAGAACGGGAGCCCCGAAAAAAGGCTCTGATGACCGGGCGGAAAGCATCGGACAGCTGTCGGCTGACGTTTTTCAAATCCAGACATCCGACCGGATGAAAGAGCTGATCGACATCCTTCTCGCGCATGCAGAAGAGCTCTCTGAAGATACAGTGAAAGCGGCGGAACTTGCGAAAAAAGATTATGATCATAATAAAAAAATTCCTGAAGATGAGTATAAAGAATATGTCATTTTAACATCGAAAGCTGAAACGGCTTGGGAGGATGCAAAGGCTGCCTCTGATTTCTCTATGTTTGCTCCGTACCTTGAGAAGCTGATTAATTTTAATAAGCGGTTTATTTCGTATTGGGGCTATGAAGATCATCCGTACAACGCATTGCTCGATATTTTCGAACCGGGTGTTACGGTAAAGGTGCTGGATCAGCTGTTTTCTGAATTGAAGGAAGCGATCATTCCGCTTATCAAAAAAGTGACGGCATCCGGCAATAAACCGGACACTTCCTTTATAACGAAAACGTTTCCGAAAGAACAACAAAGAGACCTCTCCTTGTATTTCTTAAAAGAGTTCGGGTATGATTTTGACGGCGGCCGCCTAGACGAGACGGTGCATCCGTTTGCGACGACAATCAACCGGGGCGATGTGCGGGTGACGACCAGATATGACGAAAACGATTTCCGCACGGCAATTTTCGGAACGATTCATGAATGCGGGCATGCGATCTACGAGCAGAATATTGACGAAGCGCTGAGCGGAACGAACTTATCTGACGGTGCATCCATGGGAATTCATGAATCCCAATCGTTATTTTATGAAAACTTTATCGCCAGAAATCAACATTTCTGGACCGCCTATTATGAAAAAATGGTTGAGGCTTCGCCTGATCAATTTCAAGATGTGAAAAGAGAAGATTTTGTACGCGCTGTCAACGAGGCGAAACCGACCTTTATCCGAATTGAAGCCGATGAGCTGACATATCCGCTTCATATTATTATCCGTTATGAAATTGAAAAAGCGATCTTCAGTAATGAAGTGACAGTGGAAGAACTGCCTGCATTGTGGAATCAAAAATATCATGATTATTTAGGCATTACACCGCCATCTGACGCAAAAGGCATTTTGCAGGACGTACATTGGGCGGGCGGCGATTTCGGCTATTTCCCTTCCTATGCGCTCGGATATATGTATGCGGCACAGCTGAAGCATACCATGCTTGACGATCTGCCTGAATTTGATCAATTAATAGAACGGGGCGATTTTGAGCCGATCAAACAATGGCTGACAGAAAAGGTTCATCAGCACGGAAGACGCAAAATGCCGCTTGACATCATAAAAGATGCAACGGGAGAAGAGCTGAACGTTCAATATCTCATTGAGTATCTCGTCGGTAAATATTCAAATTTATATTTATAAACGAAACACCCGGTATACACCGGGTGTTTTTCTAAAAATTCTAAAAAGACGAATAATCGAAAACTAATTCTTTGTAAAAGTTCGGAAATATTCAAATTTCACTATGCAAAAGAAGTGTATCTTGTTATAATTTGATTAATATCATACGAACACTCATATAATCGCGTGGATATGGCACGCAAGTTTCTACCGGTCACCGTAAATGTCCGACTATGAGTGAGCAATGGAACGGCTTTATTCGGTCGTTGCGTGTAGATCATTCGGCATTGCTTGCTCTTTTTATTGAGAGCGGGCAATGCTTTTTTTATTTTTTATAAGCGGGGGTAATCATTGTGGAAGCATTAAAACGAAAAATAGCAGAAGACGGAATTGTTCTTTCTGATCAAGTGCTGAAAGTGGATTCTTTTTTAAACCATCAAATTGATCCGGTTCTCATGCAGCAGATCGGCCGGGAATTTGCGCGCCGTTTTGAAAAAGACGAGATAACCAAAATCGTCACAATTGAATCTTCGGGCATTGCCCCTGCGGTGATGGCCGGCCTTGAACTCGGCGTTCCCGTCATCTTTGCGAGAAAAAGGAAGTCTCTCACATTAACGGATGATCTGCTGACGGCATCCGTCTATTCTTTCACGAAAAAAACAGAAAGTCAGATTGCAATCTCCGGAAATCATCTGTCGAAAGAAGACCGCGTGTTAATCATTGACGACTTTTTAGCGAACGGACAGGCGGCAGAAGGGCTTTTATCCATCGTAAAACAAGCAGGCGCAGCGGTTTGCGGGATCGGAATCGTCATTGAAAAGTCATTTCAGCCGGGAAGAGATGAGCTGGTGAAAAAAGGATGCCGGGTCGAATCGCTGGCGAGAATTCAATCGCTTGAAGACGGAAAAGTGACATTTGTACAGGAGGTCCGTTCATGAAAAACGGCTATGCCAAAACACTTTCCCTCGGTATCCAACATGTGCTTGCCATGTATGCCGGCGCCGTCGTCGTTCCTTTAATTGTAGGAGCGGCATTGGGACTGAACGCAGAACAGCTGACATATCTCGTATCAATTGACATTTTTATGTGCGGGGCGGCTACGCTGCTTCAAGTATGGAGGAATAAATTTTTCGGCATCGGCTTGCCCGTTGTGCTCGGCTGTACGTTCACCGCGGTAGCGCCGATTATTTCCATCGGTAAGGAGTACGGGATTTCAGCCATTTATGGAAGCATTTTGGCATCGGGTCTGCTTGTCATTCTGCTGTCGTTTTTCTTCGGTAAGCTCGTATCGTTTTTCCCGCCTGTCGTGACCGGATCTGTCGTAAGAATTATGGATTGAGTACGACAAAAATCTAGTTATAGTAGACCTTGATATTCAAATTCTTCGTACCATCTCCCAAATCCTCGACCGTATACGTTACATGACTTATGAGCATCTTTAGTATTAAGTTTATTTCAGAGTCAGACATCCCGTCAGTAGACTCAATCATCTCCTGCACTTTATGATGACTCCATTTTTCTTTTTTTGTCTCAGCGCTAAGAGCATTTTGAAACTCAGTAGATGCAATTAATTCTGCTAAGTCATTTTCAGCTTTTTGAAGTGTTTCTTGTGAAATTTTCAGCTTTTCTTTATACTCTGTTTTACTGATGTCTCCATCTAAGTACATTTCTTTTATGCGTTCTATTCTTCCTTTTGCCTTTTTAACAGCTTTCTCTCTTAAACCAATAAGCTGAGTTGTGTAAGAGTCATCGTTAACATCTTGCTCAGTGGGGGAGAAGAGAGCTTCATTGTATTTTTTTATTTCCTTCATAATCGACTGGAACAATACTTCTTCATGAATTCCTTTTGTTTGTTCGCATTCTCTTGTTCTTTCAGCAGATTTTCGTAAACACTTTCTAACGTGTTTTCTTCTGCCTTTGGGTTGTTCTATAGCTTGTGCTTTATGACAATAAGGACATCTAACAATACCAGAAAGTCTGTGGGTATTCATATTTAGACGTCTTCCAGCCACTTTATATGTTCTAAGTTTTTCTATTCTATTCAGGATTAGGGCATGTTCTTCATCAGTTTTCATGGTTTCATGATGACCTTTTGCAATCAATACTTCATCTAAACTTTTATTTTGAATAATACTGTTGCTGCTTTTGCTTTTCTTGTATTTACCAAACCATACATAACCCCTATGAAAATCGTTGGACAGAATTTCTGAGACAACTTCTCCGTACCAAATAGAACGGCCGGATGGGGAAGGGACTTTCAGTTCGTTTAACATCTCAGCAATTACTGTGCAAGAATGTTCCTCTTCTAAGAACCATTTAATCATCATTCTATATATTTTTTTCTTTTCCTCAACAACAACTGCAGCTTTAATATTCTTGTCCCACTTATAACCGTATGGAACTGACCCTGAATGAAGTCTGCCTTCTCTTGTGGCATTTTTCTTTCCGTTAATCGTTCTCCGTTTTATTGCTCTATATTCACTTCGAGCAATTATTGATTCAAACTCAGAAAGCATTTCGTCGCCTTCGATTGATAAATCATAGGTTTTTTTGGGTGTAATAAACAATGTCCCACTCTGCTTAAATGCTTCAAGTATACGCCCGGAGTCAATTTGTGATCCCCTGGACAGCCTGTCCATTGCTACAGCACAAACTGCGTCAAACTCGCCATTTTCAATTCTGGGCAACAACACTGAGAACATTGGTCGTTCATCAATAGTCTCACCTGAGACAACTTCCTCAAACCACTGAACATTTTTAAAGTTCTCTCTTTTTATGAGATATTCTAGCTCATTTCTATGTTTGGCGAGTGTATCTTCTGAATCTCTGTCTTCTCTGGATTTTCTTGAATAAACTGCTATTCTTGAATTTTCGTGTAATGCCAAGTATTTCATCCTTTCTTCTTATTGTAAGTGTAGTTAGATTATATCATGTGCATTGGAATTTCTTTATAAAATCCTCATTTTAACGAAACATTTTAGATCAACTTGCTTATTCATCTAAATTAAAGTATCCTAATTGATGTATCATAGGGGTTTAATCAGCCACTATAAACCACAGAGTCCCTCACACGCTCTGTGGTTTTTTGTTTAGATTGAATATACCCAAATGAAAAAAGAAGCCTCAGAGGGCTTCAAAATAATTAATTCTTCTCACATGCAAAATTGTCATTATCGCGATCCATTTTAGATGTATAGGCAGGGTGAGTGCTTGGTACACCGTGCGGATATTTCTTTCTCAGCTCTGTGCAGTTTGCAAAGTGTTCTGTTCCTCCAGCAGAAGGGGAGGCTTGTGCAGAGTTAGAAGAGCTGCTTGATGCTGAACTGCTTGAATTTGAATTGCTAGGGTTCGATTTATGTGTCTCGGATTGGTGTGTTGTAACTGACTTTTGAGCCGGCTTAGATACACTTACTGATTTCTTCGGTTTCGTTACGCAGCCATTAAATCCTTTATCAGTCGCATATCCATGCTTACTCCAAATCTTCAAGTCTTTATCTTTCGCAGCTTGCTCATCTTTCTTATACGTGTCTAAATACTTCGTGTTTGGCTCATATACATAAGCTACTCGTGCTAATCCTTCTTTAAGCAGTGTTTCTTGTACTGATTTGCCATCCACATAAACGTAAGCCAGCAATCTGCCATACTTGTCTGTACGATCTCCTTTATCAAACTCCAGTTGAAGTTTTCCCTTGTTAACCAGCTGTTTGTTTCTTGCTGAAGCATCCTCACCATATGGTTGTACGCAAGAGTTTGGCTTTTTAGTCTCAGGTGTGTCGACAAGTAAATAACGTACTGTTTTGAGTTCGCCTTTATAGTTAACTTTAATCGTGTCTCCGTCAACCGTTCTGTTAAGCGTTACATCGACCAGTTTTTTCTTATTTTCAGATGTCTTTTTATCCGACGAATCCTTCTTTGAAGCATTTTCGGCTTTTTCATTTTTGTCATTATTGCTTTTGTCGTTTGATTGAGAGTCTGTCTTTGTCTCTTTTGTATCCTTTTCTTCTTGCTGCATTGTTTTAGCCTTATCTGAATCTGTTTTATCTGTAGAAGCTGAATCAGACCCACATGCAGCCAAAGAAAAGCTTAGAGATAATGCGCCAATACCTAATAACCATTTCTTCAATGTAATTCCCCCAAATTTGTTTATTCTGTCTTTATATCGGACAAACCTTCCTAATTATAATTATAGAACCAAAGATTGTAAAATTAATTTTAGGTAAACATCTGATTTTGAAAATCGAAGAACCTAAAACTATGGTAAAATTTAGAAAAGATTAATTAAGTGGAAAGGAGACAGATATGAAAGTATTTGAAGCATCCTCGTTAATCTCAGCAGCGGAGAAACGAGCAAAAGAATACGATCAGATTAGAGAACAATTTATCAATCTCAGAAAAGCGTTTCAGGGAATGGCTGACTTAGACGATAGTGAGTTTTCAGGCAAAGGCGCTGACAACATTAAAGCATTCTTCCAAGATCACGCTGGTGTTACAGACAGCTGGCTTGATCTGATCGATATGAAGATTGCTTTTCTTAACAGTATTTCAGGAAAAGTAGCTGATGCCGGATTAGCCGATTCGTTTGTGGAAGAGTCATTTTTAGAACATGAGTTGATTCATGCGAAGAATAAATCAAAAGCCATCATGCAAGAGCAGCGGAATGAAATGAGGGATATTCTTAATGAGATAAGTGATATTGTTCATCTTGATGTTTTCTCTACAGAGGATGTCGATCAAAAGCTGGATTCAGCAGACAAAAAACGGGACGATACTGTACATAAGCTCGGCAAGCTTGATCATGATCTAACGAAAGAATACGCAGAAACCGAAGCAAACGAACAGTTCATCCAAGCCGACTTCCAGCAGCTCCAAAATGCCACGGGCAAAGGGAAAAACGCAACACCACTTCACTATAATGCCGAGGCGTACAGAGAAAGTGACATACATAAGAAAAAAGGCGAGATTGCAAGACACTCAGACACATATTTAACGATTAAGAAGGAAGAAGCGAAAGAGCGGGAAATCAAGGATTTGGAGAAAAAGCTCTCTGATGGAGTAACTGATCCTGATGAATACTTGGGGATTGCCAAGAAGATCGGTTACGAGAACCTTGAACCTTCCCAACAACAATATGTGATGCAGCTTGAACAAGCAAAACAGATGGAAGAAGCCGGAGAAGTGACTTGGGATATTTTAAAAGGTGTAGGCATAGGGGCATATGATATTGTTAAGGATACGGTAGTTGGTACCAAAGACTTGGTAGTTGGTACTTGGGAATTTTCACAGCTTTCTGATGAGCAGAAGCTATTAAAAATAACTGGCGCCATAATTCAAACACCATCTTATGCTAAAATTATATGGAAAGATCTATCCGATTCATGGAATGATAAAATGGTCAATGGTGATGCCTATTCAAGAGCACACTTTATTACTTATGCTGTGGGAAGTCTTGTTGGATTAAAAGGTGGGGGCTCTATTCTTAAAGGGTCAAGTAAGATAGCGGCAACTGGGGCTTCAAAGGTTGATAAGGTTTTTAGGGGTGGAGAAAAAGCAGTTACTAAAAGCGTAAAGACTGGAATTGATAAAGGGAAAGCCTTCAGTAATTCTTTTTCATTAAATAATAGTCAATTAGCATATGCAGGTATCCTTCAGGATATAGAAAACACTCATAATGTTAAAAACACATCAATATTAAAAGAAGCGATAGACGAGAAGAACAGTGTGTTATATAAATCAACTGGTAGCGATGACTTTATAGGAACACTAAAAGGTGAACAGGTTCTTTTAAAAGATGTTAAAGTTAAGAAAATTAGCTACACAAAGAGAAGCCCAGAAGATACAGCCATACTTAGAAGAAAGTTCAACAGTTCTATTAAAAAACAATTTTTAAAAGGTCTATCAAATGATCCTAATAAAGTTAAGAAACTCAAGAAGGCTGGCTTAACGGATAAAGATATAGCCAGAATGAAAGATGGTCTCAACCCTAAGGGATATCAAGTTCACCATAAGCTTCCTTTAGATGACGGTGGCACAAACGATATGGATAACTTGATCTTGATCAAAAACGACCCTTACCATAAAGCAATAACTAATGAGCAAAATTCATTAACAAAAGGTTTAAAACCAGGAGAAACAAAGGAAATTAATTGGCCTATTCCTAATGGTGAAATATATCCAAGTGAGAAATAAGGAGGCAGTTTTATGTGGATGAATTTATTGGAGGAAATTCGAAAAACTGAAGCAAAGTATGGAGATGAATTGAATTCTCCTGTTACAGACAAAGAATTAAGCAATTTTAATGAAGTAGTATTAGGCAAGTTCCCTATAAATGAAATTCCTTCAGGATATAAAAAATTTCTTCAAACCGTTAACGGATTAGATTTTAATGGCTTGGTAATCTATGGGCTGGATAAAATGTTTTTGGAAGAAGAAAATGATGAAGAAGTTTATGGTTTTATTGAAACAAATGAACAATGGCACGAAAATGACGAACAGAAAAAATACCTGTTTTTTGGTGATTCAGATACAGCTTGGTATTGCTTAGATGTGATTGAGAATGAATATTTGGAGCTTGATAAACCCTCTGGAACGTTGATGAACAAATTTGATGATTTTAACACCATGCTAGCTGATGCATTGAAATTTAGCTTAGACAATTAAATAAAAGTAATACAAAGGTGTGGATATGAGTATTGATATGTTAATCAAAAAGATTGCTTCTACATCAGACTGTCGGTTGTTTGAAGCTGATGGTCTCCCAGTAATAGACGAGAAGCATCAACTACCAAGAGATGTTAGTGAATTTTATGAACAATGCGGTGGAGCAGTTTTATATGAAAATGCGGATTATCCAATATATATAGTACGACCAGCTGAGTTTAAATTGGCTAATCCCGTTATTGTTGGGGAACTTTGTGAAGAAGATATTTCATCCGAGTGGTATATTGTTTGTACGGATGGAAAAGGAGAATATCTGACAATTGATTTAAATGAAGATCGTAAAGGTAAGTGTTACGACAGCTTTTTTGATCGACATGGAATTGTTGGTGAAACACAGGTAATAGCCACTTCATTTACTGATTTAATTCCACGGTTGCTTGATAATAAGGGACAGCACTGGTATTGGCTAAGTGATAATTTTAGTACATTGGGCGATGCATATGATGGAGACTGAGCTAAACAATCTATATAAAGAGATTGTAGAAATAGTTAATGAAATGATCCCCGAGCAATGGGAAAAGTTTTGGTTTTATGCGCAAGTTTCGGAAACAGGAGGAGGAACTTGTTTTTATTACAATGCTCCTGACGATCCACAAAATTACAAGTATAGCTTAGAAGTACCTTTTATTTTTGCAATTGATGAAGATGACTTTACTGAGAAAAAGAGAAAGTTGTTTGATTTGAGTGAGAAGCTACGAGAAGTATTCAAGGAGAACGATCAAGAACTATGGTATTCTTTTACGCTAAGCCTTGAAAGAACAGGCAAATTAAATATCAGTTTTGATTACACTGATTGGTTCAGCACAGATTATAGCTTCAGTGATCAACACATCATTTGGAAACATAAGTATCTAGGTGAGGAACCGTCCGATGCGTCTCTAAAAGGGATAATTGAGAAATATAAAGCTGATTATCCTGAAAACCCGATCTAAGCAGATAGGTTGGAATGGAGTACATGTTTAATCAAGTGAAAGTGGTTTAATCCATCAAGCAATAGTATTGCAAATGCCATTTCTATGTGGTTATAATTAGTGTAGGTAATACAGTTATATGATTATTTTGTGCATTTTGATTTATGAAATGCATAAAATAAAAAGACCAGGGTGCTACCAACACCCCGGCTCTGTACAAAAAGCTACCCATCAAAGGGCTTGCTCAGCGGTTATTCGTGATAGACCTATCCCTTCAGGAGTCCAGTCTCAAGGGAGGTCTATTTTTTATTTATATACGTCAACAGGGCGATTATAAATGACCCAAATGCAAGCATTAAAATTAATGCCTGAAATGTTGACATAAGCATCACCCCCTTTCGTAGGGGATGAGCAAGACTCCCTTGAGTGAGCATGCTTTAATGTACAGGAATCATTATACTATACATAAATGTCTTTGTCGTATTAAATTCACAATATATTGACAATATGAAAAGAATTTGTTTAATGCAGGTTCTTTTTCTATATTCAGTTATTAAATCATTGAGTAATTATCGATATTCAACATGTGTAAAAATGGAAAAAGGTGATATACTTATAAAAAACGCTGAAAGGTGTGATTATCTGTGACAATGTTAACTCAAGCGTTCCTATTTGGTATCCAAAATTCTTAACATTTTGTAGCGTGGTGAGTGAATTCTAGAAGTAACTATACATGCTCACTTTCTAGATAGATAATTGCCATTAAAACTCATTCATAGGAGGAAACGTTTTGGGTACTAATAAATTACCTCATGAGGTTAATCACCAAGTACTAAGTGAAGTCATTAAGTTTGGAGACGATTTATTCGAAAAATATAAAGAAAGCGAAGATTACAGTGATACTTATTCCATGGTCATTGTAAGCTTGTTTAGAAAGACAATTGAATTGAGTAATGGTATTTGGGTTTGTTCTGATTATGGATTACGTGCCCCAGCCGATTTGAATTTTAGAGGCCTCATAGAAGCATATTTAGCAATTAAATATATTACTAACGTGCCCAGTCTTTCAAATGTTAGAGCAATAGCATACAAAGTTGGTTACCTTAAACATCAATTAGATAGTTCTAAGCGCTATTTGGATAACCCCATCATGGAAGATGATCAAAAAAACTTTTTAAGAAAATCTATTCAAAAATTCAGTTCCGAATTACAAAATAAAGAATACAAAAAGGTATTAGAAGAGTACAATAAATTACAAAAGAGAAACAAAAGAGGATATATTCCAAAGTGGCATTCTTTATTCGGTGGACCAATAAGTATTAACCAACTTATTGAAGAGCTTGAAAAGAATAGTGAAGATCCAAAATTGTTAAGAGATTTATATAGTTTTCTTTCTATAGATGCACATAATTATATGGCATTGAGAGATATATCCACAGTGCGAAAAGATGAGAATCCACATTTTAATAGTGTATGTTATTCAACTAACTCTAATATAGACTTCCATTTAGATTCAGCAAGGGCTCTGTTGATGCATACAATTGTTCTTTTTACTAAAGAACTTTATCCTGAATATACTAATGAGTGCGCAAAATTTTTTAATAGTATCCTAAAAATATGTCCCAGCACTTGAAATGAAGCTCCTTTTTTAAAGGGAGTTTTTTATTTCCAACAATTACATCGAACTATTGTTCTTGTTTATATTGAATAAAGAACGTTTGTTCTGTTAATATTAGATCAAAAAGGAGTGATTCAATATGCTTAGAGATCGAGGAGCAATCAAATGGACTTCCATGATGCTTCCAGAACATTTAACGCAACTAAAACAGGATTTGTTAGACGTTTCAAAAATAAAGAGACCGTCTTTAGATGAACAACAAATTGAGGAGATTGACATCTTGGTTTCTGAAGCAATGGCGCTGAATAAAGAACTGAAGTTTAAACTCTTTAAAGAAGGAGTTGCCGAGGATTTAATCGGTACAGTTCAATATCTAAATTACGAACAACACAAATTACATGTAAAAGATCATCACGATCAAACCGTATACATCACCATGAATGACATCATAGGAGTTGCTTACAATGATTGATTACTCACAGTTTCCACGTAAAAATATACTTTGTGTAGATATGAAATCCTTTTATGCTTCGGTTTCAGCTGTAACAATGGGATTGAATCCAATGACATGTTATCTCGCTGTAGTCGGAAACACGGATAGACAGGGAAGTGTTGTCTTAGCAGCGTCTCCTGCACTTAAAAAAGATTATGGAATCAAGACTGGCTCCCGGTTATTTGAGATTCCAGATGATCCAAGAATTTACATAGTAAATCCGCAAATGAAACTTTTCATCAGAGTTTCAACTGAAATCACTAAATTGTTTTACAGGTTCGTTCCTGAGACATGTGTACACACGTACTCAATCCCAAACTTACCTAACATGTTAAAATCAAATGCATCAGTTGTTTCAATTTCCCCTCCATAAATCACCCATTCGTACTCGTGTAATGGAAGTTGAATTTCACTGATGGACTTAGACTTTTTTGGAAGTTTGGCAGAAATATTTGATTTAGGCCTAAATTTATAAGTGAGCTTTGCTTCTTCTGGATTTCTAGTTAACCACTTACTAGTCACAGCTAGTTCATCTTCTGTCTTAATGCCTCTCAGTGTTATTTCTATTTTAACCTCTGGCCATTTATCCTCAATGATTAAGCCACTCCAAAAATCTTCTTGCTGCAAAGTCTTTTTAGCTAATGAATAGTTTCTATTAAAAACTAAATTGAGGCTCTCTAAGAAATTTGATTTTCCAACATTATTTTCGCCTATTATTATGGACAATCCTTCATTTAAACTTATTTTAAAATCATTAAAGCTCCTATAATTTTGAATATGAACTTGAGATAAATACATACTTTCCTCCTTGTTTATTGTAATCACATATTTGTTTTGCCCCTTTATCATTATAATCGACATATTTTTCTAAACTTCCATTTTTGAAAAAACTTTGTATACTCCTTATCATTTATAACCATTGAACACTTTATTTACCAGTGTAAATTCAGCAGCATTTCGGTTACAATATCGAAACACAGAACAAATGTTTGGGAGTGGTTTTATGACTGAAAGAAACATTCTTCTTGTCGATATGGAGTCATTCTACGCTTCTGTAGAAAAATCAACAGCTCCTCACCTTAGAAATCAGCCTGTTATCGTATCAGGTGATCCTGAAAGACGCAGCGGTGTTGTGCTAGCTGCTTGTCCCATAGCTAAGCAATTTGGTGTGAAAAATGCCGAACAGCTGTGGGAGGCACAAATAAAATGCCCAGATGCGATTATTTTGCGTCCTCACATGCAACAATACATTGATGTCTCTGTTATGATTACTGAATTATTTGAGCAGTATACAGACTTAGTTGAACCGTTTTCAATCGACGAACAATTCCTTGATATAACTGGAAGCACTAAACTATTTGGTGCTCCTGAAGTTATCGCAAAAAAAATACAAGCCTCTATTAAGAGTAAAACAGGCATTTATGCCCGTGTTGGAATAGGTCCAAATAAAGTATTGGCCAAAATGGCGTGTGATCATTTTGCTAAGAAAAATATATCAGGTATCTATGAACTGAATTTCTCAAATTTAAAGCAAGATTTATGGTCATTACCTGTTGGTAAGCTGTTTGGTGTAGGAAAACGGATGGAAAAACATTTAAACAGAATGGGAATCAGCACAATTGGAGGATTAGCAGTTCATCCCCTAGCACTCCTGAAAAAACGTTGGGGAATTAATGGAGAACTTTTGCAAAGAACCGCCAATGGAATAGACCCTTCCCCTGTAACAGTAAACACACATGACCAACAAAAGGCGATTGGACATAATATGACCCTTCCTTACGACTACAGTACCTTTGAAGATATTAAGGTTGTTTTACTTGAACTAAGTGAAGAGGTGGCTCGCAGAGCTCGTTTTAAGCACTACATTGGACATACAGTATCTGTAAGCATTCGTGGAGCTGATTTTAATTTTATCTCAGGATTTCATCGGCAAAAAAAGCTAGATTCTGCTACCCATTTCGGAATGGACATTTTTAATGCAGCCATAGAATTATTTCAGCAACATTGGGATGGCCAACCTGTCCGGAGTATCGGAATTGCCCTTTCTCAATTACAGTCAGATCGCTATTATCAGCTTAACTTGTTTGAAATTCATCAAAAAAAAGAAAATTTGAGTAAAGTATTTGATGAAATTCACACAAAGTACGGCCCTGCTTCTTTACTTCATGCCTCTTCTTTAACAAAGGCTGGCCAAGCGAACCATCGTGCTGAAAAAATAGGAGGACATTACAAATAATCGAGGTGATATTTATGAATCCCAATAAGTTAACACCAGGCCATAACCTCACTCTAGGTGGTCCAACAATAGGTAACAATGTTGTTACTGTTGCAAGTTCTGTAGTTGCTGAAGATTCACCAGACTTTTGCAGGAAAGCAAGCTAAATTGATTAAGCATCTTAAAATATAAACCAGTTAGGTGTTTGGTTCTCCAAGAAAAGCTTTTTAAAGTTTCATGAAGTGTCTAACCATAAATTTTTTCGTTAAAGTATTTGTCCTATCAGAACATAGAAGAGGAATTCAAAATACAAGAAACAGAGTCATGTAAATATTTAGTTGTTCTTTTCATAATTTTGTCACAAAAAAACATAAGGTGAGAAGATCAAATAACATTGGTTCTCTTAAAATATTTGTTCATAAGATACTAATTCTCTGACAAATTTTACAGAATCGAATTAATAAGAATATATCCTATATTTATGGTTTACAAATGGTTAAAACTGATTGACAACAGAATCGATGAATCTTTTTTAGATGCAGGAAAAGAAAATCCTGAAGTCATGGCAGAAGCAATTCAGAGCAGTATGAAGAGAGAGTTTGGCTTAGTTTGTACTGTTGGTATTGGTGACAATATGCTGCTGAGTAAATTAGCCCTTGATTTAGAGAGCAAGAAAACAAAGACTGGGATTGCACGGTGGAGATATGAAGATGTTCCTAAAAAGCTTTGGCGTGTTCATCCGTTATCTGAAATGTGGGGAATAGGAGGGAGGATGGAGAGGAATTTAAACCGGATGGGGATTTCAACTGTTGGCCAATTAGCTAAATATCCACTAGAGCTGCTTGAAAAACGCTTCGGCATCATGGGCAATCAGCTTTATTATCATGCCCATGGAATCGACCTTTCTGAAATTGGAGCTCCTTTGATGCAAGGGCAAATAAGCTACGGGAAAAGTCAGATATTACTTAGAGACTATACGAAGAAAGAGGATATCAAGGCGGTTCTTTTGGAGATTTGTGAAGAAGTTGCACGAAGAGCACGAACACATAACAAAGTAGGGCGCACAATTAGCTTGGGCATTGGTTACAGTAAAGATGAGTTCGGCGGTGGCTTTCACAGAGCTAAAACAATTGATTTACCTACAAATATCACAATGGATATTTATCGATATTGCTTGATCCTTTTTGATAAATTCTATACAGGCAAAACGGTACGAAGTGTTTCAGTTACCTTATCCAATATTGAAGACGATGTAAATCAACAATTGAGTCTGTTTGAAAAAGATAATGAGAAGAGAAGAAAGCTTGGATTTGTTATGGACGGGATAAGAAATAAATACGGATCTAAAGCGATCTTACGAGCTGTTTCATATACACCTGGTGGAACAGCATTGCATAGAGCAGGTTTGACTGGTGGACATAAGTCATAAAAATACCCCCCATAAAAGGGGGTACCAAAACATTTATGCGGTTTGCCCTCTACGTTCCACTGAGAAGTCACCATAGTGATCAAGAGCAATTTGGATACTGGCTGTGTGGCCTCTTCGAGCTTCCTTTAAAACCTTGTGGTCGTCAAGAAAGTGATGTCCAACAATGCCAAGTAAGATAACTAAAAAGATAAAAGCTGATGCAAATTTAAATTTCATAAAGACAATCCCCTCTCTGAATTTGTTTTCGGGCATAAAGCACTTTCTCATAAAAGGCGGTAGCTACTTTATGGTCTTCATTTACATTATAATACATTGCTGCATCAGTCGCTAGGTCTTCCACATCTGAAAGCATAGTCTTTGATTCTAAGTAATCTAAGATTTTAAAAAGTCGGTCTTTGTCATTCTCAACGAATAAACCCATAAGAAAATCAAACATTTTTCCTAATACGTCATCGTTCAATTCCTTTGATAGCATAAGACCTTGTTTACAAACCTGTTTTCCCTCAACCGTGTTGAACAATTTAAAGTGCGTTTTTGCCAACATTAGAAGTATGTCTAGTAGCCGGCTAGAATTGTGAAGAGAATTACTTTGATAAATTGAGACGCCTTCTTTAAAATAATCCAATGCTTTCTCCATATTTCCTGTTGTAAATGAGCATAAACCGAGATTGTACAAAGAAGAACCTATTAACCGTGGCATATCAATTTCTTGTGCTTGTTTTAATGCATTCATGAAATGCGGTATTGCTTTTTCTGGATACTCCATGTCTAAATAATTCAGACCGATGACGAATGAACATTGGATTACTCTTATTGAGTACGTTTCGTGTGCTTTGTAGGTTTCTATTGCTTGAACGATATGATGCATAGACATGTGGGTTTGCTTCATGTGATAGTACACTTCAGCAACTTTATAGTGAAATTCAGCTCGCTCTATTTCATCTGGGACAACGGCTAACTTCTTTTCAGCTCGGTTGTAAAAACTTATTGCCTTAAGATATTCGTATTGTTCAAATTCATACATCCCATGAAAAAAGTTAAAATAATATTCAAGAATTCCTTTTAGATCACTTTGTTTACTTTCGATCTTTTCTAATAAGTCTGAAACTTTCGGGCGTTCTTCATTCATGGTTTTTGGTTCAAGATAATCAAGCATTAATTGATGTCTAAAACACATGAGCGAATAGTACAACAATAAATCTTGATCTTCTTCCATATGCTCTATTTCTTGTTCAACTTCATCCTTTAGAATTTCTGCATCTGCAACACTGAACAATCTTATGTATTTGTACCATTCATTGATTTTTAAGCCAACTTTTGAAGAAGAGATCAATTGCTCCAAAAAAATCACCCTCCTAGCATTTCGTCTGATTATGTAATATTTTATCATAATGTAATAAGTTGGGAAGGGTGTTTTTTCTTATTTATCAATTTAGATATGAAATGCGAAAAAAATACCCTTCTCGTTAGAGAAGGGATGTGATCAGTTTGCTGTTGCTTTAAGAGAAGCAAGCCACTCATCTAATGTTCCAGTGAATCCTTGTTGAACAGCTAATTCATATGCTGATTTTCCATCTTTACCTGCAGCACCAGTAGCTCCAGTGTTGCCTTTTTCACCTTTTAATGATGCTAGCCATTCCTCTACAGTTCCTGAAAAACCATTGTCCACTGCAATATCATAAGCAGACTTCCCAGTGACAATTGAGACATTAACCATCGGATTGAAGAAACTCATTTATGCGCCCCCAAAAAATTATATGTTATTCCTGACTCAGAAATTTTGAAGCTTGTGATAGGTGAATCGTGAGCGTCCATTTGAAAGCCTTGTCCAGCTCTTAAATAGATAGGATTTCCACCATTGATTGATACGTGGCATTCCTGATCATTCGAAAAGCTGAATTTATAGAAAGAATATTTAATCGTCCAGGTTGCAGGTGGGGAAGGGATTACTTCATGGTTAGACTCTGACTTCTCAAGTATTGGACTCCCGATATATCCAGATCCTATTTGCATGTTCAATAATCATTCCTTTCTTAATTAAAAATGAAAAAAAGGGGAGATGAACTCCCCCGAGTTATTTTGGTTCTGTGTATTCCATTGCTTGATCACTATCTGAGATACCTGTAGTGGTTGGATCCACCACAATTCCCATGGCAGTTAAAAATGTCAGCAGTGCATTAAATTTCTCAGTGAGTTCATCACTAAACACAGAAATATCGTATCCAAAAGCTGATGCAATTGCTTGTGCAAACAAAAGAGTTGCAGAGAAGATTGCAACCAGGAATGTTTTCTTTTTAAGTCTTACTTTCCAGTTAATTTTAGTCATGAAATTCGCTCCTGTTCATTTTATTTAAGGCCAAAATGTATGAGTAACCAGGCTGCGACAATAGTCGCAATTACACTGGGCAGTACCTTAAACACAAGGTCTTTAGTAAACTGAGAGGGATCAATTTTGCGAGTAGAATCAGAGCGTTCCAATATTTCAACTCGATTGTCCAGTTTTTCATATGATTTACTCAGATTTTTTAAACTGTTGCTCATTTCGTTCAGAGTGCTGAACTGTTCTCTCGATTGTGCTTGAGAATCCTTATTAATTTCGACTTGCTGCTCAACGAGCGTAGCAATACGACCAATAACATTTGTTCTTTCTTCAAGAGAGTCAATTTTGTTATCAGTGTGCTTAGCTTTTTCTTCAAGTGCACTTAATCTTGAAATGGTGCTTTGCTCAAAGTTATCCATTTGTCACCAACCTTTGATAAAATAGGAAGGTGACATTACATCACCTCCTAAAATAAGAGGATAATCATTGATATACCTCGATCAACAATCATCCTCAAAGATATTTAAATATATTTAGATTTTTGACCCAAACTGACCTGAGATGTAGCCGCGTTTACCTTTATAGATCACTTCCCAGTAACCCTTAGCATTGTTTGAACCTTTCACTGAGCCAGAAATGCTGAGCGTGTCACCTAACTTTACGGTGCCAAGATTCTTTGCTTTGTTTTTATCGGGTCTGTCCATAACGATTGCAGCGCTTTTTACACCGACAATTTTAATTTTGCCTGCAGATTTGACCCCACTACTATTAGGCTTAGGAGTGGATTTAGACTTTGGGGAAGACGTACCCACAATCTTAGCTCCTGTTGAAGCAGCGGCATAAATATTCACTTTACCAAACTGATCAGTCTTAATTGTGTAAACGTCTGTTTGAGGGTTATCTAAAATGTCGTAGGTTAATCCACCAAATTTTTTTGGATTCAATTGAGTAGAAAGAGCGTTTGCTTTAACTGGGGCTTTGCCAAGAGGATAGATTCTCCAAGAAGAAGCTGAAGCGGGAAGAACTACCTGTTTCTTTGTCACTCCGGTTGATTTAGATGGAGTTGTCTTGGGTTTTGAGCCACCTTTCCCAAGCTCAGCATCACTCTTAATATAACTTACATTGACGTACCCACTATATGTAGCACCTTTGGAGTTTGTATATTTGATATAACCCCAACCATTTTGAGTTGATCCTTTTTGGTATTGAACAGTAGAGTCTTTAGGAAGGGTAAGTACAATAGAGGAGTTTGCATTGCGTTGTGTTCTCACATTAAGACTGTCTGCGATAACTGTGTTCTTAATATATGACTCTCTCGTTTTAACATCAGGGGCTTCAAGATCTTTATTGTTGGCTGGAGTAGGGGTAGGAATTGTGACAGATTCACCAGTTAGAATTTTAGAAGCGTCTTGTACAAATCGAACCCATTCTGATGGATTGTTAGTGTAATATCTATGACAATCTTTCCACCCAACAACCTGATGGTGAGTCCAAAGATTTTCGTGTGTCAGGCCATATTTTTTCAATAGGGAGCAAGCTAGCTCTAATGTTGTTTTGTAAGTTGCGTCTGTAGGCTTACCTGTCATATCGTTATGGCACATTTCAATCCCGATAGTACAGTTATTCGGATACGAGCTTAGATTTCGCAGTGCACTTTGAGTATACACATTTGAGCCTACATGATAAGCCATTTCATTGTTTGGAATACATTGAATAATTGTGTTCTCTTTTACAATGTAGTGTGCTGATCCGTATCCGTTCGTTCCACTTTTTCGGCTTTCGAAGAAATTTCGATTTCCTTCAGCGCTAGAACCAGGATTTGCAACCCAGTGAATTACAACAGCTTTAACTTTATTCAAACCAGTGCGAGGTCTTGAATAACTATTCGGAGTCAAAAGGTTCTGAGTGATATTCATAAAAATTATTCCTCCAATAATCTTAGTTTTAAGAACACAAAAAGAGAGAAGGGGGAATCCCAATCTCTCTTTATCTCACGTATGCTCTTGTTATCTCTGTTTTTGAATGCTGTAAATTGAATAAAATTTATATTTTAACTAGAACATAACCACCTCCTTTAATTTTGAGGGATTACTTAATTAAGCAGATGGCAATGCCATAGCCAAGCTTGTCTGAATATGGGGTTACAATCTCCATAGCCTTCCAAGAGTAAAACCTGTCTTCTGTTTTTGTGCCGATGCCATAATTACCTTCAATACGATCTCCCACAGAAACAGTGCTGTCCACTTTCACATAAACCTGTCCAAGTAAGCCGACTATGTTCCATTCAGGGCGTTCTTCACGGGGGACGTAATCTATTTTTTCAATCCATTCAGGGTTTACTTTAGGCAGTTTCTTAACATCACCGGTTTCTGGGTTGACTACATCTTCATATATGTATCCACCAAATTCATTCTTTAAATATCTACCTTGCCAGTGAATATCAGCTCCGCCTAAAATAGTTCCTGCAGTTTCGGAGATTACTCCGTGTACATCTTCACCTTTTCTCGCTGGGCGAATTTTAGCTCCTTCAAGAGTGACAATTGTTCCTGTCGGAATTGCTTTTCCGTCAAGGCTTTCAAAATATTCAGCGTAATCACTGAAAGTGGCTCCGCCATTCATCTTGCCGGTAGATGTTATATCTCCGTTCATGGAGTTTAGCATCCATTTGATATTCGCTCTTGATGGGGTAGAACCATATCCACCAACCACCATATAGCGATCATTTGTACCGAGTTTGACTCCTCCCGAAGATAAGATAGTTCGTGAGACATTATCGCCTTCAATGTGGGATTCGTTTGAAGACATGACTGTGCTACGCGAACCGCTAACGGAACTTGCTCCGGAAGAGGAAAACACTCCTGTTCTAACACCAGTTGCTTTTGCCCCACCAGTGGTGCCTATAACAGCAGAAGCTTCACCTGATACTTCAGGCTGTCCAGTAGACGCTGCTATTAAGCCGGTGCTAGATTTGGGTACTCCAGAAGAGGTGGCAATCCTTGTCCCGCCTTTTATATTATTTGGTACAAAAGTGTAATCAACTCCTGCAATTCTGGCAGCCTTTTTGTATTTTTCCACTGAAATTCCCATTAGGCTTACCTGAGAATTAGAACAATATACACCAATACTGTCAGCTTTCCCGTCGCCTATCAAACTTGCATTAATAAGCTTTACATTTTCTGTGCCACTGCCAATACGCACACCGATTCTCGCCGATTCAAAACAATTTACATTTGAAATATTTACATTATCTGATTTTTGATCCCCACCGTATACATAAATGTCAGCTCCAGCTGTTTTGAAGTTAGAAATAGAGAGATTGTTTAAATTGATGTTTCTTGATTTAAATTGCGTAGCGATTGCGGGATTTCCTTTGTAATCATAAGAAGGGTCTCCAATTGCGTTAAAGTTTGAAATGTTGACATTTCTGTAAGCTGAGATTACTAGTGCCCGTGGGCTCAACTCTTTATAAAGGTCACTAAAGATTGGAGACTTCGCAGTACAGTTAACAACATTAATGTCGAATGCGCTAGTGGAGATTTTATCAGAAGCACGATGAAAGCCGATGTGTCTAAAATCAAATGCACGAATGTCATTCTCTGAGTAGCAGTTGATTAAATTTACGTTTCTTGCTGCAGGCGCTCTATTGTGGGCTTTAACTTCAAAACCTCTGCAGTTTTTCTGACTGTTGCAGTTCACCAGCCATACGTTTCTAGAACCGTCATCAATTTCAAAACCATTTGAATTTGATGAGCCTTTGTCATGAGCAGACCCATTGGCATTGTATGCGTGACAGTTAGTGAAGTAGATGTATTCAGAATAGTGAGTTGTGAAGCCATCGTCACCGAAATTAGTTGCAGTACAGTTTTCAATCCAAACATATCTACTGCCCTTCGGTTGATAATAATCAGCACCATCTGAAGAAGTGTTCCAAATAGGAGAGCTTACATCAAAACCATGAAGACCGGGATTTCGAGCATTGACGTTTCTAACCCGAACAAATTTAGAGTTAACAATACCCACACAGTTTGCATTTGTTCCATTTGTAATGGTGTTGTCCTTTTTGTCTAAATTCCAATCGAGGTCTAAGTCTTCAATTAAGATATATTCATTTCCGTTTGTGTAGTCGCTATTGGTTAACACACAAGATGTTCCGGTAGCAGTTGGGTGAAGCTTGATAATAGATCCTGATCCAACACCGTAAAGTCTGACATAAGAAGGGATATGTAATCCTTGAACCATATAAATACCTGCGGGTACAAAAACTTCTCGCTTCCCGCTGGAAAAAGCAGCTTTGAAAGCTTCAGTGTCATCAGTAACACCATCACCCTTAGCCCCAAAATCCTGAACATTGACACTTCGTCTGATAAACTCATTTAAGACTTTATCAACAATTGTTGCACCAGCTGCAGGGATTTTTGAAATGTCTCCAATAGTGTTTGTGATATCTGTTAAACCAGAATCGACTGTGCTTATTACGTTTTTAATATCCTTAGAAGCTTTATCAAAAGCCTCTTGAATATCGTCTGCAGTATATCTGATATTATTTGATTTTAACCCTATAGCATCAATGGGTATCCATTGCTCTGTTTCTTCGTCCATATAACCCATTGTGTTTACGGGAATTAAATTGTCGCTCAATATATACTCCTCCTTATCCTTTTCTAATCCAAACCATACTTCCGTCAGGGGGTTCTGCAGAAGGTTTTATCCTCATCTTTTTGGGAGCATTGTTCGTTCTCAACCATACTGATCTGATGTTGTAAGGCTCTACATAGCTAGAAACAATGTTGAAACCGTCATACTTATCTGAGACGCTAATATTTATCCAGTCAAAACCATCCCATCGATATTCAATTCCTGTTTCTTTTACAGTGACAGTCCAACCAATTTGAGGGGAAGGATAAGTGTTTAATAAATCCTGATAGGTGTACACAAACGGCAAGTAAATCTTTCTAGTGTTCTCAACTACATACTCATAATCTGAGGTTGCTTGTCTGCACCAATTTGTTATTTCAACACATCGCTTGGTGACACGTTCACATTCAGCAATACGTTCATTGATGCGAATAATGGCATCTTCCGCATCATCAATTAAACCTTGAAGTGTTTCAATCACCATATTTCCTTGCCGTTTAATCCATATTCTTGAGGCAGGGAAGAAGGATGCGCCTTCTCCTTGATATGTAAAAGTAAGTGATTTGCCTTCATTTGAACCATTGAAAAAGACAACTCCCATAAGGTAATCAACCTTAAAGTAGTTGTCTTCTAATTCACCATTTTCAATTTCTCGCCATTCTTTACTGTCACCACTAACCTCGACTCTGTACTCACGGTTAGGTACTTCTGTAAGTAAGACTCGACCATTGTAAACAGTTAAAGTTTCACTATAGCTTAAATAAGGGTCATCGATTGAACCCTTCCTTTTTTGAGAAAGGGTAGGGTCGTTATAGAGCTGAGGAAAATCCAAACTAAATTCACCGTCCTTTCTTTATGTGTAATTGATTTGAGCAATTCTTCCAAGTGCGCGACTCTCTCTTCTAAACTCTGCAGTCTTTTCTCTCTAAGCCTTTTTCCGTGTACTCCTAACAATTCCCATGATCACTATATATACAATCGCAATACCAACAGTTACACCCTCAATTTTTATAAAAAAACTATTCAAAATTATTAATAAAAACGCTAGTACTGACGCAAACCAGTGTATAGATTCATATTTTTTGTCACTCATTGCTGATCCCCTCACTCTTTCTGTTAAACACTTTATATACCAAAATCCATCATGACACAATTTCTACTATGGGTTCAAGTGGAAAAATGGTTTATAATTTACAAGGTATTTTTAAGTAAAAAAGGGGTATTATCGTATGAAAACGGACAAGTCTTTGCATAAAAGAAGAATTTTATTTAAAAGTCATCTGTTTAGTGGAAAAATAGGGGAGTAAAGACTGAGGTTATCGACGATTTCTTAATGATTGAAAAGGAATCTAATATATAAATAAAGTGGGCTTTAAAACAAAAAGACGTAACCAATAGCGCCTGTTTAGTTTACATGCCTATATGCTTCCCATATATACTTGATGTTTAATTTATTCCCTCTTTGATTGCTGTCTGAGCCTGTTATAAATCCAAATTCGTTCATACTTCCGTATGTAGAGTTTCCCCCAACCAGGTATATTCCCATTTCATTTACCTGATACGTATAACCTCCTGTCTCATCAATTAATAGCATGGAATCATTAGAAGACACTGGCCACACTTTCACATGTGTTGGAGTGAAAGGCAGCAATATTTGTTTACTAATTGTTCCATCGCCTACATACGTTCCTTTTGACATCTGAGGAACATCAGAGGATAGCGCATATTCTGAGTGTAGTTTACCCCCAAGAAACTCAGCGTTGCCATCTATGGAACCTATAATGATTCCTTGGTCATTACGTACAGGTATTGTATTAGGCGTGGATAGCGTTGAAGTCGTGTAACCATTTAATGAATCAGCCGATCCCGCAGAAGACACAATCCACTCTTCGCCATTAAAAAGCTCTTGTTTATTAGTCTTTGGATCGATCCAAATCGTTCCCGATTCTGGCGCAATAGGCTTTGTCTCTGTAGATATTGTATAAAGTCCGTTAACTTTTCCATCGAGACTTCCTTTCACTTCAACGGAATTAGAGGGGAGGTAAGGATTTTCGTTTGGATGAAGAGATTTTACAATGTCAGATCCAATAAACTGAGTTATCTCTATATCTGCATCAACTCTTCGATAGGCTTGAATACCAATTGTGTAGTACATATTGGAGGGGAGTCCTGTAAATGTAGTAGCTCGTTTGTCATACTTTACATTCTTCAGGTCTTCACTTGCCATTTTTGAGCCGAAAACGTACTCTTCATTTTTGCTGCTTCCATGCAGATATATTTCAAAACCATCAATATTGTATTGATCTTCGTCTGATTCAACATAGTCCCATTGGAAAGTTACATCAACAGAACCATCATCATTGGTCGTATGAGAAATGGCAGTTCCGTCCTTTGCAATAATAGGGGAGGCTGGTTTAACAGCAATCCTGTCATTACGTCGGTTGAAGTTTTCAGTAACCTCATCGTACTTGATTTTTCTTTTGTTTGTCTCCGTGCTAACTTTATTTGTTCGATAAACTGTTTTCAGCATGTTCTCAAAATCCGATGAAGCGCGTTTACCGTTTGAAACTGTAACGCTCAAGTTAGACTGTTCAAAATCAATCGAAATAGCTGTTATTGTTGCTTTTACATCGGTATAGAAGCTTTTCTGTTGTACCCTTACGATGTCGCCAAGAGAAAACCTGTCCCAGTTATGTTTTTCACTAATGCAATTGAAAAAGTTCACTAAACCTAATGTAAGATTAACAGCTGGTGCATTTCGGTTTTCAAGTTCTTCGTTTGCAGCGTCATATAATTCATTCTCATCAAAGATACTGTCATTAGACCATTCGGCTGTAATAATGTATTTTGAAAGTTCTTTCTGGAGTTCAGTGCTGAAGTTCTTTTCAAAAGACAGTTTATCTTTAAGGGCGGTAATCTGTGTTGAAATTTGTGTAATAGAAGCTTGTATTGCTTTAATTTCTTCTTTTTTTGATTCAACTTCTTTTGATTTAGCATCTCTTTGCTTTATTAGATCAGTAGTATCATCCCCGGCTTTACTTGCAACTGTAATCCTGTCCAATATCTTTTGGAAATCAAGCTGCAACGTATATAGGTCATTATTCGATGATGTTTCTTTTTCCTCGGCTTTCTTTTTCTCATCTAAAAGCTTGTAGAAAGAGCTGCCTTCTTTATTAACCAGGTCATTGTAATCTAAAATTGCATGACAAAGAGCATCAGACATGTAGTTGCTTCTTTGTATTACATTTCGCTCCTGATCACGCTGAAAATGGTAGAGGAAGTACGAAAAATCGTCTATGTATGATTGCCCTGTTGGGTTTACGGAGTTGATATTCAATCCATCTTTACCTGTAGCGTAAATCCTTGTAACAACATCATCCATATCCTCAATGTCATCCAAAGAAATCATATATTGGGCAGGGGTTATTTTGAGACCCTTATATTTAGACACATCAGATTCTTTGTAAAAATCAACTGTGCAGTCAATTGTATTAAAAACAGGAATCGCTTCGAATTTCTCACAAATCGAATACATAAAATCAAGCTTGTTTGAAGAAGAAATATCAAACTGTCTGTATTTTAAATTGAAGAGGGGATCAATGAAACCGATAGACCATTCAGTATTTTTTAGACAGTCGGTAGCTACCTCTTTAAGATTTTTCGAAGTTTCTTCATACTTAATGACCCCTTGCTTAGAAAGTACATATTGAAGTGATTTGCATTCAACCTGGATAGTGTCCATATCATTGCTGTATGATTTGGTTTTCTTGACTACTGTAAACCAGATTGTAAGTCCATAAAATTCTGATTTTATTAAGTACCAAGGCCTCAGTAAATCAACAATATGATTCCGTTTATTTACACCATCGTAAGTAGCAGTTAAAGGGATTGAGAATGTTAATTCGTGTACATTACTGCCATGATTGAGTGTTACCATAGGATTGATTACTTCATAAATATTTGCGATCTTTGTTTTATTTGGTTTAGCCAGGGAAAGACGAATATCTTTAATTTCCGTGTCTTTACGAATTGTAATCAAATGTCTAACCTCTCCTATAAATACTTGTATCTAAATGAAAATCTTAATTTGCATTTCCCTGTAACCTTTAACCTGTTCCTACCAAAGCCCAATCTCAAGTACTGGTCATTAAAATCGTCATAGCGCTCATTGCCATAAAGAGTAGACTCAATGATTTCTTTTTCGCCGTTTATTTTTAAGAGTTCCTTATCTTTTAAGTTGCTGAATATGAATGGTTCAGAGAAATCACTGAGATTTTCGATTTTTATGTCACCATCGCCAATTTTCAATATTTCTAAAGAGGGGAAGATGTTTACATCGCCTTTATTATGCAACTCAACAATTTCAGAGCCGGAGGATATATCAAATGCATGAGTGATTGAATTTCGGCTATAAGCGTAAGGGGAGTTGCATTTCATAGTTAACCGGACGTAGCCATTACGAGCGGCATTATGAACCAAATCAGATGTATCTACAGGCATTGCATAATAAACGATATCAAGGTTTTGGCTAAACGCAAAAGGCTTGTAATCCTCTACACTTAACCAACGTTTAATTGCTCGTACATTCTTTTCATCAAAGTGATCACCGAGGTAAAAATTCAATGGGAATTGCTTAGGTTCCTGTTTAACACCTTCAGTGTAGGGTTCAGGCCGACCCTTTACATAAGTTTCATTAACTGTTCTTGAGCCTAAAAACGGTTCTTCAACCAAGCCTGAATCAGTGTTAACATTTGTGACGCCATAGTCACTTGATTTTTCGTCATTAAATAAAAAATAGAGGCTTTCTCTAATCAATTTTTATCACCTCAAAAATAAGAAGAGCCAGCATATTTACTGGCTCATGAATTGTTGAAATTTATGCCCTTGTTTTTAAGACCATTTGCAAATTTATTGAATACAAAATCAGCTGTTTTCTGAGGATTTCCTGATTCATTAATGGTGAATTCAACTTTAAAATCATTGTTGTTTACAGTGCCATTTACTGACTTAGCTGCGTCTGGTGGGGAAGAGAGGTTTTGAATACTCGGGATCAAACTATTAGTAAGACTCGATTGATTAATATTCGGAATTATTGATGGGATAGTGGTGATTCCTTTGTTAATCAAAGCTGCTAATTTCCCACCTTGCCCCCATTTAGGTGTCTCTTCACTTGGAGTATTGTTCTCACGTACAGCTTTTACTGTATCCAAGATATTTGCAGTGTCGGTTTTATTAAGGATGAGCTCTTTATCGTGTAGGAAGGCGAGCTTACCTACGCCGAGTCCTGTTCCTGTATATCCACCCGATGCAAAAGAGGATACCTTTTTCCCAGTTTTATTACCCTTGGTCACAGTATTCAGAGCATTGGAGGCTTCTTTAAGCTTATCAATAAGGTTATTAGAGATGCTTTTCCCAATGGACTCCATATTGCTGTTAATGAACTTAGAGAATTCATTCAGTTGCTTGGCAATATCGGTAATTTTCCCATCCATCAGCTTCTTCTCAAGTTCCTTAAATCCACGCTCATCATTAACGAGATCATCATATTTCTTGTTAATTGAATCTTCATCTTTTTGAAGCTGATCTTGTAACGATTCTTTTCGCTTACTGTTTTCACGATCTTTAAGAAACTCATCTAATGCTTCTTGCTGTTCTTGAAGTTGCTTTTCTAAGTCTTTAACCTGTGATTTTGCTTCATCTGAGTCATCAAGGGATAGCTTGTTTAGCTTATCTTTGGTTTCCTGAATAGCCTGATTCTTTTCTTTGAGCTCTTTTTGGTATTTAGCTTCATCATCAGTTTTATCAATCTCATCAATCAAGTCTTGCGTAGCTTTTTGGTGCGCTTTTAATTCAATATCACGCATCTTTTCGTACATCTCTTTGTAGATAGAGACAACTTCATCAGCAAGAGATTTGTACACATCTTTGATTGATTTCTTTGTGTTGTAAAGCTCCAGGTTGTAATCCTTCTGCTTATCTTTCCAATTTTCAATCTCCTCTGTGATTTGTTTCTGAATATCTGGGAACCCTTTAGCAGCTTTCTTTTGTGCTTCCAACTGTTTGATATACTTCTTCGCTTCATTCTGTTGCTGCTGAATAAGCTTAATCTGTTGGCTATAATATTTAACCTTGTCTTTATCTTCCTCGGTCATGGATATTTTGTTGCTAACATCTTTAAGCTTGGATTCAGTTTTCTTAGTTGATTTCTCTATACCGTTAAGCGTTTCATCAACTTTAGATTGGATGAGCTGTCCCTGAAGTTCTCTTACTTCTTCTTGGAAATTGATGAGATCAATCTTAGCTTGTTTTAATTCCTCAGCAAGCTGTGCTCTTTGAGCAGAATTCAGAGTTTTGTTTGTTTTGATTTCTTTTTCAATGAAAGAAACCTTCTGACTCTGAATCTTTTGCTGTTCAGTTAAAGCTTTTTTCTGATCATTTGTATACTTACGGAACTCTTTACTGTCGCTCAGATAATGACTTGCGAGTGCTTTGTCTTTAGCGATTCTTACATCAAAATCACCAATACGCTTGTCATATTCATCAAGCTTCGACTGAACGATTTCATATCTGAGTTCCTGTATCTGATCGTTTACTGAATTAATATCACCTTGGAGGGAGAGAAGATCGGATTTGGCTTGTGCTATTGCTTGTTGTCGTTCTGCTTCGGCTTGGGATGCATCTGAAATTGATGTACCTACACCTTTTAAATACTTCTCGGGGTCAATGGTCTTTCCGTTTTCCTCAATTTGAAGATGAAGGTGATTTCCAGTTGAATTACCCGTACTGCCAACTTTACCGATGGTCTGGCCAGCTTTAACAGTTTGACCGGCTTTAACAGAAGGGGTATCAAGCATATGCATATACTTAGCAACTTTTCCATCATCCTGTTGAATGACAACCCAGTTACCGGCAGTTTTACTATAACCAGCAATTTGAACTTTTCCACTTTGAACCGATTTAATTGCTGTTCCAGCTTTTGCTGCGAAGTCGATACCTTTATGTGGAGTTGATCGGTAAGCGCCATCTTGTGCACCATACTTAGAACTTATTCTAAACGCACTGTTCTTCGTGTAGTAGCTTGCAATGGAGGAATTAGCAGAAGTCATTGACTTGGTGTAATTTGACATGATCTTCTGAACATAATTCTGTGTTTCTTTGAAGGGAGGGACTCCGCCATATTTAATTACATTACCAGGCCCTGCGTTATAAGCAGCGAGTGCTTTCTCAACATTGCCACCAAATTTGCTTAGTTGTTGGGCTAAATATTTTGTGCCGCCCATAATGCTCTGATAAGGGTCATAAACATTGTTTACGCCTAAGCTTTTAGCAGTGGAAGGCATCAACTGCATTAATCCGGCTGCGCCTGCTCCAGAACGAGCTCTTGCATTGAATCCTGATTCTTGTTGGATTACAGCTGCAATTAGAGCTGGATCAACACCATATTTGCTTGCGGCAGAATTAATGTAGCTGGAGTATTTACCGGAGTAAGACCCACCACCAGAAGAATAAGAACCACCGGAAGATGAACCAGAGGAAAGGGAAGAGGTAACAATACCGTATTGGGCAATGTTCCCTGACTTAATTTGATCCTTGAGGAGTTTGGCTTGCTCCTGCATAAGCTTTTTCTTTTGTTGAAGAGCTTTAATTTCTTTTTGCAGGGCATTTCGATAACTTTGAGAATACTTTGGATAGTCGTTTACTTGCTTATTGTACTTTTCGACTTCAGCATTAACTTTCTCCAGAGCTTCCTTGTATTTATCAGCCACATACATGGACGTTTTGGTTTCTTCGTTTGCTTTCTCTTGCTCGTCTGTCCATTTTTCAAGGGAAGTGCCTGATTCTATTAACGCTTGTTTATTAGTTTTCTGGGTAGATGTAGCTTCTTCTGATGCTGAGATATAAGCCTGGATAGCCGACCTTACACTATCCATCTGGGATCTTTCACTATCCGAGTATCCACCAGGCTGTAACATTTGTGTTTCGATCTTATGTAATTCTTTCTTCGCATCAGCTACACTATTAATTGATTTAACTTCAAGTTGAGACAGTTCAGCTTCAGATATGTCGAGCTTACGCTCTCTTCGGAGCTTTCTGAGGCTGTCAATCCTTAATGTATCAGCATTTAAGGCTTTAATAGCGTTGTTGACTTCGGTTTTCATTAGCTGGTTGCTATATTGAACCATGTCATTATATGCATCGAGCTTAACTTTTCGCTGACGAATTACTTCATCTCGGTTAACCTTTATAACACCATTTTCATAACTTATTGCTTTGGCTAATTCTTTATCTTTTTGGATTAGAGCATTAGCTTCATTAGCAGAAATGCTCTTCCCTTCAGCCATCTTTTCTAAAAGTTCATTTAAAGGAGCAACTTGTTCTTTGGTGTTATTAAAAATATCCCCGTTAAGAATGCCTTGAACAGAGTCAAATTGCATTGATTCTGACATGCCTTTGATTACATCTTTAATCTGACTGATATCATTTGCGTCAAGTGCTTCTTTGAGCTTTTGACCAAAATCTTCAGCTTGGTTTCCTGCCTCAGCAAGAGTTTCCCCTAAATCACCAACTTCAGATTTAACAGAAGAAATGGCCTTATCTCCATCTTTAATGTTCTTTTGTGCCTTATCAAAACTTAACTTAAAGACATCAATAGAAGAACCGGATTTCGAATAGGTCTCCAAAAGGGCTTGTAGATCTTTTTTTGCGCTATCAAATGCTTTTTCATCGTTTGAATTCAACGCTGTTTGCATTTTCTCTTGGAGTTTACCCAGTGCAGAAGAGAATTTATCAAGATCATCAGGATTCAAATCATCTTTTAGAGTGAGTTTGCCAACAATATCATTGATACTGGTTTTTAAAGTGTTGCTGATATCTATAGAACTGTATGCTTGGGCGATTGAGAGAACACTGTCTCTAACCTTTGCATTCCCACTTGCTATATCGGACTGCGCTTTAAGCATTCTTTGTTTCGCTTTATCAGCTGCAATTTTATAATCGTCATCATCAGCAAGGAAGTCCCATTTTGGTCTACCTTTATCATTATAATCAGCGATTTGTTTGTACTGCTTCAGTTCATCCTTAGACTTTTTGATTTCTTTAGCAGCGTCTTCGAATGTTTTCTTAGAACTATCTTTAGTTTCCGTCTTTTTAAGTTCAAGATATTCTTTAGTATTTGCAATAGCCTCTTCTAAAGCTTTGTTACTTTTTAAAATTGCATTTCCTTGAGAGTCATAACCTTGAATTAAAGCGGGGAATGTCTGAGCCAATTGCTGAGTAACTTGAAGATATTCTTGCTCTTCATCTGATGAAAGGGTTCTTGAATCTTTTGCTTTTTGAAGCTCTTTATATTGTTTTATTAGTTTGTCTGTGGAGTCTTTGTTGGTTGTAATTGCTTCGACATTGGTCTGTTGACTCTGTTCAAAATCATCTTTAGCTTTTTTTGCATCTGCGAAAGATGAAACTATGCTTTCTAAAGCAAAGCCCAGTGCAACAAATGCAACACCAACCACTGAGGAAACCAGAAGCCCTCTAAGAGCAGTTTTCAAAACCCTTGATGCAACAGCAGCGCGGGTCATACCTGCTTCTAATCCAATGCTAGCTAATGCTTCTTGTCTCATTGCTTTTGAGCCAAATATAAGAGTAGTAGCTAAAGTTCGAGTGTTTTTACTGAGTAACAATGTAGCGGTGCTAATCGTTACAAAAAGAGGGGGGAGGAAACCAACAGTGTTAATTATTCCAGTAGATGCTTTTAACAAAGAACCCAGAGCTTGAGTAAACTCAATCAATCCATCACTAATAAAGGCATCCGATGAAGCTATAGCCAATTCGGTGAAATTGTTTTGAAGTTTATTTAATCTTGCTTGTAAGCTATCTGCGTATTTCTGTTGTTCGCTCCAAGCGCTACCTGCAGAATTAGAAGCAGTTGTTGCGGCATTTTGGGCGATAGAGAAATTGTTCATTAAGGCATTAAATCGAGACAATTGATGGATATTTGCAACGCCAATAGAAGTGTTTTGTCTTTGAGCATCAGTTAATGTGTTCCATTTGGCTGCTACCTCATTAATCAACTCACTCGCAGATTTTGCTTCTCCACCTGCAGTCTTTACAGAAATTCCGATTTCATCCAACGCTTTGATTGCGCTTCGGTTGTTTCCTATCCGGGCAAAAATAGTTTTAAGTGAGTTACCAACAACGTTTCCTGATTCACGAGTGGTACTTGCAATTGCTGTAGTATAACCAATCAGATCGTTTAATTCAACGCCAAAAGTCGAAGCGGTGCTTCCTGCTTTTCGAATAGAATTGGCCAAATCAAGAGTAGTTACTGCGTAATTGTTATCCACTTCATTTAGCTTGTCTGCAATTGAAATTGTATCATTGGCTGCAATATTGAAGTTTAACATTGCGGCAGTTAAAGTGTTAACTGTGTCATCAGGAGTTAAGTCAGAGACGTTTTGTAGAACCTGGGCGGTTTTTGTTAGAGTGGACAATTCACTTTCATCGAAGCCCATACGCCCGAAATCACCGGTCATTTGGAGAATGTCAGTGATTTTGTTTGAAAGTGTGTCACCTAAATCGATTGACTCTTGAAGAAGTTCATTGTACTTGTAATCAGGCTCATTCATCACACGTCTGATGTTTGTCATTAGAGTATCAATTTCAACAGCCTGAGATACCATTTCCTTGAGTCCAGATATAGCGCCGTAGAACAAAGAACCAGAGATTAAATATGTAGACATACTTTTGAAAGCTTGCGTTAGCTCCGCACCAAAAGACGAGGCTTGACTAGCTGCTGCTTGCGCATTTGAAGCCAATTCCCTGTATTGCATGTTCAAGCTTTGCATTTGAGCTCTAATATTGCTTCCGCCGGCACTTACATTAAGGCTATTAACTGCATTGAGGTATTCTTGGATAGCTTGTCTATTTCCAGCGCCCATCGTATCGCCATAACGCGTATTAAGGTTTTGTGCGTTTACCTGCGCTTGGCGTTGATAAAGCTCAATAGTTTTTCGGAGTTCATTATTTTTAGCCACAGCAGCAGACTTATCATCGAGCATTTTAATTCTGTTTTGTAATGCTTCAATTTGTTGAGCGGTTTGAGCAGTGTTTAATTTCCGCCCAAGGGAAGAGAGGGTGGTGTCAGTTACAATTCCTTGCTGTCTAAGTTTTTCTAAATCTATCTTTAGTTGTTCAATTGCTTTTCGTTGCTGATCGTAATTCGTTGTAACTTTTGATGACGTAGCATTTGTCTTTGGATCAGTCGTATATGTTATATCATCGAAGCCATTGCGGTTCTTTTGAGTAACCCTCGTGGTTTGTCCTTGAGAATTCTTCTGTTCTGTTCTTTTCTGTACCTGACCTAGTTTTTCAGTCGCTTGAGCAAGCCTGTTAACTTCTTGCGTTTGTTCACGTAATGATTGATTGCGATTGTCTATGGTCTTTGTTTCACGCTGAATGATTTCGCCATTTTTCTTATACTGCTGCGTTAGTTTTTCAACAGTGCCATCAGCATTTCTGGTAATCGTTGTAGTTTCTTTAACTGTTTGATTGAAGGATTTGAGATGTTTTTGGTAAGTGTCAACTGCAGAGGAGAATTCGTTAAGAGTCTTTAAAGCAGAGGCATCAATATTGGTCTTTAAATTAAGGGAATTAAGCTTTTTCTCTAAAGATTTAATTTGCTGATTTAACTGTTCGACAGTCTTTGAGGAGGTATCAGCTTTTGGGGTCAGTATTATTTTTAAATCTTGACTCAAAAATAAGTCACATCCTTTCAAGTGGGGCTAATCAGAGCAAATAAAAAAGCCACTCAAATTATTGAGCGACTGTACTTGTTTTCTTAATAATTACATCCATAACACTTTGCCAATATTCGGCGCTTTTCAAAGCCTGTTGAATTATATTTCCGTCTTTTTTATAACCTTGAGGTTCATATCCATCATCCTCACGAGAAGGAAGGAAGTGGATATAGTGCATAGGATTTTTAAGGTTTTCGACTGTAATTTTAAGCGTAATTGACTTCACCATTTCTGTTTGAGTAGAGGAGGCTGACAAACCGCCAATTGCTGCACCGATTCCACCACCTAATAATCCTCCAGCAATAATCCCTGATTTGGCAACCTTCGAAATCACCTGATCATCCAGTGAGATTTCAGATTGAATAATTTGGTCAAAGGGGATAACATACTCGTTTATTTCTTCGCCATTAAGCTGATATACCTTAAGGATAGCTTTATCTTCATTGTAAGCAATTTTGGTTTTATAAGTGCTAAAGAAATTATCAGGATTAAATTCGCTATCGTAGACCTTTAGCATTTCAGCATTTTTTTTAATCTTATCTGCAAGCGCTGCGGATTTTATCCTGTACGGTTCAGTAGCTAATATAAGTAAGCCTAGGATTGTCAAGCAAACTCCCAGAGGTTTCCAACCATCCATTAAACAGAAGAAAAGGCTGAATAAAAAATAGCCGCCATAAGCCATAATCTTATAACCCATCCAACCACCACCAGTATTATTTTCCTACATTATATCATGGTTTCCAAAAGGTTAGAACCAGCAAAGGGGAGGGTCACTTTCCTTTTTCGGACTTAATCTGCTCAAGTAATTCTTTAAAGTATGTAGCAGTAATAACAATGTCCCTATCTTTTCGTACAAGGAAAAGTAGGAGAAGGCAAATGGATGTTGCGATTAGAATATACCAAAGCAAATTAAACCTAAATAAAATTCTGAGAGATAGTAAGCATGTTCCTATGAGCACACTTCCAACTGTCCACATTTTTGTATGATCGAAGGACGCTTCAATTCGAGTCATACGGGAAATAGCTAAAGTTAAATCTGATGGATTAAGTGATTTTAGGATTTGAAATTTGCGTTTTTGTTCTGAGTAAGCTTCGCCTGAGTGGGGGAATTCTTTTTGTATGTATTTGATCAGGTCGCGACTATCCATCTGTACTAAATTGTGCTTAAGTATTGTCTTATTCATGTTTTTCACCTCTCCATATTATCGTCAAATATGGAAATATGTTTAAGGTTTTATCCATAAGCAAAACCCCTCAATCGAAGGATTTTGATTCTGCATAAAAGAGGGATTTCATTTACACTTCAAATTTTGCTTTCTTGTCTTGAATAGCATCTTTGTTTACTTCTAGATAGTGATTCTTTGTTACGTCAGTGCCTTTATGGTTCAATAATTGAGACACGTCCTCTAGACTCATGCCACTGTGATAAAGAAGGTTACTACCACTGTGCCTTAAATCATGACAGTGTAATTCAGGAATCTCAATTATTTCTCCGATTCTCTTTATCCAATACCCTTGCAGAGTTCCAGTTTCAGCTTTCTTCCATGTGCCTCCGTACTTTGTTATGAAAAGGTATTCGCATTCAATTCCGTTTTCGGATCTGTACTCCAGCCATTCCTTAACAAGATCAATAGCTCTTTGAGAAGGGAAGAGGGTGACTTTGTATCCTTCTTTTTCAATGACATCTTCCACCCGAAGTCTTTCAAAGTCAATTTGTTCAACTTTAACGTTGCTTATAGCATTAGCTCTGGCCATCGTGGAGAGACCGAATTCAAAGAAGAGCTCTAACTGAATATTTTCCTTCTTTTTAAGTCCTTTTCTGATTTCTTCGACTTGATCTTTTGTTAGGAAGGTCTGTTTAATTTGAAGTTTTTCACCAGTTCCAGCCTTAGGCCTGTCTAAGAAGTCAACGGGATTCTCTTTGATCTTACGTTTTTTCCTTAAAAATAAAAAGAATGAGCTAATACTACTCATTCGTCTCTGAATTCTTCGCTCATTATTGCCTAGAACACTGGTACAGAATGCAACAAAATCTTCAATTAAATCAACCATATCATCAGGATCTTCTTTAATAATATCCACAATGTGTTGATTGTTGTAATTCTCTAAAATGTATACCAGCCATTGATTGAAATCTGATTGATATCCCACTTTACTGGATTCCGAAAGGTTCATGTTTTTAAAGACAAAATACTTTCGGATTAATTCCGCATTTTTGGGGTTAATTTTGTTGACCTTTTCTTTTGTTGCATATGCTATCTTTTTTCTGGCCATTAATACACCACCGTTATTCTGTTTTAATACCACTTGTATTTAAATCTTTTTTCATAGCAGCAACTAATCGTCCATCTTTTAACGATTCAGCGGTATTCTTCATAAATGGGCGAGGTTTTCCATAACCATAATCGTATTTATCTGGATACGTATACCCTTGACCAGTCTCAACAACCGTGGCAACATCCTTATCGTTGTCTTCACGGGTATTGTCTAATGAAACTCCGTTAGATTCGTTTTGAATGACAAAGGAGTCCTTCAAAAGAGACGTACGCTCATATTCAAGGGGATCGTAGGCGTCATATACATCAGATTGCACATGCTCTTGACCCGTTTTAATCATCGTATTTTTTGTGCTGGATTGTTTTTGAACGGCTTGCTTTGCGGCAAATTCAATTAGTGCTGCTATTTCTTTTATGTTCTTGGCCATTTTCAGCCTCTTGTTCATTTTCAATCTCTTCGACCTTATTAAGGATGAGATCATTTATTTCTTCAGGAGATATGTTTGAAAGTTTGTCTAAATTCTCTTGCATCATCTTTGTTGCTTCTCCAAATTTCTTCATGCTTTCTTCAGGGAAGCTACTAATAATCAATGGGAAAAATTCAGAGTCCACAAGCTTAACAAACCACTTAACTTTGTTTTTGATATCACTTGGAATACCCAAGTCTGTAAATTCTTTAATTAGTGAAAAGAATCCCCATTGAACAGGATTTATGCTTTTAAAGTCAATGTTTTTTTCTTGAGCATTTTGTGGATCCGTAATTAATTCAGTAAGCATTTTGGTTAAGCGGGTAGGGGAGAAGTACGGGTAAATAAAAACATGAACGTCATCAGTTAGTTGCACTCGTTCTTTCTTGTCATATTTGCTTACACTTTCTTCGATCAACCCAAGATTTAATTTTTTCGATGCCATTTCAATTCCTCCTTATATATCCTCTGCACACATTAAAAAAGACACCTCAAAAGGGGAGAGGTGTCTAAATAAAACTTGTATTTTATTTATAATCTTCTTTTAGAACTTTCTCTGTATAAGCTGGGTTATTTGTAAATAGTCCATCCACTTTCAACTTAAGCATTTTGGATGTGAGTGCTCTTTCTTTATCAGCGTTAAAAAACACATGTACTTTCATATTGTTTTTGTGGACTAAATCAACAAAACCTTTACCAACAAATTTTGCATTAGGGCCAACAACATTAGAATATTTTTTTATTTCGTTTAGCTTTGATTTGCTCATCGGCTTAATGTCTTCATCTTTCAAAAGTTGAACAAGAGGAACATCACTGTTTAGCTTATGTAACTTCTTTAGACTTTTGTCACTAAATGACTCTAAAACAACTTTGTTATTAGCGATTAGTTTATTTTTAGAAAGTATGTCAATTAACTTTTTCTCCATTACTAATTCGCCTTTGTTGTTTGTTCTAGTCTCGATGTAGTAGTTTGTAGTTTGTCCAAACTTTTTAATGATTTCTTCAATCGCTAAGATCTTTTGTCCTTTTCCAGTACGCAGCTTTTTAATCTGATCTAATGTAAGATCTTCAACTTCCCCTTTACCGTTTGTGGTTCGATCAACAGTCTTGTCATGGTTTGCGACTAGGTGACCGTCTTTGGTTTGTCGTAAATCAATTTCAATGTAGTCTGCTTTGTCTTTTATTGCTCGTTCATAGGAGAGTAGGGTGTGTTCTGGCTCAATTTCCGAGGCGCCTCTGTGTGCAATCATTAGCGGCTCGTATTTTTTACTGCTTCCTTTCCCATAGCCTAAAGCTGATGAATCAACTTCGTTAAATGAACATCCTCCTAGTATGACTAAAGCAATAGTTAATGTTATCAATTTTATTTTTTTCATGATCTAAAATTATCATAATTAGGTAGTTGGTTCAATATATTTCTTTCCAACAATTTCTTCGTACTGTTCTGGTGTAATTTTTCCTTTTACTACAGCTTGCGCTACTCGATATTCATCCCACACGCCATTACCGTCGTTGTAATAATCTTTTATAAGTTCATACCAATTCATTTAAAGTACACCATCCATCATTAGTTGATATGTTAAGTCACTTAATTGTTTTTTAACCTTTTCAGCTTCCGATGGCTCGGGGTCAAGTGGTTTTAAGCTGTCAATGTATTCTTTCGATGCTGACTCAATCCATTTTTTTGTTTTAGGATTGAATTTGGGAATATAAAGACCATCGGATGGAGCTATTATAGTGCAATTATCAGGAATTGGACTATCGTCTTCAAGCACAACAGGGGATTCATAAATATAATTTTCGTCATATTTGTATACTTGCATCATAATATTCTCCCTACACGGCCTTAAAACTAAAGCCGAAACTAATGTAATCATTGGGTTTGGAGGTATTTGTACAACTTTCTATAATAACTCTTCCTTCAGTATCAACAAGCGTTCTGTGAGTCTGAGGTATTCCTGACATTCCTGCTTGGGAAGCTACACCAACCCATTGAAACGCTCTTCCAGGCCTGTATCCTTCAGGCAAAGTGAATGCTGCCACTCCAAAACCAATCGTTCCTTTTGCTATAGCTCCCTCTACAAAAACAGCCCCCGTTGCATCCTTTGTATACCGAGTTTTAAACACTGTTTGGTCTGTTGAGTTAACATCTGTGTAATTAACCCATCCATTCTGTAAAGTAGGAGTGTACCATGTTATTGAGGAAAGCTTGGTATCAGTATAGGTTTTAGCTGAGTTGAGTGCAGCAGTAGCTCGGGTCTGTGCTCCGTCGGTCGTTTCATGTGTTTGCCACGTAGTCCAAGTTAAATCGCTTTTCCTAAATCGGAAATAAGTATGTGTTCCGTAATATGCTTCTAAAGCAAATTGGGCTACTGTATCACCATAATTCATGACAACTAAATAGACATTGGACAAGTTAGCAGGGGAGTGAAGACCCTGGTTGGCGATTAAATAAAACCCGGTGGTAATCAAATCGTTGTATTCGGTTTTTTCGGAACTGTCTTTGTAGATTACCTTCCCATCATCGGCGGTGAGTTTGAAGAGTTGAGCAGCGTTCCATTTATCCCGATCAGATTTGTCGATATGGACATTAGTGTCATTCAGATGATTATCAAAGTCACTTTTAGTAGCTTGTTTTACATTGTCTACATTCTCAAGTCCAACCTGTTCAGCAGTAACCTTGTGAGGGTTTGATTGATCGTTGGTATGTTCAGCTAAAATAGACTTTGACCTTTCATCAGAACTGTTCCAATAACTGCGCTCATCCTTTGTGATATGTCTTTCCAAGTCTGCATCGTGAGCGTCAAAATCAGTTTTTGCTGCTTGCTGAATGTTATCAACTTTAGACAAACCAACCTGGCTTTTTGTAACTGCATGAGGATTTTCCTTATCGTCAAGGTGACTATCAAAATCTACTTTTGAAGCTTGCTCTTCATTTATTACATTTGATAATCCGACTTGTTCTTTAGTCACATGATGTGGATTCTCACTGTTTTGAATATGCATTTTTAAATCAAAATTCTGCTTTTCCATAAACTCATCAACTTTTTCATTCAAGCGTTTTTCATGATCAGACATATGAGATTCAGTTCTGAAAAATTGATCTTTAAGATTATTAATTTGCTCATTGTTTTGTTTGAGCTGACCTACAAATTTACTACTACTCATTAACTCACCGCAATTCCTTTAATCGTTACATCTCCATTTACGGAAACAACCTCAACCATGAATTTGAAAAGCCCTGCAATATCAAAATCCCAGTTTTCATTTGTATTCAATGTGCCCGTACCTAATTGAAAATCAGTTTTGTTTGTTCCAGCAATTTCTGTCTTTTCACCATTTTCATCTACGGCAAAGAATTTTATTTCTCTTGAAGTTGAGGAACCAGAGATCTTAACAGTAATATCCCGATAATGTGATACTACAAATTCTTCACCTTCAGACGGGGCAGTTGTTGCTTCGTGGAATGTAAAGGTTGCTTTATCTGGAATGGTTTTTAAAATATTTTCATCGGTTTCTGTCAACAACTCCACCTCCTAAGTCTGTTTAAAAACTGACTTTTATTTAAAAAGGAGAGGGGAAGGATCCCCTCAATTTATTTAGCTTCAAATACTCTTACGTCTCTGTCAGTACCGTCATTGATCACATAGACATAAAGTGTTTTACCAGCGGCGACAGGCACCGAGAAAGGTTTGTCTCCGGTTGTCAATGGGATACCTGTATCAGCAGTCACAGTGGAGTTTCCAATGTAAATCGTGCCTTCTGCAGGAGGATAAATGGTAAGTGCTGTTCTGTCAGTGATACCTGCTGTAACTTTTTGAGCTGTTGAAGTAACAGTGAATTTATCCGTTTTAAAAGAGGAGAAACCGGGATCTCTTTCATTCAAGGTCACGGAAGGGGATTGTACTTGGATGCCTTTGATAGCATCTAAACCAGCTTGAGGGAAGTCAACTTGTAGAGGCTTTTCTTGTGATTTGAGATGAATGTCAGTTACTAAGCCACCGTTTCCATCATCTCTAGCTGAAGATTTTACACCATCGAAATCATTAAGTTTTGCTGCCATTAAAAATCACTCCTGTAAAATTAATTGCCAACGTCTACGGATTTAGTTTGAGTTTCTGTGTCAGGGTTAGGGTCAGGATCTGGAGTGGCTACATTATCATCTCTGCTCGCTTCAATAACAACAGCCATTTCGTCTGTGTCAGTGTCGGCCAGTGCTTCAAATTTAATTTCTGGAGCTAATGCATTACCGTTTTCGAGAGACATTTCAAACTCACCTGAAGGGGATACGTTAGGGAATTGAATATAGATATCGCTATAGACCTCTTCGGTATCAGGGTTATACGCAATTGTACGGTACTCAACTTCATATCGCTCGGAGAATTTACTTGCTTTAATAGCGAGCCGTCTGCCGATTTTGTTAATCTGATATACGGCTGTTAATTTCTCTTTTGTACTAGCAAATCCAGTAGGGATTAAATACGTGCCATCTGTAGACACAGGCGTCTTATAAGTTAATCCTTTTTTGTTGAAGAAGGTTACATCACTTACCGGTTTACCTTTAAGAGTAACCGCATTTTTATCATCAACAATTAGACCATGTTCACGGTCAAAAACCTGAACTTTTGCTTCTTCCTCAATTGTTTCACCTTGTGTCATTGCCAACCATTCAAGGTCGAAAAATGCATTCTTGACAGTAAGATTGATTTCTTTTTCAGACTTCAAGATATAAAGTGGTTTATTCCCGATACCGCCGCGAAGTTTGTCTTCGGAGATGGCTTGGGAGAATGAAGCTGTTTGTGCTTCTGCTGTAAATACAAGCTGACCATCAGATTTTCTTCTGAAATAAACATCAGCTGTATCTTGAATAACTGTTTTCATCTATAGATTTCCTCCTTAAAATAAAAAAAGGAACAGCTTTTAGCTGCCCTTAGAAAAACCTTTGGTCTCTTTCATAAACTTATCTCGGCTTATGTAATGTTTCTCTTCCTCAAATAAGTCAATGTGTTTATCCCAGTTCACAATGTTTTTACCTGCTTCTGGTGAAACTGTAGCAAAGAGGGTAGAAGTGTCATATTGCTTGAATTGAGCAATCCGGTGATAAGTCATATAAAGTTGAAACAGTGTCATATCATTAATGTCTTTATAAAGATAGCCTGTATAAGTTGACACTGTGCTAATGATATCTGCCATATCAACTGAATCAACATCTTGACTCTTGACTCTTTTGCTTCGCTCATTAGCTTTTTGAATCTCAGGATTGGAGCTTATTTTTTCTTCCTTCAAACAACACATTTTTAATACAAGTTCTCTAATGGAATCGAAGTTGTCTGGAGTAAGCTTATCCAGTATTTCTTCTCCATTGAACATTTTAGAAAACACTGTGCTATAGGCTTCTTGAAAATTAGGAAGGGTACCCGAAATTTCATAAAGAGTCATTTTTTTTAATTCAGCAATAAGCTCATCAAGTTCCCCAAAACGATTAACATCTTCTTTGCTATAAACATAAATGATCTCTTTTTTGGACATTTTGATTAGCCTTAAATAATTGGCTAACTGACCGTACTCTTTAACTTTAATGAATCTGCATTCACCAAGTTCTGTAGAGATAGGCTCTCCAGTAATGAAAAACTCCATATCAATCATTTCATAGCTCCGAAAGTGAATATTAATTTGTATCCCAAGTACCCTTCAGGCGCATTTGATATGAGCAACCTTGTGTATTTAACATTTTTACCGATACCAGAAAAATTTTGATTGAAGAGCATGTCACAAATACGATCAGTAATTTTCAGGTTCCTGAATTCAGTCTCTTCATAGGTGTTAATGTGTGTATAAACATCAATCATCAAATCTTGATCTAGTAGCATCACACTTTGGGTTGAGGGTTTAGGGATTCCATTGCCAAGATAAACACAAAGCCTGCAAATTGGTTGATCGGTTAAATCATCAGTTTTGGGAGCACGTTTAATTATGGAGCTTAATATCGATGGGGAATCATCAACTGGATCATAATAATTTTCCAACGTCTGAACGTCAGGGAGAGAAGAGGAGAGAGGGTCATCTTTATAATATAAAAGACGATTCAATTCAGTATCATTCATAATGGTTCTGAATACAGTTGTCATATGTTCGACCATCATACTCATTCACTATCACCTCCAACTTTCTTTTTGGCTATAAGTCTAATTGTCCCGGTGTCTCCATAGACCTTGGAATAGTCTATATCATCAACACGGAATTCCTCGCCATAAAAAGAAAGAAAAAGACCCTTCCTTAATTTTTCATGTTTTAAAAAGGGGATGGTGACATGTGCTTGTCCTTCGGGAATGTTTATGGCCAATTCGGATCCAATTATTGAGGTTGTGCGCTCAAAGACACAAGGAACTTCAAGCTTTTCACCAGGAACTGTAATCATAATTGGTTTTCCTGTAATTTCATTAATCTTTCCAGATGGAATCTTACGATCAGATGATGTTAGTGAAATAGATGAGTTACATAATTTAGCCTTGGCTATGGGATAAAGTCTGTTTGTATCAAACTCTGTAATAAGAAAAGGGGAATCGTTTATCTCCGCAATAGCTCCCTTATGGGATTCATAATCAGGTCGAAACAGTAATGTTTTATCTTCGGAGGTTTTCCCCTGATTTATTATTACATCGGTTAATTCACCGTTGATCGGAATGCTCTCAGAGAAGAGTGAAGAATCAAAAGACTTATTTATTGTGTCTTTCGTGTTATTAATTATAACTTCATCAGGAGTAGAGCCGTATGCAAGTAACCTCTTTTTATATGTTTCAAAAGAGTTCAATGTTCCATTCTCCCCATTATTTTTTCAATGGTTGCAAGAACTTTAAACACTTCTTTTCTAACGACATGAAAACTGTAGTCATGTGATGAAATATTCAATCGAATGGACTCTAGAGTTGCAAGTATCACAACATAATCAGAGCAATCATGTGCAGATTTAATAGTATCCTGAGCTCCATATAATTCGAAGATTAGTGAACTGACATAATTATCAATACCATAATTACTTTCTTCTAGGAGGGGAATGATTTTAAAGATGCGTGACTTTAAAAAGTTGAAGTATGCTAACTGAGTTTTTGAATCTGTTATCATCTTCATGATCTAAAGCCTCTCATACTTATATTTGAGTATGTATATTGCACCATTAAATCTTCAGCTTCTTTTTTGATTAAATTACGTAGCTCTCTAATCTCCTTAATATGGTTCGCTTGCGAATACAATTTGAAGTCCTTAGAGCTCAGAGTTTGATGTAAAAGATCAGCAGTAACTATTTTGGGAGTGAGATATTCTACAACCATAAAGCAGGCCAGAATTTCTTTTTCTTCATCAGATAGATCTTCGTTGAATTGTTTGAGTTCTTGATCCCTGTCAGTTAAGTCCTTTTTACACCTTCTAAATTTAATAGATGACGACCTTAATAAAGGCTCTAAGGTATCAGCCAAATCTTGGTTGGAAATATTTAAAAATGAGTAATCAGTTAACTTAGGAAGGAAAAACCCGTAGATTTCTTCAAAAGGAGTAGGCAAATTTTACGCCTCCTAATCTGCTAATGAAAGAATGTCCAAATGGAGCTCTTTTTCCAATAGCTTAAGAAGCTGAAGATTATTAAATTCTCCACTTTCAACACCTTTTCTAGCTTTGTCAGCAATCAATTCCTTCATTCCTCTAGGTAATTTAGGTAAGATATCTTTGGCATCTGTGGCTGAAAGATTGAAGAATTCTTCAACTTCATCAATAGGAATAATGTGTTGATAAACCTTGCTTAAACCTAAGTATTGAACAACTTCCTCATCATCGATAAAAATCCAAGGCTCAGTTAGAAACTTAGGCTGAGACGATTTCATTGTTAACAATTCAGATACCTCTATGTATTCTTCATCCCCATACGCACTCCATACAGTTTCTAGCCCAGTTTTTTTTGAGATGTATTTCAAACTTCCACTCGTTACATTGAAACATGACACCAACTGATTACGGTTTATTTGTTTCTTTTTCTTAACTGTTTTCTTTTTTGGTGCTTCTTTTTCAGTAACCACTTCATTAGATTCAATTACAGTTTCTTTTGTTGCCATTTAAAACTCTCCTTTTTCATCAAAAATATATGAGGGCTATTTAGCCCTCATATTATGCAAATTGATACATACCGTACATTACGTTAAATACTGTGTCCACTCCGTATTGAGTAATGAATTTGTACTCCATAGACATATCTTGGTTGGTTGTACCATCGGATACTTCTTTAATAAAAGGAGTCCCTTCTTTGACAACCTTAATAGGTTTGGCGTTGGCTGGTAGAACCATCAAACGATCATTTGCAATTTGGAATTCAAAAGTGTTTGGTTTGTGGCTTTGAGGGATAGGAAGGAGGGAGTATCCGTTCCAAACGGAGAGAACACCGTTTTTGTTAATTTGATCTTTCATATTTTCACTCATGAGAGTAGTAGCACCGGATAGTTTAGACAATGCTGTGCGTGTTCCAGCAATAATGATTTGAGATCCTTGGTTTGCTGCTTGAACATGCTCTGCCTGCTCAATTAGTGTTGCGTCATTATAGGTGCCAGTCTGTTTGAACTCAGCAGGTAAGTATGCCATAGAAGCCATGAATTCAGTATAGATACGTGAATTCAACTCCTGAGTGAATGCTTCACTTACTTTTTTGATGAAAGCGTCCCAATCAATGCGACCGGCTAAGAACCGTTTGAAGTCAGTGTAAATTGCAATAGCATACGGCTCAGTTTGTACAGTAAAGGTATCCCCAATATTCAATTTTTGCCGTCTGATGCTCCAATGGTTACCTGAATGGCGCGCTGCTACCAGCATTGTTCTATCTTCAACATAAAATTCATTGGTGTCACCAAGGGCTAAATCACGGTAATCCACGAATTGTTCGAAGAAAGGGCTGGCAATCATACCATCGGTAATTGTTTGATCAAGTACCTCTTCAATAATTTCGAAGATATCATTCTTATAGCGTCTAAATTGACTAAAGTTTGGTTTGTCAGTACCGATAATCTCTACAAATGCTTTACGGATAACATCATTTGCCTGATTATTTGAGTAATCCGTAACTCTGTTTTTATATAAATCAATACCCAATTTCACAAGATCTTGTTTCATTAATTAACCTCCAAGTTATGATTATTAGTTTTGTTCTACTCTGATAACTACTAAATCAAGCATTCCGCCCACATAACCAGGTTTCCCGGTTACTGTTTGAGTGCCAATCTTTTCGATGGCTTCGATTCGCCCTACAAATCTTTGATCGGCTACATCTGCCTCTGCAATCTCTTTATATTTGAAAGAATTAGCTTGTAAGGTGACCTTATTTCCAATTACAACTTGTTCACCAAGAGCATCAATTAGGTCTGGTGAAACAGAAAAGATGTCGCCTTCAACAAGGTCGTATACTCTAAAAATTTGACCGGCGTCAATTTTGAAATACTTTAAATTGTTTTGTGATCTGCGAGTCTGGTCATACATAATCTCATCTTGTGCTACAATAGCAGCTTTTTCTTTGGCTGGATCTGTAGCTCTTTTAAATAGGCGCAACTCTCGTTCACCTTCATACGGAACTCCAACCACACCAACATTACCATTTTCAACATTAAGTTTTGCTTTTACCGAATGAATATGGGCACCGCCGTATACGGCAGCCAAATTATCTAAACGAACAACTCCTGACATTTAAATGCCTCCTCCAAATGTTATTTAGTTTGAAAACTTTTCGAACAACCCGCCATAAACCAGTTGTGTATCATCATTTTCTTTATTAAAAGGTATTTTCACAGTTGTATCTTTTTCTTTTTTCGAAGATGAAAAATTTGCTTTCTTTTTTCCTAAAAGAGTGAAGAGTTTCTCTTCAATCTGTTGAATAGATAAACCTTCAGAAATCGCTTTAACTGAATTGATATCATCTTCAGATAGTTCAAGATTGAACTTTTCATAAAGCTCTTTTTCTTTTTCCTTACGTTGTGAAGAAAGAGTGTCAGCTTTAAATTGTTTGAGCGCCTCATTTTCTTCTTTAACCGACGCGTAAGCATGTTCAACCTCTTTTTCCTTTGCTTCAAGTTCATCTTTTAGTTTTTCAACAGGCACCACAGAAAATTTTGATTCATTGCCTTCGATAAAATCTACAATTTCAAACTTCTTTCGGTGTTTTGTTGAAAAATCAATTGTCACCTTGTCTTCTGAAATGGAGAATTTGAAGCCATACAGTAATCCGTCTTCTTTGTTATCAAATGCAAAAACTTCATCGTCTTTTTGATCTGCGTAGTAATAGCGAATTCGCTCTTCAGATTCACCCCAACTATAAGTTTTCACAAACTTTTCTTCACTAAGGGCACGTTTTAATTCAGCTTCTAACTGATTAGCTGACAAGGAAAAGCTACTGTCAACTTTGTATGCTGTTTTGAGTTTTTGATTTAACTCTTCATATGAAAGTGCTTCATAATTGATTCCGTTTGCGGCTAACTCTTCTTTAGTAACAGAGAATTGTTTTAAAAGTTCTGTTTTATCCAAAGTCTTTATACCTCCTTTATCAGTGTTGATGGATTTAAACAGTTCCATTTGTTCTTGAATACCTTTGAACATTTTGTCTTCTGAGAATTGAGTTTCGATAGTTGCAGACTGCATAGCAGGGAGGACATCAGTTCCTAATGCACAAGCACCAAAAAAGCTAAATTTAGTGAAATGGAACACTTCATCAATCCATTCCCCTTCGAAATCATCATGGAGTTCCATGGACTGTGACTTCACGCTGTTTCTGTTGAATATTTCGATTGGATCGTCCCATTTTTGCCATATAAGTCCTTCGCAAGTAAGGAATTCTCTTTCTATTCCGTCATCACAAACTCGTTTTTCAAACTTTGCATTGTTCGACTCAGGAATGAGCCCGATAGCTTGTCCGATATACTTAACTTTAAAGTGGCCATCCTCTTTAATTAAAACCATGCGGTGGTCTGAAAAATCAATATTCCCATCAGAGTTCTCTTCTATGTAGGATAAAATAGGAGTATTAGCAAGAGAGGGGATAGCAGCTTGAACTGCTTCTTTATTAAAATAGCTTCCATTTAGGTTTTCCCCTAAATGCATCAGCCAAATTTTCACCTTTAAGAATCGCGTGTCTTCTGTTTCAAATGAATCCAAGCTCTGAAAGAGAAGAGGCACATAATTATCTACCGTTTTGTCCAAATTTTCACCTCCTTTCAAAAATCATTTGATTACTCTCGATTAAGGTTTCCTTCATTTTCCCTTGTTTCAACACCTTTATCGGAAAGAGCATCTTCTTTTTTCTTTGGGGCGCCAGCGGATTTAACGCTTTGTGTGTGAGAGCTGGACAAAGGTATTAAATTATCTGGCAAATTCATAATTTCATTCTCAAGAAATGCCATGTTGTTTAAATTGCTCTGTGTAACACCCAATGTAGAAGCTAATGCAGACTTAACAGGCATTCCATATTGAGCTGCTTGCAACAAACTGTCTCGTACAGTTTCAACATTCAATTTTGTAGTTTCTAATAGCTCAATTCTGAATTTATATTCACTATCCATTTTTTTGAGCTTCCTATTTAGCCATCGTTCCAATTGTTTTAACACTCTAAAAGCGACTTGCTCATCTGTGATTATCGATTTAGATAGGCCTGTTCCACTCATTCCATCACTGTTGAATAATATTTGACTGACTCCGGCCGCATTATAATAATCTCTTTCAGCTTTTGCGACAGCATCCGCATCATTGCTTTTTCTTTCAAGCTTAATTGCTTCAATTTGCATAGGAGAGGTTACTAGACCAACTTCTTCTGGCAGAGCATTCATTGCCATATTGTGAAAATCAATGGCTGTTTCCATGTTCAATAAAAGCTTGTCTGCTTCTCCAGATTTCTCATCCATGGGGATTTTTTGTGTTAGGATCATATAATTGTCCATCTTGTTTTTCACATTGCGAAGTCTTTTGGTTTCATCTATATCAAGAACTGATTCAAAAACTGAAGAGAAGGGGGGAAGTAGATATTCAAGTTCCTCATTTACCTTGATACATATAGTGTTTTCGGAGCTCAGTTCTTGCCACCTTAAGCCTGTTTTGTCTTTGGTGTATTTCAGATACTTGACCCTAAATTCTTTAGGATAATCCTTTAAGATGTCCTTATTAGAATCAAAATAAGCAAAGTCAAAACTGTAGTTGAAAACTCCATCTTCAATGGAACTTATCCTACAATAATCTGGGTCAAGTTTTTGAATGAAATACGAATCAGATGTTGTATGCTCATATCCATAAAAGACGTCTTCTTTAAAGGCAATTAGCAATAGTTTTGTGAATTCGTGCTGAAGATTCATTGTTTCAATAAGTTTTAATATGCTGGAATATTGATCTTTAAAGGGTTTTTCTTTGAATTTGTCTATATTTAAATCGAAAGGTTTGATTATGTAATCAAAGCGGAGCATAGTTGCAAAGTATTGAACCAGGCGTTTATAGTTAGGCGAGGTGTTATATAAAAAACGGCTAACTCTTCTCAATTCTTTTTGGCTTTTTTGAGGGTTTTGAAGGTACATAATGATATTTTCTTTAGTGAATTTTGAGGAAATAGCTGATTTGTTATTATTTAAGCTCATGTCGTTGAGAAGTAGCTTGGACAGCTGCGCAAAACTTATTAATTGTTGATCCATTTGTTACAAATTTCAACTCCTTTCTTTTAAGAAATTTGCGGTTGTTTAAACAGGAACATTTTATTCATATCAATTTTGGGATGCTCTTTTTTTGTTATGTTTTCACGTCTTAGTTGCTTTAAGTACCAAGCAAGCATTGCAATTGTATATGCACGGTCGTCGTGAACTTTACTTTTCTTATCAGGAGGCAAGTCATATCTCACTTTGCTACTACTCCCAGAAGAAAATTTATAGATGCTGACAAGCTCTTCTTTTGCTAAATCAATATTTGTTAAAGACAAAATTTCTTCATCGGTTAGCTTGTACTTTTTTCCTTCACCGTTATCAGTAGGTAAAGTGATTTCTCCCTTATAATCATAGGTTTCAGTAAATGATATTAAGTTTAAATCCATCATCTCAATTAAAGATTCAAACATGTCGCTTTTTAGTTTTTGAGGTGAGAGGAGGGAGAGTTTGTCACTGGCATTTGGATACTTGGAAATGTAAGATTTGTACTCATCGTGTTGTTTATCAATAAGACCCCTGTGCTTAACACCCTTAGTATCTGTCCAGTCCTCCAGTAAACCATCTGCCCAGGCATTCATACCGCCACCGCCAGCACCGGCATCTAAAAGAATCCTTTCGATATTTTCATAATCAGCTGCCTTTGTTCCATTGTAATTTAGAAGCATTCTTTTAAAATCCTTAACTTGATCAGGAGTCTTAATTGGGGTTTTCTTTTTCTTTTCTAGATCAGTCCAAGAAACATTATTAGAAATTTCAAGCCGGTAGCCTACATTCTCATCATTAATTAGCTCTGCAACTGTGCATACTGAGTTGTCATGATTTCTTGCAGGGTCGATAGCCATTAAAAACTTTCTGGAGCCATCATTAGCAAGAACAGGGGGGCGAGTTACAGAATTTCTGATAATCATTGCACGTTTGATGATTTGATTGTCTGATCCCTCGGTGGTGAATATGTTCTTATATTCACGCATAGCTTTTTCTTTGTTATCTCTCATTGCTGCATCCACAGTTTCTTGGGATAGCAAAGACACAGGGTAAAGTTTTCCATTAAAGGTGGCATTTATAACAATGTCTGAACTGATATCTGCGACAAAATATCTTTTGTCTCCTAAGAACATCTTTTTAGCAAAATCGCTATATTTTCGATAGAAGTAGGTATCTGTTGAAGAGGCTGACGAGGCGTAAATCAGTTGATTGGGCATTTGTTTAGGAAATAGAGTGACATCAACATCTCCACCTAGCCTAAAATCACTGTTCTGAACGGCAAACGGTTCAGAAGTCGTAAAAAGCTCATCAGGAGCAAAACCACTTTCATCATAGAAATTTAGATTAGAACGCTTCGAACGGTTGTTGTCAAAGGATCCGTTTAATGAATTTACAATACTTCCGTTATAAAGTTTGTATTGAAATGATGCGGGGTTGTGGGTGAAGCCATCAGTGTTTGCTGCACTCTTAACGGTTTCGTTATAAAAAATGTCTGTAAGGCCGGTAAAGGATGCAATCTCTCTTTTCGCTATTTTTTCAATTTTTAAGAACATCTCTTGCGATTGTGAACCAACACCAGCCAAGATATACGCTTGGAAATTGGGGATCAGAAGACTTTTGGCCATAATAAAAGGGCTCCCCAGTGTTGTTTTTCCTGAGTTTCGCCCCATGCACCAAAGAACATATTGCTTGTACCAACTTTCAGTAAAAGCGTACTTTTGATAATCTAAAAGTTCCATTCCGAAGAATCTTTCTACAAATTTGACCGGGTTTTTTCGTCCCCACTGAATGACTTCAGCAAGCTTAATAAATCCATCTATTTTCCGTTGAGACATATTGGCTTTAGTCATTTGTCAAAGTTCCTTCTGTTTTTCTCAAGCTAAATAATTCTTTCTTAAGCTTCCGATTTTCTTCTTCAAGAGTGATTGTTCTTGCATCTAAGCTCTGAATAATTTCTCTTTGCTCCATGATCATTGAAGTATAATCATTTTCGTCAAATTGCAATTGATCCATAATGCTTTTATTGCTTAAATCAGCTACTTGTCTTATCCCTTGTGCTGTTTCAATATCAAATTGATTAACTTCTCCTTCTTCAAAGCCTTTCTCCTGAAGTGTTTTAATAATTCCTGAAAGAGTCCCGGCACCTTTGCTTTTATTGTTGTTATGGTTTACCGAGATACCATTGTCTTTAGCTAAAGCCAGCATGGATTTGAGAATCTTTTCTTTGGAGTCAATTAAGGATTTAATACCGCCTGCCTGATTAGACATATTAGCTACGTCACTTGTAATTGTCGCAATTGCTCGGTTTATTTTATCAATTTGATTAAATCCTTTTACAATTTCAATTACAGCGGGCAGTTTGAAATTGTCCTCTAATGTTCCTTCGTCAAGGAAGTTGACTAGGTTATTATAAAGAAGACGTTTATCACTCTCAATTTCTCCTTCGAACGGATCATATCCCAACATCCTTAATACATCATTTTTATTGGTATCATCTAACTGAATGCCATGATCTTTAGATGGATGATCTACGTTTATTTCTTGCTGCGTTTTCGTGCCATCTTCGTCGAACTCACTGTCTTGCCATGTTTTCATGCGGTTATGTCTTAGACCTAAATTCTTCATGTAAATTGAAAATAAATGCCTATTTCTATTTGCTGCTTCTTCAATTGAAGAAATCCAGGTAGTGTGTAAGTATGGTTTATCAAGCATTCGTAAAAGATTTTGTATATGGATAGGACTTTCTATGTCTGAGTCAGCAATTTTTAATAAGCATTGTTTACAGACGTGTAGCTTACCTGTTGCAGCGTGAAAAGGGGAGGCAGAGGCGTAATATTGCCCTGCGTCTCTTTCTTTTCCACAACAGGAGCAAACAATTTTTTCAATATTCATCTACTCACCTCCGTTAATTTCTAAAAACACGTTTTATAAAACGCCCAGCAATAGAACGAAAGGGGGATCGTAATCATCACTGGGCGTTCTAAAAAGGTGCTTAAACTAAAGAAGAGAGGACTTCATCGTGATGAAATCCTCTCTTAATTTCAATACCTAGAGGTAATCAAACTCTGTCTTATTCATTTTCATCAATCCTCATCGCATTGTTTTTAATAGTTCGTCCAAACAGTCTCTTTAACTTCATCTTTAGTTAAATGACTAAATTTCTCCCAATCTTTTTCAGGGACATTAAAGCTGAATTTACTGAGCAAAAGCTTTACATCTTCGACTGTTTTAACTTTGTCAAAGTCAATTTCTTTGTATTTGAATTTTTCCGAACGTGCAACTGCAGACATGATCATGCTCATAAAAATCTCCCTTTGATTTGGATAAAATTAAAGTTTTATCAATAGTGAATTTTGAAGAATTCGTTATCTAATGGGTTTACTTTGAAAATCAAATCTAAACCTGATACCTCACCACTAGCACCTTTAAGTTCTGCTCTAGAAATAATTTCGACATTGTTAAATTCTAAAGTAACCTTGTGTGACTTTGTTGTCTCAATATGGCGACCAATTGTTTCAGCTAATAATTTGAATTCAGAGCGAGGAGTCTCTTTTAAAACTGAAATATATTGTTTCTTCCCTAACTTTGATTCAAAGGAGGTAGGGGCTTTATAATCGCCTAAAAATTTAAGTACATCAAAGTTTAACAGAGCGTTCTTTGCAAAAATCAAATACGTTTCATGTTCATCGCTATAAAAGATTTCAACATCTTGAAGAGATGTTAAATCAATTAAAGATTCCTCAGTTGTTTTATCATACAAGTGAAGGTTATAAACTTCGTGCATTGCTAATTCCAAATTTATTCTCTCCTTTGAAACAAAGACTCAGTAATTGTCCTCTTAAATTCTTCCGAAAATTGATCCCAATGAATAGACAATTCGTTAATAAATGAAGCAGCGCTCAATATTTAACCCCCTTTTTTAACGGATTATGCAGTTCCTCAATAAACAAAGTTAATAGGAGCCTACATCGAGGCTCCCTTAGTTGAAAAAATAATGTCCTAATACTTCGATTAGGCTCTGTTGTGTGTATCATTCTTAAAGCGAATTATGTATGTAGCCTCAATACCTGCATCATCAAAAACCATAAATTTTTGAGAAGGTTTTGTTCCGAACCGACCTTGCATAGCATAATCATCCGCACCGACAAGCGCTCCGTTTACTACAACTGTTGTGCTGCCATACTCTTTTTCATAATTGTGATGAATATGACCACCGAATATGTAAGAAGGGATGTAGCCAAGTAATTGAGGCAATCGTGTTACACACTGATCAACACGATCGTAGTGTCCGTGTACAAACACGACTTCCTGATTGTTGATTTTAGCGGGGATGAAACCGTCTTGCTCAGGTTCAATGGAGATGTTCTTTATGTTCTTCAATCTGGCTTCGAGGTACCAATTAATGAGGTATTCAAAGTTTTCTTTAATCCCTACATCATTTTTAGAAGGGGAGAGGCGACCGTGATTTCCTGCCACGTTGTAGAACTTAACCTCTTGAAACTCACTTGCCAACATAGCTAGCACTTCTGCAAGCGTTTCTGATACATATTTAATTTGTTCTACAGCATCTTCATTGGCCTGAACTCTTGTAGACACATGAATAAGACCTCCGATTAAATCACCGAGATTTGCTACGTGCAGTGTGGAAACATGATTCTGTTTACCATACTCAATCACTTTGTTGGTTAGATGTTCTACACGCTCATTGAAGATTTCTTTGTTGAATTTATTAATGCGGTTATCGATTTCCATTCCGAAGTGCCAATCACTGAATAGAGCAAGTCCATGTTTTTCAGCAATAGCGGGGGATGGGAAGGTGAAGCGAAGGGGTCTTTTTGACTCTAGAGATGCAATAGCTTGAACAACATCATCTTTAATTTGTTCAAACCGTGCTTGATTGGCAATGAATTTCCGGAATTCTCTTTTTTGATCTCGTGCTTTGATTGTTTGTTTTTCGGATTCAATGCGAATTTCTTCATGTTTTTGTTGAACTTCTTTGTTCATATTCTTTGAGATAAAGTAATCGTGCCAGCGCTCAAATTGTTTAAAGTCTTTACGCCATTTGCTTTCATCATAGTTGGTTCCCTGATCTTTATTTAATAGTGTAGCAATTGTTTTTGTGTCAATGTGATAAGTATCTTTGTTTTTGAAAAGTCTAATATGATAATCAGTAAATGATTCGTCTTTTTCTCGCTGTAAAACAGTATCTAAAATAGCTGTCATTCAGTCACCACCTACTCATTGATTTGTGGAAGTTCGTCTTCTTCGGTAATAGAAATCTTCACTTTCCGACCGTCAAATGATTTTAAAATTGAATTCAGATCATAACGCTCGATGTCCGTTTTTGTTTCTTCTTCAATAATCCCATCAATGTAAGTATAGTTACCTTTTAAATTTACTGTATGAACTTTCTTAGCCAAATTAAATTCCTCCAATATGTGTTTTATTTTCGTTCAATAAGCTCCTTCGGAAGCCCGATGATCCGAAGCATCGGTAACGTCCGAAAAGGGGATATAAAGGAGATGAAAAGATAAGTCGGATAGGCGTTGGGGAAACGCCCGAAGGAGATTATTGATAACTTGCGTACCGGAAGGCTCGGAAGCGCATTCCGGCTGATCGGTAAAGTGAAACGCAAGCACAAAAAGACCTCCGCCGTAGGGTGCGGAAACCTCGTTCTGATTGCGTTATTTGAGGTTTACTAATTTAAATCCAGGTTCCAGTACGATCCTGCCGTACATGTCGAGAGATCCGACAAATACTTTGCGACCTTTCCGATCCTTTCCAAAATATTCTTCAGTGGCTTCGTTAAGGATAGCATCGATAATCTCGCCGGCATAAGTTTCATTAATAATCTCGCCCCACTTATTATATACCGTGTCATCATACATAACTTTAACGCGAATATTTGTGTCCATCTTTTTCGTCCTCCCTTGAAAATTATACGAAATTAGCGTTTCCTTACATATTATTCATTAACCCAAGTAGGTACGCAAAATCGACAGGGAATACGCTGATTACGGATTCATCGATCGAAATCTTTGTAAGTCGAAAATAACAAAAGACGCCAAATAACGTCTTCAGAAACTCCTTGTACATCAAGGTACATGAGCATAAAAGGCTGGTTATCGCTGTGCGAAATCCAGCTGGCTCCTTCTACACCTGGCAGATGGAGCTATGACAACAAATAATACACACTTTCTGGAATGTGTTTAAAGTTCCTATTGCCAACATCTTATATATCAAGTTTTTATGTTGCTTGCCAACTGCTCAGCAGAGTCTGAGCCCAAGGGAAAAATAATTTGAGAAGGAAAGACCCTAATAAGCCTTCTCAATGGCATTTAAAATGCTCTTGTCGGGTTACACGCCTTATTGAGAAACAAAGCGTCTCAAACGCTCGCCATTTATTTTGCACAGTTTTCTCTGACCCGTGTAAGGAGGTATGTGCATGGGAAAGATAAGTCTCCATACAGAACATTGAAGGAGATGAAGTGAAATTGAAAAGGCAAGACCGAAAATAAGCCTTTTCTGTGAAATGGGAGCGGTGATCAAGCGCTCAAAAGCCATCCCACTTATTTTACGAGGGTATGTAATTACAAAGCCTCACTAACCCGGAAAAATTTTTGATTACCTCTAATAAGCATCAAAGCTTACAAGGGCATTATTTATAGGGAAGGGAGACGCATCTACCTTACCTAAGTGCAAGCCGAAGCAATACACCGCAATTAATTTTTATGCTTATTACTGTGATAGGCATTCTTGCTTTAAAAGCGTTTGAGAATCTCATTCAAAAGATTGTTACAGAAGTAAAGAAAGAATTAAATCAGTAGATTGCCGTCTACTGAGAAAGAGCCATCTATTGCCGTAGGTGGCTTAAAAGCATTAACACTTGCCTCTGGTATTGTAATTATTCAGAGATCAAACCAATACTCCTCATATACTCTTCTTCAGAAGAGATAAACAATTCAATTTGCTCATCATTAATTTCAATTCCATTAGCTTTGGAGTTTTTGAGGATTGTCTTCTTTAATTCATCATAATCAAATTCAACCAAATTTGACCCTCCGTCCTGAAAAGTTTAGAGGCTAAGTTGTTGCCTATAGACATTTTTAGCCCGATAATAGCCATTTACCTATCTCATTAAGATACAGACATCCGAGTTAACCTCGAACCCTCATAAATGACCATTATCCGACTAACCACAATGACCAGTTATAGCTGTAAAGTCGAATTTAATGCTTTTGTTCGTATGAAAGTAGGATAAACATGTTTAGAAAAAGCTTAATCCACGATGGGGCAATACCCCGCTAATATCCACTTATCCGAAACCCTGGCATTCCAAGTCCTCAAACAAATGAATATTAGCGGAGAACTGATATCCCACATATCAGTAAACAGCTTATTATTGACGACACCCCCATGCCATCAATAAAAGAATTCTAATTAATTAACCTGGAGATGAATACGGGAGAGGATTTGCACCTCTCATGAACGGATTTCAACAACCGTTAGCCAAATCGACTATTATGTAGCTCCGTACTACTTCACAGTACCGTCCTTATGTTCGTCTAAGCGTCTACCTATTCCGCCACCACATTCATAGGTTAAAGAGGGGAGAGATACCAATCCTCCACTTTATATATTAAGCTTTCACCGCGTCTTTTAGAGCTGTGGCAGCCTTGAATGCAGGTACCTTTGTAGCCGGAATATCAATTTCCTCACCCGTTTGTGGATTTCTCCCTTTACGAGCTGCACGTTCACGAACTTCAAATTTCCCAACTCCAGGAATCAAAATTGATTCACCTTTTGTAAGTGTTTCAACGATCACATTAAATACTGCTTCTACTTTAGGCGCAGCTTCTTTCTTAGTAACTCCTAATTTTTCTGCAACTTCTCCTACAAATTCTGTTTTGTTCATGTTTTAATTCCTCCTAGTGATATTGTTTATTTTTGTGTTAAAGTATAATTACGGTAACGTTTGTGCTTCTTTTGAAAAATGGGAGACGTACTCACCCTTATATGTAGAAATTAGCTTTCTTTCTCCCTTATGGCGATTATCTCAAAAAGGGCTTTCAGACCAGTCATATCAAGGGTTCAAGGCGCTTTTTTCGTTAAACTTTTTCCGGTAAAGTCGCTGTACCCCTTGGGGGAGTAAGGCTCAAGGCACTTTCTATTTTATCGCTTTTTTGCTTTATACTTTTTATCAGCTATTCTTCTTTGCTCCCTTTTGGCATTTTGAGCACACTTTTCGCAATACTTTTTCTTATTGGACTCACTTCGCAAAATCTTGGAGCATCGAGCACATAATCTAAGTGTGGCTTGGTTTTTAATTAAGTTATTTAAAATAACATTTCCAAAGCACTCCCACAATGTTGATTTGAATTTGCTTTTCTTTTTATATAAATGCTTAACCAAAACATCGGCAACATATTGCTCGTCTTCGTGTATCTTCAGCAATCTGTCTTTGATAACCTTATAAACATAAAGTTTTTGTCCAGGCTTAATGTCTTCATCATTCATGAGCCATTTCTTGTGTTGGTCTAATCGTTTGTACTCACTAATAATTGCCTCGTCCAACTTAATCTCTTTGTTCTTGAGCAGGAAACGATAATCGAACTTTCCTGCAACAGCTGCGAAATTAATTCGGTCAGAAGGGATAATGGAGTCTAACTTATTTACTGTGCTTTCATTAATTAACTCAACGCTATGTTCTTCTTTATCCTTTGCATTTATGAAGAAGTAGGGGACTTTATTTTTTATGTAATCTTTGATTTTTTCATCAACATGATCAGGACGGGTGGGCATGAATAAGGTTTTTGCGAACTTTGATACCCTCGGTTTCCCGATATTTTATTAGGGAATAGACCATATCATCATCTGTGCTAGACAGATGGTCAGCGCTTCATAATAAGGAATTTCACCTTATTATTACTCCATAAAGGATGGTCGTTGCACCTTCATTTACAAGTGCTTCCCAGCATGATGTAAACGCTTGGCACAGGGTTTTCATATAATACATTCTACATTCATTTTACATTTTTATAGGTTCTTCCTTGTTTAATTCCATAGACAACATTGGGTTTTATGTTACACATTTTTGCAACATGGGGTGCTGATAACCCTTTTTTAAGAAGTTCTCTTATGCGAAATACTTCTTTTGGAGTAAGAGTGCTTTTCTTCTTGCTTTTGTATTTAAGAATAAAGTCGTCCCACCCAGTAACATGAATATGATTCCATACTTTACACTCTAATATTGATTTAACGATGGGGTAGGAAACACACATTGACTTTGATACTTCGGACATCTTTTCTCCATTAATCAAACGAACTTTTATCTCGTATGCTTTCGTTTCATTTATTTTTGAGGATTTATTTTTTGACCCTAAATGAGACTGACGCATCTTTAATCTAGATTCTGGCGAATGCCTTTTATTCATTCTAGATTGTAAAAGCTTTTCCTTATGCTGCGGAGAGAGCTTTCTGCCAATTCTCGCTTTACTCATTTTGGCTTTAGTCTCATCACTAAGCTTTCTTCCGGTGTTATTAATCCTATTCTTTTCCCCAATAATTCTTTTGGTGGAGTCAGACATCTTACAATTACTCTTGCCCTCTCCGCCGGTGGTCATGTTAAAGCCATTTAAATAGGCACCTAGTTCATTTATGTAGTGAGTTTCTAATTCGTTCATATCTGAGTTTGGATCAACTGTTTGCAATACATGAAATTGGAAATCGTTTTCTCCATATTTATTCCAGGTATTCTGCAAATGTCGATTACAGTGCGAATTGTTTTTCAGCTTCCAAGTGTGATGCCAGTAACGCTTAATAAATTTCATCTTAGTTTTCCCCACATATATTAAGCCGGTGCTTATCTGCTCAATCTTATATATCCCACTCAAATATTTATGCTCATCCTCATTTATAAACTTCACTTTGTCACCCCCTTGTTTTAAATATCATTGTTCAAAAATGTAAAATGTATTAATTAGAATTCCCCTGTTAGCACACTCATTGACGATCATTTCCTATCGCTACTTTTCGCTGAATGTACACCCTAGATTTCTAGGTTCACTGACTTTTCATCCGCATATCGCTATGCGACGCGACTATAAATTTAATCGATAGTAAAGTTATTTTCCATGCATAACCATTTGATCACATCCAGATTTATATTGTCACTGTTCCATATCTTAGTGATGTTGTTACTGTACTCCCCGATATTGATCCCATAAGCAAGAGTTAGTGCTTCATAGATGTTCCTGCTATTAATCTCTTGTTTCTGAGCTACAGACATTTCATAATACAACGGAACGATGTTTTCCATATTACGTTTGGCAATATTAACGATTAACTCATCAGCAATAATTAAGGCCTTATCCCCGTCATTATCAAACTGTAGCAACTTAGATATCGGATCATGAATGCTTGTGTAAACACCTGGGGTAATGAACCACTTTTCATATTTCTTATCTTTTTTGTTCCACCTAACACCATGCTCTCTGAATAGGTGAGGGGAGCGGAGGATGTCAATATACCCTTCATCATATAAAGAACAATGGACATCATTTCCTGAAAGCAGTCCTTTTGGATTCTGGATATTCAGAAATAATTTTTCGCAGAAAGCATATAGATCAGGGCATAAGTATGTATAACGAGCACCATCAACAAGCAATTTTCCTGATTTGGCATCTTTAATCATGCTTTTCTTTTTATTTTTAATAATTTCTTTCGTGTGATCATCGTTAAGAAGTTCTGGATATAGAAGTAAAGCGTCCTGAAGAGCTGTCCGATGTTTCTTTTTCTCCGTAGCTCCAAGAACTCTTAACATGGTTTCTTTGTCAGTTCCCAATGTGGTAATCTCTTTTACAGTCTTTGAGCTCATTTGAATTAATTCTTCATCGGAGATATCTGTAAGTGTCTGGAGCATTTGATAAGTGAGTTTACCTTCAACAGAAGGATCTTCTTCGTTGAGTTTTGCCCCTAAGCATCCATATTTTTTATAATTGTATTGATATTCTTCCCACGATGAATAATACTTCCACATTTTAAACTGGCTTTTAGTGAAGATAATTTGAACATCATCTTTCACTACGTCCCATTCCTTGCCGTATATATCAGTTACTTTAAAAGCTTTGTTTTCCTCAGCAAATTTACGAAAATCAAAAGGGACTAATAAACCCTTTACCCATGGGAGCCTTACCATGAAGCTTTTACGACTTAGAGTGGGGAGTATCATTCCGCAGCCATCTGTATGTTCAATGGGAATGTTCATTGTTTTTCGTGTGATCTCGTATGTGTCTCGATCAATGTAGTCAACGAGACTCGACACATCAGTTTCTAAGTCGTTGACAACAATAGCTTTATCAATATCAATCTCCCAAGGACTGCTGGCGCTGTTAGATAAGGCCATATAGCTATTCCATTTGTTAATGCTGCTACCACCAAGGGAGTTAATCTTTTCAATACTCAAGCCGCATGTCAAAGCATCCTGATACTTATCGTAGGTGCTTTTTTTAATGAAACATGACTTCTTTGTACGAATTTGACCGGCGCTGCTCGTGAAATAAACGTATTTTTCATTGTTATGTAAAAATCCCTGATCAATAATGTCCTTCAATACTTCAAAATGGTAAGTCTGTACAACCATGATTTCCTCAGAAAGAGTGTTTTCTTTAATTCCTAATGTTCGGGTCAACACTGAATCAAATAAAGAAATCACTTTATTGTCCCTTAAACTGTCAGTTCGAAGTGTTCTTATGTTACTATGTTCTCCGAATGCGGAATAGAGGCATTCTTTAAGGTATGTAATTCTTTGTGATATGTATTTCTTATGTTTATTATTTACATTGTCTAATGTCTTAAGATAATCTCTGTATCTATAAGACTTCAAAATCTTATTATGTAATGAATTTTCTTTGTCATTATAAAATGCTGATGTGTCCACGCTGTATATGTGAACTTGCTTAGACAATCCGTCTTTTTTTCTTTTCAATCAATCCCCTCCATTTATTTTATTTTATTTTTACTCTAAAAGTGCTTAATATTCGCTATTAAGATATTGATTTACTAAACTTCGATATGTAAAGCTTTGCTTATTAATCTTTCCGTACCATTTATAATCCTGATAAAGGTATTCTTCTTCGGGTGTTGCTGTCCCATCGACTACTTTTCCCTCAATAAATCCCATTAAATGACTAAATAAATACTGCTTTTTCATCTTACACCTCCATACTATTTTATTTTTACTCTTAAAGTAATTAAAATAAAGACCACTTCATGTGGTTGTGTCTTTATTATATATTTTATTTTTACTCTTGTAAACATAAAAATCCAAAGTTAATTGGATTTAATTTCGATTAATTCAAAAAGATCGTCAACTTTACAATTTAGAATATGTGCCATCAATAAAAGATTGTATGTACTAGGGAGGACGGTTGCAAATCCCTCGCTGTCATTTTTACACCATCTAGATATACTTGCTCTTTCAGCTTTTATTTGCTCTGCTAACCAGCCTTTTTCAATACCTTTGCTGTTTAGAAATGAATCCAACTTACTTTTAACCCTATATTCCATTTAAATCATCCTTTTGCTGTTTGAATAAATTTTATAAAATGACTGGTTTACATACAAGCAGAGTATGATTATTTGCATTAAGATACAAAAATATTTGCATTTAAATGCAAATAGGCAATATAATAATTGTATATCAACCAAGATACTTCAAAATCATCAGATATTAAGGAGGGGTCACATGGATACTTATTTTGCTTCTGTCATTGACAACTTAACTCGAAATGATCTGTATATTCTAGGCTTATTGAGCGATGAAGGGGCTGATTTAAAGTTTAAATCAATTAGGAAGAAAACCATTCAAGCTAAAACTCAACTAACTGATGCTACTTTTAGAAAGAGCATTGATCGTCTTGAGGCCTTGCAGTTTATTAATATAGTGAAAAACAGTAAAGAGCATACAATTTTTATTACTCAATATGGTCAAGAAGCTTTGAGATATCAATTAGAAGGGGAGAGGGTTTAATGTTTGGATTTATTGGAGTTGGTCAGGCCGGTGGAAGTATAGCGGATGAAGCAATGAAGAGAGGATTTCATTCTGTTGCAATAAATTATTCACTTTCAGACCTTAATTCATTAATCAATATTCAAGATAAGCTTCATCTGGTAGGGACAGAAGGAGTAGGTAAAGACAGAAACGTAGCAGCGAAACATATGAAAAATAACTGGGAGTCCTCTATTGAGTTCATAAAGAACACAATGGAAAAGCCTTCAGTACAAGTTATTTTCGTAGTTTTTTCTGCAGCTGGTGGAACCGGTTCAGGGGTAGCCCCTATATTATTAGAATTGTTAAACGAATGTCTTACTCATAAAACAATAGTTGCTGTACCAATCCTCCCTGACAACAATGAGGTATTGGTTAACCAGATGAATTCACTGGAGTTACTTGATGACTTATCTATGCCAGAGACATGTGTTTTACCTTTGGATAATCAAATGGTTTTACGCAAATATGAAGGGAAGATTTCTGAAAGCAGACTATACAAGGAGACAAACAAGATGTTCCTTGATTTAATCGAAGTCTTACTCAATTACACGGACAGAGGATCAAAGATCAGTACATTAGACAGGAAGGATTTAAATCAGCTTTTTGACACACCAGGAATCATGACTATTGCTCAAACAGACCTCAATGAATTTACAAATGAGGGTAAGTATTTTGATAAGCTGCATGAAGATATACAAAAGTCGTGGAACAATTCGATTTTCACTCCTGTTGAGTTTACAAATGTGATGAGAGCTGGAGTTATTCTGGATGTTCATGAGTTCTTAACGGAACATATATCGTATAATGAGCTGTTTAATGTCTTTGATAACAAGATGCCCCTAGACTTATTTAAAGGGCATTATGATAAAGGTAATAGGGCGATAACGATTCTTAGTGGATTAACCTGGATCAATGAGCGAATGAAGCAGTTAGATGATTTAATTGAAAATGGGAACACTGAAGTTAAAGAAACAACTGTTTATAAAGCGAAGAATCGCCGTAGAGAGGATTTATTTAAACCGAAAAAACTGGAGAACAAGGAATCGAAAAAGACCTCTTATATGGAGGCACTGAAGAGACTAAAGCGCTAATTTTAAAGGGAAGCTGCCTATTTTGGTGGCTTTTTTATTTTGATTTTTTATGACCCCCCTTGGTGATCGTGAGCTAAAAAAGTGCTTATCGTCAATGAAGATCGGAAAGGGTTAATTAGTTGATATAGCAATGTTTTAGAGCTGTCAAAGGGGATAATAGGTGTTTTGTGATCGTAAAACGTAGACAGGAGAGAGGAAAAGTGGTTGTTTATTTAAAAATCCAATGAAAAAGGTGAGAATGAGGGGTAGAAAAACATTGATATTATAGGCTTTTACGATAGCGGCTACGATGCGAAAATAGGCTGAAAAATGGGAAAGTGAAAAAATAAGTTGGGTGTGGAAATGGAAGTGCTAGGGGTACATTTGTTCCTATTTTTTGGTCTTTAGATGTTAATATACCCCCTATATATTGGTATTTAATTCCCTATATAAGATACGTTATGTAGGGTTTTTATGATTTGGCTGATAAATTTGCAAAGCTAACACAATTTCAAATGAAAAACAATATTTATTTTTGAAAAAATAATTAAGCGGTCAATTTAAAAGTGAATATGTATTCATAAAAAATAATCGTGTGTATAACGAGAGGGAGCAAATCGAAGTCTTATTTTTAATCTATCTTATACATTTTCATCCACTCACCTATTTTATATTCACTCTAATAATATTCCTTCTCATCCTTCATCTCATTGCCTATGTTCATCTTACCTAAAACACATTTATCTTCACCACACGTCATCATATATCCATCCTATAACACACTAACCACACATCATCAGAAGCATTCTAATACACCTAGAATCAATTTTAATTTGATCATAGTATCATTGGTATCCAATCCACATACACGCCTTATACAGCCTATAAACACCCATGAATAATAGTCCAAAATAATTTAAAAAATCCATTTTAAGAGTAAAAATAAAATGACTTCGAAGGGAAAATGTGCTATAATAGAGTTATAGGAAAGGAGGTGAACAGAGTGCTTGAGAAAGTGGGTATAACAATTGCTTTCCTTATTCCTATCACGGTTTTAATCATCAACTGTTTAACGATAGCTGAGAAGATTCAAAACCTGATGAAGAATAAAGAAAGCAAAAATAAAAAGCGTACACGCAAGCGCCTCCGTAGCAAGAGACAACGCAAACGTATACGCAGATAACACGCTAAAGGGGATTAATTCCCCTTTAGTCACTACCCATATTATAACACGGACAAGCACATTGTAAATATGAAACGATTCTCATTGTGGTTTACGAACATTACATTTGTTGTTTTATTCTTATTGTTCCTGTTTATCAAAGATTATTTCAGCAGCGGAATACAGTCGCTTATTACGGCTATCTTCATAGTAACGTGTATCATTGTTATTTTGTTATGGATCGCTTACTTTGTATACGCCAAAAGAAGGTAAACAAATCTAGCTAACATCATGCTATACTAAGCTTATTAGAGGTGAGCGGAATGGAAAATCAGATCCTTAAAGCAATACAGCAACTTTCCAAGGATATTAACACAATTAAGCAGGACGTTAAGGATATTAAAGAAACGGTTAAACGGATCGAAGAAAATGAACCTGAAGAGGTTGTATCCATGCTTAAGATTATTAACAAGAATATTGAAAGTGACCACCGATACAATGATAAGAAATTCTCTGGGCTTGAAAGACGTATTCATGATCTTGAAGAAAGAATCAACAATTGAGTTTCATATATGAGAAGGAGCGGTAAAACATTTATCCGTTCCTTTATTTTTAATATTAAAGGGGGAAGTCGGTATATATTATGAATAAAATTAAAATAATTGATTCGGTTATGGGGAGCGGTAAGACATCTGCAGCGATTAACAAAATGAATTCTGCTAGTAAAGAAGAAACCTTTATATTCATCACACCTTATTTAAATGAAGTTGAGCGCATAAAGAAAAGCATAAAGTCCAAACAATTTTTTGAACCTAAAGTAAAGAAGAAAGGTGATAAAACACAGTATAAGTTTGAATCCTTTCACGAACTCTTATCACAGAATAAAAACATTGTGGCAACTCATAACCTTTTTAAAAACGCAAACGACGAGACAAAGGAACTTATACTTGCAGGCAATTACACACTGATATTAGATGAAGTCATGGAAGTAGTGGAACAATTACAGGTAAAGAAACATGATCTAACCACACTGTTTGATTCCAATCTGATTTATATTGAAAACGGTTTTGTCAAATGGAATGAAGAAAAAAAAGACTATGAAACACGATACGATGATATTCGAGATATGGCGTTAAATAACAACCTAATGTATTTCAAAGATAATATATTGATTTGGAACTTTCCTGCCGACGTATTCCAGTTATTCAAGGAAGTTTACATACTTACATATATGTTTGATGCTCAAATACAAAAATATTACTACGATCTGAACAACATTAAGTATCAAAAGTACAGTTCAGCTTACATGGATGGACAGTATAGCTTCATTGATCACCGTCCTGATTATGAAAGGAGCTTTAAGAAAGAGTTAAGAAACAAAATAAAAATATATGAAGGAAATCTAAACACAATAGGACAACTGGAGTTTTCACTGTCTTCTAATTGGTATAAAAATAAATCACCATACACCATCAAAAAGGTGAAGAACAATGTATTCAATTACTTTAATAATATTGTTAAGTCGTCAAGTGATGAAGCTATGTGGACGACTTATTCAGACCATAAGAACAGAATAAAGGGCAATGGGTATACAAAGGGGTTTGTCTCATGTAATGCACGTGCTACAAATGAGTTTAAGCATAAGAAACATTTAGCTTATACAATAAACAGATATACGAATACTGTTCTGTATAATTATTTTAAAGAAAAGTACAGTATTACAATAGACCAGGACGCATTTGCATTGTCTGAGTTAGTGCAATGGGTATGGAGGTCAGCTATTAGGGATGGAGAAGAAATAACTTTGTACATACCTTCTTTAAGAATGAGGAAGCTGCTCACAAACTGGCTCGATACCTGATAAAGAGGACAAACCTCTTAAACTTAAAAAATAAGCCAGTCATATCAAGGGTTTCAGAGCCTAAGTCTTTAGGAGAACCAGAAAAATAATTAAATAAAAAATAATAAATTCGTCCGTAAAGAAAGTGCCTTTACGGCCGTCTCGTTTCAGCAAGCTGAACCTCGATAATATGTTCTTCTTTTTTTAGAATAAAAATAAAATAACTATTGTTAATTTTAAATGCTCATGCTATACTCTAATCAAGTTAAAGCAACAGTGAAGTGAACATACTTTAAGAATAAAAATAAAATGTTTTAAGGACGCATTAAACTTAAAAAATTTAAAGAGGAGAATACATAACATGAAGAATACCAATCTATATTTAATCAAAGAAAGTGAAAGAGAGCAGTACATGGATCGAATTGATGCCTTGGACAAAGTGAAAAAGTTAAAGATGCTAGGTGACAAAAAACATACCTCAATAAAATTCTTGTCAGAGTATTTCGGAATGAAAGTACCTACATTAACTACATACATCCACAGAAATAATGAGGTTTTGGTTGAAGACGGACTGAAGAAACTAGAAGGATTAGAGCTTGAAGGATTTAAGCATAAATATAATATGCCTGGGAAATTCATTAAGCTATATATCGTTCCTAAAAGAGCAGCTTTAAGATTGGCAATGATCCTTAAAAATTCAGATACAGCCATTAAGGTAAGAAAAGAACTCACAAATGAGGAGGACGGTACTCAACAAGAGTTTGTTCCATCGGTTTTTCATGAAAGGAAAGAAGTTGTTGTGCCTGCTTCAGATACAAATGTAATTAAAGAAATGATGAAGTCGAACAATATACAAATTCTACATGAGGTGAAGAACATGTTAACGCCGATTTTTAATATGCAGCAATCTGTGCAAAACATGACAGAAATCTCAACAAAAGAAATCTTTGATCTTAAAAACGAAATTTTGTCTTTGAAACATGAAAAGACTGGAACAAACAAACTAATAGCTGATAAAGACGACAAGATCAATAAACTTAGCAACAAAGTTAAAAGCCAGAAGAAAAGAATAGACAAGCTTCAAGAGCTTATAGCAAGTGAGTTGATTGATCATGATGAAGATGGTTCCAAATCAACAAAAGCGAAAAAAGAGGACAACCCTTTGAAAAACATAAAGTTAAAAATGGATCGGAACGGCAACTTGGAAAGGATGTAAAGACAATGACAAACGAATTATCAACAGAGTTCAAATATGATTTAGTCGATCAATCAACTGCTGACTTTCTTAAACAAAAAGAAGTTAATATGCGTGAGATTGTAGGCAAGGCTTATACAGAGCTGGGAAGAGAACTAAAGGAAGCGCAAGACATACTCGCTAAGAATGGATATGGATGCTTTCAGGAATGGGTTGAGTCTATTGGTTTTAGAAGGCAAACTGCTTACAAATTGATTCAAAGGCATAATTTGATTGTCCATAATGTGGATGAACGAAATTTACTCGAAGACCTGCCAGTATCCTTAACATATGAAATTGCAAAGCCTTCATCAGAATCAACCGACTCAAAGAAACAAGCTAAGGAAGCAGTCTTAAATGGAGAAGTTAAGACATTAAAGCAATACAAAGAACTTGAAGCTAAGTTGAGGAAAGCTGAAGAGGATAATAAGAATCTTAGTTATGAATTAAACCAAGAAAAGAAAAACAAGACAGTTGTTGAAAAAGTCATTGATAACACTGACTACAAACAAATAGACACATTAAAAAAAGAATTAGAGTATAAAAATAAAAAATATGAAAACTTATCAAAACAAAAAATGATCTTAGAGCAACAACTTGAAAGGAGTGATGTGAAAGTAAAGGAATATGAGGAGCTAACAAACAAATTAAAGGCCGTAACAAGAGAGCAGGATGATCTAGGGAGACAAGTTGAGGCCACTTCAGAGCTTTCTGAAATGGTTTGGGAGATTGAAAAAGTGCTAAAAGGTAGTTTGGCGCCTGTAAAGTATGCAAAGGCCATTAGGGATATGAGTGACAATCAAATTATAATGAACAATCTTGATTCTGTAATCGGGCATGTGGAATCCTGGTGCAAAGAAATGAGAAAAATTACGAATAAAAATAATATTATTGAGGTGGTTTAATATGGCGATTAATGAATTGGAATTGAACAAAATGTCAAACGGAGAAATTGATATGCTCATGGACAAGGTATTAAGCTTAAAAGTGAATAGATTAAGTGAAGATTTTATAAAAATGGCTGATAAACAAAAAGAGCTGGAGCTACAAGTTGAGCAGTTGTCTTTAAAAGAAAGTGAAAATGCAGAAGAAATTTCAAAGATGGAAGGCAAATTTAAAGAATATGATGAAACATTCTTTACCTTCCAACATGATAAATCAGGAAAATTTCTGGAGTTTAAAAATGCTGCTAAAAGTAGAGTGTTTGATTATGTAAAGCCAATTGGCAGTCCAGAACACCTTTTATTTTATAGAGGGTTGTTGATGCAATGCTATGGAAAAGTATCTGAAGCTCTAAATGTACCTAATACTTCGAGTATTAACATTAACGACTTTGAAGCTGCTTTGAAAATTGTTAAAAGATGGACACCGAGCAGAAAATATATTGACAAGAAAATTAACGAATACATAGCTATGCATGAAAATAATTCACTTCAACAAGAGAAAGTCAATGCTTTATTTACATATTTAGAAAAAACAGAAGAGGGAACAAAAGGGGGAATTATTTAGAATGACTGTAAAGTTTAACAAACAACAATTAGAAGCGATTAATTTTTATAAAGGAGCTTGCGCAGTCATTGCAGGGGCAGGGAGCGGTAAAAGCACCGTTCTCCTTAACCGTGTTAAAACATTGGTGAGGGATTACGGTGAAGATCAAGAGGATATTTTAGCCATCAGTTTTACGCGTAATACTGCAAATGAGCTTAAGAAGAAATTACATAAGCAGAAATTAACTAGTGTGAATGTAGGTACATTTCATTCAGTATGCCGCAACATTCTTCTCAAAGAGGGAATTGAAATTAACGATAAAAATACGATTAAAGAATGGCAGCGAGAAAACTGTTTTAAATCACTTGAAGAGAAACCAGACATCAAAGACATAACGGGTTTCATCAGCTACCAAAAGAACTTTTTAAGGGGGTGCACAGACGAGTTTTTAATTAAAGAGAGTAAATATACTGAGGAGCAATTACGACTCTTCTATAAGGAGTATGAGGCTTTTAAATCCAAAAACGGACTGTACGATTATGATGATTATTTATTGGAGTGTTACAAGGTGCTAAAAAACAATAAACATAAGTATACGTATGAATTTATTCTTGTAGACGAGCATCAAGATTCTAACTTAGTACAAAATCTCATTTTAAAAGAACTTTGCGCCTCTGGTAACATATTCTGCTTATTCGATTATAGACAAGCTATTTACACATTTAGAGGCGGCAATACTGAGTATTGTATGGAGTTTGAAAAGGATTGGGAAAACGCCACTGTGATTAACCTGGATACAAATTATAGATCAAATAAAAACATAGTTGATAACGCAAACAGCTTTATCAAGGAATACTATGGTGACTATGAACATTACGCAGACTCCATCCCTAATATTCATAACAATGGCGAGATTCAGACACTAACTTATCAGGACAGAGAAGCAGAAGGTCTGAATACAGCTGATAAAATTGAAAAATTGCTAAAAGCCGGTGAAAAACCATCAGAAATTTGTGTCCTTTATAGATTAAACTCTCATTCTAGCTATGTTGAGAATGAACTAAAAAGGCGTGAAATTGAATATGATATTATTAACAATGGGAGCTTTTTCAAGAGAAAAGAGGTAAAAGGGATTGTAGCGTATTTAAGATTAATTCGTGATCCACATGATGATGCAGCCTTTCGAGATATTTTCACACTAAGGAATGATCCATTTCGTTATTTTAGCAATAAGAATTTAAAAGATGTTGAGTCATTTGCCGGACAAACAAATATGTCTTTATATGAGGCCATGTTAAATATGAGATTTGATCGTCCGACTCAAAACGATAATGTCTTGAAATTCCAAAGTATGATTAATAAACTCCAAATGCAAGTGCTTAAAGGGATTGCCGTGGAAGAATTGATCGACAATGTAGTTAAAACTTTCAGAATGAATGATTACATAGAAGAGAAATACCTCGATGAAGATGAGATAACTGACAGAAAAGAATCTCTCAATACCATGAAGAAATTTGTTAAGAATAATAACTTAGAGCAGTTCATTAATTTTGTATACGGCAGCAAGCCAAGTAAAAAGAAAAATGAAAATGCGGTGCGATTAATGAGTATTCACGCAAGCAAGGGTCTAGAATTTAAACATGTGTTCTTAATTGGGGTTGAAGATGGTAAGTTTCCTCATAGAAAAAGCGATCTTTTAGACGAAGCAAGGTTATTTTATGTCGGCGTAACAAGACCTAAGGAGAGCCTGTATCTTAGTCAAATTGGTCACTGTAATATGTTTTTTGATGAGTATAGGCAACATGAACTTGTTTGCTAAGAAACTAAATAAAAGGCAATGGATATACAAAAGGTTTTGTTTCCTGTAATGCACGTGCTACAAATGAGTTTAAGCATAAGAAACATTTAGCTTATACAATAAATAGATACGTTAATACAATCCTTTATAGTTACTTTAAGAATAAATATAATATTACAATTGATCAAAATTTGTTTGTATTATCCGAATTAGTGCAGTGGATATGGAGGTCAGGTATAAGAGATGGTAAAGAAATAACATTATTCATTCCATCTTTAAGGATGAGGAAGCTGCTTTTAGAATGGTTAAATGAATAGGTTAATAGAACAAACCTCTTAAACTTAAAAAATAAGCCAGTCATATCAAGGGTTTCAGAGCCTAAGTCTTTAGGGAAAGGGTATAAAAATAAATTTTAAAAAAGGAGAACATTTTAAGTACATACGTCCGTAAAGAAGGGCGCTTTACGTCCGGTTTTGTTCAGCAAGCTGAACGAAAACTTATTTAAATTTATTAGAATAAAAATAAAATAACCATTGATTATTATAAGTGATCAGGTTATAATACAATTAACAAATACAAAAAAATATATACATAAACAGGAGGCGATTAAAATGAATGCACAACTTTTTAATCTGGAGTCTAGACTTGATGAATTGGAAAATGAAATTAATACACAATACTGTGAGTTAGATACTAATCTTGATGCTCTTAAATTTAATCGTATTGAACTGGAATCACAGCTTGAAAAATTTGAGTTTAGTCTTACAAATAGATTACAAGGAAGCATTTCAAATAACTGCCGAAATGACCTGTTTAATCTAGGATACACGCATTCACAAGTTGATTGCATGTCTGACGAAGAAGTTTACGCTGCACTCGATAAAATTGATGAAGAAATTCATAATACTGATCAAGATTATTCTACGGGATTTGAAGATCTTGAAAAACAAATCATTGAGATGAAGAGGGACTATTTCATTGATCGAAAAGAAAGAGGACTAGGGAATTTCGATGAGGCATGGGAAGGAGAAATCCTTGATTTAGAATATGAGTACACGGTTCTTTGTTTAGAAAAGGGGTTAGAACCACTCAATCATGTTATTACCTGGGAAGGATAGGATTTAGCTTTAACAAGTGATTATGCCGTTTTAAATGAGTCGCAATAGTTCAAAGCAGCGATTCTTTTCTTGAATAAAGAATGTTGAGCTTCAGATATATATCAAAATAAAATGCATATTTTAAACAGAATGGAGAGGTTAAATAATGCTGGAAAATTTATATAAAATTATTAATGGGGAATGGAAGGGTTACTATGGAGTATTCCAAAAAATAGGAGCGAGCGGTCAAATGATCAAATTGAATATTTATGAGACAAACCCTGATACCCCAATAATGATTTCTTGGTTTAACTTGAATGATGTAGAACAGGTCGGATAAAACAACAATACTTTAAATATATAGGAGGGTGCTGTGATGAAAGAAGGAACAATCGATTTATGGGATAGAAAAGACGGAAAAGTTAAAGTGATCATAACTGATTTATTGAAATTGCATCCGTACACAGGAAAATCAAATAGATCGACTGTAAGTCTATTTGATTTTGACGGAAATTATAGATGCCGTATAGACCATATACAGAGTGATAAGAATCTAGTTGGAGATATACTCGAAGCGTTAGAGGTCGACGACAGATTCAAAAATTTCAAACTAGCATTCGATAAGGACATTAAAATGTACGAATTTTCGATAAATGAACATGGGAACATGCCGTATAGGTCATACAATACAAACAGTGTGACGGCAGTTATCAATGCAACTTTCGATGCATTAATCAGTATGAGATACATGCCAAATAACGGAGGGTACGCAGTGACAAAAGATAACGAGAAATATTGAGATTGGAACAATTTCAAGAACTGGTCAGGCTAAGGATATGAAAGACTTAGATTGTTCGGTCTTACATAGTATCGACAACATCTTTAAATATCATAAAATCAGATAGGATGGGCGTGTGTAGTTTGGATAGAGAGAAAATCAATGTCTATAAATCAGAAGAAACCGATTATTGCGATGGATGTGGACACAGAAGAATAAAGGGCGTATACAGCGTATACGTGCCGTATGCAAGAAGTATTGTAAATGTATGTGATGATTGTAAAGAAAAGCTTGTGAATGCCTTGAGTTCTGAATAAAACAGGTACTAAGCTGAGGTGTAAATTTTAAATAGAATGGAGAGCAGTACCAAGTGGAATTTGAAGTCAAGAAAACAAAAGGCGCATTAGATAGTATTATGCTTGAAATCGTAGATAAATCAAAAGAAGAAAGTGATTCGGAGGTAATTGCAGTCCATCAATCTTTTTTTCAAGACCCACTACCTCTCGGATATATTGATTAATAAATTATTAGATCCTATAAAAACACCATTTCATGCTAAACAGGATTCGGGCTGCTCACATGAGAACAGCCCTTTGACATTAGCTCGCAATCCTTGTTTTGACTGGTTTGTTTTTCTTGATATTACGTAATTTAAGAGCGGGTTTTTCCACTATTCTGTACGAAAGAAATGCGGATGCAGCAGTAACAGCGATTAGAACTATGATCAGCGGGTAATCAGACAATATTTTATTAATTCCAGTGTATAAGAAGATGTTGATGATCACCATGTGCCATATGAAAATCCCCATACTGATATCATCTAACCGGTTCAGCTGCCAAAATATCTTCGGCCCATTGTAACCGAACCAAACGATCGCATAGCTTAACGGCACAAACCATAAAAAGTTCCATAGTGTACTGTTTATTGAACTGAGATGCATGGGATCTGCCTTAATGAGTAAAAATAAAATTACCGAAGATGAAAATAAAACAATATGCTGCGGCGGTAACTTGCTCCATGCCTTAGCCCAGAAGATACCCAAAGTGAAATAAAACATCTGCGGCAGGAAAGAATGTAAGTACAGATTACCGAACACACTGCCAGGCACGAACTTTAAAATTATGAAAGAGACTAACACACTGAAAGCGGCAACAGCAAAAGAGCAAAGAATCATTTTTTTGAATCCGAAACGTTTATAAAACCAATAGATTGCGGGTAACACCAGGTAAAAGCTAATTTGAACTGGAATTGTCCAAAGTGAATCGTTAAGGCGACCTGTGCCAATATGATGGAATATGTCAGGGAAGTATTGAGGGTATAGCACAAGATTGCTCAAAAGCCATATCCAGTAATCTTTTGTAGTGAATACTGTTAATGAAAGAGCTCCTAGAACAATTAGCAGTACAGTGGAGGCAAGAGCATAGGTGTATATTGCGGGTGCGATCCTGACAATTCGGCTCCAATAAAAATCGGTTACATTATTTCCTTTAAGCTTGGATCTCTCATAAGAAGTGAAAAGGAAAAATGCGCTTAGAAAAAAGAAGATTGATATGCCGGTGTGAAATATTGCTTTACTCTCTGGGGTATAACCAAAGACAGAAATGTTTATATCTCTTGTAGCATGACCAACTAACACACAAAGAGCAGCAACCAGCCTGATAACAAAGAAACAGTTAGAATGTTTTACGTTCATTAAAAGAACCTCTTTCCTATACCATATGGCGAATAAGCAGTAAGGTTGCCTATAAGCAGTGATGATTATATCATAAAAATGGAAGATTTGTTCTTAAAAATGAACTAAAATAAATATTTTTGTTCTCAATAAGGTATAATTGTGTGGTACAGGGAGGTATAGATACTTATAAATACATGTAGATATTCATAGATACGTGTATATCTAGCTATATCATAGAGAATATAGGGAAATCGAGAAGCTTCTGCCTGTTCTTTCACCTTTATTTCAAATATAGTATAATTTTGGAAAAGGGGGAGAGGGAATGAAAAAGCTAATCTTTTTGGCTGTAATGTGCATTGGTTTTATATTGAGTTTTAACACACCAAGTGCTGAGGCGAAGCTTACATTAGACTACAAAAATGTGGATTTTCACATGAGTGAGGATTCAGAGAGTTTTTCAATGGCAGATTATTTTGATCGGAACTATGATCGCACTTGGCTCTTCTACAAATTCACAATCAGCAATGCAGAAGGGTGTACTCTAAATATGAAAATCAGTAGGATAACTCTTGCTGGCTGGGTATTTCCACGTAGTGAGAAGCAGTTTGTAGGAAACTATGCTGACTATACTGCTACAGATCGAGTAGAGGGAGATGCAAACCGTAATCATGTGTTAGAGATTACAAAGAATCCAGGCTGCGGAGATGTGTGGATTAAAGGTATTTATGGATTTGAACATGAAGATTCATTTGATTGGTAAGCTTAATACATAGTCAAGGTATATCCTTGACCTTTTTTATGCATATGATGATAATTTAAAGTGATCATACATAATGAATGTGGGGTAGTTAAATTGATTAAATCAAATTTAAAGCCGATATTAGACGAAAAGAATATCAGTATTCGAAAACTGTCCAATGATATTGACCATGGTTTTAACACAGTTAGGAAGCTTTATCACGATGAAATGGAGCGGTACCCAAGGGATCTGTTGGATAAAGTCTGTACCTATTTAAATATTGAGTTGCATGAGCTGCTGACATACAAAAGAGATCAAAATGCTTAAATGTTTCTAGTGTGTCGTCTTAAACATTCCTCATTAAAATATAAAGGGAGATTCTAAAAATGATTGAATTCAAATTAAAGCAACTGGCTGAAGAAAAAGGAATAAGCGGTATAAGGGAACTATCTAGGATTCTCGAACACGATTATAAAAGTGTTCGGTTGATGTGGCTGGGTGAAATAAAGCGGGTTCCAACAGATCTAATTGAAAAAGTGTGCTCCTATTTTGACGTCACAATTAATGAGCTAATGGAATTTAAAAAAGATGAAAATATTTAGAAAAAAATATTGATCCGTTTTAAGGATCATGATATACTAAAGTTACAAGTTAAGGGAAAAAGTAACTGCAGACACAAGACGGTGTCGGGTTAGAGGAGAATGATTATAATGACAAACGAAATTTTCATGGTTAATAAAAAAGACAAATCTTTAAACAATATCTCAAGTGTTTTAAACGATTGTCATATGTTGCTTGATTTCAGTGTTTCTGAAAAAGGTAGTAGAGTTGCAATGAATATCGCAACAGACTCAGCAAACGTCGAATATGTGGTTTCATCTAAAAAAGAAATGACTAATTTTCTTATTGAATTAAAAGAGCGTGTGAATTACAACAAAGAAGATATTGAGTCAGTTCTTGAGGAAATTGAGTATCTTGAATTTGCGGTTTAATTTATTAATCCAATTCCATTATAAAAGCACAGTGTGATACATTAACTAATTTCACATTGTGCTCAATCTTTACTGTTAACAAGGAATGCAAATTATATACGAACATTGATACATGGAAGGGGTATGAGGGTATGCCTCCAAAAGGCTTTAAGCATTCTAAAGAAACAAAAGAGAAAATTAGCAAAGCTCTAAAGGGTAGGGAAATTCCTGAAGAAACGAAACAGAATATGAGCCTTTGGAAAATTGGGCATCCCTTTTACGGGAAAAGAGGTTACAAAATGTCTGATGAGGCAAAATCTAATATTAGGAAGGGGATTATTGAAAAAAGACAAACTGCTGAGTATATAGAGAAAATAGCTGAGAAAAAAAAGGGAGAGTTAAATCCAAACTCAAAGCTTAGCCCAGAACAAGTTAAATCAATTAGAAGCGAGTATGAAATGCTGATTAATAATATGAAAAAGACAGAGGCTCAAAATTATCTTGCAGTAAAATATGGTGTGAAGAGACCAACAATTTCAGATATTGTACTATATAAAACCTGGAAACATTTATAGGAATTAAGCAGAGATACTAAAGTTACAAGTTAAGGAAACATTAAAAACAATGGAAAAGAGAGTAGAGAGAATGAATAATTTAGAACAACATTTAAAAGAGCAAACGGATGCCTTTCTAGCAGATTGCTTTAATGAATTAAAAAAGTGGCGAGAAACTGGTGTCCTAGAGCAGGGCAAGGTTAGAAATTTACATGATACTTTTAATACGAATATCACTCAACTACATATGATTAGTGAAGTAATTTACAGGGAGTTAGCATCAAGATTCGTTGAAAAAGTAAAGTAAACTAGGGCAGAATTGCAGGCTATTTTTATAAAATCGTACTTTTAAAAATTAGAGGGTGAAAACCACTAATGAAAGGGGAATATAGAAATGCCAAAATGGAGAAATCAAATTAATATCAAGCAATACCTTACAAACAAAGAAACAAATGATGCTGTACATGAGGTTGCGAAAAATGTGCTTCCTGAATTGAAATACATACTCAGGAAAGAAGAACGACGAATTGAAAAAGGAAACAATAATGCTCTAGATGAATTTTTTCTAGATGACTTTAAAATAGTTGTTGAGAATTTTGAATGGATCAAACAGTCAATTGAAGATGGTGAAGAATCCACTGAATTTGATTTTGATAGCTGGGCAGATGCTTTAAACGAATACCTTAATTGTTTGTATGATATTGGCGATGCCGTAACCATTTTAGGTGATTTAAGGTGCAACAATGAAAAATTTTTATGGCTTTCATAGGGCGTATATTAAAAAGGAGAGATGAAAAATGAGAGAGGAAATTCAAGTGCTACTTGAGGAAATCGAAGAATTAGAAATGGCTTTAAGTAAGTCCGATAACAATACTGTTTCAGTGGTTCTCCAAGAGGCAATCGATAAAAGACGTAATGAAATTGGCGAACTAAAGCCAAATGGGTACGTCATGGCAGATGTAGTCCTTAAAGATGGTACCGAGCTAAAACGGTGCTTAGTTTTTACTGTAACAGATCGAATGGGTTCGCAAGCAGTAACTGAATTAGATGAAGCAAGAGAAATCTTCGAAAAAGATAAAGAGGTTTATTTACAACAGGAACATGAGGGTGGAAACTTTGCAGGGGATATAGGAGTACACGAAATAGCAACATACAACCTTGAATATGAATATGGTGTTACTGAATAAAATCATTCTTTTAAATAAAATAAACAAAGACCTGGTAGGAGGGCAATATGAACGAAAAAGAGCGTATGCAAAAAAACATTGTTGATGGGATAATAACTGCGTTCAATAAACTTAGAGTGTCGATTGGAGATAAATGTGCATATACTTCATATTTAACAAAAGAGTTACTTCAAAAAAAGTATGGTATTAATGCTGAACTAAAAGCAGGTGAATTAATTTTCAATCCTATGATTCTTCCTTTGGTCTATAGATGGGATCCGCCTTATGAATTTCACATGTGGGTGAAATTAGATGATGAAATTATTGACATTGCCCCAGTGGGCCTAACTCAAAGACAAGAGTTTGAAGATGGCGGTGTATATTTTAAATACAGAGACGTGTGCATTCCAGTTGTATGGGAAAAAAATCCATACGATGGTCGTCGTTATAGTGAAGTGGAAAATGGCGTTAAGCAAATTGAACCACCAGTTGATGAAGATATATATCAAAAGCTTTATCAGTGTGCGAGTGATTTTATAGATGAGTGTAATAATAGATTAAAATAAAGTTGTGTTTTTAAGGGAAGTAGGTGAACATATGGCAGCCAAAATGATTACTGTCTGGTACAAATACGATGATAAAGGTACTGAAGCCAAACTGAATCATATTGAAGATGGATGGGTGAACGGAGAATATCCAAAACCTCTAGATCCATCATACACAAATCAAGAAGCATGGGAGAAAAGTGATTGGAAGAGGAAACATGCTTATTTAGATGAACAATATCGAATATTGAGCGTTCCACCAGCAAATTGGATTAAATAATGAACCGGCAGGGGGAGTATGCAAATGATCAAGGTTTATACAAGAGGTCATAAGATACCAGAAAAGATTAAGTCTTGCATCTCTGAATGGGATTATTGGTCTTGGATTGTAGTTACCAATACTGCAAAGAGGAACAAGGATGCGAAACGACTAATAGAGAAGATTGAAGCTGATTCAGACAGAATTGCAGAATATAAAACTGAAGATGGAATTGAAGTTTATGTAAGCTACATGATGCCAGTGAAATAAAGAAGAGCATTAAGCTAAATGCTCTTCTTCATACCACATCTACGACACTCACGTAAAAACACACCACTTTTCACTGAACTCTTGAACAAAGCGTAATCACAGTTGTCACAGCGTCCATATTTAACATCGGGATACTCCTTATAATCATATACAACTGTTACATCGTAGCCATTAGTCTCAAAATCTTTCTCTTTCTCTTCCATTAAATTTCACCTACACAAAGTATTTAACACTACTATAATACCAGACGATGTATATAAGGAGGGCTTTAATTTGATTGGAATAGCATATTTCTTAATACTCTGGCTTGGTGTTGGCTTTCTAACGGGATTTAAGGCCTTGTTTGTTGATCAGGTTTATGATAAAGAGTTTAAGCAGGAACTGATTGATTCATTTTCACCAGGTATGGAGCAGAATATGATTGAACTGTTCTTTAAGAATAAAATAAATATCATGGTGTTTTACATATTGATTGGATTGCTGCCACTCGCCATAAAAATTGCTGGTCTGCTGAAGAGGAGTTAGCTATGCCGGTTATCGATATCTTTTTTGTTATTCAATTTGAAAATGATGATTACTTCAAGTCATTTAAATTAGATGGAAGTGGCTATAAGACATCTAAGGGGCTTCAAAGTTCACTACAATGTCAGAAGCTTTAGTGATCGCAAACGAGCTGCATACAGAGTTTAAAGCCACTTCTGCTATAAGACAAATTGAAGTTATTACTAGGTGAGGAGTGTTCAGGTGTACTGGATTGAATGGATTGAGGATGGGGAGAAGAAAAGCATCGTTGCGGACGGCTGGGTTGAATGGGCCGTAATCCTGGAAGACCTTTATCAGCAGCGGTTTGAGTATGTTGAATGGAAGCGGCTTTAAAAATGTTGACAGAAATAAAAATAATCGACAACTGATGAGACATAAGAACGTGAAAAGTTACTAGGAGGCATTTTTTTGGACAGCAGAAGTAAGATGAGATATATGCCAATTGAAGATTTTCCAAAGAAAGCATATAAATACATGGAAGCGTAATGGTTGAAAAAATTAATGAGGGACAAGAAACTTTTTGTAAATCACCTTAATAACTATCCAGAGTCAAGCTTAGGTGCGGATGTTGGAGATGACCAAGAAGGTGTAGCAAACAGACATTTAAACATTAAAAAATATAAAACAGGAGACCATAATCCACACCTTCACAATGAACTACAAGAATGGTTTCCTGACTCCATAGTTAGACTTGAAGATGTGTCATTTCAAACCTCAATAATAAACAAAAATTTTTATGTTTATTGTTTAACTTTCAATTATGATAAAAATATTATGAGAAAGTTTGGAGGTTCAGTAATGGTAATTAATGATTTTCCAAGTTTCGCATATTGGGTACACAATAAAATGAAAAAAAGAAATTGTGCCTTATATGCTGCGAATAATTGCATATATAGAGATTCAAGGAGCATTACTTTTAATGAGGAAAACACTGATTTTTATTTGGTGCCAGGCCTTATTAAAGATAGTAAGCATTCTGAACAAGAAGAGTTTAGATTTCTTTGGAGGAAAAACGATAATTCTTTAATAAACAGACCAATTAATGATCTTTATGTACCAGAAGCATTAAAGTTTTGCTCCTTTGAAATTAATGAATAAAATTTATATTGTTTTTATGGTTTACATACTACGTTCAATTATACGTATTGAATTTGCAAACTTTTTAAATGTATTTATAATCTTCTTTAAGGAGTTGATTTAAATGAATTGGGTATCTTACCCCTCAATTTTACACTATGCTAATGATGGTATTACAGTAACCTTCCCAGACCTTCCTGGTTGTATAACTTGTGGAGAAAATGATACAGAAGCAATTAGCATGGCTAAAGAAGCTTTAGGTCTTCATCTATACGGGTTGGAAATGGACGGAGAGAAGTATCCTAGTCCCTCACCGTTTTCGGAAATTAAGACAGGGGAAAACGAAGTTGTGTGTTTGATTGATGTGCCTATGCATGCATTTCGTGATGAGTATAGGCGTAAATCAATTAAGAAAACATTAACTATTCCGGCTTGGTTAAATGAAGTAGCTGAAGAAAAGAACATTAATTTTTCCCAGGTGCTGCAGGATGCGTTAAAAGATAAACTAGGACTAAATATCTTTAAGGCACAGTAAGGATTCTTATTGTGCCGGTTCATATAAAATACGAATTTTAAACAGATAAGTATTCCTTAAAAAATAATTAGAATAAAAATAAAATAAATACTTGTAATTCTGACAACTCTAATGTATATTATAAACAAGGGAACATTAGTTGGGAAGGGGTGGAGTAACCAATGAGTCTTAAGCAGATGATAAAGAATGAATGTGAAAAAGACAACCAGCTCGCAGCGAAACTCTCAAAAATAGCAGGGTACGAAAAGGTTAATGGTTTTTACAAATTCATCAACACCCCAGAGAAAGAAATGGACAACTTAGGCGGTTTAATAAATATTGTTAAAAGCTTGTTTCCTGATAATGAAGAGCAGCTTCTAAGTGATTATTTCTTGTCATTGGATCCCAATAAGAAATGTGCTAGACAATCTGTTGAATATGCAGATTTAAATCAGTGGAATGCATTAACTGATAAAATAATTTTAAATTTATGCAATTCAAAAAATGCGACAAGTAAAGAATGGGGTAAGACCTATAATATACATAGAAAGTTAACAGAAAACAAGATATCCTTAACTGAAGCAATCAGGGAAACTGGAAAATGCAAAACAGCAGAAATGATATTCTTCTCAAATGCAATGTTAATGTATGAATACCTTAAAATCGGTGAATTTGGATTAATGAAAAGTACAGCAAAATTGCTGGATTTTCAAGAAATATCAGATGCTTACATAAAAGGCTTGTACACCTCCAGAGTAAGCTTGTTGAAAGCTAATATAAGTTTCAATGAGAACAATTTAATTGAAGCAAGAAAATATTGTTTATATGCCACTGAAACTACAAACATAGACAGGATTTGTTTTTTTGCATATTTAACAATCGGGAACTCTTTTATATTTCAAAATTTTGAAGAGGCTAAGCAGTCATATGTTAAAGGTGCTAAGTATGCAAGTAATACAATTCACAAGGAGATGCTAGACGGAGCATTATGCTTTCTTGCGAGCTTTTGGAATAAAGAGAACTTTTGGGTGAATTATGAATCACAGAATACTAAATACTTGCAATTGAGAGCATACCATTATATACGAAAAGGTGAAGTTGATAAAGCAAATGATATTTTAAATGAGTTATCAATAAGAGAACAAGATGAGAATGAGATGGGATTTTATTTTTATTATAGAGGTTTAATATCTGTAGATAAATCTGATTTTTATAAATCTATACGCTGTTTCAAAAAATCAGATGATAAATATTCAGTTCAACTGCCCTTGATTGAACTTAAAAAAATGGGTGCGGACATAGAACTGTTAAGTCTTATTTCAATTTAGAGCGATGCAATTGAAAGGGGGTGAGGTTGTTGAAAAAAACGATTTTAGGTGTAGCTATTATTGCGGCTCTGGCATTATCATTTGTTGCAGGACAAAAATCAGTAAGCACTGCAGCTCCAAACGATGAAATTAGTGTAGCAAGCATTATTCGTGGGGCTTAAAAATTCACAACAACGATACTACATAATCAATGTTTAGACGTTTGATCCACTGGATCAGGCGTCTTTTCTAATTTTAAGAGAATGTTCCAGAAATTCATAAAATAAAAAACAAGAACATGGGGGAATTAAAATGAAAAAGAATTTTGCACAAGCACTTTCTTATGAGGAAATGGCCAAAGGTTACATGGAAATGGGAGATATTAATTTAGAAATTTCTCAGGAAGATAATCATCTTGAAAATGAAGCAGAAATGATTAGATCAAAATATAAAGCAAAGGTATCCTAATGAGGATTAAATACAAATCAGCAGACATTTTAACACATACATAGGGGATGTGTTATTTGTCGTGAATAAAAATAAAATAAATTATTGCATATTATTGTAGCAACATATATAATGAAGTTACAAGATGAACGTTGTTGGGAGATGAAACAATGGAAACAACCAGTGCCACTCAAAAGGAAGAGTTGAAGATTACATCATTAAGACAATATCAATACATAAAACAACTAAAGAACTTCACACGAGTCAATCTCCACCTAGAGGATCCAGATGTGTTTACACCTAATAATGTAACTACAATGAGAAAAAATCATAAAGAATACAACCTCATTAAAGAACAAAAAAATTCTATAAAATGTATTTAAGGAGTAAAAATAAAATGAATAATAAATATTATACAGAAGAAAACAAGGCTAAAGTTTGGAAAAAGCATATGATCGTTTTAAAGTTTCTAGAGCAGCCTGAGATAGCAGTTGCTTATAATGAGTTCCTACGAAGAGAAGCAACAAGTGATGAATGGGTTGGGTTCGAAGAGGAACTTTATGAGGAACTGACAGGGATGCCAATTATAAACGTCTGTAAGGACGAAAGGGTAAATGTCCTAAACTGAATTTTATTATAGGATAAAAATAAATTAGGTGTGATAAAATGAATACAGACATTTTAATTAACGCTCTTAAAGAATACGACATGCTAAAGCAAATTGAAATCTGTAACGCCAATTTAATGCTGCTGAGTACTATTGAAGGGGAAAATGAATGGATTGTTGCATGGAAAGAATTTGATCAATACTTAATGAAAAAAATGATATGAGGTGTCATTATGGAAGCTCAAAAGAAAGCGTCAACACTAAGGGATTATTCAATATACAATAACATAAATAGGTGGTTTGATGAATTAGATTTAAGAAACAGGGATCGAGAAACTGGAGAAATTGAAAAGTCTAATACTAGAGCCACGTATGAAAGGCATGTAAGGGAGTTTTTCAACCACTATGCTGCCAAGGATATTGAATATTTAACTGAGAGTGACCTGGCGATCAAGAAGAGTGACCTGTATGATTATCGAACTCATTTGGCTAAAAATAAAAGTAACTCCAATTCAACAATTAACAATAAGATTGCCGCACTGAAAAGTATGATTAAGTATCTTGAATCTGAACATGAGTGTGATTCATCTGTATTTAATTTTAGACCTCTTCCAACAGAAAAGAATCCAGCAGGGTCTTTTGAAGGAATATCGGAAGCTGATGAATTTGCTGAGGCAGCTTATGTTACTGAGCGTCAGAACAGATTAATGAAAAAGATGTTTATTTTGTTTAGTGCACGTACTGGAGGGCGTAAATCAGAGGTGCTTAGAGTTGGGTGGGATGATATTACTTATTCAGAAAAGCACCAATGTTATCTCGTCAACTTTAAAAAAACTAAGCAAAAAAAGGCTAGGCCAGTTGGAATTTCCACAGCTTTTTATGAAGAGTTGTTGCTGTTAAAGCAAGAGTATGGGGAACATGAACTGTTATTTCATAAGTTAACGGTTGATTCAATACAGGATATGTGGAATCGCGTATGTAGAGTTATGGGTATTCCCAAAGAAAGAAAGATAACTCCGCATAGTTTACGCAATACTGCAACAAACTTTTCTTACAGCGTTAATGGTGATATTAAAAAAGTGGCAGCTTTCTCTGGCCACAGTAATATCAATACTTTAAATGACCATTATTTAGTCAATGAAAGGGATTATTCTCAAGATCCAGGGGTTTTGGTTGATCAAAAAGAAGACATGTCCTTTTTAGAAGATGTTACCTTAGAGCAATATAAAGAATTCTTTTTAAAATCAGACATGTATATACAGAATAAACTTAAAATGTTTTTGAACAAGTGATACAAATAATCATATAAAAGCTTTACTTGCTTATGAAAATAATGATAAATTTAATATGATTATGTGAGGTGATAATGTGTCTGAAGTTTTGTTGACAACGGATAAACTTTATAAGTTAAAAACTGAAATAGAGGAAAATCTTAATGATATTAAAAATGATCCCAATATGGTGAAGGAATTAAAAGCCACAATGGCGGACAAATACAAGGCACTCCCTGGTTATATCCAAGAAATTTTAAATAATAATGATAACAACGTACAGCGTTTAAACGAAAAAGAAGTGTACATTGTTTCAAAAGAGATGTATTCAATTCTTGGGACGCAAGCCTTAGATCCGTCAAATTATTTTCCAACCAGATTGGCAAAAGAGCTTGAAGGTGGGAGAGTATTCGCCGGTGAAGAAGTAGTTAAGCTCCCATACAAGTTTAAAAATGTGATTAAAATTAAAGAGGATAACTATGTCACTTCCATTACTGCCAAAGAACTGAGTGAGTTATATAATAGCTCCATCCTGCAGTACAATTACAACACTCAGCGTGAAGGAAAGTACATTAAGGGCAGCCTTATCCCTGTACCTAAAACAAATCCTAAATCAGTCGATGAGATCAAAGAATTGTTTATTAAAGGCGATTTAATTGTGTCAATGTTAACTTTTAACGCTCGTCTTGGAACTTCTGATGGTGATGAAGAAGTTGAATATGATCCAAGCGATCAAACCCTCACTGTAACACGAGGAACCTTATTAGATGCTCTAGATGGGTACCATCGAATTTCAGGTATTGTTAAGGCCATTGCTGAAGTCCCTGAATTAGATCAACCATTCATTTTAAATGTGCTCAATTATGATGAAGAAAAGGCTAAGGTTCACTTTGCTCAAATGAATACAATAAACCCAGTTGAAAAATCCAGAATTGAAGAATTAGGACAAAAACGGTATTCTTCAACCGTGGTCGAGCAACTGAAATTTAAAAGTGAACTTAAAAATAAAATAAGCCCACAAAGTGACATTGGTCTTGATAGCAATTTCCTTGTGACATATTACACTTTATCCGAAGCTATAGACGATGCATTTGAGTTGAAATCTCGAAAAGATGCATTAAAAATTTCAAAATACCTGGTTGACTTTTTTGATAACCTTTTTTATGCTTTCCCAGATGAATTTCTTGAAGATGATTTATCGTCCATTAGAAAGCAATCATATATTAATCATAACGTAATGTTTTACGGTTATGTTTATTTGGCCAAGAAGATGAAGGAAAACAATATAGAACTAAACAAGCTTGAAAGTATCCTTAATACAATTGACTTTAGTAAAAGCGGAAGAATGTTTGAAGAATTAGGAAGACAAAATAATGAGATTCAACTAAAGAATGTTATGAAGAAGAAACTAAAGCGAATATTTTATGATGAAATTGCTGTTGTTTAAAGCCTAAAGGAGAATTAATATGAGTGAAATGTATAATGCTGAATTGAAGGAAAAGTTTTTAGAGAAATACGAAAGTGAAGCAACAAGAAACCATTATTGGCTAAGGCTAAGGGATTTCTCAGCTACAGAAAAAATACTTCAAAAAGACATATTTAATTTTTCTTTGGAAGAGCTGCGTACGTTATTTTTCGATTTGGATAGCAAATCTATAGACTCATTAAGAGGAGCACGAGCTGTAATTGGACAATACACAACCTGGGCAATGGAAAATGGCTTGGCAAACAGTAACATCAACAAAGTGTATCAGATACAGGATGGTGACTTAAAGCAGTTTATAGATAAAAACAAAAAAACACTATTCACTAATAAAGAAGTAGAAGAGTATGTTGATTTTATGATTAATTATCAGGATAAGGCCATGATACAGGCTATTTATGAAGGTATAGATGGTTATCAGCATTCAGAGTTACTGAATTTAACAGGTGACGATTTACTCGATGATAACAAGGTAAAGCTAGTAGATGATAAACATGGTGTAAGAATAATTACTGTAAGCGATAAATGTTATGAGTTACTTAAGCGTGCTAATGACCAAAGAACATATCATCTTAGCAATGGTTCGCCAGATAGTAGCCTTAAAAACAAATTTGCCACATTAGTTAAAAGCGAAAATATTTTTAGGCTAAAATATAAGAGCTCTAATCAGAGTATGAAAGCTGACAAATTTTTAGTTCATCGTTCTTTTAGTCAGTTTCAAAAATTTTTAGAAGAACCCTTCTTTACACCTAAAAATCTTATCAATTCAGGAAAGCTCAACATGGCGTATGCGATATATAAAGAGAAGGGTGAATTAAAAGTACCTGATTATAAACAAATAACTCGACAATATGGGTTCTTGAATGAAGACGCGGAGTTTAATTCACAAACACTGAGGAAAGTAGTGAATATGGAGAACTTAGAAAAATATTGTATCAAGTCTGAAGTAATTGAGACTAATTCTTAATCCCTGATACAGGGATTAACTTTACATAACTTTCAGAGTAAAAATAAAACAAATGTGAGTTAACTCGTGGTATTTTTAAAAAAATATCAGGATTTTGTTCATATTTTTCAGAATTCGACAAAGTTAGACAGAGACAAATTTGTACATATGCAGTAAAATAGTTCTATACCCTAAAAAGGGTACAAGGAGGTTCGCTAGGCCAAACTCCCTAGCGATAAAGTCAATGTTTGATTTTCCATTCATAGAGCTCTTCAATCGAACAGTTAAGGGCAATAGCAATGATTTTCGCTGTTTTTATATTCATAGAAGGTCTAAAGCCGTTTGCATAGTCACTTAATCTTTGAGTACTAATGCCTGTTCGCTTTGAAAGTTCTCCTAAGGACATTCCTCTACTTTCAAGGAGAATGGATATCAAACATTGTCCGATTTCAACCTCAAGCATCGGACAACCTCCTGTTATAGTATTGCTTATCATACTATATCAATTCTTTCCAAGTTTTTAAATGAAAGAAAAAAGATTTGCCACTAACTAGGTAAAAGGTTATAATTAAGTCAACAAAAAAGGGAACGTAAGTTCGGTTAATTACTACCAGAGAGAGGGAAACGTATGTCAGAAAAGGATTATTTCATTCAAGGGGAGCTGTGCATTCCTTTTTTCGGCAGAATAAAAGCCAAGAATGAAGAGGAAGCACTATTGTTCGCATATCAATCAATTAAAAAGAAATTAAGAAATAAAACAGGGAAAATGGGGTTTCTTCAAAAAGATCAAGAAAAATATGAGGCACTATTTGATGTAGATATCATGTGTACAGAGGATGCTGAATTAACAACATCTTATGCCGAAGAGATAGACGATTCGTTTGAAAATGAAGGCTATAAATCTTCACAATTGTTATCATCGAAGTAAAAATACATACACATCTTGTCAGTCATCATGAGACATAAAAAATTGGTGACTTTTTAGTCAGACTGGAGCATACAATGGATTTTAATCTTGAAATTGACTTGAAAGACATTATGAGATCAGTTTCCATGAGTGTTGGTTCTAAGAACATCCAAAGTGGAGAGTACTACATAGACATTATTTTTAAAAACAATGGGGATTGTTTGAGGATTAGAATGGATCATGCTTCAGTTTTAGAATTTAGAGACAAAATAAATGAAACTCTTTGGAAACTAGACGGCATGAAGACGTTTATGAAGACAGCAGCTTTACAGTATGAGTAAAGCTGAATTTTTTTGAAATTTTTAAGAGTAAAAATAAAATAATTGTTTACAACATTTGGTTGAGATTATATAATCGAATTAGAATAAGGAAAGGAGATAGCTTTAATTATTGATTAATGAACCAACTAACAATCAAATAAGAAGTATGGTTTTAAGGAAATATGCAAAGCTCTTAGCATCATGTGAAAGATCTTTGCGCAGCATAGAGAACAATGAAATCAGAATGGCAATAGGAGACCTGGACTTTGTTAAAGACAATTTAGAGGAAATACAATACATACTTCGTGATGTTGTGAATCAGCATGAATATATTAAGGATAAAAATAAAATGTAAGTTTTATTGAGATTGAAATAAGGAGGAAGAGCATGGATAAATTAAAGGAAATTATATGTGATTTATCATTGTGGCATTTAGCTTCTGAAGAAGAGTTGAAGCCATTTGATTTAAACGCAGGGCCTTGTTACATCATCGAAAAGAGTTATGTCAAAGACATAATGATCGGCTACATGAGAAAACAGCAGGCAATCATTGAGGAACACCAACGCCAGCAGGAAGTCACGGTAAACCAGTTTCGGCAGGCCCGGGAAGATATCAGCCGGCTACGGGCGGAGAACAATCGCTTTAAAGAGGCTCTGCAAGTATATGCGAATAAGAGAAATTATGAATCAAGGAGACGAAAGGTTCCCGGAACCGCATTAAATGGGGAGAAAATAAGCGCTTCCTTGATCGAAATAGACAAAGGGCAAACAGCCAGAGAAGCATTGGAGGGTGATGCGGAATGAAGACAAAAAAAGTAACGATTCCCGCCCGCGATACCAATGGTTTCCTGATCGGGTTCAGGGAAGTTAATGCACTTTGGGAATGCCCTACTTGTGGCGGGGGAATGGGAAATCCTCAGTTAAGGCAGTATACCGAGGACGGATTCTTTGGACAAATTCATACTTGGGAGAACCCCTGCGGACATGTAGCTCATTATAAAAATCTACAGATTGCAGGTGATGCGGAATGAGTAAGTTCATCGTTTTGAAAATGGATGACGTCAAAGATCATTTAACTTTTGAGGAACAACTTTTTCTTGGGATATTCATTGACAGGATCAACTTGTGTAGAGAAACCGAAGGGAGAGCAATTAATGATTATGTCGTTATCAACCGGGATGAACCCTATATCGATGAGGTAACGGACATCATGAGAAAGCATGGACATAGTGAGAGGGCAGAATGATGAAGATAGTTCCTTGTATCAAATGCGGAAAGATGACGGATGTAGATATGACTATGTGTTGTGATGGCTATATGTGCGGCTGTAAGGGGCTCCCCATTCACCCGCCTTTATGCGAAGAGTGTGGGAAGACATTTTTTAAAGAGGGCGTGAAGTGAGTGAGAATTTAAATCTGCTGGAGGATAATGTGAAATCAAATCAAAGAGAAAAATTCATTGCAAATGGTATTCCCTATGATGAGCTTGATACACAAATGATCAATTTAATTGATATTTTGTGTATCAAGATTGGATTGAAAACACGCCACTGTTGTTTTGGACATAAACCATACGAGGAAATTCAAGTAATGTTTGAAGAAGAAGTGAATTTAAAAGAAGACCAAATTCTCGAATTAGCAGAATTAGCGGGGAGAGAATGGAAAGGTCTTCAGTTAAGCTTTAGCAAATGGGCGAGGTTTTCCCGTTGATGTTCAATTGGTCATTGGTACTATCGAAAAGATTTAGAGATCCGGAAGATACAAATAAATACCGATACCTGAGATCAGTTGAAGAATTCTTTGAAAGCTATGCTGCAAAGAAGTGATTAAAAGATGCATTTCATACTAAATTAGAATGGGAGATCGATTAACAATGGAGACTAAGCACGGATTAAGTCAAGGACGGTTAAATGCAGCGAAAGACTATACTCGGAGTTTTGTGGAGAGGATCAATAAAATTGAGTTGATGTATCAGCTTTCTGTAAACAAAATGGTGGATGGAGAAAAAGCTGAGAATTTTATTGCTGGAAATATTAAAGAAATCGAGCGTGATTGGGAATGCTTTAAGAGCTATATTGCACAAAGAGGCGATATGAGAGAATTAGATTAAAAGTAAAATTTTAAAGAGAAGCGGAGGATTAAAAATGAACTTGCTAAAAGAAATAACAGTATTTGATTTAAATAAAATCAAACCTAGAACAAAGGTTAAGGTAACTTGGTACAAGGGATCAGAAATGGAGTACATACATCATGGCGAAGTCATTATCAATAATGGGGAAAAGTTCTTCTATAATTACGTTGATAAAGAAGGAAATGTAGGTCACTGTCATGTGAACGCACTTGATTTAAAAAACTATCCAGACAGTTTAACAGTTGAAATTAAATCAAAATAAAACTGAAGCTAAAGAAAAGAAATGACTTCGGAGCCGGCAGACGCTATATTAAAATTAAGTTATTAAGGGGCAATAAATAATACAAAACTTTTGAAGTTTAGCAGGAGGCGCAGAGATGAAGATTAGACAAAGGTACGAATGTGGAGCTGATAAAATTGCGATTCAGTATTCCATTGATGAAAAAGGGATGATTACCAGTTTTAAAGAAGTAAGTTGGGATTCAAGTACAGAAGCGGGTGAGCTCTTACTTCCGAGAATCGAAGTTACTGACAACTGCTTTAATAAGATAATTAACAACCCAAATTTGTACTAAAGAGGGTGCAATCAATAAAACTAGTGAGCAAGGCAGCTGGGTAAAATTGAAATTTAAATGGAAAAGGAGAATGAATATGGGAATGTATACTGGCTTAAGGTTTAAAGGAATTATTAAAGAAGAGTTTGCTGAACTAATTAGGAAACTGATGTATGAAGGTCTTACCTGGTTTGACTTAAGTGCATGCTATCCTCAATATGATTTTTTACATACATTTAGTGAAATTCCAAGAGCAAATTTTATTCCTTGTGGCGCATTATCTTATATGCCAAGAAGCTGGGAAGAAGATCATTCAGCTGGCTTTGACAGAAGGTTTGATCAAGATTCTAGATTGTGGTCTTTTCAGTGCAGTTTGAAAAATTATAATCGAGAAATAGAGAAGTTTTTTCAGATCATTGTACCAGAGATTGTCGAGAAGTCAGTCCATATTGAATACTATTACGAAGAAATGGCAAGGAGCGTCTTTTATGAGTTAAAAGATGGGAAGGTTGTTAAAAGTGATAAAGAAGGCATTTTTTATAGCTAGGAGAGGTTAATGAAAATGTTGCTTTCTGAATAAAAAGACTGTTTTATATAGAGAGGGGATGAACTACTTAATGGATGGAAATATTGCTATGGCTGATCACATAGTTTGGGAAACTGAGCTAGGAAATAATATTGGAATGGATATTGTTACATATATGGAGCAGCATGGTGTGTCTAAGGCCGAAGCTGAAAAGGCTATTTTACCTTTGTATGAAGAAGAATTAAAAGCGTTGGAAAATAAATCACAATAAAAGGATTATTTCATTGTAAGGAGGAAGGCACATAGGTTATTTAAAGCACATAATTGATACAGCCTGGTTTAACTTAGTTTGGTTTAGATGGCATCTTGGAGCGGACATAAGCGTATTTGATGGCTGCGGATGGAATACATATAAACTTTTAAAGAATAAAAATAAAATAAGTTGAGGTTATTCGAGTGATAAAGAGGAATCTGCTTAGTAACCACGTTGATGAGATTATTAGTGAATATTACGCTGGTAAAGGATATTCAGTCCATAGCATTGAACGCCAGGAAAATGGACAACTGATTGTTGTTACGGAACGAGTAGCAGAGAAGAAGGAACCGGTAAAGGTTGATATAGCATTTGATTTTGTACATAGAAGACCACATAAGAAGAAGTATTTAGCTTAAAAAAGGCAAAGAGTCAAAGCTCTTTACCATTAGGTGATTTCCTTAACCGATTCGCAATATACTTCATTACGTTTACTGCAATCGACACTAATGCAATAATCAATGCTATTTCAAATAAGAGGATGTATCCAAAATTCATATTAAGCTCTTCAAAGTAATCGCTGACAAATGAAAGAAGTTTATAAATTCCTAGCATAAAAACAATAAAGGAAACTCCTAAAATTACAAGTGACTTTTTAGAATAATCTTTAGCATGTTCAAAATTATAAATCATTATTGATAAAAATAACAAACCAGTAGCAATCTTTTTGGATAGCGAATCATCGGCTGAAAATGATTGCACTACAATGCTGATGATTAATCCAGTAATACCGATTGTTTTATTCAAGGGATCACCCACTCGTATGTAAGTTAGGTATGAGTTTACCAATTAAAGGGGATTTTCTCAAGGCAATACACATTAAAGTTAAATTAAATGCTTTCTCAAGAAAGGGGTGGAAACATGCTTGGTTATCAGATAGGGAAGCGAGTAAGGTGGCATGAAGATGAGGAGATGGGAATTATATTGTGGACGACAAATCAAGGTTCTGTAGGTGTTGAATGGGACTCTGGTGAATACGGTGAATATAATTATGAAGTCGATGAGTTATTAATGTTAGTAGATTAATATGTCTTCCGAAAGTTAAACGAAAGAAGTTCATTAAAGAAAGGGTTTAAACAATGATTAAAACAAGGCTATTCCAAGATGAATATTGCAATGGTGAATGGGTTGAAATTGATAGGCTAATAAACGGTTTCATAAGAGCAGAGTCAAAAAAGATTGAAGTTATTGATATCAAATATAATTCAATAAATACAGGTCGAACTCATAATACAGCGCTGCTTATATATAGAGAAGGGATTTAAGATCATCAGGCAGTGGGACTGAATGAAATCATTTCTTTGAGAACTGCAGCTGGATGGAAGTCGTATATAGCCTGCAAACAATCTAAAAAGGATGGTGAAAGACATGGACAAGTTAATTTTTAAAGAGGATATTGCGTTTGCGGAGGATCCTAACAATCCAATTTTCAAAAAGGACAAGGAATACGAAATTCTAGACGAAGAAAAGGAATACATTTATGTTGGACATAAACCAAATTCAAATGAATGTACTAAAGTTCCAAAGACAGAAGAAGGGACATTGTTTGACTATAAATAACACATATCTTGAGGGAGATAATACATATGAGCAACGTGAAGAAATTGATTAAAGAAAACGTTAAGTTGAAAATGAAGCTGGCAGTAATGAAGAGGACATTTTGAAAGAAAAAGAAGAAATGAGAATTAACAAATTGTTTAAAATCATAATAAATGAGGTTCGCTGTGATTTTAAATGAAATCTTAGTCCAGGTTAAATAAAAAAATATTAGAGGTGGTAAAGCTGCATGAAGATAATTTACAAAGGGTTTGAGATAGTTGCAACAAGAAATGCGTCATTTGGAGGGTGGGAAAACATCTATTATACCGTGATGCACAAAACAGGAGGGTGGTTTTTAGAGGACAGCTTTTGTGAATGTGAAGATAAAATTGAAGATTTCGTAAATGGTTTAACGCTAATGGTAGATGACTATCTTAATAATAACAGTGATGTAAGCTTAACAATTTAGATGAAATCGTGATTTTAAACAGATTGGGAGGAAAATAGATTATGAAATCAATTAAAGAAATTATTGCACAAGACCCAGTATTTTTAAATGATTGGAGCAATAAAGAAGAAGTTTTATCTGATTTTGATGGTGAACAGTGGAATTATGACAGTGACAAAAAAGTTGACAGAAATATAAATATTCTCTTCGCATCATACGGGCAAGAAAATTATAGTGGAGATGCTTGGGTGCTTTTTGAAAAAGATGGAGAGCTATACGAAGTAAATGGGAGTCATTGTTCGTGTTATGGGTTAGAAGGTCAATTTTCGCCTGAAGTTGTAGTATTGGCAGAATTGGAAAACAGACTTGTAAATGGGACATTTGGAGAAGATGACTGGTCGGACAATAATTTCAAAAAAGAACTGTGCCAATTCTTAGGTGTTAGATTTGAATTAAACAGAGAAGAATTTTAAATAAAAGATAGTTTTCAACTAAACATATAAGGATGGATCGTTATCGAAATTATAAGAGCAAATCTGATAACGATCGCAGAGGGGATGTTAATCTCTATAGCGCCTTCTTTCCTCCAAGTCATCGGGATACTCATTCTGCTTTGACTTGGACTTGAATACAAACCAAATTACAGCAGCCAGCATGTAATCCATGACTTTATCAAAAGTCCAATTTGTGAAAAGATCCATAAGAATTTTCATTACCTTTCACCTCCCGAGACAAAAATGTCCTATCTCTTTTAGGTGGCATGTGTATGACACGCTCCTATTAATAAAAGAGTGAAAAGTAATATGAAAATCAAAAAGAATTGAAAAAAACATGAAGAAAATTGAGGTGGAGCATATGGGGCAAATATATGCGTGCTTTTTGAACGGTAAGTTGTACGGATGCGGCGACATCGAGTATATGAACGACCTATTCCGCGATTACGTTGTTTATTGCGAGATGTATGGGAGAGACGACTGTACATTCCGGATAACTACGAAGGAGAAGCTCGTAGAGTATTGATTAACGAAACTATATACGAAAACAATGAAGCATTAAAACGATTGGAGGGTGAATAATTGCGGTTTTGGATTACGTACGGGGCATATGTTTTCTTTTTCGCATATTCGATCACACAGCTTATTACATTTGAGTCGGGTAACTATACCGGCTTGGCAGTATTTTTGATTCCCCTTATACTGTCGTCGTTTATAACAGCATTAGTCGTTTCCCTCGGGTTATTCGGAAGTAGTTCCCATAGCGGATATGGAAATGGAGGAGGAGAATAAATGACGAATATTCTAAATGATTTTGTGGGCTATGATATTTGGTGATTATTAAGGAATAAAAATAAAATAGTTATTTTATAGAAGGGAAGAGTGCCGATGGCATCAGCAGAGCAATTGAAACGAATGAACGACATAAACGATTTGATCAAGCTTATCGCAAGTATTGATAGATGTACTTTCTACTGTAAGTCAAAGAATCGGATAGCGTATTTCAGGTTTAAGAAAAAACTGTTCTTCGTTGATGATTACACGGGGAGTGATGTTTACCCGTATGAAATGGGATATGGGCGTGCAAACGGATTTTCGCATGGGGGCAACATGTGGCAACTAGTCAACAGCTTCAGAAAATTCATCATAACAGGGAAATACGGCGAGCTGCGGGATTATAAAGAAATTTGGGCTTACAGCTATGAAGGATGTATGAAAATCCGTCAGAAGGCGAAGGAGATCGGTTTCATTGACAGTGTTGATTACCCCTACAGTTTTGATGAATGGGCAAGTTAAACTAATTGATCCTTGTGCTAAATTTTCATTAAGATTAATTAACTTTGCGCTAAGGAATTATGTAACGGAGAGATTAGACTCTCCAGGATTCAAAGGAAGGTATGCGGAGTTTACCATGCTTAGTCTTAAATCTGTGCTTAACTTTACATAAGATCGGTTCTACAAATACATATTCATCAGATTCAGACTTTACTTGTTTCATAGAGTGGAACTTACTTCGTTCCGCATTCGGCATGAATTCCATAAATCCAGCTGCAGTACCATCAGGATAAGACAGAAGAAATTTTATATCCTCTTTGGTGTAGCCGGTGATAAGCACATCTGTGTAATCATAGTTAATCACTTTCAGCCAGCTATGGGAACGTTTATTGATTTCATAAGGGGAGTCAGCTTTCTTTAGTACGATACCTTCAAGATGCTTTTCTTTGGCCAGATTAAAATAAGCTAATCCGTTTCCTTGCAGGCCTTCAATAACAAATACATTATCATGGTCAAGGTTTAGGTCTGAAAGCATACTCTTACGTTCAGTGAGTGGCTTAGTAGCGATTGAATGACCATCAATATAAATTACATCAAAGACACAGTAAACAACCTTATGGGCTGATTTCTTAGACATAAAGCGTTCCATTACAGCTTCAAAATCAGGGGCACCGCCTGGGGTAGCTACAATGATTTCGCCATCTAAAACAGTTCCATTGGGAATATCGAGATCCAACAGTTCTGGGAACTTGCTTGTTACCTCATTGTTGTGACGAGTGTAAAGCTTTATCTGATCATTAAACTTGGAGAGGATCAGTCTAATTCCATCAAACTTCAGCTCGGTAATGTAACCATCGTCATCAAATGGTTCTTTGATTGAATGCAATAACATTGGCGATACAAACAAAATATCACCTCCTACTTAGAACATAATAGCTAAGCGAAGGTGATATATAAAGCAAAATGACTGTGGTACTTAATGGGATTCAATCAGTTCCGGTGAGTTGTTTTTAGGTGAGTTAACTAAGGATGAAACTTGATAAGCTTCCATGTCATCAGAGTCATACGGCAGCAGAAGACTTTGAAGATAATCCGGATCGGTGTTTTTGGGATTTAGCCATTCCTTTTCATTCTCATCAGTAAGAATAACAGGCATACGATCATGTATGTTTTCCATAAGCTCATTGGGCTTTGTCGTGATGATTGTACAGGTGTATAACGGATTGCCTTCTGGCGTATTCCACTTTTCATATAAGCCGGCAAATGCAAAGAGATTGGATGATTTAAGCTTAATCCGCATAGGAATCTTAGTCTTCGGATCGAGACGTTTCCATTCATAAAAACTGTCTGCAGGGATAATGCAGCGTTTGCTTACAAGCGGCTTTCTGAAGCTTGCTTTCTCGGCCAATGTTTCAGCACGAGCATTAATCATTTTATAGCCGATCTTTTCATCTTTAGCCCAGGGCGGGATAAGACCCCATCTAAGTTTGCCCAGCCGGTTGTTCGATCCGTCATTAATGATTGTCAGGATGTTTTGTGAAGGAGCAACGTTATAGCTTGGATGGTATTCTTCTTTAGACAAAAATTGATCTATATTGAACTGTTCGATGATGTCATCAAACTCAGAGAATAAAGTGAACCTGCCACACATGTTCATCATCCTTTAGGGTTTTTGAATATTGTACAGGCTTGATACACGAAAATCAAAAAGGAGGAATGTGATGCAGCAGCAAACAGTTGAGGTTAAAGAAGTTGAAGTGTTGATCAGAGGTATATGGACAAAGAAGAAGTTCACGGATATCCAAAAGGGGCAAACCTTTAAAATTGAAGAGAATGGAAGAGCAAAGAAATACATAGCAAGAACAGACCCTTATTGGGATGACATGTATGAGACTTATATAATTGATTTATTAGATAAAAATAAAATTAGTTTAGGGTGATATTTCTGAATTTATTGAGAGATGCGCGGATATTAAGAAGAGAACTTCTTCTTGGAGCTTTAGCGTTAGTAGGTATGAACTTGTTTGTATATTTTCTATTCGGTGGTTTAACAGCCATAGACAATCAGAGGATGATAACACGAAGAATTGGAATGTTTGTTGTAAGTATTGGAATACCATGTTCTTTTATTCTAAAGTACTTGATCATTTGGAGACCTTTAATCCGTAAGGCAATGGAAAAGTTAAAGGAAGAAGATCAGAATGAACGTACGCTCAAGAAATATGAATTTCTAAGAAAGAAATTTGATAAAACAGAGATTTTAAAAAGATAAAAATAAAATTAAAAAGGGGAATTTCTATGAAGCTAATTGGTATTAAAACAAATAACTGTTTTTTGGTGTCTGACAATATTGAGAGTAAGAGATATTTTAATAGTCAATTAGATGAATTACTTTTCGATGGAAAACGAGCAACTGAAACGTATAAGTCAGACTGGTTTAAGCTGGATAAGGAACCGAGTGTTATTGAAAAGCAAATGCCAGCTAAAAAAATCAATCATAGGTATGAATTAAAAGAGGGATTCCAGGAAACTGATCTGACACCACAAGTAATTAAAGTTTCATACATAGATGAAGAAAGTGAATACTACGAAGTAAAAGGTCTATATGAATTGAAATTTGAAGAAGTCCCACAACAAAATGAAAAAATCGAGTTTGAAATGAACGTAATTGAAGAGATTGACGGAGAACTTAAGCTGAAAAGTCATAATTTTAACTTGAATTATAACTTACTGGATAGAATTCAAACTCATCCAATGCTTCTTGAAACAAAGCCGTGTTACTTGTCCCGAGAAGAAAGCTATAAGATTATCAGAAGCCATATAAAAGCCAATATAAACCCTAAATTTGCAAGAATCACGAGTGATTATGATTTCTGTTTAACTGTGGTCAAGGTTCTGGAGCTTTACAAACCTCACGAGTATGTAGTTGATATTAATTTAATGCACAAACGGAGAAAACCTAAACTTGAGAAAAGATTTCAGACAAAACGGGAAGTTGAAATTTACAATGTTGCACCGAAAGCCTATCAGAGCTACTCAATTGTAGAACCGTTTAGTGGCAAAGATGTTGAAGATTTGAAGAGTAATATTAAGAAATTTTTAGATGATCTGATGGCTAAAATCAACGAGCCTTTAGTCGAATGTAAATGTTGCAAAGGAAGAGGGGTTATTTTAAATGAAAATTAAATTAGACAAAGATTACATGGTAAATGAATTGGGACTGCCGGAATCCTCAATTTTAGAAGAAATCACTGACACGTCTAGGTGGAGCATTCACTATAGAATTGTGTTCTCATATCAGGGTCGCTTTTTTGAAACTTTCTATAGCAAAGGCGCAACTGAAAACCAGTATGAAAGCCCTTGGGAATTTGAAGATCAAGTGGATTGTTATGAAGTGGAGTTAAAAGAAGTGAAGGTTAGAAAATGGATAAGAAAAGAATCTCAATAAAAACGATATTTTATAGAGGAATGGAGTGAAGCAATATAGATAGAACAAATCGTACTTTGATAGAGCTTGAATTAATGATTGAGGACGGAACAGTTCCCAAAAGATTGATTAATCAAGTAAAACAGTTTATTCATAGTGTGAAAACACAAGAAATAAACATTGCCGACCTAAGACATTCCTCAGCGAGAAAACAACATGGAGATGAGTTTATAACTTTATTGGAAAAAGCTAATCGTCAGCAATATTTTAAATATTATGATGTAGTATGCGATAAATTCAAAACAAAATTTTGAGATTGTGTTCGTCAAAAGTGATTTTTAACTTAAAAGGAGGTGATTGAAATGTAATTTATTTCAGTTATCTGAAGTTTATAAGAATAAAAATAAAAGGAGTGTTTATTTAATTGAAGATTAAAAACAGAATAGAGGATTTGTTAAAAAAGATTGAAGAGACAGAGAGGGTCAGCTTTGGGCGGCGTCCCCAACTCTGCATGCGTCGTATCACTACGAAGCTATTAAAGTATATCACAGGTAAGAAGACTTTTCCAGTCTTGGTGACTGCTCTGGTTTCATTCCTGAATCCAGTGAGTATTTTAGCTGCGGACAAGTATCGGAACTTTGAAGAGCTTAAAGTGAATGAATCACCGTTCAATTTTAGCGTGTTCTCAAAAGAGCAAGACACTGATGTATTAATTCTTGCTCCCCATGGAGGTGGCATAGAAGGGGGAACAAGCGAGCTTGCAAAGGAATTAAGCGAAACATACTCTACATATCTTTTTGAAGCTTTAAAGACACCAGGAGCATTTGATTTACATTTAACCAGTACGAATTTTGATGAACCACAAGCACTTGAAATGTTGAAGGAACATGAGTTCACACTGTCGCTTCACGGTTATACAAGTAATGACCAACATGTTTTAGTTGGTGGCACAGATCGGGATAAAGCTGAAGCGATAACAAGTACATTAAATAATGCCGGCTACTCTGCAGAGCTTCTTGATGAGGGTACGAGGCTATCCGGTAGCAGTCCAAATAATGTTGCCAATAAAAATAAAACAGGAAAGAGCATTCAACTGGAATTGAGCACTGGACTGCGCAAATCAATGTTTAACACCTTTTCTCTGAAAGGACGCTCTGGTACAAGAAATGAGACCTTTTATAACTTCATTCACACTCTATCAGGGTTTCTCAATGAAAATGTAGAAGGGAAGGGTTTGACAACATGAACATGCAGCAGCCCTTATACTATTTTGTTGATGCTCAGGATTGGGGAATTGATGATAAAGGGTCAAATGCAATTGATACAACAGAAGGATTAAACCGAGCTTTAGAGTATGCAAGCTCTAAATCATTTTATAAAGTACATATTCCAAAAGGTACCTATTTGATCGATGCTGTGAATACAACAAAGCGGTTACCTGAATTTGGTGGAGGTATTAATGTACCATCAAATATTGAGTTAATACTTCATCCAGAGGCAATTTTTAAAGTGTTACCTAATGATTCACAAGGCTACTCCTGTTTTTATATTGGCCAAGTGGGCAATGTTACGATTCGTGGAGGTCAAATTATTGGGGATCGGCATGAGCATGATTATTCGAAAATTACCTCTATTAAGAAGACGCATGAATGGGGCTTTGGTATCCATGTTAATGGAAGTAGCAATGTGCTAATTGAAAATGTACAAGTTTCTGACTGTATTGGAGACAACATTTGGATAGCGGCTAATGGAATGATGAACACTTCAGGAACATATACGCCCTCAAAGAATGTAACCGTTCGAAAGTGTACGCTTTTAAGAGGAAGAAGAAATAATCTGGCTACCAATGGTTGTGAAGGTCTTCTTGTCGATGACTGTGATATAGAAGAAGCTGGGGGAGATACAATTGGGCCACAATTAGGAATTGATTTAGAGGGTTTTGGAGAAAACGGAATTAAATACGATCACCCGTATAAATTAACTGTGCGAAACTGCAGGTTTAAAAACAATGGACGTGGATCCGTTACAGCGCACACAAGCGGCAAGGTAATTATTGAAGGAAACTACAGTGACCATGTTATTTCCTATGGATATAGCACGGATGTCAGTGTTAAGGACAACAAGATTATTAATAAGGGAAAATCCAAGAAATATGGAATTGACTCGGTGGGTGTTTCAAGCACAGAGTCAGGAAATAGAGTACAAATAAGTGGTAACACTGTAAGAGGGTTTGAAATAGGCATTTGTGTAAGAGGTAAAGGGATTGATGTAATGGACAATATACTTGAAAACATAACGGCTTGTCCGATTGCAACACATGAAGCAGAAGATGTTTTTATTTCGAATAATCATATTGAAAACAGCGATTGTATACAAGTTCAAGTGCGAAACTCAAAAGATGTGAGAGTTACAAATAATAAAGGGGGAAATACAACATCTGCTTATGCCATTAAAATCATGGATTCTAACCGTGTAAGTTTTGCCATTAATGAATTTGCAAATGTGCACGGGGGAGTTTACTGTGAGAGGTCTCAATCAGTTCGTTTAAAGTTGAATGACTTATTCTTAAGCGGAAGTGGATACGGCATCTTTTGGGATAAGGATTCTGAAGTGTACTTCAACGGAAATGAAATTCATAATCCAAGAAATGTTGCAATCAAAGGTACATCCGAGAAATACAGCTGTCAGATCAGCAAGAATCAGATTTATTTCTGTAAATCATTAATAGCCATCCAACTGACTGGCGGTTCAGAACATATATTAAAGGATAATGAGATCATGTTTAATCGCTCAACAGACCAAGGATATGGTGTTTATTTAGAGAATACAAATAAGGTACGTCTCGTCAGAAACGATGCGCGTGGAATTGGAGGTAAGTTATTATCTCACCCGTATTGCACAGATAAAGCAAAGAATACAACCTTAATTCATAACACATATGATAGCGGAACGCTGAAGACTGCAGAAGGAGATATTGTAGTCTAAATAAAATTGTAGTTTTAACAAGATTGGGAGATGGTTTATTGAAGTATGAAAGAACATTTGCTGTAAGCGATATTCATGGCGAATATGAAAAGTTTATTGAGCTACTGGGACATTGGGATCCTGATTCAATGAATCTAATTATTATGGGCGATTTAATTGATAGAGGCAACGATTCCCTCAAGGTTGTTCAGAAAGCTATGCAGCTTAGACAGGATTATGGTGAGCAAGTAGTTGTTTTAAAAGGCAACCATGAAGATATGTTAATGATGTTTTTAAAAGAACGTGATTATGAGATAGGCTCCTGGTACTTCAACAATGGTGGTAATAAAACATACGAAAGCTTTATTGAAGAAGCTGACACGTATTTTCACAGTTATGAAGTTAAAGCACATAAAATGTCTCTTAAAACAAATGAGATTGAATTTATTAAAGACTTACCCTTGTTTCAAGAATTCGGGAATGTCCTTTTTGTTCATGCTGGTATCAATCCTTTCATGTCCGATTGGAAACAAGGAGGTGTAAAAGATTTTCTTTGGACAAGAGGTCATTGGAATCACAAAAATGAAACAAATAAACACATTGTGTTTGGACATACTCCCACTCAACTTATGCATAACAGTCAAACAAATAATAATGTTTGGATCAGTAATTGTGGAACGAACATAGCAATTGATGGTGGAGCTGTTTTTGGCGGTCAATTAAATGGTCTTGTCATAGATAAAAACGGAAAAATTCTAAACACAATTAGCGTATAGTCTGAATGATGGAGATGAATATATGGCCAATATTTTAAGTAAAGAACAAGATGAAGCAATCCGGTATTTCAAGAACAAACTGAGCTTATCTGAAAAACTGTACATATCCCTGATTAATTTTAACCTGCTTAGAGATAAACACGAAGACTTTTGTAATAGACTATATGAGCTTTATAAGGTTGATCCCTATCTGTATATCAAAGCGCTCAAAGAAGGTTACGTGGTTGATCAGCCAATTGAATTTAATGAAGCAATTGTGCGGTTCTATGATGGTGAAGAACTTGCTGTAATTCATAAGACCACTGGGAAGAGATATAATGTGAATATAAAAATGAAAAAGCTTCCTGACGGTTTTACGCTACAAACAATGAACATGTGGTCATGGAGTGAAGTTGTTTAATTTTATGAATTTTCACTTGTTTTGATTTGTTATGTCGTAAAGTGGGTACAATTAAGGATTAGCAGTCAAAGGATATCTCATAATAATGTTAAGGAGGTGTTTAATGTGTTGGTGTATGAATATGGCAGAACGAAGCAAGAAGCTCTGTCTAACCTGTGTAGAAAAATGATCCGTGAGTACCCAGATGAAATTTTTACAACGGACTTTGCAAAAGTTTCTGATTACGGTAATGAAGGATCAGATAAGAGGTACGTAGCTGAATTTCGGGTATAGGATAGTTTGTTATACAGAAGCGCCTAAGCAAAGGTGCTTCTTAACTCTCAATATCATTTTATAAAATTACACGCGTTATTGGGGGCGGAAAATAAGAAGATCAATATTCAGAGGCAGCCTGTACCGCAATTGATAAAGACACTCTTACAAGAGAGAACTGTTTATTATTTATTAGAATAAAAATAAAATAGTTATTGACTGTTTCGTTTTAGTGATGTAAGATTAAGTTATCCCGAAGAGAGAAAGGAGGAAAGAGATGAAAAAGGAATTAAAGATACTGAAAGTATCTGTCGAAGCCTTACATACCTACAAAAATGATGTCAAAAGGAATTACGACATTGACGAAGACCAAGCAAGAAGAAAATTAACCAGGAATGTGATGTTGGTAAAGGAATTTAAACCAAGAGGAATCAAAAGAGGTCTTTTTTCTAAAACATATTCATATGGAAACTTAAAGATCACAATCCGGCATGGAACAGTAATAAGGATTGAAAATGTAAAAGGTGATCCTGAACCTTGGGACTTTCCAAAAAAGAGATACATAGAATTAAACAAGCTACTTGGTATCAAGGATTGTAAGTTTAGTAGCAAGCCTCATTATAGGCATTTTAAGAGTAAAAATAAAATATAATATTAACGGAGGCGTTATATTGAGCAAACTTTATAATACATTTGAATTTATCGGTAACCTATTTATTTCAAACAATAAAGAGAAATTCCATGAAATTAAGGAATATGACAGCGGATGGGTTAAGGAAAGATTAAGCTTCGCAGTTCAAGAGTCAAAAACAAACAGTGTTTTTGTTGAGATTGAAGGTGGTTACTCAAAAAGTAAACAAAATAAAGTGTTTTCATTCAGCAAGGGTACAGAAAATGAAAAAGGATCAAGACTCGAAATTCCATGGGAAGATCGGTTGAAAGAAGAAACAGTAAACATGGTTGCTGATTTTTCTAAGATCCTAATTAACTTAAACGATGAGTCAACAAAAGCCAAATTAAATGAATTGAAATTTAAAATTAGAGGGTTGGAAATGAAAGGATCTCTTACTGAAGAAGAAAATAAAACTTTATCTACTCTCAAGGGAGAATATAATGAATTAAACATAAACGGTGCAGAATTCATTCACGAATACGATGCTATTCAGTACTTGTCCCAAAACCTCGAAAAGCATAAAGACAATAAATTTAAAATTACAGGTAATATTGAATACAATTCATGGAATGGACGGAATTTTAGAAAGTTCAAAATCAAAACCATTGAAATTGTAAGTAGTGATACACCATCTCAACTAAGAGCCACAATGGATGTATTTTTCACAAGTGAATCTTTAGATGAATCGTCATTTGAAGAAGAAAAAAGGTACTTTGTTGATGCATATGTGCTTAGCTATGATAATCAGGCAAAAAAAGATCGATTTTTCCCTCAGCAATTAGTCATTAATGCACAAAAATTGGACTTTGAAAATGAATTACATATGAAACGATTAAATCTCTTGAAAAACTTCTTTAAAGTTGAAAATGATGAAGTATATCACCTTCAATGGGTTGTGAATATTTTCAGGGGTGCTGATGAGATTGAGTTTACCGAAGAGGAACTCACGGAAAGTCAAAAGGAAATGATTGCTTTAGGTTTAAACACACTGGATGACTTTAAACCTAAAGGAGGGCTATTGGGCGAAAATCGTGAAGAAAATAGACTTTTAAAACCCATTTTAAAAAAGATTAATGATTCTAATGATTTTACAGAAGGTGCTACAACATCTACATATGAAATTGAAGATCTTACATATATTCAACAACAGATTCAAAATTCTAAACCACCCGTAGAAAAAGAAGAACCTAAAGTGACTGAAGAAGAAAAAGATAATGCATTTGATGAGCTATTTGCTTGATTTGAAATGACCTAACTAACATTTATTCAAAAACAATAAGGAGATGTTTATCCATATGGCAAGAAAATTCGGTAAAAAGAATAAAATTAAAGTTAATCCTCTCGATTATAACACTGGAATTATTGGTGAATCGGGAATCGGTAAAACAACTCTAGCTAAAGAAGTTTGCGAAAAATTAGTCGGAGAAGACGGGTATATAATCTTGAATATTGGCAAAGAGGATGGTATTGATGCCATCCCCAATGCCTCTTATGAAGATGTTCCTGATTGGACAACCTTTGATGAAATTACTAAAGATATTATTAAAAACAGAACAACAGATTATGCTGATTTAAAGGTTTTAGTATATGACACATTTGATGAGCTGATTAAAATTACAGAACCAGAAGTTATTAGACTACACAATAAAGCAAATCCTGAAAAAAGAGTGAATACCATTAAAGCAGCATTCGGTGGTTTCCAGGCAGGAGAGGACAAGGTAATTGAGTTAATTCTTGAAAAGATGTGGAAACTTAAAAAGGTCGGTATTAGCATGTTTATTTTAGGTCATACGAAGAAAAGAACAATGACAGACGTAGTTACGGGTTTGGAATACGACATGCTGACAACCAATATGACACATAAATACTTCAATGCGATTAAAACCAAGCTGCATGTTTTAGGAGTAGCATCTATTAATCGGTCGATTGAAAAGAAAACAGTAAAACAAAAAATTGGGCCTGACAAAACAGTGGGAACAGTTGTTGATGAATCAAGAATCATCACTTTTAGAGATGACAACTTTAATATTGATTCAAAGTCAAGATTCTCAGATATCACACCATCAATTCCTTTAGATCCGAATGAATTTATTAAAGCAATTGAACAAGCTATCCATGTGGCTTTTGATAAACAAAAAAATAACACAAATAACATTGAAGAAGAAAGAAAAGAACAAGAGCAAATTAAAGAAATTCAAATTCACAACGAAGTTAACAACTCATCTTTTATTGATAAAGAAGAGAATGAGAGGTTGGCAGAAGAGATTAAGACACTATTCCCTAATGCAACTGACGAAGCTAAGGGTGAAATGAAGAAAATTATGGATCAATTTAATATGAAAGATTTTAAAGGAGTAGACATTGTACCAACTACAGCATTCGAAAAGATAGTCGAAGCATTATCTAACTAAGGAAAAGAGGGGGAGAGTCTCCCCCTTATCAATAGGAGAGGGTATTCTTGGCCAGAAGATGTGTATGTCAAATATGTAAAGCTAATGGAACTGTTGATACTTTTTTCAGGGTTTCTGATGATAAGGGGAAAAATAAATACTACTGTACTAAGGATGAATATGAAACCTATATCAATGATAAGGTGAAACGAAAAAACCTCTTAAACTACATAGCGAAAGATGTCTTGAATTATAGAGAGGGTCAAGTCATTCCTCCAATTTTTCTAAAAAAGATAGCTGAACTAAAAAGATTTTATGATTATGAAGTGATACAAATTTGCTTTGAGAAGAACCAACAAACAATTCAATATTGGTTAACTAATAAAGAGTTTTACAACGAGTATGGGATGATTAGCTATATTTTTAAGATTGTTGAAAGTAACATCAATGATGTTTATAAGGAATGGCTGCATGAACAAAATCAGAGAATGATTGAAAAAAATCATAATCTTGATATTGCAATTGTAAATCAAACTAATATCGTTGATTCCACATCTTTAAAACAAAACAATTCACCAAAAAATATAACAGAGTTTCTGGATGGGGAGGACGAGTATTGAACAACTTAGATTCTTATCCAAAGGAATTAGTTGAAAACAGGGGACAAATTGAAGGAAGCTTTATATTTTGTTTATGGAAAAACCCTGATTTGTATGAGGATTATAAAGACCACGTGAGGGCGGATAGAGATTTTCTAACAGAAGACGGGAAATTTTATTACTCTCTAGGTTTAGAACTGAGCAACATGAATTATAAGAGCTTTGATGATGCGAGTGTTTTCAGCTACATAGAAGGTAAAGAAACATTAAAAAATGGTTTTATTCGGCGAGGTGGAATGAAAACCATTGATGAACTCAAGCACGTACTAAACGATGAAAATGTTGAGACATACTATGATGAACTAATTAAATTTAACATGATACTAAAGCTTCATGATAAGGGATTCAATGTTTCGAACGAGCTTGATAAATTCAAGAAGATGACGAGTCAACAATTGTACAGTTACTTTGAATTTCAATTAGATAATGTTTTTCTAGGTCGCGGTTCAGGAGTAAAAATTGAGGATCTTGATTTGAATGAAGAGTTTGTCGAATCAATTGAAAACGGGGAAGAAATGGGATTAAGCTATTCAGCTGCATGTCCATTATTGAATTATCACACGCTTGGACTTCATAAATCTAATGTTCAAATTTTTGCTGGATTTAGTGGGACAGGGAAAACAAGTTTTTGTGTTTCTTCTTATATCATGTCAATTTTAGATCAGGGTGAAAAGGTAACAATTATCGCCAATGAAATGAATAAAAGGGCTTGGCAACATATTTTTATGGCAACAATTTTAAGTCATAAACTTGGTTATTATGGTTTGCCAAGAAAGAAACAAAAAATGGGCAACCTAAAGCATGAGCAAAAGGAAATGTTACAAAAGGCAATTGAATATTATGAGAAGCATTACAAGGGGCGTATCAAATTTGCCAAGATATATGATTACAGCATTAATGATGTAAAGAGAATAATGAGAAGAATGGCAAAACAAGGCTTCGGTTATATGCTTTACGATACATTTAAAGCTGAAGATGCGGCTTCAACCAATGTAACAGGTGAGCTAATTGAAGCCTCAAAACAGTTATTGCAAGTTGCGGAAAAAGAGGATATTTGCATCATCATTACAATGCAGTTGGCCATTTATATGGAGAATACGAGATATCTAACAGCGTCTTGTTTATCAAATGCCAAAGCAGTTAAGGAGATTGTTTCAGAGTTAGTTCTAACAAGACCTTTATGGGAGGATGAATTCCCAGGAGGAAAATTCGATGTTAAACCCTATAGATTCAAAAAAGACTCGTCGGGAAAATTTACAAACATTAAAGAAGAAATTCAGTTAGACCCAAATAAGAAGTATAGATTATTCTTTTTGAATAAGACACGGAATGACGAAGGCGATACAGTGTTGTTATACCAATTTGACGGTGCATGGAATAAATGGAATGAGCTCGGTTATTGTACTCCTAAACATCAGAGAACTACAGAGCGGACATGATTACCAAGGGACGGTGAAATCATGGACGTATATGATCTTAAGAATCACATTATTGAAAAGCCAGAGTACATAGTACTTATTTTAGAACAGACGGGGTTTTACAATGTTGATGAACGCGGGAATGAGTACAGATGTGCGAGAAAAAAAGGAAGAAATCCGACTTCAGTAAAAGTAAATAAAACCACTTTAGGTGCAACCTGTTTTTCAACCAACTTAAAAGGTGACTTGATAACACTTGTTCAAAATAAATTGGGTTTATCTTTTCCCAAAACAATCAAAAGGATATCTGAAATAGTTGATTATAAAAGTGAAGAAGAATATAAACCACCTGAGTTACCATTCGGAGGTTTTTATAAGAATATAAGAAGACTAAGTAATCCAATGGATTTGGATCTAGAAACGTATTCCGATGACATTTTAGATCAATTTGTATCTGTTCCAAATAAGTTGTTTTATGAGGATGGAATATTACCTTTAACTCAATCTTTGTTCCAGGTTGGTTACGATAGTGTTTCCGGAAGAATAACGGTGCCATGGAAATCTCTTAGTGGTGAATTGTGTGGTGTAATGGGGCGTCTTAATAAGAAGGAAGTTAATGATGAGGAAACAAAATGGCTGCCTATTATTTCATTTCCCAAGTCCAAAACGCTATACGGGTTTGTTGAAAATTACAGTTCAATTAGAGAAAAGAGCATTGTTATGATCGGGGAATCCGAAAAACATTCAATGGCCTTAGCAAGTAAGGGATTGAATGTTGGAGTTTCTTTAGGAGGCAGCTTTTTAAGTGAAATTCAAGCAAATCACATAAAATCAATGTTTCCGAAAAAGTCATTAGTCATGATGGATGAAGGATTAGGTGAAGAACATAGCGTAGAAATTGCCAACAGCCTTAAGTTTGAAAATTTCTTTGAAAATGAAGTTGGGTACATATTTGATCGTGAAAACAAGTATCTACCTAAGGGATCAAAAATGGCACCATCAGACCTTGATAAAAGCACTCTACACCGTCTAATTAGAGACTGTACAGTTTGGATATGAAAAGGAGATGATTGATTGAAAGAAAAATTAAATGAATTGAGACAACAAGGGAAAAACATTTATTCCTTTTCAAAGCTCGGAACCTTTAATAACTGTGAGTATGAATACTACAATACATACGTTTTGAAAAAGAAAGGCATAGATAATATTTACACCCTTATGGGTTCTGAATTACATAACGGAATTGAACTGATTTATAAAAATGAATTAGACATTGGAGAATTTAAAAAGGGATTTGAAAATAGATTAATTGAATTAGAGCTGAATGGAGTCAACTTTCCGAGTGACTCAATCGGAGAAAGCTGGAAAGCAGACATTGGTCATTTCCTAAACAATTTTAATAAAATTGACAGCAAAATGGTTTTAGAGAAGCTGCTTGTATTTGAAATATCAGATGGGATTTATCTTCAAGGATATGTAGATGCAATCCTTCCCAGTGAAAAAGGAAAACCATACGTTAGTATTTATGACTGGAAGACATCAAGTAAGTTTGCCGGCAAGAAATTAAATGAAGCAGGAAGACAGCTATTGATGTACAAGCTTGCATTGGAGCAAACAACTGACTTAAAAGTAGATAAAATACTATGGTTCATGGTGAAATACGTTTATGTATGTACCCAAGGAAAAACCAAAGTGAAAAAGAAAATGTGTAACAGAGGAAAGTGGGTAAAGGAAATACGAATGCAACTAGAAAAAGAGATGCGCACTTTGGAGTATGATGATTTCGAAATTGAACTATTGTTAGATAACGCAGTAAAAGAAAATAGCATTGACTGCTTACCTGCCGAGATTAAAAATAAGTATTGGCTTGAAGATTGTTTAGTTGAATACGAAGTTACTGAAGAGAAAATTAATGAACTGAAAGATTATATTACTGGTACTGTTAAAAAGATTGAAAATAAAGACCGTGAAGATGAAACCCAATGGGAACCAGTGAAAATAGATAAATACAATTCCTTTTATTGCAGTGTCTTATGTGGTCACCGAAAAACATGCAAGTTTTATAAAGATTTTTTAAATAAATCATCAAATAAATTTAAGAAAAAGGATAAGACCGATTTGTTTGATAACCTATTTTCTTAGGGGGTAATGATGAGGAAGATATTCTATGACTTTGAAGTTTTTAAACATAACTGGATGGTTGTGCTGATCGATTATGATACTAAAAAGGGTAAGGTTATTGTAGATGATGTTGATGAACTGAAACGATTCTATAAGATGTTTAAAGATGATATTTGGATTGGTTACAACTCTAGAATGTACGACCAATACATTTTAAAGGGAATCCTGTTAGGAATGAATCCTTATTATATTAGTTCAAGAATTATTAATGATAATGTAAAGGGATTTAATGTTGTTAGAGAAGGTTATAAAATCCCACTGAATAACTTTGACATAACAACCGGTTTCCACAGCTTAAAGCAGCTAGAGGGCTTTATGGGTTCAAGGATTAAGGAGTCATCAGTACCATTTGATATCTCAAGAGCATTAACAGAAAAAGAAATTAAGGAAGTTGTTGATTATTGTATTCACGATGTGAAACAAACAATTGAAGTGTTTGATAATAAAAAAGAGGAATTCGAAAGTCAATTGGCTTTAATTGAAGCCTTTGATTTAGAAATGTCTATGTTTACAAAGACAAAAGCCCAATTATCTGCATTTATCTTGGGGGCTGAAAAGCAAGGAAACAGGGGAGATGAGTTTGAACTTAGATTTCCTAATACATTAAAAATTGAAAAATACAAACACATTGTTGATTGGTATAGAAATCCTGAAAATTTAGATTATAAAAAAAACTTAAAGGTTGATGTTGCAGGTGTACCTCATATTTTTGCCTGGGGAGGTTTACATGGGGCATTACCAAAGTATAAAGATGAAGGGATAATTTTATGTTGTGATGTTGCATCTCTATATCCTTCAATCATGATTGAATATGATTACATCAGTCGTAACGTGAAAAACCCTTTGAAATATACTGAAATCAGAGATACACGGTTAGAATTAAAACGCAAAAAAGATCCTAAGCAGGCTCCCTACAAGATCGTCCTAAACTCAACGTATGGAGCAATGAAAGATCAGTATAATCCACTTTATGACCCGTTAATGGCCAATAACGTATGTTTAGCCGGGCAGCTGTTGTTATTAGATTTAATCGAGAAAATTGAACCGTATTGTAAACTGATTCAGTCAAATACTGATGGGTTGTTTATGAAAGTTGAAAAGGAATCTGATATTGATTTAATTAAGGAAGTGGCAAAGGAGTGGGAAACCAGAACACGATTAGATTTAGAGTGGGATGTTTATGAGAAGATTTATCAGAAGGATGTAAACAACTATATAATCATTGATAAAGACCAGAAGTATAAATCTAAAGGTGCTTATGTTAAAAAACTAAACAACCTGGATTATGACTTACCAATTGTAAATAAAGCCATGATTGAGTATTTTACAAAAGACATTCCAGTTGAAAAAACCATCAATGAATGTGATCAGTTAAGAGAGTTTCAAAAGATATCAAAGGTTTCAAACAAATATATGTACGCTCTCTATGGAGAAGAGAGGCTACCTGAAAAAGTTTTAAGAGTTTTTGCTTCTAATGATGAAGATGCTAAAGGTGTTTTCAAGGTTAAAACAGAAGAACGAATTGAAAAAATCGGAAATACTCCACCGCGCTGCTTTATAAATAATGATAACGTTATTGATTTAAAAGTTCCTGATTATCTTGATAAGGAATATTACATAGAGATAGCCAAAAAACGAATAAATGATTATTTAGGAATATCGAATAGAAAGAAAACAAAGAAGGAGAAGTGATATGCATCGCAATTAAGAGTAAAAATAAAATCAAAACACACATTTTCAAGTCCGTTTATGGTATGATGATTTTAATTCCCTTAGCCACTTTTTCTTACATAAGTTATGAGCAGCATATACATAAAACAGAGGGAAATGAAGACTCAATAAAAGAATCATTTTATAAGAAGCCTAGACAGATTAGGATCCCATCAAGTGAGAATATTGTCTTACGGCTATTTAAAAAAGCTCAAACGAACAAAGAACAACAATTAAAAAGGCATACAGAGAAGATTATCTCAGCAAAACTCATTAAACCTAAGCAAAGTAAGAAAAGGCACAGGAAGGGAGGTGAGACGGTAAAGTATAAACTTTTTAAGAGTAAAAATAAAATTAGTATTAAAGAAAACAAGCCACCGGCCGCAAAGAAAACCATCCAGGTTAAGCTGAGTGCTTATATTGCCCACTGCCAAGAAGGATGCACAGGAACAACTAGAACAGGTGTTGATGTCACTCAATCAATCTATTACAAAGGGTATCGTGTCATTGCAACCGATCCAAGTGTTATTCCCTTGAATTCAATAGTTGAAGTAAGCATTGGCAGGAAAACGTTCAAAGCAATTGCAATTGATACTGGAGGCGCAATAGTTGGAAATAAAGTGGACTTGCTCGTAGCAACCGAGCGTGACGCAATTAATTTTGGCAAGCAAAATGGGACAATCTCGATTATTAGTTAGGAGGCGGTTAATTGCCGAAGTTTTGGTCTTATCCAGAAGGGTTAAAAGTCATCATAAATGAGAATGCAAAGAACGCTTGTCCTCATCATGTTGGACGGGAAGGGAAAATTATTGAGCTACTACACTCTGCCACATATGATTACGCAGTCAGTGATGAAACAGGTGATATTACATTCTTCAAGGAGCATGAATTAAATCCAGCTAAAGGAGGTTAATTGTATGTTTAAAAAGGGAGAGAAGGTGATTGCTGGTTTCACAGGAGAGATTGGTGTTGTTGCACAAGTGGATAAAGGACATGAGCAATTAGAAGTTGAGTATCCAGACGGCTCATATAGAGTGATTGGCTTCAGCAATGTAAGAAGGGTGGAAGATAAATGACGATGATTATTTTAGAAGGCACTGACTGCTGCTACAAATCAACAGTAGCAGATAAGCTAAGCAAAGAACTCGGATATCCTGTAATAAAAGGATCCAGCTTTGAATTAGCTAAGAGCGGTAATGAGAAGCTGTTTGAACACTTTAATAAGCTAGCCGATGAGGACAATGTAATTATTGATCGATACATATATTCAAATCTGGTTTATGCGAAGAAGTTCAAGGATTACTCAATCTTAACGGAAGAGCAGCAAAGAACAATCGAGGAAAAGATTAGAGATAAAGCAAAAGTGATCTACTTACACGCTGATCCAAAAGTTATTAAGCAGCGCTTACTTGAACGTGGAGATGAATACATAAATGATCGTGATATTGAGCCGGTATTAGAGTTATATAGAGAAGTGATGAGCGATGTAGGGTTACATACATATTCGTGGGATACAGGACAGTGGAACAGTGATGAGATTGCTGAAGGCATTATTCATTTGATTGGATAACTCAAGACAAATGGCTATAAAACAATGCTTTAGAAAGGGGATTAATGAAGATGATTACAGTGAATGGCAAGAAAGTTGAATTTACAGAGTTCCCAAATGGAGAATTAAACTTAAATCACAAAAGCATTGATGTACTGGCGAATTCGGATTCAGCTACTAATGTAGGTTTTAAATTTGAAAATAATACTGACTTGATAAAACTGATGTTTGTTAAAAGATACTTAGACCAACTAAAAATTAAAACTACCAGGTTGAGTATTTCATATATGCCGTACAGCAGAATGGATAGGAGTGAGAACGGTTCACCATTTACTTTGAAATACGTTGCCCAGTTTATTAATGAATTAGGATTTTCAGAGATCGAAGTATACGAACCACATTCTGATGTAACGACTGCACTTTTAAACAGAGTGCAACCAAATTTCATTAATTTTAATTTGATTAATTTAGTTAAAAGAATTGTGAGGTTTGATGAGAACAAAGATTATTTGATGTTTCCAGATGCAGGTGCAAGTAAAAGATACAGTAGGATGAAAGCTAAAAATGTCCTTGTAGGACACAAGCATAGAGATTTTGAAACAGGTGAAATAAAAGGGCTAGAGCTTGTTGGAGACATTAGTGGAGCGAATGGACGCCAAGTAATAATTGTAGATGACCTTTCATCCAGAGGCGGTACGTTTGTCCATAGCTCAAAGAAATTACGTGAACATGGTTTTTCTAATGTGTTCTTATTAGTAGCTCATGCAGAGAACACAATCTTCAAAGGTGAACTATTTAATCACATTGACTCTGTCTTCACTACAGATAGCATTTTAACCGAACAAAACAATTGGGAAAATAAAAAATATGAGTCAAAGCTAAAAGTATACAATATTTGAACAAATAAAAACCAAACCTAATAACACGATAGAGAGGATCGATTCGATGAAAAAAACACCTGCAACATTATTAGCTGACTTTTATAAATTGAGCCATCGTGAACAATACCCTGAGAAAACAGAAAGTGTGTATTCAACTCTAACTCCACGTAGTAATATATTTTTTCCGAGAGCTGATAAAATTATTGTTTTTGGTGTTCAGGGGTTTGTGAAAAAATATCTGATTGAGTACTTTAATAACCATTTCTTCAGAAGGCCTAAACAGGAAATTGTAAATGAGTATATGAGAATTGTTAAAAATGCACTTGGGAAAGAAAATCCTGATACAAATCATATTGAAGAACTACATGATTTAGGTTACTTGCCAATTAAAATTAGAGCACTTAAAGAAGGTTCTCGTGTACCCATGAGAGTTCCAGTTTTAACAATTGAAAACACAGATAAAAGGTTCTTTTGGCTAACAAATTATTTGGAGACAATCCTCTCCACAGAGACTTGGCAGCCTATGACTTCTGCAACTATTGCATATCAGTATAAAAAAATATTAGACAAGTATGCGTTGAAAACAGTGGGAGATACGGAAGCTGTAGGATTTCAGGGACATGATTTTTCAATGCGCGGAATGTCGTCTTTAGAATCCGCCCAAACAAGTGGAGCAGGTCATTTACTAAGCTTTAATGGCACAGACACTATTCCTGCCATTACATATTTAGAAGAATATTATGATGCAGATGTAGAGAAAGAGCTAGTGGGCTCGTCAATAAGTGCAACTGAGCATTCAGTCATGTGCTCCTATGGAGATGAAAATGAGTTTGATTTATTCAAACATCTTATGACCAGTGTATATCCAAGCGGATTCTTTAGTGTGGTATCTGACACCTGGGATTTTTGGAAAGTAATTGGAGAATATCTCCCTAAACTAAAAAAAGAGGTAATGAATCGAGAGGGGAAAGTTGTAATTCGCCCTGATAGTGGAGACCCAGTTTTAATTTTGATTGGTGATCCTAATGGAGAAACAGAACTTGAACGTAAGGGATTAATCGAATGTCTATGGGATATATTTGGAGGGACTATGACCAGGAAGGGTTACAAACTCTTAGATTCGCACATAGGAGCAATATACGGAGACTCAATTACGTTAGATCGTTGTGAGCGAATTGTGGAGGGGTTGGAAGCCAAGGGCTTTGCAAGTGTAAATGTTGTGTTTGGAATTGGCAGCTATACATACCAATACAACACTAGAGATACATTTGGTTTTGCCGTAAAGGCTACTCATGCCATTGTTGACGGGGAAGAAAGAATGTTATTTAAGAATCCAAAGACTGATGACGGGACAAAACGAAGTCAGCGGGGTCGAGTTGCTGTTATCAATGAAAACGATGAACTTACTCTCATTGACGGGTTAACTATCCAAGCTTATAACTCTGAATTTAAAAATCAAGATCAAATGGAGGACGTATTTATCGACGGTAAGCTAGTGAGAGACCAATCTCTTCAAGATATTAGAAAAAGAATCAATGACTAATTAAAATTTGTCTTTTAAAGAGTAAAAATAAAATATAAGAGGTGAACGCTGCGATGAACTATCCAGAAAGCTTAAAAGAGAAGGCAGAAAAAATTAAAGATGAAGTAAGAAGCGGCAAATTAGACGAGGGGAAAATAAAAGCCATTGCTAAGGCTGCAGTTGAGCTTTTAAGATCCGAAGAGAAGAGCCATACATATTATGCAGAAGTTGCTGGTGCGATTGCTGCAAACCTAGATGAGTTTTTCAAGCATTATCTAAAAGAGGATTAATACAACAGGATTAAAAGAAAGGATAAAGGGATGTTTATTGAAAAGGTACTATGTTAGATGTAAAGATCACAAGGACGAAAATACGTCTTTGATAATTGAAGCAACGTCTACAGAAGAGGCTAACCGGAAGGCATTAGACATACATAAGGTAAAGACTGTTTATAACGTGAGCATTGGGGAAAGTAAGGAGACAAATTACCTTCAGAGAAAACATTCGCCGTACATAAAGAATGACAACGGGAAAGCTATAATCATATTCTCGTAGAGGAGGTTTCGGGTAATTAGGGATATTGCCAAGGATATCATTAATAATGACGTAGATGAGATTGAGGAGATACTGGATAAGCTTTGGGTTTACTTAGAGAACAATTTAAGGCCAGAGGATAACCGCATATGGAAAAGGTGTGATTCGGATATTTTGGCGGCAACGGTAAAGTTAAGAAATTTAAAAGAAGCTTTTTGAGGATAAAAATAAAATAGTTGTTGATTATCCGAGAAAATGCGAGTATATTAGAAATATAGGAAGCGAGGTGATGCATTGGAGTGTGTTAAATGCAAGGATCACATAGGCGAGATCGTTTATTACATAAGAATAGCTGACAACAAAGAATATGAGGAATTCGCGGTACATAAAGAATGCGGAGAAGCAATCAAGAAAGAATGCATTGAAAATTGTAAAGACATGAAATTAGAAAAGACATTGGATTACTTGCAGTTACTTTAAGAGTAAAAATAAAATATTCCTTTTATTGAGAATGGAGAGATGTTGTATGAGTAAGTATGTAGTAGAGATTTGGGCTGGAAAAGAATATGTGGGAAAAATGCTAGACAGTGATGGAAAAGTTGCTGAATTTTCATATAGAGATGTAGCTGGTGTAGCTGCTTTAAATTTAAAAAAAGACAGTTCACTAAGAACTTGGTGTGAAGTGGTGGAATTGAAATAGTGAAAGGAAATATAAATGATTTCCTGGGAAAGCGCAGTATGCGACAAATTGGAACAAATGATGTCTTTAGGTGATAAACAAAAAAGGAGCATAGAGCCATGGAAACATTAGATGCACCAATTTATGAGATTAAGCAAGAAAGCAATTGGTATAAAACTGAGAAGAAACGAAGAGAAGATATTAACAAATTCTTTGATGAATTCGAAGCAACATACGGAATTAAGAATGGTTTTTCGTTCTATCATTCCGAGTATTTCGGAGTACGCGCAGGAACAGAAGCATATGACTTCTTTAAAGATGAAGTGGTGAAAAACCCCACAAAAGCTGGCTTCTATGCATTTAAAAAACGTTCTAAGTATTTCACAGACATAAGGTCTATGCTAGAGAAAATAGAAGAGGCAAATCCTTTCAAAGGTCATGATGTGTTCGGGAGAAATAATATAACTGCAAGCCAGTGGGTAGGTGATAGATGGTTTTTTGGCGTAAGAGATGAGAAACGTGTAGAAGGTGAAGAAGCTGTAGCTATTGACTTCAAAGATTATCTTAAAATTATCTTGGAGAAATTAGGTTAAAATTCAATTTTTATCGAGAGGAGCAACTGAAATGCAGGATAAATTAATGTCAGCAGTTCACTTTATTGAGGTCAATCGGGATGAAATGGGTGACAAGAAATCACTAAACATGCTTTTAAAAGCCGTAAAGAAAATCATCAATGAGGGAGAAAAATGAGGTTTCACATACTTGAAGAGAAACAAATGAGAGGCATCGGTTTTACAGATCACGTGAAATCAAAGTGGTACTTCATAAAATCAATTCACCCTAATATTACTTTTAATTTAACAATACATAAAAACAGTCTAAACGGTGAAATTGATGTTCTAAATGAAAGAAGTTTGCAACCATATGATTATCAGTACTACATGAATGCTTATACAAGAGAAAAACTTGAATTTCCACATATCATACATGATAAAGTCCAAGAAATTATGTCTTACTTAATTGAAGAGGGAATTATCTCAGATTACACATTAGGAAGTTACATATAAGGAGGTGGATAAGTGGGACGGCATAAAGCAACATTTGAAGGGAAGGTAATTAAGAAAAGTTGGGGGCTGGATATTCTTTGCGGTATTACTGAAAAGGAAAAAACTGAGTTCAAAGCCTTCTTCGAAGGAATTATTGATTTAGACCCAATTGAAGTCGGAGGGAAAGTGTATATCCCAGGGTTTAACGAATACGTAGTCGTAACAGATAGGCAGCGCAACACAAAAAATGAATGGACATATCAGACCGATAAGATCATTAAGACAATTGAAGACAAAGAAAGTCTTGAAAGAGCAATTAAAGAGCAAACGGAACTTGAAGAGGAATGGCAGCAACATGTCAGACAAGAGAATCATCGAGTTGAAGAACAAAATGAAGTGAGTAAAACTTCCTGGTGGAAAAGGCTAACTAAAAAAGACCAAAGGAGAGATATTTATTGAATAAGGATACAAAAGATATTCGGAACGGTTTCTTTATCGGATCAGGTTCTCTGATTGTAGTTGGGTTACTCATTTTTGTTGAAGCATTGACTATGTCACTAGTTGTTTATTACGGATTGAATCATGTGTTAAACCCATTGCTTATTGATACATACAGTATTCAAAATGTTCATTTCACTTTACCTCATTCATTTGTTATTGGTGTTTTACTCAACGTATTTGTCAAAGGTGTAAAACAGTCAGATCAAGACAAAAACGAAAACATCTTCAAGAAAGCAGGCAAGTCTTTACTGTATTCAGCTTTTGCGTTGATCGTTCTGTATGTGAGCACACTGTTTATCTAACGAGGAGAAATTCGCATGAACTTAAATACATGGAGGGTGATGTTATGGAATTAACAAAAAAGATTACAACAGCTATAGGTACATATGAAATTAAATTATCCGTTGAAGAAGGAACGGGGCTAGGGTGGGACATTCTAGAATGGAAGGTTAAGGATCTTACTACGGAAAGTTTACTGGCTGTGGGTAATGGAGTCCCTGGATTAAGCACAGGTTTAAGAAAATGGAGTCTAATTGAACAAGTTAAAAAAATCATTGAAAGAGTAGAAGCGGATGAATTGCGAAGGAAGAATAAGAACAAAGACATTGAAGAATTCAATGACTGGAACGGAGTTCTGAACGCATAACTGGATAAAGATTGAGGAGAATTGCAATGAGAGAAATAAAGTTCCGTTCTTGGATTAAGGGCAAAAAAGAGATGATTTATGAATTTACTTTAAAGCAGCCAACGACCAGTCATTGTACGAAAAACATCCTCATGCAGTACACGGGGCTTAAGGATAAGAAAGGGCAGGAAATTTATGAAGAGGATTTATTTCAAACACCTTATATGAAAAGCAAAGGCTGCGCATACAGATGTGTTTTCTCAGCAGAGTTCGGTGGATACTTGTTTGATCCTTTTGTAATTGGAGATAAAGATGCTCCTCTAATAGGTGTTGAGGAGTTTTCTCAGCAGTGGGAAGATGTCCAACATGGTGAAGTTATCGGAAATATTTATGAAGATCCAGAGATTTTAAGGAATTGAATAAAAGTTTTATTTTAAACAAAAGAGGAGATGGAAATCATGGATTACGCGAAAGTCAAAGGGAAAAATGTAGTCATTACTCTACCGATCGATTTGTTAGAAGTGGCATTCAACAATAATCCAAACAACTGGGATGAATCAATTAAGGTTAAATTTAAAAGACAATTTGCTAAAGGGTTTGCTGAAAAGATTAATGAAACCTCAACAAATAGTGAAACTGGGTTAACTGTATTTCAGGAAGCAATTGACGAAATATTTGATGAGATGCTAGAGGAAGCTCCAAATTATATTAAAGTCCCTCAAGAGGATTAACCAGAAAAATAGTTTTTTGCAAAAGGAGAGTCAGATATGATTTTAAAAGAAATCTCTGTTTTTAAAGAAAAATTTAATAATTATTTACCGAAGGAAACGAAAATTGTTCTTCACTACCAGAACATTGAAGCTGTTGAGGATGAGGACAGGATTACTATAAACACTGGTAAGAATTCAACAGCATATAAGGTGTTTGATTTGAACGAGGGGATAAAAAGTCCACTTAAAATGAAATTGACAAGTTATGAGGGCGAAACAAAGGTGTTTAAGGTGGACATTAATAAAATTCATTTCAACATGGCAGGAGACTTGGCAGTTAAATTAGAATTCAAAGTGCTCAAAACAATGGCTGGCGGGGCGGTCAGCGAACTGGGATTTTATTCATTACTTTAAAAGGATGATTTTAAAGAGAAAAGGAGGAATAACCAATGGCTTATGATGAGATCAATGGGAAATTAATTAATGCTAAAGTTAGTGATGTAATTAAAGCGTTGCAAGACCAACTTGATTTTAACGGAGATACGCCAATTGAATTCAGAATTAATGGTGAAGAAACAAGCAATGAAATTCAATTAGATCCATATGAAAATGTTTTATTGTTTCATTTAGAGGAGTCTTAAATAAGGAGGCAGGAAATGTACTTTATATCAGAACCGAATGATCTGATCGGCAAAGAAATTGGATTCATTCATGCAAACCGATTTTGTGATAGCACTATAATCGTAACCAAAGATGGTGGGGTGTTGATTGTAAAACAGGTTTTTGATTTGGACGAAGATCAAACAAATACCATTGTATTTAATGAATGCCGGGCAAAAAAAGAGTTATATGAGAACAGATATGCAAAACATGAACTTAATAGACTAAAAATCATTACAAAAAAGGATTGGGCTGATTATGAGCTGAAGCTTAAAAAAGCAGAAGAAGCTCGTCAAATTGAATACCAGAAGAAAAAAGAAGAGCGAGAAAGATTAGAATATGAAAGACTAAAACTGAAATTTGAGGGGAAATAAGTTCAAATGGATACATACGAAGTAATTGGTTGCTGGTTTAGACATTATAAAGGCGGTCTGTATAAGGTTATAGGAGAGGTCATTCACACTGAAACAGAAGAAAAGCTGGTTACATATGAAGACCAATACGCTGTTCTTTGGGCAAGACCTAAAGAAATGTTCTTTGGAAAAGTGATTATTGATGGTAAAGAGATTAAGAGATTCACAAAAATAGATTAGGAGTTGACGAAATATGATGAAATTCTTTGAGGTAAGTGATCCATATTACGCATTAATCAAGGCAAATACAAAAGAAAAGGCAATGAAGCTATATACAGAAGAAGTTGCTGATGATGACGAAGAGAATCTTAGCAAAGAAATGTATGAAGTTTCATTAGATCATGCAGTAAAAGCCTACATTCATAGAACTAGATTTGAACAAGGATTCTTCTTTAAAGATGAGATTACAAACAATTTAAAAGGCAGAGAAGAAGGCATAGTTGTAATGGATGGACATTTATTGTAAGAGATTAATTCTATAAAATCACAGTTTCATAGGAAGGGGAAGTAGTATGAGTGCAGCAAGAAAGTGGAGAGATTTGAGAAGCAAATTAATTGGATATAAGGTCTACGGTAAGTTCAGTGATGTTGTTATTGACCATATTCTAAATGATATGGATAAGTTGGACATAAGACACGAAAAAGATAAAAACAAAAAATAGAGAAAAGGGAGTTGTGGAATGGGAGCTGTTAGACGTATTGATTCAACTCAACCGTATGTAAAAAAGAAAAACATTATTACCTTTACAATAGCCACTGAGAATACTCATATTCATTTAGCTGATGGGCAATCTTTTCCTGTGATCGAAGGAGATATTATTGCCACTGACCAACAGGGTAATCAATTTGTTGAATTAGAAAAAAATCTAGAAGACTATGTTCCTGTTGTTGAAGAAAAGAAGAGCTCGTTATATGAAAGTATGGCTAATGGTTACGTGGAAATGGGAGACATTAATTTAGAAATATCAGAAGCATTCCATCATGCTGAAAATGAAGCAGAAACAACCACGAACAGCGTAGTTAACGGAGTATATAAAGAATATTGATTATTACATATGAAAGCAAGACAGGTAATGTGAAAAGATTTGCTCAAGCATTACAAAGGGAGTTAAACTTCGACATCATTGAAATTACAGATGACTTAATCGTTGAAGAAGAATTCATACATATTACATATACGATAGGCTTTGGGGAAGTACCTGAAAAGACTCTAAATTTTATTGTTAAGAATAAAAATAAAATAAAAGGGGTTGCTGTGAGTGGTAACAAGGTTTGGGGTGATAACTATGGTTTAGCTGGGGATAAGCTTTCAGCAATGTTCCACGTACCATTGTTATTAAAGTTTGAACTAAGTGGAACAAAACAAGACTTACAGAAGATTAATCGGGAGGTACAACTTATTGACAAACACAATACCAAAGTGGATCAAGCTCAATAATGAGATCATGATTCAGAAAGACGGTAAGTTTCAATTTGAGAAGGATAAGGAGGCAGTACACAGCTACTTTGTTGATTACATTAATCAAAATACAGTCTTTTTTCATGACTTAAAAGAGAAACTGGATTATCTGATTAAAAATGATTATTACGAAGAAGAATTCTTAAGCGAGTACACATTTGAGCAGATTAAATCAATTTATAAGATTGCTTATAGTTACAAATTCAGATTCCCTTCCTTCATGAGTGCTTTCAAGTTCTACAATGACTACGCATTGAAGACAAACGATAAAACAAAGATTCTGGAAAGATATGAGGATCGTGTTTCAATTGTAGCTTTGTATTGTGCAAACGGTGATTATGAAAAGGCTGTTGAGGAAGTACACTCTATGATGAAGCAAGAGTATCAACCGGCAACACCTACTTTTCTTAATGCGGGACGTAAGCGAAGAGGCGAAATGGTGAGCTGTTTCTTGCTTGAAGTGGGAGACAGTTTGAATGATATTTCACGGGCAATCGATATTTCCATGCAGCTGTCTAAAGTGGGTGGTGGCGTAGCGCTTAATCTAAACAAATTAAGAGCCAGAGGTGAAGCGATTAAAGATGTGGAAAACGCCACAAAAGGTGTCGTAGGTGTTATGAAGCTATTAGATAATGCTTTTAGATATGCAGATCAGATGGGTTGATTTGGCCCCTTTCGTCAGAAATGGCGATCGAAAACCTCTTTAATTCATGGGAACTCCTCAGATGGTTTGGGTCAATCACAAGCCAAAATAAAGGGGGACAATCATGAGCGAAGCAAGACGACCGCATAACAAGTTCGATATTGATGAGAATTTTATTCGCGAAAATTATAGTTCAATGACTGCCAAAGAAATAGGAGAAAAATTGGGCGTTTCCAGAGAAGCAATCAATCACCGTGTAATAAAGATGGGGCTAAGGAAAACACAAATTCCCTTTGTTTTAATGAAGGGAGAGATAGTTACTCCAATTCCTGATTTCCCTGGGTACGGGATTACAAATCATAGCAGAGTGATTAATTTGAAAAAGAACACTGTTTTAAAGACTAAGATTGATGGTGAAGGATATGTAAAAGTGACCTTATATAAGGAAGGTAAGCAGGTCGGTAAACGAGTACATAGGTTAGTTGCACTCAATTTTATACCTAATCCTGAAAATTTGCCTTATGTAAATCATATCGACGGTAACAAAGCGAATCCAAAGCTCTCAAATTTAGAGTGGGTTACACCAAAAGGAAATGCTCAGCATGCTTTAAAACATGGACTGCTTTTGATTGGAGAAAAAAGCCCAAAGGCTAAAATTACTGAAATTCAAGCACTGTCAATTTTAAATGATTTTAAAAGTGGTAAGTCCATTAAAGAACTCTCTGAAACACATACATATGCGAGTAAAACAATCATTAAAAAAATCTGTTTGCGGCAAAAGTGGAAACACTTAGATCAAACGTCTTGAACGTGCAACGACTAGCCGAAAGGCGTAGGCTGCAAGCTATTGGCAGTCGAAACAGGAGGCACCCTTAGAGGGTGAAGATATAGTCTAACCTTCATGGTAACATGAAGCAGCCGTATGGCGGGGCGTGCTTAGCGAACACGTCTGAATGGTCTGCAAAGGCAAGGGTCTGGAGCAGCTTATCTAAGTGTATTCCATCCAGATATTACAGATTTCCTGGATACCAAAAAAATCTCAGCAGATGAAGATGTCCGAGTTAAAACACTGTCTATTGGTGTAGTTCTTCCTGATAAATTTATTGAATTGGCAAGAGAAGATAAGGATTTTTACATGTTCTATCCTCATTCAGTTTACAAAGAATATGGGCAGTATCTTGATGAGATGGACATCAATAAAATGTATGATGAGCTTGTTGAAAACCCTAGGGTTAGAAAAGCAAAAGGAAATGCTCGAAAGCTGTTGGAGCAATTGGCCATTTTAAGAAGTGAATCTGGATATCCTTATATCATGTTTGCTGACAATGTAAATAAAGTGCATCCAAATGAACATATTTCAAAAGTGAAGTTTTCTAATTTGTGCTCTGAAGTCCTCCAAGCATCACAAGTGTCAGTCTATACAGATTACGATCAGGAAGATGAAATTGGATTAGATATTTCATGTAATCTTGGATCCATGAACATTGTAAATGCAATGAATAATCAATCAGTTGCTTCAACGGTTAGAATAGCAATTGACTCATTGACAACTGTTACAAGAAAAACAAACATTGTTAATGCCCCAGCTGTTGCGAGAGCAAATACACTAATGCGATCAATTGGTCTAGGGCAGATGAACCTGCATGGTTTTCTAGCTCAAAATAAAATTGCTTATGAAAGTGAAGAAGCTAAGGATTTTGCAAATACATACTTTATGATGGTTAACTTCTACTCCCTGCAACGTTCAATGGAAATTGCAAAAGAAACAGGGGAGACGTACTACAAGTTTGACGGATCAACTTACAAATCAGGCGAGTATTTTGATAAGTACGTGACAAACGATTATAGCCCTAAATATGAAAAGGTTAAAAACCTGTTTGGAGATCAACATATTCCTAACATTGAAGATTGGATGAAACTTAAAGAGGATGTTATGAAATATGGCTTGTATCATTCGTATAGGCAGGCTATTGCACCTACAGGAAGCATCTCATACGTTCAATCATCTACGGCCGGCGTAATGCCTATTATGGAGAGAATCGAGGAACGTACATACGGAAACAGTAAGACATATTATCCAATGCCAGGTTTATCGGCTCAGAATTGGTTCTTTTATAAGGAAGCATACGACATGGATATGTTTAAGGTAGTTGATCTTATTGCCACTATTCAGCAGCACGTCGACCAAGGCATTTCGTTTACGCTGTTTTTGAAAGATACGATGACGACGCGCGATCTAAACCGGATTGACTTATACGCGCATCATAAGGGAATCAAGACGCTTTATTATGCACGGACTAAAGATACGACACAGGAGGGGTGTTTGTCATGCGCGGTTTAAGTGAGGAGAGACAGAAGAGTATACGACGTGGAGACATAATTATCTACTACTTCGGGGGTACATTAATTAATGCGAAAGTTATTCAAGCGTATGAAGGTGGGTACCTCGAAGTTCGCCATAAAGACTTCCCGATACTGAACTGCTTATTAGGATACCGGGACGAGATCAAGACATCGGAAGTGTTGGGTGTAGTTAAGCATAAAGGCAAACGGGGAAAGGAGGACGAATAATTGACGAACGCAAACGAAATCCATACGGCGGCCGATTGGTCGCGGCACGAAGACGACTTTACGCAAATGTTTTACAACCAAAACGTAAAGCAGTTCTGGCTACCCGAAGAGATCGCATTAAACGGCGATCTCCTCACTTGGAAATACTTAGGTAAAAATGAGCAGGATACGTATATGAAGGTGCTCGCCAGCCTGACACTGCTTGATACAGAGCAGGGGAACACGGGCATGCCGATTGTGGCCGAGCACGTCGAAGGCCATCAGCGAAAAGCGGTTCTTAATTTCATGGCGATGATGGAAAACGCTGTCCATGCGAAGTCTTACAGCAACATCTTTCTTACATTAGCTCCAACCGAGCAGATCAATGAAGTCTTCGAATGGGTGAAAAACAATAGGTTTCTTCAAAAGAAAGCAAGAACAATTGTTTCAATTTATAAAGCAGTTCAGAAAAACGATGTTATTTCCTTATTCAAAGCAATGGTTGCGTCTGTGTTTCTGGAGAGTTTCCTTTTCTACTCAGGGTTTTATTATCCACTTTACTTTTATGGACAAGGGAAGCTCATGCAGAGCGGGGAAATTGTGAATTTGATTATCCGTGACGAAGCCATTAAGTGCTAGTGGCATTTAGCAGTAATGTTAAATGAAAACCTATCTAAAAAGGGGAAATCTTATAGCTAAGATAATCCTTTGCTAAATTCTAATCATCATTAAATTCAATATTTAGGAGTGTTGCCTTGTATTATGTCTATATGATAATGAATAAACAAAATAAGAAGATTTACATTGGCTTAACCAAAAATGTTAACAACGCTGACGATAGATTTAAACAACATATTCGCTATTTAAAAGGAAACTATCATCATAATCATAAATTGCAAAGAGACTTTAACTTGCATAAATGCACTGATATGTATACACATCACTTATTATGCAAATGTTCTAGCATCAAACTTGCTGAAAAAATGGAGAAGTTTTTCATTGCATACTATAACAGTAAATATTGTGGATTTAACCTAAATGACGGCGGGCTTTCAAATAAAGGATACAAGCAATCTGATTATGCAAAAAAGGTTGCAAGTGAAGTTCACTCTAAGCTAATTGGAGAAAAAAATCCTTTCTTTGGAAGACGACATTCTGAGAAAACAAAAATGATTATTTCTAAAAAGAACAAAGGGAGAAATAAAGGTATCCCTAAGAGCGATAGTCATATAAAGAAAATGATTGAAAACAATGCTAGAGCAAAAAAAGTCTTCGTTGGCGGTCAAATATACAGCAGTTGTTCGCAAGCTCAATTACATACGGGCATAGACAGGAAGAAAATATCAAAGCTTGCATCAGACGATTCAATAACAAACATATACTTTATAAAATAAAAACAATTTTAATGATGATTAGATAAATGCCCAACGACTATTCCATTGGCGGTGGAATTCCGCAACAGAAGTAGGGCGCAAGTGATTGGCGTGGGTGAGAATCCCTTAAATCGAAACGGTAGGAATCCTAAATTAGGATTGTGATATAGTCTGCTCTGCATGGCGACATGCAGCTGTGGTTAGTCCACGCTTTAAGTATAGCGAACTTAAGGGAACATCAAGGACATGGAACATATATCGGTTTATTAGCTCAAGAGATATATAAGAAACAAACGCCTCAGAAGCAAAAAGAACTGTATGAATGGGCTTTATGCTTGCTACAAGAGCTTTATGAAAATGAATTGGAGTATACAGAAGATGTTTATGATCAGGTTGGTTTAGCTCCAGATGTAAAGAAATTCATCAGATACAACGCAAATAAAGCATTAAACAACTTGGGCTTTGATCATCTGTTCGAGGAAGAAGACGTTAACCCAATCGTTATTAATGGATTGAGTACTAAAACTAAGTCGCATGACTTCTTTAGCCAAAAAGGGAATGGGTACAAAAAAGCAACGGTGGAGCCATTAAAGGATTCAGATTTCATTTTTACCGAGAAAGGATGTATTCAATGAGATTAATTAAATTAGAGCAGCCAAATTGCAATCCCTGCAAAATGGTGTCCAATTACTTAAATGATGCAGGAGTCAAATATGAGACAGTTGATGTAACACAGAATCCGGAAGTGGCAGCACAATTTGGTGTCATGGGTGTACCGGTAACTTTCTTGCTTAATGAGCAAGGAGAAGAAGTAAAGCGGAGTATTGGTTTTAAGCCTAATGAACTTGATGAGTTGTTAAAGGAATTATGAAAAAAGGGTGATTTTATTGTAATTAAAAGGGAGGGCTGACCATATTCGGTTGGAATTTTAACAGGCTTTTGTGGTGGAAGTACATATTGTTATTGGTTTTTTTAATCACTATAATACCCTTATGGATAATTGATTGGATAACCTTCTGCAAGATTAAACGTGTAGACTGGATTATTCAACGGTACTCAGATTGGGTTGCTTATTTAATTTTTGGATAATAGATGTTTCACATAAAAAACTAAAGGAGTTAATAAAACATAATGCAAATTAAAATCAAATATTTAGATGATACACAAACAAGGATCAGCAAAATTGAGAAAGGGGATTGGATTGATCTCCGAGCGGCTGAAGATGTAGCAATCAAAAAGGACGAATTTAAACTTATCCCTTTAGGAGTAGCAATGGAGCTACCGGAAGGATATGAGGCTCATGTTGTTCCACGTTCAAGTACATTTAAAAACTTTGGCATCATTGAGACAAACTCAATGGGTGTTATTGATGAGTCCTACAAGGGAGACAATGATTTCTGGTTCTTTCCGGCTTATGCATTACGGGATACAGTAATTAAAAAAGGGGAACGTATCTGTCAGTTCAGAATCATGGAGAAGATGCCTGCAGTTGAATTGATTGAGGTAGATCATTTAGGCAACAATGATCGAGGAGGTCACGGATCGACTGGAACTAAGTAATACAAGCCCTGGCTTTGATCATGATGTTTGTCCAGTGGAGGGTCTCAGCCAGGGTACAACTTAAAATACTCAAAAAGCCCAACAATTATGCCAAACAAAGAGGTTGTTTCCTGAAAAGGTTTTAAAAACAGGGGTGTTGATGGAATGCACATCTCTATAAAAGAAGACTTTTATACAAAACTTTAAGGAGGAAAACCATGAATAAAAGAACTGAATACTTAAATCCAAATGAACAGATTGCCTTCTTTTTTAAAAGAAGCGGTTATTTAGATGATTATCATGGAGACTTAAAGAATCTTAAGCTTGGGCATGTGTCTTATGATAAAAGTGTTAACGAAGAATTTGATTATAAACTGACTGCAAATAGCACACATGATGGGACTCTGTTATTTGAAATTCAAACCATTGAAGAAGCTCTAATTAAATTGATAAATCGAAAAACATATTGCCCAAACACTTTTCCAGTTGATAAAAAAATCGAAGAACTTAAAGACATTAGCTATGTAGTTGGTGACATTGAGCTGGCGAATGATTTTTATAGAGCTAAGCAGAAAACTGCAGTCTCAATCCCAGTTGTGTGCAACTATGTGTTTTAGATAAAATTCCATTGATTAAATGAGATAGAATCAAATTTAAAACAAAAAGGGGACAAATATGGAGAATATTTATCGTTATTATAAATTAAACAAAGGACTACAGGCTGTGAAAGTTGTCTCTGGGTTGTTTCCTAAAGAAAGCGAAGCTTATAGAGAACTGATTAAAATTGAAATTGGAATTTTGGAGGAAAAGAGAGAACTTCTTAATGGCAAAGGAATAATGAACAAACTGGATCATGAACAAACAACAGACCTAGGAAGACAGCTAACAGATAAGATCGCTGAAGTTTTAGAAATTGTTGAAAGGAGCCATCATGAATAATCACATAGAGAAAATAAAAGCTCATCTAAAAGGAATAAACAACCTTGAACAGGGTCTCAAACTTTTCAATGAAGATGAAGAAGAATATATAAGCTTATTAGCTAAGATTCAGGAGCAGTTTTATTTTATATCCGACGAAGCAATGGAGGGCTTTAAAGAACTAACATTACAAATAAGAAATACAGGTCAGAAAAGAATACAACGGGGAATTGATCAGTTGCCTCATGCAATCGAAGAAAGTGTAAGTGAAGAAATCAAAGACATGAAGAGAGCTGGAGAGTTGTTTGATTAATTATAATTATTTATAGAATAAAAATAAAATAAGGAGATGTATTAGGATTACATACTTTACGTTATTACTTGCAGCATACTTATTTGCACTTAACATTAATGAAATTAGATTAATTACACGAGGAGAACAGAATGTATACGCTAAAGTTACGTATATGCTTTCTAACACACCCTATAAAGAACTGAAGAAAAATAAGAACTTAGTGTATGCCATGACATTGTTCAAGGGGATTTCGTTCATTATCCCCTTGGCTACTATTGGACTGATTACGCACGGTAACTTGCTAATGTTAGCTTGGACAGCTTTTGCTTTAATTTATACCGGTTTAACAATGTTTAAAATTCTTGATGTTTTGGACGGTGACTCAAACAACAAACAAAACAAGTTCGTGTACATGCTGTTTGTTTGCGGTAATATTGTCTTCGTGATTAACTTTATTATCAGTTGGTTTAGATAAAGGAGAATAGAAATATGACTCAGTTTGATAAGCAGTACAACACAATCATAAATGACATTATTAATAATGGTGTATCAGACGAAGAATTCGATGTCAGAACCAAATGGGATACTGATGGAACACCAGCAAATACATTAAGTGTACTCAGTAAGCAATTGCGGTTTGATAATTCCGAAGTACCGATTTTAACGACTAAAAAAGTTGCCTGGAAAACAGCAATCAAGGAATTACTTTGGATCTGGCAACTTAAATCAAACAATGTTAACGAATTAAACAAGATGGGCGTGCATATCTGGGATCAATGGAAACAAGAAGACGGTACGATCGGCAATGCCTATGGCTATCAGCTTGGTAAGAAGAACAGAATACTAAACGGTGAAAAGGTTGATCAGGTTGATTATCTTCTTCATCAGTTGAAAAATAATCCATCATCACGCAGACATATTACAACGCTTTGGAATCCTGATGAATTAGACTCGATGGCATTGACTCCCTGTGTCTATGGTACTCAATGGCTTGTAAAAGGCGGGAAGTTGCATTTAGAAGTTTTCTGTCGCAGTAATGATCTCGCACTCGGGAATCCGTTTAATGTGTTTCAGTACAATGTATTGCAGCGTATGATTGCTCAAGTTACTGGCTATGAGCTAGGTGAGTATATCTTCAATATTGGAGACTGTCACGTGTACACTCGTCATATAGACATTTTAAAAATTCAAATGGACAGAGAGCAGTATGAAGCACCTCAGTTATGGATTAATCCAGATGTAAAGGACTTCTGTGATTTCACAATTGACGATTTCAAGCTGATTAATTATAAGCATGGAGACAAGCTTTACTTTGAGGTAGCAGTATAATGCTATCTCTTATTGCTTGCTGCGACAAATCAATGGCCATTGGATATGAAAATAATTTGCTTTACCATATTCCTGAAGACATGAAACGTTTTAAAGAACTCACTACAGGAAAGTTGTGTATACAGGGAAGGCTTACATACGAATCAATCGTAAACATTACAGGAAAACCACTTCAAAACAGAAGGAATATCATATTGACTAAAAATAAAGATTTCAAGCCTGATCACTCTTCATTTGTTTATCATTCGGTTAACGATGTATTAAAGCTTGTACGAGGACAGCTGGATAAAGATGAAGAGGTAATGGTCATTGGAGGAGGCGCTATTTACGAGGCATTCTTGCCACATGCTGATAAGGTTTATTTGACGATTGTTGACTCAGTTGCTGAGAAGGCAGATTCATATTTTCCAAGGTTAAATGATGATTGGAGAATAATTGAAAAGGATCACAGGAAAGCACACAACAATACCACATTTAATTATTCATTTGTGACTTACTCAAAATAATTTAAGAATAAAAATAAAATAGTTATAGACTTTTGGGAAGTTGAATGATAAGATAAAGACAAGTTAAAAGCTTGTCTTTTTTTACATACTTTTAGAATAAAAATAAAATAATAAATAGGAGTGACGATATGAAAACCGCAACAGATTATCTTGTTTCCATTTCCAAACCTCTTGTAGCAATTGAGGAGACTAAACAACGAATTCAAAATGAAATTGACAACCTTTATAAAGAGCTAGGGAAAGTTGATAAAGAGCTCAATGAATTTTATCACAAGTTAGAAGAGGCAAAATTTAATGCTTCAGAGGGATATCATCTTTCGTTAAAAGGTCAAAGGATATTGAGAAAGAGAAGAAACTTAAAACAAGAGCTCCAATTAATGAACACACTTTTCGGGAGTTTGAACAATAACGGTTGGACTCTTGAATCACTAAAAATTGCAGAGTATAAAATTAGCAAAAAGAAAAACAAGCATTTAAAGTATGAATCAGTTTAAAGATATGATCCACATTCACCTTGTGAATACATATTGAATCCTTATAAGGAGGTGATTAATTGCAACAAAAAGAGCGAGAATTGCTGTCAAAGAAAGAACAGCTTGAAGTTGATGTTTTAGAAAAGGAAGCAACTTTACTCCGGCTAGAAGTGGAACAAGAAGATTTCAATCTCCACAAAATTGGGGAGATCGGAGTACTTAAAGATTTTCTTTTATACATAAAGAAATACAGAGCAATGTTTACTGTGCAGCAAGCAGAAGAATTTAGAAATATGGATGGCCGAATAAATGAAATTATCAAAGTCCAAGATGGACGAGTTATGGTTGATCAAGCAGCTTTAGAGGGGTTCATTTATGAAATTGAGGATCAAATTAATTTAATTGAGAGTGGAGGAGTTAAGAAATGAAAAACGTAAATCAAACGGTGATCAATAATGCGAATACAGTATTTGAAAAGAAGGAGGATAAATATTTAGGCTATAAATCTCGTTTTGGAGATGTCGTTATTGGTGGAGCATATTCTTATAGATTCGTAGTTCACTACGCAAAAACGAATCAAGACGTTGTTGTTATATCTAGCGATGTTAATACGGTAACGACTCCGGTCTGTACGACGTTAGAGGAACGTTTATGGAAGCCGAAGAAAAGCGCACAAGCCCGCCGTGATGAAATCGTTGAGCAAGCGAAGGCGGACGTTGAGGAACTGTCTAATTACGGTGATGGTGTGCGATATGAAACAGTTTCGCCAAACTATGCATCTTGTGACATCGATTATGTAGTCAATCGTGAAAAAAGAACGGTTGTTGCATTATTAAAAGGCATCAGAACCGGTAGTGTTTACGCAAAAGGAATCGCCAAAGCCGCACCTTACGATTGTTTCAACGTTCATATCGGAAAGGTGATTGCGCTAAGACGTGCCCTAGGCTTGGCGGTGCCTGACGAATACTTGAACGTTCCGCAGCCGACTGAGGTTCGTGTAGGCGATTTTATATCGGATGATAGCGGGGTTCACAAAGCGCTAGTTATTGAAGACGATAGTTGGCCGCCTTTTTCCGGTTGTGCAGCAATATACTTGAAAGATGATCGTAAATACGGCTATAAAATCATCGACGACTCACGCGAAGGGGTGGGCGAATGAGTATTACTAAAAATGGAAACGCGAAAGTATTTGATAGAAGCAAGATCGGAAAGGGTGACGTAATTGAATTTACCGAATTAGGGTTTCGGCTATTTTGGAAACCTCAATCTTACCGAATTTCAACAAAAACTGTCGGAGTTGTTAAATATGTCTACGATGAGGATGTTGTTGTATATGCGCGAAGTCAATCTGAAAAATGGGAAACGAATCATGTAACGGAAGTATCAGTGCCGATTGGTCTTGCGGATACGATTAAGCTCATACATCGCCATCCGGCAAACGAGAATTAACGAAAGGAGGCGCGTGAGCGACGTACCATAGACGCTTGAAAACAACAGTGTTTAAAAAGTATAGCGGGTACGATTGGACTTGCGATGGAATGTTTCAAACACCAAAAGTTAAGGAAGCAACAAAAGAAAGCGGTCGAAGCATGAGCGAATAATCCGAAAAGTGATGGATAAAAAAGAAATTAGTTATTACGACTAAGTTAATATGAAATCTGTATTTTAAAGAGAAGGTGATACAGTGAAAGAGTCGTTGAAGAATGATTTTCAAGAGTTTATGAGTATTACAAAAAGCTTTCTTGCTGTTTCAGGAGCAGTCTTTTGGCTATTGATAATTTCACTTGTTTTTGCTGGAGGATATTAAAATGAGTCACTCATATGTTCACCAAAGGAGGTGAATAAAATGCCAGTAGTACTTTATGGATTTGGAAGAGGAGCATAAAAAGAGAGGGGACAGACCCCTCTTGATTAATGAAATTGGCCATTCATACTTTGTTGGGCTAGGCGAACTAAACGCTTTGTAATCATGAACAATAAACAAAGGAGTGAAATGTATAGGCATTATTAAAGAACAAAAGGTTGAGGTCAGCTGGAATCCTATGACATCGAGACACTATCAAACACTAGGATATGAATTTACCTTTTGGAGGGATAAATTTCATGTGCCATATTATCATTTACCACTTACTTCTGAAAAAATGGTTTTAGTTTCTTGTGACAAAGAGAAATGCACAAATGTTAAGTCAGTTAAATATAATGAATTTAACCGGTTGTACAAAAATAAAAAATATGAATGTAAAAAACATAGCCATTCTTATTATGAGGATAAAGCGAGGGAAAGAGGGTTTATTTTAACATCAGAATACAAAGGTGTAAAAGGTAAAGTTGATTTGATCTGTTTAAAGAATGGTCATAAATCAACAAAATTGTGGTCTCAAATTAATAATGGATCTAAATGTTTAAAATGTCATCAGGAAAGCCTGAAATTGAGCATTGATTATATTAAAGAAGAATTCTTAAAGAAAAACTTATTGCTTTTATCAAATGAATACGCCAACGAAAAGAGCAAGTTAGCTTTTAAATGTAAGAATGGACACTATGGAGAAATTGCGTGGAACTATTTTCAACAAGGAGGGGGATGCCAGCAGTGCTATAGGAAGAGTCGTTTTAGAGAAGGTAATCCGAGGTGGAATAAGAATAAAACTGATACTCAGAGGATAAATGACAGAAAGTATCGTGAATATTTACAGTGGAGAAAGAAAGTTCTACAGAGGGATGATTACACATGTCAAAAATGCTGGCTTAAAAAGAAAAAATATTTAACTGCTCACCATATCTATAATTATATGGAGCATAAAGATATTCGACTAGAAGTTGATAACGGGTTGACCTTGTGTGATTCTTGCCATGAACATTTTCATAATACATATGGATACACTAACAACAATTATATGCAACTGTTTATGTACTTAAACAAAGAAGGGGGATAATATGAAAATCGATTATGTTTCAGATCTTCATATTAATCACTGGATACCTTGGAACAATAACCAAATCAAATGGGAAAAGCGAACAAGGGAGATTATTAGAAGGTTAATATCGAATGGAAATGGTGAGGTATTAATAATTGCCGGTGATTTTACTGAGTGGAATCAACAGACACTGTGGGTACTTGATGAAGTAGCAAAGCAGTATGAAAAGGTTTACTTCACATATGGTAATCATGATCTTTATTTACTCAGTAAAAATCAGGAGCGAAAATATTCCGATTCATTGGGAAGGGTGCATGATTTAATTCAGAAGGCTGCAGACATCAATAATGTCACTCCATTAATAAAGTCTACGGATACATACAAAGGAAAAGTATTTGCTGGTGATGTCATGTGGTATCTTCCAAAAGGAAATGAAGGATGGAATTTCTTCAAAGGTGTCTCTAATGATTCAAACTATATCAGCCTTAATGGATACAGCAAAGAAGATGGGGTAAGAGCAATGTGGAAAGAATCAATGGACTGGTATGACACTCTTGAAAACTCTGATATTGATGTATTTGTATCTCATGTCCCACCTGTTCACAATCCTTATTCTCCGTTTGAGCCTAACAGCTGCTATATGGTCGATTTGCCATTTATTAATGCTGAACATTGGGTTTGTGGACACGATCATTTGCAAGCTGAGTTTTATAATGAAGGAACGAACTTTCACATGAACTGCATTGGATATCCGTATGACTATGATATGTATCCTAGGGTAAATGAGATACCAGATAAGCAAGTTGATACATATAAAACGTTTGAGTTGAAGACATTTGACATATGAGGTGAATTCGTGAAGAAAAAATTAGATGATGTATGGACAGTCATATATAAAGATCATGATGAAGAACCTATGGCATTTTCATACTATTCCAAAACAGATGCGGAGATTGCAAAACAGACAATTGAAAAATCAAACGGTACTCAGTTAGTCAATGAAAAGGAAGAAGTCGTTGGGCATATTCATTTAGAATGGGTCTATTTAATCCAAGGGAGATTAATTAAAACCGACTAAAAGAGAGAAAATAAAATTCTAATTTTATACAGAAGAGAGGGATTGAATATGAAGAGAATAGAACAGCCAAAAATTAACGATATCAAAACTTTAAAAGAGAATATTAGCAATTTTACAGTGGAGTTGGAGAAGGGGGATAAAGTCCAAATTATTGATATTGGTGAAAGAGATTATGATTTGCGACATGTGGACAGCGGTGAAGTGTTGATGGAATGTGGATGGGATTTGTTTGCTTAAAATACTGGTTTAATATCTAGAGTGATTGAAAAGGGGAGATTAAATTGAATAAGAGAGTAAAGAAGAAGATTCGAAATAGAGTTGAATCATGGATTATTTATAAGAATCCTAATGGGTCATATAATTCATTGGGTGTAAACAAATTTGGAGAAGTACCCTCCCATGCACGCCCTTTGCATCCTGAATATGAAACACTAGGAGAGGTGTTAAATTCATTCCCTAAAGGATTTTGCTTTCCTTTAGTTGAGTTGACAAAAGAAGAAGAAAACATGTTGTTCTTTGATCATCACCCTACAGAGTACGGCGGCTGGCATACAGGAGATAGGGATACATGGGGTATTTGGGGACAGAGATATTTATTGAAAAAGGTATCGGATGGGTGTTGCGAATACGTCTCAAAATAAAATGTTTATTTTCTATTTTATCCAGAGAAAGGGAAATGAATAATGGATTACACAAAGCTGTTAGAAGAAAAGTACCCAATTAGCATTATTCAGTATGTAAGACAGAGAGAAGGCTTAGACAAGGAAGACGACTCCATGGATAAAGAAATTCTAAAAATGTCGAAATCAGAAGTGTTTAGAGATGTTCTAGCGTGGAATGGTTTGCTTGGAGGGTGGGATAGCATAATTAAAAATTGGGTTAAGAGCATTTATGGAATCGATCTTGATGACTTTGAAAAGTGAAACCGTGTCATATGGACAATGCAATGATTGTGACTATGCTTCGACTGGTGATGAAACTGATTTTGATTGTCCAAAATGCTAAGAAAATGATATTGAAGAGATAGATATTTACTAGAGTAGCAAAGAGCCTTTCTAATTTTATTGAGGAGGAAATATAAAAATGAAAATTTCATACACAACTTTTATGAAGCATGCAGAAAAGGTGACGAAAAGTGTTCCAGATTGGCGTCCAGTATTGAAAGGAGTTTATCACTCTGAAGATGGAAATCTGATAGTTACAGATATGCATCGTTTGTACTTTGCCAAAAGCGCGGTTCCCGGTAAAGATCCTATGGTGTTAGATCCCAAAACAGGGGATCAGGTTGACGGAACTTATCCTACTATTGATCATTTAATCCCTGATATTAACAATGCTAGTGCGGAAATCACTTTTGAAACAAAAGAACTTTTGTCGGGGATGAATGCATTACTTAAATGTAATCAAGTAGACAAAAACAAACAGGCATATGTTGAGTTGAATGTGGATGGAGGCAATATTCCTACGATCTTTGCTGAGAATTCTCTTATGTCTTCTAGGTTTAAAAGTGGGTATTCTAAGGGAAACGAAGATGTTCATTTAGTATTTGGAACTCAGTATATAATAGATGCCCTTAACCTTTTTAAGACATGTAAGATAGATAAAATAAAGCTTCGTCATTACGGATCATTTCGACCGTTTACCATTACCCCAGAAAATAGCACGAACTTATTGACGCTTATTTCACCAATTAAAAACGGATAATCAGTTTTAAAACTACATAAAATGTTGATTTCATTTAGATCAACAAGGGTGATAAAAATTCACATTAGTTATGCTGAATGGTTGGTTGCTGAAGTTGAGCGTTTAAACGAGCTATTGAGGAAAGGAGAGGAATTTTCCTAATCAATGGATAGTAAAGAGAAAGAGTCTATTTCTGAGGCGGAATCCTTTTACATAAGCACTCTTGAAATTTCAAGAAGATTGGATAACGATCATAAAGATATATTGAAAAAAGTAAGACTTATAGCTGAAAGAATGCTGATATCACTAAATAGTCCAAATGAATTTATAAAAACATCGTTCTATATTAATTCACAAAATAAACAACAAAAGATGTATGTAGTGTCTAGAGAGGTTGTATTAGAACTTCTTAAGACGTGTACAAGAAAAAATTACATAAAAGCAACTCAAATGCTAGATTACATGAGTGATAATGATAAGGAAAGATATATGCCAAAGACTTTTTCTGAAAATCAGTTTATCACTTTAATGAAAAAATTAATGCCAAGCATAAAAGTTGAACCACAATATAGGGTGTTAAACTATTTTGTTGATTTATTTATACCTGAATTAAAAATATTTATTGAGTACGATGAAGAATATCATAAGCGCAATTCGGTTGCAATAAATGATAATCATAGACAAAATGGCATTTTAGATCATATAAACGACAAGGATATGATGTTTATCCGAGTCAATAACTCAAATATGTATAAGATACTTAGAAAATTAGTTTTCTTAACAGAACTCAAAAAAATAAATTCTCAACTATTTTTAAAAAGAAAGGAATGGTTTTTTGATTAAAGTTGTAAGTGGCAATATTTTAAATGCCTCTGAAGATATTATTTGTCATCAAGTAAATTGTCAAGGAGTTATGGGGGCTGGATTGGCGAAGCAAATCAAAGAAAAGTATCCATCTGCATACAGAGTTTATAAATACATGTGCGACAACGTAGTGTACAAGCCTGACCTGTTGGGAAAGGTTCGAGAAGTAAAAGAGCATGACGGAAAGATTATCGCCCATATCTTTGGACAACTCTCTTATGGAAGAGGAAGGGTATTCACCGACTATGAGGCTTTAAAGTATGGCTTAGAGCTAATTAAAACCTCAGCTATGGCAAATAGAAGATCCATTGCCTTACCTTATGGAATCGCTTGCGGCTTGGCGGGTGGAAATTGGAATGAGGTAAACAAAATGATCGAATCCATCTTCGAGGATTATGAAGTGACAATTTACAAGTTAGATTAAAACTAAATTTAGGATAAAAATAAAATAAGATGATTGAAGGTGTGTAGAAATAGCAGAAGAACACAAGAACATTCAAACGCTGTACAACAAAATGGAAAGGCAAATGAGCACGGTTAAGGAAGCTCTCGAGAACAAAGAATACGAAAGAGCCCACCGTAACCTAATCAACCTTTCAGATAATAATGAAGAATTGATGCAGGAAATCAGATGGGCTCGAAAAGGGATTAAGATTTAACTTTTCTTCTTTCTTCATGGTTCCATTCGTACAGCTCTTCAATTGAGCAACCAATGGCGTCAGCAAAAGTCATGCCCGTAGCTAAGTTCATATTTGCTTTAGCTCCACTTATATAATCATGAATACGTTGTCTGGGGTATCCTGTACGTTTGAAAAGGTCATCAACTGTGAGGTCATATTCAAACATTAATTCATTTAAACGAGGGCGCAGGGGTGTCCATTGCTTCATTTCGAACACTTCTTTCAATATTAATTAACATAAAACAGTGTAGCAAAGGTTTATTCTAATTTCAATTTTGGTTTCAATATTTTAGGAGAGTGATTGATTGGGAGGTACAAACCAAGGTAAGGTTTTTGAATCGAATATAGAAAAATCAGCAAAAGATCAGAAGTTATTCTTCTACAGAATTAAAGATGTTAACCCAATGTTTTTGAAAAGGGGAGCAGCAGTATCAAAAAACAAATATGATTGTTTCCTGCACTTTAAAGGATGCTTATTTCCTTTTGAACTTAAATCAACAAAGAACAAGTCTGTATCCTTCAGTGAAAAGATCATCAAGCCACAACAGATTAAACACTTAAAAGAGGCAGCGCAATATCCAAACATAATTCCTGGTTTTCTATTTCAGTTTAGAGAGCCGGAAAACAAAGTTTATTTCGTACATATTAATGATTTCCTTACATATAAGAACATAGCTGAAAATCAGTTGTCACATACATATAGGAATAAAGTAAACAAATCCAGTATCCCGATCTCCATATGTGAAGAGATCGGCACAGAAGTCCGTTCGATGAAGAAAAAAGTTAACTATACATATTACTTGAATAAGCTTTGCGATGATTTGATTAAAAAAGAACAGCAGAGTGTGAGCGCTGTATGAGTGAATTCGTTAAATCATCTTCAAAGCAATCGTTTGAAATAGAAAAATATCATATAACGATTGAAAGCATGAATCAACCATCTGCTGAAGCAATTAAGAAAGTCAATTTAAAAGTGAATGAAGTAATGTCTAATTTATTAGCAAAAGAAAAGAGCCATTAACCTGGCTCTTTTTATTGTTGTACTTAAACTATAATGCTTGTGACGATTATCGGGATGACCTTAATGCCGGTCGCGATGAATCATATTGCCGGCGGGGAAGGCAGCGAGGATTTCGGTGATCCGTCTAACCTTGCCCTCGGATTTACGGTGCTCGTCATCATCGTGCTGCTTTATCGGTTTACAAAAGGATTTTTGAAATCCATTTCGATTTTAATCGGCATTTTCATCGGGACGGCCATCGCTTATTTTATGGGAAAAGTGCAATTTGACAATGTGGCGAATGCTGACGCAATTCAGATGATTAAACCGTTTTACTTCGGGACGCCGACATTTCATGCGGCACCGATTATTACGATGTCCATCGTTGCCATTGTCAGCCTTGTTGAGTCAACCGGCGTCTATTTCGCTCTCGGTGACCTGACAAACCGGCGCCTGTCTGAACGTGATTTAGCAAAAGGCTACCGCGCGGAAGGCCTGGCGGTATTCATCAGCGGCATTTTTAATGCTTTTCCGTACACGGCTTATTCCCAAAACGTCGGCCTCGTGCAACTGACGGGAATTAAGAAAAACGCGGTCATCGGTGTCACGGGCGCACTTTTAATGCTCTTCGGCCTTTTTCCGAAAATCGCAGCCTTCACGACCATCATCCCGTCTTCGGTGCTGGGAGGCGCGATGGTGGCCATGTTCGGCATGGTCATTTCCTACGGCATTAAAATGCTCAGTCAAATTGACTTTAAAAAGCAGGAAAATCTTCTGATCGTCGCGTGTTCGGTCGGATTGGGACTCGGTGTAACCGTCGTTCCCGATATGTTTAAGCACCTGCCGTCTTACTTAAATCTGCTGACCACAAACGGAATCGTCGCCGGAAGCTTTACCGCCGTGATTTTGAATATTGTTTATAACATGATTCCTAAAACGAAAAAAACCCTTGATGTGACAAGGGTTCAAGAGGGTTAGTTATCCGTTTTTCTTTAAAATAACATCTTATTTTATCCAGATCGAGGATGCTTCCGAAAGTTTGCTGAACTTTTTGTGAGGCATTCTCTTTCATTTTTTGAAAAAGAAACTAAATTGAGTGACGAGGCATCCGCCTTATTTCGCTGAAAAACCGTCCCGGACTATATGTACGTGAACGAGTATCTGGTGCACGGATCCTTACAAATGAGAGTGAAAAGAAGGGAAAGCCCCTTCTTTTAATTAATCCATCCTTCAAAAGTTGCGCGATAGAACCCTTCGATTATCTCTACTTTCTTAAGGTAATAAGTAACACCATTCTTAACAGTTGTATTTGGGATATCCCATCTATGAAGGTAATCCATTGTAAAAGAATCTTTGGTCGCTTGTGTCGAAATTTTTGTTTGAGTTGAGTCGCTATTTGTATTGCCAGGGCTGGATGCAAAAGCAGGGGCAGCGGAAACGAGTAAAGCGAGAGACAAGGCAGAACCAGTTAAAATCTTTTTCAATTTCATTTTAAACACTCCTTTGTTTTTGATACACCTGTATTATTACATAAAATACAAAAATAACCAAGGATTTTTTTGTTAATATTTTGTGAGTGTGAATTTAGTTAGGGGCAATCCTTTCATTCACTGTTGCGGCTTATGTCAGGATATTGATAAGTATATAGAGAAAAAGAGTTGAATATTGCTGGCCTCTGGTGATCTGCAGCTTTTGAGTGAGTGCTTGCTTTAGATATTTCAATGCTTTTCCAACGGGGAAGGTGCGATATGAAATTTAACACTGAAACAATTGTACAAAAGTAAAATCTTTATTTAAAATGTTATAAATAAGAATTTTCATATAGGAGGTTATCTGATGGCAGAAAAGAAAAAAGCTTTAATCATTGTGGATGTACAAAAAGCCTTTGATGATAAAAAGTGGGGAGACCGAAATAACGTAAAGGCGGAAGAAAATATCAGCAAAATACTGAAATTATGGAGAGAAAAAGGATGGACAGTCATATACATACAACATATTTCTGATAAACCTGGTTCTTTATTTTATCCAAAAAATGAGGGGGTTGCTATAAAGGAAATCGTTAAACCTATGGATAAAGAAGTCATTATAACCAAGAAAGTAAACAGCAGCTTTATTGGTACTAATCTAGAAGAGCTTTTAAAAGCAAATGATATAACAACTGTCGTAATCACTGGCTTGACTACGCCGCACTGTGTTTCAACAACCACAAGGATGAGCGGTAATTTAGGATTTGATACATACCTGATTTCAGATGCAACAGCAGCCTTTGGAATGAGAGACCAAAATGATACATATTATGATGCAGAGACTATTCACAATATATCTCTGGCAACATTGCATGATGAATTCGCCACAATATTAACGACTGATCAATTAATCAATGATTTTATAGCCGGCTGAAAAGCATATTCAGGCGCATACAAGGACCTCGTCGGAAAATACGGGGATTACCGACTCTTTTCATCATCGCAATATCGATTGAAAAAAGGCATCTGCTTCAGATGCTTTTTTTGTTTCTTGTAAACCGGTTTCGGTAAAAAATGATCGGCGGTTAACGGTCTGATTCGGCTTCGGTTTTGAATAACAAAAGGCTTACTAATCAGCGAATTATTCAAGATTTTTTGGCTTGTGCTGAGTCTGGTGTTTTTTGATTTCCTCGAATATATTGGCTTGATCATCTTTTTGAGGCCGAGGCTCTTTGTTAAGACATTTTGGATCGATCACATTTTTAAGATCTTTGATGGTTAAAGGCTTACAGTCATCTTTTAATTCGTAGCCTAATTGTCCATTAGCTTCTAAAGTGGCATATTTAATTGTGTTTATATTTGAAATGCCTAGAAGTCTTAAACGCATTTCGAGTTGATCTGCTGTCAGTCTCAGCTTCTTTAAGTTTTCTATATTGAGTTGGCCGTCTTCTATAACGAATTTAGATTTTCCGGTTAAAAAAAATTCAATCCAGTTTACTTTTACTTGAATCCATTCCATCAAAATCAAAGCACTAAAAAGGATAGACGCAGCGATTAATGTTTTCAATAAACTGGTTTCTAAAATGGGATGAACGATAATCGTACCGATTGAAATCATCACCATTGTCTGTGCGATGGTCATTTGTGCAATGGATTTTCTCCCTGAAATTCTCAGTAAAATCATTCCGAATGCAATTATAATTAATTCTTCCCAAGCAAATCTCATGTTATCACCCTGGATTGTGTTTTATCAAAAATAAAAGAGCAAGTAAGAGGTTTTATGGGGTACTTGCTCACGAAGAATTATTGCCCTTACATTCAATTTTATTCCTAACTGGAGAAACTATTCTGCGAGGGTGAATTCATTTCGGAATCTCCAATACAAGAGGCGGCGGTGAATATTGATGGCTGAAAAGCACACCAAGGAGTATTAGGAGTGCGTAAGGCATGAAATAGAAGAACCTTGCCAAGAAATACGAGTTGTCAATTAACACAATTAAGTCATAGGAAAAGCGGCATGGTTGGGAACAAAAAAGGATGCATACTGGAACAATGGTCTGCTCCTGAGACAGAGCTTGAAATACGGTTTCTTGGGATCACCGCACAACGCTCTTCGTTGATCATGGTTTTTAGGAGGTTAGTAGGGAAAACAACTATGAAAAAAGGGATGAGAGAAAAATCTCTTATCCCTTAGATAATCTTAAAACCAACCTTGGTATTCACCAGTCCATGTACCATCACTGTTCTGCTTGGCATCTTTTAAATAGTATTTAACTCCAGCAAATACTGTTACATTAAGAAGTTCTCCACGTGTATTAGCATTGATATATATAGTTTTTAACACTGCCTGAGGAGCTGCAGTTTTATGACTCCCGCCATCTGCGGTCGGGCTTGCTGCAAAAGCAGGAGCAGCAGAAACAAGTAAAGCAAGTGATAGAGCTGAACCGGTTAAAACTTTTTTAAATTTCATTTAAAACACTCCCTTTTTTTATTTGATACAACTGTATTATATAACTGTATGTAAAATTTGTCCATATAAACTTATGTTAACTTTTTGTGAATATAAGAAAGTATTTTCCCCCATGAGTTTTATTAACTCGTACCATCTTATTTTAAGCCTCCAGAGTAAGGCATCATCATATGACGTCAAAACTGTTGTATGATACTAGGGAAATCATTTTTAGTCGAAATGAGGAGTTGCATGACATTTACGGAACGGGCGGTAGCCATTATCAAACAGATTCCTGAAGGAAAAGTGATGACGTATGGTCAAATTGCCGATCTTGCGGGAAGTCCGCGGGGAGCGAGGCAGGTTGTGCGGATTCTTCACTCCATGAGTAAAAAGCATCGTCTTCCTTGGCACAGGGTCATCAATGCAAAGGGCGAAATCGGATTGAGAGATGAAGAGATGTTTTCTGTACAGAAGCTGTCTCTTGAAGCTGAGGGGGTAGCGGTCACGTCAGATGGACGGATCGATCTCAATTTATACGTCTATGATCCGAATATGTAAAAAAACCTGCCGTATATCGGCAGGTTTTTCAGTTATATGCTTTGAGCCGGCCAGAAAGGTTTTGCCGGATATAAGGCCATTCCTCCCGAAGGATGGAGTAGTAGGCGGTATCTCTGAGGCCGCCGTCGACAGCCGGAATGTGTGCGCGGCGGATCCCTTCAAATTGGGCTCCGATCCGCAAAATCGCAGTCCGTGAGCGCTGGTTGCGAACGTCGGTTTTCAGCGTCACCCTGACAGCTTGCCACACGTCAAACGCATGAGTCAGCATCAGAAATTTACATTCCGTATTGACACCGGTCCGCTGCACGGCAGAGGCATACCAAGTGCTGCCGATCTCACACACTTCCGGAGATGCATCTGTCGGCCGCGTAAACACTTCCACATCCATAAACCTCGTGCTCCCGGCGATTCGGTCTGTTTCAAGACTCCGTACTGCAAATGGCAATGCAAGTCCTTTTTCATAATCGGAAAGCGCCCGCTCAATATAACGCTTTGTTTCTTCGATTCCGTCAGGAACATGGGTGTAAACGTAAGTCGTCCTATTTTCTGAAGCAGCGTCACAGAGTGCTTGAGTGTGATCAATCGCCAGCGGCTCTAACTGAACGATTGACCCTTTAAGAATGACAGGCTTCAGCATTCTTATCACAACCTTTTTATTATGAATGGATCAAGTATAGTCGAACGGTTTCTTATTCAAAAGGGCCAATTTCCTATTAAAATGGCATGTCAGTGAAATCCTCGATTCAAACTTATGCATACATTCAGGAAAAAAGCGGAAACCTTTATGTAAAGAGGTGATGGGCATGGCATATGTGTTATCTGTCGGAACGAGCATTCCGAAGTATCATGTCTCGCAAGAAACGGCGGCGGATTTTGCGAGAGGGATGTTTGCCGATTCATTTAAGGATATTGACCGGCTGTTAAAAGCCTTTCAAAACGGCGAAATTGAATCAAGGCAGTTTGTCCGGCCGATTGAATGGTATAAAACGGCACGGGGTTTTTCAGAAAAAAACCGGCTGTATACGGAAGAAACCGTCAAGCACAGTGCGGATGCGGCACTTGATTGTTTAACAAACCCGGATTGTTTAACAAATCCCTTTCCGTATGAAAAAGTGGATGCGATCTTTTTTATTTCCAGCACCGGGCTTTCGACACCCAGCATTGAAGCGAAAGTGATGAATCAGCTTCCGTTTTCTGCGAAAACAAAACGGATACCGATCTGGGGTTTAGGATGCGCGGGCGGAGCGGCCGGCCTGTCCAGGGCATACGAATACTGCCGCGCGTATCCTGAAGCATACGTGCTTGTCATCGCGGCTGAACTCTGCAGCTTAACGTTTCAGCCGAACGACAAGTCAAAAAGCAACTTAATCGGAACTTCCCTGTTTGCGGACGGAATTGCCGCAGTACTAATCGGAGGAGAAAAGGCGAACCGAAACGACGTCAAACAGCCGCTTCTTCCGCGGATATTCGCCACTCAATCGGTGATGATGCCGGATGCGGAAGATGTGATGGGCTGGGAATTCACGGACAGCGGTTTTCAAGTCATTTTTTCAAGAGACATTCCCACCCTGGTTTCACAGTGGCTGAAGGACAATGTTGATGAATTTTTATTTGAATATGGTGTCAGTCCTCACGACATTAAAACCTTTCTTGCCCATCCAGGCGGGAAAAAGGTCATTGACGCCTATTTAACGAGTCTTTCAATGGAGACCGGTCAGCTTGCGGCATCTCGGAAGGTGCTGCAAAAACACGGGAACATGTCTTCCGCAACTATTTTTCATGTGATAAAAGAACAGTTGCTCCACGGACGGCAGAAAGAAAACGAAAAAGGGCTGATCGGCGCTCTCGGGCCGGGATTTTCGTCTGAGCTTTTGCTGTTCAGCTGGGAAAAGGGGGCTTCTTAATGTTTTGGCTGTTTATCATGCTGCTTGCGGCCCAGCGGATTGCGGAGATGATCGTGGCCCGGCGCAATGAGCAAAAGGTGAAAAAGCAAGGCGCAGTCGAATACGGAGAAGGACATTATCCCTTTCTCGTCCTGATGCATGTGCTCTTTTTTGTCTCTCTTACAGCTGAGGTGGCGGCGTTTCAAAAAACGCTTTCTCCAAGGTGGGCCGCCATTATATGTATCATTTTATTTGTACAGGGGATCAGGTATTGGGCGCTATTATCATTAGGACGGTATTGGAATACGAAAATCCTTGTCGTGCCGGATGCGGAGCTTGTCAGAAAGGGGCCGTACAGGTGGATGAAACACCCGAACTACGCGGTCGTCATCTTAGAATTTATTTTTCTGCCGCTGTTATACGGAGCGTATTGGACACTGTTTCTCTTTTCGATTCTCAATGCCTGCATGCTCACTGTGAGGATTCGCGCCGAAGAGAAAGCGCTAGAAGAAAACACCGCAAAATAGAGATTGAAAATCATTCTCACTCATGATAAGATATAAATATGAAAATGATTCTCATTCAAGGTGGTGCCGAAAATGACAATGTTATTTTTATTTGCAGCCGTTTGTACATACAGTGTTTTAATTGGTTTCGTATTGAAAAAAGTTTCGAATAAATCGATGTCTTCTTAAACATCTGCGGTTTTTCCTGCCGCGGGTGTTTTTTCTTTATCAGCTGCCGATATCGGCGGCTTTTTTGCGTTTCCTGAAGAAAAGTGTGCCATTCTTGTGTAAAATGGGGGAGAGGTTTTTTTCAGAGCTTTCTAAAAATGAAAACGTCATTTGATGCGACAGACACAAAGGGGTAAAGACACATGACAGAAGAAGAACGCCATAACAGGGAGATTTTCAGCAGAACGGGTGCCTTATACGCACAATTTTTGGATCATCAGGATAAAAAACGGGCCGATCAGCTCGCGGCCATTATGAAAAAAGCGGCTGATGAAGAGGTTTATATCGCGTTTACCGGGCATTATTCGGCCGGAAAGTCCTCTTTATTAAACACATTGCTCGGTGAAGACATACTGCCGACAAGCCCGATTCCCACAAGCGCCAACCTCGTTGTCATCCGGCACGGTGAAGATAAAGTCGTGCTTCATACGACGGACGGGGCTTATGCAGAAATTAAAGGAAGTTACGATAAAGAACAAGTGCAGCAATTCTGTAAAGATGGTGAGCAAATTGAGACGGTGGAAGTCTATGCCGGCTTTAAGGAGTCAGAGCCTTATGCGGCCTACATCGACACACCGGGAATTGATTCGACGGACGAAGCGCATTTTTTATCTGCGGCTTCGGTTCTCCATCAGGCTGACGCTTTATTTTACGTCGTTCATTATAATCACGTTCATTCAGAAGAAAATATGCTGTTTCTCAGCTCCATCAAAGACCGTATTCCGAATTTGTTTCTGATCGTCAACCAAATTGACAGGCATGATGAAACTGAAACGAAGTTTGAAGCGTACCGCAGGCAGGTGGAAGATATGCTTGAAGACGCGGGAATACCGAAAGAATCGCTTTTCTTTACGTCTGTCACTGAGCCTGACCATCCTTTAAACGGCATGGAACAGCTGAAAAAACATCTGCAGAAGCTGAAACAGCAGGCAAAAACAAATTTATGGTCCTTAACGGAGAGAAAAGTCGCACACTTAGTCACAGAGCATACAGAGATGCTCGTAAAAGAAGATAAAAACGGCAGCGGAGAGCAGTTTGACAAACAAGAAGCACTTGTCCGTTCTGTTGAAGATGAGCTTAAAAAAGCCGTTCAACAGGCTGAAACAGCAGAGAAAGACATCAGAAAAGACGTGCAGAACATATTGCAAAACGCTAATCTGACACCCTTTGAGATGAGGGAGCTTGCATCTGCTTATATTGAATCACAGCAGCCCTCATTTAAAACCGGATTATTCTTTTCAAAAGCGAAAACGGCTTCGGAAAAAGAAAGAAGGCGTGCTGAATTTTTTGCCGATATTAAAAAAAGAACGGAAGGGGAAGCGGATTGGCATATTATCGACACATTTACGAAAGCGGCCAAGCGGTATGAAGCGGATTCGGACGAACTGATCAGGAAAATCCAGGCGTACCGTACACCGCTTTCTGATGATATCACCGCTCAGGCCCTTAAGCAGGGAGCGGCCTTTTCATCTGAATACGTATTAACTTATACGAAAGACCTCGCTGAAATGATCAGAAGGGAAGCCAAAAGACAGACAGCGGAACTCATTGAGGAGCTGACCGCTTATGTTCAGACAAAAAACGGACCGCTCATTGAGAACTTGAAAAACCGGCTCGAAAAAGAAAAGAAAATAAGGGATGAGCTCGCGCAATCGGCAAAAGAAGAACGCAATGCCTTGGAAAAAGCAGCCCGAGTCCGCGCTTTGTGGGAAGAAGAATTGACCTGTGATCCGGAAAGCGGCGACTGGTATACGCGAAAAAAACGCCTTGCAAAAGCGCCCGTCCAAAAGAAACCAAAAGAGGCTGTACAGCATAAAGTAAGCAAGCCCGAAAAAAATGCGATGAAGGAACTTCCTATAAAAGAGCAGACTGATCGGTTCTATGAGCTTGCCGGGATTCTTGAATCCTCGAGCATATTAGGAAAACAGGCAGAAGCCTTTCGAAGCAGGATTGAGCGGCTTGAAAACCGCCAGTTTACCTTGGCGTTATTCGGCGGATTCAGTTCCGGTAAATCATCATTTGCAAATGCGCTTGTCGGTGAATACGTGCTTCCGTCATCTCCGACGCCCACAACGGCTACGATCAATAAAATAACGAAACCGCAAGACGGCAAACCGCATAAAACTGCGGAAATCGTTTTTAAAACGGAAGAGGAGCTGGATGCTGAAATGCTTCAGCTGACTGAGCTGAAAGACGCTGATGTAAAGGGGCGTTCACTGAAAGAGAGATGGAATTATGCCATTAAAAAGGGAAAAGTTCCGGATGAACTTATCCCGGTGATTCAGACGATGCTGCAGGCGTTTGATACGTACGAAGAACAGATCCGTCAAAGGCTGACACTGACTGTGCCGGTTGAAGATGTAAAACCGTACGCAGCCGAAGAAAAAACGGCCTGCTGCGTAAAAGAAGTCACCGTGTATTATGATTCGCCTCTCACGCAAAAAGGCATCACTATTGTTGATACGCCGGGAGCAAGCAGTATAAATAAGCGCCATACGGAGCTTGCCTTTCAATATATAAAAGATGCTGACGCGTTCTTTTATATGACGTACTATCAGCATTCTTTTTCAAAAGGAGACAGGTCTTTTCTGAAGAAACTCGGCCTCGTCAAAGAATCATTCGGCATGGATAAAATGTTTTTTGTCATTAACGCCGCCGATCTGGCCAAAACCAAAAGCGAGCTGGAAACCGTCAAAGACTATGTCCGCTCAGAACTCTCAAAAGAGGGAATTAACCGGCCGAAATTATATCATGTCTCAAGTAAAGAAGAGCTTGCGGGTAAAAAAGAAGCTTTTTATAACAGGTTCTCTGATGTAAGAACCGGGCTTGAGCACTTTATTGAGGAAGATGTAATGAGGGCAAGCTGCGCCCAGCTGAAAACAGAGGCGGACAAACTGTGCGAGATGGTGGAACAGCTTCACGAATCTCTTCACCAGTCGGCAGAAGAAAAAGAGAAAAAGAAACAGCGTCTGGAGTCTTCCTATGAAAAAGCTCTCGCTGACATTTCAAAGCGCCGTACGTCTGAGGTCATCATTCGAAAAGTGATGAAAGATACGGAAGAACAGCTCTATCACATTAAACATCGCCTGACGTTTTATGCGAATGATATGCTGAAAACTGCCTTCCATCCGGGTCTTCAAAACGGTGATTGGAAACAAAATATATCAGCGGCGCTGAATGAAGCGCTCAAGGAATTCCGTTTTGAATATATTCAAGAGCTGAAAACGCTCGATATCCGGATGACCGGTTTTATTGAGCGCCATATGACTGAGGAATGGATGGAAAACTGTCAGAAGAAGCTTATGGAAGACGGAGATTTCTCCATTTATGTGAGCGGTGAAAACGAATTTGCCGTTCAGCTGAAAGAGGTCGCTCCGGTCATTGACGTCTCGGTATTCTCACATCACGTAAAGGAAGTTAAATCGCCGAAGCAGTTTTTTGAACAGAACGGAAAAGCAGCGTTTGTGGAAGGGCTCAGGCTCAGCCTGCAAAAAGTCACAGAAAAGTGGCTTGAGCAGGAGAAAGAAAGCCTTTCAGAGCGATATACTGAGCAGGTGCGCCGTCTGCAAGAAGACATGGCGGATAAAAGCCTGTCCCAGATCCGCGAGCAGCGGGACACTTATTTACAAGGTCTTGCGGAAAATACGAGTGCGAGGGAGATTGAACACCTTTACGAAGCCGAAAAAGCATGGAAAAAGAAAGATGAAATGCTGAAAATTTAAAAATCCGGTTGGCGGGCAGATATCAGTCGTGGTAGACTAAAATGAAAAAAAGCGAGATGAAACCTTTTATGTCAGAAGTCCATAAAGCAATTTCAGCACATTCCGCAAAACAGCATCAGCACGTCAAAACATTTGTACAGCTTGATTATGAGCGTGAACAGGCCATTGAAGAAGCCATTGTAAAATGCAGACAGAATAAACCGTTCACGACAGATGCCATCAATGGCATCACCGCAAAAATGAACCAGCTGGCGAAAAAGGGCATCGTGCCGCAAAGACGATTCGTAAGTGAAGAGATGGTGAAAGAATTCGTCAGCAGACAGTAATGGATGAACCTGCCGCGTGTGTCATCAGCGCTTGCTGTACATACTATCCGTATCTTCTCTAAAGGGGGATATGACCATGGGCAGAACAAAACTGGGAAACAGAAATGCTCAGCAGAACAACAATGCCAAAAAGAAAAACGGCTTCGGACAGAAATTTGATTCTTATGCCGGCCGTGAAGCTGAAAAGCTGATAGCAAGCAATAAAAGACACGGTGAGTAACGTGACGGCAGCATCTTCCAAATGGGGGGATGCTGTTTTTTTACCGCCTTCTTTGGTAAAATAGGAACATTGAATAAAAAGGAGTTTCGATATATGAATAATAAATTACTGCTCGTTGACGGCATGGCGCTTTTGTTCCGCTCGTTTTTCGCGACGGCCGTTCATCGCAATTTTATGATAAATGAAAACGGAATTCCCACAAACGGCGTCAACGGTTTTTTAAAGCATCTTATTACGGCGGTTGATACGTTTCAGCCCACACATGTCGTCTGCTGCTGGGATATGGGAAGCAAAACGTACCGCAATGATTTGTTTCAAGATTATAAGGCCAACAGAAGCGAACCGCCGCTAGAGCTGATTCCGCAATTTGATCTGGCGAAAGAAGCAGCGCGAGAGCTCGGTTTTTTAAACATCGGCATAAAAGGCTATGAGGCGGATGACTGTATCGGTACGCTTTCTGCCCTATTTTCCGGGGAAGCGGAAATTACGATTGTAACGGGTGATAAAGATCTGCTTCAATTGCTGAATCATCAAGTTCAAGTAGCGCTGCTGCAAAAGGGTATCGGCAATTATAAGGTATATACAGATGAGATATTCAGAGAAGAAACGGGAGTTCCGCCAAAAGCGCTGATTGACATTAAGGCGCTGATGGGAGACACGAGCGATAACTATCCAGGCGTTAAAGGGATCGGGGAAAAAACGGCGTACAAGCTGATCCGTGAATATCAAAACATAGACCGGTTATTAGAAAGCCTCGCTCTCTTGCCGAAGGGCCAGCAAACGAAAATTCAGCAAAGCTTGAAAGAATTGGAGCTGTCAAGGCAGCTTGCTGAAATACATTGCGAGGTGCCGTTAGTCTGTACGCTTGAAGAAGCACTTTTTTCATTGAAGATGGAAGAAGCGGCATTAATGCTCAGACGCCATCAGATAAAAGGAATTGAAAGAATGCTCGAAAAGCTGAACGCCAGAGAGATCAGCTGATCCCTCTAGCGTTTTGTATTGCTTTTTTTTGCGTTGTTTTCAAGGGCTGATTTCGGGTCTTTATGCGCGTTTCCTTCCATATTTCCCTGAGGATTCACGCCCCCGGTCAGCCGGCCTTTATTTTCTTTTCTCATAGCTGTTCACCTCATTTGTAGGATGAACAGTGAGACGCAATTTCATTCCGGTTATTTATTCAGCCGAATCGCTTTTTTTGCGAGCTGATCGGCTGTTTGGTTTTGTCTGCCGGGAATCCACTTAATGAAAAACAATGGAAATCCGGCCTTTAAGCGGATGATTTCGTCCACAAACGGTTGAAAGGCCTTGTTTTTAACCGCTTCAAGATCTGCGGCCCGCTCCACGATATCCGAATCCGTCCGGAATGACACGGACTCAAATCCGCGGGCGGCACACAGCTTCATTCCTTCAATTAAAGCGAGAAATTCAGCTTCCTGATTTGAATGTTCGCCGATCGGAATTGAGAAAGATTCTGTTTTCCCGTCATGTTTAATAAAAATACCGATACCGGACGGGCCCGGGTTTCCGGCGCTTGCACCGTCTACATAAATTTCAGCGGGCATCATCCGTCACTCTCCATTCGGTGTCATTCGTTTTGCCGCATACGCATAAGGGACAGAAATGAGTGATACCGCAAATTTAATCAGGTAAGTTGAAATGAAGATGCTGAACCATACTCCCGCGGAATAAACGCCGATAAAGGCCACGGCAGTGAAGATAAATGTATCCAGCAGCTGGCTGAGCGCCGTGCTTCCGCTGTTTCTGAGCCAGAGAAGCCTGTCTGAAGGAAAGATTCTCCGAATGGCTGAATATACATAAACATCTATCGTTTGGCTGAAAATAAAAGCCAAGAGGCTTCCGAGCGCAACACGCGGCAGAAAACCGAAAATCGTCTCAAGGGCCGGCTGTGCGATATCTGACGCAGCCGGTTTATATAAAAGAGCCCCCTGCATGGCGCATGTCAAAGCGAGCAGAGTGGAAAACCCGAGCCAGACGGCTTTGCGCGCTTCCCTGGGACCGTATTTTTCATTCAGCACATCCGTTGCGAAGAAAACGGTGCCGTACATGATATTTCCCAGTGTCGCCGTAAGCCCGAACAGCTCGACTGTTTTGACAACCTGCAAGTTGGCGCACACCGTGGCGAAACCGATCCATACGAATAGGCCCGTTTTGCCAAATCCTTTATAAAACAGAAGAACAATGATAAAATGAATGACCGCAAATAAGATCCATAACACATCGTTAAACAAAACCTGCTGACTTCCTTTCAATTTGAGAATGGTTTGATTATAGCACACGCCCGTCAACTAATGAATGGTAAGGTGATTTCAATGAATCTTAAGCCGTATATCGAAATAGAAGCAAAAGGAACAGGCCCCGTCGCGTTTTTTTCCGAAGATTGGCTGACCGTTCCGAAAGCGCGCATGCTTGCAAGAGAAGTCAGCCGCTTTCCTTATATAAAAGACATTTATTTTGAGGATGAAAAAGGCGCGAGCTGGACGCTTAAAGAATTAGAAAAGCTTACTGAAGAGCTTGCGCACGAACCTGACGACATTACAGTGTATTTCGACGGCGGCTTTGACAAAACAAGCGGACGCGCCGGACTCGGAATTGTCGTGTATTATTCTCTCGGCGGCAAGCGGCACCGCATACGGAAAAACAAAAGCTTAACGCTTCAGACGAACAATGAGGCGGAATATGCCGCTTTGTACGAAGCGCTTAAGGAAGTGCAGGAACTTGGCGCAAGCAGAAATTCAATCACGATAAGAGGGGATTCCCTCGTCGTTTTACATCAGCTTGACGGCAGCTGGCCGTGTTATGATGAAACGCAAAACGAATGGCTGGATAAAATTGAAGCGCTGCTCGAATCCTTAAAGCTGACACCGACATATGAAGCCGTAAACAGAAAGGAAAATCAAGAAGCGGATGACCTTGCCAGAAAAATTCTCTCGGACCGGCAGATTGAAAGCCGCATAACATTAGAAGGTAACGGAGATGACTGATATTGGATAAAAAAAGCATTTATAAAGAATTGACAGAGCTTCAGGATGAATATTGCAAAGACTGTTTCGTAAAAAAGCATTTCCGCAAAGAGTTTGGAAAAACGCACGCTCATTCTTTCTGCATCAACCAATGCACGGTGGGGGAGAAGCTGAAAGCCTACGGCAAGGTGCTGACAAATCAATAAAAAATAAAACCGCAGCTTCTGCGGTTTTATTTTTCGAATTCATCGAGCTGATGCTGGCAATCGTCGAGAAGCATTCGCTGCTTTTGCAGAAAATCCTGGTCGAGAGCCTGCAGTTCACTGGATTGTGACATCGTTCTGGCATCCTGAATCGCCTGGTGCGCAGATTCCACCAAAGTTGAATTTTGGCCCCGGGTAGCCGCTCCCGTTGTTTTCTGGGCCGTTTCCACCGCTAATTCAAGCTGGCGTTTATCCGTCAGTCCGTTTGGAAAAAATTCAGAGTCCATTAAAAAACACCTCCGCAAATAGTTTGGAGATTTTTTTTAGAAATATGTACGGAAAATAGAAAAAAATATAGAAAATAAGCCGATATAACTATTGAACCTGATTAATTAGGGCTAATTTACTATTATTCAGGGTATCTTGGGAGAGAAGGGAAAAACCAGCCGTGAATGATAAAGATTTAAAAACAATCCTTCAGCAGACATTTAAAGAAATATACGGTGATTTGGGAAGTTTAGCGGAAATGGCAAAAAAAGGAATGCCGTCAATGGAGAAACAAATTGAAGAAATCGAGCAGCGCTGCAAGCAGAATCTTGTCGCCATTGAGATTCAGACGGCAATCAAATAGGAGAGGCATACGCCTCTCCTCTATTTGTCATCTGATCAACATGTATTGAGTTTAGAGTTTTACAACATTAGAAGCTTGAGGTCCACGATTACCTTCGACAATTTCAAAAGAAACTTCTTGTCCTTCTTCTAATGATTTGTATCCTTCTCCTTCGATAGCAGTGAAGTGAACAAATACGTCGTCTCCGCCTTCAACTTCGATGAAGCCGAATCCTTTTTCGTTGTTGAACCATTTTACTTTACCGTTTTGCATATTGCTTAATTCCTCCTAGTACTGTAGCACCTTCGTGCTAAAAAAAATTTTGTCATCATCCAACCGTACGTATGTAAACGTTGTTAAATGATGGTTCAACTATACACCATATGGGAGCGGGCGTCAAGCGGCAGCTCCCTATTTTTTATCTTTATTTTTCCAGTAACAAAGCTTAACCGGAAAAAAACAAAAAGCACACGAATCGTTCGTGTGCTTTTCTTTTACGATAATGCCATATCCGCCTTCCCGGCCATCATTTCAGATTCTTTTATAATGTCCTGCAAAATGACTTCAGAAGAGTTGGGGAGGTGAAGGCTTTTAATATTGTCCTTCATCCGGTTCAGCTTCTCCTCATCCGCAAGAAGGGAGGTGACAGACTCTAAAATTTCTTCGTGGCGGTTGACCACGACAGCCGCACCGCGATCTTCAAAGAAAATGGCGTTTTCTTTTTCCTGTCCGGGAACCGGTTTGTACAAAATAACGGGTACTCCGATCGCCGTCGCTTCCGTCAGTGTGATGCCGCCCGGTTTCGTGATCATGCAGTCCGTAATACGGAACAGCTCGTCAATTCTTTCTACATAGCCCAGCACTTTCAGCCGGTCGGCATTGTCACCTTCCAAGCTGCTGAGGGATTCTTTCAGCGAGCTGTTTTTGCCGCATACCACCACAACCTGCACCTGATCGTCATGAACGAGATTTTCGCACAGTTCTTTTACGTTTTTCAGCACACCATGCGCTCCCGCCATAATAAGAAGAACTTTTTTGTCGGGAGAGAGATTGTATTTTTTATAAATCGGCTCTTTCGGCATCGATTCCTCGAATTGAGGCCTGATGGGAATGCCCGTGATCTTTACGTTGTTCGGGTGAGTGCCGATTTCAATCAGTTTTTCCTTCACGTAATCTGTGGCGACATAATATTTATCAACATTTTCATGAACCCAGATTTTGTGAAGGCAGAAATCGGTCATAACGTTGAACGTCGGGATCACTTTTCCGGTTCTCCGTCTGTATTCCGGTACGACAATCATCGGAAATGTATTGATAATAATGTCCGGCTTATGCTCTTCGACGAGCTGGCCTAAACGTTTATTTCCCATTTTAAAATAAATATTGAATTTGCGTTTATTATAGATTTTGTCAACTCCGTAATAAAACAAACGATAAAACTGTTTTCCGATTGAGAAGCTTTTTAAATAAAGGTATTGAGTAACCTCTGAAACAATCGGATTTGACTCTTGATACAAATTGGAAACCGTCACATCTAAGCCGAGACGCAGACATTGTTCGTAGAGCGTTTTGGCCACTTGAACATGCCCGTTTCCGTAATTTGCAGTCAAAATTAATACTTTTTTATTGGTATTCAAGTAAATTCACCTCAATGTAATCAACAACAAGCAAGCTTCATGCATCGTAAGGAGTTATTGTCTATAGATAAACATAACACAAGTGCATCATTTTATAATAAGCGCGGCAACATATTTAAACTAAATTTAATTGATATGTTCCATTATTTTAAAGTTTTGTTATACGCATACTGAATCAAGAGTATTTTATCATATTTTTGTCACCGTATCACTCAAAACAAAAATTAATCCCATTCATACGGGGTTTCCTGATATACGTAATAATTCAGCCAATTCATAAACAATAACGTTGCATGAGCTTTCCAGCGGTTAACAGGTTCTTTCCCGCCGGGCGCAAAATAGTGCTTAGGAGCTTCTACGTTTGAAAGATTTCTCTCTATGTCTCTCTCATACTCCTGAAGTAGCGTATCGGTATCATATTCCGGATGACCGGTTAAGAAAATCTGTTTTTCGTCTTTTGAAACGATTAAACAGACCCCCGCTTCCTCTGAAACGCTGAGCACATCCAGATCCGAAGCCGATTGCAGCTGCTCCGTATTAATATCTGTATGCCGTGAGTGGGGCACATAGTATAGCTCGTCAAATCCTCTTACCAATCTCTCATGTTTTTTAAGAACGGTATGCTCAAACACACCGAAGATTTTTTTCGGCAGCTCCACTTTCTCAATGCCGTAATGATAGTATAAACCGGCTTGAGCGCCCCAGCAGATATGGAGTGTTGAAGTGACGTTCGTTTTGCTCCATTCCATGATTTCCTTCAATTCTTCCCAGTAAGAAACATCTTCAAACGGCAGGTGCTCAATCGGAGCCCCGGTAATAATCATTCCGTCAAACCGTTTGTGGCGGATACTGGAAAAATCCGTATAAAATTCATCCAGATGCTGCCTTGCCGTATTTTTTGGAGTATGTGTGCTCGGAATTAAGAACGTAAAGTGAACTTGTAAAGGTGAATTCCCAAGCATCCTGAGGAGCTGGGTTTCCGTTTGGATTTTTTTCGGCATCAGATTTAAAATCACGATCTTCTGCGGCCGGATATCCTGATGAAAAGCCCGGCTTTCATCCATTACAAAGATGTGTTCACTTTCAAGCACCTGCTTAGCGGGCAGGTGATTTGGTATATTAATAGGCAACATGCCACCTCCGTTATTCCCCGTTAATTTTCTTCATTATAGAAATTTTTAAGCCATTTTTCAATCCATCCCGGCGTAATAAACCGTATTTAACGCATAATGACAGGGATAAAAGCGGCAAATGGGCATAAATTCGGAGCGGCTCTTTATTATGACGGGTAAAGAGCCGTTTGGTTCCTCGAAAAAAACGTTTTCCGTTAAGTGGAAGGAAAAAGCGGTTACCGTTTGTTTTGCAGTGTAAAACAGGTAAAATAAATGAAGAATGTAAAAAGGAGGGCCGCAGATGACAATTTACGATATAAACTTACGGACCATAACAGGCGAAGACATGACACTATCGGCTTACAGAGGCAAGGTGATGATCATTGTGAATACAGCAAGCAAATGCGGGTTCACATCCCAGCTCAAGCAGCTTCAGGAGCTCTATGATACATATCGGGAGGAAGGTCTTGAAATATTAGGATTTCCCTGCAACCAATTCATGAACCAAGAACCTGGAAACGAAGCGGAAATTCAAGAGTTCTGTGTGAAAAACTACGGAGTCACATTCCCGATGTTTGCGAAAGTTGATGTCAATGGAGCAGACGCTCATCCTCTCTTCACATATCTGACGGAGCAGGCGAAGGGGATGCTCGGCACAAAAGCGGTCAAATGGAATTTCACTAAGTTTATCGTGGACCGAAACGGTGAAGTCACCGGGCGTTTTTCACCGAACGTCAACCCAAAAGAGCTTGAAGATACGGTGCAGAGGCTTTTGGCCCGATAAGAGGTGATACGGTGAACGAAAAAGAGCAGCTGGAAAGCGTCAGGAATTGGGTCAGAGACAAGCTTATCAATGAACGAACGGGCCATGACTGGCTTCATATTTCCCGGGTCGCAACACTTTCTGTTTATATGGCAAAAGAAGAAGGCGCCGACTTATTTATCACTGAGACGGCCGCGCTGGTTCATGATCTGATTGACGCCAAGCTCGAAAAAAGCGAAAGGCTGACGGCAGGCGAAGTGACAGAACGGCTGGCTGCTTTCAACATCGCGGATGGCCCCATTCAGGAGATCACGGATATTATCACGAGAATGTCATTCAGACACAGGGAACTGCTGAAAAAGCGGCCGCTTTCATTGGAGGGGAAAGTTGTTCAGGATGCAGACATGCTTGATGCGATCGGCGCAGCGGGCATCGGCAGGGCTTTTATGTTTGCCGGGGCGAAGGGTCATCCGATGTACGGAACTCAAACAAGTGTGCTGGCCCATATAGAGGATAAATTAATCAAGCTTAAAGGCTTAATGAATACAAAAACGGGGGCCGGTTTAGCAGAGGAGCGGCATCAATTTCTTTTGCAGTTCGCCGCCCGTATCCAAAAAGAGGCCGGCATTTGCAAAAGCTAAGCGGCGCAATAGAACGCTTGTGCCGACTATGTTAGAATAAGTGTCAGATTGCGCATAGGAGGACCAATATGAAGATTAAATCAATAGAACCGACGCCGAGTCCGAACACGATGAAAGTGATTTTGACTGAAGAGCTTCCGGCAGGGAAAAGCAACAATTACAAGCCCGATCAGGCAGATGATGCTCCGGCCGTCGTACGTGATATTTTAAACATTGAAGGAGTAAAGGGCGTTTATCACGTTGCCGATTTCCTGGCTGTGGAGAGAAACGCCCGTTTTGACTGGAAGGAAATTCTGCCTCAGGTCCGTTCCGCTTTCGGAATGGAACATACGGAGCAGTCTGAGAGCCGTTCTGAACAGGAATCGTACGGTGAAGTAAAGGTTTTCGTACAAATGTTCAGCGGAATCCCGATGCAGGTCAAATTGACGGACGGCGAACGTGAAGAGCGCTTCGGCCTTCCGGAACGTTTCCAAGAAGCCATTTTAAAGCTGCGTTCCGAAGCTTCAAATGTTGTATTTGAGCGGGCTTGGAAAGAACAAGGCGTGCGCTTCGGGGATTTTACCGAAATCGGACACGATGTCACAGAAGAGCTTCAGGCCGCCTACAGTGATGAACGGCTCAAACGTCTGACAGAAGCAGCCGCACAGCAAAAGGGTGAGGCCAAACCGGCAATGCAGCGGAAAGCTTATAAAGTGACACTGGAGATGCTTGATGATGAAGACTGGAAACAGCGCTATGCCCATCTTGAGCAAATGGATCCGGATGAAGACGATTTACCAGTATTGGAAAAGGCGCTGCATGATCCGAAGACTTCGATCAGAAGGCAAGCCGTCGTTTATTTGGGAATGATCGAAAAGCCGTCTGTGCTTCCGCTGTTATACAAAGCGCTTGAAGACAAAACGGTGACGGTCAGAAGGACGGCGGGTGACTGTCTGTCGGATCTCGGCGATGCGAGCGCCATCCCGGCCATGATGAAATCGCTCAGTGACTCAAGCAAGCTTGTGCGCTGGCGCGCGGCCATGTTTTTATATGAAGTCGGCGATGAAAGCGCGCTGGAAGCATTAAAAGCGGCGGAAGACGATCCGGAATTCGAAGTCAGCCTGCAAGTCAAAATGGCGATTGAACGGATTGAGCACGGAGAAGAGGCGAAAGGTTCAGTCTGGAAACAGATGACTGAAAGCAGAAAAAAAGAACAGTTATAACAAAAAGGTGCGCCATGCACCTTTTTTATTTGAATTCACTTTTTATAAAAATTATTTAGAATATTGTTGAAAAATGATTCAAAACTCTATATAGTAAGTACAATATTAATTGTTGGAGGGTTTTTATCGAAATACAGAAAGAATAGAAAAGCGAGACAGGGCAAAGATACTGTAAAATTTGCAGAACGCGCCCTAGAATAAACTGAAAATTTTAAAAATAATGCACAGTCTAAAAACAGTAGGGGGATCACCATGGCAGAATTACGCAGCAACATGATCACACAGGGAATTGACAGAGCGCCGCACCGCAGCCTTCTTCGCGCTGCCGGCGTAAAAGAAGAAGACTTCGGCAAGCCGTTTATCGCGGTCTGTAATTCATACATCGATATCGTTCCCGGGCATGTTCACCTGCAGGAATTTGGAAAAATCGTAAAAGAAGCAATCAGGGAAGCGGGCGGTGTGCCTTTTGAATTTAACACGATCGGAGTAGATGACGGAATCGCGATGGGGCATATCGGCATGAGATATTCGCTGCCGAGCCGCGAAATCATTGCCGATTCAGTTGAAACGGTCGTCTCGGCGCACTGGTTTGACGGAATGGTCTGCATTCCGAACTGCGACAAAATTACGCCGGGAATGCTGATGGCGGCTATGCGGATTAATATTCCGACCATTTTTGTCAGCGGGGGGCCGATGGCAGCCGGCCGTACAAGCGACGGCCGCAAAATTTCGCTTTCTTCAGTATTTGAAGGCGTCGGCGCATATCAAGCCGGGAAAATCGGTGAAAGCGACCTGCAGGAGCTGGAACAGTTCGGCTGCCCGACGTGCGGTTCTTGTTCGGGCATGTTTACGGCAAACTCCATGAACTGTCTGTCTGAAGCGCTCGGTCTGGCGCTTCCGGGCAACGGAACAATTCTAGCAACTTCACCGGAGAGAAGAGAGTTTGTGAGAAAATCAGCGGCCCAATTGATGGAGACCATCAAAAAAGACATTAAGCCGCGCGATATCGTCACCGAAAAAGCGATTGACAACGCGTTTGCGTTAGACATGGCTCTCGGCGGCTCAACCAACACGGTGCTTCATACGCTTGCGCTTGCCAATGAAGCTGGGGTTGAGTACTCTTTAGAACGCATTAACGAAGTGGCTGAACGAGTGCCTCACTTATCGAAATTGGCGCCGGCCTCGGACGTCTTCATTGAAGATCTGCACGAAGCGGGCGGAGTCTCGGCGGCCCTTAATGAATTGGCGAAAAAAGAAGGGGCGCTTCATCTTGACGCGCTGACTGTAACAGGCCGCACACTCGGAGAAACAATTGCGGGTCATGAAGTAAAGGATTATGACGTGATTCATCCGCTTGACAATCCGTTTACCGAAAAAGGCGGTTTGGCCGTCCTGTTTGGGAATCTGGCTCCGGACGGCGCCATTATCAAAACAGGCGGTGTACAGGACGGGATTACAAGACATGAAGGTCCCGCTGTCGTCTTTGATTCCCAGGATGCCGCGCTTGAAGGCATTATAAACCGCAAAGTAAAAGAAGGAGATGTTGTCATTATCCGTTATGAAGGGCCAAAGGGCGGCCCGGGCATGCCGGAGATGCTTGCTCCGACGTCTCAGATTGTCGGAATGGGGCTTGGCCCGAAAGTGGCGCTTATTACAGACGGGCGTTTTTCAGGAGCGTCCCGGGGCCTTTCAATCGGGCACGTATCGCCTGAAGCGGCTGAAGGCGGCCCGCTCGCATTCGTAGAAAACGGCGACCATGTCATCGTTGACATAGAAAAACGGATTTTGGACGTACAAGTGCCTGAAGAAGAATGGGAAAAACGCAAGGCCGAATGGAAAGGCTTCGAGCCGAAAGTAAAAACAGGATATCTGGCCCGGTATTCCAAACTCGTAACAAGCGCCAATACAGGCGGAATCATGAAAATATAAAACAGAGGCCTGAACAATTGAATTCCGGCCCCCTCTATAGTATCCTTGACTTCATATAAGGATTTTAGAGGGGGCTTTTTTATGTCAATGGCTTATGAAGAATATATGCGCCAGCTGGTCGTGCCGATGCGCCGTGAGCTGACGGGTGCGGGTTTTCAGGAATTAACGACTGCTGAAGAAGTAGAAAGTTTTATGGAACAGGCAGAGGGCACGACATTGGTCGTTGTCAACTCCGTGTGCGGCTGTGCAGCCGGTCTTGCCCGTCCGGCTGCGACTCAGGCTGTTTTACAGCATGAAAAAGCACCTGATCATACGGTTACCGTATTTGCCGGTCAAGATAAAGACGCAACTGCAAAAATGCGTGAATATTTTACGGGACAGGAACCTTCCTCGCCTTCAATGGCGCTGTTAAAAGGGAAAGAGGTCGTTCATTTTATTCCCCGCCACGAAATTGAAGGGCATGACATGGAGGAAATTATGAAAAATCTGACGGATGCCTTCGATGCGCACTGCTGAAATGCCCGATTTCCGGGCATTTTCTTTTTGGAGAAAAAAATGATCACAACGAGTTACAGACCAAGCGAATATACGATACACACAGCGCAGTCACTCAGTGTCAGGCTGGGTGACACTTACTGCAGCCGCAATAAACAGCCCATTGAAAAAATGCTGGAACGAGCGGCTAGTGATCTTTTAGTCATCGGAAAGGAACGGTTCGAACTTTACACGAAGCAAGGGGAAAAGTTCTTTTTTCACCCGAATACAGCGATGTTCCGTGCAAAGCGGTTTTTGAGAGGGGAAGCCGAGCCGTTGTTAAAAGCAGCCGGATTACGCGAGGGGGATTCCTTTTTAGATTGTACGCTCGGCCTGGCATCTGATGCGATTTTGGCAAGCCTGGCAGTCGGAAAAAGCGGACAAGTTATCGGCCTGGAGAAAAACAAGCTTGTCTCATTGCTTGTTGAAACAGGACTTCAAACGTGGGAAACCGGAATGGAGCAGCTCCAAACCGCCATGAAACGCATTCAGGTCAAACATGCCGACTGCGCCGATTATTTGCGGGAGCTTCCTGATTCATCGGTAGATGTCATTTATTTTGACCCGATGTTTCACGAACCTGTTGAAACGTCAGACGGCATTGCACCGCTCCGCGCGCTGGCAGAAGAGGGTTTTAACGAAGAGTGCATCACGCAAGCCGTCCGGGCGGCGAAAAAATGCGTAGTGCTTAAAGACCATTGGAAAAGCCCGCGGTTTGAACGATACGGCTTCAAGGTGCTGAAAAGAAAGACGGCGCTTTTCCACTTCGGTGTCATACATGTAAGCTCATGATATCATGGGCTTCTTTTTCGTTAATCAGTGATTTCCATAACGACAAAATAAAGCAGCGTGAGAAGTGATACAGTCGCAAATAAAGCGTTAATCATCCCATCCCCTCCTTTTTCTCCTTCTTATTGTAAGCGGTTTATCCGCTCGGTCACAGTTACCAATTTCCCATATTGCATGATAATACGCTGCCGGACATGACGCCGCGCTTTCATCTATGCTAAAATAAAGGAAAAGAGGACAATAAAACAGAGGGGAACAATCTGTCATGAAATTGTGGATGAAAAAGACCCTTGTGGTTCTGTTTACCATTGTAACGTTCGGTCTCGTGTCTCCTCCGGCTGCTTTGATGACAGACAAGCCTTCAGGACAGTCGAGCAGTCTTGAGCAGAATGATTACACCGCTTTTTATGATGAACATGCCCTGCCGGGAGAAGAGAAGGCAGGGCGGGAGCCTGAATTACTGTTTCAATCGTATCAGCAGCAGCTTCTCGGTGATGCTGAAAATCAATCATTTTTAAAATTCGGCAGCAAAATCTCTCCGGTCATTGAAGATGATTACAGAAGTGAAATTCTGCCGAAAATCGAAGATGTGATCACAGGACATTTAGCCAAGTTTCAAGATGATGAAGCGTATCAGGATGTGGTTATTTCCAGTAAACCGTCGGCCGGAAAAACCGAAAAAATTTTTCATGTGTATAACAGGCTGACGGGTGAAGATCTTTTAAGGTTCCACGTCCGCCGGGACCATCCTCCGCAAGACGGCTACTGGTTTAATTTTCATTACCATACCGCTGAAGACGGATTTCAATCACATCATGAGCTCGGCAGCATTTACTGGGACCGCAATACGCCGCCTGACTGGATGAGCGTGTAATAGCGAGAAGAAATAAAAAAATCATTTCTGAGAAATTTTGCAGAAATGATTTTTTATTGTGTTACACTACTAAAAGACTACTTTAAAAGGATGAAAAAAATGAAACAATATAAAGATTTGTGCCGTCATGTGTTAGAAAACGGAGAAAAAAAAGGAGACCGTACGGGAACGGGTACGATCAGCACGTTCGGCTACCAAATGCGGTTTAACCTTCAGGAAGGTTTCCCGATGCTTACGACGAAAAAGCTCCATTTTAAATCCATCGCGCATGAGCTGCTTTGGTTTTTAAAAGGAGATACGAATGTCCGCTACCTTCAGGAAAACGGAGTCCGCATCTGGAACGAATGGGCGGATGAAAACGGAGAACTCGGACCGGTTTACGGCTCTCAATGGCGTTCATGGCGCGGAGCGGACGGCGAGACCATTGATCAAATCTCCCGGCTGATTCACGACATCAAGACAAACCCGAATTCCAGACGTTTAATCGTCAGCGCTTGGAATGTCGGCGAAATTGATCATATGGCGCTTCCGCCTTGCCACTGCCTGTTTCAGTTTTATGTCGCGGACGGAAAACTGTCGTGTCAGCTTTATCAGCGCTCAGCGGATGTCTTTCTCGGCGTGCCGTTTAATATTGCGTCTTATGCGCTTTTAACAATGATGATCGCGCATGTGACGGGGCTTGAACCGGGTGAGTTTGTTCATACATTCGGAGACGTCCACATTTACCAAAACCATGTGGAACAGGTGAATTTGCAGCTGACAAGGGATGTCCGTCCGCTGCCGAAACTGCGGTTTGCGCGAAATGTTGATTCTATTTTTGATTTTACGTTTGAAGACTTTATCATTGAGGATTATGACCCGCATCCGCACATCAAAGGAGCTGTCAGCGTATGATTTCGTTTATTTTTGCGATGGATGAAAACCGGCTGATCGGAAAAGATAACGATCTGCCTTGGCATCTTCCCGATGATCTCGCATATTTCAAAAAAGTGACGACGGGTCACACCATTGTAATGGGGCGGAAAACGTTTGAATCAATCGGACGCCCGCTTCCGAACCGGCGTAACATCGTTGTAACCTCACGGGATGAATCTTTATTCCCGGGCTGTATTACCGCCGACTCGGCTGAGGAAGTGCTCAAGCTGATCCCAGCCGATGAAGAATGCTTTGTGATCGGCGGCGCCCAGCTGTACAGTGCGCTCTTTCCTTATGCGGACAGACTCTACATGACAAAAATTCACCATGTCTTTGAAGGAGACCGTTTTTTTCCGGAATTTAATGAAGCTGAATGGGAATTGACATCCCGCAAACAGGGAGTAAAAGATGAAAAAAACCCTTACGATTATGAGTACCTTGTATACGAGAAAAAGAATTGAGTTTAAGCAGGGGGACAAGAATTGATTCGTTACGGCTGCCTTGTGATGTACGTTGTATTTATGTTCATGAAAAATATTCAGGAATATATCAATCAAAAAGAGCTTGACCCGCGGCTTTCTTTTCAAAAACAGATGAGGCTGGTGTATGAGCGGCCGAAAGCCTTTATGAGAGGCTGCATTGACGTGTCGGGATCGGCAATCGGCATTCATCATGATCAGCCGATACCGGACGGCCCCGTATTGTATGTGCATCCCAGATTGCGCCCGGCTGATCTTCTTCTGCTTGCGGGACATCTTGAAGAGCCGGCTGGTTTTATCGCTGGCGAGAAAGCTTTCCGGATGCCGTTTCTCGGAAATTGGCTGCGGCTGATGGGTGTCATTTGTGACGGAGACAGCCAAGATGCCGTGTTTCAGGAGGCGGAAGTCCGTCTGCAAAAAGGGCAAAGTCTGATTCTGTCCGAAGACGGCAAAATCAATCCGGAGGAACTGGCCCTTCGTTTCGATCTCCCGATTGTGCCTGTCAGCACTTCGGGAACAGACCAGCTGCTGCGGGGCAGATTACTGAAACGGCTGAAACCGGCTGACATTGAATTACATATAAAGCCTGCTTATTATCCGGCCGGTCAGAAACGGCTCCGTGCATAAAAAAGCACAGTCTCTATACGAGAGGCTGTGCTTTTTTATTTCAGATAAAGGGAACTTTGACGCAATAAAATAAAATACAGAAAAACATCGAGGCACTGCCGCCTAAAACAAAACTGTGCCAAATGGCGTGATGATACGGAACCTTTCTCCAAATATAAAATATTGTGCCGGCGGAATACAATAAGCCGCCGAAAAGAAGAAGGCCGAAACCGGGGCCTGACAGCGAAGCGTACAGCGGTTTAATGGCGATGATGATCAGCCAGCCCATCATTAAATAGACAAGCGTTGAAAAAATGATAAACCGCTTCACGAAAAAGATTTTAAACACGATGCCTCCGATGGCAAGCGACCAAACAATAATTAAAAGGGTCAGACCGAGTGCCCCTTTAAGGGGTCCTAATAAAAATGGCGTATATGTTCCGGCTATTAATACGTATATCGCGGAATGATCCACAATCTCAAGAATGTCTTTCGTTTTTTTATGCTGAATGCTGTGCAAAAGAGTCGAGCTGAGATACAGCAGCAGCATTGAAGCGCCGAAGATTGAAAAGCTGACGATGTCTGTCGGCGAGCCGTATTTCACCGCGAAGATAACGAGAAAAATAAGCGCCGGAATCGACAGCAATACACCGATTCCGTGTGTGACGGCATTTGCGATTTCTTCTTTTATTGTGAACAATCAAATGTCCTCCTTTTTAAAGGATTTGTTTTTGCAGTGACTGCAAAAAGCTCAACCCTTCTAATGTAATTTTTGTTCCTGCGCGTCCTCGGCCTTTTGTCACATAGTTCATCTTTTCTAAGTAATCAAGCCTGTTTCTGACCTGCTGGGGCGATAATGTCATTGTGCTGTTTTCGCTTAATTCGGATATGCTCCGTCTGCTGGCGGGTTCGCCCTTTGTATTTAAGTCTTTAATTGATTCCAAAATAAACAAAAACTCTTCTTTCTCCATCAATGTCAGCCGTTTTTCTTTTTTCTTAGCTGTTTTCGCTTTCTGGCTGTTTTTGATATACGGCGGGACATCATCGGGATAAATCGTGCTGCCGGATGCTGCCGCGGCCATATAGTACGCCGCATTTTGAAGTTCTCTGATGTTGCCGTTAAAGGTGTGCCGCTCAAACAGCGGATAAACGGACGGATCGATATGAACATGCTGCCCCGTGGCTGTCAGCATATGTTGCAAAAGAAGCGGTATATCGCTTTTTCGTTCAGATAAAGCAGGGAGCGGAAGGCATAACACGTGAAGCCTGTAAAATAAATCTTGGCTGAACGTATTTTCTGCGCCGGTATCGCCAAGATCCGCCGTGCTGCTTGCAATGATGCGGGCGGAAAGCCCGGCGTCCAGCTCGGAAAGAAGGCGGGCCTGTACCGAGAGCGGCATGTCTCCGATTTCATATAAGAATAATGTTCCGCGGCGGGCCCTGTTTAATGCGCCTTCAGCGCCGAACAGTTCATACTCGAGCCGCTCTTCGCTTTGGCTGCAGTGAACGGTAATAAATAGTTCGCTGTTTCTGCGGGATTTATGATGGATCGCTCTGGCCATTTGTTTTTTTCCGGTTCCGACTTCACCTGTTATGAAGACCGGCAAATCAGATAAGGCAAATTGCGAGGCCAATCGTTTCGCTTCTGAAAAGGTGTGATGTTCGCCGGTCAGCTGATAAAAAGGATCAGTTTGTTCAATTACACTCATGAATTGGCTCCTTTTGGTTCTAATTGGTTTAAGTATAACACGTTTGTGCGATCGAAAATATCTTTTTCTCTTGTATCGGTTTATTTATTTTTATTTACGAAATTAAAATAATTATCTTATTGTTTGAATATTCATGTTATAATGGCATATTAAATAGGGATTTAAATAAGAAAGGACTCTGTAAATGAAACCGTTGCTTAAAGAAGACTCTCTCATCCAGGTAAAAGACATTTTAAAAGCGCACCAAAACGTAAAGGACGTTGTGATACATACGCCTTTGCAGAGGAATGACAGACTTTCTGAGAGGTATGGCTGCAATATCTATTTGAAAAGAGAAGACCTGCAGGTGGTCAGGTCATTTAAGCTCAGAGGGGCTTATAATAAAATGAGGCAGCTCTCAAAAGAGCAGACTGAAAACGGAATTGTGTGCGCAAGTGCGGGAAACCATGCGCAGGGGGTTGCGTTTTCATGCAAACACCTCGGCATTCACGGCAAGATTTTTATGCCGTCAACCACACCGAGACAGAAAGTATCCCAAGTGGAACTGTTCGGAAAAGAATTTGTTGAAATCATATTGACGGGTGACACTTTCGATGATGCGTATAAGAGTTCTGCGGAATGCTGTGAAAAAGAAAACCGCACGTTTATTCATCCGTTTGACGATCCCGATGTCATGGCCGGACAGGGAACGGCTGCCATCGAAATTTTAAATGACATTGACGTTGAACCGCATTTTCTTTTTGCAAGCGTAGGGGGAGGGGGACTCCTGTCCGGGCTCGGCACGTACATGAAAAACATCTCGCCGGATACAAAAATCATAGCGGTAGAGCCGAAGGGCGCAGCCTCCTATTTTGAATCGAAAAAAGCCGGACAAGTGGTTGAACTTGAGAAAATTGATAAATTTGTCGATGGGGCGGCCGTAAAAAAAATCGGCGCCGAAACCTTTCAAACGCTCGAAACCGTCGTCGATGACGTTGTGCTTGTCCCGGAAGGAAAAGTGTGCAGCACGATTCTCGAATTATATAATCAATGCGCCATCGTAGCGGAGCCGGCGGGTGCATTGTCCGTATCAGCACTTGATCTGTACAAGGAAGAGATTAAAGGAAAAAACGTCATCTGCATGGTCAGCGGAGGGAATAACGACATCGGCAGAATGCAGGAGATGAAGGAACGCTCCATGATTTATGAGGGGCTGCAGCATTATTTTATCGTTAATTTCCCGCAAAGGGCGGGAGCGCTTCGCGAATACCTTGATGAAGTGCTCGGGCCTGATGATGACATCACCCGGTTTGAATACACGAAAAAAAATAACAAAAGCAGCGGCCCCGCATTGGTCGGCATTGAGCTCAAGCATCGGGAAGATTACGGCGCGCTCATTGCCCGGATGAATCAAAAAGGATTTCATTACGTAGAGGTGAATAAAGATCAGGATCTGTTCCACCTGTTAATCTGACTTTTTTTAGAACGGCCGCGCAAAATGACAGACACGCTTTCTCAGATTGTATATAATAAAAAGAAAACAATCGAAAAAGAAGGATTGATATCTTGTTACTCAAAAGCCTAGAGTTCAAACGACAGGACGGGATTCAGGTAAAAGTGACAGAAATACCGGTTGTCACGGAAGGTGAACATTATTTTTTTCAAATTCATCAGCACCTTGAGCTTTATTTGAGAGAAGTTTTTGCTTCACAAAGTGTGAGAACAGTGTATTCATTCCGACAATATGTCAAGCGCCGTATGAAGTGGAAAGATTACGAGGCCGTTTTCAACCAAGAGATTTTAAAACATAACGCATAACGGTGCATATTCCTTAGCGCCTTCCTTTTGATAAGGGAGGGTGCGGGAATTTTTTTATGATGAATGCTGTAAGCGTTTTATCCATGGGAGGAATGGAAATGAAAAAAATGAAAATCTTCGCTGCCGTCTTTTGTTTGCTGCTCTTGTGCGCCTGCGGGGGGAAAACGATAAAAGACCCGCTGAACTATCAGATTGAACCGTTTTCATTTCAGAACCAAGACGGAAAAACAGTGTCACTGAAAAGCCTGAAGGGGCATGTCTGGATTGCCGATTTTATGTTTACAAACTGTAATACAGTCTGTCCGCCGATGACGGCCCACATGACTGAACTGCAAAAAAAACTGAAGGCTGAGAATCTGGACGTGCGGATTGTGTCGTTCAGTGTAGATCCTGAAAATGATACGCCGAAACAGCTTAAAGCATTTGCTTCCAAATATCCGCTTTCGCTTCGCAACTGGGATTTTCTGACCGGTTACAGCCAAAAGGACATTGAAGATTTTGCGCTGAACAGCTTTAAAGCAATCGTCAAAAAGCCGGAGGGGGAGGACCAGGTCATACATCAAACTTCTTTTTATTTAGTCGGACCTGACGGCAAGGTGCTTAAAGATTATGACGGTGTGCAGAAAGTTCCGTATGATGATATCCTGTCAGATGTCAAAGCGGCTGAGGAGCTCAAGTAAACTGGCAGATTAGACATTTTCAAATCTGAAAAAACATGTTACACTTTCCACTAGTAGACGGGGAAGGAGCAACCAGATTGAAGCTGCGAATGTTCTCATTGATCGCCGGACTGGCTTTGCTTTTATCAGCTTGTTCTGTCCAGCGCACCGGTTCTGACGCTGAAGAACCGAAAACGAAAGATCATATTGTCATAGCTGCGGTCGGTGATTCATTGACTGAAGGAGTAGGAGATCCTGACGGTTCAGGATACGTCGGCAGGGCAGCGGAGTCTCTTAAGAAAAAGGGACATGTGAAAACGGTAGATATTAAAAATTATGCGGTGCAGGGGGACAAAACGTCGGACCTGCTGGAAAAGCTTGATAATAAAAAAGTTCAGAAATCATTAAAGAGCGCCGACTATATCTTTTTTACCATCGGCGGCAATGACTTAATGAAGGTGCTCCGCCAGAATATGATGCAGCTGACGGTTCAGCCGTTCCAAAAGGAAGAGAAACCTTTTGAGAAACGATTCAAGGCGATCGTTTCAAAAATCCGCAAATATAATGAAAACGCAGAGCTGGTGTATGTCAGCATGTATAACCCATTCACGTTTACGCTGCCTGAATTAAAAGAAATTAATGGGGTTGTAACGGATTGGAACAAGATCGCCGCAAAAGAGCTGGAAAAAGATCCCCACGCCGCCGCTGTGAATGTTGAAGACTTGTTCAGTCAAAAAAGCGGCAGCAGACGGATTTCAAAGGATGATGATTTTCATCCGAACGCAAAAGGGTATGCACTCATCGCCGATCGATTGTACGGCATCATTGAAAAACAAGGGTTACCAGCAGAATAGGGTGAAATGATGAAAAAGTGGAAATCGCTGTTTTTTGTTCTTCTCGCACTCAATGTGATTGCCGCCGCGGTAATTGTGACATTATTGGTTATGCCGGGAGAGCAGGCGAAAATACAAGATCAGACAAAAAGTGAGTACGGCTTTCATATTACGAGCTCGAAAGAATCTCTTGCCAGGTTTGTGAATGCGTACTTAAAAGAGAAGGCATCGAATCAGCTTGACTACAAAGTGGACATCAATAACGATGTGCACGTGGCAGGTAAAATCAAAGCATTCTCAACCTCCATTAACGCGGTCGTCACTTTTGAACCGTCCGTACAGGAGAACGGAGATGTGATTTTGAAAGTGACGAAATTTTCATTAGGCGAATTAAGCCTGCCGATCAGCTTTGTGCTGAATTATATGGACAGCTTTTATGAACTCCCGTCATTTGTGCACGTTCATTCCGGGGATAAAAGGATCGAGATCCGTTTGTCAGAAATGCCTTTAGACAACGGCATGTATGTAAAAGCGGATAAAATCAATCTCGACACGGATGAAATTGAATTTTCCTATTATCATCCGAAACAATAAGTTTTCATAAAAAAACACAGATCCTTTCAGGGATTTGTGTTTTTTCGTGTCAGCGTTTTTTGTCTAGCTTGCTGAACAGTTTGATTAACGTTGCAAGCTCTTCATCAGAGTAGCAGTCAAACCGTTTAAAAAAGTATTCTGTTTTTTTCTGGTTGAAATGATCGACAATTTTCTCCCCGGATTCCGTAATATGGATTCTGATAATTCGCCTGTCCTCTTTAGAACGGATGCGGGTGATCCATTCCTTTTCTACTAAAGCATCGGTCACTGCGGTAATGTGGCTTGCGGAGACCTCAAGAATGGGGGCGAATTCCGTTACTTTTTTAGGCCCTTGTTCACTGAGAATCCGCAAAATGGTGAATTCGTTCCTGGACAGCTCTTTATCTAGAATTTCATTAACTTCATTTCTGATTTGTTTAAACACTTTTCGAAGCAAAGCTTCCATATCATACATCATTTGTGTCCTTACTTTCAAATCATGAACCTCCAATATGTAGTCAGCGTGGCATTCGTTTAGCTTCCCCTGAAAGCAGAATTATTTTTATTCTGTTTATACATGCTATAATATAATAATACCACGTATGAACAAAGGAGGGCACCCGTATGTCAGAAAAAAAAGAAATCGCCACATTTGCAGGCGGCTGTTTTTGGTGCATGGTGAAGCCGTTTGACGAACAGCCCGGAATTGAAAAGGTGGTATCCGGCTATACAGGAGGCCATACTGAGAATCCGACTTACGAAGAAGTGTGCAGTGAAACGACCGGACACAGAGAAGCCGTTCAAATCACATTCCAACCTGACATTTATCCGTATGAAAAGCTTGTCGAGCTGTTTTGGCAGCAGATCGACCCGACTGATGCAGGCGGGCAGTTTGCAGACCGCGGAAGTTCATATCGGGCGGCGATATATTACCATAACGATGAACAAAAACAAATCGCTGAAGCCTCAAAAAAACAGCTTGAAGAAAGCGGCATATTTAAAAAGCCGATCGTGACAGACATTTTAAAGGCTGAGCCTTTTTATGAAGCGGAAGGCTATCATCAGCACTTTTATAAGAAAAATCCTGATCACTACGGGCGCTACCGTGTAGGTTCCGGACGTCAAGGCTTTCTGGATGAGCATTGGAGGGACAGATAGATGGCTTTTAATAAAGAAGAAAAAATCAAATCATTAAACCGCATGCAATATGAAGTCACACAAAATAACGGAACGGAGCCGCCGTTTCAAAATGAATTCTGGGATCACAAAGAAGAGGGGCTGTATGTTGATATCGTATCGGGAAAGCCCTTGTTTACTTCTCTGGATAAATTCGATTCTCATTGCGGCTGGCCCAGTTTTACAAAACCGATTGAGGAAGAAGAGGTTGACGAAAAACTGGACACAAGCCACGGGATGATCCGCACGGAAGTGAGAAGCAAAACAGCTGATTCCCACTTAGGCCACGTATTTAATGACGGTCCGGGGCCAAGCGGTCTCCGTTATTGCATTAACTCTGCGGCACTCCGGTTTATTCCGAAAGACAAGCTGAAGGAAGAGGGCTATGAAGCCTGTCTGAATTTATTTGAAAAATAGAGCTCAGCAATGAGGCCTGCCTATCAGACAGGCCTTTTTTCTATGTTTTTTTTTCTTCATGTAATCGTTCAATAATCTTTACGATTGTGTCTTTTGTGATGAGCGGCGCCTGATCGGATTGATATCTGGGGAGATTGACCTTCCGAAATTCCGGATGTTTGGCGGGTTCCGGCAATATTGCGTAAAGATTGCCCCATTCATATAAAGATTCCGTCTCATGAGGAGAGGTCAGTTCTTCATGAAGCTTCTCACCGGGGCGTTTTCCCACTTCAACAGCGGCGGGGCGCGGCAGTCCGTGCCGGAACGCATATTCTTCAAACCCGTGAAGCAGTTCTTCGAGCCTCAGGGACTCCATTTTAAAAATAAACGTTTCTCCGCCCTTTGTGATCGCCGCAGATTGCAGGGTGAGCGTTGCGGCATCATCAATCGACATAAAAAACCTCGTCATGTTTTTATCCGTAATGGTGAGCGGGCCGCCTGCCATCAACTGTTCAAATAAAATAGGAATAACAGAACCGCGTGAACCGAGCACATTGCCGAAGCGGACCGAACAAAACACCGTACCGCGGTTTTGAACATGATGATTTGCCTGATGAAACAGCTTCTCGGACAACAATTTCGTAGCTCCCATTGTGTTTACCGGGGAAACGGCTTTATCGGTTTTTTAAGATATTTACTGTATTTTGAGGGACTATCAGTGACGGTGAGGTCGAAAACGAAAAATTAAACCTCAGGATAGGGGTGATTTCAAACTGAGCCGGATTTGGCCCTTTTCTTTTTTGTGTCATAGTAACGATAACATCTTTAAAGACCATTCTTAATAGCGCGTTCTTTTTCTCTGTGCTTGATTCAATGTGATATTGATCAATTATCTTATTTATGTTGTTTCTGACTGTATTACTGTCTATTTCAGATTGCGCTTCTTGAGTTCCATTGAGCTCATGCTTGGCAATCTGGAGTTCTTTAAATGCTTCATCTAAAACAGCTTTTCTTTTCAAAAAAAGTTCATCAGTGTAAATGCCGCTTTCATATTTCTCGAAGATAAAATTCTCTTTGTTTTTTAACTCTTGTTCTTTTTGTGAAAGATGTTCAGACATTTGCTTTTTTGTTTTCACATTACTATTTACGTCTTCGTATTTAGAAATCATTGAAATGATATGTTTTGTTAAAGTCTTATTATCTAAGTTGCTTAAAGAAGAGAGGTAATCCAAAATGGCATTTTCAACATCGTTATATCTCACATAAGTGCATTTATTCTTTTTGCAAGTGAGTGATTTAACGTGATACACACTTTTCGTGCCGTTTTTGTTTTCTCGCGTTCGCCTAGTTTCATATTTAGATAATGGTTCACCGCACTTAGAACAAGTGCATACGCCTGCCAATTCACTTAATTCCAATGCATTTTTATTAGGCAGCAGGGGGACTTTGTTTGCAATTTTCTCTTGTGATTGTTGAAATTGTTCTTGATCTATTATAGGGGCATGTGCATCCGATACTACAATTTGTTCCTTTTCAGGTCTAATTGTTCGTTTACCGTCTTTTGTTTTTTCCCTAACCTTATATTTAACAGTTCCGATATACGCTTCGTTTTGCAGAATTGCTTTAATTGTGTATTGATTCCAGCGCTTTTTTCCTGATGGAGTAGGTATTTGTAATTTTGTTAAGTGAGAAGCAATCGCTGTATAACTATAATCTTTTCCATTCAACCCATTTAAAAAGATGTTAAAGATGAATTGAACGACTTTTGCTTTTTCTTCGACTGGGACTAGTTTGGATGTTTTTTTGTTTAACCGGTATCCATAAGGCGCTAGTCCGGAAATCCATTTACCTTGTGCCGCATATGTGTATTTAGCGCCTGTCATACGCTCTCTGGTCATTTCAAATTCTTCTCTGGCCATAAACAATTCAAAACGAATCTGACGCATGTCTGCAGGGTTCCGGGGGTCATAAACTTTATATGGTGTAATGATAATCAATCGCTTGCTTTGAAGAAGGTTAACAATTTGTCCCGCATCACTGTAGCTCCCGCGGCTGAGTCTTGTTATTTCTTTAACAGCAATTGCCTGGTACTTGCCTTCCTCGAGGTCTTTAAGACATTCTTTAAAAACAGGGCGGCCCTCAATGCTTTCCCCAGACCCGATTTCCATTTTTAATTCATAGGGGATTTCAATCGACTTCAGTATTTTATTCATGAGTTCATTTTGTTCTGTTAGCGTATCTTCGCCTGTTCTTTTTTCCCGCTCCATATCCTGACGAGAGCGTCTGAGATAACCCAAAATATTTGTAATGTTGTAAGAATGAACGATGTTTTTTAACTCCAAACAATCAGCACCTCCTTTTTATTATATTTGCTGTAAAAACAGAAGTATTCGTACAATATTCTGTCTGACATTGAATACGAAAATAACCTAAATTCTGAAGATGAAACTTTTCTCGTCCAGTTGTCAGGTGCATTTTGTAATTATGAAAATGATAAAGCGAAAGAAATGAATAAACAACTATTCATTAACCGATACGGTGAAGAGCTTGGAATTAGCTCAATTAAAGGAGATAATCGATCAGAATATGAAGAAATTATTCGTACTTATGAAAAGAATAATTACAAGCAGAACGAAATTAATATAGATGAACTGCTGCAAGCATTATTTGAGACAGAGATGATGTTATCTTTAAAAGAAAAGTTTTGATAAAATCCCAATTGGTGTATCATAGGGGTTTAATCAGCCACTATAGGCCACAGAGTCCCTCACGCGCGAATGTATCCAAATAAAAAAGAAGCCTCAGAGGACTTCAAAATAATTAATTCTTCTCACATGCAAAGTTGTCATTATCCCGATCCATCTTAGATGTATAAGCAGGGTGAGTGCTTGGTACACCATGCGGATATTTCTTTCTCAGCTCTGTGCAGTTTGCAAAGTGTTCTGTTCCTCCAGCAGAATGAAAGTGAGCGAATTTAAGTCCGATGACAATTACAAGAATCTTTCAGAAGCAATAAGGATTTCACAAGGCATTATACATAAATCCTCTCACGATATGGTTTCAACCGACAGGAGAAAGGATTTCATGAAAGCTACTATTGAATTAAATCCTAAGCCTATTGGAAATCCGATAAATGAAAATAATAAAGCTGATTTCAAATAAAACAGCAGTTTTAATTAGATAAGATCTCGCTGTATAATAAAGGAAACGGTAAGGTGGGGGAGTCATGAAAATCTTAAACTTTAAATTTGATAATTCTTTCTTTGAATTACATGCAGCGTTTACTACTAATTTGGATCTTCTAACTGATTATGATATCCAGATGGATATGCTCATGATGAGTAAAGCGATACTCAAAACAGCCGGCTATAAGATCAGCTTCTTAATCCAAGATACATACATTAGAGATGAAGATAACAACTCAGTTTATTGTTCTTATCACTTTGAAGATTAAAGAGGACATATTCCCCTAGAATTGGAAGATTTTTAATAAAACTTAATTGGAGCGAAAAAATGAGTAGTTTATTTATTATAGGCAATGGTTTCGACTTAGCACATGGTTTACCGACAAGGTATAAAGATTTCTACAATTATTTATTGAAGACATATCCTGATGCAGAAGGCTTAGATCCTTCATTTGGTATTCAAACGATCCAGATGCCTGATGGTTCAGAGGAGTTTAACACAGATGAACTTGTTGCTTTTCTTATCAATGTCATCTCAGAAGTTAGTGGAGAAGACTGGAATGACTTTGAATCTAGCCTAGGTAGACTAAATTTTGATAACGACTTATACGTTATGGAAACTTTATTCGAAGATGAAAATGATGACTCTTCTCTTTTTAGAATGGCTTATAGAAATGAAGATGCTGCCGCCAACTTTTACTTGGCAAGTTTAAAAATAAAAGACTTGTTTTCGGAATGGATTAATACTATTGATGTCTCTGATGTAGAACCAAAAGATTCTTTTGAATCTCTGATAAACTCCTTAGAAGACACTTTTTTAACTTTTAATTACACGCCAGTGTTAGAAGAGGTATATGAAGCCTATGACGTATACCCGATACATGGGCAACAAAACAATGAAATAATAATTGGACACGGGGAAGATGATAAGGAAATAATAAATTCATTTGTCGGTTCTGAATATTCATTGGCCCAAATTCATTCAGCATTAAGAAAAAATACAAAAGAAATAATAGAACGTGCACAAGAAGAATTCTATGAATTGCTGCCTGGTGATATAGAAAAAGTATACTCATATGGTTTTTCTTTTTCAGATGTTGACCTTCCATACATTAGAGAAATTTGCAAAAGGTTAGATACAGAGAATATTACATGGTTTTTAAATGATTTTAATTACGAAGAAACTGGAGAATTATTTAAGAATAAAATTAAAGAATGTGGTTTTAAAGGTGAATTTAGTGTGTTCAGTGTAAAAGAAAACTCACCTTTAGAGAAAACTAAATCTAAATAAAACATGGATTTTAAAGTGATTTTAAGGAGGCATCTAGATTGATGTTGAAGAAGCTTTTAACATGAAAGGGGTTATAAACATGCAACTTTTAAGGATCTTTATTGTTCATATCTTGTCTGCGTTAATAGCTGCAGCTGTTTATGTTTACTGTATTGATTATGATGGTTACTATCCATATATCTTAATAAGTGCCATTCTCTTTATCTTTTATTTAATCTTTGCAACACCTGTTCAATACTTTTTAAATCGTAAGCCAAAAAGATTTCACCTGAAATATTTATTCATATACTTATTCTTTTCCTTTTTAGTATGGTTAGTCATCGCTATAATCACTGATCCAAAGAACACATTAGGAATTTTATTAGGATATGAAATTTATTTATTTAGTATCTCATTTGCTCTGGTCTTTTGGATTTTGGATTCTATTCTTGTTCAAAAGGGTGAAGTTAAGAAAAATTAGTTTGTAATACCCTTTTCGCAAATGAAAAATCCCCCGCAAAGGGGGATTTATTACAAGGAACCCCAGATGGATCGTCCACCAGTATGCCCAGTCTTTTTATGAATGTTCTTATCTACTAGCTGAAGCCTTCCTCTGTTTTCATGATGATGCCATAAGTAGCCTCTAGGGGTCTTTCCATTTTTAATATCTTGTATTTGGTATTTGTTAAACTTTTTTGCGTGTTCCCAAGTGTTAATTGCTTGTTTCAAAGCATAATTTGCATTCTTAAACTGAACAGCGTTTGATGATTTAATTTGCCCTAATGTCAAATTATAATTATATTTTGCTGCAAAAACAGGAAAACCTTTAGAATTAAATTTCACTCCGGTTTTTGGATGCTTTTTGCCGGCCAACTTACCATTTCTTACAGTTATCTTCTTTGTTGTGGATTTGAGTGTCTGTTTAACTAATAATTTACCCCCAACACGGCTAACAATGGCAATTGCCGGAGGAAGTAACCAACCGAACTGAGCATGAAGTTCTTCATCAGTTCCGGTTGCATCCACTTCGGGAGCAGTCTTTTCTTCAGTTCCGTTAACAATGTTTTCATCAAAAACTTTGTCAGATACATCCTGGGCTTCTTCAGATATAGAATCATCAGATAAATCATCTTCTAAATCACCCTCATAGACGGGTGCATTAGCTAAATCTGAATAATAAGGATCTTCTATTACATCTGAATAGTCTTCATAGTTTTTTTCTTCATAGCCAGCCTCATCATCTGAAATATCATCAGTGGAGGTATGTACAATGTCTGGACTATGATTTTCTTTGCTGTTTGTTGTGTGTGCTTCTGCAAAATTAGGAAGGACGAATGAGGTAAATAGAAGCAGTGGCAGAACAAGACTTATAATTCTTGTTAAATTTTTCGTATCTCTCCTCTTTCTGTTAGTATTTTCTTCACTTAACATCTTAATATATTTTCAGGAAGAAATAAACAGAAAGAGGATAAAAAGTAAAAAAATTAAAGGAAGTCCTTGATTTGTGTCAAAATATTATCGACATCTTCATTCTTTTGTTTGCTTAAGTTAGCTACAATCTCATCAATACGGTCTTTAAGAATTGTTGTTTTAATATGGTTATCATACGTTGTGGCTAGTGTCATTAATAAATCTGCTAGTTCAAAAGCTTGTTCTTCGTTTAAGATATATGATGACTCTTTAATCTGATTTATGACCCATTCTAGGTCATCTGTGTCTTTTATGGGGGAGTATGCCACCCTATAAATATCCAAAGGGTTCTTTTCTTTTAATATTGTTGCAACCTCTTTACTTGTTATTGACTCAGAATTACTCAATGAGGCATTTTGAATTTCTGAGTCTTCATTGTTAGCTATTTCAGTGTCCATATCGTAATGATGCGTATACAGTTTTGACAAAAATTCATCAAACGATTTTGCTAGTTTGAAATCCTGATCAACCTCCACATCGAAGTAGTGAATTGAAGGGTTTGAGTTTGTTTCTCGATAATCCATTGCTACCCAAGTATGTCCGTCTCCATGGATAAGGAGCACATTTTCAGGTAAATCCCATTCCTTTATTAGGTATGAACTGTCTAGTATCCCAGGGTCTTCACCTAGCCCTAGTAGGTAATCAAACTCAATGTGATCTTCTGCCCATGAATTTTGAACAGTTGTGGGGAATGCATTATAATTTATCATCCCTCCATTTTGCTCAAGTATAAGCTTCTTGTACGACTCAGGTAGAATGATATTTAACCTGTTCTCGGTATGTTTGATCATCTCTTCAGTTACACTATCAAGTTTATAAGGATCTTCCTCAGTTGCTTCCCAAAAATTACGCACTGTTTTTCCTCCTTAAAAGCAATACCGCAGTATAGTTCGCATAGCTATATATGTTTTTCGACATTAAAGTAGATATACCTGTAATATTGCGAAAAAATTATAAAGGGGAAACCACCTCCCGATGTGGTATTATTTGGAATAAGGGGGGAGGGGAAAATGAAAAAGCTAATCTTTTTGGCTGTAATTTGCTTTGGTTTTATATTGAGTTTTAACACACCAAGTACTGAGGCGAAGCTTACATTAGACTACAAAAATGTGAATTTTCACATGAGTGAGGATACAGAGAGTTTTTCAATGGCAGATTATTTTGATCGGAATTATGATCGCACTTGGCTCTTCTACAAATTCACAATTAGCAATGCTGAGGGGTGTACTCTAAATATGAAAATCAGTAGGATAACTCTTGCAGGCTGGGTATTTCCACGTAGTGAGAAGCAGTTTGTTGGGAACTATGCTGACTATACTGCTACAGATAGAGTAGAAGGAGATGCCAATCGCAATCATGTGTTAAAGATTACAAAGAATCCAGGCTGTGGAGATGTGTGGATTAAAGGTGTTTATGGATTTGAACATGAAGATTCATTTGACTGGTAAGTTTAGTACATTGTCAAGGTATATCCTTGACCTTTTTTATGCATATGATGATAATTTAAAGTGATCATACATAATGAATGTGGGGTAGTTAAATTGATTAAATCAAATTTAAAGCCGATAATAGACGAAAGGAATATCAGTATTCGAAAGCTGTCCAATGATATTGATCATGGTTTTAACACAGTCAGGAAGCTGTATCATGACGAAATGGAGCGGTACCCAAGGGATCTGTTGGATAAAGTCTGTACATATTTAGACATTGAGCTGCATGAGCTGTTGATTTACAAAAAAGATTAAAAAGATATTGATCACTTAAAATGATCATGGTATACTAAAGTTACAACAAAAGTAAATACTTACAAATTTTCTAGGTCTACATAAAATCATTCTTTTAACGACTACGAGGGATAAGATGAACAATAAAGCGCTTATTAAAAAAAATATTGTTGAAAGTATATTTTTTGCTTTTGATGAATCTGGGACAAGAATGGGAGACGCATGCGTTTACACCTCTTATCTAACAAAGGATTTATTAAAAGACAAATATAATATTAATGCAAAATTAAAAGCAGGATCAGTTAGAATTCCATCATTACAAGTTCATTACAAGTGGAATCCTCCATTTGAATTCCATATGTGGGCATTTCTATACGGCGAGATAATAGACATCGCAGCCTCTAAGATAACAGAAAGAGAAAAATTTTAAAAAATTAAAAAATCTAAAAAACTTTCAAACTTTAAACAAATTCCGGTTATTTGGCAAGCGTATCCCAGCGATGGAAAAACCTATACTGCTGTAAAGAACGGTGTAGAATTAATAGAGTCTCCAGTTAATGAAACGGCATATAAAGAGTTATACCGATATGCAAGTGAGTTTATTGATCAACGACATAGTTAATGGAGATAAATTATGACCTGGGACTTGCTTTATTGTTTTTTCAAGCACTATAACAATTAACTCAGCTTTTTTGTATAGCGATGTATGCGGTGTTTTTCCATTATTGTTTTCCCTCTAGAATAGCTTTTGCATATGTGTCCACGAAAAGAAAAACATGGATCGAGTAGTGTATTTTATTTAAATCATGAATTTGATAATGTTCACGGTAAGTATTAAGACAGATGTTCCAAAGAAGATATATCCATAGCTCTTTTGCTTCTTTGAAAGTAATTCCAACCCGACTATGATAAAAAGAACTGCAACTAATACCTGAAGAGAAAATAACAGGATTCCACTTTGATTAAACAGGGAATACACGGCTAGTAGTAATGCCATAAATGAAATGAAAATTTTTGAAGCCTTTAACATGAAAACACATCCTTAGGTAATTTGATTAACCTTAACACGTTACGGACTTTTTTTGGAGAGGCGTATGTATCAAGAACAAAGAAGTATTTTTGGAGGGGAGTGTACATGATTAAGGTTTACACAATAGGTCATGAGATACCAGAAAAGATTAAGTCCTACATCACTGAATGGAATTATTGGTCTTGGATTGCTGCATCAAATAGTGAAAAGGGCAATAAAAGTGCAAAGCGGCTTATTGAAAAGATTGAATCGGATCCAGACAAAATTGCGGAATATAAAACTGAAGACGGAATTGAAGTATATGTAAGCTACATGAATCCAGTGAAATAAAAAAGAGCATTTAGATACTCTTCTTCATACCACACACCTACGACACTCGTGTAAAAATACACCACTCTTCACTGAACTCTTGAATAAAGTATAATCACAGTTGTCACAGCATCTTATTTAACATCGGGATACTCCTTATAATCATACACAACTGTTACATCGTAGCCATTAGTCTCAAACTCTTTCTTTTCCATTAAATTTCACCTCACAAAGTATTTAACACTACTATAATACCAGACGATATATATAAGCAGGGTTTTAATTTGATTGGAATAGCATATTTCTTAATACTCTGGCTTGGTGTTGGCTTTCTAACGGGATTTAAGGCCTTATTTGTTGATCAGGTTTATGATGAAGAGTTTAAGCAGGAACTGATTGATTCATTTTCACCGGGTATGGAGCAGAATATGATTGAACTGTTCTTTAAGAATAAAATAAATATCATGGTGTTTTACATATTAATTGGATTGCTGCCACTGGCCATAAAAATTGAGGGTCTGCTGGAGAGGAGTTAGCTATGCCGGTTATCGATACCTTTTTTGTATTCAATTTGAAAATGATGATTACTTCAAGTCATTTAAATTAGAAGGCAGTGGTTATACTCAAATCGCTGCTGATAAAGGTCTTTCAGGATTGCGGCCCATTACACCGGGACACTCCTCACCTAGTAATAACTTCAATTTGTCTTATGGCGGAAGTGGCTTTAAACTCTGTATGTAGCTCGTTTGATATCACTTATGTTGAATGGAAGAGACTTTAACCAGATATAAGGAGATGACAGATGGAAAAAATATTCAAATGATGATAGAGTAAGGCATAGGAAAAATTAACTAACCAAAAGTGAGGGGTTTAAATTTAGAAAAAGTGTCAAAATTGCTCCAGGAGTTAAACTGAACATTAACTCAAAAAGTGTCGGCATCAGTGCCGGTGTTAAAGGGGCACGTATATCAACAAACACTAAAGGTAGAACCACAACCACTGTAGGAATTCCAGGTACGGGTATTTCTTATAGTAATACCGTGAATTCTAAAAGGTCTAAAAATAAAACAATATCTTCAGATCAGGCAAGAGTTCAAGCTACTTCATTCCCAAACCCTATTCAGGAAGTCTATAGTTCCTTGAGTAAAAAATATAAAAAACCATCTAAAGATCTTCAAAAAATATTTAGTCATGCAGCCAATCGAATAAATCAAGATCAAATAGTGACTTTCGTTAGAGGGAATCTAAATGGTTTCATGGGAAATGCCGGCGTTCTTTTTGCAATGCCAGATAGGTTATTGCATTATGGTGATAAATATGCAAAGTACGAGATTGTGGAATTTGATTATAATCTGATTGATCATGTAAAAGTTAAAAGTGGGCTAACGGGTTATAAACTAATCTTTGATTATGCCGGGAAAGAAATTTCAGTTTCAACAATTGATGAAGGAAGCATTGACGAAATTTTCGCATATATCCAAGAAAAGATAGCAGAGCAATCAAATCAAAATATGAATGATGTGTCTTTTTCAAGCTCGAATGTCCCTGAACAAATTAGACAATTTGCTGAGCTTAGGGATCAAGGAATAATAACCGAAGAAGAGTTCGCGAAGAAAAAAGAGCAACTGCTTGATATTAACTAATGAATTTTTAAGTGAACTTAGACTTTAAAGTAAAGTAGGTATATATTCAATGGATGAAATAAAGCAAATAGGCTACCAAGATTTTTTTGATGTAATAAAAAACGAAAAATTTGGTGTGGGTTCATTTAAAGAGTTTGTCAATTCCTTATACGGGGAGACAAATTTTCTTGATTATAAGGAGAAGATAATTGAAGAATTTAAATTAGCAAAGCTTCTCCTTGCAATGGCGAATTCAGGTGGAGGAATGATTGTTTTTGGTATTGAAGATAAAGAATATAAGCCAGTTGGGCTACAATTAGATGACAACTTTAGAAGAAATTGAGGAATTATGTACCTGATGAGCTTAAGTTTTTTTCTCAACTTTTAAAATACTCCGACGAAGATGTTTACGGTGATTTGAAAGGAAAAGCTTTTTTGGTTGTATACATTCCAAAGCAATTGAGATACATTCCATTCTTAGCAAAGAAAGAAACAACAGGAATCAAAGTAAACAGAATTTATGTTAGAAGAAACACGTCTGTTGAAGAGGCAAACAGCCATGAAATAGAGGAAATGGTCAAAAAACGAGTTCATAGTACGTATCACGATCTTTCATCGTTAACTTTGAATGAGCATATAGAACAATTGAGATGTTTATATGGGAATATTAATAAATATAACAACAAAAGTTATGCTTTTACATCTCTCGCACAAACATTTGCAGCACAGCTTTACACTAATAGAAAAAATCCACATTATCCGGCTGAATCTTTTGATAAGTTTATAGCAACAATGATTGATAAAAAGAAAAGAAGAATTGAAGGTATTTTGGAAGTAGCAGAGCAATTAAATTTTTGGAGAAATTAGTACAAAAAATTGAGGGGACAAGAGAGTGCCGTAGTCTTGTCTCCTTAAAATACGAATTTAATTAGAGGGATCTGAATTTTTCTTAGGGAGAAGACTTATGGATTTACTTAATTTACATTATATCTACAATTATAGGAGCTGCTGGGTTCATAAGTTTAGCAACTACGTTTACAATTTAGAAGGGTATAACGAGAAAGGATAGAAAAAGATGGTCTCTTTCTTTGTTGAAAAGCCTTATCAAGAAGGGGATATTGTACGTGTGCCGAGGAGCCATGACGGATATACTGGAGAACCTGAAGCTATTAAATCCGATAAAACTGCCAGAAAAGATCAAAGACCGATTTAATCTAGAGAAATAACAACGACCCGTATTAAAGGAATGATGAAATTGAACAAAGAGAATATCAATCGGAACTTTATTCCGATCAGGTCAAAGGTCGGAACACTCTTCCGAATCTAGTGCGCTGCTGTCCACTCTATATATTGTATATAGTGTATCTCCTTAGAGCAAACGAACAAATTGCCTTTTGGATCAAAACAGACATTTCCTTTTGCTGGGTGAAGAATCGTTCAGTCTACAAAAATGCAGAGTGAGACCAAGGTGAGCGATACCTAAATTTTCGAAGTCGCGTTTTTCGAACTAACTCAATTTGATTTTAGTCAATGAAACGGTTCTTTTGCATACCCTCAGGTGAAGGTATGTTGATTTGTAACACTACTTTAATTATGTCGGCAATGATGGAGTCTTGTTTTGTTACTCCATAACTAATTGTTCAGCGGGTCTTTTCGTGTACCATGGAGTCACACAAACATTTTAAACTACTTAGAAACAACAAATATCAATCAGAAAACTAAATCCCATGAAGTTTGATATGACAAGGGTTTGGGCAATTATTTAGGATTGTTAAAGATTAGTCAGAATACGTGTCTCGTCCTTAACAGGGTAGAGGTCTCTGGTTCGAGCCCAGTCGGAATCATCCATGGCGGTTAGAGGCGTTATATCAACGTTTCTAGCCGTTTTTTATTGCGTTGACTTAGTCGATGACTTAGGCGTATTAAGGCACAGGGTAGCGGTGGGCCGTTACCGTGTTTGAACGTTTCTTATTCTATTAAACTGGAATAGGAGGCGTTCTTTTTTTATGGATGATGTTCGGAAGGGGAAACCGATTAAACGAATATGCAGGCGTAAACTTCGTGATTTCGGTGAATTAGACATAAAAGATAAATTACTGAATAAGTCCTTCGCTCTCCAAGGTGTTATACATTACTCGCAGTGTTTTTAAGGCGTATTTATCGTGCTATCTGATAGACCTCGCTTCTTTTCCTCATCCGATATATAAACGTTCCCCTTAAATTGCACCCAATCATCGCGCATATAGTTTTTTTGTAGTGCCGTAATCTCGATCAATAGCCGTAGGAGTCGGACTATGGGTTGAGTAAAAATAACTATAGGAATAGCATTAACTCTCCTATACTATGGTAAAATTTAGAGTGTTGAGCGTCGGAAAAAGGAGAATGATATGAAGGTGTTTGAAGCGAAGTCATTACTTTCTGAAGTGGATAAAAGAACCAAAGAGTACAAGGAACTAAGAACGCAATTTATCACTCTCAGGAAAGCCTATCAGTGAATGGCTGACTTAGACGATAGTGAGTTTTCAGGCAAAGGCGCTGACAACATTAAAGCCTTTTTTCAAGATCACGCCGGCGTCACAGACAGCTGGCTTGATCTGATCGATATGAAAATCGCATTTCTCACAAGCCTTCCCGGCAAGGTCGAAGACGCCGGACTTTCCAATTCGCATGTGGAGGAATCATTTCTGGAGCATGAGCTCACCCACGCCCTCAGTAAATCAAAGGCGATTATGGAAGAGCAGAAAAAGGACATGCGCTCCATCCTCGGAGAGATCGAAGGCATCATCTCGCTCGAATTGTTTTCAACCGAAAGCACAGATCAGAAGCTTTCTTCAGCTGACAAAAAAAGAAGCGAAACGATACATAAGCTCGGCAAACTTGATCACGATCTAACGAAAGAATACGCAGAAACCGAAGCAAACGAACAGTTCATCCAAGCCGACTTTCAGCAGCTCCAAAACGCCACGGGCAAAGGAAAAAGCGCCACGCCGCTTCACTACAACGCCAAGGCGTACCGTGAAAGCGACATCCATAAGAAGAAAGGCGATATCGCAAGACATTCGGATGCTTATTTGACGATTAAAAAGGAAGAAGCGAAAGAGCGGGAGATTAAGGACCTAAAGAAAAAGCTGGCCGATGGTGTGACCGATCCGGATGAGTATTTGGAAATCGCGAAGAAGATCGGATATGAAAACCTTGAACCTTCTCAGCAGCAATATGTGATCCAGCTTGAACAAGCAAAACAGATGGAAGAAGCCGGAGAAGTGACTTGGGATATATTAAAAGGAGCTGGCGTTGGTTTATATGATGTCGGGAAAGACACGGTCAGCGCTGGGTAACGCAGTAATTCACCCGGTTAAAACATATGATGCTGTTAAAGCGGCAATTGAAGAGTCGTATCAAAAGGATATGGTGAACGGGGATGCTTACTCCAGATCAAGATGGGTGACATATGCAATTGGTTCAGCAGCTGTGGCTGTCGTCGGAACAAAAGGCGCAGGAGCCGTTAACAAAGCTGATGCGGCGGGGAAGGTTATAAATAAGGCAGGACAGGCAGGGAAGAAAATTAAAGACGTTAAACTTCCAGATCTGCTTCCTTATAACTCTAAGTATGACCTTGCTCTGACCGATAACGTACCATACAATGTGGTTGACAGCCAAAACCTTAAAAATGAACTATTAACTAATGCGAAGAAATTAGATGAGAGCAGAAAGCCATTTACAGGTAAGGAATTAACTCTCCCTTGGCTAAATAAAGAGAAGTATGGCGCCTTTGAAGTAAGGGAAGGTAAAAGCTTCAGGTAAAACTAAAGATGTAAGTCGAAGAGTATACACGTTGAAAGATATTGATATAAACAAAGTTGATGCTGAAAGCGGAAAAACAAATTTACAACTTATGAAAAAAGGTGACGCTCCTTTTGCTAATGATGGCACAAAAATCAACTTACATCATTTAATTCAAGAAGAGCCAGGAACGATGGTGGAAATTCCAGCTTCTGTTCATCAAAATAATAAAAAAGTTCTCCATGGATTGAAAAAAGGTGGGGAAAGTTTTAGAAATGACAGGGAGTTGCGGAATCAGTATAAAAGCTTCCAACGAAGATATTGGAAATGGAGAGCGAGCCAATTTGAGAAAGGAGAAATGTAACAATGACTTATCATGAAATTGAAGAATTTATTAAAGAAAACGCTGAAGATGATGACTTTACAGGCGGAATAACTGAAGAAAAAATCAAAGAGATACAAAATCGTTTAAATGTAAAACTTCCCGAGAGTTATAAGTGGTTTTTAAATAAATATGGCTCCGGTGGAATTTACGGGGTAAATATACTTGGCCACGGAAAAGTTTCTGCAAGGGTTGTTACAGTTACTGAGGAATATAGAACTCATTATAATTTAAGTGACGGTATTATCGTTATAGAAGATGTAGATGAATTCTCTTATTGCCTTGATACAAACAAAATGGAAAACGACGAATGTCCAATAATTGTTTGGGCAAATGAAGCCGGTTATGGTGACAAGGTTGCAGATAACTTTCTGCAATTTTTCTTGGAAGAGCTTGAAGAAGCAAAAGAAAATTGGGAAGAGGACGAAGATTGGGACGATTAAGTAGAAGTATTGCAAAGTTAAGCTCTCTTTTTGAGAGCTTTTTTTGTATGAAATAATGAAATAAGATACTGTTGATTGAAAAGAAACTGTTTTTCCATCTATTATATTTGGTGGAATTTAAGTTGAATATCTCGCTGGAATTACCGATAAATAACATGTGAAATAATACCAAACGGAAGGAGTTTGTTATACAAAGGTGAAGCAAACATATACAAATATGATGCTATACTTGGGCAAAACAGGATAGTGATAGGATGGGACAAATACATTGAAATTCCAATGAACGAACTTCCTTCAAATGAGATTCAAGTTGAAGGTCTTGGGGAAAACATGAAAATCATTTATAGCAACGTTGTAAAATTCGAGAGAGGATGAATGTTATGGAAGGTCTAAATAACTCTTACAATATCACGAAAGATCCGAAATTTTTAGCGTTTTGCAGTTTAGCGACAGAAGGTGCAGGAATTAGTTCGAATCAGCAATGTTCAATTGGTTTTAATGAATTCAAAGAAGCGCTGGAGAATGGCAAAGTAGTTGATAATAAAAACCTTAAAAGCAGTTCAGAGTTAAATCACCAGTTTGATTACTGGAAGTCCAGAATAACTGGGGGACGAGCTGTAACTGAAACTGATAATCAAGTGTTAGATATCATCAAACAAGCATACAATCTTGGAATGGTGACGAAAGATAATATGCTTTTGAGAAATCAAGCCATTAACGCGTATAAAACATCTATTTAATTTAAAATTAAAGCCCCTTATTCAGGAAGGGGCTTTTGCTTTGCAACTTATTCTTTATGTTTAATCTAAAACCATAAAGTCCTGCACTTTTGTTTCTTCTTCAGGCAAATCAAATTCATTAAGTTTCTTTTTAGTACGGATATCAAAAATCCCCATATAGCCACCAATGCCTTTTTTATTTTCCTCTTGTGAAATCACATAAAGTTTTTGATCTTTAAACTTTGCATTCATATACGGAAATTGTAAATCGAATTTTTCAAAAGAAAAATCTTGATCGTACTCAAGTAAGCAGGCGTATCCGGATTTATTAATATATGTAACGTAAAATTTACCGCTTTTTTTGTCGTAATACACAGCGTCCGCTTGTTCGAGATCATCAGGATATTTTATGGATTTTGATTTCCATGATCCTTTTTCGATTACAGTTAGTTCATGTTCTGAGCTAGCCACAACATATTTTTCAGAGTGATCAAATACATCTCCATAGGAAGCTAATCCAATCGTTTTAATAATCTCTTCTGTTTTTCTATCAATGACGTACAAAGACATTCCTTGAATGACGTAAATATACTTATCATCGCTTTCTCCCATGGTTACGAGGGAGGGCAAAGTCAGGCTGTATTTTTTATTGAACTTTTTATCATTTACTTTCAGTTCATTTCCATTGGTGTCGACATTATAGGCTTTTACAGAAATATCTTCTCCTTGATACCAAAAAGCAAATGGATTGGATAATTTATGTTCTTTAATGGTGTTGTTTTTTAATGTGTAATAATATGGTTCATGTTCAGCTAACAAGACGATATCGTCTGAAGAGGGGGTTTTTTTCTGGATATATGGTATATCCGGTCGTTTATTGAATTTTTCTCCTTGTGATGTGGATATGAGTACGCTTTTTTGATGAGTGGATTTGAATAGATAAAAAAGATTTTATCCTCGGTTGGATTAATTTTAGAAGTACTTACAGAGTGTTCACCTTTATTTATAAAGAATGCATTGATCAACAATATAACTATTGCACCAACTAGAACTCCTGAAATCCCATATAAAACATAAGACTTTTTCATATAACGCTCCTTATCTTTTATATAAAATAAAAAGACACTTGCAGAATAAATCTGCAAGTAAAATGATTAGTAGCTAACAGTTTTTGATGAACGATCAATATCTGCAGGTGTGACAAGTGCGCCTTCATTACTGTCTAGGTCGGTTCCTTTTGTGTTTTTGTATGATTGCCACACAAGTTTAGAGCAATAGTATTTATTTGTGCTTTTTTGGTTGCAGCCACTGAATAAGGCTTACCTGTTTTACTACTAGCATATCTCTGAGCCTTTACCTTATCATAGATATCTGCGCCCTTAACATACTGTTTCTTTTTGCTTTTGAATCGCTTACTCCAATTGTTCTGATAATTCCTTACACCCTTTCCGGCCCATGCTTCCATAATTTTGTTATGGACGGGATAAGAAACAAATACGGATCTAAAGCGATCTTACGAGCTGTTTCTTATAGCAGGTTTGACGGGGGAACACAAATCATAAAATAAAAAGCCACTCATATGAGTGGGCTAAGTTAATTAATTTTTAACCTCCGACTGGCCTTTCAGCTACCTGGATGTTAGATGGTGAATCAGTACTCAATTGCGTTAAAGCTACTCCACTTAAAATTACAGTTAAAATAGATACGCAAAGCATAATTTTTTTCATAAGATTCCCTCCACCTGATTCATTTTCTGTTCAGCCCAAATTTTTTCATTGAAAAAGCTTGTTGCTTCTTCAAAAGCACCTATTGATTCAAACCTTTTTGCAGCTATGTAGGACAATTCATCTACACTTTCAAGGTCATTTTGTTGTTTTAAAAACTCAATGTAACGGATGCAATTATTGAAGTTGTTTTTTAATTCACCACAATATAGGTTGTATAGGATGCTAATTTTGGCTTCGTATACCTTATTCTCCATTAATATGAGTCTTTCCTGTGCTTTATTGTAAAAATTAATGGCTTTCATTTTTTCGTCAATTTTAAATAGCTCCTTAATCATCATGAATAAAGAATTTATATAATAATTTGAATTCATCCAAGATTCATTTCCAATAGCTTTTTCGAGAGATTTAATGCACTTATCAGGTTTGTCCCAATCAGAATACACGATACTAAGGTTGTGATATAACTGAGCTTCCAAATATTCATCCTTTGTTTCTTGTAAAATGTCTATTGCTTCTAAATAATATGTTTCTGACTCTTCAAACCGTTTCATATCGGAATAGTTTGCAGCCGCAATCATTGTTGAAGTTGCCAGTTTGCATTTATAGTCAGGGTGTCGCTTATATATTGCAATTGCATTCTTGATATAGTGTTGTGCCACAATGCTTTGTTTAACAAGAGTGTATAAGTAGGAGACCTTGGAGTAGAATTCAGCTGCTTCAATTTCATCCGGAATTTCTGCAAGCTTTTTCTCAGCTAATCCATATAAGTTAATTGCTCGATCATAATTTTTGTTGTATGCCTCGTACATTGCTTCAAATAAATAAAAGTTATATTCCAATTTATCGTTCGTTCTTTTTATGAAATTTTCATTCTCTTCAGTGAAATAAGTGTGCTTTTGTAATGGCTCTCCGCGTGAAGAATGTAGCAACATTTTGTGTCTTTCTTCTAATAAACTGTAATATGCAAGAACTTCTTGATCTTCTTCCATGTCATCGAACAGGCTTTTTATCTCTGAGTAATATTTTATTGACTCATTTACCTTTTGTTTCTTTATAGCAATGTACCAATCATTCAGTGTAGTAGCGACAACTTCTGAAGCGATCTTGCTCATCCAAACCCCTCTTTCTGAAAATTTCCAAAATCCCTTGAAAATAATCATAACATGTCATTGAAAAAAATGTAAAAGGATGTAGAGTTTTTGTGGTTTCTAATTTGAAAAAACGGAAAAAATACACTCCTCGTTAGAGAAGGGTACGTGATCAGTTTGCTGTTGCTTTCAGAGAAGCAAGCCACTCATCTAATGTTCCGGAGAAACCTTGTTGAACAGCTAATTCATATGCTGATTTTCCATCTTTACCGGCAGCACCAGTAGCTCCAGTAATGCCTTTTTCACCTTTTAATGAAGATAACCATTCAAAAGTGATGAATATTCAAGGCGGGAGTAAGGGAAATTAACAAAAAAATGTGAGGGAATGTAGATGAAACGATTTACCTTGGTTATACCTTTATTGGCTGCTGTTATCGCCTCTCCAACTCAAATGAAAGCAAGTCCAATGCCTTGTACTGCAGTACTCGAACCGGTGAATCAAAAACTGAAAAATGCGAAGGGCGCGGCACTAATCTATAAAGTGCAGTTATACCCGCCAAGTGCTGCAAGAACGAATATGAGTATTCTTGCTGTCCACCTTCCTCAACCATCTTATTATGGAAGCTACGACGGTTATGAAGGATTTGCCGCCAAAACAGGGGAAATCAGTTGGCGATTTAAACTATATCCGACTCCCGAGGAAGAGAGCCCTAATTGGGCTGGAAGGATTGATTCCATATCAGCTGAAATGACAAATGTTAAAGTGCAAGTACGCCTTTCAAATTCTAAGACACAAAAGTTGGGGCCGAGTGTATTAACAAACAATATTCAATCTTGCTATTAGAAATGTAGAGCTCTTATCAAAGAGAGCGATGCGACTGGATCTTTTGAAAAAATTCTGGTGAAAAATGAAAAAGATTCCATAAAGGTGGAGTGCAAAAGGCAACGGTATGAATGATGAGGAATTAAGAATCGTTCTGAAATCAATTCATCATTGACAGAACAGAGCCGGTAAAAGTCGATATTGCGTTTGATTTTGTACAAGAAAGACGGCATAAAAAGAAATGGTTAGCTAAAAAAAGGCAAAGAGTCAACGCTCTTTACCATCAGGTGTTTTCCTTAAGCGGTCTGCAATATGCTTAATTAAACTCAGCGCAGCAGTCACTAATCCAATAACTAAAACAATTTCAAGTAAGAGGATAAATCCAAAATTTAAACCGCGACTTTCAAAGTAATCACCAGTAAAAGAGAGCAATTGATAAATACCAAGCATTAGCACAATAAAGGAAGCGCCTATAATCGCCAGAGACTTTTTAGAGAACTCCTTAGTATGGTTAAAATTATAAACCAATAAGAACAAAAATAGACAAGCCATGGCGATCTTATGAGTCAATGAATCACTTGCTGAAAACCCTTGCACAAGTAAGGAGATAATTAATCCGGTCATTCCGATTATTTTGTTCAATATATCACCTGCTTTGTATAAGTATGACTTAGATGTCAGCTTACCAATTAAAGGTGATATTCTCAACATAATGCAGTTTAAAGTTAACTTAAAATGTGATTATTTTAAGAAAGAGGTTGAAATATGCTCGGTTGTCAAAAAGGGGAGCAAGTAAGGTCTTTGAGAATGGAGAAATGGGAATTATATTGTGGACGACAATTCGAGGTTCTGTAGGTGTTGAATGGGACTCTGGTGAATATGGTGAATACAATGATAAAGTCGATGAGCTATTAATGTTAGCAGATTAATATGTTTTCCGAAAGTTAAACGAAAGCAGTTCATTAAAGGAAGGGTTAGACAATGATTAAAATACCGCTATTCCAAGATGAATATTGCAATGGTGAATGGTTGAAATTGATAGGCTATTAAATGGTTTCATAAAAGCAGAGTTAATTAATATTGAAGTGATTGATATCAAATACATTTCACTAAATACTGTGTGAACTCATAATACAGCTCTGCGTATATATAGAGAAAGGACTTAAGATCACTAGGACGTGAAGATGAAATCATGATTTTAAACGGAGTAAGAAGAAGAAATGAAAACCTATGTAGCAACCAAGGAAACTGAGTACTTTACCAATGAATCAATTAAAGAGGTGCTTTATGCTGGTGACAATAAAGAAGCTGTCTTTAGCAAAATTGATGGCACTTCAGGCAACAGGATAATTTTAGATGTTTGTTTTGATGGCTTGAGGATTAAATCTTTTATCAGAATTCATAATGATGATTGGCGAGTAGCTTTTGATAAATTGGGCAGCACAAAGAAAGAAGTTGAAGACTACAATGCCAAACTAATTGAGGCAAAATTTCTTTTAAATGTTGGAGAGAGCTGAACAAGTCTAGATAAAAGAAGAAGGATTTTATCTAGACTTGTTTTTTGTGTGGGAGCAGCCTTGAATATTCGATTGTATTACCAATATATCATAATTTTTACAAATAATCCATTTCTGTCTTACGATAGTTTTTAACGAATACAAAAAAGCCCCACGAATGGAGCTGCTAAATTACGTTTTATTGAACATAGCCAGAAAAGTCGCTCGGAGCAGAGAAAGATAGATAGTAAAGCGCATTGGCATCTAGATTTTTTATTGTTCCTGTAGCTGTACCATTAGCATTTACAGTTAGTGTTTCAGTAGCAAAAATCCAGTCGGAATCATTCCAAACTTTCACAGTTAGTTTAGTTCCAATATTGTTTGTAATTGAATAGCTTATCGTAGATTTGCCTTGAAAATAACTGTTTGAATATAATGTATTGCCAGTTGCTTGTCCAGCGAATGTCAATTTGTTTTTCGTAAGATTTACAACGCTATTTGAATTAGGAGGGTTAAGACCAAAAGCTTTAAATTCACCTTCGACAGAGCTAGTAAGCTTAGTTGAAAACCTAGAATTGTCGGTCTCAGCAGATGCGGCAGTGGCAATGCTCAGAGAAAGAATGGCCACCATGGTGCAAATAATAAAACTAAACAACTTTTTCAAATTAAACACTCCTTTATTTGTAAATTCAAGTAAATAATAACACTTAATTTTAGGAGGTCAATAGGTTTATTCAAACTGGAATGAATCTGTCACAAAATATGAAGAGCATTTTGGTGAATTACAGCTAAACGATTTGGATAACTTATTGTATTACGTACTTGACTTTAAAAGGCTAAGCATTAAGGAGTTATGTAATGGAGAGATTATACTCTCCAAGATTCAAAGGAATGTATGCGGAGTTCCATGTAGTCCTTAAATCTATAATCACTTTCAGCCAGCTATAAGAATGTTTATTAATCTCATATGGGGAGTTAGCTTTTTTAATACGATTCCTTCAAGATGCTTTTCTTTGGCAGATTAAAGTAAGCTAAACCGTTTCCCTGCAGACCTTCAATAACAAATACATTGTAATGTTCAAGGTTAATGTCTAAAAGCATGTTTTTTCGTTCAGTGAGCGGCTTATTAGCAATTGAATGCCCATTAATATAAATTACATCGACTACACAGTAAACGACCTTATGGGCAGATTTTTTAGACATAAAGCGTCCCATTACAGTCTCAAAGTCAGGAACACCACCTTGGGCTGCAAAAACAACAGTACCATTGAGCATATCAAGATTCGAGAGTTCTGGGAACTTGTTTGTTACTTTATTGTTGTGACGAAGTATAAAGCTGGAAGGTTCAGTGTGAGCTTTAGGGGCTGAATTTCTTAGAGAAAGCACTGTATGAAGAGGGATTTTAATTAAATAAAGCAGACATTAAGCCTGCTTTATCTTTTTGAACATTAATATGCATTATGTTCTCACCAAATGCCCGTCCTTAAGATTTTAAATTCTGGGCACGATCAGACTTTTTAGGGAAAATACATTCTAACAAAAGAAAAAATAAAGTTAATCCTAATGATAATTTAAAATTGTCGCTGTTCCCAATTGAACATAAGATACCCACTATATAAATGAATAAAAACCTAAACAATGAGGCAAATATAAACTTGAAGAAGTTATCCCCAATGAGATGCCTTCCAACAGCCACAAAAATATTATCAAAAGTAAAAGAATAAACAACCATACACACACTTGTTATAACAATCTGTTTAAATTCTATTTCTAATTCAAAGAAGCTTACAAGCACATTTGCTGATCCTGTTGCAAATAAGATTATCACCATTATGACTGCAGTAGGAATGAGTGATAAAACCAAAGCTCCTATTACTGTAGATAATAAAAATTTTTCATTTGTGTTTTTTTCTGCAGCTTCTTTCTTTTCTCCTCTGTACATAAAAATAAAAAAGACGATGAGAGATAAAAGATAAATTGATAACGTCATAACAAGCAGATTCATGGTGATCTCTCCTTACCTAATTAAAACAAAAGAGTGAAGGTTGTAAGCCTCACTCTCTTGTTTTTAATGTATAGTTATACCAAAAAGAACACAACAACCTTCGCAATTAACTGTGCATCAGCTAATGGAATTCCGGCTTTCACTAAGGCCACAGTAACAGCTGTTTCTCCGAAATTTGTAAGTTCATCTATAACGTCCGCCGCTTTGTGTCCCCACTTAGAACAAGCATCACCAGCTTTTTGAGCCCATTTATATGGGATCTTTTTAATAAGGTTTCCTAAAGCGGGGCCACCAACCCTAAGTGCTTTTACTAATATTTGTTTAGCGAAAGGAATGCCCTGTGTATGTACTTCAGAATTTGAAGCTAAAGGAGCCTGTACGCTATTTTGAACTACAGGTGCTTTTTTACTTTCTGCTGCACTTGCATAGCCAGGAGAAACAACTGATATAGCCAGCACAGTCAACGTGAACACCATGATAAATGAAATAAGTTTTTTCTTCATTTCTTCACCATCCTTAAATAACCATTAGTTTAATATATTTACAACTATATTGGATATTTGTAATAAAATCAATATATTACCTAAAAATTTTCAGTTATAAAAGAAGGAACAAGAATTTTAAAAACATACTTTTGTTATTATACGAGACACAACTTTTTTAAAAAAGAACCGAAAGTCTCATTGGGGATGCCCATTTTATGCCGTGGAGAAGATTCAATAAAACTGTAGTTTTAACAAAAACAAATATTTTCAGGGTAACGTCTGAGTGTAATATCATTAAAACACTCAGAGGGGGAATTAGGTTTGAGAAACACCATTGACAAGATTGGAATTTTACTGAAGTGGTTTGCTTTATGATTTTGGGGCAGGAGTTTATGCGAAAGAGCTAACTCAGACTAGGAATGATACTGAAAGCAACGTCTACCATCAATCAATATACTTAAAACCGCCTCAATTATTAAGACCCCTAGTTTTTCGACAACTGCAGATGATTGGGAGGATGCCGGAACTACATACAGGATACCAAATTTGACAAGTACTCAACTGCCGCTCTCGTTCAAACATAGGATTTGCTTTTAAAGTTGCCTACAGGGGGATGGTCATCTTATTTAGCTAGATTAGCTAATATGATCATTCTAGGTGAATATAAAATTGTTTACTTTAAGGATAAGAAGGAATTTAAGATGGCAGTGGCAATTTTAATGACAAAACACCATGTAACGATTTATGAAGATAAGGATAGAAAGAAAAAATCGGGAGTGACAGCTTTATCATCACAGACAAAAGCGGCTCAAAAGCTGCTGCAATGTGATAAAAAATAATCCTGCCTTAGGTGGGAGGATTATTACATGCTGTTTATTATGCTGTAAACAAACGCAACAATAAATAATGGATAAGAGATAATAGCAATTAGTTTTGAAGATTTGCTCTTTTTTTCAAATGTGTATATTAGTGCAAATCCTAAAAAGAATATTGTGATAAACCAAGAAGAATAGGACGGGTACAATGCAATATGTAAGACAATAAGAGTGGATAACCCAAAAGAAGAGTTTAGTTCTGATCGTTTTTCAAATAAACCGCCTCCTTACACATATTCTCCCCATATAAAAACACTTAAACATTATATTAAGTCAGCATATGATTAAATGATAAACATTTTAAGTAAAGAACAAGATAAAGTAATCCGGCATTTCAAGGACAAGCTGAACATGTCTGAAAAACTGTACAAATCCTTAGTACATTTAAACTGCTTATAGATAAGCAAAATGATTAAGCGGAAAGGCTAGATAGACTTATAAGTCAGACCTTACCTAAACATTAGATCGCTTAAAGAAGGTGATGTGGTTGATCAGCCAATTGAATATTTCATGATGCAATTGTGCGGTTCTATAATGGTGAAGACCTCGCCGTGTTCCATTTGTCTAGGGGGAATTTGTTTAAATTCATAAACATGAGGCGTTTTAGTCTGTCATTTCCTAAAACAGTGTTTTATCCTTGTTACAAATATGCAAGAAGGGCGGTTTGAACTTGTATAGAGTGTTTATAATGCTGTTAGTTTTGTTATGTATAACATTAGGGTGTCAAAACCAATATAGCAAACATTTTATGGAGGCTGAGCAAACCATGGTCGGCTATGTCATTTTAAAAGGAGAGAATCAAGCAATTCTCATACCTAATGAAAAAGCTGATGTTAAAGACTATGAAAATCTTAGTGAAAAAGAGATTATTGAAAAGTATAGATCGGATATAGTTTTACTGGGACTTAGTGAACTTAACAATAAAGATGACTTGAGCAAAGGACAAAAAATTCGTATTTGGTATAAAAAATTAAATGAATCTTCACCTCCAAAAACAAACATCTCAAAGTTTGAAAGTATTTAGTACATATTCTTTCATTCCTAGGAATGCCGCTGCAAAACTGAAGCGGCATATTGAACAGAAATTAATGTCTTCAAACCTCACCTCATTCGCGGTGGCTTAATCCTGCGCCAAGATTTATTTGACGATTGTTGACTCAGGTGCAGAGAAGGCACATGTCAAGAATTCATTTTTGAATTACTGGGCACCTTGAATAAAACCAGCATTCCCGTATTCATATGCGAAGAGATCGGTACTGAACGCTGGATAAAGAAAAAAGTTAACCATACATTTGAACAAGCTTGCGAAGCTTTGATAAAGAAAGAACAGTCAAGAGACGAACCATTACATACATATAATACTCCTGTGAAAGCGGGGGTGTAGTTTTGGAACCTTACCAACGTTATGAGGAATTAAAGAAGAAAACAATAAAGGTTGTCCATAAAGATAATTACAGTATCCGCTATATAGATCAGGATGAAGCGAGTAATGACTTAGATGAATTTTATAAACAATTTGCTCAGCATTTATTGGAGGCTGCTTTGGAAAGGAGTGCAGAGTAAGCTTCTTTTTTTGATTTGTTTGTAGTAAGTATCTTAATAAACGGCTTTATCGGTACTGATATTAATCACATGCGTCACCTCTTGCAGCAAAGCGGCTTCTGCGACATTTTGTCCGCCGATAAGGTTGGTTTGAATGGCTTCAAAGGGATTATCCTCACATGTCGGAACCTGCTTCAGCGCAGCTGTGTGAAAGACAATATCAACACCTTTCATCACTTGGTTGACTCTTCTGTAGTCACGAACATCGCCGAGCACAAACGACAGTCTTTGTTCATCCGCGTATTTTTGTTTCATCACATATTGTTTGCTGTCATCTTTGCTGAACACAATGACTTCTTTAGGGGTTAAGAGCAAAAGGCGTTTTACTATTTGGCTTCCGATTGATCCTGTCCCGCCTGTGACGAGAACAGTTTTATCGTGAAAAAACGGTTGTAGCTCTACTGCTTGCTGTTTAGGCATGGCTTATCCTCCAACTCTCGTTTCTCTACCATGCATCATATGTTGAACAATTTCAGCGAGTTAATGAAAGAAACCAATAAATCAAAAATTAGAGAAAAACATTAATCTGATGCGCTTTCACTTCGCTTTACCCGATTAATAGAATAGAAATACAAATAAAACATTGTACTAAATATTCATTTTAAATATTTGCTCATGTCAATTTTTTCTCTCCATAAATTCTCATATTCGTACAATCTTCACAAAAACTTAACACTGAACTTCCTGTATGTATTTTACAATTAAAGTGAACGTTCATTAAAAGGAGGAAGGAAAATGAATCATTCAAAAACACTTTTGTTAACCGCGGCAGCCGGATTGATGCTCACATGCGGTGCGGTTTCTTCCCAGGCCAAGCATAAGCTGTCTGATCCTTATCACTTTACCGTGAATGCGGCGGCGGAAACGGAGCCGGTTGATACAGCCGGTGATGCAGCTGATGATCCTGCGATTTGGCTGGACCCCAAGAATCCTCAGAACAGCAAATTGATCACAACCAATAAAAAATCAGGCTTAGTCGTGTACAGCCTAGAGGGAAAGACGCTTCATTCCTATCATACCGGGAAGCTGAACAATGTTGATATCCGCTATGATTTTCCGTTGAACGGAAAAAAAGTCGATATTGCGGCGGCATCCAATCGGTCTGAAGGAAAGAATACCATTGAGATTTACGCCATTGACGGGAAAAACGGCACATTACAAAGCATTACAGATCCAGACCGCCCGATTGCATCAGCAATTGATGAAGTATACGGTTTCAGCTTGTACCACAGTCAAAAAACAGGAAGATATTACGCGATGGTGACAGGGAAAGAAGGCGAATTTGAACAATACGAATTAAATGCGGATAAAAATGGATACATATCCGGCAAAAAGGTAAGGGCGTTTAAAATGAATTCTCAGACAGAAGGGATGGCAGCAGACGATGAATACGGCAGTCTTTATATCGCAGAAGAAGATGAGGCCATCTGGAAGTTCAGCGCTGAGCCGGACGGCGGCAGTAACGGAACGGTTATCGATCGTGCCGACGGCAGGCACTTAACCCCTGATATTGAAGGACTGACGATTTACTACGCTGCTGACGGGAAAGGTTATCTGCTTGCCTCAAGCCAGGGTAACAGCAGCTATGCGATTTATGAAAGACAGGGACAGAACAAATATGTTGCGGACTTTCAGATAACAGACGGGCCTGAAACAGACGGCACAAGCGATACAGACGGAATTGACGTTCTGGGTTTCGGGCTGGGGCCTGAATATCCGTTCGGCCTTTTTGTCGCACAGGATGGAGAAAATATAGATCACGGCCAAAAAGTGAATCAAAATTTTAAAATGGTGCCTTGGGAAAGAATCGCTGATAAAATCGGCTTTCACCCGCAGGTCAATAAACAGGTTGACCCGAGAAAACTGACTGACAGAAGCGGAAAATAAACATGAAAAAAGCAGCTTATCCAAGCTGCTTTTTTTGATGTGAAGAGCGTTTCATGAGAAAGTCCTGGAACGGATAGCCGCAAGCACAGCCGGCAGCCGGTCATACGTGTACGCCGGTACTGTCTCTTGGTAATTAAGCGCCGCGATTTGTTTACGTTCACCCGGGTTTGCCATATAAAAATGGATCTTATCCGCAAAATCCGCAAGCCCGCTGTAAGAAACAAAGGATGAAAACGGGGGCGCGGGAGAAAGGTCTGTCAGCTGAAAGGCCTGACAAGCCGCAATGTCTAAGCTTCTCGTATTTAAACTGATATTTTCGATGCCGCGTCCGTTCTGATTGAGCGCAAACCGATAAGAACGGTGAGGGTTTAAGACCACGTCTGCGCTGTTGTAATATAATGCGGCATGTTCGGGTGCAATCCATTCATCCATTACGAGCACATTTTGCTGCCTGGCGATTTTTTTAGGCAGATGTCTGCGCCATCCCTTCCCGATAATACGAAGCGTATACGGAAGCTTCGCCGCTGCTTTCACCAGTTCAACGCGGTTCGGGTAAGGGTATCCGATCAGAAGCAGATTTGTGTGAAGAGAGGCTTCAGCAGGTTGTTTCTTAAAAAGCCGCTGATTAACGGGGATCGGGACATAATATACGTGCTGTAAGCCCATTTGCCGGTAAGCATCAAGCGCGTTTTGTTCTATCGTCAAAACGGCATCGGCGAAAGGGGCGATTGTCATGCTCACATCGAAATAAAAAGGATCCTCCGTCATCCATAGATAAACGGGAATCTGTTCTGTCTTCAGCCATTGAAGCCATTCAGACGGAATACGGTCTCCCGTCATCATCAGACTGATGTCTGGTTTGAATGCCCGTATACTGCGGATGGTATCTTCCTCAAACTCAGAAACAGAAAAAAAGCGGACGGAAGACTGTAAAAAGCCTTCCTCGATCCAGCGGTCAAAATACGTGTATATGCCTTTATATCCTGAACGGATATATAAAACGTTCATATGCTGTTACGAAGTGAACGTGACACTTTCAACTTTGTCGACGTCAAGCAATGTTGTAGCAGAGCCTGCCGGTGTAACGGAATTTTCCTGCGTAACAAAAACGATTCCGTGAATTTCGTCAAAGGCAACAAATTGAACCGGGCCGATCATGTCTCCTGAATCCATCACAATGCTGATGACAGTGCCGGGCTGAATTCTTGCAAAAATCCATCTCGCCGCTAATGAAATACCGCTTCCCAATACAGATTGTGCGCTGAGACTGTCTTTCGCCGCTGCTTCATCTACTTTTGCATCAATTGCCGATTCCAATAAATCTTTTACTTTGTTTTCCACATTATCTCCTCCATCTGTGCCGCCAGATAAAGCGCTGTTGTCAAATACAGGGGCTAAAAGAGTTTTCAATAACTCCTTTTTAAGCTCCAAACGATCCTCGCTCATGCGAACATACACCTCCTTTAACAATTTCAACCTCACGTTTATTCATATTCCTGATTGAAGAGATTGGTATAAGTCGAATGCCGTTTTGCTTGTGTTTTTTTCAATATTTAATCAAACAGCTGAATTTTCGAATCAGGCTTTGTTTGCCTATGCGGATTGTAAGAGTATGACATACGTTGTATAGATTAAAAAATGAAGGAGAGGAATACTTTGGATTCAGAAGAAACTGTAAAACACGGGGGTTTTGAGGAGGAATTTCAGCTCGTACTGCTTCTTCTTCTTTTGTTATCCCGTCAGCCGTCCGGAGATCATTCAGATTTGCGGCGTCAGCTTGTAATGGCAAAAGAGCTTGGGGTTCCTGTATCACGCGTCAATCTGATTAACGGCAGCACACTGCAAAACGTAATTGTCAAAGAAGTGCTGTCAGATTTGGCCGTTTTTCAAAATCCGCTCAATAATACGAGATCAAACGTCGCGATTTCAAGCATCGTCAGCTGGGGTGCTTTTTAATAACGGATATCAGGCTCTGTCTCTTTCGGAGCCGTTTTTTACGTTTTACAGAAGGGGTGACGGGATGGAAAAGAAGATCTCAATTATCTTAACGAGTTACAACAAACCGGATCTTGTGAAACAGGCGATTGAAAGTGTTTTGCATCAGACCTACAGCAACTGGGAGCTGTTTGTGATGGATGATCATTCAAATGAAGAAACCTCGGCTGCCATCAGTACGTATATAAAAGATCCTCGCATATATTATGACAACAGTTTTATCAATCCTGCCGAACGGCTGAAGTCGACCCGGTATGCCGTTTTGATTAATGATGCGCTTTCACGGGCTAAAGGCGAATACATCACTTATTTGACAGACGACACCGTATTTCATCCGGATAGGCTCAGCCGCATGGCGGAAGCGCTTAATCAATGCAGCGGGTTTGATGCCGTCTATTCCAGCCAGAAGGTGATACATGTAAACGGGCGCGGAACAGAACAATTCCACTTCTATCGTTTTGCTGAAGAGGTGCTTGATCAGGCCGCTTTTCTCGTTGATCACTGTTCAGTGATGCACCGGAGATCATTGCTTGAGCGTGTGAAAGAGAAGTTCGGCAGCTTTTGGGACGAAGATGTTGTGCATTGGAATCACGGAGACTCTGTTTTTTGGAGCAGGCTCAACACATTTACATCATTTCTGCCGATAAAAGAAGTGTTGGATACGACCTATAAAACACCCCACTCATTTCAGAACACGTATCAATCGCTTCCGTCTGTCCTGATCGACGGGTCCTTTGTAAAGGGGACGGATCAGAAAGTATATCAGCTTGACCGAAATAAAAGGAAGCCTGTAAACGAGCGCTGGCATACGTTATATGAAGGCAGAACCGTCGTCATTCCGGATCCGTTTTTATTTCAATATGAGGAAGAGAACTCCGTCAGTATTCCGAATTTTCAGCTCGTCAGGGATCAGTTTCATGTTTATTTTATAGAAGACGGGGAGAAAAGGCTGGTTGATCATAGCGCATTTCGCTTTTACCGATTTAAACGGCATGACATCCCGGCTTTAGAACGGGACGAAATACAAGCGCTTCCGGACGGTCCGCCGATCAGCCGGGGGGCATCGGGCTGTATTCAACATCTGCCCGGGAGAATGCTGTTTCGCATTGAACGGGAATTTTATGTTTATTTGAGAGGGGTTCTCCATCCGATCAGTCATGACGTAGCGAAACGCTTTTTTGCGAATCAGAAGGCGATACCCATTTCCTTTCAGCAAATTAAACAATTACCAATTGGAATGCCGTTCTATCCGGTGTACGATGAAATTATGAGAAATCTCAATATAACAAAAGGTTGAGAGATGCAGTTGGATGTGTAAGGAAAAGGAGAGCTTTTATGACCGATCAATTTGATAAAACCGAGAAGCAGTATATAGAGCTTACTTCCGGCATTCAGAGGTTCGAGCATTTCAGTGTATATACGGACCCTTTTTTGCCGCAGATTTTTTCGCATAACTTTGTTCAGCTGCACCGTACATTTCCGTTAGACAAACTCCTGCCGTTTTTTTCGTCCGTTCCGGGCATGCTTCAAGCCAATTATATTCATGTGAAAGCGGCTCCGGAGCACACGTTTCCGCTTCTTCTGAAACAAACTCTGGTAAAACAGGGCTGCGTAGTGGAAGATGAGCTGTTTTTTGCAAGGAAACTGGAAAATGGGGACCTGCAGGCCGGACACCCGCTCACTGCTTGGGGGACGGAAAAAAGCCTCGCCGACGGGTCGTCTATTATGAACATCTATGATGCCCTTTACATTGGCGAGGCGGCGGCCGAACAAAAGCTTGAGCGGAAATATCCTTTGTATAAGGACGGAACGGTTATGCTTGTCGTGTGCTACAGCGACGCCTCGCAAACGATTCCGATCGGCTGCGGAGAGCTTTTCATCAACAAAGCAGATAAAACCGCAAAAATAGAAGAAGTCGCAATTCTGGATCAATTCCAACGAAAAGGCTACGGATCGATATTGATGAATGAGCTGATGGCGGCGGCAAAGCTGAACGGCATGGAAACCGTATACCTTGTGACGTCCGGGATGGACGGTGTAAACCGCTTTTATGAAAAACTCGGCTTCAAAAGATTTCGGCGCGTGCATACAATTTTTCATTATTTTCTTACATAGTTGGGCATTCGCATAAACCAATTGGGAGTTGGCCCGCATACAATGCCGTATATCGTAAGAAGAAAGGATGATTTGCGTATGTACGGATACGGATATGGCTACGGCTGCGGCAGTTTTGGCTATGGTTACGGGCACGGCGGCTGCGGAGGCGGAACCAGCACTTTTGTGCTGATCGTGGTATTGTTTATTTTATTAATCATCGTCGGTGCGGCTTTTATTTGTTAGACTGAAAAAAATCCTATAATGAAAATCAGCCTGCAGAGAACATCACTTTCTGCAGGCTTTTTGTTATTTCCATGCTGAAAAATCAGCTTGAAAAACATTTTAATACATATTACCTTTCTGGAGAAGGGGGCGAAAATGTGAACATAACGATTGAAGAATTACCTGAATCAAGAATTGCTTATTTCCGAAACGTCGGAGAGTATGGCGGAAAGCAAAACAAAGAACTGATGGAGTCATTTAAAAACTGGGCGCAATTGAATGGTCTGCTTGATCATTCTGTCATTTTAGGAATTCCGCAAGATCATCCGAATCGTACTCCTAAAGAGAAATGCCGCTATGATGTTTGTCTTGTTATCAATCAAGACCATGTGCCTGAACCAGCCCGGATCGGTACATTTTCCGGAGGGAAGTACGCTGTTTTCTTGCTTGATCATACAAAAGAGGCAGTCAGTGGATTTTGGAACACTGTTTTTTCTGAGATCGAAAAAAATAATTTATCAATCAGAGAACAGCCCATTATCGAAAGGTATACTTTACAAAAGGTGAATCATCATTTGTGTGAAATATTGATTCCCATACAGTAAAGAAGACGGGAATTTTCCGCCTTCTGCTTATACTGATTCAGATCAAAAATGATGTGATGATGAGCTGAGCAAAGAATAAAATCAACAATAGGAATAGAATTTCCAGAACGCTCTTCAGGCTGTCGGACATCTCCGGCAGCCTGTTTTACAGAAAGGTATTTTCTGCAAAAAACTTTCTGAAGGATAAGAATGCGGTTATTCATCTGTTCATACAATGAAGCAAATGGGTTTTCGAGGTGGAAAGATATGGGGAGCTATTTAATCAAACCGGAGCTTGACGGGAATTATCCGTCAGTCAGTCATGGAAAGGGATCATATGTGTATGATCAGGAGGGGAACAAGTATCTTGACGGAGCATCGGGGGCGGTCACTTGCAATATCGGCCACGGCACGGAGGATATTATACAAGCTTTAAAAGAGCAGCTTGACTCCGTTTCGTTTGTGTATCGCTCGCAATTCACCAGTACTCCGGCAGAAGAACTGGCTTTATTCCTGGCCGATCATCTGCCGGGCGGGCTGAATTGGTCATTTTTTGTAAACAGCGGCTCAGAGGCAGTCGAAACAGCGATGAAAATAGCCGTTCAATATTGGCAGGAAAAAGGGCAATACCAAAAATCCGTCTTTCTATCAAGATGGGGCAGTTACCACGGTATTACTTTGGGAGCGCTTTCATTATCGGGATTCTACGAACGGAGATACCGCTTCACCCAACTGCTTGAACGGTTTCCGTCCGTTTCAGCGCCTAATATGTATCGTTCTGAGCTGCAGGGAGAGGAATTTGTGAAGGCTGCGGCGGCTGAACTGGAAACGGCTGTTCAGCGGGTCGGTTCCTCATTTATCGCGGGATTTGTCGCAGAGCCGATTGTCGGAGCAGCCGGGGCGGCCATCACTCCGCCGGCAGGTTATTATGAAGCGCTTGAGGATGTCTGCCGCCGGCACGGTATTTTGTTTATCGCGGATGAAGTCATGACGGGGCTCGGGAGAACAGGGCGGATGCTTGCTTCTGAGCATTGGAGGATCGCACCTGATATCGTGGTGCTCGGAAAAGGGTTAGGCGCTGGTTACGCTCCGATAGCGGCAGCTGTTGCGTCTGATGACATCGTTGAAACGATCAAGCGGGGCTCCGGGGTCATTATGAGCGGACATACGTACAGTGCCAACCCATACTGTGCAAGAGCGGCGCTTGAAGTGCTTCGCTATGTTAAGAAACACGAGCTGCTTCGGCAGTCAGAGGAAAAAGGCGTAATGCTGAAGCGGAAATTAGAAGAAATCAAAGAGCGCAGCGGGGTGATTGGGGATGTCCGCGGTAAAGGCCTCCTGATCGGGGTTGAATTCGTTAAGAATAAAACGACGAAGGACGTTTTTTCGAAAAAACAGGCCTTCACCGAAAAAATCATTAAAGCGGCAAAAAAACGGGGCCTGCTTATTTACCCTGCAAAGCCCGGTATTGACAGCGGAGAAGGAGACGCCGTCATCATCGCCCCGCCGTTCACGATTTCATATGCTGAGCTGGATGAGCTGTCAGATCTATTTTCCCAGGCCGCAGAAGAAGTTGAAAAAATGATGAAGAAGGATTGAGCTGATATGTCTATTTTTCATAAAAAAATCGATATTCATGAAGCAATTGCCGATGTCAAGGACGAATCTGTCATTATGTTCGGCGGTTTTGGGGGAGTGGGTTCACCTCCGTCATTAATCGAAGCGATTTTGGAAAGCGGCGTTAAAGAGCTGACCGTCATCTGCAATGATGCCGGATTTCCGGAAATCGGCATCGGCCCGCTTATCGTTCATAAACGGGTAAAAAGGCTGATCGCTTCCCATATCGGCTCAAATCCTGTCGCGGGCAGGCAAATGACTGACGGAACGCTTGAGGTGGAATTTTCGCCGCAAGGGACGCTTGCTGAACGGATTCGCGCAGGCGGAGCGGGGCTAGGCGGTATTTTAACTGATATCGGCATTGATAACGCAACCGTTTGTGAAAACAAAGAAACCGTAACGATTGATGGAAAGTCCTATTTAGTTGAAAAAGCGCTGACGGCTGATTTTGCTTTTGTGTCGGCACATATTGCTGATGAATTTGGGAATCTGACGTTTGACAAAACGGCGCGCAACATGAACCCTCTGATGGCTGCGGCGGCCGAAAGAACATTTGCTGAGGCGGCAGAGATTGTGCCTGCCGGCGAACTTGACAGCGAGCATATTGTAACGCCGGGTGTTTTCGTGGAGGGTGTCGTGCAAAGTGAAGGAGTGAAGTGGAGATGGGCTTGGGAATAGCGGAAAGAGAGAGTATCGCGAGGCGGGCCGCCAGTGAAGTTACCTCAGGAATGATCGTCAACTTGGGGATCGGCATTCCTTCTTTAGTGCCGAATTTTCTGCCGGACGGCATGGAGGTTATGCTGCAGGCGGAAAACGGCGTCCTCGGGATCGGCGGAAGTCCGGAGCGCGGAGAGGAGGATGAGCTTTTATGCAATGCGGCCGGATTTCCTGTCAGTACAGTTAAGGGTGCTTCCTATTTTGATTCAGCTCTGTCTTTTGCCATGATCAGAAAAGGGCTGATAGATATTACCATTTTAGGCGCGCTCCAAGTCAGCAGGACAGGTGATCTCGCCAATTGGCTCGTGCCGGGGAAAAAAGTGCCCGGAATGGGCGGGGCGATGGAGCTTGCCCAAGGCGCGAAAAAAGTGGTTGTCGTCATGAGCCACACCGATCAGAAAGGCCGGCCGAAGCTGGTCGAAAGCTGTTCATTGCCGCTTACAGCAGCGGGCTGTGCAGATCTCATCATTACAGAGAAAGCCGTCATCAGCATAGATGATGGGGCTTTTGTTCTTGAGGAACTGCTGAATGGCACGACCATAGACGATGTCATTCAAACAACGGATGCCGAAATCAGATTGGGAGAATGTTTTCTTAAAAGGGGGTCTGTCCATGGATCAATTAGAAAAGAAAGTCACTGAGTGGGCGGAAGAAAACACAGCAAAAGCGGTAAGCTTGCTGAAACGGCTGATCGGGGAAAAAAGCACGTTCGGCCATGAATTTAACGCACAGGCAGTCGTTTTAGAAAAACTGAGACAGTTTGACATGGATATTGATGTATGGGAGCCGAGTGTCAAACATTTAAAAGAGCATCCTTATTTTGTATCAGAACGCGAAGATTTCCATGAAAGCCCGAATATCACAGCCGTAAAGAAAGGGGCCGGGGGCGGAAGATCACTGATACTGAACGGACATATTGATGTTGTCCCGGAAGGAAATCCCGCCGCATGGACGTATGAACCGTTTACCGCTGTTGAAAAGGACGGCAAAGTTTACGGCCGCGGTTCAACGGATATGAAAGGCGGCAATACAGCCCTCTTGTTTGCGTTAGAAGCGCTTGAAGCCTGCGGGATTACGTTAAAAGGAGATGTCCTGTTTCAAAGTGTCGTAGATGAAGAGTGCGGCGGCGCGGGAACGCTGTCGGCTGTTATGAGGGGCTACAAGGCTGACGGGGCGCTTATTCCCGAACCGACTAATTTAAAGCTGTTTGTTAAGCAGCAAGGGTCTATGTGGTTCCGCATTACGGTAAGAGGATTGTCCGCACACGGCGGCACCCGCTATGAAGGGGTGAGCGCCATTGAAAAAAGCCTGCATGTCATCACAGCCCTTAAAGAGCTTGAACACGTCCGCAACGCCCGTATCACAGACCCGCTTTATCGGGACGTTCCGATTCCGGTTCCCATTAATATCGGCACCGTCCAAGGGGGAACGTGGCCATCATCGGTAGCTGACCGTGTGGTGATAGAAGGCAGGTGCGGAATAGCGCCGGATGAAACGCCCGAAGCAGTAAAAGAAGAACTGGCAAGCTGGCTGAAAGATTTGGAGTACCGGGATGAATGGTTTAAACACCACCCCGCGGAAATAGAATGGTTTGGGGCTCAGTGGCTTCCGAATGATCTCCCGGATGAGCATCCGCTGATTTCCGCTCTGGAATCTTCTTTTGAGAAAATGAAAGGGGCAAAACCGGTTCGTGAAGCGTCCCCGTGGGGAACGGACGGAGGGCTTTTGCAGCACGCGGGACAGACGCCGGTCATCGTCTTCGGTCCTGGAGAAGTCAAGGCGGCGCATCAGGCGAATGAATACATTGAAATCCGGGCGTTAATCGATGCCGTCAAAATCATTTCTCTTTTTATCATGGAATGGTGCGGGGTGGCAGATGGGGGTGACGGAGCTGATAAAGGAACTGAGGGCTGAAAAGGGAGCGGCCGAGATTGATGCAGACCGTTTCAATGAGCGGCTCAGAGTCATTCGTTATGACGGGCAGATTACGGCGCTTATTCCGGCCGTTTTGGCAGAAGCAAAGCAAGAAGGAGCCCAAAAGGTAATTTTCTTTGCCAAGCGCGGCGATGAGCCGGAATTTGTCAAGCATCTTTTTATTGTTGAGGGTGTCATAGACGGGTATTACAACGGGCATGAGGCTGTTGTGATGGTGCGCTATTTAGCAGAGGAACGGAGACGGTCAGATTCATATGTATCAGAAGATTCGACTGTTGACCGTTTATGTGAGACTCCGCGGCGGGGACTGACTCAGGCAGAAAGCGCGCTGATGTTCAGAAAAGCGGACGAAGATGATGCAGACCGCTTATCGCACTTATATAAACATGTTTTTCTTACCTATCCGACTCCTGTCTTTAATCCCCTTTATATTAAAAAAACAATGAGAGAAAACACCATCTATTATGCCGCATTCGATCAGGATCGTCTCATTGGGGCGGCAAGCGCAGATATCAATCCGGTATTGGGGCACGCTGAAATGACCGATTGCGCGGTTCTGTCAGATTACAGGGGGAACTCCGTAACGGCACACTTGTTTAAAGCGTTGGAGCAGGAACTCGCGGGCCGGGGAATCATCCATCTTTTTTCCTTGGCCCGTGCAGCGTCTTACGGGATGAATGCCGTTTTGTACCATGCGGGATACGGCTACAGAGGCAGGCTTGTGAACAACTGCCGCATTTCAGAAGGGCTCGAAAATATGAATATATGGTGTAAGACTTTACGTTTGGCCATTCATAAGGAGGAATTCGTTTGACAAACAAATGGTTTCAGCCAAAGCGTCATTGGAAGGAGATTGAATTGTGGAAAGATGTGCCGGAAGACAAGTGGAATGATTGGCTGTGGCAGCTCACCCATACTGTAAGAACCGTCGATGACCTGAAAAAAGTCATTCATTTGACCGAAGAGGAAGAAGAAGGCGTCAGGATGTCTGTAAAAACCATTCCCCTGAACATTACGCCTTATTATGCTTCTTTAATGGATCCCGATAACCCGAGATGTCCGATCCGCATGCAGTCCGTGCCGCTGTCAGAAGAAATGCACAAAACGAAATATGACCTTGAAGATCCGCTGTTTGAAGATGAAGATTCACCGGTTCCCGGTCTTACGCACCGCTATCCCGACCGCGTTCTTTTTCTGGTGACAAATCAATGCTCGATGTATTGCCGATACTGCACCAGAAGGCGTTTTTCCGGACAGATCGGAATGGGGGTGCCGAAAAAACAGCTTGATGCGGCAATCGCTTACATCCGGGAAACGCCGGAAATCCGTGACTGCCTGATTTCCGGCGGAGACGGGCTTTTAATCAACGATCAGATTCTGGAATATATTCTAAAAAACCTTCGTGACATTCCCCACCTTGAAATTATCCGGATCGGAACGAGAGCGCCCGTCGTATTTCCGCAGCGGATAACGGATAACCTTTGTCAGATTTTGAAAAAATATCATCCGGTCTGGCTGAACACTCATTTTAATACGAGCATCGAACTGACGGAAGAATCGGTTGCGGCGTGTGAAAAGCTCGTTAACGCAGGTGTTCCGGTCGGTAACCAGGCCGTTATTTTAGCAGGCATTAACGATTCGGTGCCGATTATGAAAAAACTCATGCATGATTTAGTGAAAATCCGCGTGCGTCCGTATTATATTTATCAATGTGATTTGTCAGAGGGAATCGGCCATTTCAGAGCGCCTGTGTCAAAAGGGCTGGAAATCATTGAAGGACTGAGGGGCCACACAACGGGCTTTGCCGTGCCGACCTTTGTCGTCGACGCCCCGGGCGGAGGCGGTAAAATCGCCCTGCAGCCGAACTACTTGCTCTCCCAAAGTCCGGAGAAAGTTGTGATCAGAAACTTCGAAGGGGTGATTACATCTTATCCCGAGCCGGAAAACTATATCCCGAATCAAGCCGACGACTATTTTGAATCTGTTTTTCCGGGAACGATGGCCAAACAAGAGCCGGTCGGACTGAGCGCCATTTTCGCGGACAAAGAGGTTTCGTTCACACCGGAAAATGTATCGAGGATCGACAGGAGGAAAACGTTTACATCAAACCCTGATCATGAAACGCTGAAAGACCGCAGGGAAAAGAGAGATGAATTGAAAGAAAAGAAATTTATTGCACAGCAAAAGAAAGAGCAAAAAGCAGGATCGGAAGTCGGAGGTGAATCGCCGTGAAGCCATGCGAGTGGTGCGGCAATCAGAAGGCGTCAGCTTGTCAGGCGGCTGTGTACTGGGAGCTTCCTGACGGTACGAGGGCCATAGAAATTACAGAAACACCTGCATTCGCCTGTTCCTCCTGCGGCATGACTTATCAGGAGGAAGCGGTCATAGCAGAAATCGAAAATCAGCTTTTTTTAGTCAATGCAAAAAAATTACCGGAAACACTCACATATCAAGAGCTGATGGAGACAGAACGGATCTTGAAACGGAATTATTTTGACTTCTCCTAGTCTTCTTTTGTTGTAATTTCACACTTGAATTGTATAATAGTACAACAAAAGACAGTCATCAGGAGGGGAAACCCATGAAATCCTTTTATCACTATTTGATGAAATACAGGCATCCCAAACCGCAGGACGCAATCAGCCGGTTTGCGAATCAGGCATACGAAGATCACGGCTTTCCGAAAACGTCAAGCGATTATCACGAGCTCAGTTCTTATTTAGAACTGAGCGCCGACTATTTAGAAACGATGGCGACCTTTGATGAAGCTTGGGAAAAATATGAGACCGAGGTCCATCACGCCTGACGAAAAACCGCACATTGTGCGGTTTTTTTCTGTTGAAATCACTCGCTTATGAGGTGCCGTATGATCAAATCCCGCGACGCCGTCCGTTTTGATCAGCACGTAAACAAATCTACCTGACGGCACATATCACAATCAGGCAGGAGAAGGTATAGCTGCAGAGTTCACCGGATCAGCCTGCTGCCGGCGGGGTTCCGTGTAAGGAGTCTCTTTTCACGGAGAAATAATCAAACAATTAAAAATGAAGTGAGGGGAATCAAATGATCCATTAGGTAAGACAGATGAGGAACTAACGTTTGGACGGAAAAGGGGATTTTATGTGACAAGGTTGAAGCGGTTTGAAGTTGTGGCTTCATTGAAAGCCGAAACGAGTTTGGTTCTTCATGATACACAAGCCATTGCAAATATGCAGCCGGAATGGGAGTTCCATACTCCTACGGATCTTGAACATCACTGCGGTGATATTGTCAACATGCCTTCGGGCCGGGTATTTTCCTTTGCGTCATAGATAAAAAATAGAAGCTTTTTGTCTCAGCATTGTTACTGCTCATTCGATCGAGAGCGGAATGTCATCGGACGCTTCTGTTACGGTAAGTGAAAAAACGCACAAGCATGTTGCGGTTTTTGACATTTTGAACAGGTGCAGAAATAGATATTTCCTGTGGTTTTCATGCCCATGCGAAATTATGGCGGCCGGCATACGATAGCGTATGACAGTCCGCGGCAAGGGGGAGACAGCATGAAGCCAGATAAACCGAAATTTCAAGTGGGAGACATCGTGGTCGTCGTGATGTACGGAACCGTCGGCACCATTACGAAGGTTCATCAAATTGATAAACATTATCTTTACGAAGTCAATCATAATGAAGTGCTTTATTTTGAATCGTCCATCCAGCTTTATAAAGATTATGAGGGCGTGATCGTCGATATGGAGAAATTGGATATTGAATATGAATTTCTGATCGGCGACGTCGTATATGTAAAGGACTACGGAAAGGAATTATTCCGTGTCATCGGCCACAGAACTGAAATATGGAGATATTTAGAGGATGGCTGGGAGGATATTATTTATGAGCTGACTCGGCTGAAAGACGGAGAGTGGCTTGAAACGGAGGAAGAGGATCTCACGCTGGTTCTGAGAAAATATGAAATGGATCAGTTTGTGCATCAGCTGCTGTTTGTCCACTATGTTGGGGAAGCATCTCATGAGATCGGCGAGGATACCGTCGCGTCTGCTCTTCTTCAGTTTGAAGGCGATGCTGATGATCCCGATACCCTGCATGTGCTGGCGGTATCGATTGTAGATGAGCTGCTTGATATTTATAACGATTATAAGATTCTTTATCATTTGTTCGGTGACGAAGAATATAAAGATATGATGAATTTTGTGCTGGAAAGCCTGCGGGAGCATTTCAGCTAGCCGGCAAAAAAACGGACGGTGACATATAAAAACCAGGGCAGACAGCCGGCAAAGATTACAAACGACATTCCTTTCAGCACTTTTTCCAATACGATATCAAATCCATCTCCGTCCAAAAAAGCCATCATTTTCGTCATCATCTTTTCTCCCTCCGGGGCTTGTTTTTTAAAAGTATATGAGCGGACAAAACGTTTAGAACTTTCGGGTATAATTTGAACGGTTTTTTCATAAAACATAAAAAAGGAGGCGGTGTTTGCATGAAAGAAATAGATCTTGTGATTGACACAGAAGAAATAGCTGATTATTTTTACAGTCAGCTTGCTATGCGCGGGTACATACCGAGTGAAGAGGAAATCTTCGAAATAGCCGACATCACCTTTGATTATTTATTAGAAAAATGTATGATAGACGAAGAGCTTGATGAAGACTGAAACTGCGGAACCGAAGTGAAAAAGCTTCGGTTTTTTCAATCGGCTCGGGAGAATGAAACATGGGGGGAAAACGTTGTACAAGCCAGCAAGTCTTTTCGCATTGTTTATTCTGCTCGCAGCAGCGATCCGGATAGAAGCCGTCCGGGCTTTTGATGAGCGCGTGATAGAAGCGGCTGTCAGGATCAGGTCTGCCTGGCTGAATGAATTGATGTTATGGATAACGGAGCTCGGCACGACCGCGGTGCTTTTGCCGCTTCTTCTTTTGACAGGCGCGGCTCTGTATATGTACAAAAAAACGCCGGATGTTGTTTTTTTGCCGCTTCTCTTTCTCATTGAACGGATTGTAAACATAAAAATAAAAGAATTGATTGAAAGAGCCAGACCCGCTTTTGAACCGCTCGTCCATGAAACCTCATACAGTTTTCCGAGCGGCCACTCCATGAATTCGGCAGTGATGTATCCCGTCATCGCTTACTTTTTGATTAAGCATGTTCCGTTTTTTACGAAAAGAAAACGGGCCGTCACCGTCTTTACCGGAGTTCTCGTCATTCTGATCGGACTCAGCAGAATTTATTTGGGCGCGCATTTTCCGACGGATGTCCTTGCCGGATTCAGTCTCGGACTTTGCCTCGTTTCGCTTTTTGCGCTCTTTGACGAAAAGTATCATCCGTTTCGACAAAAATAGAGACAGGAAAAATGAGAAAAAACGCTAATACTATTAAGAAATAAGAGGGAGGGATCTTGATGCTGTTATCGCTGCCCGTGTTTAAAAAAAAGACTTGCGCCTATGATGTGACGATTTTTCAAACACCCCGCTACGGCGAGAAAAAGGGATACAGGGTCGTCTATCGGACAGAGCTGGCCGCTGACAATCATCAAGACGCACTGGAAAGGGCATTTTCTGTTTTTAATGTGCCTGATACGGTCCCAAACGACTATCAAGCCAGATTCATAGCGACCGGAGATGTCATACTCATAGACGAAGGAAGAAAAGGAAAGACCTATTACAGGCTTAACCCTGCGGGATGGAGCAAAATTAACCGGCTGCTCGTCCAGCCGAGGTAAGACGGGGCCGGCTGAATCTTCAGCCGGCTTCCGTATTGTCTGGGAAAGACAGTGTTAAGGCTTCCGTTTAGCGGCGGAATGCTCTTTTCCATGCGCTTCATCAGCTGCAATGACGTCGGAAACGGGCACGTGATTGTTCTTTTTCTGGCCGGTCACCCGGTTGCGCTGTTTTTTGCCCATTATGTTCACTCCTTTTTCTTTAGGCTTGTCATCCCGCATATTCTGCCCAAGATCGCCCTGATCATGCTGATGATTGTCTCTTACCGTTATTCAGTGTACAATGGGTGGGAGTTTGAATAGGCAGGAGGAAAAGGAAATGAGTGTACATATAAACGCAGAAAAAGGCCAAATTGCGGATACAGTGCTTTTGCCGGGAGATCCGCTCCGAGCGAAATTTATTGCGGAAACTTATCTTGAAAATGTGGAATGCTATAATGAAGTCAGAGGAATGTACGGATTTACGGGTACATATAACGGCAAAAAAGTATCAGTCCAAGGCACGGGCATGGGTGTTCCGTCTATCTCTATTTATGTGAATGAACTGATTCAAAGCTATGATGTTCAAAACTTAATCAGAGTCGGCTCATGCGGAGCCATCCGTAATGACGTGAAGGTGCGTGACGTGATTTTGGCTATGACGTCTTCAACGGATTCACAGATGAACCGTGTCGCCTTCGGCAGTGTAGATTATGCTCCTTGCGCAGACTTCGAACTGCTTCATAAAGCGTACCAGGAAGCGCAAAAAAACAATCTTCCCGTAGCGGTCGGAAGCGTATTCACCGCCGATCAGTTTTACAATGAAGACTCCCAAATCGAAAAGCTTGCCAGATACGGCGTGCTCGGCGTAGAGATGGAAACGACTGCTTTATATACGCTTGCCGCTAAATACGGCAAAAAAGCGCTGTCTATCCTGACTGTAAGCGATCACGTATTAACGGGAGAAGAAACAACGGCAGAAGAGCGTCAAACGACTTTTCATGATATGATTAAACTGGCGCTGCATACTGTATCGTAAACTTGAGATGAGGGTTATGCTGATTAAAGCAGCCCTCTTCTTTATGCATCGTCCTGATTCAAAAAAAGAAAGGTAAGGGTAAAATGAAGAAATCCACTAAATGGTTCTCGCTCGCTGCCGCTCTCAGCGTAACCGCAATCGTGGGAACCGGCTGCAGCATTTCAGGCGGCGACAGCCACAAGGACACAAAAACAGCAGCTGAAACAAAACAATCCGATGACACATCAAGCAAAAAAACAACGAAGACAGAAAACAGCGATTTTGTATTGGAGAGTAAATATTTTAATGATATTAAAGAAGTGAACGGGCTTGAGACCATTCAAAATCCGACAAATACACTTGCGCTCGTGAATAAGACATACACGCTGCCGGGAGATTATAAACCGAATGATCTCGTGATCCCGAAAGTCGAATTTTCTTTTACTGAGAAAATCGAGAAACGATATATCCGCAAACCTGCCGCCGATGCTTTGGCGGAACTATTCAGCGCCGGGAAAAAAGAAGGTTATGACCTGGTTGCCGTTTCAGGATACCGCTCTTATGACAGACAGAAAGTTATTTTCGATAATGAAGTCAGTCTGAAAGGTGAAAAAAAGGCCAAAGAAGCCGTCGCATATCCGGGGCAAAGCGAACACCAGACGGGGCTTGCCATGGACATTTCCAGCAAAAGCAACGGATATGAGCTGAATGAAGCGTTCGGAAACACGGCGGACGGCAAATGGGTGAAAGACCATGCGTATGAATACGGCTTTATCATCCGCTATCCTAAAGGCAAAGAAAATGTCACAAAGTATGAGTATGAACCATGGCATTTACGCTATGTAGGCAAAAAAGCGGCAAAAGCCATCCATGACCATCAATTAACGCTTGAAGAATATTTTAATGAAGTAAAGAAAGTGTAATGAGAAGAAGCCCGCTTGAAAAATAGAAAGCGGGCTTTCTTTATTACCAGAAGAGTAAACCTCCAAGCGCAAATCCGGTAATGAAACCAAGTCCGATACCGTAGGCTGCTCCCCAGCCTCCCCAGCCTCCCCAATAGCCGAACCCGTATCCTCTGTGACGGCCGCCGACAGGGGCGATATACACTTTGCTGTTAGTCACCCGTACGATTCTTCCGACGTGGACTCTGCCGTTTCGTTCTGTAATTCTTGCTACTTTTCCCTGGTGCTGCCGGCAAAGATGATAATAGTTTTGCATCTTTTCTCCTCCTATCCAACCTATCTTTCTATGTCAGCTTATGATAGAGTGCGGTAAAAAGGTTGGACGAAAACAGGAGGACAATCGCCGTTTTACTTGTAAGCGACAAAAGCGCAGTGTCCCATATATTCACGGTACGTCTGCATAAGCTCGTAATGAGCCGTCAGCGTATCGTAGTGAACCGGCTGAATAACGGGCGATAAATCCATTTCTGTAGTCGGCTCCTGCGCATTGTTTTCATAGACAGCGGGAATGAAATCCGCTTTCTGAAAGCCTTGCTGAAGCAATCTCTGTTTCCATGCCGTTTCATCCTGCAATACGGTAAAACCGTAGAAGTCTTTTATCTGCGTGATGGCGTTTTCCGGCATGGGCTTTTGTAAAGCAGCTTCAATGCCGATCAGCATACCCCCGGGTTTAAGGACCCGCAGGATTTCAGACAGCGATGAATCAAGATTTGAAAAGGTGAGAACTGATTCGGAAAGAACGGCGGAAAATTGATTTTCAGCAAACGGAAGCCGCTCAAGCTCCGCCAAATAGCCCGGAATGGTTAAGCCTTCAGCGGCAAATCGTTTTGCTGCTTTTTCAAGCATAAGGGGGTCCTTATCAACACAGGTGACGGGATACAGCAGGTGGCCGAGATAAGCGGCCGTCTGTCCCGTTCCGCAGCCGGCGTCAAGAATCGGTTCGCCAGGAGGAGGAGCCGCTTTTGTGAGAACGGCTTTGGAAAAAGCGAGTCCGCCGGGGTGAGCCCCTCCGACTCCGAATAAGGACAGCATTTCTAAATATTTGCTCAAAGGCCGAATCCTCCTTTTTTCCTCAGCATATGTTGAGAGAAAAGCATAGGTTTAGGTAAACGGGAAAGAAGGGCGCCTCACGTTTGAAGTTGACGAATGAGCGTTCGTCTATGATAATAATGTAAGAATAAAAAGGTGGTGTTTTCTTGAAGCGGCAATTTAAACTGTTTTTTATTATATTGATCACTGCGGTCGCAGCCTCGGCGCTTACGCTGTTTATCACGGGCAATACGACCATCTTCGGACAAGGCTCGGCTGCTTTGACGAACAGCAAATTTGAGAAATTCAATAAAGCCTACGAGCAGATTAAAAGTGATTACTATCAAAAAACAGATGACAGCAAATTAGTAGACGGAGCGATAAAAGGCATGATCAGTTCCCTGGATGATCCATATTCTTCTTATATGGACCCGCAGGAAGGAAAGTCTTTTGAAGAAACAATTTCCGCTTCGTTTGAAGGCATCGGCGCACAAGTGGAAGAAAAGGACGGCAGCATCCTGATCGTATCGCCGATTAAAGGGTCACCCGCGGAAAAAGCGGGGGTTAAACCGAATGACCAGATCTTGAAGGTCAACGGCAAAAGCGTTAAAGGCCTTAATGTAAACGAAGCCGTCGCATTAATCCGCGGCAAAAAGGGAACAAACGTCAAGCTTGTGCTGCACAGAGCGGGTGTCGGCGATCTGAACCTGTCGATCAAACGTGACACCATTCCGGTTGAAACGGTGTACTCTGAAATGAAAAAAGGAGACATCGGCGAAATCCAAATCACATCCTTCTCCGAATCGACGGCAAAAGAGCTGAATTCAGCCATTGACAGCCTCGAAAAACAAGGAGCGAAAGGATACATTCTCGATTTAAGGGGCAACCCGGGCGGACTGATGGATGAAGCCATTAAAATGAGCAACATGTTTATCGATAAAGGGAAAAATATCATGCAGGTCGAATACAAAGACGGCACGAAAGAGGTCATGAAAGCGACGAAAGAGCGCAAAGTGACAAAACCGACAGTCGTCCTCGTCAATGACGGCACCGCGAGCGCCGCGGAAATCATGTCGGCTGCGCTGCATGAATCATCGGGCATTCCGCTGATCGGCGAGAAAACGTTCGGAAAAGGAACCGTGCAGACGGCAAAAGATTACAGCGACGGTTCTACCGTTAAGCTGACAATCGCAAAATGGCTGACAGCAGACGGAGAGTGGATTCATAAAAAAGGCATCAAACCGCAATATCAGGTTAAGCTTCCTGAATATGCGAACCTGCCGTATTTAGATGTGAAAAAAACATACAAATACGGGGATTCCGGAACCACCGTCACCAATGCGCAAAAAATGCTGAAAGCGCTGGGGTACAGCGTGAAAGTAAACGGCACGTATGATAAAGCATTTGAACAAGCCGTTAAACAATTCCAAGCAAAAGAGAAACTGAAACAAACAGGCATTGTAACGGGAGACACAACGGCAAAATTGATGACGGATCTGCAAAAACAGCTTGCGGACAACGATACACAAATGAAAAAAGCCATTGAAACATTAAATAAGAATATGAAATAGTAAAAAACACCCGATGCGTCGCTCGCGCATTGGGTGTTTTCTGTTTGCGAAAAGCCCGTCTTATGTCGTTTCCTGTTCAAAAAGGTGGCTGTTCGCCTGAATGAAAAACTGTGATTGCTCATAGTGATAGGTGACTTTTGAGTAGTCAAACGGCTGGCCGTTGGTTAAATGAAAAATCGTTTCAACGCAAAGCTTAGGCGCTCCTGTAAACAGACCTAAGTACTCCGCTTCTTCCTCATTTAACATCCCCGCGTACAGATATAAATCTGAAAAACCGCGCTTTAACCCGAGACCTTCTCTAATATAATCAAATATTGATTCTGCCACGATCTCTTTATTCAAATACGTAATAATCGATTTGTTGTAAAATGACTCTTCGATACACAATGTCAGCCCGTCAATATATCGGATTCGCTTGACATAATACACGTCGCCGTCAGGCGGCATATTCAGATTTTGGGCAGCCTCAGGCGTGGGTTTTCTCACTTCCAGCGCTAATAATTTGGAAGTGACATTAAAATCTTCAAGTGATTCTTTAAATCCCTGATTAGAAAGCAGACTAATATACCCTTTTCTTTTATTCCGTCTGACAAAAATGCCGCTTCCCCTCACTTGAAACACAATCCCTTTTTTTTCTAATAAATCCAAGGACTTGGTGATCGTGCTTTTGCTCACGTTAAACCGGCTCATTAAGGTTTGCAGCACAGGCAGTTTATCCCCTTGCTGCAGCTGATGTTCTTCTATGTATTTTTCAATTTCTATCGCGATTTGCTGGTATTTTAACATATACATTCCTCATTCATTTATTGTCCCGCTTCTTTCAGAATTATAGCATAATCGTTTTTAAAAGCCATTTCGTAAATTAACTATAATTGTTTATGTATTGATAAATTATACCGGTACAATTATAATGTAAACGTATAATATGAAAATAAAGGCAGGAATTCTTCTACACTATCGAAGCGGCTGCAGTGCATTTATTCGGCATGCAAGCGGCAGTCAAATAAAGGAGGATATAAACGATGGGGACATTGCCAAAAGATTTTTTATGGGGAGGCGCTCTCGCCGCCCACCAATTTGAAGGGGGATGGAATAAAGGCGGCAAGGGGCCGAGTGTAGTGGACGTCATGACGGCAGGCGCGCATGGTGTGCCCCGGAAAATAACAGATACAATTGAAGAGCGGGAATTTTATCCGAATCATGAAGCGATCGATTTTTATCATCGTTATAAAGAGGACATCGCATTATTCAGCGAGCTGGGTCTGAAATGTTTAAGAACGTCCATCGGCTGGAGCAGAATTTTTCCTAAAGGTGATGAAGCGGAGCCTAATGAGGAAGGATTGGCTTTTTACGACCGGGTGTTTGATGAATTGCTGAAACATGGGATTGAACCGGTAATCACGCTGTCACATTTTGAGATGCCGCTGCATTTGGCGAGGGAATACGGCGGTTTCAGAAACAGAAAAACAGTCGGATTTTTTGTGAAATTCGCTGAAGTGTGTTTTGAACGCTATAAACATAAGGTGAAGTATTGGATGACGTTTAACGAAATCAATAATAAGATGGATGTGAATAATCCGATCTTTTTATGGACGAACTCGGGCGTCGCCGTCAAAGAAAACGAAAACGCAAAAGAAGTCATGTATCAGGCCGGCCATCACGAACTGCTGGCAAGCGCATTGGCTGTTTCGAAGGGAAGAGAAATCAATCCCGAGTTCAGGATCGGCGCGATGGTATCACATGTTCCGATTTACCCGTACTCATCTCACCCCGATGATGTGATGCTGGCTGAAGAAACGATGAGACAGCGTTTTTTCTTCCCGGACGTGCAGGTTCGCGGATATTATCCAAGCTATGCGTTAAAAGAATTTGAAAGAGAAGGCTATCAGATACACTTTGAAGACGGTGATGAAGAGATTTTGAAAAACGGCCGGGTGGACTATCTCGGATTCAGCTATTACATGTCTACAACCGTAAAAAGTGATGTATCAAACGATAATACCGGGGATGTCGTAAACGGAGGATTGCCAAACGGCGTGGACAATCCTTATATTACAGCGAGTGATTGGGGCTGGGCGATTGACCCGACCGGTTTACGGTACACATTAAACCGCTTATACGACCGCTACCAGATTCCATTATTTATCGTGGAAAACGGATTCGGCGCCATTGACACATTAGAAGAGGACGGTTCAATTCATGACGCTTCAAGAATTGAATATTTATCGGCACATATAAAAGCTTTGAAAAAAGCAATCACATATGATGGTGTGGATGTAATGGGCTATACACCATGGGGAATTATTGATATCGTGTCATTTACAACCGGAGAAATGAAAAAACGCTACGGCATGATTTATGTTGATCGGGATAATGAAGGCAACGGTTCAATGAGGCGGCTTAAGAAAGACTCATTTGAATGGTATAAAAAAGTGATTGAAACAAACGGCTCATATGTATCCTAAAGGTGTAAAAAGGGAAGGCTTCACCGTTGTGTGAAGCCGGCTTTTTATCAGTATTTTTGAAAGCGCATTCATTCAAGCGGGAAGGAGGTGACTGTCCGGCTTTTCATTTAGGATCGCTTATAAAAATAAGGAAAGGGATGGTGGTTCATGTTTTTTAAAAAAGGTCTGCACATGACGCTGGTTTTTCTTATGTTTTTCTTTTTCATATCAAGCAGCATGACCGAAGTGTATGCGGCTGATCGGAAGGCTTCAGACAAAAACAAAGTAAGGGTGTGGTTCAGTTCTGAAAAAGATCCGGCTTCCCGTACGTGGTATGACGGGCCGCAGGAAGTGAAATACGCCTTAGACGAACAAACACCGCTTACATTGACAAAAAAGAAGGCTTCTGACACCGCCGCCGTGTATATTGATCCGTCGCGCCGCTATCAAAGTGTGTTAGGCGTAGGATCGTCCCTGGAAGAATCCACAATCCATAATTTATCAAAAATGACACCCGCAAAAAGAAAAGAAGTGCTGAAAAAACTGGTTGATCCCAAAGATGGTATCGGCATGGACGTTATGCGCATAACAATCGGGACATCTGATTTTACGGCACAGGAATTTTATACGTATGATGATATGCCTGAAGGCCAAACAGATCCTAAGCTCCGTCATTTCTCGATCCAAAAGGATATTGATTTACACATTACAGCAACCATCAAGGAAGCGCTGGCGATAAATCCGGAACTGAAAATCATTGCCTCACCGTGGAGCCCGCCGGCTTGGATGAAAACGAATGAAAACCTTAAGCGGGGAAAGCTGAAAGATAAATATATCGGCGAACTGGCCGTTTACTTCCGCAAATTTATTGAGGCGTACGAAAAGCAAGGAATTCCGATTTATGCCATGACCCTTCAAAATGAACCTTTGCTGGAAATCGACTATCCGAGCATGTATATGCCGCCGTCTCAGCAGCGCAAACTGGCACTGGCCTTAAAAAAAGAAATGAAAAAACACGTAATTGACACGAAAATTTGGATTTATGATCACAATGCGAGCGGGGCGTGGAACTATATTCCGCCGATTTTAGATGATAAAAAAGGAAACCGGGCGGCAGACGGCATCGCTTTTCACGATTATGACGGTGACCTTTCCGTCATGTCGGAGATCGGAAAGAGATATCCTGATCAATCTATTCACTTAACGGAGCGGTCTGTCTGGGGGACGGCAGGGGCGGACCGGATCGCGCAGTATTTCCGCAACGGCGCGTCGAGCTACAATGCGTGGGTGACGATGCTCGACAGTCAAATCAAGACGCATCATTGGATAGGCACCCCAGACCCGACGCTGTTTATTCAGGATGCTAAAAACCCTGACCGCTATTGGAATATCCCGATCTTTCATATGACAGGCAACTTTTCAAAATTTATCGACCGGGGAGCAAAGCGGATAGAAAGTAATTACGGCTCCAAAAACACAGTCTCGAATGTATCGTTCCTTAATCCTGATCAATCCATTGTGACAGTCGTAATCAACCAGACATCCGCCGACCAAAAATTCCATGTCGTTTCAGAAAATCGGCAGTTTGAAGCCGTCATCCCGGCTAAAACCGTGGCTACCTACAAATGGAAGCAAAAAAAGTAAAAACCGGCACATTTACGTGCCGGCTTCTTTCTGTTAAGCGCCTTTTTGGTTCAGTTGATCAGAAGGCGCTTTATTGAATAAACCGTCTTTGACGGCGTTTGAAGCCGCTTTTTTTACAAAAAACGGGTTAAGGATAATAACGGCTGCCATGTTAGCGGTCAAACCCCAAAAGCCTTCATATATACCGTGGGCGGATTGGGTGATATTTACCGTGAATGTCACGATAAGACCGACGAGAAGACCGATAATTGTCGCTTCTTTCGTTTGATTCTTCCAAAACAGACTGACGGCGATAGCCGGAAAGATCTGAACCATGCCGGAAACACCGAGAAGCTGAAGGGTAACGAGCGCAGTCGGGAACAGCATGCCGAATAAAAGCGCGAGCCCGATGACGACAAATACCATTGAACGGGTGATCATCGTCAGCTTGCTTGGTGACACATTCGGGTGAATCAAATCCCGATATAAGTTATTCGCAAATAAGTTTGATGCTCCGATGGCCATGATAGAGCAGGGAATCAATGACGCAAGGGCAATCGTGGAGTAAGCAAAGCCCTGCGCGACTCCGCCGTAAGACGTTTGAATCAGCTTCAATAAAGCGAGCCGCGGATTGGTATCTTCCGGCAGGACAAGAAACGCGATAAAGCCGAGAAAAATAACAAGAATCAAAACAATATTATAAAGCGGCAGAAACATGCTGTTTTTGCGGACGGCATCTGCGCTTTTTGCCGTAAATACGCCGGTTGCCGCATGCGCCCACATAAAGAGCGCCAGCGCAGATACGATGGAAGCTGTGATAAACCAAGGAATTCCTTTCGGCCCCGAGTCCGGGATCGTCAGCATTTGCGGCGCTTTTTCAGCCAAAGTGTGAATCATCGGCGTCCAGCCGTGAAAATGGATCAGCGGGAGTGAGACGACCATAAACAGCATAATCACCCACACGAGAATGTCTTTAATAATCGCCGTAAACGTCGGCCCTTTAATTCCGCTGAAAAAAGTATACAGCGCTACAAGAATAAAAGAGATGATGACGACCATATTGACATTAATGACACCCGTTCCGGCCACCTGAAGCGTATCTTGAATTCCGCTCAGCTGGAGACAAATATAAGGAATGAGCATAAGAACGCCGACAATCGCGACAAGACTGGCCAAAAGTTTACTGTCAAAACGCTCACGGGCATAATCGGCAAGCGTCGTTAATTTGTGTATTTTTGCCACTTTCCACAGCTTCGGCAGAAAGAAATAAGCGATAAAATACGCCAAAACAGAATACGGGATTGCAAAAAAAGCAACGCTTCCCCCTGTGTAGGCTGTGCTTGTTAAGCCTAAAAACGTATAAGCCGTATAAAGATCCGCGCCGACTAAAAACCAGACGAGGAGCCCCCCGAACCGTCTGCCGCCGACAGACCATTCCTCAACAGAAGTGCGTGATGATTTGTCTCTCCCGGCTATAAAGCCGATGCAGACAACGGTTAAAACGATGACGGCTGTAATGATCAATGCTGTTATATTTGCGGGCATCAGTCCAGTCCTCCTTGTTTCTTCTGCAGCCTATAAATAAGAAACGAACATAATGGAGTGACTGCGATCCATAAAAGCAGCCAGAAATGAAAAAAAGGCAGCCCGATAATGATCGGATGAACCCGATTAGCGACTGACAGCAGGGCCAGCTGGCTGAAAGGGATTAAGATGAGAACGAAAATTAGTGCTTTTCTGACCATTTACTTTCCTCCTGAAACTTGATAATGCTCCTTATCATAGCAGGTGTCAGATAAGATCACAAGATATTTTTCAGAAAAAAAAGAATTCTATTACTTTTTTAACTGAAACACTTTAGTTGCATCTTCATTCATATTAAATTAGAATAGTTAATATCTCGAAATCAAGATATTTAGGAGTGAATACATTGAATACACAAGGATTGCACCATGTTACCGCATTTGCAAAAGATCCTGCTGAAAATCTTCGGTTTTATACTGAAGTGCTGGGTTTGCGGCTCGTTAAAAAAACCGTTAATTTTGACGACCCGGCCACTTATCACTTTTATTTCGGCAACCAAAACGGAGAGCCGGGCACGATCATTACATTTTTTCCTTTTCAGGGAAGCCGCCCGGGAACCGTGGGAAAAGGGCAGGCCGGAAGAATTTATTTCTCCGTGCCGAAAGGAGCACTCGCGTTTTGGAAGCGCCGGCTTGAAGAAAACGGCTTGTCTGTAAAAGAGCAGATCATACTGTCTGAACAAGTGCTTCTCTTTAATGATACAGAAGACCTGCCGCTTGCCATAATGGAAGATGAAAGAAGCGGACAGAGTGAATGGACGCCTTCGGGCATTACTGAAAAAGAAGCGATCACAGGCATGAGAGGTGTTCTTTTGTACTCGTACCGTCCTGAAGCAACCATTCAATTTCTCATAGAACGCTTCGGTTATTCAAAGACAGGAGAAGAAAATCAGATTGTCAGGCTGCAATCGGAGGCCCGGATCGGACATATTATAGATGTTGATCTCGCGCCGAAAGAAGCAGGTATCGGCGGTTACGGGACAGTCCATCATGTCGCTTTCCGCACTACCGAAAAAGAGCAGGCGGAGTGGAAGGACATTCTTGCTGCTTCTCATCTTGCTTCATCTGACATTCTTGACAGGTCTTACTTTACTTCAATCTATTTCAGAGAAAGCGGCGGCATTTTATTTGAAATGGCAACCGATGAACCGGGCTTTATGACGGATGAATCCTTTGAAAATCTCGGAACAGAGCTGAAGCTTCCGGAATGGCTGGAAGAGCATCGCAGCCAGATTACAGCTGTTCTGCCCAAAATGGAGAAAGGAGAATGATGATGAAACATGTGTTTGAACAGGGGACGTCAGAAAATGTTCTGCTGCTTTTGCACGGAACGGGGGGAAATGAACATGATCTTCTGTCGCTCGGACGTTTTATCGATCCGAAAGCAAGTTTGCTCGGGGTCAGAGGATCAGTGTCGGAAAACGGCATGCCCCGTTTTTTTAAGCGGCTGAAAGAAGGCGTATTTGACGAGAAAGATTTAATTGAACGGACGGAAGAATTAAAGAATTTTATTGATGAAGCGGCGCAAATGTACGGATTCAGCAGAGAAAACGTGATTGCTGCCGGCTATTCAAACGGCGCCAATATTGCAGCAAGTCTTTTGTTTCATTATAAAGATGTACTGAAAGGAGCGGTTCTGCATCATCCGATGGTGCCGATACGCGGAGTGAAGCTGCCTGATATGAAAGGGATGCCTGTGTTTATCGGTGCGGGAAAACGCGATCCCCTATGTACAAAAGAAGAATCGGAGGAGCTTTATCAGTATCTGACAGATGCTCATGCATCCGTTTCTCTTGTTTGGCAGGAGGGCGGTCATCAGCTCACACAGCAGGAAGCAGAGCAGGCAAGAACCTGGTACAGTGAGCGATTCCTATAAAAAACCCTTAGTCTGCTTAAGCGGACTAAGGGTTTCTTTCATCTTACAGCCAAGTTGACACTTTAGATACAGGCAGCCGGTTGCTTTTATGCGCCGGCTTAACGGCTTTGCCGATTGAAATCAGCATGACGGGCACGAAACGCTCGCTCACGTCGAATTCCTTAACGAATTGCTCTTTATTGAATCCGCCGATCGCGCAAGTGTCGTAGCCTTTTGCTTTAGCGGCAAGCATCAGCTGCATCGCTGCTAAAGAAGCGTTTAAAAATGCTGAATCACGGGCAAACTGATCATTTTGGTATGCGCCGTTAATCTGGCCTAAAAGCGTTTGTTTAATCTCTTCTGTGATATTGCCTTGCTCAGCCAGTTCAGCATAAACGTCTTCACCATTTTCATTTGCTTTTAAATCGCCTAATACGGCAATAACTGCTGATGAATCAATAATCTGTTTTTGATTAAAAGCAACCGGAAGCAGGGCAGCTTTTGCTTCATCACTGTGAAAGACTTGAAAATGCCAATGCTGAAGGTTCCAGGCGGAAGGCGCTTGCGTTGTGATTTCAAGGAGTTCTGTTAATTCCTCTTTTGTAATGACCGCGTCTTTATCGTATTCTTTAACAGATGCGCGTTCCTTTAAAACGTCTAATACGGATGTCATCATGTTTCCTCCTTCGGATAAACGTGTTATCATAATAGAAAAGTTAGAAGCTTACTAAATGTAACTCGAAAACTAATTTTAATGGATCACAAAAAACTTGTCAATTCATAGATGAAGGGATGAACTCACGTGGGATATACAATGTGTCCTAAAATGGAATCCGCTTTTTCCCTTTTGGGAAAGCGCTGGAACGGCCTCATTATCCATGTACTGATGGACGGGCCGAAACGATTTAAAGATATGACCGAAACGATACCGACAATCAGCCAAAAAATGCTCGCGGAGCGGCTCAAAGAGCTGGAACAAAATGAAATCGTCGAGCGTCAGGTGCTGCCTGAAACACCTGTCAAAGTCATTTATAAACTGACTGATAAAGGCATGGCCCTGCAAGCCGTTTTTCAGGAAATGCAAAAATGGGCAGACAGTTTTTGCGAGCCCGGGGGATCTGCCAACGACACATGTGATGAATAACAAAGGCTGCCCAAGGCAGCCTTTTCTTAATAATAATGTTTACTCGTCATAAAAACCATTAATATCAAAATTGTTCAGATTGAGGTTCAAGCCTTTTAATTGCTTTAATAAAGCATCGAATGTAAGGAAATGATCATTTTTACATTCCGCCGGAACATCATTTGGAGAAAATAGTTTCATTCCCCCCTCAATCCACTGTTTCCGGTATAACTGAAATGCCGCTTCAATTAAATGATCAGGCGTTACAATAAACCCTAAGCTTACGTCATGGTCCTCACTGTAGCCGAATTCAAACCCGCAGCAGGGGCAAATATCAAATGTTTTTTGATATTCGCCGTTATAAACGGGACTTGTCTCTAATCCTTTAAATCCGCATATCAAACAAGGGTACAACTCACTAACCAACATACATCCCTCTTTTATTCAATTTGCAATCATTCAGAACAAGCGGGGAGGCCTTTTACAGTTTCCCGGTTAAAAACTGAGCCTCACCAAGCCCGAAGCTCCAATCGGCGTTCCCGTTTTCTGTAATGGAAATCATGACGTCTTCGGGTGATATGCCGCATTCTGTTTTAAGCTGATCAGCCATCAGTTGATATAACGTTTCTTTTTGATGTTCGGTGCGCGCTTTGCTGACAATGCTGATGATGACAAGATCTTTGCTTCTTTTGAAACCGAGCCCGGTATCTTCAATGATAAGCTCATGAGGCCGATGCTGGTGAACGATCTGATAACGGTCCGTTACAGGGACGTCAAAAGCTTTAACCATGGCGTAATGGGCGGTATCCAGTAATTTTTTTAATGCTGCGTCATCCCGGCCTTCAATAACGTCAAAACGAAGTAATGGCATATTTTATTCCCCCTGATGGTTTTTTATAATGTCGCAACTTGTAAAAAAGTATAACAGTTAATCAAAATGTAATCAAATTATAACCAAAACATTTATACGTTAATGCAATATCAGAGAGAGGCACATGTTGTTACAATCGCCCAATCAATTTCCTCATTTTATGAATACGCTTAAGAATAGGCAGACATAAAGGAGGAAAAACATGTACCCTCGTCATGCATTGTATCGCGGGAATTTCGGTCCTGCCGGATTTCCGGCGAGAAGTCCTTTTTTGTTCGGCGCTCCTTTATTCGGCGGATTTTTAGGCGGTCTTCTCGGAGGCGTAATTGCCACAGGTTTTACAAGACCCCGCTATCCGTACGGGTTCGCCGGTTACGGATACGGAGGCGTCCCATACGGCGGTTTCGGTCCGGGAGCCGGCGGTTATCCGCCATTTTATTAAAAAACGGCCTGCATCGCGCGGGCCGTTTTTTTTATCTTAAAATCTCCACTTCCGATAAATTGTAGTCTTCCTGTTTTGAAAACATAACTTCAATCATCCCGTCTTTATAGACTGCTTTTGTTCCTTTCCGTTTGACGAGGCTCGGAAGGATGATTTCTTTTTTTCCTTCTCCCAGACTGCTGTTCTCTACAACGAGGCTGTGTGACGTATGCTTAATCCTGATACGGTCGAGTTCCTCTTGTTCTGCGGGAATTTTCGCAAAAACATGATCGGATGTTTCAAACAGGTCAATTTCCGGCTTGGGCGGTTCCGCTTCGACCGGATCGGCCTTTTTGGACATTGGGTCGCGAAAAGGGAACTGTCCGGCATAACCGGCGCCGAATACGCTTTCCATCACTCGGTTGACATATGTCTCGACATCTTTCGGATCAGCATTTTTAAACGTTTCTTTAGAGAACTGATTTTGGAAGGGAAAATATCTGTTCCAATCAAACACGTCATCTCACCCTTTCTTAACGGACAACATAGTATATGCCCGCCGGAAGCTTCCCGTGATATAATATAATCTGTTTACAGAAAGGAAGGGGAAGGCCGTGCAAGGGAATAACGCAAGAAAAGGAATCATTTATACCGCTTGTTCTTTCGCCATGTGGGGGCTGTTTCCGGTCTATTGGAAACTTCTTGAACAAATACCCGCATTGGACATTTTAGCTCACCGGATTTTATGGTCATTTGTTTTCATGTGTGTGCTTTTAACTGTGCTTAAGAAGTGGAAAACCGGATGGCGTGAACTGCGTCTTTTGAAATCGGAAGGGGGCCTGCTGGCGCTTTTTTTCGCTTCCGTTTTAATTTCCGTTAATTGGTTTGTGTACATATGGGCCGTCAATCACGGCTTTTTGCTTGAAGCAAGTCTCGGGTACTACATTAATCCGCTCGTTTCCGTTCTTTTGGGCATCCTATTCTTAAAAGAAAAGCTTAACAAGATGCAAACAGCAGCCGTTTCTATTGCCGGGGCGGCCGTGATCATATCTGCGTTTCAATATGGCGCGGTTCCTTATATCGCATTGCTGCTTGCATTCAGCTTCGGCCTGTACGGCTTATGTAAAAAAAGAACCCGCATGTCCAGCACGATCGGACTGACGCTGGAGACGCTTTTGATTACCCCGGCTGCACTTATTTATTTAGGATATACAGCTGACGGGAGCACTTCCGGGTCCTTGGGGGCAGGAACATGGGCGCTCCTATTTTTCGCAGGCGTATTTACGGCCCTGCCGCTGTTACTGTTTGCAGAGGGGGCAAAGCGTCTGCCGCTGTATCAAGTCGGCATTTTGCAATATATAGCGCCGACCATTACCCTTATGCTCGGCGTATTTGTGTATCATGAACCGTTTTCCGGGCAAAAAGCGTTTACCTTCATTTGTATATGGGCAGCATTGCTTTTGTTTACCTTTTCACAGATCAAATGGAAGCGGCCGATAAAAAGCCGCTAAGCCTTTCGCTTTCCAGCGATAGCTTAAATTATGTATAATCATTACGAGTATGTAAAGGAGCTGTACAATGGGCACTGATAAAGACATAGCAAAAGCCTATCAGGCACTGTGGAATAACCGCACTCTCCCGGCTTCAACTCTTGAAGAAGCGGAGAAGGCAATTGATCTTGAACTGCTTGATCAAAGAACACATCCGAGGCTCCGGAAGTCACCCGAGGAAAAGTTTGCTCTGGCGGTGCAGCGAATTGTAGATTCCCGGCTGCGGCCGATTGAGAAATATGAATTGGTTGAACTACATACGAAGCGTTTGCAATTTTTAAAAGAAGAAAGAGGGGAGCAGCTATGAAAGCGATCATAAAAGAAGATGTGCAAACTTCTTTAGAGCGATATGCCGATCGTCCTGTATATATTCATTTGGAAACAACGACCGGTTCTTATTCAGCGCATCTGAATGAGAAAAACATGACGGTTGTAGCCTATATACGCAATGCAAAAGTGACGTACCATCAGGCGAAAATCAAAGGAAACGGCCCGTACCGCGTCGGTTTGAAAACAGAAGAGGGCTGGATTTACGCAGAAGGTTTGACTGAATATACAGTAGATGACGAAGACCGTCTGTTAATGGCAGGGCATCTGCCGGGCGGAAAATTGGCGATTTCGCTTCAAATCAGCGAAAAGCCGTTTACAGTTTAAAGAAAAGGGTGAAAATCATGAAAGAACATGTACTCGTCATCCTGCCTCACCCTGATGATGAATCATACGGAGTGGCAGGGCTGATTGCTTTACACAGACAAAAAGATATTCCCGTTACGTATGCATGCGCAACGCTTGGCGAAATGGGCCGGAACATGGGAGATCCCTTTTTCGCGAACCGTGAAACACTGCCGCTGTTAAGAAAGCAAGAACTGATTGACGCATGCAAAGCAATGGACGTTACTGACCTGAGAATGCTCGGGCTTCGTGATAAAACACTTGAATTTGAAGATGACGAGTGGCTCGCGGATATGATGGAAGAGATTATCGACGATGTAAAACCGAGTCTGATTGTCACATTCTATCCGGAGCACGGCGTCCATCCGGATCATGATGCATGCGGCGAAGCAGTCATCAGAGCGCTTTACAGAAAGAAAAAAGAGGACCGCCCGCGCACGCTTTGCATGGCAATCACCCGCAACAGGGAGGAAGCCGTCGGCAAGCCTGATGTCATTCTTGATATTAAAGAGGTTGCCGATATAAAAATGAATGCCTTAAAAGCGCACCGCACCCAAACGGAAGGCATGCTGAGAGAGCTGGAAGAAAAAATAAAAAATAACGAGCCGGTTCTTCAGACATGGTTTGAAGAAGAAGTGTATTGGACATATCCGTGGAAAGACTGATAAAAAAAGGGATAAGGCTGAAATGCCTTATCCCTTTTTTTGTGTCAGATCGGAAGCGATCGCTTCCGCAAGCGAAGACCGTATTGATAAATTTGAAAAACTCAGTCCGAGCTGCACCGCGGTTTGGGCGATTTCAGGACGGATTCCGGATAATGTCGCTTTCACGCCGAGCATTCCGAGTGATTCAATTAAGGTGAAAAGCTGTTGGGCAACCATCGTATCAATCATGGCTACGCCCGATAAATCAATGTACAGCTGCGTGATGCGCTTCTCTGAACACTGGTGCAGCGTATTCTCCAAAATCATTTTGGCTCTTGCCGTGTCAATATCCCCGATCAGCGGCAGCAGCCCGACATTGTCAAAAAGCACAATTACCGGCGAGCTCAGCTCGGTGATCAATTCTTTTTGCGCTTCAAGCTGAATGTTTGTGTTTTTATACATTTCCTCTATGAAAATATGAATGACCACATCAAACGATTTGATCAGCGTATGGAATATATCTTCGGCATCTTCTTCTGTCACGGTGTCCGAATGAAGTCTGGTAAACTGCTTTACATGGCCGACATACAAATCACGAACTCTGATAAACTCGCGAATAATATAATGGATGGGAGTTTTTAAATGTTCTTTATCCCGTGCGGCTTCAAACGCCCACTTTTCCAAGGCCGCTGTATATACTTCCTTCTCTTCAGAAAAAATCCGATTGAGCTGATAATTAAACGCCAGATTTTGTTTTTTCAGATTTGTGAGTACAGCCGGGTCAGTAGAAGCATAAACAGAATCAGGATCCGTTTCATGAAGCGTATCAAACCATGTCTGACTGATGTCCTCCGCCCGTTCAGTTAAATAATCGTACAGCAGTTTATGTTTTGGCATTGCTGCTCCTCCTTTATAAAATCATCATTTTTTTCACATAACGCTTTTGCAGTTTCATCAGTCTGAAGAATAAACCGACAGCTCCTGCGGCAAGTCCTGCAATTAACCCGATCCAGTAGCCGTATGCCCCGAGGCCCGTATAAGTGCCGACTGCGTAACCGACCGGAAGCCCGATAATCCAATACGACACAAAAGCCGCGCCGAGTGTATAGTTGACATCCTTATATCCTCTCAGAGCGCCTTGTATCGGAGCTGCTACGGCATCAGAAAGCTGGAAAAACAGCGCATAGATTAAAAAGTGCTGCGTCAACATGAGCACCGCCGGATCTGATGTATACATTCCGGCGATCTGCGGCCTGAACAGTAAAATGAAAGCCGCCGTGCATAAAGAAAAACTAAGCGCCATCACGATCCCGATATAGCTGTATGAGCGGGCATCTCTATAGCGATTTGCGCCTGCTTCAAAGCCGACTAAAATGGTCATGGCCATGGAAACGCTGAGCGGCAGCATATACAAGAGGGAGGCAAAATTCATTGCCGCTTGGTGGGCTGCAATCGTCACCGTCTGAAAATGGCTCATAAGCAGTGTGACAGCCGCAAAAATGCTCGTTTCAAAAAATACCGCAAAACCGATAGGCAAACCGATTTTCAAAAGCTTTCTGCATTCAGACGGAGAAAAACGGTACAGTTTCCGAAATACAGAGTACCCGGCAAACGGCTCAAATCTGCAGACGATAAAAAAGCTGATGGCGCAAATACACCAGTAAGTCAGGGCAGAAGCGAGCCCCGCACCGACTCCGCCCAATGCCGGCATGTTGAATTTCCCGAAAATAAATACATAATTTAAAACAAAATTAATAGGCAATGAGCAAAGCGTAATAAGCATTGTGACTCGCGTTTTGCCGAGTGCATCAATAAACGAGCGCAAAACGGTGTACACAAACAAAGGAAAAATACCGAGGGATAAAAATCCTAAAAAGTGTTTTGCGATCGTCCGGACACGAGGTTCCAGTCCCAAATGTCCCAAGATCATATCAACGGTGAAAAAGCCGATCAGGATAACCGCCGCACTGAGAACGGCCGCTACATAAACGGCCTGGATGACAGAAAACGGCACTTCCTTTTGTCTGCCGGCTCCAAACAGCTGCGAAACAACGGGCGTAACGGCCATTAATATTCCTGCAAGGCCCGTATAAACCGGTGTCCACAGGCTTGAACCGATTGCAACCCCGGCTAAATCGGCGGCGCTCACTTTTCCTGACATCACCGTATCCAAAAAGGTGATCAGGGAAAGGCCCGCCTGTGTGATTAAAATCGGAATGAAGATATGTAACAGCTGTCTGACCTTTTGGCCGATCGTGTTCGTTTCTCTCAAGTTAGGTTCCCCGTTTCTTTATTTTAACGAGAGAAATTATAACATTTTATGTATAAAAAGCAATGAAAGCCGGCCTACTCTTTTTTGTCCGGTTTCGGCTTTTTAAACATCTTGGCATAAATGAATGAAAGTGAAATGACCCCTAAAAAGGTGCAGATATATTGCATCAGCCGTGCGAATTCCATATGATGTGCGCCTCCTTTCATGATTATGGTGCACACAGCGGCGCATATCCATGCGCGCGATACAGAAAATAAGGGAAAGGAGCTGATGTGACATGCGCCACACTCAAATGACGGAAAGCGCGTTTACCGCTGCCGTTCAAACGTATTTGAAACAAATTACAGAGGATGCCGGAATGATACTGCGGACATTGGATGAAAAAGACCAATGCCTTCTTTGCGAATTAGATGAACTGGGACATACGTTTCAGGAAATGCAGGCTGTCGCTTCGTCGTTTTACCTGCAGACATATATCGAACATTTTACGCCTTCCTATACAGAGCTGGCGAGGGCCGTGCAGCATCTGGCGGAAGAAAAACACGGAGCGCTGATTGTGATTGAACGTGCAGATCCGCTGGACGGAATAATACAAAAAGGGACCAGCCTGCATGCCGAGATCAGTGCGGCTTTAATTGAGAGTATTTTTTATCCCGGCAATCCGCTTCACGACGGAGCCGTATTGGTCAGAGAAAACCGGGTTGTATCAGCAGCCAATGTGCTTCCGCTCACAACAAAACATGTCGATCTTAAATACGGGACGCGCCACAGGGCCGCGATGGGTCTTTCGGCCGTGACTGATGCACTCGTGCTCGTTGTTTCAGAAGAAACGGGAAAAATGTCCTTTGCTAAAGACGGCGGACTGTATCCGCTTGTTTCGCCGCGGGCGCTTCATACGAAATAATAAGAAAATGGGAATATTGTACCCATTTAATATTAATAAGGTGAACATCTTTACCTTTTTCTGTATTGATGTTATCGTTTAAATATACATAAAATTTAAAAGAATAGGGAGTGGAAAGATGGCAAATGTATTGATGATCGGCTTTCCGGGAGAAGGCCATATCAATCCGTCTTTAGGCGTCGTAAAAGAACTGAAGGCAAAAGGGGAACATGTCGTATATTACGGCGTGAAGGAATATGAGAACAAAATCGCGTCAAGCGGAGCGGAATTCCGTGAATATGAAGATTTCCGAAAAGATGAATTCGGAAAAAACGCAACGGGTGATGAACAGCGGGACGCTACCGAGTTTTTACTATTAATGATTGAGACTTCCAAAAAAGCCGCACTCCGGATTCTTGAAGAAGTAAAAGGTGAATCCTACGACTACATCCTGTATGATCATCATTTTCTGGCAGGAAGGCTCGTGAGAAACCAGCTGAAACTGCCGGCATATTCACTTTGTACGACATTTGCAATGAATGAAGCATTTATTAAAGAAGTGTTTTCAAATACAAACCTTGTATCAGAGGAATCATCTCATTATCCGGCTTATACCGAAGCGGTCAGCCGGCTCAATGAAGAATTCAGCGCAGACATTAAAACGCCGTATGATATTTTCTCAAATGACGGCAGAAAAACCATCGTGTTTACTTCAAGAGCGTTTCAGCCGAAAGAAGAAGAGTTTGGCGATTCTTATCTCTTTGTCGGCCCGTCCATAACCAAAAGGGCGGCGGCTCAAGATTTCCCGTTTGAACAGCTTGAAGGAGAAAAAGTCCTGTTTATTTCCATGGGCACGATTTTTAACAATCAGAAGGAATTGTTTAATAAATGCTTAAAAGCGGCCAGAAACTTTAACGGAAAAGCCGTCATGTCAATCGGCAAACATCTTGATCCAGCGGAGCTTGATGAAATTCCTGAGAATGTCATTGTAAAGCCTTATGTTCCGCAGCTTGAGATCCTGAAGAGAGCGGACTTATTTATCACTCACGGCGGAATGAACAGTACGAGCGAAGGGCTTTACTACAAAACCCCGATGATCGTCATTCCGATGGGCGCAGATCAGTTCGCCGTCGGAAGCCAAGTGGAAAACACGGGCGCGGGCAAGATGTTTAAAAAAGAAGATGTAACAGCGGAACTGCTCACTGAAGCAATAAAAGAATTGAGCGAAAATCCTGAATATCAGACAAAAGCTTCTGAAATCGGAGAATCCCTGAAAGCGGCCGGCGGAGCACAGCGTGCAGCGGAATTGATAGCAGAAGACGTGAAAACTGCCGAGACCCGGGTTCTGTAATCAGCCGTCACCCGCTTCCTTTAAAGGAAGCGGGCTTTTTTTGATTGTTTTTCGGGAGGATTTTTCACGCCGTAAAGAGAATTGTATGAAAAACAGACAAGAAAGGTGGAATGTCGCGGAAAAAAGCCATGTTATGAAAATGATTCTAAAGTCTTTTGTGAAATGTTCTCAATTTATGTAAAATGTGTGGCATTGGTGATGATCTAAGGCCAAATGAATCGGAATTAATGTCGACTTCTGAATGAATCCTGCATAACAGGCGGCGTTCAAAGAAAAGGAACGTCCCTTTCAGCAATGATAAATAGGAGGTTTTTCGTTATATGAAGAAAAAAATCGCAGCCGGTCTGGCTGTATCTGCAGTAATGACTTCAACCTTCGCCGTGCATCCCGCTGAAGCAAAAACCATTCAAGTAAAAAGCGGCGACTCTCTTTGGAAGCTTTCCCGGCAATATCATACAAGTATTTCAGCCCTGCAGGCGGAAAATAAACTGAAATCAACGATACTCCACCCAGGACAGCGGCTGCACATTCCTGACGGCAGCGGCACACATAAAACGGGTCAAAAAGGAAAAAGAAGCACGGGTGCTTACACAGTTACATACGGAGACTCATTATGGGTGATCGCAAAAAAATACAAAATGAGCGTTTCTGAGCTGAGAAGCCTGAACCGTTTGAGTTCAGATGTCATCTATCCCGGCCAGAAACTGAAAATTAAAGGGTCTGCCGGCGGCACGGACGGAGGCGGCAGACAGACAAAGCCTGATAAAGGCGCATCAGGGACTTACACTGTGAAGCCGGGTGACTCGCTGTGGAAAATCGCCAATCAAACCGGCGTCACCATCGCCGAACTGAAAAAGCTGAATCAATTAACATCAGACATGCTGTATCCGAATCAAGTATTAAAGATCAAAGGTTCTTCACATAACGGAAACAGCGGCACAACACCGCCATCTCATTCAAACCCTTCTGAGAAGCCATCCACTTACAAAGTAAAAGCAGGCGATTCCCTCTGGAAAATTGCTAATCGGTTCGGCATCACCGCTCAGCTCATCAGAGAAAAAAATAAATTGACAACTGATGTGCTTCAAATCGGACAAGTTCTGGTGATTAACGGAACGGGAAAAACAGAAGATCCTGTGCGGCAGCCGGATAACAAACCGGCAAAGCCAAACAAGCCGAATACTCCCGAACCTCCGGTGACAGGGTCAAAGATTGACAGAATGATAGGCGAGGCGAAAAAACATGTCGGCGTGCCTTACCGCTGGGGAGGCAATACGCCTGCGGGCTTCGATTGCAGCGGTTACATCTATTACCTTTTAAATAAGGTAACCTCTGTTTCCCGTCTGAGCACGGCCGGATATTGGAATACGATGAAACATATCAGCCAGCCGTCAGCAGGCGACTTTGTCTTCTTTACGACATATAAAGCGGGCCCTTCTCATATGGGAATGTATTTGGGCGGAGGAGATTTTATTCACGCAAGCTCCTCCGGGGTTGAAGTTTCAAACTTAAGCAATCCGTATTGGAAAAAAGCGTATTTAGGAGCGCGCAGTTATTTTTAAAAAAAGCCTTTCGGGGCTTTTTTTGTTTACCATTTTCACGTTTTGACAAGACTGATGGGTAAAAAATAAGGGGGAGGAAGCATGAATCGTCTCTTGCTTTTTCTCATGCTCGCATCAATTACGCTTTGCGGCTGCGGGGGGAGACCCGCTCCTGTTCCGCCCAAAAAACATGAGGAAAGCCGCGCATTGGAAGCATCTGCATACCGTGAGCATGCCGGACTCATCAATCAAAACGGAAAAACGATCGGATATATCGAAGTGAGGGAATCTGATGATGAAGGGTCAGACATTCATATATCAGCGGGGCATCTGCCGCCCGGCACTTCTCTCGGATTTCATATTTATGAAAAAGGGACATGTCAGGCACCTGATTTCGAATCAGCCGGGGGACCGTTCAACCCTTTGAACAAAGAACACGGCTTCAACAATCCGATGGGTCATCACGCCGGGGATCTCCCCAATCTTGAAGTGGGGGCTGACGGTAAAGTGGATGTTATTATGAATGCGCCGCAAACTTCATTAAAAGAAGGGAGCAGACTCAGCCTGCTCGACCGGGACGGAAGCGCGTTCGTCATTCATGAACATACGGACGATTATTTAACAAACCCGAGCGGAAATTCCGGAGCCAGAATCGCCTGCGCTCCCCTGACAAAAAGCGCCCGCAGGGAATGAGCCCTTTTGTATTGAGTATACAAGGGCTTTTTTAGTATACTCGGTTATGGAATACAAATGGAAAGGAAACATCACCTATGACTTCAGAATTACAGCACCTATCACTTCCGGAAGATATACAAAACAAACTGCAGGCTTATCAAAATCATCCCGTTTCCCAAGAATTCCGGGATTTAATCGGATCATCAGGCTATGAGGCCGAAGATAAAGCGATTGTTTTCGATGCCGTCATCGCTTTGACAATGGGAAAAAATATCTTATTAAAAGGACCGACGGGTTCAGGGAAAACAAAATTGGCGGAAACGCTTTCGAACTATTTTCATAAACCGATGCACAGCGTCAACTGCTCCGTAGACCTCGATGCAGAAGCGCTTGTCGGCTATAAAACGATTGAAAATGAACAGGGACAGGCGACAATTGAATTCGTTCCCGGACCTGTAACAACCGCAATGAACGAGGGACATTTTTTATACATTGACGAAATCAATATGGCAAAGCCTGAAACCCTTCCGATTCTAAACGGCGTGCTTGATTACAGAAAAATGATGACAAATCCCTTTACAGGAGAAGTGATTAAGGCAAGCGAAGGATTCGGTGTTATCGCCGCGATTAATGAAGGCTACGTCGGCACCGTTCCGCTGAACGAAGCCCTTAAAAACCGTTTTGTCATCATTGATGTTCCGTATATTAAAGGAAGCCTCCTGAAACAGGTGCTGACCTCTCAGTCTGTCTTAAAAGATGAGAAATTAATTGAACGCTTTATGACGCTGTCTTCTGATTTAATCGCACAAGCGCATAACGGACAAGTGTCAGAAGAAGCGGCGTCCATCAGGGCTCTCATTGATACGTGCGACTTGGCTGCGTACATCCCGCCGAAACGGGCGATTGAAAGAGGCATCGTGGAAAAACTTGACGACGACAGGGAAAAAGCCGCTGTCAGAAATATTGCAGAAACGCTGTTCGAATGAGGGATATACAATGAAGTTTATCAAATTTAACGACAGCACGATTGATTCGTTTTTGTTCATGATGCTGACTGACCTGGCCAAAACACTGACCAGAAGCAGTGAAGTTGAAGTGGAATACGGCGTGCAGTCTTACTACAATCCCTTTGAAAAGAAAATTTACATGAGCCACTTTTGGAAAGACCGATCAGCCGGGGATATGGAAGCCGGCCTGAAAAGCGATGTCTATTTGCGCGCTGTCGGAACACGCAGCAGCTCATTTCGGGAATTTGCGGGGTTTTTAAATGACGTTCACCGGCACTTCACCCGCCAAAGCTTTGCCAAGCAGCTGTTTATGCTGCTTGAGGATATCAGAATTGAAGAGCTGATCAAAAAAGAACGGCCGGGAACGAAACGTGTTTTTCAGAAGCGGAGGGAGATGTACAGGAAATATTTCACGACGCAGCTGACATTGAATTTAGAACGGAGCATTTTCACCGACGCTTTGTATTGCGCGATGTTTGTCAAGCTGACGGCTGAGTCTCCGCTTGAAGGCATTCCTTCCATGCATGAACATATTGATATGATGATACCGTATATTGAACGTCAGCTCATCCGGGTGTATGAGGCGGATTCTACGGAACAAATCGCAAGAATAACGGAAGACCTCATGGAAGGCCTTGATGAAGTGCTTGAGAAAGATATGCTGAACACGTACTTTTTTCTGCCGGAACTTGATTACGAAAAAGCGGCTGAAGAGCCTTTATTCGAAAGCGTAAAAAAAGCGCCTTCGTTAAGTGACGATCTCACGCTCCCTGAGTCTTCCGACGGAGATGAAGAAATCCTTGAAGAGAAAATGAATACGTGGCACCGGGAAACCGAAGCGCCGTCAAAAAGTTTCCTTCAATTTGATATTGAGCACGGCGCGAAATCAGATCTTGGGAAAGACGCGGCCAGAGAAGGCGATGACGGTGACCAGGCGCTCGGCTCCGTTCAAGGTTCCGCACGTCAGACGAAAAGAGAGGATTACTCCAAACTGGAAGCGCTTGAATCCATTCAGGATGAACATAAGGGCGCGGGGCTGGCTGACGGAAAAGAAAACAAATTTGCCTTCCCGGTTTATCAAACGCCTCATAAAGCGTCTCCTGAAGAGGAGCAGTCTTATAAAGAACAGGCAAAAACGATAGAATCATATCAAAAACGCCTGAAGCAGATGATACAAAAAACACTTGAGCACAAAAAAACGCTCCCGCGGACCGACCTTCACGCAGGCCGGCTGAATCGCAAACTGATCCGCTATTTTACGGAGCGGAACCCGCGCCTTTTCTATAAAAAGCAGGACCCGTCTTCAGACATTGACGCCGTTTTTACATTGCTTGTCGATTGTTCGGCCAGCATGTTCGACAAAATGGATGAAACAAAAAGAGGGATCGTTCTTTTTCATGAAGCCTTGAAATCAGTGTCTGTACCGCACCAGATCGTCGGATTTTGGGAGGATACGAACGAAGCGACCGAAACGAGCCAGCCGAATTTCTTCAATACCGTCATTCCGTTTGAAGAGTCGCTGCTGCAGGCGGCGGGTCCGCTGATCATGCAGCTTGCGCCTGAAGAAGATAACAGAGACGGGTACGCCATCAGACAAATGACGAAACAGCTGATGCGGCGGAGTGAGGCGCAAAAATTTTTAATCGTGTTTTCAGACGGAGAGCCGGCAGCATTCGGATACGAACAAAACGGCATCGTCGATACGAGCGAGGCTGTCATCGAAGCGAGAAAAAAAGGGATAGAAGTCATAAATGTTTTTCTGTCCAATACTGCGATAGAAGAATCACAGATGAAAACCATTCAGGATATGTACGGAAAGTACAGTATTTTTGTTCCGGATGTCGATCAGCTGCCCGATGTGCTGTATCCGCTCTTGAAAAAACTGCTTCATAAAAGCATAGGATAGGCTTTTTCCTATGCTTTTTCGCTTTTTATTTTAAAATGATTTAATTTTTTCGGTATTGATCTGTTTTTTTTACTATTTTGTGAACAATCAAGGTAGAATCCAAACGCAATCAGTGGTAAAATATCCTTGGAAGCGTTTTTATTACATAATTTTGGGCACAGCGTTCAAAAGTTATTTCAAGATAGTGAATTGATCACTTGATTATCTAGGTTGGGGGTAATATTCAAATGTTTCAAAATAATATGAAACAAAGAATGAATTGGGAAGATTTTTACGGACCGAACCTCGGCTACGCACTGGAGCTGTACGACCAATATGCTGAAGATCCAGACAGCATTGATCCGGATCTGAAAGACATGTTTGACGAACTCGGCGCTCCGCCAAGCCAAATAAAAGAGGCATCGGGAACAAAGGAACAGGGACGCGTCACCGCAGATCTGATTCAAAAGATCGCAGCAGCAGTTAAACTTGCAGAAGATATTCGAACCTATGGCCATCTGAACGCTTCCGTCAATCCGCTCAGAAAGGATCCGAAAAAGAGCGAGCTCTTTCCGTTATCCGAGTACGGGCTTACAGAAGAAGAAATGAAAGCAATACCCGCGTCTGTCATCTGTAAAGACGCACCTGCCAATATAACAAACGGCTTAGAAGCCATCCAGCATTTACGCAATACCTATAAAAGAACCATCTCCTTCGAGTTTGACCATGTGCATGATTTCGAAGAGCGCGCATGGATTACAAAAATGGTCGAATCCGGAGAACTGTTCCGGAAAAATTCACCGGAAAAACTGTCAGCCGTTTTAGAAAGACTGACGGAAGTAGAAGGATTTGAACAATTTTTACACCGGACATTCGTCGGTCAGAAGCGTTTCTCAATTGAGGGATTAGACGCGCTTGTGCCGGTTCTTGACGACATTATCGCCCAGTCTGTGAAAGCGGGCACAACCAATGTCAATATCGGGATGGCGCACAGAGGCCGTTTAAATGTGCTTGCGCATGTGCTCGGCAAACCGTATGAGATTATTTTCTCAGAATTCCAGCACGCGCCGAATAAAGACCTTGTGCCGTCTGAAGGATCGACCGGCATCAGCTACGGCTGGACGGGCGATGTAAAATATCACCTCGGTGCAGACAGACAGCTTCAGGATGCTGAAACCAAAAGCGCGCGGATTACGCTTGCAAATAACCCGAGCCACTTGGAATTCATCAATCCGATTGTGGAAGGAAGCACGCGGGCGGCACAGGAAACAAGAACGCAAAAGGGGTACCCGGTTCAAGACGAAACAAAATCGCTCGCCATTTTAATTCACGGTGACGCAGCGTTTCCGGGAGAAGGCATTGTCGCCGAGACGCTGAACTTAAGCTCTCTGAAAGGCTATCAGGTCGGCGGGGCCATTCATATCATCGCCAATAATATGATCGGCTTTACAACAGAAAGCGATGAATCACGGTCCACGAAATATGCCAGTGATTTGGCGAAGGGCTACGAAATCCCGATCGTTCACGTCAACGCGGATGATCCGGAAGCATGCCTGTCAGCCGTTAAATTTGCGGTTGAATACCGGAAGCGGTTCAATAAAGATTTCTTAATCGATTTAATCGGGTACAGACGGTACGGCCACAATGAAATGGATGAGCCGTCAACGACACAGCCGATGCTGTATGACGCCGTCAGAAAACACCCGACTGTCAAGCGGATCTTTGCGGAAAAACTCGTAAGTGAAGGACTGATCAGCGAGGAAAAAGCGCAAAACATCGAAACGGCAGTGACAAAACGTATTGAAGACGCCTATAAAAAGGTGCCCGCCAAAAAAGAAGACGCCGTACGGGAAATTGAATTGCCGGAACCGGTGTCCAACGGTTTTCCAGACGTTGACACAGCCATTGATTTTGATGTTCTCCGCAAGCTGAACGGCGAACTTATCAACTGGCCGGAATCTTTTAACGTGTTCGGCAAGCTGAAAAGAATTCTGGAAAGACGTGCAAAAGCGTTTGATGATGACCGTAAAGTTGAATGGTCATTGGCTGAATCGCTTGCGTTTGCTTCCATTTTGAAAGACGGCACGCCGATCCGGCTGACCGGACAGGATTCAGAGCGCGGAACGTTCGCTCAAAGAAACCTTGTGCTGCATGACAGCGAAACAGGAGAAGAATTTGTTGCCCTCCATCACTTAGACGACTGCGCTGCTTCATTTACGGTGCATAACAGCCCGCTCTCTGAAGGATCGGTTCTCGGCTTTGAATATGGATACAACGTGTATTCGCCTGAAACGCTTGTGATGTGGGAGGCGCAGTACGGGGACTTTGCCAATGCGGCTCAAGTCTATTTTGATCAATTCATATCTGCAGGACGGGCAAAATGGGGACAAAAATCAGGCCTGGTCATGCTGCTGCCTCACGGTTACGAAGGGCAGGGCCCTGAACACTCCAGCGGCCGCGTTGAGCGGTTCCTGCAGCTGGCGGCGGAAAACAACTGGACGGTGGCCAACCTGACAAGTGCGGCTCAGTATTTCCACATTTTAAGAAGACAAGCGAAAATGCTGCTTCGTGAGGAAATCCGCCCGCTTGTGATCATGACGCCGAAGAGCCTGCTGCGCAACCCGAATACGGTATCTGAAGTGCAGGAACTGAGCGAAAGCCGATTCAAGCCTGTCTATGAGCAGTCCGGACTTTCCCATGCTTACGAAAAAGTGACTCGCGTCGTATTATCAAGCGGAAAAGTGTCAATTGATATCAGCGATCACTTCAACAAAATGGAAGGCGATAAGGATTGGCTTCATATTGCCAGAATCGAACAGCTGTATCCGTTCCCGGCAAAAGATACGAAGGAGCTTTTCGCCAAACTGCCGAACCTGCAAGAGATCGTTTGGGTTCAGGAAGAGCCGCAGAACATGGGGGCATGGAGTTATATCAGCCCGTATCTGACGGAAATCGCGCCAAAAGGAGTAAATGTCCAATACATCGGCCGAAGAAGACGATCCAGTCCCGCAGAAGGAGATCCGACAGTCCACAAAAAAGAACAGGAACGCATTGTATCTGATAGCTTGACTCGCAAAAACTAAGGGGGAAATGAAAAAATGGCGGAAATTAAGGTACCTGAATTAGCAGAATCAATCTCAGAAGGAACGATAGCCCAATGGTTAAAGCAGCCCGGTGATTATGTAGAACAGGGTGAGTACTTGCTTGAACTGGAGACGGACAAAGTAAATGTTGAATTGACAGCAGAAGAATCGGGTGTTCTAAAAGAGGTATTGAAAGATTCGGGTGATACCGTCCAAGTAGGAGAAATTATCGGTACCATTACAGAAGGCGCTGGCGAAAGTTCTGCACCCGCCCCTTCAGAAAGTGCTCCAGCCAATGAACAAACGAAAGAGGAAGCAAAAGCTGAACCTGCTGCACAAGAAGTCAGCCAGGAAGCACAATCAGAAGCGAAATCCAGAACGGTAGCGTCTCCGGCTGCACGCAAGCTGGCAAGGGAAAAAGGAATTGATCTATCACAAATTCCGACGGGGGACCTGCTCGGCCGCGTGCGCAAGCAAGATGTGGAAGCTTATGAAAAACCGGCTTCAAAACCTGCGGCACAGCCGAAACAGCAGGCTCAAAAAACACAGCAAAGCTTTGACAAACCTGTCGAAGTGCAAAAAATGTCCCGCCGCAGACAGACGATCGCGAAACGATTGGTTGAAGTGCAGCAGACTTCTGCGATGCTGACTACATTTAACGAAGTTGACATGACGGCCGTTATGAATCTAAGAAAACGCCGTAAAGACCAATTCCTTGAGCAAAACGAAGTAAAACTAGGTTTCATGTCGTTCTTTACAAAAGCCGTCGTGGCTGCATTGAAAAAATTCCCGCTCCTTAACGCTGAAATTCAAGGCGATGAGCTGATCGTGAAAAAATTCTATGACATCGGTATCGCTGTCGCGGCTGAAGAAGGGCTTGTCGTCCCAGTCGTGCGTGACGCTGACCGCCTGACGTTTGCCGGCATTGAAAGAGAGATCGGCGAACTTGCGAAAAAAGCGCGAAACAATAAATTAACATTAGGTGAGCTGCAAGGAGGCTCCTTCACGATCACAAACGGAGGTACATTCGGATCGCTTATGTCAACACCAATCCTAAACAGCCCTCAGGTTGGGATCTTAGGTATGCACAAAATTCAGCTGCGCCCAGTAGCGATTGATGCGGAGCGCTCTGAAAACCGTCCGATGATGTACATCGCTTTATCATATGATCACAGAATTGTAGATGGTAAAGAAGCGGTCGGATTCCTTGTCACCATTAAAAACCTGCTTGAAGATCCGGAACAGCTGTTGCTGGAAGGATAATTTGAGACAGACAAAAAGTACACTGCCCTTACAAGCAGTGTACTTTTTTTATTGAGAGAAGGGGAGAATTTATATGAAAAGCTGTTATCCGCTTGAGATCGAATTTGAATATAATGAAGAATTGCATTCTATCACTCCGGTTCTTCTGCAAGACGAACATGACACGATATTAATAGACTGCGGATATCCCGGTTTTACAAACCATCTTCAACATGCTGCCGCCCGGCATGGAATGTCGCTTCATTCATTGACAAAAATTATTGTAACGCATCACGACATAGACCATATCGGCTCACTCGCTGCATTATACCGTTTTCATCCGGATGTCAGCGTGACAGCACATGAGCGTGAAGCGCCGTATATTGACGGCTCTAAAAAATCTTTACGGCTTGAGCAGGCTGAATCAACGTTTTGTTCATTGTCAGAGGATGCAAAGCCTTATGCAAAACAGTTCATCCGCTCGCTTCAATCAGTCGAATCGGCTCCAGTTCACCGGACAGTTACTGACGGCGAGCTGCTGCCTTGGTGCGGAGGCATTCGCGTTGTAGCCACGCCGGGTCATACACCCGGCCATATCAGTCTTTATCTGCCTGCCGAAAAAACTATGGTCACAGGTGATGCGGTCGTCATTGAAGACGGAAAGCTGAACCTTGCTAATCCTAGTTATACGTTACATATGGATGATGCGGTCCGTTCTGTGCAGCGGCTGCTCGATTATGATATCCGCCAATTGATTTGTTATCATGGAGGTTTATTTCAGGGGGATATAAAAAAAGCGCTTTTGCGCCTGTTTCATGATCTGCAGAATAAAAAAGGATAGGAGCGGCCAGCCTATCCTTGTTCAGTTATGAAAACGGAATCTTTGCCGTTTCTTCTTCTTCGGTGCTGTTTTTCTCTTTTTTCTTAGACCAGTAGGTGGCAAGAACAGACCCCGACAGATTGTGCCATATGCTGAAAATTGCGCTCGGTACGGCTGACAAAGGGGAGAAATGCGCTGTCGCAAGCGCTGCACCCAGTCCGGAGTTTTGCATTCCGACTTCGATCGCAATCGCTTTTTGTGAAGCATAATCCATTTTGAACAGCTTTGCAGTCAGGAATCCTAACAAATATCCGATTCCGTTATGTAAGATGACGACAGACACAATCAGCAGTCCTGATTGAAGCAGATGCTCACGATTTACGCTGACGACAGAGGATACAATCGCTACGATGCCGATTACCGACACGAGAGGAAGCGCGTGCACGGCTTGTCCGACCTGTTTTTTGAAGAACAGCTTCACAATCACCCCGAGGACGATCGGCAAAAGCACGGCTTGCATAATGGAAACAAACAGTGAACCGAAAGAAACGGGGAGCCACTCTTTCGCAAACAGCATAATAAGTGCCGGCGTTACAATAGGAGCAAGCAATGTTGAGATCGTGGTGACCGCAACAGAAAGCGCCGTATTGCCTTTCGCCAAAAACGTCATGACGTTTGATGCCGTACCGCCCGGACAGCATCCGACCAGAATGACGCCCGCGGCGATTTCTGCGGGGAGGCGGAGCCCGATTGATAAACAGAAAGCCGTAAGCGGCATAATCGTAAACTGGGCAGCGACTCCGATCACGACATGCCAAGGCTTTCTGATTAATTCTTTAAAATCGTCTGCTTGAAGAGTAAGCCCCATCCCAAACATAATAATACCAAGGAAAATCGTCATATAAGAACTGATCCAAGAAAACAAATCAGGGCAGGCGAATCCTAAACCGGCAAAGACGATAACCCACAAGCCAAAGGTTTGGCCCGCAAACCCGCTTATTTTTTTCAGCCATTCCATAAACACAGCTCCTTTTACATTCAATCAATCAGTCAGAAAATATGACTGACTTTTCTGTATTCCATTATAAATAATTTTCTGAATAATTCAATATTTAATATAAGTTTTCAATAAAATTATTATGTAAACTAACATCTTCTTGACTATTCAGACATATATTCTTACAATTGATTTTTATACTGAAATGAATTGGGAGTGCTGAAGTGAAAGAAGCTAATCAATGGTCATCTAAGCTGGGATTTATTTTAGCTACGGCCGGCTCTGCAATCGGGCTCGGCGCAATATGGAAGTTCCCTTACGTAGCGGGAACCAGCGGAGGCGGCGCTTTTCTGCTTGTTTTTATTTTATTTACTGTTTTAATCGGACTGCCGCTTTTGCTTGCTGAATTTATTATCGGCAGAAAAACACAAAAAAACGCCGTTGAATCCTATAAGGCGCTCGCGCCGGGGAAAAAGTGGCACTGGATCGGATATCTCGGAATCATTACGTGTTTTATTCTATTATCCTTCTACAGCGTAGTGGGGGGATGGATATTAATCTACATTATAAAAGGCTTTACAGGCGGTTTATCGCTTTCTTCGGGATTTGATACGTTATTTATCAATACCATTTCAAATCCTTATGCAGCGGTTTTCGGTCAGCTGCTGTTTATCGTGCTGACGATTTTAGTTGTGGCAAAAGGGGTGAGCAGCGGCATCGAAAAGGTAAGCCAGGTGCTGATGCCGGCTCTGTTTATTCTGTTTATTCTTTTAATGATCCGCTCCGTTACGCTGCATGATGCAGCGAAGGGATTAAAATTCTTCTTCATGCCTGATTTTGGCGCGATGGATGCCAATACCATTTTATATGCGATGGGACAATCATTTTTCTCGTTAAGCGTCGGAGTGTCCGTAATGGTTACATACAGCGCATATTTAGAAAAAGAAGAAAATATTGTTCAATCCGCCGTATCGGTGACGGTATTAAATGTCCTTGTTGCTGTGATGGCGGGAGTGGCGATTTTTCCGGCGGTGTTTGCATTCGGCCTCAAGCCGGATCAAGGCCCGCAGCTTTTATTTAACGTGCTGCCGACCGTCTTTAACCAAATGCCGTTGGGCATCGTGTTTTTACTCGCCTTTTTGCTGCTGTTTTTATTTGCGACGCTGACATCGGCTTTTTCAATGCTTGAAATTTTAGTTGCTGTTTTGTCAAAAGGCGATTCGGCAAAACGGAAGCGGTATGCATGGATCGGGGGACTTGCTATATTTATTGTCGGGGTCCCTTCGGCGCTGTCGTACGGAATTTTGAGTGATGTTTCTCTTTTTCACCGCAGTATTTTTGACGCTGCGGATTTTCTGGTCAGCAATGTCTTAATGCCGCTGGGCGCGCTTTTAATTGCCGTTTTCGTACCGCTGAAAATTCCGAAACAGATGTTGTTTGACGAACTGAAAAGCGGTTCCGGTATAAAACGAAAATGGTTTGCAGTCTGGCTCCTATTAATCCGTTATGTGGCTCCTGTAGCCATTATTATCGTTTTTCTGCACGTGCTTGGTATTTTTTAAACCAAAAGAAGCACGCCCCCGTTCAAGACGGGGGCTTTTTTAATAAAGCGGCCATATCACGCGGTGCGCTTGCTCGAACCGTTTCTCCGCCTCCCGCCAATCAACGACATTCCACCATTGATCCACGTAAGCCGCGCGGTCGTTTTTATATTGTAAATAATAAGCGTGTTCCCACACATCCAGCGGAAGCAAAGGAATGACGTCCCACTGGCTGTAGAGCTGATGCTTCTCAGCGGCCAAAATCTCCAGCCGCCCGGCGCGCGGCGCCCAGACTAGGATAGCCCAGCCGACTCCTTCGACTTTTTTCGCCGCTTGAGAAAATTGCTCTTTAAAAGCGGAATAGCTTCCGAATGACACATCAATCATTTGAAAGAGTGCACCCGTCGGCCGTCTTTTTCCGTTTGGATTCATCGAAAACCAGAAAATACTGTGCAAATAATGGCCCGCGCCGTGAAACGCCAATTGCCGCTCCCAATGTGCCACTAAGTCGTACTGTTTCGTCTGTCTCGCTTTTTTGAGCTCCAGTTCTGCTTTATTCAGACCGTCAACATAGCTCTGATGGTGTTTGGTATGGTGGAGTTTCATAATCTCTCTTGAAATATACGGTTCCAGTGCGGAATAACTGTAAGGCAGTTTAGGGAGGACATGCTTGCCGATCGGCACATAGGCTCTGCGCTCATCCGGCTCTTCGGGTTCAGTAATGTCCCGGTAAAGTGCTGATGCCTGTTCGTACCATTCCGCCTCCGTTAATCCATCATCCTGAAGGGTGTGAAAAATCCGGTCGATTTGTGCCGCGAAGCGATCGAACCGACCTTGTTGAATGACTTGTTCCTTCAAGGTTTCACACCAATTCAGCATCTCGGTTTGATAAGCGTGCCGTTTCATTTTTCTTCCTCCTTTTCACTCATTTTCATAAAAGTGCTGAGCGCAAGCAAAGAAAACACATACGGGTAGCTGTGATATCTGATGTAAAACTGTTTCGGCAGGCCGATTCCGGTCGGATAGCTAAAAGCGGCTCCTTCGTAATGCCGGTTTTCAATAAGAAAAGATATGCCTTTTGTGACGGCTTGATGATGAGGTTTTTCGTATTGCAGCAAAGCTTCGGCCGCCCAAGCCGTCTGTATAAGCGTCCCGTAAGAAAGCGGAACATAGGTTTTCTCTTCTGCACTTTTACAGGATTCCCCCCAGCTTCCGTCCTCGTTTTGAATGGACTTCAGCCAGCGGATCGCTTTTTTTACGGCCGGGTGGTTTTGGCTCACGCCGCAAGCCTTCATCCCTGTCAGCGCCGCCCATGTGCCGTAAATATAGCAGACACCCCATCTGCCGTACCACGATCCGTCCTCTTCTTGATGGCGGATCAGCCATTGGACGGCTTTTTCAATCTGAGGGTGATCAGAAGAAAGCCCCGCTTCTCCTAAACAGTGCAGCACCCGTCCGGTTAAGTCGCTTGTTGAAGGATCGATGGCAGCTTCCTCAGCCGATTCCAGCGGCAGCAGGCGGACCAGCGGATGATTGGCATTTTTCTCAAAAGCAGAGAAGCCGCCGTCACTGTTTTGCATGGACAAAAGCCAGCTCAGTCCGCGTTCCCATGAGGCGGGATAAAGTTTTCGCGGAATGGCTTTGAGCACTGCGGCTGTGTCATCACAATCAGGATTATTTGTATTGATGTTTGAAAAACCCCATCCTCCCGGTTCAGCATGCGGGTTGTGAACGGCCCAATCAGCGACTTTCGTCTGCTGCCGCTCACGCAGAAACCGGGCGGCGCTGGTTATCATCTGATCGTTATCTGAGATGCCGCTTTTCATAAGCGCATAGTTGAGAAGCGCCGTATCCCAAACGGTCGACGTTGAATTTTCCAGGTACGGTATATTGCCGCAAGACGTGAGCAAAGCTTTCGTGCCGGCAAGCGCTTTTCTGATAACGGGGGAGTGGCGCGATACACCGAGAGCGAGCAGGCCATACACCATAAAAATAGTGGCGCTCGCATAGCTGTATAATGTGCCGTCTTCTTCAATCCGGTCAAGCATATACGTTTTGGCCGTACGCAGACCGAGCTGGTGAAAAGCGGCAGGAATCTGCAAAAGCCGCTTCCAGTGCGCGAAAAGAGAAGAGAGGTCTCTGTTCTCATCCTGATCGGAACGAAGCCATGTAAACGGATTTTTAGTCATATGCCGATCTAAATGCGCGAGAGACGGAACGTTGGGATTTTTCAGCGAAAATCTTTTGTTAAGCGTCACGGCCATCGGTACAAAATGAATACGGGCATATGTACTGAACTGGTAAAAATGCAGCGGGAAGGATGGGGGAATGACTAAGAAAGATAATGGCAGATGCAGCGCGGGCCATGGATAAAGGCCGTTTGCCGCAAGCATCCACTTTGTCATGAAGTGTACGTTGCGCAAGCCGCCATTTGAGATGATAAAGCGTTCGGCCTGAATCATATGCGCCTCAGAACGGCTATATAAACCGGAAGCCAGCAAGCCGGCATAGCCCTGTACAGTGGCGGTCACATTTCCTTTCCGGTCATCAGGATAGTTGGCAAAAGTTCCGTCCGGGCGCTGTTTAGCGCGAATGCCTTCTGCAAGCTCAGCGATCAGTTCTTTATCATTGTCTCCAAGAGAAGTGAGGAGGAGGATCAGAAAGGCGTTTGTCAAAATCGGTCCTTCAAAACAAAATGACCATGAGCCGTCCGCATTTTGCGTTTCTCTTAATAGGGAGATGGTTTTCTTTTGGCGGCTTCTGACGTTTTCATGAATTGTGCTCACACTCGCTCAACTCCTTCAGAAGCATATATATTCATATGTAAAAGGCGGCATGACAAAAGAAAGAAACTGCTGACAGGCAGCAGTTTCTTGTTTGATTTAATCTTCCAGATTGATCCAGACGCTTTTCACTTCTGTATAATTATCCAGAGCGTAAGAGCCCATTTCCCGCCCGAGGCCGGATTGCTTATAGCCGCCGAAAGGAGATGCCGCATCGAAAACATTGTAGCAGTTGACCCAAACGGTGCCGGCTTGGAGACGGTCAGCAATGTAATGGGCGTTTTTCACATTCTCAGTCCAAAGTCCGGCTGCAAGGCCGTATTCCGAGCGGTTCGCCCGCTCAATCACTTCATCTACCGTATCATACGGAATGGCGGCTAAAACTGGGCCGAAAATTTCTTCTTTTGCGATGGTCATGCTGTCATCCACATCCGCAAATACAGTCGGGGAGACAAAATACCCTTCTTCAAACGGGCAGCTGCCGCCCGCGACAGCTTTGGCTCCTTCCGCTTTTCCTTTTTCAATATATGAAAGCACGCGCTCATGCTGTTCCTGACTGACGAGCGGGCCGATTTGTGTATCCTGGTGAAGGCCGGCGCCTTGCTGAAGCGATTTCGCATATGAAACCATTTCGCTGACGACCTCATCATATTTGTCTTTGTGAATGAAGACACGGGAGCCTGCGCAGCATACCTGCCCCTGATTAAACATGACCCCGTTTAAAGCGCCGGGAATGGCTTTCTTCAAATTGGCGTCAGGCAAAATGATATTAGGTGACTTTCCGCCAAGCTCCAGTGTCACGCGTTTAATTTTTTTTGCGGCTTTTTCCATGATTTTTTTGCCGATTTCTGTAGAACCGGTAAAAGCGAGTTTATCGACATCGTCATGGTTGGTCAGCGCTTCCCCGGCCGTTTCGCCGAAACCTGGGACAATATTGATGACGCCGTCAGGGAAGCCCGCCTGATCTATTAATTCCGCTAAATAGAGGGCAGTCAGCGGTGTCTGCTCCGCCGGTTTCAAAACGATTGTGCAGCCTGTGGCAAGGGCGGCGCCCATTTTCCACATCGCCATAAGGAGCGGGAAGTTCCAAGGGATGATCTGCCCCACGACGCCGACAGGCTCATGGCGGGTGTAATTAAAATATGAGCCGGCGACCGGAATTGTTTGTCCGGTTATCTTTGTAGACCACCCCGCATAATAACGCATATGCTCAATTGCGAGCGGGATATCCCCATTCGTCGTTTCATTAATCGGTTTTCCGTTATCAAGTGTTTCAAGCTGCGCGAGTTCCGTTTTGTGCTCTTCCATTAAATCGGCAAGCTTATACATCAGCCTGCTTCTGGAAGCGGCCGGCATAGTGCGCCATTCGCCGTGATCAAAGGCTTTGCGTGCCGCTTTCACTGCACTGTCAATGTCTTCTGACTGTGCCTCGTAAAGCGTCATCAGCGTTTCTCCGGTTGCCGGATTCGGTGTGACAAATGTTGATCCTGAAGCGCTCGGAACAAATTTTCCGTCAATATAAAGTTTCTTCGTGCCCTGTAAAAATGTTTCCAGCCTTTTTGTGATCTGCATCGTTAAAGAACTCATTCGTAACAAACCTCCCGAAATTTTTTTATGGTCTGTTTTGAGCATCTTGATGTCCGCGCAAAGTAAGCGCATACAGTCATTCTATAATAACACCTCCGGTAAAATCAATCGATAACCGTTATTGCAATTCACAAGAAAAAACGGCTACAATAAGCTTATCGATTAAGAAAAGGAGTTTTATAAATGATTCATAATAATTGGCAGACAAAAGAAAGCGTCAAAAAGGTCAAATGCGTACATACAGATGCGAAAAAATACATTGTTAAAAATGTGCTGACGCCGGGTAAAGAGTATGAAGTCAAAAATGAAACAGAAGAATTCATTTTTGTTGTAGACAATACAAACAAAGTCGGAGGCTTCTACAAAGAGTATTTTGAAGAAGTTTAAAGCTGAATGAATTTATTTTGCCTGAGCCATACTAAAAAAGACTACATATAAAAGGTGGCTGCAAAATGAAAAACACAGAGCAAGACAAACAAAATAAAACATCAGATCAGCTTCAGCAAGTGCAACCTGAAGAAGGCACCGACACGACGATGGAACAAATTTCAGATACCTATAAAGAAGGAACGATTGAAGATACGGATCGTTGATGTTTTGTTGAAACCGCGGCATTGGAGAAGCCGCGGTTTTTTATGGCGAAAATAAAAAACTGACTTTTCGAAAAAAATATCGTTTTCTTGAAACCTTTTCTGCCGCTGAACCGTATTACTTCATAACAGCGGCACCTTTCGCGAAGGGCTTTTTTGATGAACGTTCTAAAAATGTAATCTGTTCGTAATGGTTTAAATGCCGTCTATGTCGTATTCTTATATAGGGATAAAGAACTTATTTTTTATGATTGTAAAAACAATAGTATAGAAGCAGAAAGTGGGGTTCTTCATTGGGAATTTTTTCTGTCAGCAGATCAACCGACACAAAAAAGCTGGAGGCTTTGCTCGTTGAGGGAGAACGGATCGAAACGATTTATAAACTGCGGGTTGACCAAATATGCTTTACGAATAAACGAGTGATTTTCTTTGATAATAAAATGTTCTCCAAAAAGAAAGTGCGCGTATTTCTTCCATATAAAACAATTGAAAGCTTCGCCATTCAAGAAGCGGGGATGTTTGATCCAGATACCGGGCTTGTATTAATGACAAGGGGAAAAACTTTCGAATTGGAATTTGCAAAAGAAACGGACTTGACTGAGGTTCAAGCCATCTTAACAAAATACTTATGCAGTTAAATATCACATAAAAGCCATCCGAAGACATGCGGATGGCCTTTTTATTATATAATACTTGTTTTTCCGGAGTTCGAATCAATGAGATCCGGATCAGCAATAGAACTGATGGGGATATAAATCGGCGCCAAATCACCATTTTCTTCACCGAATCCGTAGTTGATCTTATTGGATAAAAAATAATCGATTTGCTGATACGGGCCGATCGTAATGGAAGAACCGCGGTCGACTGCATTTACTTTAAAGCCTCCTACATTTACCAAAACCGGCGAAAACATCATAATGGGCCTCCTTTTCCGGCAGGAATTTTATCGCATGCAGACTCAAAGGCAGATGGAGAATCAATTTGATCCCGGTCATCCACTTTGCCGTTCGTGCCGATGAAGCCGCTTGCATCTCCGAAGTTCTGTCCGTATCCCTGATTCTTTTTATCAGAATTCTGCCATTCCGCCAGTAAATTTTGTCCGACATTCACCGCTGAAGCATTTTCAAAGGAATTAATTTTCAACATGAAAATATTAATATTGATATATGGAGTTGGTTGAACCACAGGCAAACCTCCTTTAATACAGGTGTATGCCGGCTGTTATGACCGTATGCTTAGACAGGGGGCGATAAAAATGGATTTCGATAAGATGAAGCAGTGGATGGAAATGGCGCAAAACATGTCCGGCGGCGACTTTTGGAAAAACGTTTTTGATGATGAACAACTGAAATCATTTCAAAACGGCCATTCTCATTTTCCCTTTCAACAGGGAGATGGGCAAATGAGAAGAAATGAGGATGCTTTTCCTCTTATAGATATTGTGGAAACCCATGATGAGCTCCAATTTTTACTGTATCTGCCCGGCTACCGGAAACAAGATGTTCAGCTGCTGTCCTACGGAGAATATATCGTCGTAAAAGGCACGAGAAAATCCTTTTTTAATGAACAGGATTTTAAACAGAAGACCGGAAAATACGGCGATTTTGAAAAAAAACTCGACCTTCCGCATTCCGCTCAGGGAACGAAGGGAATGCAGGCGGTATTCAAAGACGGGATTTTATATATATCGATTGCTAAACATCTGGGGGATGCAAGCCAGATCATTATCGAAGGCTGATCTTGTTTGCTGTGCCATCTATCAGATCTGAATCATCGATACTCATGATAGGGATGACGACAACGGTGCAATCACCGTTTTGTTCACCGTACCCTTCATTTCTTTTATTGGCTGCTGTGTTTCTCACCATAACGGAAGAGCCGGTGTTAAAAGCCGCTCCGCTGCTGATTCCGTTCATTTTTATATACTCAAAGTTGATAACGGATGGAAAAAACATCATGATTCGCCTCCTTTTTGTATATCATGTTTATATATTCGCAATGCGGGACGCATAGAACTTTCCAAGAGTGACGGGGAAAGAAGTGATTTTCTTTGAAAAAAATAATGAAAGAGATTTTCAAAAAAGTGTGTGAAGAAGAATTAGACCGGCTTAAGAAAGTGGAACAACAGCTTGATGAGCTTCAGGATAAGTGTCATTTTGAGCCGCAAACGGTTGAAGGGGAAAAAACATATGTCCATATTGAGCACGTCAAAGTGGACAAGGTTGAATACAATATTGATTTTGAAAAGCTGAGTATAGAAGAGCTGAGCGGTATGCTGAATATCGGCGCCACTTACCATACACCGGTGCACAGGCTCAAACAAGCCTGCGCTGAAGAATGTCGGGACAACCCGCAAAATGATGCTGCGAAAGAAAAAAGACAGACAAAGCAGCAGACACCCAATGTCACCATCAGGGGGAGAAAGCATTGACCCCGTTGTTTCAGCCTCCTTTTTCGAGGGTATGTATTAACAGATGCAGCGAGGAATACTGACGAAAAAGGAGATGATGAATATGTCATTATCAAAAGAACAGCAGGACAGCCTTTATCATAAATTAATCGATTTAAAGGAAAGTCTTCAGGGAGAATCAAAAGAAAATCATTCAATGAGCGAAGACACAGGAGAACTGTCGAACGGAGTAGATAATCACTTAGCTGATCACGGAAGCATTTATTTGGACAGGGTCACGAATCAGACGCTGGACGGTGTCGATCAGAATCTTTTAGATGAGGTGCACGCCGCGCTTGAACGAATGGATAAAGGAACATACGGGATTTGCGAGAAAACGGGAAAAGAAATTCCTTATGAAAGACTTGAAGCTGTGCCGTACGCCAGAATGACCGTCGAAGCGCAGCGAGAAACAGAAGGGGATGTGAAAACAGACGCTCCGTCATATGAAAGGGAATTTCACGAGCAGGTGAAAGACCTCTCAAATAAAGAAACCGTTGATCAAAAAAGCTCACAAACTTACGAAATCCTGGATCGCGAGCAGGATTCACAATAATAGCAGCAGGTACATTCATATGTACCTGTTTTTTTATTCCATAAAAAATCTCAGAATCGAAATAAAATCATTGACTTTATATAAAAAAGAAAGTAACATACTATTTGTAAGTAAATATTAAAAGATTACCGGGAGGAATTTAGAATGTCTCAAGTATTATTTGTAAAATCAAGTGATCGTACGGCTGAAGAAGGCGTATCCGTAAAATTATACGAAGCGTTTCTGGCTGCTTATAAAGAAAACAATCCGAATGATGAAGTGATCGAACTTGATCTTCATAAAGAAAACCTTCCTTACCTCGGAAGAGATATGATTAACGGAACATTCAAAGCTTCAAAAGGAATTGAAATGACAGACGAAGAGAAAAAACAAGCGTCAACTGCTGACATTTACTTAAATCAATTCGTCAAAGCTGACAAAGTCGTGTTTGCATTCCCGCTTTGGAACTTCACAGTGCCTGCTGTGCTTCATACTTATGTTGATTACCTGTCTCGCGCAGGAGTTACTTTCACATACACGCCTGAAGGCCCTAAAGGTCTGATGGGAGATAAAAAAGTAGCGCTCTTAAACGCACGCGGCGGCGTATATTCTGAAGGACCGATGGCATCTCTTGAAATGTCATTAAACTTCATGAAAACCGTTCTCGGTTTCTGGGGTGTCCAAGATCTTCACACTGTTGTCGTTGAAGGCCATAATGCTGCACCGGATAACGCTCAAGCGATCATTGAAAAAGGACTGCAAGAAGCGAAAGATCTGGCTGCAAAATTTTAATTTCCATTAACTCTTGCGCCCATACAGGGTGTGAGAGTTTTTTATATTATAGAAGAAACTGGCGGCAGCTTCGATCTGATCATATATTGATATATTGATATTTTGTCGAAAAAACAATTTTTATGTAGAATAAAGCATTTTTCACAAAGAAAAAAGGTTTTCTGTAAAAGAATTAACCCTCTTGCCAAAATACGACTGATGGTGTAGGATATAAGAGAAGCTACATTGTTCGTATTGTTAATTAAGTTTTAACCTTTAAGCTGTAATAGGGAGTTTTATATCGAAGCCGGAATGTCATGCCTCCATTGCAGAGGACGACAGGAACGCTTCTGCAAACACCCACTTTGAGGAGTGGTGGTTTAAAACTTTCTTACTTGCGTACGGCATACGTAGCGAAAGCCATTTCCCTTGCGGAGATGGCTTTTTATTTTGAATTGCCCTTGAGCAGCGTACTTTATCTGTATGATAAAATGAAAGAATCAAAGACAAAGTGAGGTTTTACAACTTATGCTGGATAAAGCCCAATCCCTTCTGGCGCATTATTTTGGCTACGACAGTCTTCGCGCGGGCCAAAAGCAGGCGATACAATCAGTTACAGAGGAGAGAAAAAACACGGTCTGCATTATGCCGACGGGGGGCGGAAAATCAATCTGCTATCAGATTCCCGCACTGCTGTTTGAAGGGACCACAATCGTTATTTCCCCTCTTATTTCCTTAATGAAAGATCAAGTCGACGCGCTTGAAGAAGCGGGTATCGCGGCAGCTTATATTAACAGCACCCAGACAAGCCGTGACATTCATGAGCGCCTGACCGGTTTGAAACAAGGGGCTTACCGGCTCTTTTACATCACACCGGAGCGTTTGACTTCTTCTGAATTCATTCACATCCTGCAGAATATTACGGTTCCTCTTGTCGCCATTGACGAAGCTCACTGTATATCGCAATGGGGACATGATTTCAGGCCGAGTTACCGGAATATCGAAATCCTTTTTAATGAATTAAAAGAACCGCCCGTCATCATCGCATTAACGGCGACGGCTACGCCTGAGGTTCATGATGACATCTGCAAGCAGCTTCATATTAAGAAAGAACAAACTGTATATACCGGTTTTGCCAGAGAGAATTTAACGTTTAAAGTAGTAAAGGGCGAAAACAAAGATCGGTTTATCGAGCGGTATCTGGAAAAAAATAAACACGAAGCCGGCATTATATATACAGCGACAAGAAAAGAAACCGACCGTTTATATGATAAATTAAAACGCAGCGGCATCAATGCCGGCCGTTATCACGGCGGAATGGCGGATGATGACAGAAAAGACCAGCAGGAGCAGTTTCTTAACGATCAGATACAAGTGATGGTAGCTACGTCCGCTTTCGGAATGGGAATCGATAAGAGCAACATCAGGTTCGTTTTACACGCGCAGATTCCGAAAGATATGGAGAGCTATTACCAGGAAGCCGGACGGGCCGGGCGCGATGGTCTTAACAGCGAGTGTGTGCTCTTATTTTCGCCGCAGGATATTATGGTGCAGCGTTTTTTAATAGACCAATCGGCCGCCGGAGAAGAAAAACAAAAGCAGGATCTCAAAAAACTGAGACAGATGGTGGATTACTGTCATACGGAAGATTGCCTGCAGCGGTTTATTCTGAAGTATTTCGGCGAGAATGAGGCGGAAGCTTGCGAAGCATGCGGCAATTGCACTGATACAAGGACCGCCCATGACGTCACAAAAGAAGCGCAGATGGTATTATCATGCATCATCAGAATGAATGAGCGCTTCGGAAAAACGATGGTGGCGCAGGTGCTTAGCGGCTCAAAAAATAAAAAAGTGCTGGAAAACGGCTTCAGCAGCCTGTCCACTTACGGCATTATGAAGCATCAATCCGCAGCGGAAATCAGTGATTTTATCGAATTCCTTATTTCAGATGAATATATCAGAATGGCGGACGGCACATTTCCGACGCTTATGGTCACCCAAAAAGGCAGGGACGTTCTGCTTGGAAAAAGCGCAGTCTCGAGAAAAGAAGCCTTACAGGCCGCCGCCGTTACTGAAAATGATGAATTATTTGAGCTTCTCCGGCGTCTCCGCAAAGAGATTGCAGCTGAACAGGGTGTGCCTCCATTTGTCGTGTTCTCGGATCAGACGTTAAAAGAAATGTCAGCGAAACTTCCGAAAACAGATCAGGATCTTCTTTCCGTAAAAGGGGTCGGGGAACAAAAAAGATTGAAATACGGAGCGGTTTTTTTAGAAGAAATCCGAAATTATGTAAGAGAAACAGAGTGAAAAAAAGTTTTTTTAGAAATTTGCACATTGTGTTTTTCATTGGCGCCGGAAAAATCAGAAGCTTGAAAACCCTTGCTGTATCAAGGTTTCAGCAAGACTTACCAAGCGAGAGAAATGTTTCATGTAAAGGAACTGTAATCTAATTCAAATCGTTTTGTTATTGAACTGACATTTTCATATGTTACGATATCACCTGTTAGCCGCCAATAAAAAGCTAACAAGGGAGGATTTACTTATGAAGAAGACGATTATGTCCTTTGTCGCAGTTGCAGCAATTTCAACAACTGCATTCGGAGCTCACGCTTCTGCTAAAGAAATCACGGTGCAAAAGGGTGACACGCTCTGGGGAATCTCGCAAAAAAACGGAGTGAACCTAAAGGACTTAAAAGAATGGAATCAGTTATCTTCTGATTTAATCATTGAAGGAGAGAAACTGACTATTTCTTCAGTAGAAACAACCACATCTGGGCAGTACACAGTGAAGCAGGGCGACAGCCTCTGGAAAATTGCTCAGAAATTCGGAACATCAGTCGGCAATCTGAAAAGCTTGAATAACTTGCAATCAGATATAATTTACGCAGGCACAACGTTAAATGTGAAAGGTCAGGCTCAGGCTGCACAGCCGGCTCAAGAAGCCAGCCAGCCGCAAACTGAACAAAAACCAGCTGCTGAGACAGAACAGCCTAAACAAGAAGCTGTCAAAAACGAGCAGCCTAAACAAGAACCTGTTCAAGAACAACAACCTAAACAAGAAGCGAAGGCTGTCGAAGCAAAACAGCAGCCTGTTCAATCAAATACAAACCAACAAGAGCCTAAAAAGCAGCTGACAATGACTGCAACTGCTTACTCTGCTAACGACGGCGGCATTTCCGGTGTAACGGCAACCGGTGTTGACTTAAACAAAAACCCTGATGCAAAAGTCATCGCGGTAGACCCTAGTGTCATTCCGCTTGGCTCTAAGGTTTATGTTGAAGGTTACGGAGTGGCAACAGCAGCAGATACAGGCGGCGCAATTAAAGGAAATAAAATTGACGTATTTGTTGCAAAGAAAAGTGACGCTAACAACTGGGGCGTCAGAACAGTAAATGTTAAAGTATTAGACTAGTTTCATATAGAGATGAAGAACACAAGGCGAAATGCTTTGTGTTCTTTTTTTCTTCCCTTTTTTGACTGTATATAATCGTTATATGCGGAAAAAGAAAAAGCGTTTCTCTAATACTATATAGAAGGAATGGATGTGAAAACGGAATCAGAAGGGGTGTATGAATCTGATGGAGCCGGAATTTATATGTTTATGGAATGCCTTCACAGAATCACCGGTGTTTCAAGCATGTATCTGTACCGCTTTGGCCGTTGTGATCGTTATCGGACTGTCTATGCCGGCTGTCAGGCTGTTTCAGGCGCTTGACAGAGGGAGAGGAAGGCCAGCCGTTATTGAAAAGGTGAGACGTACTGGTGTGATGAAGAATGGCAGGCACGAGCTTGTGCTTATTTTAAACGTAAAAAACCAAGACGGAACGCATGATAAACGTGAACTGACACATGCCGTATATAATGAAGAGATCAGCCGTTTTTATGAAGGAGCTTCCGTATGGGTGACGGCAGCGGCTGGCGGACGAATTATGATCGCTCCGCGCACGCCGCGGCATAAGGCGTCAAAATAAAAAGACGGGGCGGTTTTCCCGTCTTTATGTATTAATGCCGATCGATCCATATCCTTACGCCTTCTGAGCCGGCTTCTATCCTGCTTGTTCCTCCGATCGGGAATGTCATCAAAGGGGAGGTATGGCCGAAATCAGCATTTGCGATAACAGGCATGGATGACAGTTCTTCTTTTGTACGGATGACGGCACGCAGAGCCTCCTCAGACACATTTGAAGCATGCTGGAAACGTCCGATGACAATTCCCTTCACAGCTGAAAAAGCGGGAAGGTGGATGAGTGACTGCAAATCCCGGTCAAACATATGAACGTCCGACATATGATCATCTTCTATAAACAGAATCACTTGTTCCATCTCCGGAAAGTATTCCGTGCCCTGCAGAAGATTCAGCGTGCATAGATTTCCTCCGATCAGTGTTCCTTCCGCATATCCGGGTTGAATAACGAGCGGTCCCGGATTCCGATAAAAACGTCTGTCCTCCTGGTTCAAATACCATTTATCATCACTCCACTCGGATGAAGGCTTTATCTCATACGGGTTGTCAGAAGCACAGCAGGCCAAGAAAGAGTTAATCGTATAGTCCAGCCCTTTTTTCATGGCAAATGAAGAAAAATGGGGACCGGAATATGTAATAAGGCCGGTTTTTTGATATATGGCATGGCCGAGAGCGGTAATATCTGAATAGCCGCAAAGGATTTTCGGATGCCGCTTGATGTTTTCATAATCAAGATAGCGAAGCAGCTGATTTGATTGGAACCCGCCGAGTGTCGTCAAAATCGCTTTGATGTCAGGATCAGCGAAAGCTTCGTGCAGATCCTGTACACGCGATTCAATGGATGATGAATCAAATTCATTTATTTCTTTCGCATGCTCTGAAAAAGAGACACGAAAGCCGAGCTCCTCCAATTTTGACTTTGCGGCATTTATATTTTCATCTGACATAACGGACATGCTTGTGGCCGGAGACACAATACGAATGCCGTCACCTTTTTTCAATTTTTCCGGATACAAAAAAAACCCTCCTTATATGGTTTAATCTATTACACCATATAAAAGAGGGTTTCTCTATTATTTTTTTACAAGTCGACCCATTTAATGCCGCCTGATTGCGTATCATTGTCAATCCAGACATCAAATTGATGCTTTTCATAAAAATGAACGAGTCTGTCGACATGATCCCAATCACGCTTAGCGATGTCGCCCGTCACTTTCGGGATATTCTGCTCTCTGGCGATATGTTTTAAAAATTTCATGCAGATCGAGCCGTAGCCGTGGTTCGGCGGGCCTTTAATGTCCCCGATATGAATGGCATTGTCATAATAAGAGGCGATCAGTGAAAAACAGCCTCTTCCCCGGTATGCTGACTCACAATCAGTCAGCATAATCTTACATGTTTGGCCATCATCAATCGAGGAAACAATGATCCAATCGTCATTGTTCGATTGATCAATACCAAGCACTCGCGCGTCTTTTGATACATCTATCAGATTTTCCCGCATTCTGAAAATCTGAAATTCAAGTTTATGAAGCTCTTTTTCCAGCTCTTTCTGATCTCTTTCTTCTGCAGTAAACAAAATCATACTCCTTTCACAGCGTAAAAGTCTTAGTTAAACACAAGTATCCATTGTAGTAAATGATGTCTTGGTTTGTAAATGGGTTTTGCAAAAACTTTTTTAGAAAAGTCTGCCGTTTATATGTGGATTGACGTTTTTAAGGCGGTGCGGATAGGGAAAGGAACAGTGAGCAGCGGAAAAAGGAGGAATCTATAATGGCAATTGACTCACTCATCGGCAAATTGAAGTACGTAATGACGGAATCTCCTGATAAAATGCTTTCCTTATATGTAAATACGGATATGAGAAATCCGGATCAGCAGGGGGGAGAGTGGAAAATCGCCTTGAAAACCGGTTTTCGGAGATTAAAAGAGTATCTGTCTGCCAGTGATCCGGAAGAAGAAAAATCTCTCGTCCGCATCATGGAACGTGTCTATCAATATATCGATGGGCTTGGTAAAGAGATGCCGCGAAGTCTCGTATTTTTTGCATCGGGAGAAGGCGGTATTTGGGAGACGATTGAATTGCAGGTGCCTGTCGAAACACGATTTTATTGGGAAGAAACGGCTGTCCTTGATCAATTAGAACTTCTCCGTGAACAATTTCCGAGCACGGCTTTTATTCTCACCCAGCAGAATGAAGTGAAGATTATAGAAACCGTACTCGGAAAAATTGAAGGGGTGGAGCATTATCAATACGACGTCATCAATGAATCGTGGAAACCGCAGGATGTAAGCGGAAGCTCCGCCTCAATGGACGAAGACGCCGCCAAAGCCCACGTCGAAGAAAACCAAAACAGGCTGTATAAACGATTGGCTTCAAACCTTGATCAAAAGGCCGCTTCACACCAATGGGAGCGTCTCGTAATCGCAGGGGACAAAGAAACAGCCGATATTCTCGATCAGCATATGAATAAACCGATAGATCGGATCATTCCAAAAAATCTGTTGAATGAAAACGAGCATAAGGTGATAGAAGAACTGTTGAAGGAAGCATAATATGACGAAAGGCCGGGTCTCAAACACCCGGTCTTTTTAGGGCTTAAGTTTGTCTAATTTCTGACGAAGCGGACGAAACCGTTGACATCAAAGCTGAATTCTCATACCATTTGGATAGTCAGTAAAATTGAGAGAGGTCATAAGATGAATCAGACAGAAAACAAACCTAAAAGTTATACCGGTATCGTGCTGACATTGACCGTTCTGATCAACGGGTTAATTGCGGTACTGTTTTTTATGCCGAAATCGGGACAGGTCAGCATTGCTAATATTCATATTCTGCCGATGTTAAATGCCATTTTTAACAGCTTCACGTTTATCTTTTTGCTGGCAGCGCTCTTTATGATTAAGCAAAAAAACATTCAAGCGCATAAACGTTTTATTTTAGCGGCGTTTACGACGACTTTGCTGTTTTTGATCTGCTATGTCGTGTACCACTCGATAGCTGAGAATACTTTATTCGGCGGCCACGGCATCATGCGCGGGATTTACTTCTTTATTTTAATTACGCATATTTGCCTTTCCTTCATCATCGTGCCGCTTGCGCTGTTTACGCTGATCAGAGGATTCAGTATGCAGGTGGAGCGCCACAAAAAAATCGCCAGATGGACGATGCCGCTCTGGCTGTATGTCAGTCTGACGGGCGTCATTGTATACTTAATGATCTCACCGTATTATTAAAAAAAGCCGTGCTCTGCGCGGCTTTTTTCTATTGATTGAAAAAGGCGCCTCATCAGGGCGCCTTTTACTCTTCAAGCGTTTCAAGTGTTGTTACATTTAAGGATTGTTCAACGGTTTTTGTTTTTGCTTTTACTTTTTCTGCGTACGTGTAATCACCATAGCAGTAGGGATAACGGAAATTGTCTTTGTTCCCTCCGCAAGTGTAAAGTTTCGGATTCTTTTTGACCTGCTGCTCGGAGTATTGTTTTGCCAGTTCCTCAGTATGCGATCCTCCATGTTCAGCCACAAAATCAATATAGCCGGCTCCCATGTTGTAGCTTTGTATAATTGTATCCAAGTCTACGCCCTTTTTCTTGCCTGTTTGGTACATGAGAGTGAATTGTTTGATTCCCTGTTTGATACTGGTTTGAGGGTTTTTAATCTCATTTCGCTTTAAACCCAGAGATTCTGAAGACTGCATGGGATCATTTCCTCTTCCTTTTGACTCCTGATATATCATGCCGAGTACAAGCGATGTATATTTGGTGAGTCCTTTTTCATCCAGCTCGTCTTCAACAAGCGGTTTGTAATCTGTCAGCCGTTCAAGGACGATCGGTTTGACATCAAACGGAAGACTTTTGAGCAATTCATTATTTGAAAATAACAGAATGAGGAAGAAGGAAACCATGACAAAAACACATATCATCATAAGACCCGCGGCAGCGAAACAGCCTTTTTTCTTTTTCTCCACTGTGTTTCACCCTCAATTTCAGGAGCATTATGACTTTTTCATTATGACACAGATGAATGCGCGAAACCAAGCGGAAACCCGTATTTGAAACATAAATTTAAAATAACGGTTCTTTTGTCAGGCGCAGGATGTATCTGCATCAATTGACATTTGGTATAATTGGGCTACTTGAGAAAAGAAGGGTGAGGTATATGACTGAATTTCACGAATCCGGAAACACGAATGACCCTGCTGTCGATTTAGATGAGGAAACTTTATTTTTGGTTGCCCAGACTTTTAAGGCACTGTCTGATCCGACCAGAATCAGAATTCTCCATTTGCTGTCACAGGGTGAGCACGCGGTAAATGATATCGCAGAAAAGCTGAATTTGCTGCAGTCTACCGTTTCTCATCAGCTGCGTTTTCTTAAAAATCTGCGCCTCGTCAAATCACGCAGAGAAGGAACATCCATCTATTATTCTCCTGAGGATGAACATGTGTTAGATGTGCTTCAGCAAATGATTCACCATACGCGGCACGATTAAAAAACATCCCTGCTTTTTAGACAGGGATGTCAGCCGTACTGACTGTTATTGGTTTGGTCTCTGCTCGTTTTTAAAACATAAAAAGAGAAGCCGCTGTAATACACTGCGATGAAATAAAAGATACTGATGGTCAGCGGATCGGCCCCGACCGTTTGGCTGTATGCCTCCGGATGGGTAAAGTCCGCTGTGACCCGGTAAATTTCAATAACGCGATAAACAAATCTCGATAGGAATAACGTTAATAGAATAAGTTCAATCCACAGGTGAGTGCGAAAATACATTTTTCCGCGGCGTTCTTCAAAAGAAATGTTCCGTTTGGCAAACAGGACCAGAAGCCAGCCGCAAAAAGTGCCGAATATAAGATGGCCGTATAAAGCCGGGTGTGTGATGCTGAAAAACGCCAGAGCTGCGGCCAGCAATGAAAACAAAATCATTCTGGTATAAAGCCAGCGGGGTTTCAAAGGCTGAAAGCCGACGGACCGTTTCACCTTTTTATACAGGAAAAAGGCAATCATTAAGACAGGGCAGATGCTTTGAAGTGTGATATGCATGGTGTGGAACTCCCCCTCCGTTGAGTAGTGTATGCTTATCCGGCTGGTTTTAGTAGTGTGATTTATTCGCAGGCTGAAAGCATCTTTTATCACAGTATGCGCGTTTCTTTTTTTTGCATAAGAGAAGCGCCCGCGCCTTTTTCAGGATTTAGTCAGAAAACTCTTGATAAACTAACGGTATTAGTTATAATAAAACTAATGATATTAGTTTTAGGGGGATGTTGATGAGAATCTTACAATACGGAAGTGTTTGGCAGCTGACTTTTTTTCCAGCGCTTTTCCCGGTGAATTGTTATTTGGTTGAAGAAGGAGAAGGAGTAACCCTGATTGACGCCGGACTGCCTAACAGTCATAAAGGAATCAAACAAGCATTGCGGCAGCTTGGGAAGCCGCTGAATGACATATTACTCACCCACGCGCACGGGGATCACATCGGTTCGCTTGACTCAATAGCTGCGGAATTTCCGGATGCTTCCGTCTGTATTTCTGAGCGGGATTCTTTCTTGCTGAAAGGTGACACTTCTTTATTTGAGCATGAAGCACAAACGCCGATAAAGGGGGGAGTGCCGAAAAATGTTCAGACCGAACCTGATCGCCTGCTGAAAGGCGGCGAGCGGATCGGATCTTTACTTGTCATTCCCGCTCCCGGTCATACGCCGGGAAGCCTCGCTTTTAAAGATATGAGAAATGATATGCTGATCGTCGGAGATGCCTTTCAAGTACGGGGCGGCCTTGCTGTTTCTGGGAAGCTGAAATGGAAATTTCCGTTTCCGGCTTTTGCTACGTGGAATAAAGAAGAAGCTGTAAAAACAGCAAGAACGCTTATCGCTCATCAACCAAGCAGTCTGGCCGCCGGACATGGAAATGTTCTCTGCAATCCCGTTGAAATGATGGCTGAGGCTGCTGAGGAAGCCGAACGAAGCCTGCCGGGAGGCCGATCATAATGTCACCGAGAGTCGGAATGAGCCTTGACATGATATTGAGAGCCGCAGCAGGCATCGCTGACGAAAAAGGGCTGAACGAAGTGACGCTTGCGGCTGTTGCAAAGTCCTTAAACGTAAAACCGCCTTCCCTTTACAATTTTGTCAATGGCCTTCAAGGAATTAAAACAGAGCTGGCTGTCTCCGGTTTAACTATGTTATATGAAAAAATGGCGGCCTCTGCAGAACGACTGACGGGCGAAAAGGCTTTGCTTGCTCTTGCCGATGCCTATATCAATTTCGCCGAAGCCAATCCCGGATTATATGACGCAACATTTCAAAAGATAAAAGACGGGCGGATTGAGAATCTGTCAAGCCTGCTTGTAGAGCTTGTTGTCAGGCAGCTGACAGCGAACGGTTATGCACAGTCTGACACTGCGATTCATGCTGCGAGAGGACTGAGGAGCCTTCTTCACGGATTTGCCGTGTTGAGAAAACAGAGTGCATTTGAATTAACCGAATCAATTAAGGAAAGCCGGAAGTTTGCAGTTGTTGCGTTCCTAAGAGGTTTGCAGGAAAGGGAACAATAATATTATTATGTAAACTAAATAAAAAGGAGGGACAAATGGATTCATTACAACATATCATTTGTGAGCGGCGCACCTATTCACATATTTTTGATTCTCATGCACACACATACTGCCAAATGCTCTTTCCGCTCGAAGGACAGCTGGACCTGGAGACAGAAAGACGTGAAATCAGATTAAAACCTGATCAAATGCTGTATATTCCGCCCGGGCATGAACATCGGTTCCGTTCTTTGGAGCGAAATGAATGTCTTGTTCTCGACATACCGGCATTTTTTTTCAAAGGTTCCTTTGACCCCGGCGTTCTGAATAAGCTTGATCCTTTTTGGACATCGATTCGGTTTCTGCTGACAGAAGAGACAAAGCAGCAGTCGGCTCATTCATTGAGTCTGCTTGCAGAATATATTGCTGAAAAGATACAAGAAAACCGTACGAATCATTCAATTGCGTATATCCGCCGAAATCTCTCAAAGACTTTTACAATTAAAGAGCTCGCCGCAATGGAACATTACCACCCGGCGTATTATTCCGACTGGTTTAAAAAGCAGACGGGAAAAAGCCCGCAAGCTTATATTGCTGAGCTCCGTATGAAGAAAGCGGAACAAATGCTTATTGAAACAAAATGCCGGCTGACAGACATCAGTCAGGAGGTCGGCTTTCAAAATTTGTCGTCCTTTACCAGATGGTTTGTCAGACATAAGGGAATAACGCCCCGCGTCTTCCGAAACACCTTTCAATCTGATAAATAATCCTGAAAATCGGTTAAATAAACTGCTTCCTTTTTTGGTATCATGATTGTAAAAAAGGAGTTTTTGATATGGCAGTCATCGAAGATTTTATCAAGCTTGATCTTAGAATAGGAACGGTCGTAAAAGCGGAAGTATTCCCGGAAGCAAAGGTGCCGGCCATTAAGATGACAATAGATTTCGGCGAAGAGATCGGCATGAAACAATCAAGCGCCCAGATTACAAAACGGTACGAACCGGGTGATCTGACGGGCAGACAGGTTACCGCTATTGTCAACTTTCCGCCGCGGCGGATCGCCGGATTTAAGTCAGAAGTTCTCGTTCTCGGCGGCATCCCGGAAAAAGGAGATGTTGTCCTGCTTACGCCAGAGCAGACAGTACCGAACGGAACGAAAATCGGATAATAAAAAAAGACGTTTGCAGAAGCAAACGTCTTTTGCGTATTGAGGCGATACACCACACGCCACATTCGTGTGTGCCGCAAGGGCATGTGCATCGGCTTACACAATTCAGCTCATCGCTATATCAATATAGCATGGTGGGTGTGGAAATGCAAGAGATTTTTTAACATATGTTATATCTGGCTTTGTTTTGCCGATCCCAGATTCCTTCGTGTAAGGTTTTGTTTGAAATTTTATGATCTTGAATAAAGCAGTTCGACAAATGCAAGAGATTCATCTAATCTTATATCCTATGGTAAAATTTAGACAGAAAGAAGCGGAAAGGAGACGTAAATGAAGGTATTTGAAGCATCCTCGTTCATTTCAGCAGCGGAGAAACGAGCAAAAGAATACGATCAGATTAGAGAACAATTTATCAATCTCAGGAAAGCTTTTCAGGGGATGGCTGACTTAGACGACAGTGAGTTTTCAGGCAAAGGCGCCGACAATATCAAAGCCTTTTTTCAAGACCACGCAGGCGTTACAGACAGCTGGCTTAATCTGATCGATATGAAGATTGCTTTTCTTAACAGTATCTCAGGAAAAGTAACTGATGCGGGATTAGCCGATTCGTTTGTGGAAGAGTCCTTTTTAGAACATGAGCTGATCCATGCGAAGAATAAATCAAAAGCTATCATGCAGGAGCAGCGCAATGAAATGAAAGGTATCCTTGATGAAATCGGCGATATCATTCATCTAGAAGTTTTCTCGACAGAAGATGTCGATCAAAAGCTGGATTCAGCAGATAAAAAACGGGATGAGACCATACATAAGCTCGGAAAGCTTGATCACGATCTAACGAAAGAATACGCAGAAACCGAGGCAAATGAACATTTCATTCAGGCTGACTTTCAGCAGCTCCAAAATGCTACAGGTAAAGGGAAAAATGCAACACCACTTCACTATAACGCCAAGGCGTACAGAGAAAGTGACATACATAAGAAAAAAGGCGAGATTACAAGACACTCAGACGCTTATCTGACGATTAAGAAGGAAGAAGCGAAAGAGCGGGAAATCAAGGATCTCAAGAAAAAGCTCGCCGACGGTGTGACCGATCCGGATGAATATTTGGAAATTGCTAAGAAGATCGGCTATGAAAACCTTGAATCTTCCCAGCGGCAGTATGTGACGCAGCTTGAACAAGCAAAACAGCTGGAAGAAGCCGGAGAAGTGACTTGGGATATTTTAAAAGGAGCCGGCGTTGGTTTATATGATGTCGGGAAAGACACGGTAACCGGTCTATGGGACTTCATAACCGATCCGGGGGAAACGCTGTCAGCACTGGGGAATGCAGTACTTCATCCTGTTAAAACATATGATGCTGTTTCAGCAGCAATTGAGGAATCGTATCAAAAAGATATGGTAAATGGAGATGCGTATTCCAGATCAAGATGGGTGACATATGCGGTCGGTTCAGTGGCTGTGGCTGTCGTCGGAACGAAAGGCGCAGGAGCCGTTAACAAAGCTGATGCGGCGGGGAAGGTCATCAACAAGGCAGGACAGGCAGGTACGAAAATAAAGGATGTTAAAATTCCGGATTTGCTGCCATATAATCCAAAGTATGATCTTGCTCTGGCTGATAACGTACCATACAATGTGGTTGACAGCCAAAACCTTAAAAATGAACTTTTGACCAATGCAAAGAAAATCCCGGATGGAACGAGAAAGCCGTTTACTGGTCAAGAAATAAACCTTCCTTGGTTAAATAAAGAAAAGTATGGTGCTGTTGAAATAGATGGCAAAGTAAAAGTTAAAGGACAAATTAGAGATGTAAGCCGTAGAGTCTATACCTTAAAGGACATTGATATTAATCAAAAAACTCCAAAAGGAAAAACCAACCTGGAATTAATGAAAGATGGTAAGTCTCCTTATGCTAAAGACGGAACACAGATTAACTTACATCACCTCATACAAGAAGAAAGTGGACCGTTGCTTGAGATACCTAATAGTTTACATACAAAGTATAGCGACGTAATACATGGCCTTAAAGGTAATGGAGAAAGCTTCAGGAATGATGTTTACCTGGAGAAACAGTACAATAACTTTAAGACAAGGTATTGGAAGTGGAGAGCAAAACAATATGAGAAAGAATAAGGGGTTATAAACCATGGATTTTTATTTGAAAGTAAGAGAATTCATAGCTGATAATGCAAAAGAAAAAGATTTTACGGGTGGGATTGGAGAAGATAAAATTTTAAAAATTGAGCAAGATCTTCAAGTCACGCTGCCAGATAGCTACAAATGGTTTCTTAGAAACTATGGTTCTGGCGGGGTTTATGGAATCGATTTATTAGGCTATGATTTTGGCGGTGCTTCAGTTGTAGAAACAACCAGGGAATATCATGAATATAGGGGATTGCCAAGTGGCTTAGTAGTCATAGAACATGTTGATTTTTTTGGGTATTGTTTAGATACCAATAAAATCAACAGTGAAGGAGAATGTCCAGTTGTTATTTGGAGTGAATTCGGTGGCTATAAAGAACTTAATTCTGCCCATTTTATAAAGTTCTTTTATGAAAGACTTCATGAGATGAAAGAAAACTGGGAAGAAGATGAAGACTGGGACGATTAATAAAAGAAAGCTCTCTTTTAGAGAGCTTTTTTCAGATTTTCAATTTTTCAATTTTTAACAGGCTTTATAATGAGCAAACAGGCATTACTCAAAATACTCGCCGCGCCTATCCAAAGCAGCCATTGTGTTGCGGTCAGCCATGAGGCAGTTAGGATAAAGAGTCCGATGGCAATTGATATATAATTGCCGGCTCGGTCCAGTTTACGTTTGCGATGAATTTTATATTTAGCATGAGAAATAAATTGATCAATTTTATCTTTCAGCTCATAGCATTTTTCCTTCATCTTATCCTCTGTTTCTTTTACTTTTCGATAAAGCATATTATTCATCGTCTGCACCCCCATATCGCCGTTTTGAAAATTCAGCCATGATTTTTTCTTCATAGTCATCTGAGATGAATTGTGCCTGATCTTCAACTTTTAAATGTGCTTTTTCTTCAAAACCATCCTGTTCTTCACCATCAAAACGATAAAGTTTTTGCAATAGCCTCCAGAATGTTTCAATTTCATCAGTTGTGAAGTCTTGAAACATATCCGTTAAAAAATAGGTGGATTTTTCTGAACAGGAAATTAACGCTTTTTTTCCTTCAGCGGTAATCTCAATATTGATTGCACGTTTATCCAGTTTGCTTGGCACAGTGTGAACATATCCTTTTTTCGCGAGGCTTGAAATTAATTTGTTAGCGGTTTGTTTTGTTGTGCCCAGCTTTTTAGCGATATTCATAAGTGTGGTATCTTCCGTCGGTAAATGGGCAATAGCAATAAGAGTCATGTGCTGTCGGGAAGTCAGCAGTTCTAAGTATTCGTCCCCCCGAGCCTGCACTTTATTGACAACCGAAAATAATGATGCGTAACTTTGTTGCATAACATGCAGTTCCTTCATTAGTAAATTAATATCCATAAGTTATCTCCTATCTGAATTGTCACCATGTTGACAATTACAATATACATCGAAATAGAAAATAAGTCAACATGGTGACTAATAGTAGCGGGTGCGGCTGTTTTCAAAAATGTCACAGGCAGTCGGAGTGTTTACAAAAGGAGAAATAAGTATAATAAATGCGAAAAGGGCATTAATCCAAAGTGAGAAGGTGTTTGACATGCAGAAAGTGAACTGGTCAGAACAGTATGAATGGTTCAATAAACAGGATGAAAAAGACGGGCGTTTAATGGCGCTCCTTCGTCATGAGCTTACATATGAGGAAGTCATACGGTTATATAAGAAAGGGTTTTATTTGAAATCTAAAGAAGGGGATGTTTCGTTAAGTAAGAACGATATCCTTCGTATGTTTGGGGTTGAAGAGAGGCAGGGCGGCGTATCTTAATGAACGGGAAGAGAAAAACCCTTCCCGCTTTTCATGGCAGCTGTTATTCTTTTTCCAGCATAGAAGTCAGCCATTCTCTTAATGTATTCTTCTGCACATACCGCTTTCCGTTTCTCGTGATATGCGGAATGTCAGAGGTGTCGGGCACGATTTGTTTTGCTTCTTCCTTCGTAACTCCTAAATAATAACCAATATAGAAGTGCAGATCTTTTTCTTTAATGAGAATGTGGTCAGTGTGTTCATGAGGATCAGGTGATTTAAAGTTTTTCAATCCGTCTCCGATGAAATATCCGGCTAAAGCGATTCCGATGCCGGTAATGATATCCATACAGCAAACCTCCAATAAACGTTATCACTTTTTATACGGTGAAGCCGGCTGAAAGGATTCAGCCTTCATCAAAACCGCCCGGCGTTTATTGCGGGCGGTTTTGATTGCTGAGCTTTTCCACCTGCACCTTTCCGGAGAAGAAAACAGCGCCTCCGCCCATATCCGCCAGCCGATCGGGCGTGAGCGAGTTGACAAGCTGTTTTTTATCATCCATATCGGCCCAAAGACCTTGGCTGACTGCAACGCCGGGAAGCACCTGTTCGCCGACCGAAGCGGTTAATTCACACTCGCCGCGGTGATTCCAAACTCTAACGGTTTCCCCGTCTTCTATGTTCCGGCGTACAGCATCCTCTGTATGAATAAAAAGCTTTGGCGCTTTTTCTAATTTTACGTGTTTTTCATTATTCGAAAATGTCGAATTTAAAAAATTATGATTCGGTCCCGGGACAAATAAAAGCGGAAAATCGTCATCGCTCTCAAGAGGGATGTGTGTCGGCAGCGCCGGATAACCGTCCTGTTTCATCTTTTCCGAATATAATTCAATTCTTCCGCTCGGTGTCTTGAGCTTTCCCGGAAAAAGCGGTTTTTTCCGTTTGGCTTTCATGAAGGAATGGCGTGAGAGCGCTTCGTAATCAATATCCTCGATATACGGATTGTCGGGAAAGTCCAGCGCCTGTCTGATCAATTCCTCATCGGAATCCTGAAGCTCCTGCTCGGTAAATCCCATTGCTCCGGCAAGCAAACGGAACACTTCCGTATTCGATTTGCTGTCCCCGTAGGGTTCGATCACCGGTTTTTGCAGCTGAATAAAATGATGCCAGTAAGACGTGTAAAAATCTGTGTTTTCAAATGCGGATGCAGCAGGGAGCACGATATCCGCATATTTGGCGGTTTCCGTTAAAAACAGATCGTGAACGACTGTAAATAAATCCTCCCGCAGCAGGCCTTTTCTGACTTTATTCGCTTCCGGCGCAACCACTGCGGGATTCGTACCGTAAATAAACAGGGAGCGCACGGGCGGTTTTGTTTCTAAAAGAACGCTTCCGAGCCTGTTCATATTAAATGATCGCGGCTTCCTGCCGTAAAGCAGATCAGGCCGCTGGAGCGCTTGTCTGTTATAGTTTAATACCGCGCTGTTGTGCTTGATTGCGCCTCCTCCGGTGTTGAGCCACTGTCCTGTAACAGCCGGAAGGCAGGCGACGGTGCGGACGATCATTCCGCCATTGTCATGGTGCTGAATGCCGTTTCCGATCCTGATAAGGGAAGGGGAGGTTTCCCCGTACATTCTCGCAAGACGTCTGATATCGTCGGCCTTAACGCCTGTAATAGCAGAAACTGTTTCCGGATCATAGTGTTTAACATGCGCTTTTAATTCGTCACTGCCTTCGGTGTATTCTGTGAGAAATGCTTCATCGTGAAGGTTTTCGTCGAATAAGACATGCATGATACCGAGGGCGAGTGCGGCATCTGTGCCGGGGCGAATGGGAATAAACCAATCGGCAAGCCGGCCGGTTTGGTTCTTATGTACATCGATAACGATAATTTTAGCCCCTTTTTTCCGGGCTTTTTGGACAATCATGACTTGGTGCATATTCGTGCTGACGGCATTGATCCCCCAAAAAATAAAGAGCTTTGCATGTATGGTCTCCTCCGGATCAGTACCCGCTCCTTCACCCATTGTATAGTTATAGCCTTCAGATCCGGCTTTGCTGCAGATCGTCCGTTCGAGATGACTCGCTCCGAGACGATGGAAAAAACGGCGGTCCATTCCCTCTGCCGCCAGTTTTCCCATATTGCCGTAAAAGCTGTACGGAAGAATGCTTTCTGCTCCTTCTTCGGCAATAAGCTCTTTCCAGCGCGCACTGATCGTATTGATCGCTTCCTCCCAGGAAATAGGCGCAAACGCTGCTTCACCTTTTTTACCGATCCGTTTTAACGGAACGGTTACACGCTTCTCATCATAAATACGCTCAGCCATGTGTCTGACTTTGTTGCAAATATTCCCTGATGTGACCGGGTGGTCGGGGTCTCCCTGAATGTTAACGATTTTTCCGTCTTTTTTTGTCACAAGCAAGCCGCATTGATCGGGACAGTCTAGTGAGCATACCGACTTAAAGACCCCGTTCGGCTGTGTTGCAGCAGAATTCATAGCCCATTTCTCCTCTTTGTTTATATTGTAAGCATTATAACATTTCAAAATCGAACGTCAATTCAGAAAAAAGTGTTGACATCACGGAAAGACTTTTCTATGATGAATTTATTCTTTTAAAAAGCCTGACAATTTCATCATTTTATTTTCTATCCAGAGAGGTGGAGGGACTGGCCCTATGAAACCTCGGCAACATTTATTGTGCCAATTCCAGCAAGCGTATGCTTGAAAGATAGGAAAGGATGATCTATACATATTTGTGCGCTTCAAGCGCATAAAGACGGTATATGAATCTCTTTCCTTCTTTGGGGAAAGAGATTTTTTTATGAAAAAATTTATGTGAAAAGGATGTTTTGCACCATGACGGTTTTAATTACCGCACCATATCACGACGAGGGGCTGAAGGAGCTGACTGAGCTGTTCGGCCGGACTGTGCACCGGCCGTGGAAGAAGCATGGCCGGGCCTATCGGGAAGATGAATTGATCCGAATGATTCAAGAGACAAACGCGTCGGGGCTTATTACTGAACTTGATGAGGTGTCTGAGCGTGTTATTGACATATTGCCTGATTCCGCTTTTATCGGTGTCTGCAGAGGAATGCCGTCTAATGTGAATATTGCGGCGGCGACTAAAAGAAAAATCCCCGTTTTCTTTACACCGGCCCGCAATGCCCAGGCCGTTGCTGAAATGTTTATCGGAAATGTGATTTCATTTTTGCGTCATACGTATTCTTCACATCAGTGGCTGAAGGACGGGAAGTGGAATGGTGATTATTTGCAGGCTTACGTCAAATTCAGAGGAAATGAGCTGACAGGGAAAACAGTCGGCCTTATCGGTTTCGGAGCTGTCGGACAGAGAATCGCCCGGCTATTGGCCGCTTTTGACTGCAAGGTGCTTTACTATGACCCATTTGTCCGTCATGAAAACCGGGAGTATGAAAAAACGACGATTGAACGGGTATTTTCTGAAAGTGATATTGTTTCCGTTCACTTGCCGCGCACAGAAGAAACCATCGGCCTTATCGGCGCCCGGCACTTTCAATTGATGAAACAGGAAGCTGTTTTTGTCAATACGTCAAGAGCGGCGGTTACAGACAGGGAAGAGCTGCTGCGGGTGCTGAAAGAACGGCGGATTAAGGGAGCGATCCTTGACGTGTTTTATCACGAACCGCCTGAATCTTCTGATTATGAATTGATCTCTTTGCCGAATGTGTTAGCGACTCCCCATTTAGCGGGCGCAACATTTGAAGTGGAAGATCATCATGTGAAGATTTTAAATGAAGCGCTTTTCAAATGGAAACAAGATCAAACCTGCTCAATACGTGAACTTTATAACAAAAGAGAACTTGAAACGGAAGGAGGAGGCTGTAATGGCTGAACAAAAAGGCTACCTTGTATTTGACATCGGAACGGGGAATGCGCGAGTCGCGGTCGTGACAGCCGGCGGTGAAGTGACCGCGCTTGAAAGGGAAGACATTGAATATGTGACGGATCCGCTTTATCCGGACGGACGATATTTCTCACCGGAAGGGCTATGGACGCAAATCAGCGCTATGGCAAGGAAGGTTATTGCCAAGAGCCCTCATATTACATTAATCGGAATTACCTCAACAAGCCAGAGGCAGGGAATTGTTCTGATCAATAAAGATAAAAAGGCATTTCTCGGTCTGCCCAACATTGATAACAGAGGCCGTGAATGGGAAGACGGGATTGAGGCAAAAGAAGAAGTGCATCAGCAAACCGGACGTCTTCCGAGTGCTTTATTTTCCGCCATGAAACTTGTCGGATTAAAAGCTAGACAGCCGTCTTTATGGAAAGAAGTGAAGTACATCACAAGCATCAGTGACTGGGTGACATTTGAGCTGAGCGGTATTTTAAGCTATGAACCGTCACAGGCTGCTGAAACACTGTTGTTTGACGTAAGGAAAAAGGCGTGGTCAGAGACATTATGCAACATCTTCGGTGTGCCTTCTGCCATTCTTCCTTCACTCGTCCGATCTGGGACGGTTGTCGGAATGTTAACGTTTAAGAAAGCGGCGGTTCTAGGTCTATCTGAAAGAGTGCCTGTGATTGCAGGCGGGGGAGACACACAGCTTGCCATCAAAAGTGCAGATGCAAAGCCGGGAGATATCGTCATCGTATCCGGGACGACGACGCCGATTACAAAGATAACAGCGGAGACCGGAACCGAAAGTTTAAAGAATGCATGGCTGAATTGCCATACAGAAGAAGGTCAATGGCTTCTTGAAACGAATCCGGGTGTAACAGGACTCAATTATCAAAAATTAAAATCCATTTTTTATCCGAATGAATCCTACGGCGTCATGGAACGGGAAATCGCAAGTCTGCCGAAACATGATCATGCTTGTATTTCTGCATTAGGCTCCTATTTATCGCCTGAGAAAAACGCACTGGCAAAAGGCGGATTTGTTTTTGACGCTCCGCTGTCTCAAAACTTAAGCAGAGCCCATTTTGTCAAAGCCGCACTGCTGGAAATCGCTTTTTCAATCAAATGGAACTATGAGGCGTTAACAGAGGTGGCTTCCTTTTCACAAGATTATGTGAAGGTGTGCGGCGGCGGTTTCCAAAGTGATGCTTTGACGCAGTTTCTTGCTAACCTTCTCCAAAAGAAAATCTATAAGAGAGAGGGGTTCAGCCAGGCATCCGCAATGGGAGCGGCGATGATTTGCAACGAAGCTCTCGGTGTGAAAGCAGAGCTTTCGAGCCGCACAAAGGTAATTGAGCCGGAAGCGGATCAGACGGATCTCTTCCTATATGAAGAATGGAAACATACGCAAAAATTATTTACTCATTTTCAGCCGGCGGTGAAAGCCTGACTTGGGGATGAGATGACAACATGAAAGATTGCTGAGGAGGAACAAAAATGCTTAATAAAATAGGAATTCCGAAACAGCTCGCCTGGGGATTTTTAGGGGTCGTGCTGTTTATGATGGGAGACGGCCTTGAGCAAGGCTGGCTCAGCCCGTTTTTAGTTGAAAACGGCTTGACGGTACAGCAATCAGCATCCCTGTTTACGGTTTACGGTATTTCTCTCGCTGTGGCGTCTTGGTTTTCAGGGGTCTGCCTCGAAGCCTTCGGCGCAAAGCGGACGATGTTTATGGGGCTGTTGTTTTACGTGATCGGAACAGCCGCGTTTATCGCATACGGATTTGAAAATCTTAATTTGCCGGTGATGTATGTCACGTATTTTATTAAAGGGCTGGGTTATCCGCTGTTTGCCTATTCATTTTTGACATGGGTGATTTACCGGTCGCCGAAAAACAGGCTCAGTACGGCGGTCGGCTGGTTCTGGATTGCATATTGCTGCGGGATGTTTGTATTCGGTGCTTGGTATTCAAGCTGGGCCATCAAATCCTTCGGCTATTTGAATACACTGTGGAGTTCAATTTTCTGGGTATGCCTCGGCGCGTTTTTTGCTTTGATTTTAAATAGGGACCGCTTTGAAAAGAAAAAGGCAGATAAGCGGGAAAAGGCGCAGGAATTAATGAAGGGAATCACCATCCTTGCTGTAAATCCGCGCGTGCTCTCTGGGGGGATCATTCGGATCATTAACAGCATCGGAACATACGGATTTCCGGTATTCCTCCCGATGCATATGGCGCAGCACGGCATTTCTACAAATGTATGGCTTCAAATTTGGGGAACGATCTTTCTCGGAAATATCGTCTTTAACTTAATCTTCGGCGCAGTCGGCGATGCCTTCGGCTGGAAAAAGACTGTCATGTGGTTCGGGGGAGTGGGCTGCGGCATTTTTACTCTTTTATTATATTATGCACCTGTTGTATCACATGGGAACTTGCTTTTCGTCAGCATTGTCGGTTTTATATGGGGAGGGCTCCTCGCCGGGTTCGTTCCGATCGGGGCTATCGTGCCGACGGCGGCCGGCAGCGATAAAGGTGCTGCCATGTCTGTGTTAAATCTGGCTGCGGGCCTGTCGGCATTTGTCGGCCCCGCGCTTGCCTGGGCGTTCATCGGACTTGTCGGCGCACAAGGCGTTGTATGGATTTTCGCAGCGCTCTATTTCGTAAGTGCAATCTTGACAAATCAAATCAAAATACCTGAAGAGAAAACGGCAAAACACAATAAAGCATTGCCTGAATACGCTTCTTAACAGCAGCGCCCCGAAAATTCGGGGCGTTTTTTACAGCTGCTGAAGAAACCCGGCAAAGCGCTGAATTTGTTCACGTAACGATTGTTTGTTTTCGTGAAATTGTTTGAAACGATGTCCGTTTGCTCCGGACGGATGCGGGAAGCCTTCCAGAATGACCGCATGCCCCATTCTGCCGTTCTTCTTCAGCATGCGGCAGGCTGATTCTGCTGCTTTGCCGAGAGGGATAAGCAGAATGTCCTTTTCTATCATTTCTATTTCATCCGGAAAACATCTCAGCGCGTAACGGCTGAGAAGAGCTGATCTGCTGATTGCCGGCCGATGTCCCGTATAGTTTTTCTGTTTATAAAAAACAGGGTGTTTGATAACGGACGTTGTATGAAGAAGCTCCCGTTTTGAATCAAATAACCGGGATGAATCCTCAACGTGAAGCGCGGCCGGCAGACCGCATTCATTAAGCATTTCGATGATGTTCTGTCTCATTGAACCGGAAAGTCCGGCCGCTTTTTTTGTTTCATACGCTATTGTTTCAAGAGTTGCGCCTTCTTTTAAAAGCTGTGCCGCTTTTTTGTAAGCCAGCTGCATTTGAAAAAAACCGGGTGTGATTCCGGAAATGGCAACGACTGCATGAGGGTTAATATATTCATTATGAGGCGAATAATACAAATCCAGATCTCCGTCCTTGGCTAAATGGAAAGCCGGAGTCAGCAAATCCGATTTTGTAAACCCTTCCGAAGAAGATGGTGATTTAAGCTGCTGCAAAAAAAGCTCAAGCCGCTCACGATCGCAAATCATGTTATGCCTCCTTGAATCCGCCGGTTTCTCTTAGTGTCATCAAAAACGTCGGGTGACATGCAGGCTCATACATCACTTTTACCGGCGTTCCAGAGCATTTTTAAGACGTGAGACGTTCCTTTAACTTCGGCCGCCGTCGTTTGCACGGCTGTTTTTTTAGTGAGAAAATCTTCCTGCAGTTCTTTTTGCTTTTGCGATAACAGATCGGTTTCTGTTTTGATTTCATCAACGGCCGTCTGCATGGACGCTGTCGCGGCATTAATTTTCTTTATATCAGGCGCTGTGTTTCTTTTAAAACGCACGGCGGATACGGCTGCATAAATTAAAGCGGCAGCCGCAACGGCAGCACTGATATACAAAATGATGATCATCTGCTTTTCACTCCTTTTTTTCAGTTGATACCCTTTACGGATCGTGTTGAATCATTTTATTTGCTAATTGTTTTTTTTCTGCTTATAATGTGAAATCGTACATAAGGACATTCAGAAAGGGTGAAAGACGTGGAAAGCTTACAAAACAAAACGGCTCTTATCACGGGTGCGGGCAGAGGAATCGGCCGCGCCGCCGCTATCGCTTTAGCCAAAGAAGGAGTCAATATCGGTTTAATCGGCCGCACAGAAGCAAATGTCGAAAAGGTTGCGGAAGAAGTGAAAGCCCTTGGTGTAAAGGCATCATTCGCTGCTGCCGATGTAAAAAACCAAAAAGAGGTTGAGCAAGCCGTCTCCTCTATTAAAGAAGAACTCGGTGAGATTGACATCTTGATTAACAATGCCGGAATCAGCAAATTCGGCGGATTTTTGGATCTTACGCCTGAAGAGTGGGAAGACATCATTCAAGTTAATGTAATGGGTGTATACCACGTGACACGCGCCGTTCTTCCAGAAATGATTGAGAGAAAATCAGGAGATATCATTAATATTTCTTCTACGGCGGGCCAAAGAGGCGCCGCGGCGACAAGTGCGTACAGCGCTTCTAAATTTGCCGTTCTCGGTCTGACTGAATCTCTCATGCAGGAAGTCAGAAAACACAATATCCGTGTCAGCGCAATGACTCCGAGCACGGTTGCCAGCGACATGTCTATTGAATTAAATCTGACAGACGGCAATCCGGAAAAAGTCATGCAGCCTGAGGATCTTGCAGAATATATGGTTGCTCAATTGAAATTACATCCGCGCATTTTCATCAAAACTGCCGGTTTGTGGTCAACTAATCCTTAAACAAAAGGGGACCTGTCTTCGTGACGGGTCTTTTTTTGTTTCCGCAACCCGAATAAATAGGCATAAAGATCCGTTTTTGCAGAAAAAAGAGTGAAAAAGAAACCGATATCAGTTATAATTAAACTAAATAAACTATGTACCAAATGTTCATTAAAATTATTTTCCCCGCTCTCCAAAAAACAAATCAATACAAATCAAACTGTCCGAACGATAAAAAGGAAAAACGGGATATAAAGAGAATATTTAGTACATGGAATAATTTGTTAGAAGGAAGGGTGTGCACATATTGAAAGAAGAAAAAAGAAGTTCAACCGGTTTTTTAGTGAAACAAAGAGCTTTTTTAAAGCTTTACATGATTACAATGACAGAGCAGGAACGGCTTTACGGACTGAAGCTTCTCGAGGTGCTGCGTTCGGAATTTAAACCCATCGGTTTTAAGCCGAATCATACCGAGGTGTACCGTTCACTTCACGAACTTTTGGATGACGGGATTTTAAAGCAAGTGAAAGTGAAAAAAGAGGGAGCCAAACTCCAGGAAGTCGTTCTCTATCAATTTAAAGACTATGAAGCTGCGAAGCTTTACAAAAAACAGCTGAAGACAGAGCTTGACCGCTGCAAAAAGCTGATAGAAAAAGCCATTTCAGATAATTTTTAAATCCGGCCGGAACGCACCCGGCCTCCCGGGCTCAAAAGATTTGTAAGGTTTGTTTTGTGATTCATTATACATAATAACAGGCTCGGAACAATACACATCAATAAAACCTTCAAACTTGACATCGACTCCTGAAGTGGTAACATAAAAAACGTGTGAAAAATACGAACAAAATACGAACAAGGGAGATGTTACCGATCTTAGATCAAAAGAAAATTGCTTTTATCGGAGCAGGATCAATGGCTGAAGGAATGATATCAGGCATGGTCCGCGCAAAAAAAATTCCCAACCAAAACATCTGCGTGACAAACCGCCGCAATACAGAGCGACTCGCTGAATTGGAACATCAATATGGAATTCAAGGCATTGCTTTTGACAGCATGAAAACCGAAGACATTGATGTCTTTATTTTAGCCATGAAACCGAAGGATGCTGAAATCGCTCTTGCTACGCTGAAACGGCGTATTCAACCTCATCAAATCATCCTGTCTGTTCTGGCAGGCATAACAACCTCATTTATACAACAATCATTACATGACCGTCAGCCAGTTGTAAGAGTGATGCCGAACACATCCAGCATGATCGGCGAATCGGCAACAGCTGCGGCTTTCGGAGACCATGTCTCTTACGGTTCAGCAAAAACCGCGGTATCCCTTTTGGAATGCCTCGGGGAAGTATACGTGATCAAGGAAGATCAGATGGACATTTTCACCGGCATCGCAGGCAGCGGACCGGCGTACTTTTATTATTTAATGGAGTTTATTGAAAAAGCAGGTGAAGAAGCCGGCTTAGACAAACGGCTGTCCCGCAAAATCGGCGCGCAAACGTTATTGGGCGCAGCTAAAATGCTGATGGAAACGGGTGAAAAACCGGATGTGCTTCGGGAAAACATCACCTCTCCAAACGGCACGACGGAAGCCGGCCTCGATGCGCTCAGGTCAGAAGGCGGCGGAGAAGCCATTGCCAAAGCCATTAAACACGCGACCGAACGTTCTATTGAGATCAGCAAAACAATTGAAAAAACGGCAGCACTATAATCGTTAAAAAACAGGAGTGATACAGTGACGTCTCGGACGAAGATCAAAAGAGTCGCGGTGAAAATCGGCAGCAGCTCACTGACGAGCCTGCACGGGGAAATCAGCAGAAGAAAGCTGGAAGCATTGGTGGATCAAATCGCACAGCTGAAAGACAGCGGCTATGAAGTGATTTTAGTATCTTCCGGCGCAGTGGCGGCAGGTTATCGGAAGCTCGGATTTATTCAGAAACCGGAAAGCCTCCCTGAAAAACAGGCTTCTGCTTCCATCGGGCAGGGATTATTAATGGAGGCTTATTCAAAGCTGTTTTTAGCGCACGGTTATGTCGCATCACAAATATTAATTACAAGAAGCGATTTTTCCGATGAATGCCGCTACCATAATGTCCGCAATACGATGAACGTCCTTTTGGAACGGGGCATTATTCCGATTATTAATGAAAATGACACGGTCACAGTCAACCGGCTGAAATTCGGAGATAACGATACACTCGCAGCGAAGGTGGCAGGTTTAATTGATGCCGACATGCTTGTAATTTTATCAGACATTGACGGTTTATATGATGATAATCCGCGCAGCAACCCGAAAGCGAAAAGAATCAGACATGTGAGTGACATCACTCCGGAAATAGAAGCAAGCGCGGGAGATGCCGGGAGTGAAATGGGAACCGGCGGAATGCGTTCGAAACTGGATGCTTTTAAAATTGTGATGGCCTCCGGTATTAAAGGCTTTCTCGGGCAGGCTAACATTCCGGACATTCTGCTTCAAGCGGTAGATGAGGCGGCTGAAGGAACTTATTTTGAAGCGGAAGGAACCCTGCCGTTAAACCACAAAGAACAATGGCTTGCGTTTAATTCCGGCCCCGAAGGCGAAATTGTGATGGAAAAAGAAAGCAGCCGTGATGTCGCGAACGGAAATATGGAGCTGTCACCGCAGGACATCGAGCAGATTAAGGGCAGATTCAGCAGCGGAGCGGTTGTCAGGCTGCTTGATCAGCAGGGAGAAGAGCTCGGACTCGGCATCGTCAACTATTCCTCAGCCCAGCTGAAGACATTTAAAGAAACGCCGCATAAACAGGGCGATCAATCAGTCATTGATCCGGAAGCATTTGTCTGCCACGTTGAACTATCCATTCCGATCGGCTGAGAAAGATCTATAAAAATATGAAAAAGCCCGAGGCTTCGTTTTGAAGCTCGGGTTTGTTTTTTATTGATATTGTTCAAGTTTGGAGAAAAATTGAATGACAAAATGATAGAAATCATTTGCAGACGGAGCCAGTTCCCTTCCTTTTGGTTTAATAATGCCTACGGTGCGCTTCACTTGAGGAAATTCAATCGGAATTTTGACCGTGAACCGGGGTGTGGTTTCTGCAAAGGTGCTTTCAGGTAATAAAGTCACTCCCATCCCCGCGGAGACTAATCCTTTAATGGCATCTAAATCCTCGCCCTCCGTCGATACAAGCGGCGCAAAGCCGGCCTGTCTGCAAGCGTCAATCGCCATGTTTCGGAGAATAAACCCTTCAGGAAATAAAACGAATTGGTCGCCGCGCAGATCAATTAAATGAATATTTTTCTGTTTGGCAAGCGGATGATGCAGCGGAACAAGCGCGTAAATCTTTTCCGTGAATAAGATATGGCCTGTTATGTCGGGGAATTCCGTCGGAACGGGGCCGAGCAGCGCCGCATCTATATCCCTGTTTCTTACGGCTTCAATTAAAAACTTATAAGACCCCTGACGGAGCAAAAACTCAACGTTCGGGTATTCCTCTTTAAATGCCGAAATCACCGTCGGCAAAAGCTGGCTTGCAAGGCTCGTCGGAAATCCTATTTTGACGGTTCCGCGATTCGGATCAAGATATTCATCAATTTGTTCCTTCGCGTAATCAATTGCTTTCATCGCCGTTTTAACATGTTCTAAAAATTGCTTGCCGATCGGCGTTAATTTAATATTTCTGCCTTCCCGTTCAAATAAAGTGACTTTCAGCTCTTCTTCAAGATTTGCAATCTGCCTGCTGATAGCGGATTGTGCGACATGCAGATGATCAGCCGCTTCTGACACATGTTCCCGTTCTGCTACCTCCATAAAATACCGAAGCTGGCGTAATTCCATTGCGTTCACACCCATCTATCTCATTTTGAGATGTATTTGATCTAAATTATATATTGTTTATATTGTTTTGAAAACTTACAATTAATTTAAAGTTGTCAGATTTTATGACCGATAATTAACGGAAACTGATCGGGGGAGAGGAATTATGACTTACAATCAAATGCCGAAAGCACAAGGTCTCTACCGTCCGGAATTTGAGCACGATGCATGCGGAATCGGCTTGTATGCCCATTTAAAAGGGAAACCTTCACATGACATTGTCAAAAAAGGACTGAAGATGCTTTGCCAGCTGGATCACAGAGGAGGACAGGGCAGTGATCCGAATACGGGTGACGGCGCCGGCCTGATGGTTCAGATCCCTGATGCTTTTTTTAAGAAAGAGTGCGGAGAAATGAGACTGCCGGAAAAAGGCCGTTACGGGGTAGGAATGGTCTTTTTCTCGCAAAATGAAGAGGAAAGAAAAAAGATCGAAAAACAGGTGAATGCATTCATTGAGCAGGAAGGACAGATCGTTCTCGGCTGGAGAACCGTCCCTGTAAATGTCGGAAAAATCGGAACAGTGGCACAAAGTACTTGCCCGTATGTGCGTCAAGTATTCATCGGCGCCGCAAACGATTTGAAAGACAGCCTTGCTTTTGAACGCAAACTGTATGTCATCCGGAAGCAGGCGGAAAATTGGGGCGTTCAAGAACAGCTTGATTTTTACTTCGCAAGCTTGTCAAGCCAGACTATTGTTTATAAAGGATTGTTAACGCCTGAGCAGGTTGACGCTTTTTATTTGGATTTGCAGGATGAAACCTTCGTATCTGCATTTTCACTCGTGCATTCAAGATTCAGCACAAATACCTTTCCTACTTGGGAACGTGCCCATCCGAACCGCTATCTGATTCATAACGGAGAAATCAATACGCTCCGGGGCAACATCAATTGGATGAGAGCGAGGGAGCAGCAGTTCGTTTCAGAAAGCTTCGGAGACGATCTTCACAAAGTACTGCCGATTTTAAATGCTGAGGGAAGTGACTCATCCATTCTTGATAATGCGTTTGAATTTTTCGTGATGGCGGGGCGGAAACCGGCACATACGGCAATGATGCTGATTCCGGAACCATGGACGGAAAACACTCACATGTCTAAAGCGAAACGGGCTTTTTATGAATATCACAGCTCTTTAATGGAGCCGTGGGACGGGCCGACCGCCATTTCGTTTACGGACGGAAAACAAATCGGCGCCATCCTTGACCGTAACGGCCTGCGTCCGGCACGTTACTATGTGACAAAAGATGACCATATTATTTTCTCATCTGAGGTCGGCGTTATTGAAGTAGAGCAGGAGAACATTCTTCATAAAAAACGTCTGGAGCCCGGAAAAATGCTGCTCATTGACTTAGAGGAAGGCCGGATTATTTCAGATGAAGAAGTGAAAACAGAAATCGCCAATGAATTCCCTTATCAAAAATGGCTTGAAGAAGAATTGGTTCAAGTGAATCCTGACCCGGAAATCCGGGAAGAGGAACAATTCGATGATCTTCTCGTCCGTCAAAAAGCGTTTGGCTATACGTATGAAGATATTCAGAAGTATTTAATTCCTGTTATTAAAGAAGGCAAAGACCCGCTCGGCTCTATGGGAAATGATTCGCCGCTCGCCGTTTTATCCGATCGCGCCCAATCACTGTTTCATTACTTTAAACAGCTGTTTGCGCAAGTCACAAACCCGCCGATTGACGCGATCCGCGAGCAGCTTGTGACCTCCACGGTGACATGGCTCGGAGCTGAAGGCGATCTGCTGCATCCGAGTGAAAGAAATGCACGCCGTATAAAATTGTATACTCCTGTATTATCAAACGAACAGTTTTATGCGCTGAAAACACTTGTGCATCCTGACATTAAGAGCCAGAACATCCGCACGCTGTTTTCCGATGACCTGGAAAAAGGCCTGAAGGATTTGTTTCAGCAAGCGGAAAAAGCGATCAAGGAAGGCGTATCTCTGTTAATTTTATCTGACAGGGCAATGAGTAAAGAGTTGACGCCGATTCCGCCGCTTTTGGCCGTCAGTGCGCTGCATCAGCATTTGATCCGCCAAGGTCTGCGAACAAAAGCAAGCATTATCGTTGAATCCGGGGAAGCGCGTGAAGTTCATCACTTTGCGGCTCTCATCGGATATGGTGCCGATGCTGTCAATCCGTATTTGACTTACGCTACGTATAAGCAGGAAATCGATGAAGGCCGGCTTGATATTCCGTATGAAGAAGCTGTCAGCAAATACGGAAAGAGCGTAACAGAAGGCGTCGTGAAAGTGATGTCAAAAATGGGAATTTCAACTGTGCAAAGTTACAGGGGCGCCCAAATTTTTGAAGCGGTCGGCATCGGTGAAGACGTTATCACCAAATACTTTACCGGTACTGCATCTCAGCTTGGCGGAATCGATATCGAGACGATTGCGCAAGAAGCGAAGAAGCGCCATCAAGCGGCGTACAAGGATGATTACAGCCAAACTCTTGATCCGGGAAGTGAATTCCAATGGCGGAACGGGGGAGAGCACCACGCTTTCAACCCGAAAACCATCCATACCCTGCAATGGGCCTGCCGCAAAAATGATTACAGCCTGTTTAAGCAGTATTCTCATGCAGCGGATGAAGAACGAATCGGATTTTTACGCAATCTGTTCGCCTTCAAAGAAGACCGCAAGCCTTTAAAATTAGAGGAAGTTGAATCAGCTGCGTCCATTGTGAAACGTTTTAAAACAGGAGCGATGTCATTCGGTTCATTAAGCAAGGAAGCCCATGAGGCTTTAGCGATAGCGATGAACAGGCTTGGCGGAAAAAGCAACAGCGGAGAAGGCGGCGAGGACCCGAAACGTTTCGTTCCGGATGAAAATGGCGACGACAGAAGAAGTGCGATTAAACAGATCGCTTCCGGCCGTTTCGGTGTAAAGAGCCATTATCTCGTCAATGCGGATGAATTGCAGATCAAAATGGCGCAAGGGGCGAAGCCGGGAGAAGGCGGTCAGCTTCCGGGCAACAAGGTATATCCTTGGGTCGCGGATGTCCGCGGTTCTACACCAGGTGTAGGGCTGATCTCACCGCCTCCTCACCATGATATTTATTCAATTGAAGATTTGGCGCAGCTGATTCATGATTTGAAAAATGCAAATCGAAGCGCGCGAATCAGCGTCAAGCTCGTGTCAAAAGCCGGTGTCGGCACGATTGCTGCCGGTGTGGCAAAAGGCACTGCGGATGTCATCGTCATCAGCGGCTACGATGGCGGAACGGGCGCGTCGCCGAAAACAAGTATTAAACATACGGGTCTTCCGTGGGAGCTTGGTCTTGCAGAGGCTCACCAAACGCTGATGCTGAACGGTTTACGGGATCGCGTGGTATTGGAAACGGACGGTAAGCTGATGACAGGCCGAGATGTCGTGATGGCCGCCTTGCTCGGTGCGGAGGAATTCGGCTTTGCTACAGCGCCGCTTGTCGTTCTCGGCTGTGTCATGATGCGCGCCTGCCATTTAGATACATGTCCTGTAGGTGTCGCCACGCAAAATCCGGAGCTCCGCAAGAAATTCATGGGCGATCCTGACCATATCGTAAATTACATGCTGTTTGTCGCAGAAGAAGTGCGTGAATATATGGCAGAGTTAGGCTTTAAGACGCTTGATGAAATGATCGGACGGACAGACGTTCTTCATGTCAGTGAACGTGCGAAAGCGCATTGGAAAGCGGGCCAGCTTGATTTAACCACACTGCTGTATCAGCCTGAAGGCGTACGCACTTTCCGTACGGCGCAAAATCATAAAATCGACCAGTCGCTTGATATGACGGTTATTCTTCCGGCGGTGCAGGCTGCAATTGAAGCCGGTCAGGAAGCGGAAGCTGAAATCAAGATCAATAATACAAATCGCGTAGCCGGAACCGTGACGGGAAGTGAAATTTCTAAACGCTACGGAGCGGAAGGCCTGCCGGATGATACGATCAGACTTCATTTTACCGGATCAGCCGGACAGAGTTTCGGAGCATTTGTCCCTAAGGGGATGACGCTTCATTTGAACGGGGATTCAAATGACTACGTAGGCAAAGGGCTTTCAGGCGGAAAAATCATCGTGAAAGCGCCTGATGCCTTCCATTGTGAAACACACGATAACGTTATTATCGGGAACGTCGCATTTTACGGAGCAACAAGCGGGGAAGCGTACATTAACGGGCGCGCCGGTGAACGTTTTGCAGTCCGTAACAGCGGAGTCAATGTCGTTGTAGAAGGTATCGGAGACCACGGCTGTGAATACATGACAGGCGGCCGGGTTGTCGTCCTCGGCGAAGTCGGCAAAAACTTCGGGGCGGGAATGTCAGGCGGTATCGCATACGTCCTGAGTGATGATGCCAAAGCATTTAAACGCAAATGCAACATGGAAATGATTTCATTTGAAAAGCTGACGGATGAGGCTGAGATCAAAGAAGTGCAAGAAATGGTCAAACGGCACGCGGCGCTGACAAACAGCAAAAAAGCCGCAGATCTCCTGGACAATTGGGAAAAAGCCGCAGAAACCTTTATCAAAGTTATTCCGAAAAACTATAAACAAATGCTCCTCAGCATCGAAGAACAAAAAGCGGCGGGTTTATCAGAAGAAGACGCAATTATGTATGCTTTTGAAGCCAATACAAAGGTTCACCAAACGCCTGCCAAAGACCATAAACAAGCGGTAGTACAGTAAGAAAGGGGAGAGGAACATGGGGAAACCAACTGGATTCATGGAAGAAAAACGAGAAAAACCGGCTGAGCGGGACCCTCTCACTCGCTTAAAGGATTGGAAAGAGTATTCGGCTCCATTTTCAGATGAAGCGTCAAAGCGGCAGGGGGCGCGGTGTATGGATTGCGGCACACCGTTTTGCCAAATCGGCGCTGATATCAACGGTTTTACCTCCGGCTGCCCGATTTATAATCTGATACCGGAGTGGAATGACCTCGTCTATCGGGGGCGCTGGAAAGAAGCCTTGGAGCGCCTTCTGAAAACGAATAACTTTCCTGAATTCACAGGGCGGGTCTGTCCCGCTCCTTGTGAAGGATCTTGTACGCTGGCCATTTCAGATCCGGCTGTTTCAATTAAAAACATCGAGCGGACGATCATTGACAAAGGGTTTGAAAACGGATGGATTCAGCCGAGAATTCCAGCGAAACGCACAGGTAAAAAAGTCGCTGTCGTCGGTTCAGGCCCGGCAGGTTTGGCAAGCGCTGATCAGCTGAATCAAGCCGGTCATTCCGTAACAGTCTATGAGCGTGCCGACAGAGCCGGCGGCCTGCTGATGTACGGCATTCCGAGCATGAAGCTTGAGAAAAATGTCGTCGAACGCCGTATAAAGCTTTTGACGCAGGAAGGTATAGATTTTGTGACAAATACCGAAATCGGCGTTGACATAACAGCAGATGAGCTGAAAGAACAATTTGATGCCGTCATTTTGTGCACAGGCGCCCAAAAGCAGCGCAATCTGCTGATTGAAGGCCGGGAAGCAAAAGGCGTCCATTATGCGATGGACTATTTAACACTGGCGACGAAAAGCTATTTAGATTCCAACTTCAAAGACAAACAATTTATAGACGCTAAAGGGAAAGACGTCATCGTAATCGGCGGAGGAGACACAGGAGCTGACTGCGTGGCAACCGCGCTGCGCCAAAAAGCGCGCAGCGTGCATCAGTTCGGGAAACATCCTAAACTTCCTCAGACGCGCACGAACGACAATATGTGGCCTGAACAGCCGCACGTCTTTACCCTTGAATACGCCTATGAAGAAGCGCAGGCAAAGTTCGGCAAAGACCCGAGAGAATATTCAATTCAGACAACAAAAATGGTGGCCGATAAGCAGGGCCGCTTACAAGAGATTCACACCATTCAAATGGAAAAAGTCAGAAACGAATTCGGAAAGTATGAATTTCATGAACTGCCCGGTACAGAAAAAGTATGGCCTGCTCAGCTGGTGTTCATCGCCATCGGTTTTGAAGGGACAGAACAGCCATTATTGAAACAGTTCGGTGTCGATTCGGCAAATCATAAAATTCAGGCGGCATATGGGGATTATAAAACGAATGTTGACGGTGTTTTCGCCGCAGGGGATGCGAGAAGGGGCCAAAGCCTGATTGTATGGGCGATTAATGAAGGCCGGGAAGCAGCGCGCGAAGTCGACAGTTATTTAATGGGGAGCACTGTTTTACCGTAAATAAAGGGGTTTATTTATAAAACCGGCTGGGATCAGCCGGTTTTTCGTATTGAAATGAAACCTCCTTCTTCCTGTATTGGTCATATATGGGAATGGAGGATAACAAATGGAATTTTGTTTTACAGGGTGGAGAGATTATTTTCGTAGAAATCAATCAGCAGTCAAGGAACTGAACTGTAAATATGATCAGCTTTCTGAAACTGAGCGCCGCGTTATTTGTTCTTCAGTTCAGATGTATAAGTTCCGGCCGCAATACAACACGACAAATTTAAGGATTTTTTAGGGATCTAATTCGAACAGCATAATCTGTTAGCTCAAAAATAATAAAATGTAATCAATGCTTTTTATATTTACAAAATATTTGAAATTAATTACAATTAATTCTATAATATATAAAAAAAGGATCCGCTAGGGGGATTGTAAATGAAAAATCCAGTAAATGTTAGGAATAGAGACTTAACTGTACAATCAACAAAAACAAGAAGAAATAAACTTTTATATGATTGGCTGACAGAAACTGGCCATATGAAAGTTATGGGGCGGACGTTTAAAAACATTCCACATCGTTATGTTTCTACTGCATATTCAGTAGAGTCCACTACGTCCCTTCCGAAAGAGGAACAGTATAAAAAACTGTTACACCTTGGTTCATATAACTATTCTGGACTCAATGGTCATCCCCTTGTATTAAAAGCATCTAAAGAAGCATTAGAAAAGTACGGAGTAACAACTAGTGGAGTTAGACTGCTGAATGGGACAACCGACTTACATGTTGAATTTGAAAAAAGACTTGCGAAATTCCTTTGTGTAGAAGACGTGTTAACATACAGCAGCGGATTTTCAGCAAATGTATCTGTGATTTCAGCTCTGTGTTCAGAACAAGATGTCATATTATCCGACGAGTTGAATCATCAATCAATTATTGATGGCATTAAATTATCTGGCGCTAAATATATTAAATACAAACATAGAGACCCGAACAGCTTAAAAGGTGCTCTAGAAGGATTGCCATACGTTCAGAGAAAGTTTATTATCACAGACGGCATTTTTAGTATGGATGGTGATGTAGTTAAGTTAGATGAGCTTGTTTTATTAGCCGAAAAATACAATGCATTTATTATCGTAGATGATGCGCACGCAACCGCAGCTTTTGGGCCTAATGGAAGAGGGACACCATCTCATTTTAAAGTTGAAAAAGAGATTGATATACTGACTGGAAGCCTTAGTAAAGGATTACCAGGTGTTGGCGGTTTTGCTGCTGGATCAAAAGAAGCAATAGATATTCTTCGCTGGGGATCAAATGGCTATATGTTCTCTGCATCATTGCCACCATCAGTTATCGGAGGTTTAATTGCGGCTATTGATATTCTTGAGAAAAATCCGGACATCCAGGACAAGTTACACGAAAACGAGAAATACTTAAGAGAAGGCATTCAACAAATGGGTCTTAATGTATTGCACAGTGAATCACCTATTATTCCAATTATTCTTGCAGATCGCGACACAGCTTTATGTTTTGCAGACTCACTTCATCAAGAAGGAATCTACGTTAACCCAGTTTTCTTTCCAGCCGTTTCAAGAAAATTGCCTAGACTTCGCTTAAATACGAGTGCAGCCTTAGAAAAATCCGATCTAGATTACACATTAAATGCACTTGAAAAAGTTGCGTTGTCTATTCTGAAATAAGGAGTGTAAGTATGAATTGGATAATGGACAGACGAAAAGATTTAACATGGATTATCGGCCCGGCAGTAATCAGCTTTATTGTGGTTATTTTATATTATGGTATGACGGGGTTGGGGCTAGGAGTAACTTTAACTCTAGGCATTCTTTATTTAAGTTGGACATTACTATTTGATGGCACCCATGTTTTTGCTACATATACAAGAACATACTTTGATAGCGAGTTTCGAAGCCAAAATAATAAAGCTTTACTTTATAGTCTTTTGATCTTAGTAGTTGGTCCTTTACTTATTTTATTTTTCTATATAACACAGGGGATAGAGACCACAAGAGCAGCCGCAATCACATTCAATCGCTTTGGTTTAATCTATGCCTATTATCACTTAGTTAGACAGCATTGGGGTTTTATTTCCTATTATAGAGGAAAAAACGGTGAGAAAGATTTTAAAACAAAGAGATATGATGCGTTCTTGCTAGGATTTGGGAGCCTGTATCCGCTTCTTCAAAATCATTTACTATACTATCATCCTTTTTCATTAGCAGAACACTTTTCAGTTTCCTATTTGTATTGGCAACAGACCGCAAATTCTTTATTTTTGATCGGTCTCTGTTTAGTGATAGGAGGATTGATTTTAAAGTATTTAAATAACTCTGAAAAAAGTAATGTTATGAATATTTTATTTAAAAGTTCTTTTGTATTCATAGGAATTACAGTTTTTATTCATCTTTCTCTAATCTATAGTTTATCTTCCGTTTTAAAAACATTGGCTGTTATATCATTGGTTGGGTTTTTCCTATCTGCAATTTTCGCAATATACCATGCATTATCAAATCTAAAACATAACGCTTTCAATTTACCTAAATGGTTACTAATTGGTGCTGTTTTAATAACTCATAATGTTATATTGCTGATTAATGTTCCTATCACTATCCCTTTTATAGCTCTAACAATATTTCATAATATTCAATACCATCGGTTTATTAGGTTTCATAATGTAAATAAATACTTAGTCAATGAAGGAAAAGTAAAGTTTGGTTTAGCTTTTTCAGTTACTGAAAAATTAATTTTATTTGCAGCCCTGGCTTTTTTGTTTGATATGTTCATAACTCTTCCAAGAGCAATAAACAATCAGATAATGACTTATGAGTTGCTGAACTACACATTAGGTGCTTTATTTTGGGGAGTGGCTTTTCATCATTATATTTTAGACGCTTTTATTTGGAGCAGGAGAAAAAACAAAGAACTTAGTCAAACATTAAAAATACAACAGGATATTCAAATGAGACATGGAGGTTAACAACTATATGAATTTGGAGTTTACAAATTGGAGAGAAAGATTTAAGAACGAATTAACAGATTTAGGGATATTATTTGAGGATGGGAGAATGCCTGTATCACCAATAATTTTAAAAAAAGAAAAAATATCTGAGTGGGAAAAAGAACTACCCAAATTATTAGAGTTGGGACGCAAGATTACATTTAAGAATAAATCTCAGGTGCGATCTGATCATAAAGAAATTGCGGAGTTATATAAGAATGAATTAATCCCTGGAATCATGCGTCCAGATGGTATATTAGTTGGTGATCAGCTTAAGATAATTGAAATGAATATTGAATCCGCAGTAGGAGGGACATGGGAAGTCGATTTCATTCAGTATTGGTTACAACAGAATCCATTAAGTCAATTACCAGGTCATGTTGAATACCCTAGTGTAAAAGACGGAATAAAGAGATTTTTAATCGATATAAAAAGGGAGATTCAAATAAATAAAAAGGAAGAAGAAATCAATATTGCACTAATGGGGTTTAACGATTTCGATCAATTTTATAAAGATTTAACGGAAGAAATGGTTGAATGGATTGAAGAGGCAGTTGGTATTAAAGCTTTTTTTGTTACACCGGAGAATTTAAGGGCAACAGCAGATTACATCACTGATGGTGTTCGAAATTTTCATATATTATACCGAATCGGAACGTTGGTACATCCTCAGGAAAAAGTAAAAGAAATGATTCGAGTTATAAAAGAGGCATGGAACACCGATACAAAAGTTTACTCAAATCCTACGGATCTTTTTATGGATCATAAAGGGATTGTTGCTGAACTGAGTGAGCAAATAGAAAATAATGCCCGTTTAGCATCTTGCGAAATTGATTTGATCAATAAATATATCCCTTGGACACGGACAATTAAGAAGAGGGATGTTATTTATAACGGCAAACAATATAACCTTCTTGATCTTATCCTCTCAAATAAAAACCAATTTGTCATAAAAAGATCGCATTCTCATATTGGAGAATACGTTTTTATGGGAGCTGAAACAAAGGAAGACAGGTGGGAAGACTTAGTTCATAAAATAGTTATGGATTCAACCCAGTGGATTGTACAGGAAAATCTGGAATCACCATTATATGATTTTAAATATTATCATTCTACAAAAGGTATTATAACTGAATCTAAAAGGTTTACACTAAGTCCCTATATATTCGGGTCACATTTGGGAGGGATTTTAGTGAGAATAGAGGATGATTCTAATAATCGAGTATTAGCATTACCTTCAAATAGTTGTATGAGCTCAACGGGGGTGGCTGTCATATGATTATACCAAATGAGATGTACTCAATTGATCAAAGAAAGATGAAGCAGGGTATTGAAGAGAAACAAATATTTTTTGATGGTAAAACTCCTATACCTGTTTCTTTAACTCCCTTTTTAATTGATAGATGTAAGTATGATCACCTAAAATCTAAATCAGAACTCGTTTTAGAAGCAATGGAAATATTCTTGCGAATCTATATTGAATATGATGATATCCAGGAGGAGTTTCCTGAATTATCTGTATTTAGAGAGCTGAGTAGGATAAAACCCCTTTATAAACACTGGATACACTTGGCACGATTTGATGTAGCTGAAACAATTGACGGACGTTTTAAACTTATGGAAACAAACTGTGATTGTCCAGGTGCCATTCTTTGGGTTTCTTATATTAAACAAATATACGAAACTCTTGACATTTTCAAAGAAATCTCGAATAAATATGAAATAAATGCACAGGCAACAGATGATCCGCAACTTTTTATAAGGAGTCTTATAGATGTTTATAAAGAAGTAAACGGAAAGAAACAAGATCCCAATATCGGATTTTTAAGTAGTGAGTATCACCCAGTGCTTACTGATTTGGATTTGCTTGAAAAACTTGCTACTACAATGGGACTTTCAGCAAAACATATATCTATTCAAAAATTACAGTCTGTTGATAACCTTCCTGGTTGGGGTAATAAACCTCTTCAGATGGCGTTCCATAAATTTGACGCATTTATCGATGAAAATGATCAATTTAAATATTGCCTTTACGAAGGATCAGTATCAGAGATCGAGAAGTATTGGAATGGATTAAAAAACAATCAATTTATTTATGTTAACTCATTTCCCTCTGCATTGGTCGCCGAAAATAAAAGAATATTATATCTACTAAAAGACAAACACATTCAATCTTTTTTCTCTAAGGAACAAAAAGATGCTATTGATATGTTGATTCCAGAAACATTTTCTTTAACATCACAAAAACCAGAGCAAATAAAAGAGGTTATAAATAATAAAGATCAATACGTTTTAAAGCGAGTTATTGATACAAGGGGTAGAGGAGTTATCTTGGGGAAATTTTGTCCTAATGACTTATGGAATAGACATGTTAGTCATGCTATAGACAAACCTTTTATTATGCAAAAGTATATTGATCAATCAAAGAAAACAATCATTAAACCAAATGGTGACCCTATCCCGATAAGTGTCTATCAAAGCTTAGCGCTATATTTAGTAAAAGGGAAAGCGTCTGGACTTTTATGCCGTTCATCTATCGATCCTATTACAAATGTCGGGAAAAGAGGGGCTGTTCAACCAGCTTATGTCATTAGTGAAAGGGAGATTTAATGTCTACTATTGTTCATATGTCTAAAACATATTCGATTGTGAATGTATCTGTTAATGATAGGGAGTATTTAGATTCCTCTTTAGATGTCATAATGAAGGGGCTAGAGGATATCTATTGCAAATTTAATTTTGATAACAATAACGGAAACAGAAAAAGAGTAGATAATCTTATTAAGAAAAGCTTAGAAGTCCCTGAGGGAGCGCTGTTACTTGCAAAAGCGGATCAGGGGATTATCGGATACTCTTTTTCAGGTAAGAGGGTAAATGAAATAACCGGCCTGAATTACCCTTTTATATACGCACTGTGGGTACATCCTGACTGGAGAGCAAAGTATGTCGGGGTAAGGCTATTAGGAAAAACCATTCAGTTATTAGAGGAAAGAGGCTTTAACATGATGGCAGCACAGGTGAATTATAATAACAAAATTAAAGAAACTTTTGCTCCGCGCTTTAAATTCGAGCCTAATAGTTTAATTTATACACTATCTATAGCTAATAAAAAGGAGAATGAAATTGATTCATAATGAATACAGGCAATCATTTTATTCGTTATTGAGCAGTCAGTTTTTTGCTATCTTAGGAAATGGAATCAGTCGTTTTTCTATAGTGTGGTGGATAACAACTGCTTATCATTCCGGAATCATAACATCGGTGCAGATGATTGCTGCGACTTTACCCGGAATAATATCAGGACCTCTTTTAGGTCCCCTGATTGATAAACTTTCCCGTAAAAAAATTCTTCTTTTTTGTAACGTGTCAAATCTTCTTATATTACTCTGTCTTTGGTTTCTTTTTAATTTTTCTTCAGTGAATGTGATTGTATTATCTTTATATGGATTTATAGCTAGTGTATTACTATCAATACAACAACCGGCCCTAATATCAAGCTGTTCTAGTATGGTATTGGAGCAAAAACAAGGAAAATTAGCGGGGTTACAAGAATTGTTAAATGCTTTAGGTATGGTCATTTCACCAATAATTGCAGGATACCTCATAGTTACCTTACAAATTCAGCATATATTATTTTTAAACCTGATTTTTTTTATGTTAGCTGTGGTTTTATTAGTTTTTACAAAGGTGCCTAAAAAAGATTTTGATATATGTGATCATGATGATGTTCTTATTGAACATATTGCAATGCTATATGAAGGTTTTCAATTCATTAAAAAGCGTAAATTATTAAAAGCATTGCTTCTATTGTTTTTCATTGTGAATATTTGTTGTGCCGTCCAACCAATTCTCCCTTTGTATGTAACAAATGATCTTTTAGAGGGACCTGTTATCTTAGCTCATTTGGAACTGTCCCTTGGAATCGGGCTAATAATTGGCAGCATCCTGAATGCTTTAACAATTGTTCGGATAGAAAAAGAAAAAGTAATTTTATTTAGTTTGATTGTTTGTGCTTTTATAGAAGTAGGACTTGGTCTCTTTGTAAACGTTTTTTGCTCCACTTTATTAATCGGATTCTTTGGATTTGTTCTTCCATTTATAAATGCAACAAGTACATCTATATGGCTGGAGGTTGTTCCTAACCATTTACAAGGCCGAGTATTCAGCATAAGAACAACTTTTGCTCAAATGGGAATACCTATTGGATTTTTATTAGGAGGAGCTTTCGCTGATATAACAAATGCTTCCTTTGTGTTTATAAGCGGTGGTCTGATTTTATTTCTTACATCAATCTGTTTTAAATTCAGCGGTTCATTACGTGCTTTAAACACTGAGTATCAAAAAGGAATAGAAGAAACGTTGTAGTTTTCTCATTCTTTTTAAGGAGATGGTATTATGAATCAAAAATTTGATATTGTAGATAAGTTTGACCTTTGGAATGAGCATTGTGAAAACTGGATAGACCGCTCATCTTTATTATCTCAAAAGGATATCCAAAGTTCAAAAGATGAACGTGAAAAAGCAGATGTTATTTTGAACGGTTTTATAAGCACTTATCTGCTTCTGTCAGCTGTTGAAATGAACCTGTTTGATGTACTATATGAAACTCCTTTAAATTTATCGGAATTAAGTGAAAGATTAAAGGTTCCAGAAAAGAATGTCTATCGTTTAGTATATATGTTAGAAAAAATACGGCTAGTCACTATTAAAGAAAAAGTAGAAGTAACGGACTTTGCGAAAAAGTTTTTTATTCCTGCCTCAGATAGTTTTGAACCTTATTTGTGGCCAAGAATCGGTTTTACACGACTTTTTTTAAAAAAGTACGGTCCCATGTTTTTAGAGATGGTAAAGACAGATGTCCAACTTGATGAGATTCATTGGCCACCGAAAAATGAGACAGAATCAAGAAATTTTGAACCTATTATGACGGCGGAAGTGCCTTACTTGGCTTCCTTTTTATCACAGCATTTACTTTCTATTGGACAGAAAGATGTAACCATGCTAGATGTTGGCGGAGGAGATGGAACCATGGCTTCTATATTAGTTAAGCAACATCTTGGTTTAAGCATTGACATTTTAAATCTTCCTAGCGCCTGTTCCATTATTGAAAAAACTTTAAGCAGATGGGATACAATGACTAAAATAACTGTCTATCCAGCTAATTTTCTGCAAGATAACTTCCCTAAAGGATATGATAAGATTTTATTTTCAAGGATTCTAGTAGATTGGGAGGATGTAATAGTATGTATGTTGTTAAAAAAAGCGTTTAATGCTTTAAAGCCAAAAGGGGAAATTTATATACTTGAACGAATAAACAAACCTGATGGTATCAGTCGTGCTTGGCTAACGTTTATGGCTATGGGTGTTGAAGCTCATGTTTTTGCAAGGTCTTTTGATGAATGGAAAAAATTATTGGAAACAGAGGGTTTTTCAAATGTTTCAAAAATAACAGATGGATCATTTGAAGGTTATGGTATTATTAAGGCAATAAAATGTTAATTAAAGTGAAAGCATTCAAATAAAATGAATGCTTTTCTCAATAATATAGCAGAGGTGTTTCCATATGTTGCGCGTAGAACGGGTTACAGGAGGTTATAAGCGTACTAAGAAAGCAAACCACAATATTTCTTTTGAGGTTGATAAAGGGGAAATAGTTGGTTTAGTAGGGTTAAATGGTGCGGGGAAAAGCACGATCATTAAGCACATTTTAGGTATATTAATACCTACTGAAGGACGTGTTACACTCGATGGTGTTTCATTAAGAGATAATCCCTCATATTTTAGACCGCGTATATCCTATATCCCTGAAGTTCCTCAATTATATCAAGAATTAACTCTTTGGGAGCATTTAGAATTTGCTGCTTCTGCTTATAGAATGAAAAGAGAAAATTTTGAATTAAGAGCGGCTGAACTTTTAAAAAAATTTAGAATGGAAAGAAGAATAAATGACTTTCCTCAGACTTTTTCGAAGGGAATGCAACAAAAGGTTATGATTATTTGTGCCTTCTTGGTTGAACCTGTTTTCTTTATTATTGACGAACCATTTGTTGGGCTAGATCCTTTAGCAATTGATACATTAATTGATTTAATGGTTGAAATGAAAGATAGAGGAATGGGAATCCTTGTTTCTACACATATTTTAACTATGGCTGAAAAATATTGTGATCGTTTTATTTTCCTTGATGAGGGGAAGGTTAAGGTGCAAGGAACTATTCAGGAAATTCAAGTTCAGACGAAAATGATTGATGTTTCATTGGAAGAAATATTTATTGGGGTTGTCAAAAATTGAGTTTACTATGGGGTAAATTGTTTATAGGACGATTAAAAGCTCAATGGGAAACAGAAAGAGTTTATCTTTTACGAGTATTTAGCAATAGCGGCATATTCATAGCTTTCGGATTGTTGATGTATGTCTATGTTAAATTGTTTAAATGGTTTGATCAGTTAGTAATGGACAGGTTTGAATTTATTTTATTTTTTTCTATTATAATGGCGGTTTTTTTAACAAGGAATTCACTCACAACCCTTTTGCGTGAAACAGACATTTACTTTATGCTACCAGCTGAATCAGAGTTGACTCCATATTTTAAATATGCTTTTTATTTTAGTTTGTTTATCCAAGCATTAAAAGTTATTGTGTTAATGCTTATTCTGTATCCATTATTTCAAAGCAAGACAGATAATCATATTCTGTTTTTAACAACATGTATAGTCTTGCTTTGTTTAAAATATTTAAATATGAATGCTGTTTTTTATGCAAATAAAGAAATCTATCTTCCTATTCAATTTACTGTAAATTGGATATTGCTGAATCTTTTCTTTTATCATCTTCTGTTATTTTTGCTGATTGTTGGAATCATCAGCTATGTTGTGATAACCAGGCAGACATATATATTGTCTAGCGATATGTGGCTTATGCAAATCAACAAGGAACAAAAGCGGAAGTCCTTCTATTACACTTTTTTGAACTTGTTTATTGATATACCGAGTGTGCAACATCGTGTTAGAGAAAGAAAGTATTTGTTCTTTTTGATTAAAAGGTCTTCGTTTATTTTCCGAAACCCTTTTTTATATTTACTAATTCGCTCTTCGTTGAGATATGGGGAGTTTTTTGGTGTCTATATTCGCCTTTCATTTGTCATGTTGATTGCTTTGTTAATCTCGACATATCCAATTTTAACCGTTTGTATTACGATGTTGGGCTTATTTCTAACAACATTACAAGTACTTCATAATTTCAAGCCTCACATATATCCGTTAATGCTACGTACATATCCAATAACAAATAGAGATGTGAAACTTGGACTCGAATATATTGTGTTTTCTTTACTTGTACTTCAAATTCTTTCACTGTTACTTTTGTTGATTTCATGTAGTATTAAGATTCAAAACATATTGTTGTTACAAGTATTATCCCTTGCTGTAGCTTATATTCTAAGTTTCTGGTATGTTCCAAAAAAGACAAAAGATATATTTAACGATTAAGCTCGGAATACCGTATCAAGATCTTGGCACTGCGTAATCCTAACTCTTACTGTCGCTGACAGTTTGGCTGTTCGCACCGCCGCAAAATAAAAAACATACTGAAAGAAGAGGCAGTGCCCGCACATAAAATCATTGAATTCGGTACGTTGGAAGCCATTATTGGGGCGGTGCAGGCGGGGATGGGAGTTTCCTTTCTGCCTGCATCAGCCGTCCGTTATTTTCAAAACAGGAAAAATCTTTTTCTTCATGAGCTCCCTGAACATTTTCGGGATATGAATATATCATTCATCTACCGGAGTGATTTATTTTTGACATCGGCGTTTGAAGAACTGCTGAATGGATTAAAAGCATTACCGAACGGAAGATGAGAAAACAGGACAGCTGTGTACGCCAATTTTTTTCGTTCTGGTTTTTCTTAAAAAAACTTTGTTTTTCGGAAAATTTATGTATAATAAAAGAAAGTTTTTCGGATAAAGTATCTGCAATGATAAGGACATGAGACATTTTAACCGGCCATACAGAGAGGGAGGGCGCGGCTGAGACCTTCCCGGCACGAAGAATGAGCTTACCGCCTTTTGAGCTGTATTGGTGAACGAAAGCAGCCGATACCGTATAGCCGCGTTACGGCAAAAATGAGCCGTCACTTGAAGTGGCGGGAATTTGGGTGGAACCGCGGGTCTGACACACACTCGTCCCTTTTTTGGGATGAGTGTGTTTTTATGTTTATATAAGAAAAATGGCAATGATAAAGGACATGAGACATTTTTACCGGCCATACAGAGAGGGGAGGCGCGGCTGAGACCTTCCCGGCACGAAGAATGAGCTTACCGCCTTTTGAGCTGTATCGGTGAACGAAAGCAGCCGATACCGTATAGCCGCGTTACGGCAAAAATGAGCCGTCACTTAAAGTGGCGGGAATTTGGGTGGAACCGCGGGTCTGACACACACTCGTCCCTTGCTTTGGGATGAGTGTGTTTTTTATTTTATTAAAAATAAAGGAGAGATCAGACCGTGAAGCAGCCACACATTGTGATTACTTTTCCTGATGGAAAACAAAAAAAATACCGGAAAGGTGTTACGTTAGAAGAGATCGCCCAATCAATCAGTCCGAGTCTGAAAAAGGCGTCTGCCGCCGGAAAGATAAACGGATCGTTATATGACCTTAGAAGAAGCATTCAGAAGGACGCGGCGATTGAACTGTGCAGTTTTCAGTCTGAAGCGGGACTGGAAGTGATGAGACACACAGCAGCACACGTATTGGCGCAAGCGGTAAAACGTCTGTATCCGAAGGTTTGTTTAGGGATCGGACCTGTTATTGACAATGGCTTTTATTATGACTTTGATATGGATGAAACGATTACTGAAAAAGACCTGGCCGTCATTGAAAAAGAGATGAACCGAATCATTTCGGAAAATCCGGAAATTATCAGAGAAGAAATCCCCAGAGAAGAGGCAGAGCAGCTGTTTGCTCATGAACCGCTGAAGCTTGAACTCTTAGCGGGTATTCCGCAGACTGATACAATCAGTATATACCGCCAGAGCGAATTCATTGATTTATGCCGGGGTCCGCACTTGGCGTCTGCCGGACAGATAAAAGCTTTTTCGCTCACTCATGTATCAGGGGCTTATTGGCGCGGCGACAGCAACCAAAAAATGCTCCAGCGCATCTATGGGAAAGCATTTTCCTCAGAAAAGGAGCTGAACAGACATTTTCAGCTGTTGAAAGAGGCGGAGATGAGAAATCATCGGAAATTGGGAGCGGAGTTACAACTTTTTATGTTTTCGGAAGAGGCACCGGGTATGCCTTTTTATCTGCCGAACGGTCAGTTTATCCGAAACACGCTTGAATCATTTCTGCGTTCAAAGCAGGATGCCTATCATTATCAGGAAGTGCGCACCCCTATGATGATGAACCAGCGTCTTTGGGAGCAATCCGGCCACTGGGATCATTATAAAGAGAATATGTATTTCTCAGAAGCCGATCATCAGCGCTTCGCGTTAAAGCCGATGAACTGCCCCGGCCACATGCTCATATTTAAAGAAAAGCTTCGTTCTTATCGTGATCTTCCGATTCGGATGGCTGAGTTCGGTCAGGTGCACCGTCACGAATTCAGCGGGGCGCTTAATGGCCTGCTCCGCGTCAGATCTTTTTGCCAGGATGACGCACACATTTTTGTAACGCAGGATCAGATCGAGAGTGAGATCGCTTCGGCGCTGCAGCTGATTCACGAGGTGTACACCGCATTTGGTTTTTCCTATGATATTGAGCTGTCAACAAGACCGGAAGATTACATGGGAAGCGAACGCTTGTGGGACAGGGCTGAGAGCGCATTAGAAAAAGTATTACAAGAACAGGGATATCGTTTTCGGTTTAATCGGGGAGATGGCGCATTTTACGGACCGAAAATTGATATTCATATAAAAGATGCGCTGAACCGGAGCCATCAATGCGCCACTGTCCAACTGGATTTTCAAATGCCGGAGAAATTTGATTTAACATATATTGATGAAAAAAACCAAAAAGTCCGTCCTGTTGTCATTCACCGGGCGGTATTCGGATCTCTCGACAGATTTCTCGGAATCATTACAGAACATTTCGGGGGAGCGTTCCCTTTATGGCTTGCACCGGTACAGGCAAAAATCATCCCAGTATCAAACACCGCACACCGGGACTGCGCAGAACAGGTGCACTTGCAAATGAAGAAAGCGGGTATCCGGGCTGAGCTCGATCAGCGCGATGAAAAACTCGGCTATAAAATCAGAGAAGCACAAATGAAAAAAATACCGTATATTGCTGTTGTGGGAGATCAAGAGTGCCGCCATCAATCTGTACATGTACGGCAATACGGGCGGGAAGACACATTTGAAGAGAATGTGAGTGATTTTATGTCCCGGATCATAAGAGAGGCAAAACAAAAAATAGAGATTGAAGAAAAACAACATTGACATATCGTAAAATCACGATATAATAAAGCGTATGAAACCTATTGATGTTTTTAAAGCGTTGTCTAATGAGTCACGGCTTGAGATTTTACAATGGCTGAAAGAGCCGGACCGTCACTTCGCCCCGCATGATGGCATTGATATGAATGAGATCGGAGTATGTGTCAGCCAGATCACCGATAAGCTTCAGATGACACAGTCAACGGCGTCTCAATATCTTTCCATTCTTCAGCGGGCGGGCCTTATCCAAACAAAACGGATTGGCAAATACACCTATTATAAAAGAGATGAAGAAGCGATAAAGGCGATGGCCGATTATTTTCAGCGCGAAATGTAGGGCTGAATCCTTTAGAAGAGGGATTCAGTTTCTTTTTCCGACTACACATCGACATATTGCGATTTGTTTCTGTTTGTTCAACCCTTTATATCGATATATCACAATATATCTTTATACAAATCATCAATGAAGGAGTGTGTCAGGTGCAAAATACCTGGAAGATTTACATTTTGGCAATTATCAGTTTTTTAGTGGGGACGTCTGAATATGTGATATCCGGGATGCTTGATAAAATTGCAGGGTCCTTGGGAGTTACTGTGGCAGCGGCAGGGCAGCTGATTACAATTTTTTCACTTGTTTATGCAATCGGAACGCCTGTCATGATGGCCCTTACAGCAAAACTGGACAGAAGGAAGCTCATGATCTATGCTCTTGGATTGTTTGTAATCGGAAATATCATTTCTTTCCTTGTGCAGGGATTCGGCTTATTTGCGGGAGCGCGGGTGATTATGGCGCTTGGAGCAGGAACCGTGGTGGTCACCGCGCTTACGATCGCAGCAAAAATCGCTCCCCCGGGAAAACAGGCAAGTTCTCTCGCAACCGTCATTATGGGGTTTACGGCGGCGCTCATTATCGGTGTTCCGATCGGAAGAACCGTGTCTGAAGCTTTCGGCTGGAAGGTGGTTTTCGCCGGAATTGCGGCAATCGGAATCATTGCCATGCTTATTATACGTTTCGCGCTGCCTGAGATAAAAGGAGATAAACCGGTGCCGCTCATTCAGCAATTTTCTCTTTTGAAGAAACGAAAGGTGGCTGTCGGGCTGGCCATTACGTTTTTTTGGCTCGGAGGCTATTCGGTTGCGTATACGTACCTTTCTCCGTATTTACTGAACGTCACTCATATCGGCAGCGGAATACTGAGTACATTGCTGCTTATTTTCGGTGTTGCAAGTCTTGCCGGTTCTAAAGCAGGCGGTTTCAGCGCAGACAAATGGGGGGCGCGTATGACATTAACCGGCGGAATGGCGCTTCATGCTATCATGCTCATGTTATTGCCGTTTGTCACACATTCTGCTTTCGGAGCGGCGGCAGTGCTTATTTTTTGGTCCTTCGCCGCCTGGTCATCTGGGCCTGCTCAGCAGTATCATTTGGCAACGATGGAGCCTGAATCATCGGGTGTATTACTTGGCCTCAACCAGTCTGTGATGCAGCTGGCTATGGCAGCCGGGGCGGGCATCGGGGGCATTGTTGTCACTCATCTGTCTCTTGCGTCAGTGACATGGATCGGATCAGCGGGTGTTGTCATCGCGATGTGCGGCGTGCTTTCGCTTGCATCATTAACGTCTGAAAAAACCTCATCTGAATACAGTGCAGAATAAACAAAAGCCTCATTTCTCAGCTTGAGAAACGAGGCTTTTTGTCTTGTTATTTTTTATAATTTTTCAAGTTTACGCCGATTGCGGCTCCGTTTCGGCTTGAGTCGGCGACTCCGGTGAAGGTGCCGTTTTCACGGTCGATCAGGATGCTTTGCACATTACCGATATCAACCGGGCTGCTGCCGAATTTATGCCCCATTTCGTTCAGTTTTGTGCGGGCTTCTTCCGGCACTCCTTTTTCATATCGATAGGATGTCATGCTGTTTGTGTAAATTCTCGGCTCTTCGACTGCCGCTTTCAGATCCATGCCGTACTCAACTTTGTTCAGGATCGTTTGCAGGACGGAAGAAATAATCGTTGCTCCGCCGGGGGAGCCGACAGTCAGGACAGGTTCGTTATTTTTGAATAAAATAGTCGGAGTCATGCTGCTGAGCGGACGTTTATTCGGCTGCACTTCATTTGCGCCGCCAGGCACCGCATCGAAGTCTGTTAACTCATTATTCAGCACAACGCCGTATCCGGGAACCATAATGCCGGAACCGAACAGCTGTTCAATTGTTGTCGTATAAGATACGACATTGCCGAAGCGGTCGGTTACCGTGAAGTGAGTCGTTTGACCTTCCTGTTTGTCAGTCGGCTGCTCCACTTGTTTATAGTTTGCAGAACCTTCCTGATAGGCCCAAGGATCGCCGGCTTTCGGTTTTTTATTGACTTTATCAATATCTATCAGCTGTCTGCGGGCATTGATATAATCTGGATTCAAGAGACCTTTGAGAGGGACGTTGACGAATTCTGGGTCCCCGGCAAATGCGGCGCGGTCAGCATAAGCCAAATGCATCGTTTCTGCGAGAAGCTGATATTTTTGCCAAGAACGGATATCATATTGAGAAAGCTTAAAATCATCCAGGAGGTTCAGCATTTGCAACAGGAAAACACCGCCCGAGCTTGGAGGAGGAGCAGTTGCGATATGATAGCCCTGGTAATCTCCCCAGATCGGTTCGTCAATCGTCACATTGAAGTTTTTAATGTCTTTTTCTGTCATTGAGCCGCCGAATTCCTGCACTGTTTCTGCAAGCTTTTTGGAGAATGCACCGTCATAGAATGCTTTTGTGCCTTTGTACTTAATAGCTGTAAATGTTTTGGCTAAGTCTTTTTGGATGAGTGTGTCTCCTTCTTTCAGAGGTTCTCCGTTCGGAAGAAACACGTCTTTTGCAGCAGTGTGTGATAATTTGTCTTTATAATCTGAGATGGCATCAGCTAAAACCGAATCGATCGGAAAGCCTTTTGAGGCAAGTTTAATGGAAGGGGTGATGAGTTGTTTCATGGAGCGTGTGCCCCATTTGTCTAGCGCTTTTTCAAGTCCTTTTAATGTTCCCGGAACACCGACTGCAGTCCCTTTCGTAACGCGTTCGGAGAAAGGAATGGCTTTGCCGTTTTCGTCAAGGAACATATCCGGTGTTGCGCCTGCCGGTGCGCGTTCCCTGCTGTCGATAATGGTGGTGTCTTTCGTCTTCGCATCATAAACCATCATAAATCCGCCGCCGCCGATTCCTGACATCATAGGTTCAGTTACGTTTAATGCGAATTGAATGGCAACCGCGGCGTCAATTGCATTGCCGCCTTTTTTCAGCACGTCGGCACCGATTTGTGAAGCGAGAGGATGGGCGGTGGCAACCATGCCGTCTTTGCCGACATCTACCTGTTTGTAGTCGTCATAGGAAAACGGGTGTTTCTTAGCCTGAGCGTGATAAGGGATGCTTCCGGCCGCGAGCAAAGTACTGAGCAGAACGATAAAACAGAGATTCATAAACTTTTTCTTTTTCATAGTCTGCCTCCTTTGTTTTCCGCTTACAATTATAGAGTAAGTAAAATGTGCTGTTTTCACAAGTGACAAACGGAATAGTCCGGTGTCAAAAAGTTGGGGTTTCTGTGTGAATGTAATCAGTCGCAAATAGGCTAAATGGGAAACCGGACTGAAAAAGCTGTGAAACAAGCATAAAGACAAAAAATAAGCTACAATAAACAAAACAGAATTCACTCACATGACATATGAAAGGAACGTGAGCCATGTATTTAACGATCAAAGAGACAGCTGAGTTTACCAGTCTTCCTGAAGAATATGTGCACAATCTTGTTTTGACGAATAAAATAAGAGCCGTCCATGACGGACAGCAATATTTAATCAACAAGGAACAATTTCAAACACATCTCGAGCAGCTGGAAAAATATAAGGAAATGATTCAAGAGTTTTTAAATGAGCCGCTTCCTGAGGACATTGATGTAAAAGATGAAGATTAGGACACAATTTCATATTGTGTCTTTTTTTGCATTTTTTTCGGTTGCTCACAAAAAAACGGATGCTCAGATTTCGTTTTAAGGCCGCCGTTTTCATTTTTTAATACCTTGAGTATCTATTTGTTTAAAAGCTTGTCAACGGGCTGAAAATGATGTTTTTGAGGAATTCGTTGAAACTGCTTATCTGATTCACCTTATGTAACACTATGTATATTATGTTACATAAGACCCTTTATCCTTTATCATTCAACGGGTTTCGGTTATAATAGTAACATAATGCTCAATATGTTACTTTACCAATTATAAGGGGTTTTTTGATGCATATCGTACAGCCGATCCGAAGTTTGGAGAAGATCCAGGAAGTCAAACAGTATTTAATGAAAAAAAGTGATCGTGATTATTTTTTATTTATTTTCGGCATGAACAGCGCACTGCGGATTTCAGATGTTCTGCCGCTTCGCGTGAGGGATGTAAGGAACAAAGACCATGTGTGGGCAACCGAAAGCAAAACGAGAAAGAAAAGAAAAATTCTGATACTGGAGTCTTTAAAGGCCGACATATACGCTTATACAAAAGACATGAAAGAGGATGACTATTTGTTTAAATCAAAACGGACGAATAAGCCCATATCCCGGATTCAGGCATACAGAATATTAAAGGAAGCGGCTGCCGCTTGCGGGTTGGAGGAAATCGGGACGCATACGCTTAGAAAGACGTTCGGGTATCATTTTTATCAGAGGACAAAAGACATTGCTGAACTGCAGAGGATTTTGAATCATTCTTCTCCGTCTATTACAATGCGTTATATCGGAATAGATGAAGATACGACGAGAGCCGCCTATAAAGTGTTCGGAGGGCTGTAGACTTGAAAAAAACGGCCGCCAGCGTTACTATAATAGAAGCAGGCTCTAGTAGCACAGCGGATAGTGCAGCAGTTTCCTAAACTGCAGGTCGGGAGTTCGAATCTCTCCTAGAGCGTTTTTTGTATGAGAAAGGCGCAGCTGAATAATGTCGGTAAAACAAAAACCCCCTTGTTATACAAGGGGTTTTTGAGTTGAATATTTTGTGAGACCTGGTGGAAATGATGTGAAAAAAGCCCGCTGTAAGTAAGCGGGCTTTTTCTTATATGACAGCATCAAATTGATTGACTTTCCAAACGTTGTTTTCTTTTACGAATGTTACATCGCGTTTTGCTGACGGAGAACCGTCAAGAGTCGGTACAGTGAAGCGGTATGTTTGGACGCTTCCTTTTTTAGAAAGAAGAGTCATTTTTGCTTTTTTCCAATTCAGAAGGTTATCTCCGTCGCCGACCGGAACAGCCAATTTGCCGTCTTTTACAGTGAAGTGGTAATCGTTAAGCCCTTTGTCAATCGCTTGCTTTGTAAAAGCGGGTGTCAGATATTTTACGGCTTTCGCTTTTGTTCCGAGGTCTTTGCACATAAATACATATTGCAGATTTTGATATTCAAACGGTTCAGAAGTGCAATTTGCGTTTGATTTAAGTGAACCGCCGCTCATTGTGTTCCAGAAATGTTCTCTCGCTGACAAGGCCAGCTGAAGTGCTTGTTTTTGTGTAAGGTCATTAGGTGCATTTTTGGCGGTCGCCGCAGTGCCCAGTGACAGAATCAATGTAATAGTAGTGAGGAATAATAGCCATTTTTTCATGATATAATCTCTCCTTCAATCAATCTCTTTCTCTTATGTTACAAATGTTACAATAATTACGGTAAGATTACAATACCTTTTCAGAAATATTTTCCGGACTTTTTATTTTTATGGTTTATTTCCATGTAAGACGTGAGAAAAAGATAAAGAGTTTCATTGAACAAAAGGTTTTTACAAGCTGTCTGCTGAATAATAAAATGGAAGAAAATCAAAAAAGGAGTCCTACATATGGAAGTACAAGATCATTTAGAAACAGCGGAAGGCCGCGGCCAGTCTGTCTGGCGATCGATGTCACTGTTTTTAGTGCCGCTGCTTTTAAGCAATGTATTGCAATCTGTCGGCCAATTGGTCGGAATGGTATTTGTCGGAAGGTGGCTCGGAGTTGATGCGCTTGCCGCCGTATCGTCTTTTTTTCCGCTGTTTTTTCTGCTGATCTCCTTTACGATCGGAATCGGTTCGGGAAGTTCCATTCTGATCGGGCAGGCTTACGGCGCGAAAAACGAAGAGAGGATGAAGGCGATTGTCGGCACTACACTGACTTTTACCTTTATGCTCGGTGTTGTTCTGGCAGTTGTCGGCAGTGTGTTTACGCTTGATATTCTGCGGCTGATGGGAACGCCGGAAAACGTAATAGATGTCAGTGTCCGATATGCGCGCATTTTGTTTTGCGCAATGCCGCTGATGTTTTTATATTTTGCGTATACGACATTTTTACGCGGAACGGGAGATTCAAAGACCCCGTTTTATACGTTAATCGTCAGTACAGTCATAAACATCGGGCTCTTGCCCTTATTGATTCTCGGGCTTTTCGGACTTCCGAAGTTCGGCATTTACGGTTCGGCGTATGCAACCGTGATTTCAAACATCGTGACATTTATCGTACTCATGGTTTATTTACGGAAAAGAAAACATCCATTGGCATTTGACCGGACTGCGCTCCGTTCTCTTAAAATGGACAAAAAGCTGCTCGCGCTTTTACTCCGTCTCGGTATTCCGTCGAGCATCAATATGATTCTCGTGTCACTTTCTGAAATTGCGGTCATTTCATTTGTCAATCATTACGGATCAAACGCGACGGCTGCTTACGGGGTCGTCAACCAAGTGGCGAGTTATGTGCAGATGCCGGCGGTAAGCCTCGGTATCGCCGTTTCAATTTTTGCCGCCCAATCCATTGGCGCCAATCAATTCGGCCGGCTGAAACAGGTCATCAAAGTCGGCATCGGCCTGAATTATTTGATCGGCGGGGTGTTGATCCTGCTGATTTACACCTTCTCCCGGCAGATACTGGCTTTGTTTTTAACAGATCAGGATACACTCCACATTGCCCGCAATCTGATTATGATTACCCTTTGGAGCTATTTGATTTTCGGTCACGCTCAGATCGTTTCAGCAACAATGCGGGCGAGCGGTACGGTGCTATGGCCGACGATTATCAGCATTTTTGCGATTTGGGGAATTGAAGTGCCTGTGGCCTTTATTCTTTCTCATTATACGAATCTCGGCATTCTCGGCATTTGGGTCGGTTATCCGGCGGCTTTTGTCGTCAGCCTGCTGCTGCAATACGGATATTACCGGTTTGTATGGAAGAAAAAACAGATTACCCGGCTGATTCAATAAGGTTTTACGGCACATCGCTCAGTTCATACGGGCGATGTTTTTTTTAGAGAAGGAAAATGAGTTTAGAAAATGGAATTCCTATACATGCTAGAAAACAAGGAAAGGGCAGGTGCTTATGACGATTGAACATACGACTTATTTAGGGGTTTCAGCCATAAAAGCGGAGACTGATCAGGCTGAATGCATCATTGTGCCGGAGTGGGGATCAAATGTCATATCGCTTCGGGATAAAAGAACCGGCATGCGGCTTCTCAGAGAACCGGAAACTGCGGAGCAATTCCGCGCAAAACCGATGCTGTACGGCATTCCCGTTTTATTCCCGCCGAACCGGATTACGGACGGGACGTTTCGTTTTGACGGCCGCGCGTATCAATTCGAGATAAACGAAGAGGATAAACATAATCATATTCACGGCTTTCTTCACAATCAGCATTGGAAAGCGGCGGCAGCGAAAGAAGAGGGGGATGGAATGACAGTCGAAACAGAAATTGATCTTTCAAAGATTCCCCGTGTTCATAAACAATTTCCGCACGATGTCATTGTCCGGATGACCTATACATTAAAAGACAGTGTGTTTACGCAGCGGGCGCTGATTACCAACAAGGGAACGGAGGCTTTTCCTTGGGGGCTCGGCTATCATTCCACATTTGTTTTCAATGAAGAGCGATCACGTCTTTTTCTGACGGCTGACCGCATGTGGGAATTAAATGAACGTTTCGTGCCGACGGGCCGTTTATTGGATGTGCCTGATAAAGAAGCGTTCCGTCATGGGATGTCTTTGAAAAATAAACAGTTTGACGATGTTTTTCTTTCTTCCGGACGGAACGGCGGCAATAACGAAGCTGTTATTTATTATCCGGATGAGAAATTATCCGTTTTGTATCAGGCAGACACGTCTTTCAAGCATTGGGTGGTATATAACGGTGACGGAAAGCAGGGGTTTGTCAGTCTTGAGCCTTATACTTCCGTTACAGATGCTTTTAATCTGAATCAGCCTGCATCACTGACAGGGCTTCAGATTCTGAAACCGGGCGAAGAAGCGGCTGCGTCATCCAGGATCACCATTTTGCATGACGAAGAATAGGAAAGAGGCGGGATAACATTGAAAATATATGTGAAACGCTTGAGCGCGGTGATTCTGCTTTTGATCATTGCCGCAGTTCCTTATATTGATGATGCGGCTAAGGCGGCTGAACAAAAAAATACTCTGCAAAAAGAGCTGGAACACATTCTGGATGAAGAACCTGCTTTAAAGGGGGCTTCAGCGGGCGTCAGTGTCCGGTCAGCAAAAACAGGGGAGGTGCTGTTCGGCAGCCGGGAAGATATGCGGCTGAGGCCTGCATCACTGATGAAGCTGCTGACGGCATCTGCGGCGCTTTCCGTTCTCGGAGAAGATTACACCTTTAAGACAGAAGTACGGGCAGACGGCGCCGTGAAAGGAAAACAGCTGCGCGGAAACCTTTATCTCAGGGGAAAAGGCGATCCGACCCTATTGGTTTCTGATTTTGAGAAGATGGCTAAACAGGTCAAAGCCAGAGGCATCCATGTCATTAAAGGAGATCTGGTCGGGGATGACTCGTGGTATGACGATACCAGGTATTCAGTTGATCTTCCGTGGAGCGATGAAGGCCAATATTATGGTGCGCAAGTATCAGCTCTTACCGCTTCCCCAAATGAGGATTATGATACCGGAACGGTGATTGCGGAAATCAGCCCGGCAAAACAGCCCGGTAAAAAGCCGCGCATTTCGATTTCTCCCCATACGGACGTCGTTCGTGTGAAAAATGAAGTGAAAACCGTCGCTTCTGATGAAAAGAAAGAATTGACGGTTGAACGGGAGCACGGTGGCAATGTGATTACGATAAAGGGAACCATACCTGTCGGCTCGGCACAGGCAAGAGAATGGGCGGCGGTGTGGGATCCGTCGTCCTATGCTTTAGATTTATGGAAACAAGCGCTTACTAAACAGGGTATAACTGTAAAAGGGAAAATCAGAACAGGGCGAATGCCGCACCGCACCCAACTTGTCACATCACGGACATCCATGCCTCTTTCAGAATTATTGATTCCGTTTATGAAACTGAGCAACAACGGGCACGCCGAAATTCTGATCAAGGAAATGGGAAAAGTGAAAAAAGGGGAGGGCAGCTGGGAAAAGGGCTTGGACGTGATGAAATCGGAGCTTAAATCGTTCGGGCTGAATCCGGATGAATTGATTGCAAGAGACGGATCCGGCGTTTCTCATATTAACGGCGTATCCGCCGGCCAAATCGGAGAGCTTTTGTATGCGGTTCAGAAAGAAAAGTGGTACCCGTCTTTCCTTCGGTCGCTCCCTGTCGCTGGCGCAAGTGACAGAATGACGGGAGGAACCCTTCGGAACCGGCTGAAGGGCACCCCGGCGGAGGGCAAAATTAAAGCGAAAACCGGGTCACTAACATCAGTCAGTTCGATTGCCGGCTATGCAGACACAAAAACAGGAGATACGCTTATTTTTTCCGTGCTTCAAAACGGGCTGCTTGACGAAGATGACGGAAAAGACATTGAAGACAAAATTGCAGTCGTGCTGGCAAATCAATAAGAAGGGCCGAATCCTTAGAGGATTCGGCTTTTTTGATGTCTGTAAAACATTATATTGCGATTATGAATCAATCTTTTCAAAAAGTAATATCGGCAATATACTTCCTTTTTTTTACATGATACTTTCTTACTTGTTCACCGATTTTTCATTTTTTAACGTAAAACTTCTTTTAAGGAGGCAAAACCTTTTTAAAAGCGCAATTAATTATACATTTTATTCCTTATTATAGTGTTTAAGAACCAGTTTGTAGTGTGCATACATACCGTTTTACATGGTATAAAGATTATAGAAATGAAGAAATGAAGTGAGGAATATATACTATATTCTAAAAAATGTTAGAGAAAATTTAATTTTTTATTGTGATTTCTAAAATATGTTTTAAAATAATGCTTATATGGATGATTTAGTCATATGCTGTCGAAATTTAATTGTAATTATTTCACTTTCTTATCCTCTTAAATTGAAATGGAGGGATTCCATTGAAGAACACTGTTTATTCTTTAACTCACGCCCAAAGAAGAGTCTGGTTTACAGAGCTGCTCGAGCCGGGCACAAGTATCTGCAATCTCGCGGCGTGCGTCAAATTCAGGGGGGACATCGATTTTGACGTACTGCGCCATGCTTTAGATTTTTCTATCTCGCAAAATGATTCACTCAGGTTTCAACTGACAGAAGGGGACGGATCAGAACCCCAGCTGTATCTGGCGGGGCATCGGCCGATTTCTCTAGAGACTGTTGATTTTACTCATACTGATCAGGCAGAGCGGGACGCATGGATTGACACGCAGACCCGTGTTCCGTTCAAGCTGTTTCATTCACCTCTGTATCAATTTACTCTGCTTGTCATGTCAGACGAAGAAGTTTGGCTTTATTCAAAATTTCACCATATTATCATGGACGGCATCTCGCTCAACCTGCTCGGCAACCAGCTCATTGATATCTACCAAAAGATTATGCGGGGCGAGGATTTAGCTGAACATCACAGACCTTCCTATCTCAGCTACATGGAAAAAGAACAGCAATACTTACAGTCTTCCCGTTTTCAAAAAGACCGTTCATTTTGGACTGAAACATACCGAACCGTTCCGGAACACCTTTCACTGGCGGAACGAACCTCTCATCTTAGACAAAGCACTGCGGCTTCCAGAGATACAATCACTCTTTCTCACTCCTTAGAACAATCTATCCGGCGTTTTTGCAAAGAAAATAATATCAGCATCATCTCTCTGTTTATGGCTTCGTTATACATATGCATCAGCCGTCTGACGGCTAAAAAGGATATTGCCATCGGCACTTATTACGGAAACCGGGGCTCCAGGCTCGAAAAGGATATGCTCGGCATGTTCGTCAGCACACTGCCGATCAGAATGACGGCAGATCCTGATGCGGAGTTCCTGTCCTTTGTCCGCAGCGTAGGAAAAGAGCAGCTGTCTGTTATGCGGCACCAGAAATATCCTTACAATCTTTTTGTGAATGAATTAAGGCAGACTCATCACGACCTGCAAAATATCATCGGGATTTCGATGCAATACCAGCCTCTCGCGTGGCGTCAGGCAGAAGGTTTCGATTATGAAACGGCGATGTTTTTCAGCGGACATACGGCAAATGAGCTGTCCATTTTAATTAAGGAGCGGACAGATACGGGATTGATTGAGCTGAATTTTGATTATCAATCCGCTTTATTTACTAAAACATCGATTAAACGAATTCAAACTCATTTGCTGACGATCGTTGAAAATGCCGTTAGAAATCCAAACCAGCTGATTCGGCATATTGATATGGCGGATGAAAATGAAAAGAAACGGGTGTTAACTGCGTTTAACCGTACAGAAACGGTTGAACCGCCGGCTCCGACGCTTCACGGACTGTTTGCCCGCCGCGCCGCGCTTTCGCCGCATCGTCCGGCGCTCCGTTTTCCGGGCGGTATGCTGACGTACGCTGAGCTCGATCAGTACACAGACAGGCTCGCTGTTCGGCTCCGCCAAAAAGGCGTCCGCAAAGAAAGCATGGTCGGCGTACTCGCTGAACGCTCGCCGGAGATGGTGGTTTCAGTGCTTGCCGTGTTAAAAGCGGGCGGCGCCTATGTGCCGCTTGACCCGGAGTATCCTGAGGACAGGCTGCGCTATATGCTCGATGACTGCGGCGCTTGTCTCCTGCTTGCACAGCCGGGATTATCCGTTCCCGGTTTTTCCGGCGAAACGCTAGAAGTGTCTCTTTCTGCTCTGACAGGCGAGACGGAGACAGGGGCTGTCTCTGAAGAAGCGGATGCTGATTCGCTCGCTTATATCATTTATACGTCCGGTTCGACGGGAACACCGAAGGGAGTGGCTGTTGAACACCGTCAAGCCGCCGCCTTTTTATCAGGGATGCAAGGGCAGTTCCCATTAACGGAAGAGGACATCATCGTGCTGAAATCATCCTTTTCATTCGACGCCTCCATCTGGCAATTGTTTTGGTGGACGATGTCCGGCGCTTCCGTGTATCTGCTTCCGGCCGGATGGGAGAAAGATCCTGTGCGGATGATTGAAGCTTTTTCTTCTGAAAAGGTGACGACCGCGCATTTTATTCCGGCGATGGTCAACAGCTTTTTAGACGCGCTGGAAACAGAGCCTGCGGAAACAAGAACACGCCTCGGCAGAACACTGACACGCGTGTTTGCCGGAGGGGAAGCTCTTTCCCCGCTTACGGCTGCCCGGTTTGCCGATCTGTTGCCGGAGACCATGCTTATTCACGGCTACGGACCGACAGAAGCGACGGTTGATGCGGCGTTTTACGTCTGTGACCGAAAACGGGACAGCGGACGGACAAGGCTTCCGATTGGTAAACCCGTTCCTGGTGCCCGTCTGTATGTATTAGATAGCGGAGGAACCATCCAGCCTGCGGGTGTGGCAGGAGAGCTGTACATCGCGGGGACAGGGGTGGCCCGGGGCTATCTGAACCGGCCTGAGCTGACGGAGGAGCGCTTTCTCGATGATCCGTTTTATCCGGGAGAGCGCATGTATCAGACAGGCGATATCGCACGCTGGACAGAAGACGGCCTTGTTGAATGGCTCGGGCGTTCAGACGGACAGGTGAAAGTCCGCGGCTACCGGATTGAACCGGGAGAAATCGAAGCGGCGATCCGGCGCATCGACGGCATTCGTGAGGCGGCGGTCACCGCCCGGACCGAACACGGCGAAACCGCGCTTTACGCCTATATCGAAGGACGGGAAAGCGATGACGTGCGGGCGGAGCTTGCGACACGCCTTCCGGCCTACATGATGCCGGCTCAGTTCATAAAGATGACCGAGTGGCCGGTCACGCCGAGCGGAAAACTTGACCGCCGCGCGCTGCCGGCTCCCGGCGGAGCGGCAGACAGACAGGCGTACACCGCCCCGCGGAACGTCACGGAAATGAAGCTTTGCGCCCTTTGGGAAGAGGTGCTGAAAAACGGCCCCGTCGGCATCCGGGATCACTTTTTTGAGCGGGGCGGCCATTCGTTAAAAGCGACAGCTCTCGTCTCCCGCATCGCCAAGGAATTCGGTGTTCAGGTGCCGTTACAGGACATCTTCGCCCGGCCGACGGTGGAAGAGCTCGCTTCGGTTATTCAGGACTTGGAAGAGAGCCCGTATGAAGCGATTCAGCCTGCGAAAACACAGGACACCTATCCGGTGTCTTCGGCGCAGAAACGGATGTATGTGCTCCAGCAGCTTGAAGACGGCGGTGTCGGCTACAATATGCCGGCTGTGCTGGAACTGACGGGCCCGCTTGACCGCGGCCGGCTGGAGGAGACGTTCCGGCAGCTTGTGGAGCGGCATGAGTCGCTCAGAACGTCCTTTGAAACGGGGCCTGACGGCGAACCGGTGCAGCGCATCCATGACAGCGTACCGTTTCAGCTCGATGAGGCCGAGTCAGCTGACGCATTCGTCCGGCCGTTTTGTCTGGAGGAAGCGCCGCTCTTCCGTGCGGCCCTCGTGAAAGAATCAGACGAACGTCATCTTTTATTAACGGATATGCATCATATTATTTCTGACGGTGTGTCCGTCAACACCTTGATTAAAGAATTCGGCGAGCTGTACGCAGGCCGTTCGCTTGCGCCGATGCGCCTTCAATATAAAGACTATGCCGTCTGGCAGCGGTCGTTTCAGGAGAAGGAAGGATATCAGAAGCAGGAAGCGTATTGGCTGAAGCGGCTAGAAGGAGAGCTTCCGGTGCTTGAGCTTCCGGCTGACAAGCCCCGTCCGGCTGTCAGAAGCTTTGCGGGCGGCAGCGTATCGTGCACGCTTGACGCTGAAACCGCATCCGGCCTTCACCGCATCGCCCGGGATCACGGCTCCACTTTGTATATGGTGCTTCTCGCCGCGTACAATACGTTACTCGCGAGATTGAGCGGGCAGGAAGACATCATCGTCGGCTCGCCGATTGCCGGGCGTCCGCACAAAGACCTTGAACCGATTCTAGGCATGTTCGTCAACACGCTGGCCATCAGAACGGAGCCGAAAGGAGACAAACGGTTTACCGATTACTTGGCGGAAGTCCGCCAGGCCGCGCTTGAGGCGTATGAGCATCAGGACTACCCATTTGAGGAGCTTGTGGAACGGCTCGGCGTGCAGCGGGACATGAGCCGCAATCCGCTGTTTGATGCGATGTTTATTCTTCAGAATATGGAGCGAGAGGAGATAAATCTGGCCGGTCTGAAGGCGTCACGATCAGAGCATACCGAACATGATGTATCAAGTTTTGACCTGACCTTATCAGCGGCTGAATCCGATGGAAACATCCGCTTTGAAATGGAATTCAGCACCGAGCTTTTTATGAAAGAAACGATTGAACGATGGATGGGCCACTTACTGAATCTCTTGCGCCATGTTGCCGCCGAACCGGAAGTCACACTATCGAAAGCTGACATTTTGGATGAAGAAGAAAAACAAAAGTTACTGATTGAGTTTAATAACACACAAACCGAATTCATGGAAAAACACAAACTGTTTCACCAGCTGTTTGAAGAGAAAACAGAAGAAACGCCTCATCAGACCGCTGTTATTGAAGGAGCACAACAGATCAGCTATTCGCAGCTTAATGAGCGGGCAAATCGGCTTGCGCGAACATTACACAAAAATGGATTCGGTCCGGGAAAAAGAGCAGCTATATTGGCAAACCGTTCGATTGAAGCGATCGTCAGTGTTCTTGCCGTCATGAAATCGGGAGGGGCGTATATACCGATTGACTCCCATTATCCCGAGGAAAGGATTCGCTATTTATTAAAAGACAGCGCGGCATCCGTCTTGATGGTGCAGTCAGAATACAAAGAACTTGCTTCACAGCTGACGGATCACAATTTATTTCTCATTCAGCTTGATCATGAAGATCAATACGATATTTGTGCAAAGAATATTCAGCCGGCAGCGTCACCGGATGATACTGCATATATCATATATACTTCGGGAACAACGGGAACGCCGAAGGGAGTCGAAGTCAGAAATCGCAGCTTTACGCATGCAGCACTTGCATGGCGCAGGATTTATGAGCTTGATCTTATACCGGTCAGAGTGCTGCAGATGGCGAGTTTCTCATTTGATGTATTTTCAGGGGATCTTGCACGCGCCCTGCTAAACGGGGGAACGCTTGTCATTTGTCCGGATGACGTCCGGCTTGAGCCACAACAGCTTTATCGGCTCATTGATCAGCACCGTATCACGTTTATGGAGTCGACACCCGCGCTGATTGTTCCGTTTATGGAATATATATATCGCCGGAAGCTCGCGCTGCAAAGTGTAAAAGTACTGGTACTGGGTTCAGATATGATCAAGTCGCAGGATTTTTATACGCTTCATGAACGCTTTGGGAAAGAAATGCGGATCATTAACAGCTACGGTGTAACAGAAGCGACAATTGATTCTTCGTATTATGAAGCCGAAATGAGCGAAAAGCCGCGGGAAGATGATGTGCCGATCGGTGTTCCGCTTCCGAATGTACAAATGTACGTCTTAAACAAAGACAAACAGGTCCAGCCGATCGGCGTTTTCGGAGAGCTGTATATCGGGGGCGCCGGCGTCGCCAAAGGATATTGGGGACAGCCTGAGCTGACAGAGGACGCATTCAGTGATCCGTTACAAACGGGAGAAACGCTTTACAGAACCGGAGATCAGGCTTGCTGGCTGCCGGATGGCACTCTTCGTTTTCAAGGGCGGATTGATAAGCAGGTAAAAATCAGAGGATACAGAATTGAGACGGGAGAAATAGAAAGTGTGCTTTTGAAACACGATCAAGTCAAAGAAGCGGCTGTTACCGTGATGAAAGACGCCGAAGGACAAGCCCGATTAGCGGCATACATCGTTCCTAAAGAGGCCGATATCTCATCACTTCGCCAGTCTCTTATGCAGGAGCTCCCGGCTTATATGATGCCGTCTCATATTATCGGTTTAGACAGCATGCCCCTGACACTGAACGGCAAACTTGATAAATCGGCATTGCCGGCAGAAGAGATACATTCATCACAGGCATTTGTCGCGCCCGGCGATGAAAAACAGGCGATGTTATGCCGGATTTGGGAAGATGTGCTTCATATTCAGAAAGCGGGAATTCATCACTCTTTCTTTGAGCTTGGGGGAGATTCCATTAAGGCGCTTCAAGTGTCAGCCCGACTCGCCGGAGAAGGCTGGAACATGTCGATCCGCGATTTGTTTCAGTTCCCGACGATTGCAGAACTCGCGAAGCACCTCACGCCGGCTGTTGCAACGGCTGATCAGGGGCCGATAGAAGGAAGCGCTCCGCTGACACCGATCCAGCAGAGATTTTTTGAGGAGCCGGGTGCGTTTGAGCTTCATTATAACCAATCAGTCATGCTGTGCACTGAAGACAGCCTCCAAATAGATGCGCTGTACCAGGCGGTTTGCGCGCTGACAGAACATCATGATGCGCTGCGAATGACTTTCACTGAAAATGAGCATGGGGAAGCCGTTCAATATAATCGCGGAATCACAAAGCAGCATGAAGAAATATTTACGCTTAACGTCATAGATATTTCAGAAGAAACGCAGCCCGAAAAACGGATAGCCGCTGAGGAAAAAGAAATACAGCAGGCTATGCGCCTTGATCAAGGTCCTCTGCTTCATCTCGGAGTGTTCAGGCAGAAGGATGCCGACCATCTTCTTATAACGATTCATCATCTTATCGTGGACGGCGTGTCATGGAGGATATTGCTTGAAGATCTGCAGACAGCTTATCAGCAGGCATTAGAAGGCAAACAAATCGAACTGCCGCCGAAAAGCGATTCTTATATAAAGTATGCCGAAGAGCTTTTTGACATTTCCAAGAGCAAAGCATTGCTGGAGGAAGCCGCATACTGGGACAGCGTGATGTCTGGTGAAACAGCGCCGCTGCCGAAAATAACTGATGAAAACGCCGGACGATTGCAGGAAAACGCGCGCACTGCATCGTGGATATTAAGCAGCGAAGTCACGAAACAGCTGCTGTTGGAAACACAGCAGGCATACGGAACGGATGTTCATGAATTGCTTTTAACGGCGCTTGGAATGGCGCTTCATGAGTGGACGGGTTCTGAACAGATCCTTATCAGCACTGAGGGGCACGGGCGCCAGGGGCATATTCCTGACATTGATATGTCAAGAACGGCAGGATGGTTTACATCTGTTTACCCGGTGCTTTTGGATATGAGAGTGCCGGGCGGCTCAGGCGAAAAAACCGCTCACCGCATAAAGACGGTAAAAGATATGATGAGACGGGTTCCTCATCACGGAACCGGCTACGGGCTGCTGAGATATTCGCGAAACATTCTTTATAAAGACCCAGAAATAAGCTTTAACTATCTCGGTGCGTTTGACGGTCTTGAGGGAACGCTGAAGATGTCACCGTTCAAGCCGCAGCATGATATAGCGGCCGGGCGCATCCGCGAGTTTGATCTGGATATTAACGCGATGGTGGCGGCCGGGCAACTGGAGGTAAAAGCCGTTTATACCGATGTATTTGCACCGGGGGCAATCGAGTTTTTCATGAATCGTTTCCATACTCACCTCGAGGACATCATCGCCCACTGTTCCGGCAAGAAAGAGCGGGAAAAAACATTAACGGATTACAGCCATACAGAATTGACCGCTCAAGCACTATCAAGCATTGAAGATCTCGTAAAAGGACTTTAATTTCATAAAAAGGTGTGTGGCATTCGTGACACAAGCGACAGAAATTCAAGATATTTACCCTTTATCATATATGCAGGAAGGCATGCTGTTTCATTCGCTTCTGGATTCCGGATCAAACGCATATGTCGAGCAGATTTCGTTTACAGTCAGCGGGGATTTATGCTTTGATACATTCCAAAAAAGTCTGGATATGCTTGTCAGCCGCTATGATATTTTCAGAACGATTTTCATAAAAGAAGTGCCTGACCTTGAAGGTCCGCAGCAGGTTGTCCTTTCACGCCGTGACACAGCCGTACAGACTGAGAACATTTCAGACTATTCGGAAGAACGGCAGCAAAGCATCATTGACAAATTCAAGGAAACCGACCGGCATAAGGGGTTCGATCTGCAAAAAGGCCCCTTAATGCGCCTGACTCTTTTTCAAACAGGAGAAAACCGCCATACATGCGTTTGGACTCATCATCACATTATGATGGACGGCTGGAGCTTGGGCATTGTGCTGAAAGATTTCTTCAGCATGTATTATGCGATCCGGAACGGGCGGCCTGTAAACCTCGGCAGTCCGGCTCCTTACAGCTCTTATATCAAATGGCTCCGAAGCCGGAATAAAGAAGAAACGTCAGCGTTCTGGTCGCGCTGCTTGGAAGATTACGGAGAAGTCGTTTCCGTTCCGCAAACGAAGGATAAGCCGGTGCAAAACGGTTATGCATCTGAGCATTTTCAATTTTCCCTTGAGTCTGAAACCGTGCAAAAGCTGACAGACATTGCCCGAAGCACCGGGGTCACGCTGAATACTTTATTTACGAGCATTTGGGGACTGCTTCTCCACCGTTACAACGGCACTGAAGATGCGGTATTCGGTTCAGTTGTTTCCGGCAGGCCGTCAGCTATCGCCGGCATCGAATCCATGGCCGGGCTGTTTATCAATACCGTGCCGGTAAGGGTGCGCGCGGCTGGGGATATGACTTTTTCTTCTCTTCTCAAAAAGGTGCAACAAGAGTCACTCGCTGCGGAAGAGCACAGCTATTATCCGCTGTATGACATCCAAAACGAGAGCGGCCTGCAAAAAGATCTCTTGAATCACATCCTGGTCTTTGAGAATTATCCGGTTCAAATGCAGACTGCGGTAAACGGCTGGCAGCAAACTGAAAGCAGTGCGCTCTCACTTGAAAACTTTTCGATGGCGGAAGAAACCAATTACGATCTTAACGTCGTCATCGTTCCGGGAGAAGAGTTTTATGTGAAATTCAGCTACAATGCGGGCATCTACGATCAGGAAGACATGAAACGGATCAAAGGACATATTCTGGAGGTCATCTCCTGTGTAACGGAAGATCCGGACAGGCTTTTATCAAGCATCAGTCTCGTGCCTCCGGAGGAAGAAGCCCTGATTCATTCGTTTAACGAAACGAACCGTCCGTACCCTGAGACAACCGTTCATGGGCTGTTTGAAGAACAGGCGGCAAAAACGCCTGACCAAGAGGCGTTGAGATATAACGGGGTAAGCTGGAGCTACAAGAAATTAAATCAGCGGGCGAATCAGATTGCGCATGCGTTAAGGGAAAAAGGCGCCCGTTCCGATCAGATCACCGCTGTTATGCTGCGCCGATCAATGAGTACGGTTGCCGCTCTGCTCGGAATTTGGAAGTCGGGCAGCGCCTATATGCCGATTGATGCGGAATTTCCGCCTGAACGGATTTCATTTTTACTGAGAGACAGTGAAGCCTCACTGCTCGTGACTGAAAAAGACCTGCTCCCCCTCATTCCGCCGCATTTCAAGGGCAGCGTCGTCATCATGGAGGAAACGGTTTCCCAGCAGACTGCACCGCTTCCGCCGATATCTGACAGCGGAAATTGGGCGTATGTCATTTACACCTCCGGAACGACAGGCCGGCCGAAAGGGGTGCTTGTACAACACAAAGCGATCAGCAATACATTGCAATGGCGGCGTGAAGAATACGGGATGACAGAAGGGGACATAGCGCTTCATCTTTTTTCATACGTATTTGACGGGTCATTAACGAGTCTTTTCACTCCGCTTCTGTCGGGCGCCTGTGTATTGTTAACTGATGAAGATGATGCGAAAGACGTCCTTTCAATAAAACAGAAAATCGCCCGCCACGGGGTGAGCCATCTTCTGATCGTTCCGTCTCTGTATCGCGTTCTGCTTGATTCGCTGACGAAAAAGGATGCGCAGACGCTTCGGGCGGTGACATTTGCCGGGGAAGCGGCCACTCCCGATATCGTAGAAGCGAGCCGCGGCATATGCCCGAATGCCGAGCTGCTGAATGAATACGGTCCGACGGAAAACAGTGTGGCTACGACGATTCTGCGCAACCTTCAAAAAAGCAGCCGGATTACGATCGGACGCCCGATCGCCAACACTTCTGTCTATATGATGCACGGAGATCGGCTGCAGCCGGTCGGAGCCGTCGGTGAACTGTGTATTTCCGGAAAAGGTCTGGCGGACGGATATTTTCAGCAAAAAGAGCTGACGGACAAAGTCTTTACCCCTCATCCGTTTCGTGAAGGTGAACGGCTGTACAGAACGGGAGATGCAGCCCGATTTTTACCGGATGGAACGATTGAATATATGGGACGCTTTGACGATCAGGTGAAGATAAGAGGTTACAGAATTGAATTAGGAGAAATCGAAACGGCACTCAGAAGTCTGTCCGGGGTAAAAGAGGCGGCAGTCACCGTGCGCAAAGCGGCGGACGGGGAACAGGAGCTTGCAGCTTATGTCGTACTGGAAAACGCGGGTGTGACATTTGACCCTCATGCCGAATTGGCCGGGAGATTACCTGCTTATATGATACCGGGAAGCTTTACCAAATTAACGGAGATGCCGCTTTCTGTGAGCGGAAAACTTGATCGGGCCGCACTTCCTGAGCCGAAAGAAGCTGAGAGAACCGGTGATTATCAAGCTCCGCGCACAATGCTTGAGACTGAGCTGCTGTCTATTTGGCAAGAAGTGCTGAAACGGGAACACATCAGTATGAGAGATGATTTCTTCCAAATCGGCGGACAGTCGCTGAAAGCCGCGTCGCTTGTTTCAAACATACATAAACGGCTGCAAATTGAGCTTGCCGTCCGCCATGTTTTTGAACATCCGACAATCGAGAGCATGGCCCGCTTCCTTGAACAGAGGAAAAGAGGAGAATATGCAGAAATCACGCCTGCTGTGGCAAAGGACTTGTACCCGCTATCTTTTGCGCAAAAAAGGCTCTATGCCCTTCACCAGCTTGCGGCGGACAGCACGGGCTATCATATGCCCGCTTGTCTGGAACTGAGCGGCAGACTCAACCGGGATCGTCTGCACGAAGCCTTTTCAGCGCTGTTACAAAGGCATGAAGCGTTACGCACATCATTTGTTTTACGAAACGGGGAGCCGATGCAGCACATACATGCACATGTCGATCTTGACCTCACAGAGATTCACATGCCATCCGGGAACCTTCTTCAAGAGGTGATGGAAACTTTCGTCAAACCGTTTGACGTGGAAAAAGCGCCGCTTTTGAGAGTGACTTTAGCCAAAGTTACTGAAGAACGTCATTTTCTTCTGCTTGATATGCATCATCTTATCGCAGACGGTGTGTCAATGAGCGTTCTGATTCAAGAATTGACGGATTTATACAGAGGAAAAGAGTTGCGGCCGTTAAAACTCCAGTACAAAGATTTTTCCGTCTGGCAGCATGAGCGGTTTGCCGCTGAAGAATTCAAAAGACATGAGAGTTATTGGCTGGAGACGATCGGGGAAAACATTCCCGTACTTGATCTGCCGCTCGATAAAAAGCGCCCGCAGCTTCCTGATTTCAGCGGGTCCGCGGTTCGAACGCGCCTACAAAAGGAAACGGCGGAGAATTTGCGCCGGCTCATGGATGAGACGGGTTCGACGCTGTATATGATTCTTTTGGCAAGCTACTCCTTGTTCCTTTCTAAATTGAGCGGGCAGGAAGACATTGTCGTCGGTTCACCTGCGGCCGGCAGAAGCCGCGCTGAGCTTGACGGGGTCATCGGCATGTTTGTAAATACCGTGGCAATGAGAAGCAGGCCGAAAGGGGATAAGACATTCCGCGCTTATTTAGAAGAGGTGAAAATGCTCGCCCTCGGCGCGGCCGAACATCAGGACTTCCCGTTTGAAGAACTTGCCCAAAAGCTTGATACACACCGGGAAGTCAATCGCAATCCGCTGTTTGATGCCATGCTCGTTTTGCAAAACAGTGATGATTTCGAAGTGAACCTTCCGGGCTTAGCCGTTTCTTCACATGCAGTGAAACATGACATTTCAAAATTCGACTTGACGCTTCATGCCGAGGAACGGCCGGATGGCTCACTGGATTTTCATTTTGAATACAGTACCGCGTTGTTTGAAAAAGATACGATTGAACGGTGGGCCGGTCATTTTAAAGAGCTTTTAGGACAAATCGCATCGGTTGATGAGCGGAAGCTGTCTGACATTCATTTGCTGGGCATAAACGAGCGGCAGATGCTTCTTCAAGCGGAAAATCAAACGGCGGAGTATCCGAGGCATGAAACGATCGTCAGTTTATTTGAAGCACAGGCGGAAAAAATGCCGGATCAAATTGCAGCCGTCATGTCTGATGAGCGTCTCACCTACCGCGAGCTCAATGAAAAGGCGGATCGAATCGCCGATATGCTGTCGGAAAACGGCATCCGCTCCGGACAGATTGTCGGAATTATGACCGAACGATCTCCGGATATGCTGATTGGGATTCTCGGTATTTTAAAAGCGGGAGGAGCTTATCTGCCGATTGATCCTGACTATCCGGACGAGCGGATTTCATTTATGCTGACTGACAGCGGCGCGCGTGCTCTGTTGACGCAATCGGGTCTTGGGATATCCGGAATGGACGGGCTGCCGGTATTATACATCGATAAGCCTGAATCCGTTTCAGCAGACAGAACGAAAAAAATGATAACGCCTGAACAGCCGGCTTACGTGATTTACACATCGGGCACAACCGGAAAACCGAAAGGCGTTATGACGGAACACCGCAATGTCATCAGCCTTATCACACATAAAGGACTGCCGTTTGATTTCGGCTCTGAAGACGTCTGGACGCTGTTCCATTCCTATTGCTTTGATTTTTCTGTCTGGGAAATATTCGGCGCGCTCTTATACGGCGGAAAGGTAGTCATCGTGCCGAAAGACACAGCCCGTGATCCGCATTTGTACCGGCAGCTGCTGCAAAGTGAAGGCGTAACGGTGCTGAACCAAACGCCGACGGCTTTTTCCGGACTCATTCATGAAGAAGCCGGGCATACGGACAAGCTGAAGCTTCGATATGTCATTTTCGGCGGAGAGGCGCTTCAGCCCGGCATGCTGAAAAGCTGGAAAGAGAAGTACCCGGAGACGGAGCTTGTTAATATGTACGGCATTACGGAAACCACGGTTCACGTCACATCCAAAAAACTGAATATGGATGATATTGAGAGAAACAAAAGCAATATCGGCAGACCGCTGGAAACCCTTCATGCTTTTGTCATGGACGCTTATATGAATCCGCAGCCGATCGGAATTCCCGGTGAGCTTTATATCGGCGGGGAAGGCGTCGCGAGGGGGTATGTAAACAGGGATGATTTAACCGCCTCCCGTTTCATCACGAATCCGCACGGCATGCGGCTCTACCGGACGGGCGATATCGCCAAAAGGCTCTCAAATGGCGAGCTGGAATATGTCGGGCGGAAAGATGCGCAAGTAAAAGTCAGAGGCCACAGAATTGAGCTGGGAGAAATTAAATCAGCGCTGCAAGAGCTTTCCTCCGTGAAAGAGGCCGCCGTGATCACACGTGCTGATCAGCATGGTCAGCACTCCATTTACGCTTACGCGGTCTTACACGGAAACGAAAAGATAAAAGAAGCAGAGATTCAGGCCTCTCTCAGAGCTTTTCTGCCGGAATATATGATTCCCGCCCGCTTGATAGAGCTTGATGAACTGCCTTTGACGGCGAATGGGAAGCTGGACGAGAAGGCGCTCCCGCAGCCTGAATTAAATGATAGCCTTGGAGATGATATCAGCCTGAGAAATGAAACTGAAGAAATGATGGCTGACATCTGGGAAGAACTCTTAGGTGTTGAAGGACTCGGTCCCAATGCTCACTTCTTCCATCTCGGCGGGGATTCGATTAAAGCGCTGCAAGTATGTGCGAGGCTGAAACAGCAGGGCTATGAAACGACCGTCCGCGAGCTGTTCGAGCATCAGACACTGGGAGAAGTATCGATGCGGCTCCGGAAAGTCCGCCGCGTGATTGATCAGGCTCCCGTCACGGGAGACGTGCCGCTGACGCCGATCCAGCACTGGTTCTTGTCGCAATCATTGCCGCACGATCATTTTAATCAGTCCGTTATGCTCCGCAGTGCGGACAGAATCAATGAATCTGCTATGAGAAAATCGTTGGCACAGCTTGCGGTTCATCATGACGCATTACGGATGGTATGCGGCACGCAAAACGGATCGGTGATTCAATACAACAGGGCGGCAGACCTTTCTGAAGAAGAACTCTTTACGTTTGAAACGCATGACGTGAGAGGGAAAGGTTCATTACAAGAGGAGCACGCCGCAATTGAACAGGCGGCCGCCCGTATTCAAACTTCCATTCGGCTGGAGACGGGGCCGCTCGTAGCTGTCGGATTATTTCACGCTAATGATGGCGATCATCTGCTGCTTTCCATTCATCACCTTGTCATTGACGGTGTATCATGGCGGATTTTATTTGAAGATCTCACCGCGTGCTACAGGCAGGCGCTCGAAGGAAAAGAAGCCGCGCTTCCGGCAAAAACCGATTCCTATCAGACTTACGCGAAGCAAATCTGTGATTATGCAAAAAGCCGCCGGCTGTTACAGGAAGCAGACTACTGGTCCGAAAGAGAAAAAGCGGCGGTCGAACCGCTTCCGAAAGATGCCAGCATCTCTTCTAATCTTCTGAAAGATACAGATGTGATGACCGTTACATTGACAAAACAGGAGACTGAGCAGCTGTTAACGGAAGCAAACAGAGCATACACAACAGAGACGGGCGAATTATTGCTTGCCGCGTTAAGCCTTGCGCTGAACAGATGGACCGGAAACGAGACATTCAAAATCAGCATGGAAGGCCACGGAAGGGAAGAGCACTTGGAGCATCTTGATATCAGCAGAACCATCGGCTGGTTTACGTCAATTTATCCGGTATTGGTTGACGCAAGTTTTCAAGATCAGGCTGATGACGGCGAGCGGCTCGGCTATCACATTAAACGGACAAAAGACATGATGCGCCGCATTCCGCATAAAGGAGCGGGATACGGGGTGCTGAAATATATAAGCAAACTCTGGGAAGAAACTGAATCTGATTCTCCTAAAATCAGTTTTAACTATCTGGGGCAGTTTGACAGGGAGATCCGTTCCAGCGGCTTTGGTGTTTCTCCCGTAAAAGCGGGAAATGAAGTCAGCCCGGACTGGGAACGTCCGTACACACTTGATATCAGCGGCTCCGTATCGTCGGAATGTCTCAGCATGCATGTCGTGTACAACCGTTTTCAGTATCAAAAAGAAACGATTGAAGTTTTGACGGGACATTTTCATGCCTTTCTCAAGCAGATCATCACGCATTGCACAGGCAAAGAGGAGCGTGAATGGAGCGCCGCTGATTTCAGTGACGAGGAGTTAACGCTGGAAGATCTGAGTGACATTATGGGAGCCGTCAACAAACTATAGAAAAGGAGTGGCGCAATGGGGCAGCAACCGGAAATACAAGATATATATCCTTTATCTTTTATGCAGGAGGGCATGCTTTTTCATTCTCTGTTGGATCATGACTCAAGAGCCTACTTCGAACAAGCGGTGTTTACGATCAACGGACAGCTTGACCGGGAACGATTCCAAAAAAGTTTAGATGCTGTTTTTGAACGATACGATATTTTCCGTACGACATTTATTCATAAGAATGTGGCGAAGCCCCGCCAAGTCGTGTTGAAAAACAGGCCGAGCCGCGTTCAGTTTCATGATATTTCTCATTTGGATGAGAAGGCACAAGACAAATATGCCGACCGGTTCAGAAAAGAAGATAAAGATAAAGGCTTTGATTTGCAATCAGACCCTCTCATGAGAGTCTCTATTTTGAAAAAAGCGCCTGAACGCTATGTTTGTATATGGAGCCATCATCATATTGTCATGGACGGCTGGTGCTTCGGGATTGTCATGAAGGAATTTCTGATGATCTATCAATCTCTCGGAGACGGACGGCTTCCGTCTCTCGAGCCTGTTCAGCCATATGGAAAGTATATTAAATGGCTCATGAAGCAGGATCGTAAAGAAGCCGAGATTTTTTGGAAAACGAGACTTGCCGATCTTGAGCAATCGGCGTCTCTTCCGAAAAAATCCGCGGAACCAAATGGCGAACTTGAGCAGGCGGTTTTCACCATTTCTGAAGAGCAGACAAATGAGCTGAAGAACATTGCGGCAAGGGCGGGAGCAACGCTGAATACAGTGTTCCAGGCACTGTGGGGCATTTTGCTGCAGCGTGTCAGCCGCTGTGATGACGCCGTTTTCGGTTCTGTCGTTTCCGGCCGGCCGTCGGATCTCGCAGGCGTGGAAAAAATGGTGGGACTGTTTATTAATACGATTCCCGTGCGGGTGAAAAGCGGTTCATTTTCTTTTCTGGAGCTCGTCAGGCATTTGCAGCAGGAGACGCTGCAAGCAGAAGCGTACAGCTATTATCCGCTGTATGACATTCAGGCGCAAAGCCCTTTGAAGCAAGCGCTGTTTGACCACATTATCGTGTTTGAAAATGTGCCGGCCCAGCGTGAAATTGAAAATGTGAGTCAGGCCGGTTCATTTGATTTTGCGGTAGAAGATTTCACGATGGAGGAAGTCACAAACTACGGATGCAGCATAAAGGTGATTCCGGGAAGTTCTCTTTATATCCGCTTAAACTTTGATACCGGTATATACGATCGTGTTTTTATGAAGAATATCGAAACATTTTTACGGCATATGATGAAGTCAGTCATTTCCGACCCTGAAATGAGCGCCTCCGAGATCGCATTGCTGGATGCGTGTGAAGCCAGAAATATGCTGGATGCGTTTAACCGTACAGAAGCGGTTGAACCGCCGGCTCCGACGCTTCACGGGCTGTTTGCCCGCCGCGCCGCGCTTTCGCCGCATCGTCCGGCGCTCCGTTTTCCGGGCGGTATGCTGACGTACGCTGAGCTCGATCAGTACACAGACAGGCTCGCCGTTTGGCTCCGCCAAAAAGGCGTCCGCAAAGAAAGCATGGTCGGCGTACTCGCTGAACGCTCGCCGGAGATGGTGGTTTCAGTGCTTGCCGTGTTAAAAGCGGGCGGCGCCTATGTGCCGCTTGACCCGGACTATCCTGAGGACAGGCTGCGCTATATGCTCAATGACTGTGCCGCTTGTCTTCTGCTTGCACAGCCGGGATTATCCGTTCCCGGTTTTTCCGGCGAGACGCTAGAAGTGTCTCTTTCTGCTCTGACAGGCGAGACGGAGACAGGGGCTGTCTCTGAAGAAGCGGATGCTGATTCGCTCGCTTATATCATTTATACGTCCGGTTCGACGGGAACACCGAAGGGAGTGGCTGTTGAACACCGTCAGGCCGCCGCCTTTTTATCAGGGATGCAAGGGCAGTTTCCGTTAACGGAAGAGGATATTATCGTTATGAAATCATCCTTTTCATTCGACGCCTCCATCTGGCAATTGTTTTGGTGGACGATGTCCGGCGCCTCCGTGTATCTGCTTCCTGCCGGATGGGAGAAAGATCCTGCGCGGATGATTGAAGCGTTTGCCTCAGAAAAGGTGACGACCGCGCATTTTATTCCGGCGATGGTCAACAGCTTTTTAGATGCGCTGGAAACAGAGCCTGAGGAAACAAGAACACGCCTCGGCAGAACACTGACACGCGTGTTTGCCGGAGGGGAAGCTCTTTCCCCGCTTACGGCTGCCCGGTTTGCCGATCTGTTGCCGGAGACCATGCTTATTCACGGCTATGGACCGACAGAAGCGACGGTTGATGCGGCGTTTTACGTCTGTGACCGAAAACGGGACAGCGGACGGACAAGGCTTCCGATCGGAAAACCCGTTCCTGGTGCCCGTCTGTATGTATTAGATAGCGGAGGAACCATCCAGCCTGCGGGTGTGGCAGGAGAGCTGTACATCGCAGGGACAGGGGTGGCCCGGGGGTATCTGAACCGGCCTGAGCTGACGGAGGAGCGTTTTCTCGATGATCCGTTTTATCCGGGCGAGCGCATGTATCAGACGGGCGATATCGCACGCTGGACAGAAGATGGCCTTGTCGAATGGCTCGGCCGTTCAGACGGACAGGTGAAAGTCCGAGGCTACCGGATTGAACCGGGGGAAATCGAAGCGGCGATCCGGCGCATCGACGGCATTCGTGAGGCGGCGGTCACCGCCCGGACCGAACATGGCGAAACCGCGCTTTACGCTTATATCGAAGGACGGGAAAGCGATGACGTGCGGGCGGAGCTTGCGACACGCCTTCCGGCCTACATGATGCCGGCTCAGTTTATAGAGATGAGCGAATGGCCGGTCATGCCGAGCGGAAAGCTTGACCGCCGCGCGCTGCCGGCTCCCGGCGGAGCGGCAGACAGACAGGCGTACACCGCCCCGCGGAACGTCACGGAAATGAAGCTTTGCGCCCTTTGGGAAGAGGTGCTGAAAAACGGCCCCGTCGGCATCCGGGATCACTTTTTTGAGCGGGGCGGCCATTCGTTAAAAGCGACGGCTCTCGTCTCCCGCATCGCCAAAGAGTTCGGTGTTCAGGTGCCGTTACAGGACATCTTCGCCCGGCCGACGGTGGAAGAGCTCGCTTCGGTTATTCAGGACTTGGAAGAGAGCCCGTATGAAGCGATTCAGCCTGCGCAAAAACAGGACACCTATCCGGTGTCTTCGGCGCAGAAACGGATGTATGTGCTCCAGCAGCTTGAAGACGGCGGTGTCGGCTACAATATGCCGGCTGTGCTGGAACTGACGGGCCCGCTTGACCGCGGCCGGCTGGAGGAGACGTTCCGGCAGCTTGTGGAGCGGCATGAGTCGCTCAGAACGTCCTTTGAAACGGGGCCTGACGGCGAACCGGTGCAGCGCATCCATGACAGCGTACCGTTTCAGCTGGATGAGGCCGAGTCAGCTGACGCATTTGTCCGGCCGTTTTGTCTGGAGGAAGCGCCGCTCTTCCGTGCGGCCCTCGTGAAAGAATCGGATGAACGTCATCTTTTATTAACGGATATGCATCATATTATTTCTGACGGTGTGTCCGTCAACACCTTGATTAAAGAATTCGGCGAGCTGTACGCAGGCCGTTCGCTTGCGCCGATGCGCCTTCAATATAAAGACTATGCCGTCTGGCAGCGGTCGTTTCAGGAGAAAGAAGGATACCAGAAGCAGGAAGCCTACTGGCTGAAGCGGCTTGAAGGAGAACTTCCGGTGCTTGAACTTCCGGCTGACAAGCCCCGTCCGGCTGTCAGAAGCTTTGCGGGCGGCAGCGTATCGTGCACGCTTGACGCTGAAACCGCATCCGGCCTTCACCGCATCGCCCGGGATCACGGCTCCACTTTGTATATGGTGCTTCTGGCCGCGTACAATACGTTACTCGCGCGATTGAGCGGGCAGGAAGACATCATCGTCGGCTCGCCGATTGCCGGGCGTCCGCACAAAGACCTTGAACCGATTCTCGGCATGTTCGTCAACACGCTCGCCATCAGAACGGAACCGAAAGGAGACAAACGGTTCACCGATTACTTGGCGGAAGTCCGCCAGGCCGCGCTTGAGGCGTATGAGCATCAGGACTACCCGTTTGAAGAGCTTGTGGAGCGGCTCGGCGTGCAGCGGGACACAAGCCGCAATCCGCTGTTTGACGTTATGTTTGTGCTCCAAAATATGGAGCGTGAATCCCTGGGGTTAAATAAGCTGCATTTGGCTCAAGCTGCGGATACAAGTCATAAAACCGCAAAGTTTGATGCCACGCTTTACGCGTCAGAAGGGTCTGACGGTTCCATCAGCTTTGATTTTGAATTCAATACAGATATCTATCAAAAACAGACAATTGAAAAATGGCTTTCTTATTTTACCCGTATTCTTACAAAAGTAATTGAAAACCAAGCGATACCGCTTGGTGACATTCATGTACTGGATGATGCTGAAACAAATCGCGTCATTTATCAGTTTAATCAGACGAAAAGCGATTACCCAAGACACGAACCCATCAGCCGTTTATTTGAGCGTCAGGCAAAAGAAACCCCCGATGCCCGGGCAGTTGTATATGATGGACAAATCTTGACATACCGTGAGCTGAACGAACGGGCTAACAGAATAGCGGCGGCTCTCCGATCAAATGGCGTCGGTCCGGAAAGCGTTGTCGCCTTATTAACCGGCCGCACAACAGAGCTTGCTTCCGGAATCCTCGGAATATTAAAAGCGGGAGGCGCCTACTTGCCTATCGGTGACGATGTGCCGCGGGAACGGGCTGAATGGATGCTTAAAGACTGTAAAGCTGATATTCTTCTCCAATCTGATAAACTTGACGGTCTGCCGCTTTCAGGAAAACGTTTATTCATAGAGGATATTCAAACAAAGGCCGGCTTGAGTTCGGAAAATCCCGAACCGCTCGGCGGACCTGAATCGTTGGCCTACATGATTTATACGTCCGGGTCAACAGGTGCGCCAAAAGGCGTCATGATTGAACAGCGAAGCGTGATCCGCCTTGTGAAAAACAGCAATTATATTGATTTTACGCCGGAAGACAGACTGTTGTTTACTTCATCATTAGGATTTGACGTTACGACATTTGAAATATTCGGTCCGCTTTTAAACGGCGCTTCTTTATATGTAAGTGACCAGGAAACCTATCTCGATTCTGATGTTCTGGAAACATTTATACAGCAAAACGGCATTACGACACTGTGGCTGACATCGTCTCTGTTCAACCATTTATCAGAACAAAATAAAGACGTGTTTTCCGGATTATCCCGATTGATTATCGGCGGGGAAGCACTGTCCCCGAGCCATGTAAACCGGGTTCGGAATGCGCTGCCGCATCTCTCAGTATGGAATGGATACGGACCGACTGAAAACACGACGTTCTCGACTTGCTTTTTGATTGAACAATCATACGATCATTCAATCCCGATCGGGCGCCCTGTCGGAAATTCAACCGCATATATCATAAACAGCAGGGGAACACCGCAGCCGATCGGCGTCATCGGCGAATTGTGCACGGGGGGAGACGGTGTGGCAAGAGGATATTTCGGCCGCCCTGAGCTGACGGAAGAAAAATTTGTCCCTAATCCTTTTGTTCCCGGAGAACGGATGTACCGCACCGGAGATTTAGCCCGCTGGCTGCCGGACGGAACGATCGAATATGCCGGGCGGATGGATGATCAAGTGAAAATCCGCGGTTATCGGGTCGAGCTGGGAGAGATTGAAGCCGCACTGAGGAGCCTGGACGGTGTGAAAGAAGCTGCCGTGTCAGTCAGAACCGGGCAGTCCGGCAATAAAGAACTGATCGCATATATGAGTCTGCAGGCGGACATGGATACAGAAAAAGTGCGTTCTTCACTTTCTCAGCAACTGCCGAATTACATGGTTCCGGCTTATATGATGGAACTTGAGAAGCTGCCGCTTACGCCGAACGGTAAATTGGATCGGAAAAATCTGCCCGAACCGGAGCTTACGCTTCAAACCGCGTACACAGCTCCCCGCAATGAGCTTGAAGAACAGCTTTCCGTGATCTGGCAGGAAGTGCTCGGCACAAAACAAGTCGGGATTGAGGACTCATTTTTTGAATTGGGCGGCGATTCAATCAAAGCGCTGCAAGTTTCCGCACGGCTCGGACGCTATGGGTGGAAAATGACGGCAAGTGACTTATTCCGGCACCCGTCCATTAAGGAACTCGCGCCTTTTATCCGGAAAGCGGAAAGAGTCATCGATCAGCGGCCGGTGGAAGGAGACATACCTTGGACACCCGTTCAGCACTGGTTTTTATCACAGCGGATGGAAAACAGAAATCATTTCAATCAGTCCGTCATGATGTTCAGCTCTGACGCATTGCATAAACAGCCGCTCAAAGAAGCCTTGGAGCATCTTGTCATTCATCATGATGCACTCCGGATCACCGTCAGTGCAGAAAACGAAAGTTTCAGACAAATCAATCACGGTATTCAAAAAGCTGAACTGTACACCTTGGACATTTGGGATATGTCTGAGACAGATACTTGGGAAAGAGAAATAGAAACTGAAGTGGCTGCGCTCCAACAGCGGATGGATATTGAAAAAGGGCCGTTATTAAAAGCCGGCTGGTTCAAAACCCGGTCCGGGGATTATTTATTCATCACCGTACATCACCTGGCGGTTGACGGAGTGTCATGGCGTATTCTGCTGGAGGATTTATCTGCCGCTTACACTCAAGCCGTAAAAGGTCAGCCGGTCCAGCTTCCGCCAAAGACCGATTCGTTTAAACAATACGCCGTAAGGCTTTCGGAATACGCAAAAAGCAGCAAGCTGATGCGTGAAGAAGAATATTGGCGTTTTATTGAAGAAGAAACAGCCGCCGAACTTCCTTATGAAAAACCGCAGCATCAGACGGGAGCCGACAGCATTCGGCAAACGGTAAGCTTTACGCTTACAGAAGAAGAAACGTCCGTTTTGCTTCAGCAGGTCAACCGGGCCTACCATACCGATACGCAAGATATTCTTCTGACTGCCGCAGCTTTGGCTTTACGGGACTGGACAGGGGGCGGCAGACTGTGCATCGCGATGGAAGGGCACGGGAGAGAGCACATCATGCCGGAGCTCGACATCAGCCGCACCGTAGGCTGGTTTACCTCCATGTATCCGGTGCTCATTGACTTGAATACAGCAGGCTCAGAACTTGGGACGGCGGTAAAAACGGTCAAAGACACACTCGGAAGAATACCGGATAAAGGAATAGGCTACGGCATTTTAAAATACATGACACCGCCTGAACAAAAAACAATCCGCTTCAGACAAGCGCCTGAAATCAGCTTTAACTATTTAGGGCAATTCAACGATACAGAAGATCAGCACACGTTCAGTCTGTCCGGTCTTGCAAGCGGGCACGACATCACGCCGACATGGCAGCGGGAACAAGCGGTGGAAATGAGCGCGATGGCCGCACAACATAAACTTCACTTCAGTTTGAGCTATCCGCCGAGCCGCTTCCGCAAAGAAACGATGGAACAGCTGCTGCAAACTTTACAGCAATATTTGCGTGATATTATGGCGCACTGCACCGGCAAAGAGGAATCAGAAAAAACCGTTAGTGATTTTAGCAGCAAAACGTTAACATCTGATGATTTGGACAGCATAGCGAGTTTTGTCGAGGAACTGTAGAAAAAGGCGACGGGGAGATTATAACATGACAAAAAAGAATGCAATTCAGGATATTTATCCGCTGTCTTATATGCAGGAAGGAATGCTTTTTCATTCCCTCCTGCAAAAGGAATCACAGGCTTACGCCGAGCAGGCCTCCTTTTCAATAACGGGGAAGGTTGACACCCGCGTGTTTGAAGAGAGCGTTCATGCCCTTTTTGAAAGACATGATATTTTCAGAACGATCTTTATCAGCCAGAACGTGTCAGTGCCGCAGCAGGTCGTATTAAAAGAGCGGAACGTCAGCATTATTGAGGAAAATCTCACTAATTTAAATAAGGCTGATCAAATCAAGTATATCGAAGAAGCCAAACGAAGAGACCGTGAGAAAGGGTTTCATCTGCAAAAAGACATGCTGATGCGGGTGACGCTGCTTCAAACCGGAGAATGTGAATATACGTGCATATGGAGTTTCCATCACATCATTATGGATGGCTGGTGTCTCGGAATCGTGCTGAAAGAGTTCTTCCAGATATACGCCTCACGGCTCCGCCGGACACCATTAACGCTTGAGCCCGCTGTGCCGTACGGGACCTACATCAAGTGGCTGATGGAGCAAGATAAAGAAAAAGCCGCTTCGTACTGGGAGCGGTATCTTGAAGGCTTTGAACAGCAGACTGTACTGCCGAAGCAGAAAAAAGCCGGTAAAAGCAGACAAGAGGAAGTGACGTTTTCCTTTTCAAAAGAGGACACTGCTAAGCTGAAAGAGCTGGCCGTGAAAGAAGAGGTCACGCTGAGCACCATTTTCCACACGCTCTGGGGCATTTTGCTTCAGGCGTATAACCAGACAGAAGATGCGGTTTTTGGTTCTGTCATTTCCGGAAGGCCGTCTGAAATCGAAGGCATCGAGCGAATGATCGGCCTGTTCATTAATACCGTGCCTGTCCGGATCAGCAGGGCGGACATCCCGTTTCAAAAGCTGATCAAAAACGTGCAAAAGGACGCTTTGAAAGGACAGGCTTACAGCTATCATCCGCTTTATGACATACAGGCGAATTCACAGGTAAAACAAGGCTTAATTGACCACATTCTTGTCTTTGAGAATTATCCGATTGAACAGGAGCTTGATGTGCTGAACAGCAAGGGGGACACGAAAGACCTTTTTCACATCCATGATTTCAGCATGGAAGACGAAACCAATTACAGTTTTTACCTGATGGTGGCGCCGGGTGACGAGATTCATTTAAAAATGAGATACGATTCAAGCGTGTATGACCGCCAATTTATCGAAAATATCAAAGGCCATTTGGCACACATCGTCTCCCAAGTTCTCGACAAACCGGACATCACGCCGGACAAGCTTGAAATCATCACTCCAGGGGAAAAAGCGCAGCTGCTTGCGCCGATTTCTGAAGAGACCGAAAAGCCTGAATATGCCACGGTTCATGCAATGTTTGAACGGCAGGCCGCAAAAACACCGGATCAAATCGCGATTCGGTATGAAGGTGAGTCAGTGACGTACAAAGAGCTGAACGAATCGGCTAATAAGCTGGCACGCCTGCTGAAAAAACGCGGTTTAAAGCGGGAGGAGCCGGTAGGCGTCATGCTCGGCCGTTCCCCTTCTTTAGCGGCGGCCGTTCTCGGTATTTTAAAAGCGGGCGGCGCCTTTGTCCCGATAGATCCGGGCAGTCCAAAGGAGCGTATCCGATATGTTATTGAAAACAGCGGCTGCGTCCATGTTGTAACAGAGCGGCATCAGTCAGTCCCCGCGGAACAAGCGCTGCAAGTTACATACATAGAAGACGCCGGGACGGAAGCGGACGGAAGCAATGTGCAATCCATTAATACGGCGGACGACCTCCTTTATATGATTTATACATCCGGTACGACAGGGAAACCGAAGGGTGTGCTGCTCGAACATAAAAATATGGCCAACCTGCTTTCTCACCAATTGACGAACACAGACATTGATTTTTGCACAAATGTGCTGCAGTACGCATCTTTGGCGTTTGACGTCTGCTATCAGGAGTTATTTTCAGTACTCTTGAGCGGCGGCACCCTTTGTATCGTGCCGGAATCAATCAAACGGGATGTTTCTCAGCTGTTTTCGTTTATTGATCAGCACAACACGGAAGTTGTGTTTTTCCCGACTGCGTTTGTCAAGATGCTTTTCAATGAAGAAGGTTATGCACAGTCTTTTCCCCGCTGTGTGAAGCATGTCATTACGGCCGGGGAGCAGCTGACCGTTTCGCGTTTGTTCAGGCAGACGCTCCGTTTACACGGTATGCATCTGCATAATCATTACGGCCCGTCAGAAACTCATGTGGTTTCAACGTATACGATTTCTGCGGGAGATGACATACCTGAACATCCGCCGATCGGGAAACCGATCCATCATAACAAGATGTATATTCTCAGCAAAAACAGGCAGCTTCAGCCTCTCGGAATTGCGGGAGAATTGTATATTTCCGGAGCGAATACAGGAAGAGGCTATGTGAACAATCCGGCGCTGACCGAAGAGAAATTTTTGCCTGATCCGTTCAGAACAGACGCCGTCATGTACCGGACCGGAGATTTGGCAAGACTGCGTGCGGACGGCCAAATTGAATACATCGGCCGGACAGATGATCAAGTGAAGATCAGAGGGTACCGGATTGAACCGAAGGAAATTGAAACCGTCCTGGCAAATCATCATGCCGTGAAAGAAGCTGCCGTTCTGATTCAAACGAATGAGTCGGGCGAAAATGAATTATGCGCTTACTGCAGCGTCTCACAAGCGACTGATCCTTCTCAGCTGCGAAGAGATTTGGCTAAAGAGCTGCCTGATTATATGATTCCGGTCAAATGGGCTTTCGTTGACTCGATTCCGCTCACTGCGAACGGAAAAGTCGATCAGCGGGCCCTTCCAGAAGCTTCGGCGTACGCAGCGGGCCGTCGATATACAGCTCCTCGGAATGTGACCGAGCTGAAGCTTACCCGTATATGGGAAGAAGTGCTTCAAACCGGCCCGATCGGCGTTCACGATCACTTTTTCGAGCTTGGCGGCCATTCATTAAAGGCGACGGCACTCGTTGCAAAAATAGCTAAAGAGTGCAGTGTGCAAATCCCGCTGAGCGATGTCTTCAGCCATCCGACTGTAGAAGAACTCGCCAAAATCATCAGTGAAGCAGAAGAGAACCCGTTCGCATCCATAGAAAAGACAGAAACGAAAGAAACATATCCTGTCTCATCCGCCCAAAAACGGATGTACGTCCTTCACCAGCTTGAAAATGGCGGTGTCAGCTATAACATTCCAGCCGTTTTAGAGGTGAAGGGGCCGTTTGACCGAGACAGGATGGAAGCCGTGTTCAAGGAATTGATCCGGCGGCATGAACCGCTCAGAACGTCCTTTGAAGAAAAAAACGGCCTGCCCGTGCAGAGGATTCATGACGAAGTGCCGTTTGCATTTACAAAAGAACAATCAGCCGAAGCGTTTATCCGGCCGTTCGATCTCGGCAAAGCGCCCCTTTTCCGGGCGGGATTTGTCCAAATAGAAATAGACCGGCATCTGCTTTTAGCTGACATGCATCATATTATTTCAGACGGCGTATCCGTCAATCTTTTGATACGTGAATTCAGTGAGCTGTATGCTGAGAGAAGTCTGCCGCCGTTACGGATTCAATACAAAGATTATGCCGTCTGGCAGCAATCATTTATGGCGGGCGCCGCATATCGGAAACAAGAGGAGTACTGGCTGAACCGGCTTGCCGGTGAGATTCCCGTGCTTGAATTGCCGGCTGATAAGCCGCGTCCCCCGGTGCGGAGCTTTTCCGGAGACCGGGTGTCATTTGTCATCAGCGAAAAACATACAGCACAGTTGAAAAAGCTGGCGAAAGAAAACAAATGCACACTGTATATGACGCTGCTTGGTGTGTACACGGTTCTGTTAGCCCGTTTAAGCGGACAGGAAGATATGATCGTCGGGTCTCCGATTGCAGGAAGGCCTCATGCCGACCTTGACGCCGTTCTGGGCATGTTTGTCAATACGCTTGCTTTCAGGACGCGTCCCGACGGAAGCATGACATTCAAAGAATATTTAAAGGAAATTCGCCAAACAGCGCTTGAGGCTTACGAACATCAGGATTACCCGTTAGAAGAGCTCGTCGATAAGCTCGGTGTGCCGCGGGACATGTCCCGAAATCCGCTGTTTGACACAACATTTGCGCTGCAAAATATGGAACAGCAGAAGCTTAGGGCAGCCGGACTTGAACTGCAGCCTGCAGACGTCAGCCTGCCGATTTCTAAATTTGACTTATCGCTGTACATCTCTGAAAACGCCGGTGAATTGTACTGCCAGTTTGAATACAGCACCGATTTGTTTAAGAGAAAAACGATTCAAAAATGGGCGGGATTTTTTACGACACTTGCCGAAAACGCCGCGGCTGATCCGGGCTTGGATTTAGACGATATTTCTGTTTTGACAGAAAAAGAAGAAGCGTCTCTGCTTCAAGATTTCAGCCCCTTGCAGAAAACAGCGTTTCCGCTTCATCAGCCTCTTCATGATCTGCTGGAACAGCAGGCGGAAAAAACGCCGGACCGTCCGGCGATTTTAACTGATGACATTTCGATTACGTATCAGGAACTGAACGAAAGGGCAAACGAGCTTGCGCATCAGCTGATCAAGCGGGGGATAAGGCTGGAGGATAAAACTGCCATTATGGGCCGGCGTTCTCCTGACATGCTGATCGGCATTTACGCTGTCTTAAAAGCAGGCGGTGCATATCTGCCGATTGATCCGGATTACCCCAAAGAGCGGATTCGTTTTTTACTGAAAGACAGCGGCGTGAGATTCTTACTGGCAGAACCAGAACTTTTGGCCGCAGATCTTTTTGAGGGAGAAATGATCTCTCTGAAAAGCGGACAAACAGGAAACCCGGAAGCTGCGGCCAACCCTAACGTTCCGGTAAAACCTGATTCATTGGCTTATATCATCTATACATCCGGTTCTACGGGACGCCCAAAAGGCGTGCAGGTTGAACATCGGTCAGCCGTAAACTTTTTATACTCACTGCAAACGCGTTATGGATTAAGTGATTCTGACATCATTTTGCATAAAACATCATATTCTTTCGACGCTTCGATTTGGGAGCTGTTTTGGTGGCCGATCGCGGGAGCTTCTGTTTTCCTCCTTCCGCAAGGCGGCGAGAAAGACCCTGAAATGATACTGAACGCATTGGAGAATAACCGCATAACGGCGGCCCATTTTGTGCCATCCATGCTTCATGCTTTCTTGGAATATATAAATTCCAGAAAACAGCCGATCAAAAAGACCTGCTTAAAAAGGGTTTTTGCCGGCGGCGAACAATTGGGCCCGCACCTGGCTTCCCGTTTTTATGACCTTCTGCCGGGAACGGAATTGACAAATTCCTACGGTCCGACGGAAGCGACAGTAGAAGCGGCGTACTTTGATTTGCCGCAAGGAAAAGAATTTCACAATGTTCCGATCGGCATTTCCGGACATAACATGCGGCTGTATATTTTAAATCAAAAGAAACAGCTTCTGCCGCCGGGCTGTATCGGAGAGCTGTACATCGCGGGGACAGGGGTGGCCCGCGGCTATCTGAACCGGCCTGAGCTGACGGAGGAGCGTTTTCTCGATGATCCGTTTTATCCGGGAGAACGCATGTATCAGACGGGAGATATCGCACGCTGGACAGAAGACGGCCTTGTTGAATGGCTCGGACGTTCAGACGGACAGGTGAAAGTCCGCGGCTACCGGATTGAACCGGGGGAAATCGAAGCGGCGATCCGGCGCATCGACGGCATTCGTGAGGCGGCGGTCACCGCCCGGACCGAACACGGAGATACCGCGCTTTACGCCTATATCGAAGGACGGGAAAGCGATGACGTGCGGGCGGAGCTTGCGACACGCCTTCCGGCCTACATGATGCCGGCTCAGTTCATAGAGATGAGCGAATGGCCGGTCACGCCGAGCGGAAAGCTTGACCGCCGCGCGCTGCCGGCTCCCGGCGGAGCGGCAGACAGACAGGCGTACACCGCCCCGCGGAACGTCACGGAAATGAAGCTTTGCGCCCTTTGGGAAGAGGTGCTGAAAAACGGCCCCGTCGGCATCCGGGATCACTTTTTTGAGCGGGGCGGCCATTCGTTAAAAGCGACAGCTCTTGTCTCCCGCATCGCCAAAGAGTTCGGTGTTCAGGTGCCGTTACAGGACATCTTCGCCCGGCCGACGGTGGAAGAGCTCGCTTCGGTTATTCAGGACTTGGAAGAGAGCCCGTATGAAGCGATTCAGCCTGCGCAAACTCAGGACACCTACCCGGTGTCTTCGGCGCAGAAACGGATGTATGTGCTCCAGCAGCTTGAAGACGGCGGTGTCGGCTACAATATGCCGGCTGTGCTGGAACTGACGGGCCCGCTTGACCGCGGCCGGCTGGAGGAGACGTTCCGGCAGCTTGTGGAGCGGCATGAGTCGCTCAGAACGTCCTTTGAAACGGGGCCTGACGGCGAACCGGTGCAGCGCATCCATGACAGCGTACCGTTTCAGCTGGATGAGGCCGAGTCAGCTGACGCATTCGTCCGGCCGTTTTGTCTGGAGGAAGCGCCGCTCTTCCGTGCGGCCCTCGTGAAAGAATCGGATGAACGTCATCTTTTATTAACGGATATGCATCATATTATTTCTGACGGTGTGTCCGTCAACACCTTGATTAAAGAATTCGGCGAGCTGTACGCAGGCCGTTCGCTTGCGCCGATGCGCCTTCAATATAAAGACTATGCCGTCTGGCAGCGGTCGTTTCAGGAGAAAGAAGGGTACCAGAAGCAGGAAGCCTACTGGCTGAAGCGGCTTGAAGGCGAGCTTCCGGTGCTTGAGCTTCCGGCTGACAAGCCCCGTCCGGCTGTCAGAAGCTTTGCGGGCGGCAATGTATCGTGCACGCTTGACGCCGAAACGGCATCCGGCCTTCACCGCATCGCCCGGGATCACGGCTCCACTTTGTATATGGTGCTTCTCGCCGCGTACAATACGTTACTCGCGCGCCTAAGCGGGCAGGAAGACATCATCGTCGGCTCGCCGATTGCCGGGCGTCCGCACAAAGACCTTGAACCGATTCTCGGCATGTTCGTCAACACGCTCGCCATCAGAACGGAGCCGAAAGGAGACAAACGGTTCACCGATTACTTGGCGGAAGTCCGCCAGGCGGCGCTTGAGGCGTATGAGCATCAGGACTATCCGTTTGAAGAGCTTGTGGAACGGCTCGGCGTACAGCGGGACACAAGCCGCAATCCGCTGTTTGACGCCATGCTTGTCGTTCAGAATATGGAGCATGAGGAACTGCTGTTGGACGGTTTGCATATTCAGAATGCGGACGTGTCCCGTCCGGTTTCCAAATTTGATGTCACTTTGCAGGCTTCTGAAGGCGGGGGACAGATTCATTTTCTGTTTGAATATGCGGCGTCATTATTCCGGAAAGAAACGATGCAGCGCTGGGCTTCCCACTTTATGACGATGCTTGAACACATTGTCCGTGAACCGGAAACTTCTATACAAGCGATCAGCATGCTGACTGCTCCGGAACGGAACCGGATTCTTTCGGACTTTAACGGCATGGCGGATCAACAGCTGCCTGAAAAAACAGTTCATGAACTGTTCATCACCCAGGCGCGAAAAACACCGGATGCGGCAGCCCTTATCAGCGGGGAAACTTTAATCACATATAAAGAATTAGATGAATGGTCGAATAAAATCGCCAGAGCTCTGCAAAAACGGCAGATCGGACCGGATGCCGCCGTCGGCATTGTGATACCAAGATCACCGGAACAAGTCGCGGCAGTCTTCGGGGTTTGGAAAGCCGGGGGCGCCTACGTCCCGATAGACCCTGAATATCCGGAGGAACGCAAGCAATATATCATCTCAGACAGCGGCACAGCGCTTCTCCTTACCGTACACGGCGCAATAGATCAAGTGCCTGATCATTTTAAAGGTGAAGTGCTCGCACTGGAGGATATCCAAGAACAAGACGCATCACCGGTTCAGTCATTATCAGCACCGGAAGATTTGGCTTACATCATTTACACGTCCGGGACGACAGGCAAGCCGAAAGGGGTTATGGTCGAACATCGTTCCGTCAGCCAAACCCTTCAATGGCGGAGCGGATTTTATGATCTGAATGAGAAAGATACGATTCTTCAGCTCTTTTCATTTTCCTTTGACGGGTTTGTAACAAGCATGTTCACACCGCTGATTTCCGGTGCGAAAGCGGCCGTTTTAGCTGAAGATGAAGTGAAAGATATTCTTGCTATTAAACACTATCTTGCATCTTACCGCATCACTCACATGATCATTGTTCCCGTGCTGTATCGCACACTGCTTGACGTACTGGAGCCGGGTGATGCCGAGTCTCTCCGGATTGTCACATTAGCGGGAGAAGCCGTCGACCAAAACGTTATCAGCCGCAGTTTATCAGTTTGTCCACACACTGAGCTTGCCAATGAGTACGGCCCGACGGAAAACAGCGTCGCCACTACAGCGGCAAGACATATAGAACAAAGTGAGAACATCACGATCGGCCGTCCGATTGAGCATTCACACGTTTATATTTTAAACGGAGATCACCCGCAGCCGATCGGTGTAACGGGAGAACTTTGCATCTCGGGTTCCGGCCTTGCAAGAGGATACCGCAATCTTCCTAAGCAAACGGCCCAATCCTTTGTCCAAGACCCGTTCCGGAAGAACCGGCGCATGTACCGCACGGGCGACCTGGCAAAATGGCTGCCGGACGGCACGCTGCAATATATCGGCCGAATGGACGAGCAAGTCAAAATCAGAGGCTACCGGGTGGAACTGAAAGAAATTGAATCCGCCTTAACAGGCATAAAAGGTGTCAAAGAAGCAGTCGTCACCGCTCTGCCCGCATCAGCAGGCCAAACGGAACTATGCGCTTATATCGTGACAGAAGAAGGAACGGAAAGTGAAACCGTGCAGCAGGCGCTCAGAAATGAAATGCCCGCTTATATGGTGCCGGCGTTCTTTGAAACACTTGAAGCCCTGCCTGTCACACCGAACGGGAAGCTTGACCGCCGCGCGCTTCCTGAGCCGCAGAAAAAAGCGCACACCGGACGGGCATTTACCGAGCCTGAAAGCGACATGGAAAAAGAGCTTTCCGCGATTTGGAGCGAAGTGCTCGGGACTGAAAATATTGCCGCGGATCAATCATTTTTTGAACTGGGCGGCGATTCCATCAAAGCCCTGCAAGTATCAGCCCGATTACATCAGGCAGGAAAACAGATCGCCGTAAAAGATATTTTCAGCCGGCCGACAATTAGAGAGCTGGCGCCTTATGTCCGTACAGAGCGGCAGCCGGTCAGCCAAGCTCCTGCAGAAGGAGAAGTGAAGTGGTCGCCGGTTCACAAATGGTTCTTCACACAAGACATGAAGGAAGCAAACCATTTTAACCAGTCCGTCATGCTGACGAGAACAAATTCAATAGATGAAGAGGCCCTGAGGAAAACGTTAAAAGCCATTACCGTTCATCATGATGCCTTGCGCCTTGTCTGCAAAAAAGACGAAGAGAAAGGTCTTCTCCTCTTCAACAGACCGGCTGACCTCGCAGATGAGCAGCTTTACAGCCTGACCATTTTAGAAACGGAAGGCGATGAGCATGAGAAGGAACGTTTTGTAAAACGCCGCGTCGCAGAGCTTCAGAGAAACATGGATTTGGAGAACGGGCCGCTTGTACAGGCGGGGCTGTTCCGCTCTGAAGCAGAAGATTACTTGTTTCTGACGGTCCATCATCTCGCTGTCGACGGGATATCATGGCGGATTTTATTGGAAGACTTGGCTTCTGCTTATGAGCAGGCCGTCTCTGGACAGGAAATCAAACTCCCTCCGAAAACCATGTCATTCAAAACATATACGGAGCAGCTGGCCGATTATGCCGAAAGCAGACAGCTTCTTCAGCAGGCGGAGTATTGGCGGGAGATTGAACACTATGAAACAGAAAGTCTTCCTTACGAGCAGGCAGATTTATCTCAAACTCCTGCAAAAAAACGGAACACGGTATCCTTCACTCTGACAGAAAGTGAAACGGACGCCCTGTTGAAAGATGTGCACAGCGCCTACAATACGGATACGCAAGATGTGCTTTTGGCTTCCGCCGTGCTTGCCGTTCAAAAGTGGTCGCCGCGGCACGCGTTGAAAATCGCCCTTGAAGGACACGGACGCCAATCGGAGCAGGCAGGTGCGGACATCAGCAGGACGGTGGGGTGGTTCACTTCCATTTACCCGGTGCTTTTACGGAGCGGAGTTTATGAACCTCATGAAGAATATGAAATTCGCACATTGAAAACCGTCAAAGACACATTGCGGCGCATTCCGGATAAAGGGAACGGATACGGCGTCCTCAAATATTTGACACCGCCGGAGCTTGCCGGGATGACTTTCGGGAAAGCACCGGAGATCAGCTTTAATTATCTCGGACAATTCGATGCGCCCGGCGGGAATCCGGCAGAAACGGAACAGCCTGACGCGTTTCAGTTTTCTCCTTTGGGAGGCGGAGATGATGTGACAGATACATGGAAACGGGAGCAGTCACTTGAAATCAGCGCGATTGCGGCAAAAGGCCGGATGACCGTCAGCATTTCCTATGAAACGGAGCGCTTCCGGCAAGATACGATCGAACGGCTGTCCGAAAGCTGCCGGTATTATCTCCTGAAACTGTCGGAACACTGCCTCAGCAAAACCGATACGGAGAAGACCGTCAGTGACTTTGATGATCGGGAGCTGACTGAGGAAGCATTGCAGGATATTGCCGACTTACTCAGCTTCCACTAAACCGAGCGGGAGGAACACATGGACAAAACGAAAAATATCCAAAATATTTATCCCCTCAGCCGAATGCAGGAAGGAATGCTTTTTCATTCCTTTCTGCAAAAGGAGGGGGCTGCATATATCGAGCAATCCGTCTTCACCATAAAAGGCCGGCTTCGTCCGGAATTGTTTGAGCAAAGCGTACAGTCTGTCATCAGCCGCCACGATATTTTCAGAACGGTTTTTTTACCTCATGTCGCTCAGCTGAACGGCCCCCGCCAAGTTGTGCTGCGTGAGAGGGAATTCCGGCTGCACCGCGAAGATCTTACACATTTGGACGAAGCGGGACAGAGCGCCTATTTACAGCGATTTAAGGAACGTGACCGCTTAAAAGGCTTTGACTTGCAAAAGGATATGCTGATGCGTGTTTCTTTGTTTAAAACGGCAGACGAGGAATATGTATGCGTCTGGAGCCACCATCACATCCTTATGGACGGCTGGTGCCTCGGCATCGTCCTTCAGGAATTCATGCATATGTACCGGACGATTGAATCAGGCTCACCCGTCACACTGGCGCCCGCAAAGCCTTACAGCACTTATATTACATGGCTGACTGATCAGGACAAAGACGCGGCTTCTGAGTATTGGAAAGGATATTTAGCAGGCTGCGAGACACCCTCAGGACTCCCGAAAATACCGGCCCGTCCTCAGGAAAAAGGCTACCGTAAGAAAGAGCTGCTGTTTTCTTTAGATCAAAATCTGACAGACAGGCTGAAAACCATCGCCAAAGAAGAGGGCGCTACGCTCGCGGTTCTTATGCAGACTGTATGGGGCCTGATGCTGCAGCGCTACAACCGGACGGACGATGCCGTATTCGGCGCCGTTGTATCAGGGCGGCCTTCCGTCATTGACGGCGTGGAAAGCATGATCGGGCTGTTTATCAATACCGTGCCGGTACGCATTAAAACGGGTGACGAAAGCTTTAGAGAACTGCTGGGCCGCTGCCAGAAAGAAATGCTTGACTCAGAGGCGTTCAGCTACCATCCGCTTGCTGACATCCAATCTCAGACTGAGCTGAAACAGGATTTAATCGACCATATCATCGTGTTTGAAAATTATCCGATTCAGCAGCAGATGAAAGACGCGGAAAAGGAATCGGATGCACCGTTCCGGATCGGGAATGTCAACGTGTCGGAACAATCGGGCTACGATTTTAACCTCATCATAGCGCCCGGCGATGAGCTGCTCATCAAATTCAGCTACAATGCGAACGTTTATGACGAAGTATGGATAGAGAGCGTAAAAGGACACTTGGAAGAAGCTCTGCGCGGCGCCGCCTTCAATCCCGATGTTCCCGCTGATCGGCTACCGATGCTCGGACAAAAGGAAAAATCAAGAATAATCGGCGAATTTAATGACACGAAAACAACTTATGAAAGAGACGAAAGCATCATCAGCCTATTCAGCCGACAGGTGAAGAAAACCCCGGACCATCAAGCGCTTCACGCCGGCGGGCTGACGATGACGTACCGGGAGCTCGATGAACGGTCAACTGCATTCGCCCGCACCCTGCTGGAAAACGGTTTGGCGCCAAAGGGAATTGCCGGGATTCTGGCCGAACGCTCACCGGAATTTATCATCGCTGTTCTCGCTGTATTGAAAGCGGGAGGGACGTACCTTCCTCTTGATGCAGAACTGCCAACCGACAGGATCGCCGATATGCTCACTGAGAGCGGAGCACAGCTGTTAACGGTGCAAAAAGGGATTGAGACTGACTTTGACTTTTCTCACATCATCTCTATCCCGGCTGCCGCAGAGAAACAAACCGCTGATGCGGGAAAACTGAATACCGATACAGCACCTGATGACCTTGCCTATATTATGTATACATCCGGTTCAACAGGAAAACCGAAGGGCGTGATGATTTCCAACCGAAACGTCGTATCGCTCGTGTCAAACAGCAATTACACGTCGGCCGGCATGACGGACCGTCTCATTCTGACAGGGTCCATCGGTTTCGACGCAGTGACGTTTGAAATTTTCGGTGCGCTTTTGAACGGAGCATGCCTTCATGTGGTTGACCGCTCGACAATGCTTGCGCCTGAGAGGTTCGGCAATTATCTTTCTTCCAACCGGATTACGATTTTGTTTTTGACGACGGCGCTCTTTAACCAGTTTGCCCAGGCAGATTCGGAGATGTTTTCCGGATTGCACACCTTATATGTCGGCGGAGAAGCATTGTCCCCGGCGCTCATCAATAAGGTCAGACACCGCTGTCCGAATCTCAGCCTTTATAACATATACGGACCGACGGAAAATACGACATTTTCTACCTTTTACGAAATCAGGCACGATTTTTCTCAGCCGATCCCAATCGGAAAACCGATCAGCAATTCAACCGCGTATATCATTGATAAAAACGGCGGACTTGCGCCGATCGGCGTGCCCGGTGAGCTTTGTGTCGGCGGTGACGGGGTTGCCAAAGGCTATTTAAACAGGCCTGACTTAACAAGTGAAGCATTTGTCAGCCACCCGATTCATCCTGAAGAAAAGATCTACAAAACAGGCGACTTGGCACACTGGATGCCTGATGGAAGCATCGGATACATCAGCCGTATCGACCGTCAATTCAAGATTCGCGGGAAGCGGATTGAGCCGGCCGAAATTGAAGCACGCTTGACCGAAATAGATGGAATCAGGGAATCGGCAGTCATCGTAGCAAAAGAAGGACAAGAAGCAATCCTTTGTGCGTATTATACGGGCGCGCATGTTGAAGAAAAAACCATTCGATCTCTATTGGCCAGGTCGCTTCCCGACTATATGATCCCGCAGTATGTGATTAAGCTTGACCGTATGCCGCTTACCGCAAACGGCAAAGTGGACCGCCGCGGGCTGCCTGCGCCAGAACGGAAAAAAACGTCATCAAAAGCCGTTCCGCCACGAAACTGGGTGGAGCGTGAGCTGATCGACATTTGGACGCCGATCCTCGGCTGCGGGGAGCTGGGCATACAGGATGACTTCTTTGAGCTGGGCGGCCATTCATTGAAAGCATTGCAAGTGATTCATCAGCTGAAGACCAGGCAGCAGATGGATGTGCCGATTGAAATGATATTTGAATATCCGACAATTGAACAATTGGCTGAAAAGCTGTATTCAAACACACTGTCAGAAGCTGCAGAGCAGCATATCAGCAGACTGAACCAGCCGAAAGGCCGCAATCTTTTCTGTTTTCCGCCTATCTCGGGTTTCGGCATTTTCTTTAAAGATCTTGCGGCGGCATTAAACGGACGGGCTGCTGTGTACGGTTTTAACTTTATTGAAGAAGACAGCAGAATGGAACAATACATTGATAAAATGCTGGAAATCCAGCCGGAAGGCCCTTATATCCTCTTCGGATATTCAGCGGGCGGCAATACGGCATTCGAGGCGGCAAAAGCGATGGAAAAGCGCGGCTTAGAAATCAGTGACGTCATTATCGCAGACGCGTACAGAAAGCTTGACGCACTGCCTCAGCAGCCAACAAACGCAACAGCCGACAACATCCCGGAAGCCGTCAGAGAAGCGGTCATCAAAAAGACAGAGCGCTATCAAACGTACTGGGCGGAACTGATAAATGACGGCCAAATCGCGGCAAACCTCCATTTTATTGAGGCCGGCATAAAGGAAGAACACAGTGATAAGACCGAGCCGATGAAATGGGAAGGCGCCACAACGGGACTCTATCAGGAATATCAAGGCGGGGGCGCCCATAAAGATATGTTTGAACCCGCCTTTGCACAGCAAAATGCTGAGGTCATACTGGACATCATTGCAAACAGCGGAAGACGCTTGGCGCGGAATCTGTAACATCCGGCAGAATGGCTGAAGAAGACAAAGGGCAAGATAGGGGAATCAAACTCAGTTTTTTTGGAGGCTTTGACATGACGAACCTATCTTGGCTTACGTATGTAATGATTATTCTTGCCAGCTACCGGCTGACCCATTTGATCGTATTTGATAAGATTACGGAATTCATAAGAAAACCCTTTATAAAGCAAGAAAAAACCGTCGATCAAAACGGGCGCGCCGTCCAAAAAAAAGTCCCTTCCTCCGCATTCGGTTATATGCTGCAATGTTATTGGTGTGCGGGCGTCTGGTGCGCCATATTGATCGGCATCTGCTATTTGGTCTGGCCCCGCTATGCACATCCGGTTATTTTCATTTTGTCCATCGCCGGAGCGCAGGCCATTCTTGAAACATGTGTCGGCGTCGGAACGAAGGTCATTGACGTGCTCGCCGCCATGAAACATAAAAAGTCCTGAAGCGTTTTATTCGCTTTAGGACTTTTTTCTTTCCCTTTTAGGCTGAGAGGAGCAAAGCAGGCTTTCTGATTCACCGCCCGGAATGCTTCGGAATACCGTAAAGCAGAGAGGGGGAAAAATATGAAAAGCTGCCGTTTTAGCATGATATGGTTTTTGGCCGTTGTACTGACAGCCGGCATCTTTACATTCTCAGCATCCGCACAAGCAAGCGGCACTCAGCCGGAGAGAGAAATGAGAGCCGTATGGATCGCGTCTGTCACCAATATCGACTGGCCCTCTAAAAAAGGGCTGTCACCGGAAGAGCAAAAAAGAGAATACAGCAAGCTGCTGGATGACGTTCAGGAGATGGGAATGAATGCCGTTATCGTCCAAATTAAGCCTGCGGCTGATGCTTTTTATCCATCAGATTACGGGCCTTGGTCAGAGTATCTGACAGGAACACAAGGCAAAAATCCCGGCTACGATCCGCTTGCTTTTTTAGTTGAAGAGACACATAAACGGAATCTTGAATTTCACGCTTGGTTCAATCCTTACCGGATCACGATGAATCATACAAATTTGAATGCGCTTTCAGATGATCATCCCGCGCGTTCCCATCCGGACTGGGTCGCTGCATACGGAAAACAGCTGTACTATAATCCGGGCATTCCGGAAGTAAGACAATTTATAACGGATGGAATCAAAGAGGTGGTCAGCCGTTATGACATTGATGCGGTTCATATGGATGATTATTTTTATCCTTATAAAATTGCCGGACAGGAATTCCCCGATCAGGCGGAATACGAACGGTACGGAAAAGCTCACTTTGCATCAGTTGATGACTGGCGCAGGGATAACGTCAACCGGCTTGTAAAAGAAATCAACCAAACCATCAAACGAGAAAAACCTTATGTCAAATTCGGAATCAGCCCGTTCGGCGTATGGAGAAATGCCGCAGATGACCCGACAGGCTCCGAAACGGCCGCAGGGGTGCGGAACTACGATGATTTATATGCTGATACGAGAGAATGGATCCAAAAAGGATACATTGATTACATCGCACCGCAAATTTACTGGAGCATCGGATTTAAAGCGGCGGCATATGACGTCTTAGCGGATTGGTGGGGAAAAGAAGTGAACAATCGGCCGGTGCATTTATATATCGGGCAGGCAGCTTATAAAATCAACAACAATGCTGATCCGGCCTGGGCCGACCCGGGGGAATACGGAAGACAGATTGCTCTTAACAGGGGATCAGCATGGATAAAAGGCAGCATGCATTTCAGTTTAAAGGATTTAAACCGTAATCCGCTCGATGTGAAAAACCGTTTGATCAAAGACATGTACAGCTGGCCCGCATTAATTCCCGAGATGCCTTGGCTCGGACATTCCGCTTTAAAAAAACCGGCTGTCAAACGGGCGGAGAAGAACGATTCAGGCCATACACTCTATATTGAAGATGCGAAATCCAACGGTAAAAAAACGGCTTATTACGCCATTTACCGCGCAGAAAAGGGAAAGCAGCCTTATTTAGTGGATACAGTCAGAAAAACATCCTCACGGACGCAGACATTTTCAGATACTGATATTCGGGCGGAAGAAGCCTGCACTTATATCGTTACTTCCGTTGACAGGCTACACCATGAGAGCCTTCCCTCCGCAAAACGGACGATTAAATAGCCATTATTAATAAACTGACAGTTGCGGCGCTGTCAGTTTTTTTGCGGCAGATGAGTCCGAATGTTCAGACTTCATTTGGATGGAATGAATAAAGACCCCCATTAATAAAATGTAGAAAGCAGCAGAAGGAGGAAGGTTAATGAATTTTCAACTGACAAAAGAACAGCAGATGGTGCGCGAAATGGTCAGAGATTTCGCCAAAAATGAAATTGCCCCGAAAGCCCATGAGGTTGATCAATCAGCCGTCTTCCCGATAGACACATTTAAAAAAATAGGCGAACTCGGGCTGCTCGGAATTCCGTTTCCGGAAGAATACGGCGGGGCGGGCGGTGATACCATTTCATATGCAGCAGCGGTCGAAGAAATCGGAAAAGCCTGCGGCAGCACGGGGCTGAGCTACGCGGCAGCCGTGTCACTCGGCGCAAGCCCATTATACTATTTCGGTACTGAACAGCAAAAGCAAGAACATCTTATTCCGCTTGCTTCGGGAAAAGCGCTCGGATCATTCGGGCTGACAGAGCCGAATGCCGGTTCAGATGCCGGCGGTACCCAGACAAAAGCCGAGAAAAAGGGCGATGACTATGTGATAAACGGAGAGAAATGCTGGATCACTAACGCAAATTACGCCCGCACGGTCATTGTCACCGCCGTTACGGGAAAGAACTCCGCCGGAAAACCGATCATTTCAGCTCTCATCGTCCCCACAGACACACCGGGATTTACGATCACAAATCCGTACGACAAGATGGGTGTGAGAGGGTCGGATACGGCCGAGCTTGTGCTTGAGGATGTCAGGGTGCCTGCCGATAACCTGCTCGGTGATCCTGAAAAAGGTTTTAAACAATTTTTATATACATTAGACGGCGGGCGGATCTCGATTGCGGCACTGGCTGTCGGTATCGCTCAAGGCGCGCTGGAGGCGTCGCTGTCATATGCGAAGGAACGCAAGCAGTTCGGCAGTCCGATATCGTCATTTCAAGCCATTCAATTTAAGCTGGCCGATATGGCGATGGAAATTGACCTTGCCAGACAGATGGTGCTTAAAGCGGCATGGCTGAAGGATCAAAACCTGCCATTTACGAAAGAAGCGGCATTCGCCAAGCTTTATGCTTCAGAAATGGCCGTCAGAACGTGCCTTCAGGCCATCCAAATTCATGGCGGTTCCGGTTATATGAAGGAATGCGGTGTCGAACGTATGCTTCGTGACGCAAAGCTGATGGAGATTGGCGAAGGAACGTCAGAAATTCAAAGAATGGTCATCGCAAGACAGCTTTTGAAGTGAAATGAAAACGTTTACCAAGACAGGGATGGAAGGGGGCAGGTCATATGGCTGAACTTATCCATTTAACAGCCGGAAAGCTGCTTGAGCGGACCGCGAAGCTTTTTCCGGATCATGAAGCGGTTGTTTACCCTGAGCGCAGCCTTCGTTATACGTATGCCGAGTTTGACCGGTTATGCCGGCAAACCGCAAAAGGGCTGATGAAGCTGGGAGTTGAAAAAGGAGATCATGTGGCCATATGGGCATCCAACATTCCGGAATGGCTCGCGGCGCAATTTGCAACGGCGAAAATCGGCGCCGTTCTGGTCACCATTAATACCAATTTTCAAATCGCAGAGCTCGATTACCTGCTGGCACATTCAGACGTCTCGGCCTTGATAATCATGGATTCCTACCGGCAGACATCTTATGTTGAGATGGTGAATAAGCTGATTCCCGAACTGAAAACTTGTGAGCGCGGCAGGCTGCGTTCGAAACGTTATCCATTTTTACGGACGGTGTTATATATCGGTGATAAAAGCCCGTCCGGGATGCACCGTTGGGATTCTTTGCTGAAGGATGCCGAGTCTGTAACGGATGCAGAGCTTGACGGAAGGATGGACAGCCTGAAAAAGGATGATTGCATTCATATGCAATATACATCAGGTACGACCGGATTTCCGAAAGGCGTCATGCTCTCACATTTTAATATCGTAAATAACGCGGCCAATATCGCAGAATGCATGAAGCTTACTTCATGTGACCGTTTATGTATTCCCGTGCCGTTTTTCCACTGCTTTGGGTGTGTGCTCGGCGTGCTGGCATGTGTTTCCGCGGGTGCGGCGATGATTCCGATCGAACAGTTTTCTCCGCCGGCCGTTCTGAAAACGGTGGAGAAAGAAGCCTGCACGGCTCTGCACGGTGTACCGACGATGTTTATCGCCCTCCTAAATGACAGCCGTTTTTCTGAATATGATCTTTCCCACGTCCGAACCGGGATTATGGCAGGCTCGCCATGCCCGGCGGAAGTCATGAGAGAAGTGATCGGCAAAATGGGGATGACCGACATTACCATTGCCTACGGACAGACCGAAGCATCACCTGTTATTACGCAGACAAGAACGGATGATTCATTTGAAAGAAGAGTGGAAACAGCTGGGCGCGCGCTTCCCCATATCGAAGTCAGAATCGTTCGGCCCGGAACATCCCAAGAAGCCGCCCGGGGCGAACAAGGAGAGCTCTGCACCCGCGGATATCATGTCATGAAAGGCTATTATAAAAATCAAGAAGCGACCGAAGAAGCGATAGACAAAGACGGCTGGCTGCATACCGGTGATTTGGCGGTCATGGACGAGGACGGGTACTGCAAAATCACGGGCCGTCTGAAAGACATGCTGATCAGGGGCGGCGAAAATATCTATCCGCGCGAGATTGAGGAAATGTTATATCGGCATCCCGCGGTAGCAGACGTTCAGGTCGTCGGCGTGCCTGATCCGAAATACGGAGAAGAGGCCGCGGCATGGATCAGGCTCAAAGACGGACAAACCGCTTCCGCAGAAGACATCAGAGCCTTTTGCAAAGAACATATCGCCCGCTATAAAGTCCCCAGGTATGTTTTGTTTACAGATGAATATCCAATGACAGCCTCCGGAAAAATTCAGAAATTCAAGCTGCGGGAAAAAACGATTGAAGAGCTCAAGTTAACTTAATGAAAAAGGAGTGCTTCACATTTGTTTAAAAAAGTCCTGATTGCCAACAGAGGAGAAATCGCCTTAAGAATTATCCGCACCTGCAAACGTCTCGGCATCCCCTCGGCAGCTGTGTATTCAGAAGCCGACCGGGACGCGCTGCATGTAAAAGCGGCTGATGAGGCCTATCCGATCGGTAAATCGAGAGTAAATGAAAGCTATTTACATATCGACAGAATCATAGAAGCCGCTAAATCCGCCGGAGCGGACGCCATTCATCCGGGCTACGGGCTGCTGTCAGAAAACAGCCTGTTCGCCGAACGCTGCCGGAAGGAACAAATCACATTTATCGGTCCGCCCGGTGATATCATTGCCAAGATGGGCAGCAAGATAGAAGCCCGAAAAACGATGCAAAAAGCAAAGGTCCCGATCGTTCCCGGTGTTTCAGAGCCATTGCCCGATGTTCACTCCGCCTTAGCCGAAGCCCGTGCCATCGGTTTTCCGGTCATGCTGAAAGCGTCCGCAGGTGGCGGCGGAATCGGCATGCAGATCGTACATTCAGAAGAAGAGCTGGCCAAAGCGTTCGAAGGTAATCAAAAGCGGGCCGCCTCCTTTTTTGGAGACGGCGCAATGTACATGGAAAAGGTCATTGAAAATGCCCGTCATATTGAAATTCAGATACTCGCAGATTCTTTCGGCAACACCGTTCATCTGTTTGAACGTGACTGTTCAGTCCAAAGGCGCCACCAAAAAGTGATAGAAGAAGCGCCGTCACCGTTTGTTGACGATGAATTAAGACAAAGACTCGGTGAAACCGCCGTTAAAGCCGCAAAATCGATCGGCTACCAAAATGCAGGCACAATAGAATTTCTCGTCGACCAAAAGAAACAAATCTATTTTTTAGAGATGAACACAAGACTGCAGGTGGAGCATCCGGTGACAGAAGAAATTACAGGACTGGATCTTGTGGAAGAACAGCTGAAAATTGCCGCTGGGCAGGCGCTGACTTTCTCGCAGAAAGATATCAACCACCGCGGTCATGCGATAGAAGTGCGGATCTATGCGGAAGATCCGGTCACCTTTTACCCGTCACCCGGTACCATCTCGTCTTTTTCCGTTTTAAGACACCCGTCAGTGCGACACGAATGCGCCGTCGAAAAGGGAAGCGTCATTTCTCCGTTTTACGATCCGATGATTGCCAAAATGATCGTCACGGCGAATACGAGAAAACAAGCCATTGAACAACTGAAAACCGCCCTTGGCGAATATCATGTAGAAGGGATTAAAACCAACATTCCGCTGCTGACAAAAATTGCCTATTCAGAAGTGTTTGAAAAGGGTGAGGCGACAACCGGCTTTTTACAAACAATGAACGAGGGGGCGTCAAAATGAGCGTCATAAAAATTCAGATGGCGGGAAACCTGTGGAAAATTCATGTGAAGCCGGGTGATGTCATTGAAGAAGGACAGGAAGTGGCCATCTTGGAATCTATGAAAATGGAAATTCCGATTATCGCTGATACAGCGGGTACGGTGAAAGAAGTGAAAAAATCAGAAGGTGATTTCACTGATGAAGGAGAGGTCCTGATTGAACTTCAATAAAACGGGAGGTGCAGCATGAACTGTCCGAAACATGTCCGCATCAATGAAGTAGGACCGCGTGACGGCTTGCAGAATGAATCGGCGTGGGTGGATACAGAAGATAAGATTGAGTGGATCAATATGCTTTCAAAAACAGGCCTTCCCTATATCGAAGTGACATCATTCGTGCATCCGAGATGGATTCCGGCTCTTCGTGACAGCCTGGACGTCGCAAAAGGCATTGCCAGATCTGAACATACGGTCTACGCGGCTCTCGTTCCGAACCTCATCGGGCTGGAGCATGCGGCAGAAGGCGGAATCGATCAGGCATGTGTATTTTTATCTGCAAGCGAAACCCATAACCAAAAAAACGTAAACAAACCGATTGACCGGACCGTTCAAGAGCTCAGGCGGGTTATTACTGAAGCAAAAGCTGAAAAAATGGCGACGAGAGCTTATCTGTCCACTGTGTTCGGCTGTCCGTACGAACAGAACGTGCCGGTCGAACAAGTCATCCGCCTGTCAGACACCCTGCTCGAAATGGGCGTTGATGAAATATCGCTCGGCGACACGATCGGCGCGGCAAACCCCTTGCAGGTCATAGCCGTGCTTGAAGCCCTTTTGCCGAGAATTCCCGCCTCAAAAATCGCACTCCATTTCCATGATACAAGAGGAACGGCTCTAGCGAATATCATTCCCGCTCTTGATATGGGCATCACATCCTTTGATACTTCCTCAGGCGGGCTTGGCGGCTGCCCGTACGCCCCTGGATCAGCAGGCAACGCTGCCACAGAAGACGTCATTTATATGCTCGAACAAATGGGGATTGATACCGGGACGGACATGAATAAACTTCTTTATGCCGCCGGCTGGATCGCGGATAAAATAGGCAAAGACCTGCCAAGCAGAAACCTGCAGGCATTCAGAACGAAATGAGAAAGGAGAAGCCATGGAAGATTGCGTCTTGTATTCCGTCTGTCAAGAAACGATCGGTCTGATCACGCTGAACCGCCCGCATGCGGCCAACTCGCTGTCTTCAGAAATGATTGATCATTTACAGCGTGTGATTGAAGACATCAAAAACTCGCCATCCATTCGTTGTGTCATTCTCACCGGCACCGGGAACACATTTTGCGCCGGTGCTGATTTAAAAGAAAGAGCGGGGATGGACCATGAACAAGTCAAACAAAGCGTCAGGCGTATCGGTGAAACGGCCGCATCCATTGAAGCTCTCCCGCAGCCGGTCATTGCAGCGCTGAACGGCACCGCTGTCGGAGGAGGCCTTGAACTCGCTCTTGCCTGCGATATCAGAATCGCCGTCAGCCGGGCGGGCCTCGGCCTTCCTGAAACAGGGCTTGCGATCATTCCCGGAGCGGGCGGAACGCAGAGACTGCCCCGGCTTATCGGCCCCGGCGCGGCAAAAGAATTGATCTATACCGGCCGAAGGCTTTCTGCCGAAGAGGGAAAAGACATGAAGCTGATCGAGCATGTTTGTGAAGCCGATGAACTTATGGAAAAAGCAAAAGCACTGGCCGGCCGCATCGCCGCTAATGGGCCGATCGCCGTCAGACAAGCAAAATCCGCGATAAACAAGGGTCTGGAGACAGATCTCAATACAGGGCTCGAAATCGAACGAAAAGCATATGAACAAGTCATCCCCACACTTGACAGAGAAGAGGGCCTGCGCGCTTTTAAAGAAAAAAGACCCCCTGAATACAAAGGAAAATAAAACATGGAGGGACTCGAATGGATTACGAAAAAGAACGGCAGACACGCAGCAAAACGATTGAAAAGGGAGGAGCCGCGAAATATCACGCAAGCAACGAAAAGAAGGGAAAACTTTTTGTAAGAGACAGGCTGAAGCTTTTATTCGATGACGGCATATCCGTTGAAGACGCTTTTTTCGCCGAGTGCATGTCAGACGGACTGCCGGCTGACGGGGTCGTTACCGGGATCGGAACCATCGGCGGCAGAACCGTTTGTGTGATGGCAAACGACTCAACCGTAAAGGCGGGCTCGTGGGGCGCGAAAACGGTGGAAAAGATCATCCGCATTCAGGAGACGGCGGAAAAGCTTCAGTGTCCGCTCTTGTACTTAGTCGATTCCGCAGGTGCGAGAATTACGGATCAGGTCGACATGTTCCCGGGCAGAAGGGGAGCCGGCCGCATCTTTTATAATCAAGTAAAGCTGTCGGGCCGCATTCCGCAAATCTGTTTATTGTTCGGCCCTTCCGCTGCGGGCGGCGCTTACATTCCGGCCTTTTGCGACATTGTCATTATGGTCGAAGGCAATGCATCCATGTACTTAGGCTCCCCGCGTATGGCGGAAATGGTGATTGGCGAGAAAGTATCGCTTGAAGAAATGGGCGGCGCCCGTATGCATTGTTCCGTATCAGGCTGCGGTGATCTCCTCGCCCCGACGGAACAGGAAGCAATCACGATGGCGCAGACATACCTCAGCTATTTTCCGGCAAATTATACTGAAAAAGCGCCCGTCAACAAATCTAAGAACCCGAAAGCTTTTGAAAAACCGCTCTCAGATGTCATCCCGGCACATCAAAACGCACCGTTCAACATGATGGATTTAATTGAACGTGTCATTGATGAAGACTCATTTTTTGAGATTAAACCGTTATTTGCGCAGGAATTAATAACGGGGCTTGCGCGGATTCACGGACAGCCGGTCGGCATTATCGCCAATCAGCCGCGTGTCAAAGGCGGGGTTTTATTTCTCGATTCGGCGGATAAAGCCGCAAAATTTATCGCTTTGTGCGACGCATTCCATATTCCGCTTCTGTTTTTAGCAGACATTCCCGGATTCATGATCGGAACGAAGGTTGAGCAGGCGGGCATCATCAGGCATGGCGCAAAAATGATCTCCGCAATGGCGGAAGCGACTGTTCCGAAGCTTTCCGTTATCGTCAGAAAAGCCTACGGTGCCGGATTATACGCGATGGCGGGGCCTGCTTTTGAACCGGACTGCTGTTTAGCGCTTCCGACTGCGCAAATTGCCGTAATGGGTCCTGAAGCAGCGGTGAATGCGGTCTACGCAAACAAAATCAGCGAGCTAGCCCCTGAAGAAAGGCCGGCTTTTATTCAAGAAAAGCGTGATGAATATAAGGAAGACATTAACCTTTACCGGCTTGCCTCTGAAATGGTGATTGACGGCATTGTTCCTGCTGATTCCTTGCGGGAAGAACTCAATAAACGCCTCACTGCTTACATGTCCAAACAACTGACATTCACACACCGGAAACACCCCGTATACCCGGTATAAATAAAAAAAAGACTGCATAGATCCGGCTCACAGCCGTTCTTATGCAGTCTTTTTTCACAGTCTTGATCTCATTTTCTTCACAACAAAATAAACAACAATAAATACGAGAGCCAAGATAATGATCGGAGTTGTATACATTCCGGCATAGCTGTCTACGTCTTTCCACTGTCCCCCGAGCTGATACCCGAGATAAACGAAAATGACAGACCACGGAATAATGGCAAGCGTCGTCAATATGACAAACTTGGAAAGAGGCATTTTCGCAAGGCCGGCCGGGATGGAAATCGCATGTCTGACGACCGGGATAAACCGCGCCGAAAACACAACGCCGGCGCCGTAACGGCGAAACCAGTTTTCCGCAACATCAACATGATGCTTTTTCAGAAGTAAGTACTTGCCGTACTTGTCCAAAAACGGCCGTCCCCCATAACGGGCGATCCAGTAAATAAAGCACTGCGCGATCGTTCCCCCGATCACACCGGCGACAATGGCGCCGATAAAGCTGATCGTGCCTTCTGACACCATATAGCCTCCGTAAGCCAGAACGATTTCACTCGGAATGATTTCGATCATTAATCCGAGCGCAATCCCTAAATAGCCCATACTTGTCAGCCAGGATAATATTTCACTAATAAAATTGCCCACACTGTTCACAACCTCTTTATCTTTTTACCCAATTATATGACTGATTGACAAGCAAAATGGTTACAAATTATTTTTTAGCGCACGATTTCTTCAGATTCTCTTTTTAACACCTCTTCTAAATAAGCTAAAAGTTTCGGTCTCATTTCTTCCCGCAGAAGCCCGATCTCCGTGCCGGCCTTAAAACAGCCGAACTTATCTCCTATATCAAACCGGCTTCCTTCAAGCTCCCGCGCATAAATGCTTCGGGTGCGGCACACTTCGCGCAGCGCGTCTGTCAATTGGATTTCGTTGCCCGCGCCTCTTCCGATCGTCTTCAGCGTTTTAAAAATGGCAGGGGTTAATATGTAACGGCCCATCACGGCAATATGAGAGGGTGCCTTTTCAACAGCCGGCTTCTCAATCAGATCCTCAACCTCGTACACATGACCGCTCTGCCGCCCCGTCTGTATAATACCATATTTGCTGACATCAGCAGGATCGACGGGCTGTACGCCGATCGTTTCTGTGCCGTGTTGGTTATAGACGTCTATGAGCTGTGAAAGAGCGGGAGTGTCAGATACCATAATATCATCACCTAAGAGAACGGCAAAAGGCTCATCTCCGATAAAATGCTCCGCACACAGTACCGCATGGCCTAATCCGAGCGGTTCTTTCTGGCGGATGTAATGAATGTTGGCCAAATCGGCGATCTGCTGCATTTCTTCAAGTGTCTCCGTCTTGCCTTTTTCCCGCAGATTGAATTCCAATTCCGCCGACCGGTCAAAATGATCTTCAATCGAGCGTTTGTTTCTCCCTGTAATAATCAGTATATCTTCAATTCCTGACGCTGCGGCCTCTTCGACAATATATTGGATGGCCGGTTTGTCGACAATCGGCAGCATTTCTTTCGGCTGCGCCTTTGTCGCCGGCAGAAATCTCGTTCCTAAACCTGCTGCGGGAATGACCGCTTTTCTCACTTTTTTTCTCATTCATCTTCACTCCTGATCCTGTATGTTTTTCAGCGAATCTCCAAATACCCAGATTCGGTTTCCGATAAAATTCATCATCATTCCGCCGATAGTGGCGGCTAACTTACTCACCAATAGCGAACAGCCGCCTTTTTGAAACGCGTAAAGCAGCAAAAAGGTGATTCCCGACGCGGCAAGATTAATCATGAGAAATCGCATGATCTCTTTCCCGTCAGCCTTGCGTTTTACACGAAACGTCCACTTCCGGTTCCATACATAGCTGTTGATGATCCCTGCCGAATAGGAGCAGATCTGCGCCGGAAGATAGGGGACATGACAAGCGGCGAGAAGAAAGAAGACACCAAAATCAATCAGCGTATTGCCGACGCCTACAGTGCAAAAACGGCCTGCTGTCTTTACTTTTTCTTTCAGCATAACGGCATCCGGCTTTGACCTCCCTTCATAAGTAAGATGCGGATCGCTGTCCTATTTGTTGATATGGATTACTTTAACGGACAGTGTTGAATAAACAATTACTAAAATATGAACAAAACATGAAAACGTAATGAGGCTTTGCAAAACTCATTACGTTAACAGTTTGATAGTTTAGGTTGACATATTCCGTGAGGGGCACTAATATTCTGTATAAGTGTTAACCTTTAATCATTTTGGTTAACATTAATTTTCAAAGTAAGAGAAAGGAGGGGAATATATGCGGGAAGAAACCTATTACAGCGTCAGAATGAGAGCTTCCCGAAACGCCCCCCATGAGCAGGGCGGAAAACACATTTCCGGCGGAGAACGGCTCATCACTTACGGTGGTTTACAGGAAGCGGTAGATGGCTTATTACATAAAGGCTTCTCGCACTCAAGAGGGATACCTGATTTTATGCAGATTCAGCTTGAAAGCGTTAATGAACCGATCGAAACGATCCGCCCTTTGCCGGTTGCTTTCCATCAAACAGACACGCCGGAAAAAGGACAAGCGATCGCCCGCAAGCTTCTGCAAAAGGCGGGGATTCTCCCGCACATGATAGAGAAAGCGTACGAAAACATTGCGGAATATGCAGACGCAAGAGGAGCGGTCCTGTTTGATATCCGGGCAGGAAAACGCATTGACGGCAGAGGAAATAGAGGTGTGCGGGTATCCCGAGTGGATTGGCCGTCACATGATTTTCAAAAATGGGCTTTTACTCACAACATGCCGGAAAATTCACGAATAAAAGAAGCACATGCCATCGCGGCAAAAGTTTGCGCATATCCGGGGATTATTGCTGAATTGTGCTGGTCGGATGATCCTGATTACATAACAGGCTACGTTGCCGCAAAGAAGCTGGGATATCAGCGGATTGCCAAGATGAAAAATGCCGGAGATGAAAGCGGCTGCCGGATTTTCTTTACAGATGGCTCCATAGATACAGAGAGCTGTATCCATTTTTTGGAGAAGCAGCCTGTATTCATTCAGCGGGAGGAGAAATGATGAAACAATCAATGATTGAAAAAAGCAAACAGCATCTTTGGCTGCCTTTCACACAAATGAAAGATTACGATGAAGATCCGTTAATCATTGAAAGCGGAAACGGGATCATGCTGAAAGACATCAGCGGCAAAGAATATTATGACGGCTTTTCTTCAGTATGGCTCAATGTACACGGCCACCGCAAAAAAGAAATGGATGAAGCGATTCAAAAACAGCTTGAAAAAATCGCTCATTCGACTTTGCTGGGTATGACGAACGTTCCCGCAACAGAACTTGCCGAGATGCTGACAGGCATCACACCGGAAAAGCTGACACGTGTTTTTTACTCCGACAGCGGAGCGGAAGCAATGGAAATCGCTCTGAAAATGGCCTTTCAATACTGGAAAAACATAGGGAGACCCGAGAAACAGACGTTTATTTCTATGCAGAACGGCTATCACGGCGATACGATCGGAGCCGTCAGCGTCGGCTCCATTGAACTCTTCCACCATGTGTACGGCCCGCTGATGTTTGAAAGCTACAAAGCCCCGATTCCATATGTATACAGATCTGAAAGCGGCGACCCCGTACAGTGCCGGGATGAATGCCTTCACGCGCTCGAACAGCTGCTTGCAAAGCACCACGAAGAGATTGCCGCACTTACGATTGAATCGATGGTGCAAGGCGCATCCGGGATGATCGTCATGCCTGAAGGCTTTCTGGCAGGCGTACGAAAGCTGTGTACGGCATATGATGTGTTAATGATCGTTGACGAAGTGGCGACGGGGTTCGGCCGCACCGGAAAAATGTTTGCCTGTGAGCATGAAAATGTCCAGCCGGACTTGATGGCGGCAGGGAAAGGCATTACGGGAGGCTATTTGCCGATCGCTGTGACGTTTGCCACAGAAGCCATTTATGAAGCCTTCTACGATGACTACGACAAAATGAAAACATTTTTCCACGGCCATTCCTATACAGGAAATCAGCTTGGCTGTGCCGCGGCAATTGAAAATCTGCGATTATTCGAATCAGAACGCATCGTTGAACGAGTCGCCGAAAAATCAAAAACGGCAGCGAAATTTCTTCATGATCTGAAGCAGCTTCCCCATGTCGGCGATGTCCGCCAGCTCGGTTTCATGTGCGGCATAGAGCTTGTGCAGGATAAGGGGACAAAACAGCCTTATCCGCCTGAAAAGCGGATGGGATACAAGGTGTCCTTGAAAATGAGAGAGCTTGGTATGCTGACACGGCCGCTCGGAGACGTCATCGCCTTTCTGCCGCCGCTTGCCAGCACAACCGATCAGTTACAAGCCATGATCTCCATTATGAAAGAAGCGATAGCCAAGGTGACCGGCCGTGGATTTTAACGGATGGCTCCTCAAAAGGCTCGATGCGGTGAAAAGAGACGGGCTGTATCGGACGCTGCGAATACAGGAAACCGCTCTCAAAACCAAGGGGCAAAAGCGGCAGACCTGGGCGTCCAATGACTATTTAGGCCTGTCAAAAGATGAGCGGCTGATCACAGCCGCGCAAACGGCGCTGAGCCGGTTCGGGGCAGGAAGCGGCGGCTCACGGTTAACGACAGGAAATACTGTGTGGCACGAAAAACTTGAACAAACAATCGCGGACTTTAAACAGACGGAAGCGGCTTTATTGTTTTCAAGCGGTTACTTGGCAAATATCGGCGTGCTTGCCTCACTGCCTCAAAAAGGCGATGTCATTTTAAGCGATCAACTGAACCATGCGAGCATTGTTGACGGCTGCCGTTTATCAAAAGCGGAAACCATCGTTTACCGCCATATTGATATGGCTGATCTTGAGAAAAAACTTGCCTCCGTCCAGGCTCGGAACCGCCGCTTTATCGTCACAGACGGCGTCTTCAGCATGGACGGCACCATCGCGCCTCTTGACCGCATAATGGCGCTTGCAAAGCAGTACCAGGCATTTGTGATAGCAGATGACGCGCATGCAACCGGTGTACTCGGGGAAAACGGCGGGGGAACCAGTGACTATTTCGGTGTTTGTCCTGATGTTGTCATCGGCACATTAAGCAAAGCGGTCGGAACGGAAGGCGGTTTTGCCGCGGGATCAAACATTTTCATTGATTTTTTGCTGAATCAGGCGCGGACGTTTATTTTTCAGACGGCCCTCCCGCCGTCAATTTGTGCGGCTTCGCATACGGCACTTGACATCATATCAGATATGCACGATACGCGCCGTGAGCTGCAGTCGTCTGTCAAAACGATAAAAACGCGTCTGGCCGATATGGGCTTTACCGTAAGAGGCGGAGAAACACCGATTATCCCCGTTATCATCGGTGATGCAAAAACAGCGGTTTCAGCCGCTGCGCTGCTGGAGAAAAAGGGAATCTGCGCCCCGGCCATCCGCCCGCCCGCCGTTCCGGAAGGCGAAAGCAGAATCAGGCTGACCGTTACGGCGGATCGCAGCTTACAGGACATAGACGAGCTGACAGAAGCATTTGATTCCATTAGAAAAGAGCTGAATATAAACAAATGAGAAGTTTTTTTGTTACAGGAACAGATACCGGCGTCGGAAAAACCATCGTTTCTTGCGGACTTGCCGCGGCATTCCGGCAGAAACAGGCGGATATCGGAGTGTTTAAGCCGTTTTTAAGCGGCGTGCCGCGGACTCATCCGGAAAGTGACACCTCGCTGTTGAAAGACATGTCACAAACCGCACTGTCTCATGAAGAAATTACGCCATTTGAATGGAAAGAGCCGCTTGCGCCGTACACGGCCGCCATGCTTGAGGGGAAATCCGTGAGCATGGATGAAGTCATGGCCCACTGGAGTAAGATCAAAAATCGTCATGAGTGTTTCATCGTCGAGGGGGCAGGCGGCATTTCCGTCCCGCTTGGTGAAAATTACTTAGTCAGTGATCTGATAAAAGCCTTGGAATTGCCGGCAGTGATTGTCACCAGGCCTGATCTCGGAACCATCAACCACACATATTTAACCGTTGAATATGCGAAAAACATGGGGATAGAGGTTCTCGGCATTATTATCAACGGCATAAGGAGCAGGCCGGGGCTGGACGAAAAGACGAACCCGAGCATGATTGAAACATTATGCAAAGTTCCGATTTTGGGAATCACACCGAAGCTGGATCACGTTTCACCGGAAAACATTCAACACATGATTGAGAAACATATAGATGTTACCTCTTTCATGAATCTGACACAAATGGGGAGATAAACATGAATCAATGGATGGATCTTGCAGAGAGAGTGCTGGACGGGGCGGAAGTAACGAATCAAGAAGCGCTGGCCATTTTAAATTGTCCTGATGAGGATCTTTTATTGCTGATGCATGCCGCTTTTCATATCAGAAAACGATTTTACGGAAAAAAAGTAAAGCTGAATATGATTATGAATGCAAAATCAGGCCTGTGTCCGGAAAATTGCGGGTACTGTTCACAATCTTCAATATCAAAAGCGCCGATCGAGTCTTATCGGATGGTGGATAAGCATATATTGCTGAAGGGGGCAAAACGCGCCCACGACCTGAATATAGGGACATACTGTATCGTCGCCAGCGGGCGGGGACCGTCGAACAGAGAAGTAGATCAAGTTGTTGATGCTGTCAAAGAAATTAAAGAAACGTACGGTTTGAAAATCTGCGCATGCCTCGGTCTGCTGAAGCCCGAACAGGCAGAGCGGCTGAAACAAGCAGGAGTAGACCGGTACAATCATAACATCAATACATCACAAAGGAATCACTCAAACATTACGACCTCCCACACGTATGACGACAGGGTCAACACAGTGGAAACGGCGAAACAATCGGGGATGTCACCTTGTTCTGGTGTCATCGTCGGCATGAAAGAGACGAAACAGGACGTCATTGATATGGCGAACAGCCTAAAAGCGCTTGACGCCGACAGCATCCCGGTTAATTTTCTGCATGCGATTGACGGAACTCCGTTAGAAGGGGTAAGCGAATTACATCCGGTGTATTGCCTGAAAGTGCTCGCCTTGTTCCGTTTTATCAATCCGTCAAAAGAAATCCGTATCTCAGGAGGCCGGGAAGTCAACCTTCGTTCGCTGCAGCCGCTGGGACTTTACGCCGCAAATTCGATTTTCGTCGGAGATTACTTAACGACAGCAGGGCAGCAAGAAACAGAGGATCATCAAATGCTCCATGATTTAGGTTTTGAAGTCGAATCCGTTGAAGAAATGAAAGCCGGCCTGCAATCCGCCTGCAATACGGAGGTATAAGATGACGGCGGGCCTATCGATTGCACATCCGTCTCTCCATGCGGATTCGGATTTTTGGAATGACCCTTACCCGTTTTATGACAAACTGCGATCCATTGATCCTGTTTATAAAGGGACCGTATTAAAATATCCGGGCTGGTATGTCACCGGGTACAAAGAGGCGGCAGCGATTCTGAAAGACACCCGATTTAAAAACCGCATTCCTCTTCCGGAAGCTTCAACGAAATATCAAAATCTATCGCATATCCAGCACGATATGCTGTTATTTAAAAATCAATCAGACCATAAGCGGATGCGGATGCTTATCGGTAAAGAATTTACCGCAAAGACGGCGGAATCACTTCGCCCTTGTATAAAAGAAACGGTTCATGACTTGTTGGATCAAGTCCAAATCAAAAAAAACGCTGACCTTGTTTCAGAGTTTGCCTTTCCATTGGCAAGCCTTATCATTGCGGAGATACTCGGAGTGCCGAAAGAGGAGAGATATCAATTCAGACAATGGACGGCAGACGTCATTCAGGCCATTGATCTTACCCGATCAAGAAAGACGTTAGTCAGAGCCAGCGACACCGCAGGCAGGCTGACGTCATACTTCAGAGATTTGATTCACAAGCGGAAAGCTCACCCTCAGCAAGACTTGATCAGCAGGTTTATTATGGAGGAACAGCTTTCAAAAGAGGAAGTGCTCGCGACATGTATCTTACTTGTCATAGCCGGACACGAGACGACGGTAAACCTCATGTGCAACGGTGTGTTTACTTTATTGAAACACCCTGAACAGCTTAGCGCACTGAGAGAAAACCCCTCTCTTATTGAAACTGCAGTTGAGGAATGTTTGCGCTACGACAGCCCCGCGCAGCTGACGGCACGCACCGCCTCAGAAGACTGCGAAATAAATGGGAAGACCATAAAAAAAGGAGAGCAGGTATATATCCTTTTAGGAGCAGCCAATCGCGATCCAAGCATATTCGATCAACCTCACAAAATGGATATCCAAAGAAAACCGAATCCGCATCTTGCATTCGGAAAGAACGCCCATTTTTGTATAGGCTCCTCATTAGCGCGTATCGAAGCACAAATTGCAATTCTCACACTGTTTGAGCGGATGCCTAAGCTTCGGCTGGCCGCACACCGCCTTGAATACCGCAAGCTCATTGGTTTTAGGTCGCTCAAAGAGCTTCCGGTTGTTATTGGCTGAATGACCATGCAGGAGGGCCGGATTTTATCGGTTCCTCTTGCAGGAAATAAATGAAAGAAAAAAGAATACATATTTATAAAGCAAAAATCCTCTCTGATCCATCTCACTATCCCTAAAAAAACTCACTGCTCAGCCAATCAATATAATGCAGCAAGGGTCTCCTTTTCTTTCGCCAAAACGGAGAATTCACCATGATGCACATTTTTTCAGCCTCAGAAACTGTGCAAAACCGGCATGTTTTTTGCTTTATTTTCTCGATTTTTTGTAAGCGCTTACTAATATGAGCAGAAAAGAGGGGGATTTGTGGACATTGTTATTATTTTATTGGCATTAGGCATGCTGATGTTTGCGGCTTACCGGGGCTTTTCAGTCATTTTATTCGCCCCGATTTGTGCGCTGTTTGCTGTGCTCCTGACAGATCCAAGCTTCGTACTTCCTTTCTTCTCGAATATATTTATGGAGAAGATGGTAGGATTTATTAAGCTGTATTTTCCCGTATTTCTTTTAGGAGCCGTTTTTGGCAAGGTTGTTGAAATATCAGGGCTCGCTGAGTCGATTGCAAAAACAATCGTCAAGCTTGTGGGAGCAAAAAGAGCCATTCTCGCCATCGTCTTAATGGGTGCGATTTTAACGTACAGCGGCGTCAGTCTCTTCGTAGCGGTGTTTGCCATTTATCCGTTTGCTAAAAACCTATTTATGAAAGCTGATATTCCCAAGCGTCTGATACCCGGTACGATTGCATTGGGCGCCTTTACATTTACAATGGATGCGCTTCCCGGCACACCGCAAATTCAAAATGTCATTCCGACAGCATTTTTTAAAACAAACATTTATGCCGCTCCCTGGCTCGGACTGATTGGTGCAGCATTTGTGCTTACGGCCGGAATGATTTATTTAGAATCCCGGCGCAAAAAAGCGGCCAATGCCGGAGAAGGCTATGCTGGATTTCAATCTGAAGTTTCCGCTGCAGAGGAATCCTCAGGTCTGGCTAATGAAAAACATACGCCTGTTTTACCGCAGAAGGCAGAACCCAGCCCCGCGCGGCAAGTGCTCGCCTTTGTTCCGCTTATCCTTGTGGGAGTCATGAACAAATGCTTCACGATGTGGCTCCCGCATTGGTACCCTGACGGATTTGATTTTGCGCCGCTCGGTTTAGAAGCGTTCGGGAAGATTGACCTTTCCTCCGTCACTGCGATCTGGTCAGTAGAACTCGCACTGTTCATCGGAATCATGACAACGATTTTGTTCGATTGGAAAAAAGTCCTCTTCAATTTGAAAGAAGGACTGAATGAGGGCATCGGGGGCGCCTTGCTGGCGTCGATGAATACAGGAGCCGAATACGGATTTGGCGGCATCATTGCGGCGCTTCCCGGCTTTAAAATGGTCAGCAGCGGCATATCGCAGACGTTTACTGATCCGCTCGTCAACGGAGCGGTGACGACCACTGCGCTTGCCGGGATTACAGGATCGGCATCAGGAGGAATGGGCATCGCTTTAAGCACGATGTCAGCAGCGTATACAGAAGCAATCAATACATTCCACATCCCGCCGGAGGTCATGCACCGGGTAATTTCGATGGCCTCCGGCGGGATGGACACTCTTCCGCATAATGGCGCCGTCATTACGCTGCTCGCGGTCACCGGGTTGACCCACCGCCAATCCTACAGGGATATCTTTGCCATTACCGTCATTAAAACAGCCGCTGTGTTTGTCATCATCGCCATTTTCAGTCTGACGGGCCTTGTGTAGCCAAAACAGAAAGGGGAAACGAATATGGGAAAAGGAAAAGTGATGGACTCTTATCAAGATGCTGCTGCACTGATCAAGGACGGAGACACCCTCATCGCAGGAGGCTTCGGCCTGTGCGGCATTCCGGAACAATTAATTCTCGCGATCAGGGACAGCGGCGTAAAAAACTTGACCGTTGTCAGTAATAACTGCGGTGTTGATGATTGGGGGTTAGGCCTCTTGCTTGCAAACCGGCAGATCAAAAAAATGATCGCATCCTATGTGGGAGAAAACAAAACCTTTGAACGGCAGTTTTTAAGCGGAGAGCTGGAAGTCGAATTGGTGCCCCAAGGAACGCTCGCAGAAAGAATTCGCGCGGGAGGGGCGGGCATTCCGGCGTTTTATACACCTGCAGGCGTCGGAACATCAGTAGCCGAGGGAAAAGAACATAAGACATTTGACGGACGCACCTATCTTCTGGAGAAAGGGATTACAGGGAACGCCGCCATCGTAAAGGCCTGGAAAGCCGATCCTCTGGGCAACCTGATGTTCAGAAAGACGGCGAGAAATTTCAATCCGCTCGCTGCAATGGCAGGCAAAGTGACGATTGCAGAGGCTGAAGAAATCGTCGATGCCGGAGAGCTTGATCCGGATCAAATTCATACGCCGGGTATTTTTGTGCAGCACGTGCTGCCCGGCGGGATTCATGAAAAACGGATTGAACGCCGCACCGTCCGGCAAGCATGATAAAGGAGGCTGACAGAATGAGAGATAGCAGAAAACGAATGATCAAACGGGCTGTAAAGGAAATAAAGGACGGAATGAATGTGAACTTGGGGATAGGGATGCCGACGCTTGTAGCCAATGAGATACCGAATGATTATAACGTCCTGCTTCAGTCTGAAAACGGCTTGCTCGGGATCGGGCCTTATCCGGCGGAAGGAACGGAGGACCCCGATCTGATCAATGCGGGAAAAGAAACCATTACTGAGGTAAAGGGAGCCTCGTATTTTGACAGTGCCGAATCCTTTGCCATGATTCGCGGCGGCCACATTGATGTAGCGATCCTCGGCGGGATGGAAGTTTCCGAACGGGGAGATTTGGCGAACTGGATGATCCCCGGAAAAATGATCAAAGGAATGGGCGGAGCCATGGACTTGGTCCACGGAGCAAAACGGATTATTGTCATCATGGAGCACGTTAATAAATATGGGGAATCTAAAGTGAGAACGGAATGTACGCTTCCTTTAACCGGCAGGCAGGTGGTCGATCGGCTGATCACAGATTTGGCTGTTTTCGATTTTCATGATGGCCGTATGACGCTCACCGAACTGCAGGAAGGTGTAACAATGGAGGAGGTCTTTGAGAAAACAGAAGGTCATTTTACTGTCAGCCAGTCGTTAAAAAACGGGGTCAGACCAAAATGAGGAGGTGCCGTCATGCATTCATTGCTTATTGAAAAAACAGCCGTTGTAACAGGAGCAGCCGGAGGAATCGGGCTTGAAATCGCAAAAGAATTCGCCCGTGAAGGAGCAGCCGTCATCATCTCTGATGTAAACGAACAAGCGGGGAAAGAAGCGGCGGCAAGACTGAAAGATGAAGGCTGTGAAGCAGTCAGCATCACATGCGATGTAACAAATGAAAAACAAGTGGCCGACATGCTGCAGACGGTCGAGAAACAATTCGGACGTCTCGATATCCTTGTGAATAATGCGGGCATTCAGCATGTCGCGCCCATCGAGGAATTTCCCACCGAACAGTTTGAACGGCTCATTCGTCTCATGCTGACTGCGCCATTTATCGCAATGAAGCATGCATTCCCCATTATGAAAAAACAGCAATTCGGTCGAATCATTAATATGGCGTCTGTCAACGGACTGATCGGTTTTCACGGGAAAGCGGCATATAACAGCGCCAAGCACGGCGTCATCGGTTTAACGAAAGTCGGCGCACTTGAAGGCGCGGCTGACGGCATTACCGTCAATGCGCTTTGTCCGGGATATGTGGACACTCAGCTTGTCCGCAATCAGTTAAAGGACATTTCCGCAACAAGGAATGTACCGTACGAACGGGTGCTTGAGGACGTGATCTTTCCGCTCGTTCCCCAAAAACGGCTGCTGTCAGTGAAGGAAATCGCTGATTACGCCGTATTTTTGGCCAGCGACAAAGCAAAAGGGGTCACAGGTCAGGCCGTAGTCATGGACGGCGGGTATACCGCTCAATAGTTCTTATACTTTTTAAAAAAACAGCCGCTCTGAACGGCTGTTTTTTTATGCCTGAAAACCTTGTTCACTCAATAGGCCGATTTACTGCGTCAATCGGTATCCGGGCTGGGTCATTCACATGTTCTGCGGCGTATTTCGCCCTTGCAGATTTTCCCCATCCAGATCCATCTCTTGCGCCACATTTATAATCAAGCGCAATCAGTTTACAATCCTTCACAGATATACAAATGAATTTTTACAATAAACAGAAAATATGTAATTTCTGACACAATTATGCCGATAGCCCTAAAACATATGAAACATAAAGAGCGCGTTCTAAGTGAAGAAGAGCCGGTAACAGGCTCCACGCCGGCTTTCATCATCTCTCTTTAAGACTGATTTTCGGTGAAACCTCCATGTTTTATTTTATGAATAAATATATCTAATTCGTTTGTAAAATCGAACAATAACTCCTCCGAAAGTATTCTATACACATTTGTTATAATCATGCTAGGATGTTAGATAAAGGGATATTTTGTAGGATATTGTATTCCCTGTTCAATATGATCGGAGGAATCTCATGAACAATCTTGCCTTTTTATTTCCTGGACAAGGGTCTCAATTTGTAGGAATGGGCAAACAATTTTGGAATGATTTTGTGCTCGCAAAGAGATTGTTTGAAGAAGCGAGCGATGCGATCTCCTTGGATGTAAAAAAACTGTGTTTTAACGGAGATATGAATGAATTGACAAAGACAATGAACGCGCAGCCCGCTATTTTAACGGTCAGTGTTATTGCTTTTCAAGTGTATATGCAGGAAATAGGGGTGAAGCCCCGCTTCCTGGCAGGCCATAGCTTAGGCGAATATTCAGCGCTTGTCTGTGCCGGCGCCCTTTCTTTTCAGGATGCCGTTACACTTGTAAGGGAGCGGGGAATTCTTATGCAAAATGCGGATCCCAAGCAGCAGGGGGCGATGGCCGCCGTGACTCACCTCTCTCTTCAAACGTTGCAGGAAATATGTTCGAAAGTGTCGACGGAAGACTTTCCGGCAGGAGTAGCCTGCATGAATTCAGAACAGCAGCATGTGATTTCCGGACACCGGCAAGCTGTGGAACGTGTCATCAAGATGGCGGAGGAAAAGGGTGCGGCATACACTTATTTGAATGTCAGTGCGCCTTTTCACAGTTCGATGATACGATCCGCCTCCGAACAATTCCAGACTGTATTACACCGGTATTCCTTCCGGGATGCCGCATGGCCGATCATTTCAAATGTCACCGCGCGCCCTTACAGCAGCGGAAATTTGATCAGCGAACACCTCAAACAGCACATGACGATGCCGGTAAGATGGACAGAATCGATGCATTACTTGCTTTTACACGGAGTGACGGAAGTCATCGAAATGGGTCCGAACAATGTCCTAGCCGGTCTGCTGAGAAAAACAACGAATCACATTGTACCTTATCCCTTAGGACAGACATCTGATGTTCCCCCGCTTTCCAATTCAGCGGAAAGAAAGAAACATATTGTCCATTTACGCAAAAAACAACTGAATAAATTGATGATTCAATCCGTCATTGCGCGAAATTACAACAAGGATTCAGCGGCTTATTCCAATATGACGACGCCATTATTTACGCAAATCCAAGAGCTGAAAGAGAGAATGAAAAGGCATGAAGACGTGCTTTCAGAACAAGAACTCGAACATTCGATCCATTTATGCAAATTAATTTGTGAAGCTAAACAGCTTCCGGCTTGGGAAGAATTGCGGATTTTAAAATAAAGCGCCCAGGAGGGGACCTATGTATACCAGTCAATTCCAAACCTTAGTAGATGTCATTCGGGAAAGAAGCAATATCTCTGATCGCGGGATCCGTTTTATCGAATCCGATAAAAACGAGACGGTTGTCTCTTATCGCCAATTGTTTGAAGAGGCGCAAGGGTATCTTGGCTATTTACAGCATCTCGGCATTCAGCCGAAGCAGGAAATTGTATTTCAAATCCAAGAAAACAAATCATTTGTCGTTGCTTTTTGGGCCTGTATATTAGGAGGAATGATCCCGGTGCCGGTCAGTATCGGAGAAGATGATGACCATAAGCTGAAGGTCTGGCGCATTTGGAATATATTAAATCATCCGTTTCTGATTGCCTCTGAAAAAGTATTGGACAAAATAAAGAAATACGCTGCAGAACACGATTTACAGGATTTCCATCATCAATTAAACGAAAAATCTGACGTCATTCAAGATCAAACCTACGATTACCCCGCTTCGTTTTATGAACCTGATGCGGATGAACTCGCCTTTATCCAATTTTCTTCCGGATCGACAGGAGATCCAAAAGGAGTCATGTTAACGCATCACAACTTAATACATAACACGTGCGCCATTGGGAATGCCCTACACGTTCATTCGAAAGACTCTTTCTTATCATGGATGCCTTTAACGCATGATATGGGGCTCATCGCCTGCCACCTTGTTCCCTTCATAACCGGAATCAATCAAAATCTAATGCCTACAGAGTTATTTATTCGCAGACCTATTCTTTGGATGAAAAAAGCTCATGAACATAAAGCCAGTATTCTATCATCTCCTAATTTCGGGTACAACTACTTCCTTAAATTTCTGAAAAACGAACCAGACTGGGATTTATCCCACATCAAGGTCATCGCAAACGGTGCAGAACCGATATTGCCGGAGCTGTGTGACGAATTTTTGAAAAGATGCGCAGCATTCAATCTGAAAAGATCCGCCATTTTGAATGTTTACGGTTTAGCGGAAGCTTCGGTTGGCGCAGCGTTCTCTAAAATAGGTAAAGAATTCGTTCCCGTTTATTTGCATCGTGACTATTTAAATCTTGGTGAAAGAGCTGTAAAAGTCAGCAAAGAGGACCAAAATTGCGCTTCATTCGTCGAGGTGGGACAACCTATTGACTATTGTCAGCTTCGGATCTCCGATGAAACAAATGAAAGAGTAGAAGACGGAATCATCGGCCATATCCAGATCAAAGGAGACAATGTGACGCAAGGGTATTACAACAACCCCGAGAGTACGGAAAAAGCGCTGACTTCTGACGGCTGGGTAAAAACAGGAGACCTCGGATTCATTAGTGAAAGTGGTAACTTAGTCGTAACCGGAAGAGAAAAGGACATTATTTTCGTGAACGGAAAAAATATCTACCCGCACGATATTGAACGGGTCGCGATTGAAATGGAAGAGGTTGACTTAGGAAGGGTTGCCGCCTGCGGTGTATATGATCAAAAGACACAAAGCGGAGAAATCGTGCTCTTTGTTGTTTACAAAAAATCACCTGAAAAATTTGCGCCGCTTGTCAAAGAGATAAAAAAACATTTGTACAAGCGGGGCGGCTGGAGCATAAAAGAAGTCCTTCCGATCCGAAAACTCCCTAAAACAACCAGCGGAAAGGTTAAACGCTACGAACTTGCCAGACAGTATGAGGCAGGGAATTTTTCAACAGAGTCCGCCGCCATCAATGAATGTTTGGAGAGCAGCACGGAAACATCCGGACAGACACCCATTCATGAGATAGAAACGGAATTGCTGTCTATCTTTTCCGAAGTGCTCGATGGAAAAAAGGTTCACCTCGCTGACAGTTATTTTGATATGGGAGCAAATTCATTACAGTTATCGCAGATTGCCGAGCGCATAGAACAGAAATTCGGACGCGAGCTTTCCGTTTCAGATCTCTTTACGTATCCTTCTATCACTGATTTAGCGGTATATCTGTCTGAAAGCCGTGCTGAAATCAAGCAGGACGCGGCAGCGAAACCAAGCCATGTGACACCGAAAGATATCGCCATTATCGGGATGTCGCTCAATGTCCCGGGAGCGTCGACGAAAAGTGATTTTTGGAATCTGCTTGAAAAAGGTGAGCACAGCATTCGAGAATACCCCGAATCCCGGCTGAAAGATGCGGCGGATTATTTAAAGTCCATCCAAAGCGAGTTCAATGAGAATCAGTTTGTGAAGGGCGGCTATTTAGATGAAATCGACCGCTTTGATTATTCGTTCTTCGGTTTAGCTCCTAAAACGGCTCAGTTTATGGACCCTAACCAAAGACTGTTTTTGCAGTCTGCATGGCATGCGATTGAAGATGCGGGCTATGCCGGCGGCAGCATGAACGGGAGCCGTGTCGGGGTATATGCAGGGTACTCGAAGGTGGGCTACGATTATGAACGTCTCCTTTCTGCGAATTATCCGGAGGAACTTCATCAATATATCGTGGGCAATCTCCCTTCCGTGCTAGCCAGCCGAATCGCTTATTTCTTAAATTTAAAAGGGCCGGCGGTCACAGTGGATACGGCATGCTCCTCATCGCTTGCCGCCGTTCATATGGCATGTAAATCTTTAATGTCCGGCGATTGTGAAATGGCTCTTGCGGGCGGTATCCGGACATCGCTCTTGCCGATCTGTATCGGACTTGATATGGAATCTTCGGACGGGTACACGAAAACGTTCAGCAAAGATTCAGACGGCACGGGCACAGGTGAAGGCGCGGCCGCAGTCCTGCTAAAACCTTTGCAGGATGCTGTTCGCGACGGAGACCATATTTACGGCGTAATCAAGGGAAGCGCGCTGAATCAAGACGGAACAACCGCCGGGATTACAGCGCCGAATCCGGCAGCTCAGACTGAGGTCATTGAGACGGCTTGGAAAGACGCGGGTATTGCTCCTGAAACACTGTCTTTCATCGAAGCGCATGGCACCGGAACGAAGCTCGGCGATCCGGTTGAATTTAACGGGCTTTGTAAAGCGTTTGAAAAGTATACGGCAAAAAAACAATTTTGTGCGATTGGTTCTGTTAAATCGAACATCGGTCATTTGTTTGAAGCGGCAGGCATCGTCGGGCTGATCAAATCTGTCCTCATGCTGAATCACAAGAAAAATCCGCCGTTAGCGCACTTTAATGAACCTAATCCGCTCATTCATTTTCACTCATCACCATTTTATGTGAATCAGGAAGTTTCGGAGTTCACATCGGGTGATGAGCCGCTGCGAGGCGGAGTCAGCTCATTTGGCTTTAGCGGAACGAACGCTCATGTGGTACTGGAAGAATATATTTCTCAAAGTGAGTATGCGCCTGAGGATGAACATGGGCCGCACCTATTTGTTTTATCCGCTCATACTGAAAAATCACTCTATGAACTCGCACAGCAGTACCAGCAATATGTATCGGATGACAGCCAAGCTTCATTAAAGTCCATTTGCTATACAGCAAGTACGGGCAGGGCTCATTTGGATCATGGCATTGCCATGATTGTATCCGGTAAGCAAGAATTATCGGATAAGCTGACCCGCCTGATTCAGGGAGACAGAAATCTTCCCGGTGTATACATCGGTTACAAGAATATGAAGGAAATGCTGCCTGCTCATAAAGAAGAGCTGAATCAACAAGCAGCCGCTCTGATTAAGCAGCGTTTACGTACGCAAGATGAACGGATCACATGGATGCATCGCGCAGCCGAATTATTTGTGCAAGGAGCCGTTATCGATTGGCGCGCGCTGTATTCCGGTGAAACTGTACAAAAGACGCCATTGCCCCTGTATCCGTTTGAACGGAGCCGATGCTGGGCTGAAGCTGACCAGTTGCGCTTAAACGAGGGCGAAAAGAGAGGAGAAGCGGCATTGAATATCAATCAATCGAAGGCGCATATTGAATCCTTCCTGAAAACTGTAATCAGCAATGCTTCGGGGATCAGGGGAGAGGAACTCGATCTGAATGCTCATTTTATCGGGCTCGGAATGGATTCTATCATGCTGTCACAGGTCAAAAAAGCCATCGCGGACGAATTTGGGGTAGATATCCCGATGGATCGTTTTTTTGATACGTTGACCAACCTTCAAAGTGTCATAGATTACTTGGCTGATACCGTTCCATCGTCCTTTGCAGCCGCTCCGCCCCAAGAGAATGTTCCAGCGCAGGAAATACAGGTCATTTCAGAAGCGCAGCCTGAATCGGATCGCAGAGAAGGTCATCAAGAACATATGCTCGAAAAAATCATCGCTTCTCAGAATCAATTAATTCAGGATACCTTGCAAGCTCAATTAAATAGCTTTAATTTGTTGAGAAACAGCGGACATCATTCCGGTGAGAAAGAATACGCTAAAGCGCAAGAGAAATCAATTCCTTCTGTCAAGCAGGGGCCTCCGACCGTCACTGCAGAACAGAAAGCGGCTCAAGAAGCGAAACCCTATGTTCCTTTCCAGCCTCAGAACCTGAATGATCAGGGACACTATACCGCACGGCAAAAACAATACTTAGAAGATTTCATCAAGAAATACGCAGATAAAACGAAAGGTTCCAAACAATATACGGATAATACCCGATTTGCTCATGCAAACAACCGCAATTTGTCCAGCTTCCGTTCGTATTGGAAGGAAATCGTATACCCGATTATCGCCGAACGTTCTGACGGTTCTAAAATGTGGGATATTGACGGAAATGAATATATCGATATCACCATGGGATTCGGGGTTAACCTTTTCGGGCATCATCCTTCCTTTATTACACAGGTTATCGATGATTCAACCCGTTCATCATTGCCTCCGCTCGGCCCGATGTCAGATGTCGCCGGTGAAGTTGCCGACCGGATCCGCACATGTACCGGAGTGGAAAGGGTCGCTTTCTATAATTCCGGAACAGAGGCCGTCATGGTTGCCCTGCGTTTGGCGCGGGCGGCAACAGGAAGAAAGAAAGTCGTGGCGTTCTCAGGATCTTATCACGGGACGTTTGACGGCGTATTAGGGGTTGCCGGCACAAAAGGCGGGGCTGCGTCTGCGAATCCGCTGGCTCCGGGTATACTGCAGAGCTTTATGGATGATTTGATTATTTTACATTACAACAATCCCGATTCGCTGGATGTGATCCGCAGTCTTGGTGATGAATTGGCAGCCGTACTGGTGGAACCGGTACAAAGCCGCAGACCGGATTTGCAGCCGCAGGCATTTTTGAAAGAATTGCGGGCGATCACGCAGCAATCCGGAACAGCTCTGATTATGGATGAAATTATTACCGGATTTCGGATCGGTCTTGGCGGCGCACAGGAATGGTTCGGCATTCAGGCTGATTTAGTGACCTACGGAAAAATCATCGGCGGCGGACAGCCGTTAGGGGTAGTTTCCGGAAAAGCTGAGTTCATGAATGCGATCGACGGGGGTACCTGGCAGTATGGGGACGATTCCTACCCGCAAGACGAGGCGAAGCGCACGTTTGTGGCCGGCACCTTCAATACTCACCCGCTTACCATGAGGATGTCATTAGCCGTCCTTCGCCATTTACAAACCGAGGGAGAACATCTGTATGAGCAGCTTAATCAACAAACAGCCTACCTGGTCGATGAGCTGAATCGCTGCTTCGAACAAGCGCAAGTGCCTATCCGCATGGTTCGATTCGGTTCTTTATTCCGGTTTGTCTCATCGCTTGATAATGACTTGTTCTTTTACCATCTCAATTATAAAGGGGTCTATGTGTGGGAAGGACGCAACTGCTTCTTGTCTGCGGCGCATACCGCGGATGATATCGAAAATATTATTCAAGCGGTGAAAGACACGGTGGAGGATCTTCGCCGAGGCGGATTTATTCCGGAAGGTCCGGATTCCCCTGATGGCGGAGGCCGTAAAAAGTCCGGGACGCGCGAGCTTTCACCTGAACAAAAGCAGTTGGTTATGGCATCCCATTACGGGAATGAAGCTTCCGCGGCTTTAAACCAGTCCATTATGCTGAAAGTGAAGGGCGAACTGCAGCATACACCATTAAAACAAGCCGTCCGGCATATCGTTGACCGTCATGAAGCTTTACGTACGGTGATTCATCCCGATGACGAGGTACAGCAAGTGCAGGAACGGATGAATATAGATATACCCGTCATTGATTTTACCGGTCTCCCGCATGAACATCGGGAGCCGGAAATCCAAAAATGGCTGACAGAAGATGCCAAGCGGCCGTTTCATTTCCATGAACAAAAGCCTTTGTTTAGAATCCATGTGCTTACATCGGCTCACAATGAACATCTGATTGTGCTCACGTTCCATCATATCATTGCCGATGGATGGTCAATCGCCGTTTTTGTTCAAGAACTGGAGAGCAACTACGCGGCAATAGTACAAGGAAAACCGATTTCGCCGAAAGAGGCAGATGTTTCGTTTCGCCAATACTTAGACTGGCAGCAGGCACAGATTGACAGCGGCCATTATGAAGAAGGGGTCCGTTATTGGCGGCGTCATTTCTCTGAACCGATACAGCAGCCAATTCTGCCAAGCACAGCTTCTGTCCGTTATCCGAACGGGTATGAGGGAGACCGGTGTACCGTCAGGCTTGGACGGCCATTGAGCGAGGCTTTAAGGTCATTAAGCATTCAGATGAAAAATAGCGTATTTGTGACGATGCTGGGTGCATTTCATCTTTTTCTGCACCGGCTTACCAAACAGTCAGGCCTTGTGATCGGGGTCCCCGCAGCAGGTCAATCGCATATGAAACAGCATGATCTGATTGGAAATTGCGTTAATATGATTCCGGTGAAGAACACGTCTTCTTCAGAAAGCACTTTATCCGGTTATCTTGGCAGTATGAAAGAAAGCGTGAATCTTGCAATGCGGCACCAAGCCGTCCCGATGACACTGGTGGCCAGAGAGCTTCCGCACGATCAAGTGCCGGATATGCGTATTATCTTTAATTTAGACAGGCCTTTTCGAAAGCTGCATTTCGGAAAGGCGGAAGCGGAGCCCGTTGCATACCCGGTAAAATGCACCCTTTACGATTTATTTCTTAACATAACAGACGCGCATCAAGAATATGTTCTTGATTTCGACTTTAATACGAACGTCATCAGTCCGGAAATCATGAAAAAGTGGGGAGCGGGTTTTACAAAATTGCTGCAAAAAATGGTTGAGGGAGATTCAATCCCTCTTGATGCCATGATGATGTTTTCCGATGAAGAACAGCATGATTTACAAGCACTTTACGCCGAACACCAGAAGCGGGTCTCTTCAATAGGAAGCAATACGGCAAATTTTACTGAAGCCTATGAGGCGCCGGTAAATGAAACGGAGCGGCAGCTGGCGCGGATTTGGGAGGAACTTTTCGGCCTTGAACGGGTTGGCAGATCAGATCGCTTCCTGGCTCTGGGAGGAAACTCACTCCAGGCGACGCTTATGCTTTCCAAAATTCAGAAGACATTTCATCAAAAGGTTTCCATCGGACAATTTTTCAATCACCAGACTGTTAAGGAATTAGCACGTTTCATTCAGAACGAAACGAAAGTCGTGCACCTCCCGATGAAGGCTGCCGAGAAAAAAACGTATTACCCGACATCACCGGCGCAGCAAAGAGTATATTTCCTGCACCAACTGGAACCGGATCAGCTGGCGCAAAATATGTTCGGCCACATATCAATAACAGGGAAGTACGATGAGCAAGCCCTGATCTCATCTCTTCAACAAGTGATGCAGCGGCACGAAGCGTTTCGCACGTATTTCGACATTATAGATGGCGATATCGTTCAGAAACTTGAAAACGAAGTTGATTTTAACGTTCATGTCCGGACAATGAGCCGGGACGAATTTGATGCCTATTCAGAAGGGTTTGTAAAACCGTTCCGCCTGGACCAAGCTCCGTTAGTTCGTGCGGAGCTGATCAAGATTGAAAACGAGCAGGCCGAACTGCTCATCGATATGCATCATATCATTTCGGACGGTTATTCCGTCAACATCCTGACAAATGAATTGCTGGCTTTATATCATCAGAAACCATTACCGGACATTGAATTTGAATATAAAGATTTCGCAGAATGGCAAAACCAACGGCTGAATGACGATGCCATGAAGCGGCAGGAGACATATTGGCTGGAACAATTTCAAGACGAAATTCCCATCCTTGACCTGCCGACAGACGGTTCCAAAGCGGCAGAACGGTCTTCTAAGGGACAGCGTGTGACATGCTCCTTACAGCCGGATGTCATCCGTTCGCTTCAAGATTTAGCACAAAAGGCGGAAACGACTCTCTATACGGTGCTTCTGGCCGCCTATAATGTGCTGCTTCATAAATATACGGGACAAGAAGACATTGTCGTAGGCACGCCTGCTTCAGGAAGAAATCATCCGGATATCGAAAAAATCATCGGTATTTTCATACAAACCATCGGAATCCGGACGAAGCCGCACGCCAATAGAACGTTTACGGATTATCTGGAAGAAGTAAAGCAGCAGACGCTTGACGCTTTCGAAAACCAAGACTATCCATTCGACCGGCTTGTGGAGAAATTAAATGTGCAGCGGGAAACAACCGGAAAGTCTCTGTTTAACACGATGTTTGTGTTTCAAAACATTGAATTTCATGAAATCCGGCACGATGAATGTACATTTAAAGTGAAAGAACGAAATCCAGGGGTCTCTTTATATGATTTGATGCTCACGATCGAAGATGCCGGTCAACAGATAGAGATGCATTTTGATTATAAACCGGGACGATTCACAAAAGACACCATTGAACAGATCACCAGACACTATACCGCCATTTTAAACAGTCTTGTTGAGCAGCCGGAGATGACATTGTCTTCCGTTCCTATGCTGTCTGAAACCGAACGGCATCAACTGCTGACGGAGTGTAATGGCACAAAGACGCCGTATCCGCATAAGGAAACGGTATATCGGTGGTTTGAAATGCAGGCGGAACAGAGTCCCGATCATGAAGCCGTTATTTTTGGCAATGAGCGGTATACGTACAGACAGCTCAATGAACGGGCGAACCGATTGGCGCGGACGTTACGGACAAAAGGCGTACAAGCGGATCAATTCGTTGCCATCATCTGCCCGCATCGGATCGAGCTGATTGTCGGAATTTTGGCTGTTCTGAAAGCCGGCGGCGCATACGTGCCCATTGATCCTGAATATCCGGAAGATCGGATTCAATATATGCTGAGAGATTCAAGAGCGGAGGTTGTGATGACACAGCGCAGCCTGCTGGATCAATTACCGTATGATGGTGACGTTGTGCTTTTGGATGAGGAAAACTCATACCATGAGGATCACTCGAATCTTGAATCGGACAGCGATGCGCATGATTTGGCCTACATGATCTATACGTCAGGTTCCACGGGAAATCCAAAAGGTGTACTCATTGAGCATCAGGGACTGGCTGATTATATTTGGTGGGCGAAAGAGGTTTATGTAAGAGGTGAGAAAACCAACTTCCCATTATACTCTTCCATCTCTTTCGATCTGACTGTGACCTCGATATTTACACCGCTGGTTACGGGAAATACCATCATTGTCTTTGACGGCGAAGACAAAAGCGCTGTGCTTTCTGAGATTATGCGGGACTCAAGAATAGACATGATCAAATTGACCCCGGCACACCTGCACGTCATCAAAGAGATGAATATCGCTGGCGGCACCGCAATACGGAAAATGATTGTCGGCGGAGAAAATTTAAGCACCCGTCTGGCCAAAAGTGTCAGCGAGCAGTTTAAAGGCCGGCTGGACATTTTCAATGAATACGGACCGACGGAAGCTGTCGTCGGATGTATGATTTATCACTTCGACGCAGAACGGGACAAGCGGGAATTTGTCCCGATCGGCACTCCGGCTGCCAACACGGATATTTATGTGGCCGATGCAAGCAGAAACCTGGTTCCGTTCGGGGTAATCGGCGAAATATATATCAGCGGACCGGGTGTTGCCAGAGGGTATTGGAACCGCCCGGATTTAACGGCAGAGAAATTTGTTGAAAACCCGTATGTCCCGGGAGCGAAGATGTACAAATCAGGGGATTTGGCTAAGCGATTGAAGGACGGAAATCTTGTATATATTGGGCGCGTTGATGAACAAGTCAAAATCAGGGGACACCGAATCGAGCTTGGTGAAATTGAAGCAGCAATGCATAACGCGGAAGCGGTGCAAAAAGCCGCGGTTACAGTGAAAGAAGAAGAAGACGGCTTAAAACAATTATGCGCGTATTACGTAAGCGACAAGCCTATAGCGGCTGCGCAGCTTAGGGAACAATTGTCATCGCAGCTTCCGGACTACATGGTTCCGTCCTATTTTGTCCATCTGGAGCATATGCCGTTAACATCTAACGGGAAAATAAACCGTAAGGCCCTGCCTGCACCAGAAGCGAGTCTGCAGCAGACAGCTGAATATGTACCGCCGGGTAATGAGACGGAGTCCAAACTGACAGATTTATGGAAGGAAGTGCTCGGAATAAGCCATGCGGGGATCAAACATAATTTCTTTGATCTCGGAGGCAACTCCATCCGAGCGGCTGCCTTAGCCGCCAGAATTCACAAAGAGCTGGATGTGAATCTGTCTCTCAAAGACATATTCAAGTTTCCTACCATTGAACAATTGGCTGACAAGGCGTTACACATGGACAAAAATCGATATGTACCGATTCCGGCTGCAAAGGAAATGCCATATTATCCGGTTTCTTCAGCTCAGAGGCGGATGTATTTGTTAAGTCACACAGAAGGCGGCGAGCTGACTTACAATATGACGGGTGCCATGAATGTGGAAGGGACGATCGATCCCGAACGGTTAAACGCCGCTTTCCGAAAATTAATCGCGCGTCATGAAGCGTTGCGGACCAGCTTTGATTTATATGAAGGCGAGCCGGCACAGCGTATTCATCAGAACGTCGACTTTACGATAGAACGAATTCAAGCAAGCGAAGAAGAAGCGGAAGACCGTGTGCTTGATTTCATCAAAGCGTTTGACTTAGCCAAACCGCCCCTGATGCGGGCCGGACTGATTGAAATTGAACCTGCGCGGCACGTGCTTGTGGTTGATATGCATCATATCATTTCTGACGGCGTGTCCGTCAATATTCTGATGAAAGATTTAAGCCGAATCTACGAGGGGAACGAACCGGACCCGCTCTCTATTCAATATAAAGACTTTGCAGTTTGGCAGCAATCGGACATTCAGAAACGGAACATCAAGAGCCAGGAAGCGTATTGGCTGGATCAGTTTCACGGTGATATTCCTGTACTGGATATGCCTGCGGATTATGAGCGGCCTGCCATACGCGATTACGAAGGCGAATCATTTGAATTTCTTATACCCGAACACTTGAAACAGCGTTTAAGCCAAATGGAAGAAGACACAGGAGCAACACTGTATATGATTTTATTGGCAGCCTATACGATTCTTTTATCCAAATACAGCGGACAAGAAGATATTATCGTAGGAACGCCATCTGCCGGGCGGACTCATTTGGATGTAGAGCCGGTCGTGGGAATGTTCGTCAATACGTTAGTCATTCGCAATCACCCGGCGGGCCGTAAAACATTTGATGCCTACTTAAACGAAGTAAAAGAAAACATGCTGAACGCCTATAAAAATCAAGACTATCCATTGGAAGAATTAATTCAGCATCTGCATCTTCCAAAAGATTCAAGCCGTAATCCTTTATTCGATACGATGTTTGTGCTGCAAAATCTTGATCATGCTGAATTGACTTTCGATTCCCTTCAACTCAAGCCGTATCCATTTCATCATCCGGTTGCCAAATTCGATTTGACCTTGTCGATTCAGGCGGACCGCGACAACTATCACGGACTGTTTGAATATTCGAAAAAACTGTTTAAGAAAAGCAGAATCGAGGTTTTATCAAACGACTACTTACACATCCTATCGGCGATTTTGGAACAGCCTAGCATTCTAATCGAACATATCGGATTGAGCGGCAGCAATGAGGAAGAAGAGAACGCGCTTGATTCTATTCAATTGAACTTTTAGGGAAAAGCATTATTTCTTTAAATTATATAAAATGAGGTGCTCCAATGTCGGTATTTAAAAACCAAGAAACGTACTGGGAAAACCTGTTTGATGAAGAAGACGGCCTAAGCGCATTCCCTTACTTTAAAGCAGCGGATAAAGCATCGTTGGCCCGTACCGGCTACCAGGAAAAATGCATCTGCCGTTCCTTATCTCCGGAAGTATCTCAAAGAATCATGACAATGGCGAATCATTCCGATATGGCGGCCTATCTGATTTTATTGGCGGGTATTGAATGCTTGTTATATAAATATACGGATCAAACGAGCCTGATTCTTGGCATTCCAACGGTATCGAAGCAAAAAGCCGGCCAGTCAGCCGTTAACAACATTGTCCTCTTAAAAAATACGCTTTCAAACGAGAGCACATTTAAAACCGTATTCGGGCAGCTGAAAGAAGCCGTTAATGATTCTCTGAAAAATCAAAACCTGCCGTTTAGAAAAATGGTCCGGCATCTGAGCGTGCAATACAATGACGAGCATATGCCTTTGATTCATACCGTCGTTTCGCTTAACGAAATTCATTCCTTGCAATTTAAAGAAGATACTGCAGCCGATACGCTGTTTCACTTTGATTTGGAGAACAACGGGATTCATTTGAAGCTTTTTTATAACGGCAATCTGTACGATGAGCGCTATATCAATCAAATTGTATCCCATTTGGATCAGCTGCTGTCTGTGATCCTGTTTCAGCCTCAAGCCGCGATCCATACGGCAGAGATCTTACCGGAAGCGGAAAAACAGAAGCTATTGTTTGATTTTAACGACACCGGCGCAGATTTCTCCGGGAACAGAACAGTCTATCAATTATTTGAAGAGCAGGCAGAAAGAACGCCTGAGCATGCGGCCGTCAAGTTTAAAAACGACCATTTGACGTACAGGGAACTGAATGAGAAGGCGAGCCGTTTGGCAAGAACATTGCGTAATTGCGGGGTTCAACCCGATACGTTAGTCGCCATTCTCGCTGATCGTTCTTTAGAGATGATCGTATCCATTATAGCCGTTTGGAAGGCAGGGGGCGCTTATGTGCCCCTGGACCCTGAATATCCAACAGAGCGGCTTCAATATTTGCTTCATGATGCGGATGCAGACGTTCTCCTTGTTCAGCATCATTTAAAAAACAGTCTCGCCTTTGACGGCCCGGTGATTGATTTGAATGATGAAACATCATACCATGCCGATTCCTCATTGTTATCACCAGTAGCGGGACACAGCCATTTAGCCTATGTCATTTATACGTCGGGTACAACAGGAAAGCCGAAAGGGGTCATGGTTGAACACGGCGGCATTGTAAACTCGCTTCAGTGGAAGAAGGCGTTTTTTAAGCATTCTCCGGCGGATCGCGTGCTTGTCTTGTACCCGTATGTTTTTGATGCGTTCATTTTAAATTTCTTCGGCCCGCTCATCTCGGGGGCAACTTTGCACCTTTTGCCTAATGAAGAGAATAAAGAAACTTTCGCCATTCAAAATGCCATAAAACAAGAAAGAATTACCCATTTCTCAACTTCTCCCCGTCTTCTGAAAACGATGATCGAACAGATGAACAGAGAGGATTTCATCCATGTTCAGCATGTTGTTGTAGGCGGTGAGCAGCTGGAAACAGATACAGTTGAGAAGCTGCATTCTCTGCAGCCTCGCATTCGGATCAATAATGAATACGGACCGACAGAAAACAGCGTGGTATCTACATTTCACCCTGTTCAGTCCGCTGATGAACAGATCACAATCGGCAGCCCGGTGGCCAACCATCAAGCTTATATTTTAGGAGCGCACCATCAAATCCAGCCGATCGGCGTACCGGGAGAGCTGTATGTCGGAGGAGCGGGAGTGGCCCGCGGCTACCTCAATCGGCCTGAATTGACAGAGGAAAAATTTGTGGAGCATCTGCATGTCCCTGGTCAAAAGATGTATAAAACGGGGGATCTCGCCAGATGGATGCCAGATGGACGGATTGAATATTTAGGGCGGATTGATCATCAAGTGAAAATTCGCGGCTACCGGATTGAGATCGGCGAGGTAGAGGCAGCCATGTTCAACCTGGAAAACGTTCGTGAAGCCGCAGTCGTCGCGCGGGAAGACGCAGACGGGGCCAAACAATTGTATGCCTATTATGTCGGCGAGGCTTCTTTGACCGCTGCGCAGTTCAGAGAAGACTTATCCCGGGAACTGCCGAATTATATGATTCCCTCCCGTTTTATCCCTTTGGAACGCATTCCGCTCACTTCCAATGGAAAGATTGATCTGAAAGCTTTGCCTGCTGCTGACGAAAATACGCGGACGGAAAACGAATACATACCCCCGCGGAACACAATAGAAGAACTGCTGGCGTCCATCTGGCAAGAAGTATTAGGAGCAGAACGTATAGGAATTCTGGATAATTTCTTTGATTTTGGCGGAGATTCGATTAAATCAATTCAGGTGTCATCCAGATTGTATCAAGCGGGATACAAGGTTGATATGAAGCATTTGTTTAAACACCCCTCGATTGCTGAACTTAGTCAGTTTGTAGCACCGGTCAGCAGAGTGGCTGATCAAGGAGAAGTGAATGGCGGAACCAAGCTGACCCCGATACAGCATTGGTTTTTTGAGCAAAAAATGCCACATGCACACCATTACAATCAGGCCGTCATGTTATATTCGGCGGAAGGCTTTCAAGAGGCTCCGCTTCGCCGGACGATGGAACGGATCGCGTCGCATCACGATGCCTTGAGGATGATCTTTGAAAAAACGCCGGATGGATACGCTCCGCGAATTACAGGAACAGATGAAAGTGAACTATACCATCTGGAAGTGATGAATTATAAAGGGGAAACCGAACCGGCTCAAGCGATTGCCGATAAAGCGAATGAGATTCAAAGCAGCATGGTATTAGACAAAGGGCCATTGATGAAGCTCGGTTTGTTCCAATGTCCGGACGGAGATCATTTGCTGATTGCAATTCATCATTTGCTGATTGACGGAGTATCCTGGCGTATTTTACTCGAAGATTTTGCAAGCGGTTATGAGCAGGCAGAACGCGGACAAACGATCCAGCTCCCGCAAAAAACAGACTCGTTTCCATTCTGGGCCGATCAATTGTCCAAATATGCGGCAAAAACCGATATGGAAGAGGAGATTGCGTATTGGACTGAGCTTTCAAGTATAAAGCCTCAGCCATTGCCTAAGGACACTATCAGCGAAGGATCGTTATTAAAAGACAGCGAAGAAGTGACGATTCAATGGACAAAAGAGGAAACGGAGCAATTATTAAAACATGCGAACCGCGCCTACAACACGGATATCAACGATCTGCTGCTGACTTCGTTAGGGCTGGCCGTTCACAAGTGGACAGGCACGGAAGACATTGTCGTGAATTTGGAAGGCCACGGGAGAGAACCGATTATTCCGGATGCTGACATTTCCCGCACGATAGGATGGTTCACAAGCCAGTACCCTGTCGTCCTGAGGATGGAAGCCGGAAAAAACCTGTCGCAGCGGATCAAGAACGTGAAAGAAGGGCTGCGCCGCATCCCTGATAAAGGAATGAATTACAGCATTATCAAATATATATCCGGGCATTCGGAAGCCGACAGCCTGCGGCTGAATCCGGAGATATCGTTTAACTATTTGGGACAATTTGACCAAGACCTGAAGCATCAGGCTTTACGCATCTCGCCTTTTTCCACAGGGTTATCAATGAACGAAAACCAAGAGAGAACGGCCGTGCTTGATTTGAACGGCATGATTGCCGAAGGGACATTATCACTGACACTGAGCTACAGCAGCAAACAATACGAAAGATCTACTATGGCGCAATTTGCCCGGGGGTTGAAAGAAAGTCTGCAAGAAGTCATTGCGCATTGCGTAAGCCGGCAGCAGACTTCTCTCACACCAAGTGACATCCTGTTAAAAGACATCTCAATCGACGAACTGGAACAGCTTTTGGAGCAGACGCGTGAATTAGGCGAAGCGGAAAATATTTATCCATTAACGCCGATGCAGAAGGGCATGCTGTTTCACAGCTTATTTGATCCGAATTCAGGTGCTTATTTTCAGCAAACGATGTTTGATCTGCATGGAGATCTGGAGATTGATTCATTTTCAAAAACCTTGGACGGCTTATCGCAAAAATATGACATTTTCCGCACGAATTTTTACAGAGGCTGGAAAGATCAGCCGCTCCAAATCATATTCAAAACGAAAAAAATCGGTTTTCAATTCAATGACTTACGAGAGATGAAGGAATCACAAAAAGAAGCGATGATTCAGGAATATGCCAGAGAAGATAAGATGCGGGGGTTCGACTTAGAAAAAGGCGCGTTAATGCGGTTATTCATCCTTCGTACGGATGAAAAGACATACCGTTTTATCTGGAGTTTCCACCATATTTTGATGGACGGCTGGTGCCTGCCGCTGATTACAAAAGAAATATTCGAGAATTACTTTGCCTTGCTTCAGCAAAAGCAGCCTGAACAATCATCAATTACTCCGTACAGTCAATATATTGAATGGCTCGGCCGGCAAGATGCGAAAGAGGCCACGGCTTATTGGGATCAGTACTTGGAGGGATATGAGGAGCAAACCGGCCTTCCTAAGGATCACCATGCAGCGGAAGACGGACGATACGTTCCTGAAAAAGTGACGTGTGACATAAGCTCCGATCTCACTTCGAAAATGAAGCGGACGGCAGGCAAGCATCATGTCACGCTGAACACGCTGCTGCAGACGGCATGGGCGGTTTTGCTGCAGAAATATAACCGAAGCCGGGACGTTGTGTTTGGAAGTGTTGTATCCGGAAGACCTGCTGGAATTCCAAACGTGGAAACCATGATTGGCTTATTCATTAACACCATTCCCGTCCGGTTCCGATGTGAAGCCGGGACAACGTTTGCCGGGCTTATGAAAGAGGCGCAGGAAAGGGCTGTAGCGTCTCAACAATTTGAGACGCACCCGCTGTACGATATTCAAGCGCGTACAACGCAAAAGCAAGATTTAATTACACATTTAATGATATTCGAAAATTATCCGGTTGATCAGCATATGGAAAGTATAGGCCGCCAAAACGGAACATCCATCACGATTTCCAACGTACAAATGGAAGAACAGACCAACTATGATTTTAATTTGACCGTTATACCGGGCGACGAGATGAACATCTCTTTTGAATACAATGCAAATGTGTATGATCGGGCAAGCATAGAGCGGGTTCGGGAACATTTCATGCAAATCCTGCATCAAGTCGTGACAGATGCGGATATCCGGGTGGATCAAGCGGAATTGTTAACGGAAGGCGAAAGAAAAAACCTTCTGCAGACGCTTAACGACACGGCCGCGCCGTTTCCGCAGACGCCGGTTCATCAATTATTTGAAGAGCAATCGCAGCGTACGCCCGATCAAGCAGCCGTCATTGATAAGGACAGGCAGCTCACGTACGGAGAGCTCAATAAGCGGGCCAACCGCCTGGCGCGAACGTTAAGAGCGAAAGGAGTGCAGGCGGATCAGCCTGTAGCCATCATCACAAGAAACAGCATCGAATCGGTGGTCGGAATCCTTGCCGTTTTAAAATCAGGCGGAGCCTATGTCCCTATAGATCCGGAATATCCGCAAGACCGCATCCGGTATATGCTGGATGACTCCCAAGCCGGAATCGTTTTAATGCAGCGGGACGTCAGGAAACAGCTTGCCTATGAAGGCGTCACGGTTTTACTTGATGATGAAAGTTCTTATCACCAAGATGGCTCTGACCTTGCTCCGATAAATAATGCGAGCCATTTGGCATATGTCATTTATACGTCAGGTTCCACAGGCCGGCCAAAAGGCGTACTAATCGAGCACCGAGGCTTGACCAATTATATTTGGTGGGCGAAAGAGGTTTATGTAAAAGGCGAGAAAGCCAACTTCCCATTGTATTCGTCAATTTCTTTTGATCTGACGGTGACTTCTATTTTCACGCCGCTTGTCACAGGCAATGCAATCATCGTCTATGACGGAGAGGATAAAACAGCTCTGCTTGAATCGATTGTGCGGGACCCAAGGGTGGATATCATTAAATTGACCCCGGCCCATTTGCAGGTTTTAAAGGAAATGAACATTGCCGATCAAACGGCTGTCCGAAGAATGATTGTGGGCGGGGAAAACTTAAGCACCCGGTTAGCCCGCAGCATTCACGAACAGTTCGAAGGCCGGATTGAAATATGCAATGAGTACGGACCGACGGAAACCGTTGTCGGCTGCATGATTTACCGTTATGATGCCGCAAAGGACAGGCGGGAATCGGTACCGATCGGAACCGCTGCGGCAAACACGAGCATTTACGTTCTAGATGAGAATATGAAACCCGCACCGATCGGTGTCCCGGGAGAAATCTATATCAGCGGCGCCGGTGTGGCAAGAGGATATTTGAACCGTCCCGAATTAACGGCGGAAAAATTTGTCGATGACCCGTTTGAACCCGGAGCGAAGATGTATAAGACCGGAGATTTGGCGAAGTGGCTGGCGGACGGAAACATTGAATATGCGGGCAGAATAGATGAACAAGTGAAAATCAGAGGCTATCGTATCGAATTAGGCGAGATCGAGGCGGCACTGCTTCAAGAAGAAGCGATCAAGGAAGCTGTCGTTACAGCCAGAGAGGACGTCCACGGATTTAAACAATTGTGTGCATATTACGTGAGCGGCGGGCAAACAACGGCAGCCCGGCTCCGGAAACAATTGTCTCAAACCCTTGCAAGTTATATGGTTCCGGCTTATTTTATCGAGCTTGATGAAATGCCTTTAACTTCTAACGGAAAAATAAACAAAAAAGGGCTGCCTGCTCCGGATTTCGAGCTGCAGGACAGAGCAGAGTATAAAGCTCCCCGAACAAAAGCGGAAGAAATATTAGTTTCTGCCTGGGAATCGGTATTAGGCGCTGAAAACGTCAGTATTCTTGATAATTTCTTTGACCTTGGCGGAGATTCCATTAAGTCCATTCAAGTATCCTCCAGATTAAATCAGCAAGGATACAAAATGGAAATCAAAGACTTGTTTCAATATGCAACAATTGCAGAATTGAGTCCGCATATCAAGCAGAATCTGCGTATAGCCGATCAAGGTGAGGTCAAAGGAAAAGTCAGCCTGACTCCTATTCAGCATTGGTTCTTTGATCACATAACGACAGATCAGCATTATTACAATCAAGCCGTCATGCTGCATGCGCCGGAAGGTTTTCAGGAAACGCAGCTTCGTCAAACCCTGCAAAAGCTTGCTGAACATCACGATGCGCTCCGCATGACGTTCCGGACTACAGAAAATGGCTGTGAGGCACAGAATGAAGAAATCGCCCAAAGCGGACTGTACCGCTTAGACGTCCTGAATCTGAAAGAAGATTCCGATCCGGGACGGACAATTGAAGCCAAAGCTGATGAGATACAAAGCAGTATGCGTTTAAGTGATGGGCCGTTAATGAAAGCCGGGTTGTTTCAATGCGCAAATGGAGATCATTTGCTCATTGCCATCCATCATTTGATTATAGACGGGATTTCATGGCGCATTTTACTGGAAGATATCGTTAGCGGCTACAAGCAAGCCGAGAACGGGCGAGTGATTCAACTGCCGCAAAAAACAGACTCTTTCCAATTATGGGCTAAGAGACTTTCAGAATATGCGCAAAGTGAAACCATAAAACAAGAACAGGAATATTGGACAAAGATCGAACAAACCGAAGTCAAACCGCTGCCTAAAGATTTTCATGAAACCCATACAACTGCAAAAGACAGTGAAACAGCAACTGTGGAATGGACGAAAGAGGAAACGGAGCTCTTATTAAAACAAGCGAATCGCGCTTATAACACGGAAATAAACGATTTGCTCTTAACTTCTCTGGGTCTTTCCATATCGCATTGGTCAGGACTGGAACAAATTCCGATTCATTTAGAGGGACACGGCCGAGAACAGATTATACAGGATATAGATATCTCCCGCACGGTCGGGTGGTTTACAAGTCTGTATCCGGTTGTGCTGCACGCGCAGCCGGGCAAAGAAATCTCTGATTATATCAAGACGACCAAAGAAGGATTGCGTCAAATTCCGCATAAAGGGATCGGATATGGAATAGTAAGGTACTTAAGCGGCGGAATGCCATCGAAACTCAATCCTGAGATCAGCTTTAACTACCTGGGACAGTTTGACCAAGATTTACAGCAGCATGGGGTTCAATTATCTTCTTATTCTTGCGGTTCAGACTCAAGCGGAAATCAAGAAAGACCGTATGTATTGAATATAAACGGAATGATCACCGAGGGCCGGCTGAAGCTTACGATCAGCTACAGCAGCAAACAGTACGCAAAAGAAACGATCATGCGGTTATCGGAAACGATTCAAAGCCGCATGCGGACCATCATTACGCATTGCGTTCATAAAGAACAATCGGAACTGACGCCAAGCGATATTTTGTTAAAAGGCATGTCCATTGACGAATTGGATCAGCTCCTCATTCAACTGCCGCATGCAGGTGAGGTTGAAAACGTGTATCCGCTCACTCCGATGCAGAAAGGAATGCTCTTCCACAGCCTGCTGGACGAGGCCTCAAGTTCTTATTTTGAACAAGCATCGTTCGATTTGCAGGGAGAGTTAAAGACTGATTGGTTTAAAGCAAGCCTTGAACGATTATTTGAAACATACGCCGTGCTCAGAACCCGTTTTTACAGCGGCTGGAACGATACTCCTTTACAAATTGTCTATAAAACGCAAACACCGCAAATTCATTTTGCAGATTTGCGTGACATAGAGGAGCACCTGCGCGAGGATGCAATCGCAGCCTATCAAAGAGAAGATAAGGCAAAAGGATTTGACTTGGCTCGGGATCGGCTGATGCGGATAGCGATTTTCCGTATGGAAGACCGCAAATATCATTTGATTTGGAGCTTCCATCATATTGTGATGGATGGCTGGTGCCTGTCTCTTATCACGAAGGAAGTGTTTGATCATTATAGCGCCTTACAGGAAGGCAGGGAACCAGAACCGTCATCGGCAGCTCCTTACAGCGACTATATCGAGTGGCTTGACCGCCAAGATCAGGGAGCGGCAAAGCGGTACTGGAGCGGGTATCTTGAAGGATATAAAGGTGAAACCACGCTTCTTCATAAAATAGAGCAGCATGAACAAAAAGAATACGCCTATGCCAATGTGATCTGCCGATTTAATCACGAACAGACAAAACAATTACAGCAGATCGCAAATCAGCATCAGGTTACATTAAATACATTGATCCAAACGTTATGGGGAGTTTTATTACAGAAATACAGCGGGTCCGCAGACGTTGTCTTCGGCAGTGTTGTGTCGGGAAGGCCGGCGGAAATTCCTGATGTGGAACAGATGATCGGCCTGTTCATCAATACCATTCCGGTTCGCATCCGCTGCGATGAAGACAGCACTTTTGCTGATACGATGCAAATGGTTCAACAAAACGCGCTGGCTTCCCAATCGTACGATACCTATCCTTTATACGAAATTCAGGCCCAAACGGAACAAAAGCAAAACTTAATTGATCATATCATGATCTTTGAAAATTATCCGATAGGGCAGCAAGTCGAAGAGGGTCATGATGCTGCGGATTTAAATATCGTGAATTTCCATATAGAAGAACATACTCATTACGATTTTAATGTAGTTGTCATCCCTGGCGAACAACTCACCATTCATTTTGATTTCAATCAAAATGAATATGGACAATCAGAGGCAGAGCGGATTCGCGGACATTTTGAACAGCTCATTCACCAAATTTTGCAGCAGCCGTCTGTCAAAATAGAAGAAATGGAACTTCTGACGCAGCAAGAAAAAGAACAGCTGCTCACTCCGCTTTCCGGGGGAACAGAGAAGCCTGAATATGAAACGATTCATACTATGTTTGAACGCCAGGCGGCACAAACGCCGCAAGAAATCGCAATTCAATACGAAGGGGCGGAGATTTCTTACAAAGAGCTGAACGAAACGGCCAATAAACTGGCGCGGATTCTCCGTAAGCGAGGTGTGAAGCGTCAGGAGCCGGTGGCTGTGATCGCCGGGCGTTCACCATCATTAGCGATTGCTGTTTTAGGCATTTTAAAAGCGGGCGGTGCCATTGTTCCGATTGATCCGAGCCATCCTGCCGAACGAATCCGCTATATCATTGAAAACAGCAGCTGCACTCATGTTGTGACAGAGAAAGACCGGTCAGTCCCCGAGGCAGCAACGCAGATTGTCACATTCATAGAAGAAGCGGAGACAGAACCGGACGGGAGCAATGTGCAGACGATAAACACGGCGGAGGATCTGCTTTACGTTATTTATACATCAGGAACGACGGGGAAACCGAAGGGTGTGCTGCTTGAACATAGAAATATGGCCAATTTGCTGTATGACCAATTTACAAACTCAGGCATCGATTTCAAAACCAATGTGCTTCAATACGCATCTCCGGCATTTGACGTCTGCTATCAAGAGCTGTTTTCAGCCCTGCTCAGCGGCGGCACACTCCACATCGTGCCTGAATCAATAAAGCGGGACGCGGCTCAGCTGTTTTCGTTTATTAATAAACATCAGACGGACATCGTCTTTTTCCCGACTGCTTTTGCCAAAATGCTTTTTAACGAAGAGAGCTATGCATATTCATTTCCGCGCTGTGTGAAGCATTTGATTACAGCAGGAGAACAATTGACAGTATCCCGTTTATTTCAGCAAGTGCTCCGCACACACGGCTTGCATTTGCACAATCATTACGGTCCGTCAGAAACTCATGTAGTGTCGACGTATACCATTCAACCGGGAGATGATATTCCTGAATATCCGCCGATCGGCAAACCGATATGCCATAACAATATGTATGTCATCAGCAAGAACAAACAGCTTCAGCCCTTGGGCATTGCGGGAGAACTGTATATTTCCGGAGCAAATACCGGGAGAGGCTATGTGAATAACCCGGCTTTAACGGGAGAGAAATTTTTGCCTGATCCGTTCAGAGAGGGAGCCGTTATGTACCGCACCGGAGATTTGGCAAGGCTGCGTGAGGACGGGCAAATCGAATACCTCGGCCGCATTGATGATCAGGCGAAAATAAGGGGCTACCGGATCGAACCGAAAGAAGTTGAGGTCATATTGGCCAATCACCCGGCGGTGAGAGAAGCAGCGGTCCTTATTCAAAAAAACGCTTTGGGTGAAAATGAATTGTGCGCGTACTGCAGCGTCTCAAAAGCGACTGATCCTTCAGCATTACGGAAAGATCTGGCCAAAAACCTTCCTGACTATATGATTCCCGTGAAATGGGCTTTTGTTGAATCGATTCCGCTCACGGCAAACGGAAAAGTCGACCGCAAAGCATTGCCAGAACCAGAAGGAGGCGTGCAAACGGGGGGCGAATACGTTGCTCCCCGTACAGCGGCGGAAGCGCAGCTGGCGCATATCTGGAAAGAGGTGCTTGGACTTCCGCGTATCGGCGTGAAAGACAACTTCTTCGACATCGGCGGTCACTCGCTGCGGGCAACGACTCTGACGGCGAAACTGCACAAAGAGATGGGGGGCAGCCTGCCGCTGCGGGAAGTGTTCCGATCGCCAACAATTGAAGAAATGGCAGAAACGATTACCGGAATGAAACACACAGCATATACATCGATCCCGACCGTTGAAGCAAAAGAATACTATGCCGTCTCCTCGGCGCAGAAACGGCTGTACATTTTGAATCAGCTGAAAGGCGGAGAACTGAGCTACAACATGCCGAGTGTCATGAGAGCCGATGGAGCTCTGGATCGGGAACTTGTCGAGAAGGCGATCCGCAAGCTGATTCAGCGCCATGAAACGCTGCGTACCGGCTTTGAACTGATAGATGGAGAACCGGTGCAGCGGATTTATGACGACGTCCCATTTGCAGTGGAATTCACTCAGGCGAAAGAAGAACAGGCGGAAGCCCTCGTTCATGGGTTTGTGCGGGCATTTGACTTGGAGAAAGCGCCGCTGCTGCGGGTAGGACTGATCGAGCTTGCAAAAGACCGCCATTTGCTGCTGTTTGACATGCATCATATCATTTCCGATGGCGTATCTATCAAGAATTTGATTGAAGAGTTCGTTTCATTATATGAAGGAAAAGAATTGCCGCCATTAAGGGTTCAGTATAAAGATTATGCGGCGTGGCAGCTGTCGGATATGCAAAGCGAACGGATGAAGAAACAGGAAGCGTACTGGCTGGATGTGTTCAGCGGAGAGGTTCCGGTGCTGGATATGCCAACCGACTACGGAAGACCGGCTGCGCGGAGCTTTGAAGGAGGACAAATCGAGTTTGTCATCGGACCGGAGTTGACGGAACAGCTGAAAGGCTTGGCGGTGAAGAGCGAAAGCACGCTGTACATGGTGCTGCTGGCTGCTTATACGACCATGCTGGCCAAATACAGCGGGCAAGAAGACATCGTAGTAGGCAGCCCGATTGCCGGAAGAACCCATTCGGATTTGGAAAGCTTAATCGGCATGTTCGTGGGCACACTGGCGATACGAACGAATCCGGTCGGGGAAAAAACATTCCGGGAATACGTGCAGGAAGTCAAAGAGCATACATTAAAAGCGTACGAAAACCAGGAGTATCCATTCGACGAACTGGTGGACAAGCTGAATGTGTCCCGGGATTTCAGCCGCCATCCGCTGTTTGACACGATGTTCATATGGCAAAACACAGAACGGGGAGAATTGAGCCTCGATGATGTGCGTTTTACCCCTTATCCGGACAACCATGCGATGGCGAAGTTCGACCTGACGTTCCAAGCAGCAGAAAATGAAGACGGAATTACAGGTATGATCAGTTACGCGGCAGCGCTGTACAAGCAGGAAACTGCGGAACGCATGGCAAAGCACTTTATCCAATTGATCGAGGCGATTGCGAATGATCCGAAGGCGCCGCTTTCATCGCTGGAGATGATCACCGCGAAGGAGAAAGAGCAGATTGTGGAGAGATGGGGTCAACCGGCGATAGACTGCCCAAGGGACAAAACAATTCACCAATTGTTCGAGGAGCAGGCGGAGCGCACGCCGGAACATACGGCCGCAGTTTACGAGAAAAGCCGATTCACATACCGTGAGCTGAATGAGCGGGCCAACCGCCTGGCGCGGATTTTAAGAAGCGAAGGCGTGCAGCCTGACCAGCCTGTGGGTATTCTGGCAGAACGTTCTCTGGAAATGATCGTGGGGATTATGGCGATCCTGAAAGCCGGGGGCGCGTATGTGCCGATGGATCCGGACAGCCCGCAGGAACGCATCCGCTATATTCTGGAGGATTCAGGAGCAAAGGTTCTGCTGGCACAGCCTCATTTACAAGATCGTGTATCCTTTGCCGGAGAGATTTTACTGCTGAATGACGAACGAATGAACAGCGGGGACGGCTCGAATCTGGTGACGGCAGCCGGACCGGATCACTTGGCGTATGTGATCTACACATCAGGCACAACCGGCAAGCCAAAAGGCACGCTGATTGAGCATCGCCAGGTCCTTCATTTGATGGAGGGGCTCCGCGGACAAGTGTACGGTGCTTATGATTCGGGATTGCGTGTGTCTCTGTTGGCACCGTACTATTTCGACGCATCGGTCAAGCAAATTTTCGCGGCACTGTTAGGGGGACATGCACTGTATATTGTCCCTAAAGCATCAGTATCAGACGGTTATGCCTTGTCAAACTATTATCGCACCCACCGCATTGACGTAACAGACGGAACACCGTCACATTTGCAATTGCTTATCGCTGCAGACAGCCTTCATGGGGTAACGATCCGGCACATGCTTATTGGAGGAGAGGCGCTCCCGCAGGCGACGGTGGCGCAATTGCTTGAATTGTTCGCTTCGAACGGGTCATCAATGCCGCTCATAACCAATGTATACGGTCCGACGGAAACCTGTGTGGATGCATCGGTCTTTCATATCGTACCGGAGATGTTGGCATCCGCTGACGACGGCGGTTACGTGCCGATCGGCAAACCGCTGGGCAACAACCGTGTGTATATTGTTGATTCCCATGATCGAATGCTGCCTATAGGTGTAAAGGGTGAGCTGTGCATCGCCGGAGACGGAGTAGGACGAGGGTATCTGAACTTGCCTGAATTAACGGGGGAAAAGTTTGTGGCCGATCCGTTTGTAATCGGAGAGCGGATGTATAAAACAGGCGATCTTGCCCGTTACCTGCCGGATGGAAACATTGAATATGCCGGAAGAAAGGATCATCAGGTCAAAATTCGCGGTTACCGGATCGAACTTGGCGAGGTGGAAGCCGCTCTTCTCAACATCGAGCATGTACAAGAAGCGGTGATCCTGGCCAGAGAAAATGCAGAGGGGCAAAGCGATTTGTATGCCTATTTTACAGGGGAGAAGTCACTGCCGATCAATCAGCTTAAAGAAAAACTCTCCGATCAAATACCAGGCTACATGGTTCCTTCATACTTGATGCAACTGGAGCAAATGCCGTTAACCTCCAATGGAAAAGTGAATCGCAGCGCGTTACCGCTGCCTGAAGCAGGCTTGCAGACCGGGATTGACTATGTTGCTCCAAGGACAAAACCGGAAGAGCAGCTGGTTCACATCTGGAAAGAAGTATTGAAGGTAGAACAAGTCGGCGTCAAAGATAACTTTTTCGATCTCGGCGGGCATTCGTTACGGGGGATGACGCTCGTTACCAAGATCCATAAGCAATTCGACAAAAGCATTTCATTGAGAGAAGTGTTTCAATACCCGACGATTGAAGAAATGGCGAGGGTCATTGCAGGCGCGGAAACCAGCGGACCGGATGAAATCCCTGTTGCAGAAGCCAAAGATGTTTATCCTGTATCTTCTGTACAAAAGATGGTTTACCTGTCTACACAAATTGAAGGCGGAGAACTAAGTTACAACATGCCGGGGATTTTGACATTGGAAGGCAGGATCGACATGAATCGTTTACAATCTGCGTTCCAAAGTCTGATCCAGCGCCATGAATCGCTACAAACCGGATTTGAAATGGTCCGCGGAGAGCTGGTGCAGGTGATCAAGCCGCAGGCGGATTTCTCTATAGAAAGGTACAAAGCAGCTGATGAGCAGGTCGAGGAGCTGTTCCGCAATTTCGTGCGGCCTTTCGATCTCAGTCAGGCTCCGTTGCTTCGGGCCGGACTCATCGAATTAGAACAGGACAGACATGTTTTCATGTTTGACATGCATCATATCATTTCAGACGGCGCTTCTATGAATATTTTTGTTGAAGAACTGATTCAATTGTATGACGGCAAAGAATTAACCCCGCTCCGGATTCAATACAAAGATTACACTGTATGGCAGCAGCAGGCGGAGCAGAGGGAACGCATCAAAAGGCAGGAGAACTATTGGCTGAACGTATTTCATGAGGAACTCCCGCCATTTGAGCTGCCGAAAGATTTTGCCAGACCGCGAATTCGAAGCTTTGAAGGCAAGCGATACAATTTCGCTCTCGATGAGACCGTGGTCCAGGGGATAAAACAGATGGAAGAATTGACCGGATCGACCGCTTACATGATCTTGCTGTCAGCCTATAACATACTGCTGGCCAAATACAGCGGTCAGGAAGATATCGTCGTCGGTACGCCTATTGCGGGAAGAATGCATGAAGATTTACAGCATATTATCGGGATGTTTGTGAATACGCTGGCCATCCGTACGGCCCCGGCTGGAGAAAAGACCTTTATGGACTATGTAACGGAAACAAAAGAAACGATGCTGAAAGCTTATGAAAATCAAGAATATCCTTTTGAAGAATTAGTTGAGAAATTGGGAGTGAAACGGGACTTAAGCCGTAGTCCGTTATTCGATACGATGTTTGTTCTGCAAAATACGGAACAAACGGATATCGAATTGGACTCTCTCGCGGTGAGACCATATGAACAAACAAATACGGCGGCCAAATTTGATTTGCAGCTGACCTTCGTGATGAATCCGCACGAGATACAAGGAAGCTTTGAGTACTGCACGAAGCTGTTCAAACAGAAAACCATCGCTACGCTGAGCAAGGATTACGCCATGATTCTGTCGGCGATCATAAAAGACCCATCGATTCCTTTAAAAGAAATTCAATTAAGTGAGAAAGTAAACAAAAGTGAACACTTTGCAAGCGAAATCGAATTGAATTTCTAAAAACGGCCGGTACCGGCTGTCCCCGGCATGGTGTTTTTACGGGGACAGCCATCAGCCGGCTAAAACTTACTGGAGGGATATTAATGTCAGAATTTAAGCAACAGGAGTTGTTCTGGAGCAGCATGTTCGATGCGGAAGATCGTCCCAGTGCAATCCCTTCGTTTCAAATGTCGGACTCAACAATAGAGCACGATGTGTCGAGTGCACCCAACCGTATTCACAGTTCATTGAGCTCCGATGTATCCCTGCGCATCATGAAGATGACGAATAAATCGCCAATGGCCGTTTATATGGTTCTCCTGGTCGGAATCGAGTGTCTTTTATACAAATATACGGGGGAAGAGGGCGTTATTGTAGGTGTTCCGACCTTTGAAGACGAAACCGATGAAGACCTTCGTTTAGATCAAGTCATGTTAATCAAACAAAACATAAATGCGGACGGCACATTTAAATCCATATTTAATGAATTCAAGCATACGCTGAACGGAGCCATCTTACATCAGCACGTTCCTTTCGATAAAATGGCCGGTCCATTAAATCTGAACTACGATTCAAATCATTTGCCAATGATCCACACGATCGTATCACTAGATCAGCTTCACCCCATTCGTTTTATAGAAACGGCCGCTGCTGATACGTTATTTCAGTTTTCCATAGAAAATGATTCGATTCATTTAAAGTTAACTTATAATGAACAAGCTTATGATCGTCAGTATATGATGCAAGTGATCGAACATGTAAACCGGATTTTTTCGATCTTGTTATTCCAACCCGACCTTATGATCCGCCAGCTTAATATTCTGTCAGACTCAGAGACAAATCAACTCATCGCCTATAATCAAACGGCTGCAGAGTATCCAAGAGAAAAAACGATTCATCAATTTTTGGAGGAACAAGCGGGACGTACCCCTGATCAAACGGCTGTTGTCTACGAGGATAGCCGTCTGACGTACCGTGAATTGAATGAAAGGTCGAATCAACTCGCTCGGACACTGCAATCTGAAGGCGTGCAGCCGGATCAGCCGGTCGGGATTATGGCCGAACGCTCCCTGGATATGATTGTAGGGATCTTCGGGATCTTGAAAGCCGGCGGGGCGTATGTACCGATTGACCCGGGCTATCCCGAGGAACGGGTTCGATACATATTGGAGGATTCGGATACGAAGTTGTTACTCGTGCAGAATCAATCGCAAGAGAGAGTACCTTTTACGGGAAAAGTGCTGGATATGAAAGATCCGCAAAACTTTTGTGAAGACGGGTCGAATGTAGAGCCGGCTGCTGGTCCGGATCATCTGGCCTATGTTATTTATACATCGGGTTCAACGGGCAAGCCGAAAGGGGTTATGGTTGAGCACCGGTCGGTCATCAATCGGCTGGTGTGGATGCAGGAAAAATACCCTCTCGATGAGCGGGATGCGATTCTGCAAAAAACTGCGATCACCTTTGATGTATCAGTGTGGGAACTGTTCTGGTGGACGATGGCAGGTTCTAAACTGGTGCTGCTGCCAAGCGGAGGAGAAAAGAATCCCGAGCTGATTTTAGATACAATTGCACAAAAAGGTGTCAGCACAATGCATTTTGTACCGGCGATGCTGCATGCCTTCCTGGAATCCATGGATCAGAAGCCAAGCGGGATGTTGAAACAAAAATTAGCGTCATTAAGACATGTGTTTGCAAGCGGGGAGGCTTTGAAGCCTGTACATGTCGCAGGCTTCAAACGCATCATCACGTCGGTGAGCCAGGCTCAAATCATCAACTTGTACGGACCGACTGAGGCAACAATTGATGTATCATACTTTGATTGCCAGACGGAAGAAACGTATGCATCGATTCCGATAGGCAAACCGATTTCCAACATTCAATTGTATATATTACACGCTGATTTGGAACATATGCAGCCGATCGGTGTGGCGGGAGAACTGTGCATAGCGGGCGATGGGCTTGCAAGGGGCTACTTGAATCGTCCCGAACTGACGGCCGAGAAGTTTGTAAACCATCCGATTGCAGCAGGAGAACGGATATACCGGACGGGAGACTTGGCAAGATGGCTGCCGGACGGCAATATCGAGTATTTGGGCCGGATTGATCACCAGGTGAAAATCCGCGGTTACCGCATTGAAATCGGCGAAGTCGAAGGCGCTTTTTTTCAGCTGCCGGCGATCAAAGAAGCCATCGTTATCGCCCGGGAAATCGATGGGGAAACATCCTTGTGCGCCTATTATACCGCACAACATGCTTTAACTGCAGGCGAACTCCGTGAAGAGCTGTCCCGGCAGCTTCCATCCTATATGATACCTGCGTATTTCGTTCAGCTGGAAGAGATGCCGCTTACTTTCAACGGGAAAATAGACCGTAAATCCCTTCCTTCTCCAAGAGAGAATCTTACAGGCATGAACTATGAAGCTCCTCGAACAGAACTGGAAAAAATACTGGCCGCGGTGTGGGAGTCGGTCTTAGGCTTAGAACGGGTCGGAATCTCAGATCATTTCTTCGAATTGGGGGGCGATTCCATTAAGTCGATTCAAGTGTCCTCAAGATTATACCAAGCCGGGTATAAGTTTGAAATCAAACACTTGTTTAAATACCCAACGATCTCCGAGCTTGTTCCATACGTAGAGCCGGTAACCCGAATCGCAGAACAAGGAGAAATTAAAGGCCGGGCGCTGCTGACACCGATTCAGCATTGGTTTTTTGACCAGAAATACCCGGAATTACACCATTATAATCAAGCGGTTATGCTTTATTGGAAAGAGGGACTGGATGAATCAAAGCTTCGGGACGTCATGAAGAAGATTACAGAGCATCACGATGCTTTGCGCATGGTCTATGTTCCGACAGAAGATGGATATGAAGCCCGAAATCGGGGGATCGAAGAAGGTGATCTGTTCAGCCTTGAAGTGATCTCATTAGGCGAAGAAAAAAATGTGTCCCAGACGATAGAAACCATTTCCAATGAGATTCAGCAATCCATTCATTTAGCCGAAGGACCGCTCATGAAACTGGGATTGTTCCGGTGTCAAGAGGGAGATCATTTGCTGATTGCGGTTCATCATCTGGTCATCGACGGCGTATCGTGGAGGATTTTACTTGAGGATATAGCGGCAGCTTATGAGCAGCTCCAAAACGGCGAAGCGATCCGGCTTCCGAAGAAAACGGACTCTTACCTGTTATGGGCTGAACAGTTGAATCGTTATGCAGAAAGTCAGGAATTCGAAGCGGAAAATCAATACTGGTTCAGACAGAAACATAATCCGCAGCATACATTGCCAAAGGACAATGAACAGGAGACCGGTCTGGCCAAAGACCGGGAAACGGTCATCGTTCAATGGACCGTTGAGGAAACCGAACGTTTATTAAAAAACGCTCACCGGGCTTATTCGACCGATATGAACGATTTATTACTGACCGGTCTGGGAATTGCTATTCATCGTTGGACCGGACATGAAGACATTCTCATTGATCTTGAAGGACACGGCAGAGAGCCTATCATTCCGGATCTCGATATTTCGCGTACGGTGGGATGGTTCACAAGCCTATATCCGGTTTCGCTTCAAATCAAAGCTGATCAGGATATCCCGCAGCGGATTAAAACAGTGAAAGAAAATTTGCGTCAGATCCCCCAAAAAGGAATAGGTTACGGCCTGATCAAATATTTGTCCGATCACCCGAAGGCACATGAATGGACCGGACATCCGGAAATACGTTTCAATTATTTGGGTCAATTTGATCAAGATGTCCGGAACGGCAAGATGGAGGTATCCCCTTACTCAAGCGGGAAAACAGCCAATCGTCCCTTGACCTATACACTTGATATCAACGGCATGATTTCAGACGGCCGATTGTCGCTGGCCATCAGCTATTGCGGTAAACAATATCAGAGAGAAACAATGGAAGCCTGTGCCGATCTCTTAAAAAACAGCCTGCAGCAAGTCATCGCACATTGTGATGCTCAAGATCAAATTCACCTGACGCCAAGCGACATTTCGTTAAAAGGTATAACGATCGGTGAATTGGATCAATTTGTGCAGCAAACGAGTCATCTCGGTGACATTGAAAATATATACCCATTAACCCCGATGCAGAAAGGAATGTTGTTCCACAGCTTGATCGATTCGGCTTCCGAAGCTTACTTTGAACAAGCCGCTTTTGATCTGAAAGGATTCTTGGATATCGATGCATTCAGGATGAGTTTGGCGCATCTGGCCGAAAAATATGACATTCTTCGGACTCTTTTTTATACAGAATGGAAAGATCAGCCTTTACAGATTGTATTCCGGCAAAAGCCGATTGAAACGGCCGTTGAAGATATTCGCAGCATGAACAGTCATCAGCGCAGCGAGTTTATTGCCGATTTTGCAAGAAGAGATAAGGCGCGGGGATTCAATCTCACCCGGGATGCTTTAATGCGCGTATCGATCCTGCGGACAGAGGAAGACCAAGCGCGATTGATATGGAGCTTTCATCATATTTTAATGGACGGCTGGTGTTTGCCTCTTGTTACGAAAGAAGTGTTTGAAACCTATTATGCGATACTCGAGCAAAGGCAGCCGAAGCGGGGAGCCGTCACTCCATACAGCCGATATATCGAATGGCTGGATCAACAAGACCACAAGCAGGCGTCAGCCTATTGGCGTAACTATTTAGAAGGTTATGAAGGGCAGACTGTTTTGTTACAAGAACAATCTTCCGGCCAGGCGAAAGGATACGAAAAAGGTGAGCATGAGTTTCGTTTAGGAAAGCGGCTCACAGACGAAATAAAACGGGCCGCAAGCCGCCAGCAAGTCACCGTCAATACATGGATACAAACCGCATGGGGCTTATTGCTGCAAAGATACAACGGGAGTCAGGATGTCGTCTTCGGCACGGTCGTATCCGGCAGACCGGCAGAAATTCCGGGAATTGAAACCATGGTCGGTTTATTTATCAATACCATTCCCGTACGTATTCATACGCAGCCTGAAATGACAGCTGCACAAGTATTGAAAATGAATCAGGAGCGGGCACTGGCTTCTCAAAAATATGATACATTTCCGCTGTATGACATTCAGGCTCAAACTGAGCAAAAGCAGCAGTTGATCAATCATATTATGGTATTTGAGAATTACCCGGTTGAGAAACAAATAGAACATATGAAGCAGGATGACAACGCATTAGACATTCTCGATTTTCATATGGAAGAACATACTCATTACGATTTTACTTTTATCGTGATGCCGGATGGAGAAATTGACATTCGTTTTGTATACAATCGCGATGTTTTTGATCAAGCAAGTGTCGAACGGATGCAGACGCATTTCATGCAAATCATGAAGCAAATGGCGGACGATCAGGAAATTCGCGTTCAAGACCTTGATATCGTAACAGCGGATGAACGTTCGCTCCTGATAGATAAGTTCAACGATACGGCGGCGGAGTATCCAAAGGAAAAGACGATTCATCAATTGTTTGAAGAACAAGCGGAGCGAACGCCGGAGCACGTGGCGATTGTTTTTGAAGATAAGAAGCTGACGTATCGGGTAGTAAATGAACGCGCCAATCAGCTGGCCCGAACCTTGGTTGCCAAAGGACTTCAGGCCGAGGATCTTGTCGGCATTATGGCGGAACGTTCACCGGAGATGGTGATAGGCATCCTTGCTATTTTGAAAGCCGGGGGCGTTTATGTACCGATCGATCCGGATTATCCGAAAGAACGCATCCATTATATGCTTGAGGATTCTAACGTCTCTATCTTATTATTGCAGCATCATCTTCTGGAAGATACCGATTATCAAAGTCATACTGTCTTCCTTGACGATCCGTCATCATACGGCGCCGAAGCATCTAATCTCAATCTGAACGTGATGCCAAATCAATTAGCCTACGTTATTTATACATCAGGAACAACGGGGAATCCGAAAGGCACGCTCATTGAACATAAAAACGTGGTTCGTCTGTTATTTAACAACAAAAATGTTTTTGATTTTAACGCATCGGACACTTGGACTTTGTTTCATTCCTTCTGCTTTGATTTTTCAGTATGGGAAATGTACGGAGCGCTGCTGTATGGGGGCAAATTAGTGATTGTTCCGAAACAAATAGCAAAAAACCCGGAAAGGTATTTGCAATTGTTAAAATCGGAAGCTGTGACCATTTTAAATCAAACGCCGAGTTATTTCTATCAACTGATGCAGGAGGAGAGAGAAGATCCCGAATCCAATTTAAACATCCGAAAAATCATATTTGGCGGAGAGGCGTTAAATCCATCCTTCTTGAAAGACTGGAAGCTTAAATATCCTTTAACCCAATTAATCAATATGTACGGCATCACCGAAACCACCGTTCATGTCACATATAAAGAAATCACGGAACGAGAAATCGACGAGGGCAGAAGCAACATCGGACAACCTATTCCTACTCTGCAAGCGTATATTTTGGACGAATATCAGCGCATTCAGGTAATGGGCATACCGGGCGAGCTCTATGTGGCAGGAGAGGGACTGGCCAGAGGATATTTGAACCGCCCGGAATTAACGGCTGAGAAATTTGTTGAACACCCGTTTGCCGCAGGCGAAAAAATGTACAAAACGGGAGATGTCGCCCGGTGGCTGCCTGACGGCAATATCGAGTATTTGGGAAGAATTGATCATCAGGTGAAAATCCGGGGCTACCGGATTGAAATTGGCGAGGTCGAAGCGGCTCTATTGCAACTGGAATCTGTCAAAGAAACGGTCGTCATCGCAATTGAAGAAGAGGGCTCAAAGCAGCTGTGCGCCTACTTGTCAGGAGACGATTCATTAAATACGGCGCAGCTGAAGCGTCATTTACTGAACAAACTGCCCGCTTATATGATACCGGCTTACTTTGTACAAATGGAGAAGATGCCGATAACCGCAAATGGAAAAATCGATCGAAAAGCTTTGCCGGCTCCTGAGGGAAATAGACTCACCGGAACCGAATACGAAGCGCCCGGAACGTTAATTGAAAAGCAGCTGGCCAAGATATGGAAGAACATTTTAGCACTCAGTGACCCGGGAATTAAAGATAACTTCTTTGACGTTGGCGGCCATTCGCTCAAAGTATTGCAAGTTATTCATCAAATCAACGACCGTATGGGAATCAAAATGCATTATCAAGCCGTATACGATTTTCCTACCATCGAAACAATGGCACGCGCCATTCAAGCGGCAGTTTTCGAGTCCAAGACGGATAACGTATTCGTCAAGATGAATCAGAACGGTTCAATCCCTGTGTTCTGTTTCCCGCCTTTAATCGGGTACGGGCTGGTCTATAATGAAATGGCGAAAAGACTTGACGGCCGCTGCACCGTCTATGCCGCTGATTTCCTAGAAGAGCCGTCTTACGAGCAAGAGATCGTTGACCGGTATGCAGAAAGCATGATAGGCATTCAGGAACAAGGGCCCTTTGTTTTACTCGGTTACTCCTCGGGATCGAATTTGGCTTTTGAGGTCGCCAAAGCCTTGGAGAAGCGCGGACGCATCGTATCGGACATTATAATGCTTGATTCTAAAAGAGCCGTTTCGGTGAATTATTTTTCGGAAGAGGAAACCGAAGAGATCATTCATCGGAATCTGGATATCATTCCGGATTATTATAGAGAATTATTAACCATTCCTTCCATTAAGGATAAAATCAGAAGCTATCTCACATATCACAATAAACTGATCAATTCCGGCGCGGTGAACGCCAACATTCATCATTTTCTATGCGGCGAGTTGACCGATAGAGGATGGAAGCAATCAACCGCACAGCATTACCTTGAGTACAAATTAAAAGGAGACCATGTGACGATCTTTGACCCTCACAATATCGAAGAAAATACCGATGCAATTCGATCTATTATCAAAAGGATTGAAGAACGGCATCATCACGGACTTGTTCTTGAAGAACAACTGTCAATAGGATCGTTTGCTGGCGACACGAAGTTTGACAAAATGTAAATGATCCAGGGCAAAATGCCGCTGACTGCAATCAGCGGCATTTTTCATAAAAGAGGGTCAGATATTTGCAGCGTTTTCACTCTAAAAATCATTCATTTTACACATTCTTCATGACCTGTTGTTATCATATTTTTTAAAAACCTAATATGCGGAAACAGGAGGATGTTAAGCTGATGAAAAAGTGCAGCGTATGTTTATTGATTCTTGCTTTATTATTGAGCTGTTTACCTGGGGAATATGCGAATGCGGTAAGCACTCCAATTGCAAAACATGCCGGGAATTCAAATCCGCTTATCGACCATCATCTGGGCGCAGATCCGTTTGCGCTGACCTATAACGGAAGAGTCTATATCTATATGTCAAGCGATGACTATGAATATAATAGCGACGGCACGATTAAGGATAATTCATTTGCCAATTTGAATAAAATATCCGTCATATCTTCAGCGGATATGGTGAACTGGACAGATCACGGAACGATTCCCGCAGCGGGTGCCAATGGGGCGAATGGCGGCCGGGGGATTGCCAAATGGGCAGGAGCATCATGGGCCCCGTCAGCCGCGGTGAAAAAGATCAATGGTAAGGATAAATTTTTCCTTTATTTCGCAAACGGCGGCGGCGGAGGTATCGGGGTTCTCACCGCAGACAGCCCGACCGGCCCATGGACAGATCCGATCGGAAAAGCGCTGGTAACGCCAAATACGCCAGGAATGTCCGGTGTTGTATGGCTTTTTGATCCGGCAGTATTCGTAGATGATGACGGTACCGGTTACCTATATGCCGGCGGAGGCGTTCCGGGCGGTTCAAATCCCGCACAGGGGCAATGGGCCAATCCTAAAACGGCAAGAGTCATGAAATTAGGGCCTGATATGACGAGTGTTGCCGGAAGTGCGTCTACGATTGATGCGCCTTTTATGTTTGAAGATTCGGGAATGCATAAGTATAACGGAAAATATTACTATTCCTATTGTATCAATTTCGGGGGCGCGCACCCGGCCGATAAACCTCCAGGTGAGATCGGCTATATGACCAGCTCAAGTCCTATGGATTCTTTTTCGTATAGAGGGCACTTTCTGAAAAATCCGGGAGCATTTTTCGGAGGCGGCGGGAACAATCACCATGCTGTTTTCAATTTTAAAAACGAGTGGTATGTGGTGTATCATACTCAAACTGTCAGCTCCGCTCTTTACGGGGCCGGCAAAGGATACCGTTCTCCCCATATTAATAAGCTTGTGCATAATCCAGATGGCTCCCTGCAAGAGGTAGCGGCAAATTTTGCAGGTGTCAAACAGCTATCCAACTTGAATCCGTATCACCGGGTAGAAGCGGAAACGTTTGCCTGGAACGGACGGATTTTGACAGAGGCATCCTCAGCACCCGGCGGGCCGGTCAATAATCAACATGTCACAAACATTCATAACGGAGACTGGATTGCTGTTGGAAATGCAGACTTCGGGTCAGGCGGTGCCAAGACGTTCAAAGCAAATGTAGCGTCCGCTCTTGGCGGAAAAATAGAAGTGCGGCTAGACAGTGCAAACGGTAAGCTTGTCGGAACCTTGAATGTCCCTTCGACAGGCGGAACGCAATCCTGGAGAGAAATAGAAACTGCGGTAAGCGGCGCATCCGGTGTTCACAACGTATTCTTTGTATTTACCGGAACTGGTACAGGAAACTTGTTTAATGTTGATTACTGGCAGTTTACACAAAGATAAGCAAAGGGAGACAAAAGTACGTTTTCTATGTCCATAAACGACATATGAAGGAGAGGGAAAAATGATGTCGAGCGTAAAAAAAACAATTTGTGCATTATTGGTATGTTTCACAATGCTGTCCGTCATGCTCTTAGGACCGGGAGTTACTGAAGTTTCAGCAGCAAGTGATGCAACAGTTAATATATCTGCAGAAAGACAAGTGATTCGCGGTTTTGGAGGAATGAACCACCCGGCTTGGATTGGAGACTTGACTGCAGCCCAACGGGAGACCGCTTTTGGCAATGGACAGAATCAGTTAGGTTTTTCGGTCTTAAGAATTCATGTAGATGAAAATAGAAACAATTGGTACAAGGAAGTGGAGACTGCAAAGAGTGCGATCAAACATGGAGCAATCGTTTTTGCTTCCCCTTGGAATCCGCCGAACGATATGGTTGAGACTTTCAATCATAATGGTGACACATCAGCTAAGCGGCTGAGATACGATAAGTACGCCGCATACGCGCAGCATCTTAACGATTTCGTTAATTTCATGAAGAGTAATGGTGTGAATCTGTATGCGATTTCTATGCAAAACGAACCTGATTACGCTCACGAATGGACATGGTGGACGCCCCAAGAAATCCTGCGTTTCATGAGAGAGAATGCCGGTTCGATTAATGCCCGTGTGATTGCGCCAGAATCATTTCAATACCTGAAAAATATATCGGACCCCATTTTGAACGATCCGCAGGCGCTTAGGAATATGGATATCCTCGGAACCCACCTGTACGGCACTCAGGTCAGTCAGTTTCCTTATCCTCTTTTCAAACAAAAAGGAGGAGGGAAAGAGCTATGGATGACGGAGGTATACTATCCGAATAGTGACAACAATTCAGCGGATCGCTGGCCTGAAGCTTTAGGTGTTTCAGAGCATATTCATCATTCAATGGTAGAGGGAGATTTTCAAGCTTATGTGTGGTGGTACATCCGCAGATCATACGGCCCTATGAAAGAAGATGGGATGATCAGCAAACGCGGATACAATATGGCTCATTTCTCAAAATTTGTGCGCCCTGGCTATGTAAGGATTGATGCAACGAAAAATCCTGAACCGAATGTTTACGTGTCAGCCTATAAAGGAGACAATAAAGTCGTGATTGTTGCCATTAATAAAAATAACACAGGGGTCAACCAAAACTTTGTGCTGCAGAATGGAACTGCTTCGCAAGTATCCAGATGGATCACGAGCAGCAGCAGCAATCTTCAACCTGGAACGGATCTCAAAGTAACGGACAATCATTTTTGGGCCCATCTTCCGGCTCAAAGCGTGACAACATTTGTTGTAAAGCGTTAAAGGCATCAGCATCGCAATAAGCCAATTTTCTTACTCGAAAAAGAAAATTGGCTTATTTTCTGTGGGAGAGAAGTGTTGATTTTTTTAACGATACACGGACATTGGGTATAATAATGACAATGACTTCAAGGAGTGATCAATATATGTCACGGCTTCACAGCAAAGTATTAATCATAGACGATGAAAAAGAAATTTTGGAACTGATCAAAACCGTATTAATAAGAGAAGGCATTGATCGCGTAGTGACCGCTTCGACTGCCCGTGACGGATTGGCTCAATTTCATCAAGAAAATCCCGATCTGGTGATATTGGATATCATGCTGCCAGACGGTGAAGGCTATGATATCTGCAAGCAAATAAGAGACATTTCAAACGTTCCTATTATCTTTTTGTCTGCAAAGGGGGAGGAAACGGATAAAATTGTAGGACTTGCCATCGGCGGGGACGACTACATTACAAAACCCTTCAGCCCTAAGGAAGTTGCATATCGAGTCAAAGCGCAGCTGAGACGGGTCTCTTACTTACAGCCTTCTCAAACCGGAACCGTGATAAAAAAAGGGCCATTTGAATTAAACCAACAACAAGCCGAGCTCACCAAAAATGGAGCGGCTATTGAGTTAACACCTAAAGAACTTATGCTTATGACCTATTTTCTGCAGCATCCCAATCGGGTGATCAGTAAAGAAACACTCTATCAAGCTGTATGGGGAGAAGATTTCTTCGGTTCTGACAACACGGTGATGGTTCATATACGCAGGCTCCGTGAGAAAATAGAAAACACCCCATCAAAACCAGACTTTCTCGTCACTGTGAAAGGTTTAGGCTACAAATTTGTTGTAAAGGATGCGTAAGGATGAATTGGCGATTAACAGGCAGATACATGGTATCTGTCATCATAGTGACCATCATTACAGTCTTCATTAATTTATTTATTTTTATGTTTTGGCTCGTTTTCCAGGCGAACAGCCAACATGACGAAGAAAGTACACCGGAAACTTTCACAAGATCATTCCGGCAATATGTCACGTTATCGAACAATGGTATCACAGTAAACAAAGAGGGCCAAAAAGCTTTAAAAGAGCAGAATGCATGGATTCAAATATTAGATGAAAACGGACAGGATGTTTATCATGATAGAGAACCTAAAGGACTGAAGAAAAAATATACGCCTATTGAAATTGTAAATTTACATAAATATAAGGATGAACAATTATTATCAACCATTTACGCCGGCGGAAAAAAAGTGAACGGCAAGGAGTACAGTTATTTTATAGGGTTTAAAAATCCTTCTCTCGGAAAGTATGTCCTCTCATATGATACCAAGGAATTTGTGACGAAGTTCAATGCAGGGACCATCATATTATTATCAATAGATGCATTGATCGCGTTACTCATCGGCTATCTATTCAGCCGGCAGCTCACAAAACCGCTCGGCCGTGTCATTCAAGGAATCCAGCGGTTAGCTAATGGAGATTATACGATCAAAATGAAATCCAAAGGCATTTATAAAGATGTCTTCTATAATGTCAATCATTTATCGGAACAACTATCTTCAAGCAAAAAAGAAAAAGATAAATTAGAGCAAATGCGTGAAGAGTGGATCAGTCATATTTCTCATGACATTAAAACACCATTAGCATCTATTCAAGGCTATGCAGAAATCATCCAAGATCCGAATTACCATCTCACAGTCGAACAGATCAGAGAGTACGCTCAGATCATTGAGAGTAAATCCCTCTATATGAAAGATGTGATGGAAGATTTAAATTTAACGACAAGGCTGAAAAACAACGATGTGATGTTACATACAGAGCGGGTAAACCTTGTATCGCTGCTGCGGGAAACGTTAATTGATATGTTAAACGATTCTAGATATGCGGATAAGTCCATTGAGCTTCAAACGAACCTGGAAAAGCTGATGCTGAATCTTGATGCGATATTGATTCGGAGAGCGGTCACGAATCTCATTTTAAATGCCCTCGTTCACAATGATCCTGATGTGAAGATCGTTGTACGGCTTCAACAAAAAGAACGGACTCATGTGATAATTAAGGACAATGGCAAAGGGATAGAAGAAGAGGAGCTGGAAAAAGTGTTTGATCGCTATTACAGGGGGACAAATACAGGAACGACGCATGCAGGCTCTGGTCTTGGAATGGCCATAGCAAAGGATATTATCCAAAAGCACGGAGGGGACATCACCATTCACAGCACCGCGGGAGAAGGGACAACGATAGATATACAATTATCATAATGGCTATACAAAAAAAACGGTTCTGCTGATTAATAACAGAACCGTTTTTTCCTATTGCTCCGAAAATACTTTGATTCCTTTGACAATGTTCCAAATGAAAAAATAGATCGCCACAAGGAATGTAACAGCATACGTCGCAAGCAGGAAAGGCCCGGCGTGCCTGATGTCATTCATACCAAGTAAACCTGAAGCGATGATGCCAATTCCAAAAATCAAATAAGGAATCAGATGCGTCCACAAAGATTTTTTCGCATGATATTTCACATCGTCCTGACCTAAGAAATAGACGATAATCGGAAACAGAAACGGCGCAAAAAATATACTGAAGTAACATAATGAAGACAAAATTTTATTTTCTCTCAAACCTTTTCACCTCTATGATTTATTGAAGGGGGAATTCTTCTGGCTGAATCCCTCACTGAAGTACAATCTTATTGTACAACTCCAACCTTAACCCGTATTAATCCAAACCTTACATCAACCTTACATTAACAAGGACGGGCAAGGGCTCGTCTTCTTACAGCAATCATAAGATTCAATGCCATATTGAGACTCATCACATTCAGCGTGTCTACGTTGGAAATACATTTAATTTTTCGATTCGATTGAAAAATGACGTGTAAAGTCCCGATTCAGTCCGGTTTTCTTTGTTCTATATGTGTCAGGTGTGTCTTATTCAATAGAGATAGAGCAAATTGACAGGCTTTTACACCTCTCAAAAACAAGAAATTAGGTTGATAGACAATCATGAGAAAGATTTTTACAATGAGTTCGAGCTCATAAGAAGTGAAGAGCCAAAATGATGCGAAGGAGGAAAAGATCAGATATGAAACGGTCAATTTCTATTTTTATTACGTGTTTATTGATTGCGGTATTGACAATGGGCGGCTTGCTGCCTTCGCCGGCATCTGCAGCAGGGACAAAAACGCCAGTAGCCAAGAATGGTCAGCTTAGCATAAAAGATACACAACTCGTAAACCGAGACGGCAAAGCGGTACAACTGAAAGGGATCAGTTCACATGGATTGCAATGGTATGGCGATTTCGTCAATAAAGACAGCTTAAAATGGCTGAGAGACGATTGGGGCATCACCGTTTTCCGCGCGGCGATGTATACGGCAGATGGCGGTTATATTGACAACCCGTCCGTGAAAAATAAAGTAAAAGAAGCGGTTGAAGCGGCAAAAGAACTTGGGATATATGTCATCATTGACTGGCATATCTTAAATGACGGCAACCCAAACCAAAATAAAGAGAAGGCAAAAGAATTTTTCAAGGAGATGTCAAGTCTTTACGGAAACACGCCAAACGTCATTTATGAAATTGCAAACGAACCAAACGGTGACGTGAACTGGAAGCGTGATATTAAACCGTATGCAGAAGAAGTGATTTCCGTTATCCGCAAAAATGATCCAGACAACATCATCATTGTCGGAACCGGTACATGGAGCCAGGATGTGAATGATGCTGCAGATGATCAGCTAAAAGATGCAAACGTCATGTACGCGCTTCATTTTTATGCCGGCACACACGGCCAATCTTTACGGGATAAAGCAAACTATGCACTCAGTAAAGGAGCGCCTATTTTCGTGACGGAATGGGGAACAAGCGATGCGTCTGGAAATGGCGGTGTATTCCTTGACCAATCGCGGGAATGGCTGAATTATCTCGACAGCAAGAACATCAGCTGGGTGAACTGGAATCTTTCTGATAAGCAGGAATCATCCTCGGCTTTAAAGCCGGGAGCATCTAAAACAGGCGGCTGGCCGCTTACAGATTTAACTGCTTCAGGAACATTCGCAAGAGAAAACATTCGCGGTACCAAAGGTTCGACGAAGGACGGCCCTGAAACGCCAGCACAAGATAACCCCACACAGGAAAAAGGCGTTTCTGTACAATACAAAGCAGGGTATGGGCGTGTGAACAGCAATCAAATCCGCCCGCAGCTTCACATGAAAAATAACGGGAATACCAAGGTTGATTTAAAAGGTGTCACTGCCCGTTACTGGTATAACACGAAAAACAAAGGCCAAAACTTTGACTGTGACTACACGCAGATTGGATGCGGCAATCTGACCCACAAATTTGTGACGCTGCATAAACCTAAGCAAGATGCAGATACCTATCTGGAACTGGGGTTTAAAACAGGAACGCTGTCACCGGGAGCAAGCACAGGGAATATTCAGCTTCGTCTTCACAATGATGACTGGAGCAATTATGCACAAAGCGACGATTATTCCTTTTTCCAATCAAATACATTTAAAACAACGAAAAAAATCACATTATATCATCAAGGAAAACTGATTTGGGGAACAGAACCCAATTAGTAAGCTTTAGGCGGACATCAGCAACGATGTCCGCTTTTATCATCTTAAACAGCAATACAAGGAGGTTTACGTGGCGGATGAAACTCTGAAACAGCATATGGGCCTGTACAAATGTTGTTAGCAATCTCAAGAAAGCCAAGGAGTAGATGTGATTCACTGAACATATGATGTAATGAAAAGCGTTTGTAGCGCAATGTATGTATTTCACATCCGCCACTTTTATTACGTAAGGGGGAACAAGAGAATGAAAAAGTATGACGCATTTCCAGAGCCAATTGGCGGCTATACTGTCGGCCGAACCCAGATGGATTTTGAGTACACGGCATCAGATCATACAAAAAGAGAACTGACGGTGTTTGTGTACTATCCGTCCGACAGCAGCGAAGGGAAGGCTACATCAACGTACATGTTTCCTGAAGTCTGCGAAATGCTTGATGAGCAGCCGCTTCTCACTGCGTTGAAGGATGCTTACTCTATAGATATCAAGACCCAATGTTACGACGACCTTGCTCTCTCCGGGAAGGAAAAGCGCTATCCGGTGTTATTCTATGTTTGCGGCGGGGGCGGTTCTCCAGAATGGGGTACAGTGATCTGTACAGACTTGGCAAGCATGGGATATGTTGTGGTAAGCATCGGCCATCAGAATAGCACGATGTATAAGCGTAAAGATGGGCGAATGTTTAATGTATCAAAGGATTTTTCGGATGTCATTATGGCGTTTTCTGAAGATCCGGAGATGATGGCTTTGGCTGGTAAGATGGAGATGCGGCCCGACGATGAAACTGCCATTGAGATGTGCCAAAACGTGCTTACACTTCCGATACTTGACAAGTTAACAGAGTATAGTGAATTACAGGCAGAAGAAGTAAAGTATGTAGCCGATTATCTTGTCAAACTGGACTCTGGAGAGCTTAATTCCATCTTTAAGGGCAGATTGTTGCTTGACATCGGCATGGGCATAGTCGGACATTCTTATGGAGGGCCTACGACGGCGATTGTTTGCCGGGACGACGAACGGTTCACCTGCGGGATTGGCTTGGATAGCGGTGCGTTCGGCCTTCAGGGCAGCGACCTTAAGAAACCCTTTTTGCTGCTGTTTTCTGAACCTAACTACAACATGAATGCGATCATTGGCGCTAACAATAGCATGGATACCTATTATTTCTCTGTTGATCGTGCTGCGCATTTAGATTACTGCGACATCGTGTTTACCAGTGTGAATGAGGAACTTAGAGGCGAACGGGATGCCATGGAGATGCGAAATCTTGTTACAGACTATACGAAGAACTTTTTTGATCATTACATACTGCAGAAGGCTGCAAGTGTGGAAAGTCTAGCATACGATGGCGTGGACTTGATCAAGAAGACCAGCAACAAGTGACATAACCGATTAAAATACTCAAACTGAAAAACCTTTATGACCAATTTAATTTATTAAGGACGTAGAGGTTTTTTAATATTACACTACAAAAAGGGAATGCTGTTAGAATAGATCTACTTTTATATTCTCTTCACAATTCCTAGTTTACATAATATATATTCTAGGAAGTTAAATCTTTAATGAAAATTCTGTCTCGTTATCTTAAGTATACTTAGTTGATGAGACAGAATTAAAAAATAGGATGTATTACGATAGTTTTGCCATTGGATAATCTTGTGTACACATAAACCCAATTTTCACCGTCTCTTTTGAAGTAATCAAAATCGTAAGCATTCGGATATTTATCTCTTACCCAAATTAATCCTGGCAGAGTCTCCGCCATTGCTGGTGATCCAGATACTAGTATGGCGCCGACAAGTGCTGTAGCTCCTACTATCTTTTTGAGTTTACTTTTTAACATTTTTATTGCCCCCCTTTTGATTTGTTGCCTGCTGCTAACTCACTTAGCAGGTAATATGATTTTATCACCTTGCAAAGAGGAAATTTGTCATATTTTGTATATAGAACTGTTATGTTCGGAAAAAATACAAAATTATGTTAATTATTTTCCCATTCTTGAATTCTGAAACTTTTCGGAGGGCTTCTGATAGCGATCCTCTTTGCAAATGTGCTTACATAAAAAAACCGGCGTGTTGGCCGGTCCTTTCTTCTAGACAACATGTACCCTTCTTGATTACTTCGTGAGGAAGCATTAAAGCCTTTATTAAGCCTCGTAATTTCTGCTGTTTGATCCTAAATTCCTAAAGAGTAAAGAAGAAAGCAGAGCTAACACAAAATAAACAACAACGAATCCACCCCAGAAGATTATTGCTTGATCAAAAGGTAAGCCAAACATTCTAAAGATTACTCTGTGAACGATTCCTGTAATAATAATCAGGACACTTGTAGACAGTGCAAAAGTAATATGTTTCATTTAGAACCTCTCCTTATGAAAGATTGATCACTCTATCCGAACCATTGGCGATTTCTTGATCATGAGTAACACAAATAATCGTTTTCCCCATACCTTTTAACTGATGGAACAAAGACAAAATAATGCTTTTGTTATATTTGTCTAAGTTTCCTGTCGGTTCATCAGCCAGAATAATATCACAAGGCTTCAAAATAATTCTTGCGATAGCCACACGCTGCTGCTCTCCGCCACTCAGTTGATAAACCTTTTTCTTTAAAAAGCTTTTATCCAGGCCAACCATTTCTAAAGCTTCTGTCAACTTTTCTTTCTTAAAGTCTTTTGCATAAGCCGTCGAAAGCTGTAAATTTGTTAATACTGTTTCATTGTCCATAAGCACGTAATTTTGAAAGATATACGCTAAGTTCTCTCTCCGTAGTTTCATCACGTCGTTAGATTTAGGGTTTCGAAAGCCTAAAATTTCAATATCTCCTGAGTGTGGAGTATCAAGAAGACCTATGATATTTAGAAGGGTTGTCTTTCCTGAACCACTCTTACCAACAATTGAAACAAATTCATTTTCTTTTATCTGAAGAGAGAAATTCGAAAGAACAGGTTTTTCATCAAACGTCTTTGATATGTTGTTGAGTGTAATCATATTCTATCTCCTTTTAAGATCCTATTCATGTTTTTCCTGTTCAAATAGACACTCAGAAAATAAAGAATAAGCAGCTCGATTACAATAAACAGCGCGATGAAAATTGTTAATTCAAAGATTTTGTAATAAATACTGCATCCTAAACCTATAAGGCAATTGGTTAAAAGGGAAAAGATGATTAAATTTTTATTTCTGGCCCAATATGAATATCCAAAAAGCTCTTTAAGGTACAGCCGATATGCATTTGCGCTGTAATACGACCAAATATAAGCAACAAGAAAGGCTATGGAGAGGATAACTGTTATTGTTAGTCCAATTAAATTCTGCAAGAATTGATTCTGAATTCTTGCTATACCGTCGCTTAGCTCTTGATAGACCGAAATTGATGAATCAATTAGATCTCTCGTATTGGTCTTCTCCAAATAAGGAACTATGCGGTCATACGCCATGCCTTTTGAAGAATCTGAAAAGAATAAACATGAGGTTGAGTAAGCACCTATAACAGATGGATCAACGTTGTCCGTGAAAATTGCAGCTATTGGATCAACAATGTTATTTTTATTGCCGGCATCACCAAGCTCACTATTAAAGGTGAAATACTCCTGCCTATTTTTAGTATAAATGATGTTGATTTTCAATTCATCTTTTTTAATGGTGTTTAATGGTTGCTTCATCTCCTTGTTATACATATTATCTAATTCAACTTTATCAAAGAAAAAGTGATCCCTATATGCTTCTATGATGTCTTCTTTATATTTTGCATACTTTTGTGGCACAAGCAGGTTCAATGTATTTGAATCAACCCTTAATTGCTTTTGGCTTATGGCTTCCCCATTAGCGCTGATAATGGGATTCACCTTTAAATAATTAGGGCTGATTGTAATGCTTCGTCCAGAAGGAGAGTAAATTTCATTTTTCTTTGTCGTATTTAAGGTGTAAAAATAAACAGGTTTTTTTCCATCTTTCCTTAGTACAGCATAGTTATGTGCATCAATGACGAACGCGTTCTTATGCTTCTCTAATTGATGATACAACGCGCGAACTCTAACATTTTTCTCCCTGTCTAATTTTAAATCACTATAGTCTATCCCGGTATATGCAAAGCTTGTTTTATAAGTGTTTTGTGTCTTTTTCCAGTACGATTGATTATCAAGCTGCTGTTTGAGATCGAATACGTTAGAAAGTGAAAACGCAACAATATTGAAAAGCAATATCGTGATAACAATTTTAAAGCCTACAGATAACCATTGGAATTTTTTAATCGGTGTGCTGCCTTTGATCGAGCCACTAATGTCGCTGTTGTTATACAAGACGAGGGTAACCATGATGGTGTATACCATCATGATAAGCGCGCCAATCACCGCGTTTCTAATGTAAATTCTAAGATATACAGCCAACCAGTCATTTAAACTGAAAGAAAAGGCTAGCAAAGCCACAATAATTGCGCCGCAAAATATGATTATAATTAGAGGCTTCAAAAACATTGCTGGGTAAGAAAGCAGTGTTTTAACCTTGGAATACCCCCATAACTTTTGCAGCAGAAGCCGCTTGCGATTTTTAATTACAAAATAAAGGATGCCAATAAACAAAATCAGCATAGAAAGCAACACTAGCATAAGCAAAGTTTTGTTAAACATAAAAGCAGTATTCTCAGTGATGTCCTCATAACTTACTTCACCATAGTCAGCAAAAAGATTTTGTGCTTTTTCCAATACCTTTTCATCGTTAGACGAAATATAAAATTTGCTTCCTATGCCTATATTCTTTATTTGATTGAAATCAAAATATCTGATTTTCCATGTCGAAAGTGGAAAGGTAATGCTGCCGATCATCTTCTGCTCTGAATGGCCTCTTAGAAAATTTGACACAAGTTTATTGCCGTTATGTATTGATGGTTCATTTTCAGGGCTAGTAGAATAGATGTTTAAGCTCTTTTCATCCAAGAAATTGTATTGAGAAATGTTCACTTTGTTTTCTTTGGAGAAGGCGACCAATCTCTTTATAAAGTCCTCACTTTTAATTTCTGAGGTATAAACGATTATCAATGCTTCTTTATTGGAGAATAAAGTGTAATAGATTTGTTTGTTAAGAGTGTAATGATAGCTTGACATATTCATTGAGAGCAAAACCAGAATGAACAATAAATAAATCGTTTTCTTCATTGGACAGCCTCCATAAAAAGAAATCCGGTGCTGTCTTGTATTCAAGTTTGACCACACCGGAAGAAAAATTTAAAAATCACTTTGCTTTATTTTGTATTCAAAAAGCCTTGTTTCCGAAAAGGGTTTCATACACAGAAGCGTAAGTATACCCTTCATCTTTTTTCTTCCATTCGGTTACCTGCGGAAGCGTGAGTGATCCGATAATGTACAGTTAAAAATTTCAGTCCGAACAGCCACATATGATGAACGGCCTTCAGGCTTGTTTCGCTCTGGGCTGAAATAAGAAATGTCTCTGCCAGCGGAAGATGACACGCCCCCCATTTCGTCTGGAGATAAATCCCTTCATCACCCGCTCCGCTTTTTCGCCGTCTGCTTGTCAAAATAAGATTCTGCTTACGCGCATAAGGTTTTAAAATGCCCGTCATTTGGCCGTACGGCAGCGGAAGAGAGATATTCATGTATCCTTCCCCTTTTGACCTGTACGCTGAATACAGCGCAGTAAAAACGGTTTCCTGCTTTTCATTTGTTCTGATCCACGCACGGACATTTTTTCTGCCGTCTTTGTCAGAGTCAACGCCTATGATATCACTGTGCATAATATACCAATCCGGATTCATGGACAGGTGAATCTGCCCCGCTCTTCTGCTGAACGGCTCGTACACGCGCGCGAACGGACGAAACCATCTGCTCCACGTCACTTTTGCCATGATGTCATAATCAATTGTCTCTTCATAAAAGGAAATAACGGCCGGCGCCAGTTTTTCAGTTGAAAAGTCTTCAGAATGCAGTTCTCTCATCTGATCCAGAAGGCCGGTATAATGGATGTCATTTGCTGCATGAATATCAGTCAAAAATTCTTTGCCTATCGTTCTCTTCCCGTAAATACGGCTGAACGTTCTATCACTGCCCTCATCAAACGGTCTCGGATTTTCCAACCTCCACCCCGCCAAAGCCGGCAGGATAACGCCGAATGCATTGACGGCCCCGTGAATCCAAATCATCTGGCTGATCGTGAGCGTTGCCTCCTCGCGGTAGACACCGTACGAATATATCAAAGAAAAAGCAATTGTGATCATTAACACAGCCGAAGAACTCCTGATCAAGATCCTGCCTGTTTTCGTAACAAACGGCGCCTTAAAGACGAGATATGCATTTACATACAGACCCGCCAGATACAGAGCGACAGCAATCACATCAAGTGTCTTTGAAAATGTAATCCCCAAGGCAATAAGGATCGGCGAAATCAAAATAATGACCGTGCTCCACCGGTAAAGTTCGCGTTTCTCCCGTATGATCCTGCCGAGCAATCCGTTAAAGATCGGAATGAGAAAAGCGGAATAGTGAAAGTGCACCGCCGTCAGCAGAACGATAAGCGGGCCGAAATTCATGACGGGAATCTCAAGGACATATGCGAAGAACCAGAATCCGCCCCCGGCCAAATAAATGAAACCCGCCATAACAGACATCTCTTCTGTTCTGTGAATATTTGTTTTCATCAGCCGCCGGACAGCATACAGTGCCAGCCCAAACGTATAAATGAGCCACACAACGGCAAAAAAACTGAAGTCTGTGACAAGCGCAAGCACCGCACATAAAGCGGCAACAGGATAACTCCGTAACAACACATTCTCTAAGGTCTTTGACGGCCGAAAAGCAAAATCGAATACAGCAGGAACGAAAAAAAGTACAGAAAATAAAACAAACGTCTCAGCAGCTGATATATGCGGAGCTTCAGCCGCCGCAAATCCCAAAAAGCAAATCACGCTTACCATGAGATGACGCTTCAGCATGTTTCTCCCTCTGTTTCCCGGAAAGTCCCCCGGTAAGAGAAAAGCGTGCCGAGTATCCGATTTTTCACATGAACCTTTATGCTGAAGCTATTCATTTCCTCATCATAAGCCTCATAAACGGTTGAACTGCCGCACAGCCATGCCGGAAGCGGGATTTTCTTTCCGCCTATCAGGAGCCACTGCCTTCCGGATGTAATAACAAGCCCTCCTTCTGAAGACGCTTCTAAATGCAGTTCAGACAGTAGGATGTGAGGTTTGCCGAAGTAATCAAGAATTCTGTTTTCCCGCTCATCATATTCCATGACCGCATCAAAAAAACGCGTTTTGCCTTTAAAGAAAAAGGTACGATTCCATTCCACGCCATTTTGCCTGTTTTTGTTTTCGATAGTGAAAGGGATATCGTTTCCCCTCTCTGAGAAAAAACATCTGAAAAAAACACCTGTCTTTAAAAGCATTCTGACAAGAAAAGAACCTCCCTTTATTTCTGACATAACGCCTTCTCCGCAAAACGTGCGTGATCCGTCAAATCTGTACCGTTTCTGCAGCATCGGGTGCAGTGATTGATAATGAGTAATCGCTTTTTCATACATTGAATCCGTCATTTCACTTCTCTCTTTCGTTTTGTATGCCAGGCGCTCGGCAGCTTGAGCTTAAGAATCATGCCGGCTATCGTAAGCACTCCTAATGAGATCACGAATCCGCCGCCGGAATATAGCAGTGCCGTTACACAAAAGAAGACTGACTGCCCGGTGTGAATCAGCCACTTTCTCCGCATGGGAAGCAGCCATAATACCCCTAACCCTGTCTCCAGCGCTCCCCTCACGATCTCTGCATCGGCACAGCCATCATGAAAGCCTTGAAGAAACCAATACAGACTGAATACGAGACACATACAGACATAGACAAATCCGAAACGGACTGATATCTTCGGATGTCTGTTTTGTTCTATCCAAAGCCGCAACGCATCAAAGCTCCATGCGGTAGCCCAGCTTAGCAGAGGACGAAATAAAAACCGGTCTATCCAACTTCCCGGCAGACCGCGGGCCGTTTCATATTGATATTGAGTCAAAAATGCGGTTTGTCCGTTATCCCGCTCTATATACTTCCAGTAGCCCCTGCCTTCTTTTATAAGTGACAGCGGATGATCAGAGGCAAAAGCGAGCGAAGACACTCTTTCTGACGAGCGAGGCCTTATGTCACCTATTGATTCGCCCGTGCCGGATACCTTCAGCCCAAAACCGATTCGTGTTTCATATAGAAATCTCTGCGGTTCATCTGGCAGCCTATGAAGATATGTAATGTCAGAAAAACGCAGATCCCATTCCTTATGAAGATGCGGGGTTTGCGTATATTCCCAAAGTGTTTCTATATCAGATGCAATATTGATTTCGACATATATCGGCTTCTGTTTCATGCCCCCTCCTCTTCCCTTCTTTTGTAAACAATTCCTATATTATCATAGGAACAGATCAAGCGGCAGAACGAAAAGGCCATCCCGTTATCGGCAGGACAGCCTCAGTGGCTTTGATGACTTACGAATAAGGTCATCGGGATATGCTGCTCATGCGATTGAATCTCCGCTTTCATTGCCGGGGCGTCTTCCGTCGGCACCGGCCGTTCTTTGACAAATTTAAACCAGATGACCGCCCAGACTAAACCGATAATCATGATCAGGACAAAGGAAACTTTCCAGCTGAACGCCACAGCAATCATCCCGACAATCGGGCCGGAGATCGCTCCGCCGAGCGGCGTTCCGCTGTTTGTCAGGCCGATGACCGTGGCGCGCTGAGACGGAGGAAACCAATTGTTGACCATTTTGCTTATGGCAGCCGACAGCGGCCCCTCCCCCATACCGAATAAAACACGGATAATCAAAAGACTTACAAATCCGAAAGCAAGCGCAACCGCTCCGCTGAAAAGAGACCAAACGATCATCGCCGTACACAATGTCAATTTAGCCCCGTACCGGTCAGATGCAACACCGCCGAGAAAGTTAAACACAGCGTATCCGACAGAGAAACTGCTGAAAATCAGCCCCATTTGGGTTGCCGACAATGTGAGATCCTGCTGTATGAACGGCGCTGCAATAGACAGCGCTGAGCGGTCTAAATAGTTAATCACCCCGGCTGAAAATAAAAGAAGAATAATAGGGAATCTATCCTTTGAGAACATAAAATCCCTCCCTCTTATTTCTTAATATTCAGATATTAAAATTGCCGGAGTAAACCGGTTTATGCAATGAAACCGGTTATCCGGATTGCCTTGCGAGCAGTGCCGGTTTATAGCGGTGAATCCGTTTTTCACCGCTATCTTTTTCTTGTATCTGGCGAAGAAGAAGGCTTCCCGCTTTTCGCGCCATTTCTGCCGCAGGCTGAACGATCGTCGTAATCGGAGGAGTAAAAAAACCCGCAAAAGGAACTTCATCAATTCCGATGACGGCTGCCTTATCCGGAATTGTCATATCATGCTCCTTCATATACTTCAGCACCTCAACAAGAACGATATCGTTTGCCGCCAATATCGCTTTCGGAGGCTCCTGAAGTGAGAACAGCTCTGACAAAACATTGGAAATATCAGCCGCATCGGCTGTTTTGATATATTCGTTCCGCACCATCATTCCGTGGCGGTCAAGCGCCTTCTTATACCCCTCAATCCTTTCTACCCTCGGACTGATTTCCCGAATAATGGACGTCGTAATAATCGCGATTCTCTTTATGCCGCTTTCGATAAACCGGTCAACGGCAAGACCGGCTGCATGATGATTATCAAGCATCACTGTCGGAATCCCGAGTTCTTCAATGGTTCTGTCCATAAACACGACCGGAAACGTATCGCGTTTCATCTTTTCATATAAAGAGAGATTTTCGCCCGTCGGAAAAATAATAATTCCGTCCACCTGCTTGGCCCGCAGCATTTCAATATATTTCTTTTCTTTTTCCGGTTCATCATCCGCATTGCAGACAATAATATGAAATCCTTGTTCATGAAAATAGTCTTCCACCGCCCTGATGACCTGAGTGGAAAAGGTGTGAAGAATATTAGCCACCACCACACCTACTGTAAATGTTGATTTCTGTTTTAAGCTGCGGGCGACGAAATTCGGCTGATAGTTCAGCTCTTGAATGGCCGCTTCTATTTTTTGTTTCGTTTTCTCGCTCATATAGTCATAGCGCTGATTTAAAAATTGAGATACGGTGCTTTTAGATACGTTTGCATATTTCGCCACATCAGAAATTGTAATGGTTTTCATAGACTCATCCCCGTCTGTCTTCATTTTTCACTAGTATAAGTCAGAAGTAAATAGTTTACAATCTGACAGGGACATGGATTCTGTCACACTCCGGAATAAGCCATAAAACCTCCGTCGACGGGAACGGTGACCCCTGTGACAAAGCCTGAGCATGAATCATCCGAAAGCCACAGGAGCGTTCCCAGAAGGTCTTCCGGTTTCCCGAAACGTTTCATCGGTGTATGTGCCATAATCTTATTGGATCGGTCTGTCAGACTTCCATCATCCTGTAATAACAACTCACGGTTTTGCGCTGTCAAAAAGAAACCCGGAGCGATGGCATTCACCCGCATCCCTTTTTTTGCGAAATGAACAGCCATCCACATCGTAAAATTCTGAATCGCCGCCTTGGCCGCGCTGTAGGCAGGCACCTTTGTCATCGGTGTATACGCACTCATAGAAGAAATATTAATAATCGCGGGACATTCCGCCTTCAAAAGGTCTTTTCCAAACACTTGCGATGCCAGAAATGCACCGGTAAAGTTGGTTGAAAATACGCTGGAAAACCCCGTTTCGTCCATATCAAAAAATGATGTGCCCTGCTCATCCTCTTCATACGTCTCACTGGCAGTGATCGCATCAGGGTGATTTCCCCCGGCTCCGTTAATTAAAAGATTGACAGAACCGAACCGGCTGATAATCTCGTCTTTTGCCTTTTCGAGCGAATCACGGGCTGAAACATCAGCCGGTACAGAAACCGCGGTTCCTCCAGCGTCAGCAATCTCGCCCGCCGCACGCTCTGCTTTATCAGCATTCCGGCTGACGATCGCAATTTTCATCCCCTGCCGTGAAAGCTCCTTTGCCATTGCTGAACAGAGAACACCGCTCCCGCCTGTTATGACAGCGGTTCTTTCTGATAAACGTTCATGAATCGGTCTCATCTCTTCACCCCTTTCTCATGAGACGAGAACGCATCCCACAGTCCGTTCAAGTACATAATTCCTAAGGCGCGATCATATAAACCATAACCCGGCCGGCATTGTTCGCCCCAGATATGACGGCCGTGATCAGGCCGTACATATCCTTTATAGTCTTGGCCGTGCAATTCTTTTACCACACCGGTAATATCAATGGACCCATCACTGGTAAGATGCGAAGTTTCCGTAAAATCACCGTTATCGCAGATTTTCACATTTCGTATATGGGCAAACGGCGCAGCTCCCGCATAGTGTTTGGCGATCTTCACCATATCATTGGCGGGATCCGCTCCCATCGAACCCGTGCACAACGTAATACAATTGGCGGGTGAATCTGAAATCTCTCGCAGCTTTTCGTAGCTTTTCTCACTGGTGATAATACGGGGCAGGCCAAAAATTGACCAGGGCGGATCATCCGGATGAATGGCCATTTGAATGCCGTGTTCCTCCGCTACAGGAAGAATTTCATGTAAAAAGAACTCAAGATTGGCCCAAAGCTGTTTTTCATCAACCGTTTGATAGGCCTCAAACAGTTCCTTGATCCGGGCCATTTTCTCCGGCTCCCACCCGGGAAGCGTCAAATCAGAAGATTCTTCAACCGTGCGGATCAGTTCCTCCGGAGATAGACTTTCCACTTTCTCTTTTTCAAAAAACAGTGCGGTTGACCCATCCTCCAGCGCGCGGAACATATCGGTACGCGTCCAGTCAAATATCGGCATGAAATTGTAACAGATGACTTTCACGCCGAATTCGGACAGATTGCGAATGGTCTGTTTATAGTGTTCAATATATTGTCCGCGTTCTTCATGACCAAGTTTAATGGCTTCATGAACATTCACGCTTTCCACGACCTCTGCATGAAACCCATAGGATTGAATGACTCTGACTTCCGCTTCAATGTCCTCCTTTTCCCATACTTCGCCCGCGGGCTTCTGGTGAAGAGCCCAGACGATGCCTTTGACCCCGGGAATTTGTCTGACATGTTCAAGAGTCACCGTATCATTACCTTGGCCATACCAGCGAAACGTGATATTCATGTTACACCCCCGTATATTCGTTTTTTCGGCAGACGTATTCTTTGCTGAGGGATACGGCAGCTTCATAGCCGCCCTTTTGATATGCTTTTGTCAAGTCGCTTCCCACACCGACCGCGACCGCTCCGGCAGAGAGCCAGTCATTCATGCTGTTTAATGAGATGCCCCCGGTCGGCATAATGCGGACATTCGGCAGAGGACCGTTGACCGACTTGATAAATGAAGGGTCAAACGAATTAGCGGGGAACAGCTTTACCACATCACATCCGGCTTCGAGCGCCAAAGCCATATCAGACACGCTCATGCATCCCGGAAGATACGGTACGCTGTACTGGTTGCATAGAGATGCTATCTCTTTTACAAAATGAGAGCTGACGATAAATGAGGCGCCTGATAAAATGGCGTGTCTCGCCGTTTCTGTATCCATTACAGAGCCGGCTCCAAGAAGAATATCTTGATGCCGGAGTTCCTTAAAGACATCTTCCACTTCAGGAGTTGTGTATGTAAGCTCAATGGCGCTGATACCTCCTGAAATGGCCGCTCTTGAAACTTCAAGCGCCTCTTGGCTGTTTTGTCCCCTTATGACAGCCACCACTTGTGCATGCAGAAGTTTTTCGTAAATAGCGTACTTAGGCAGCATTCTCGCTCCTCCTTTAATCAAACGTAATGATTGCTTTTCCCACCTTGCCCGGGTGCTGTTCGATCAACTGAAATGCTTGATGGACGTCATCTGCTGAAAATGTATGTGTAATAAGACCGCCGTGCGTTAACAGGCCTTTATTCAGTAAGTCTGTAATGTACGGAAACTGATTCGTCTGCAATCTTGAACCGGTTATCGTGACTTCCTTTTTTGTGATCGGAAGCTGAGAAATGCCGGCAGTCCTCTCATCAAAACCAAGCACAACCACATGACCGGCCGGAGACACCGCGTCAATAGACGTTTCAAACGTTGAGGGGAGACAGACGGCATCAATGACGACATTGGCGCCTTCATTTTTTGTCCATTCGTTCACCCGCAAAACGGGATCTTCTTTTTGCGCGTTGACGGTAACGTCCGCACCGTTTTTTTCGGCGAATGCCAAGCGTTCATCATTCAAGTCGGTTATCATGACGGAAGCGCCTTTGAACTTTGCCATTTTTAATATGCAGATTCCGATCGGTCCCGCCCCCTGAATCAAAACGGTATCTTCCTTCTCGACACGGCCTCTCCAAACGGCCTGGGCGCCGATCGTATATGGTTCTGCCATGACCGCTTCCTCCCAGGGCAGATCGGGCGAAACGGCATGCAGCTGCTTTTCCGGAAGCACGATATATTCCCGCATCCCGCCATCTTCATGAACGCCGAACACCGAAAGCGCTTTGCAGACGTTCGGACGTCCTTTCCGGCAGGCATAGCATGTTCCGCAATAAGATATCGGTTCAATCACTACCCGGTCACCCGGCTTGAAACGCCGGACAAGAGAACCGGTCTTTGCGACTTCCCCTGTGACTTCATGACCGATTACTCTCGGCAGGGACGCTAACGGATTTGTCCCATGATAAATATGCAAATCTGATCCGCAAATTCCGACCCGCTTCACCTTGACAAGAACATCATCCGCATGGGCAACAGACGGTTTCTCACATTCCGTCACCACCAGATCAAATGCTTTCCGTACTAGAACCGCTTTCATTTTCTCACCCGCTTTTTAAGTTGTGCTTGCTAACGTTCAATCACAGTCTCTTTGTTTACAAATGACAGAACCTCTTCTAGATAGGGAAGCCCTTCATTGTCACCGGAAACTGTGGTGACGAGCGCACCGACCGCATTGGCAAACTCCAGACGTTTTTCCGGTTCAAAACCATGCAGATAACCGTACAGGTAACCGGCATTAAAGCCGTCACCCGCTCCTACCGTGTCAACAGGCGCAACCGGGAAAGCCTCTTTGTGAACCCACTTATGATCATGATACAGCGCAGAACCTGCTTCACCGTCTTTTATGACAAGCTGACTGATTGAATAGGTCTCTGCAAACCGGGCTAATGCTTCATTTTCCCCTAGACCTGTCAGCTGTTTCATTTCGCCCCGGCCCGCCAGAAGAATATCAGTATGCGGAAAGATTTGATGAAATGCCGCACGCGCCTCCTCAATCGTCCACAGCTTCAGCCTGATATTCGGATCAAAAGATACGGGAATCCCCCTTGCTTTGGCGATGGAAAGCACCCTTTCAGCAATTTCAAGGTTTTTCTTATCAAGCGCGAGGAACACACCGGTAAGATGAACGATGTGAATGCCGGCAAACATATTCTCTGTTATATCTTCCGGTGCAAGAGTCAGAATTGGTGAATTGAAACGGTAATAAAACGTCTTGCCTGAACCGTCATTTCTGATCTCTTTGACATTTAAAGATGTAGGAAAGCCTTCAACATAGGAGACGTCAGTCACATCAATTCCTTCTCCTTTGGCAAACTGATAAATCACTCTGCCGAACTCATCCTTCCCCAGTCTGCTGACCCACTTTGAGTGCAGATTCAATCTGGCGCACGCAATCGCAAAATTCAGTTCAGCTCCTCCTGCTTTTCGTTCAAAATGGGTAACAAAACGCAAAGGCCCTGTGCTTGCGGGATTTAAGGTGATCATCGCATCACCGATCGTAAAAATGCCATAATCAGAAGCCACATTAATACTCCTTTCCTTTAAGACTAAATCGGTTTGGTAAACCGGTTTAGTTAAACTTTATATGAAAGCCCTTACACACACAAGAGAAAAATACAACAAATTCAAAAAAATCTGTTTTCGGCAAAAATAACCCGGTTTTTCACATGAAAAAACCCCTCACAACAAAATGTAAGGGGTTTTTTGAAAATTGTATGCATGTTTCCTCAGTTAGCAGTCTTACGTTCGGGGCTTGTACCTTCTTCTTCCGCCCATGTTTCAATATGCCTGAGCTCCGGCGTATTCTCGGCTTTGAATACAGGATCAAGACCTTTTTTGCGCTGAGCGGCATAATCCTTATAGATCTTGTAGGCTACATTACTCAGCAGTAAGATTGCCACTAAGTTAATGAGAGCCAAGAGTCCCATAAACAAGTTTGCCATGTCCCAGACGATCTGGAAGTCAGCCAAACATCCGTATACCACCATCACTACAACGAATACGCGGTAAATATTAAGCCATGTTTTGCTTGTTTTAATAAATTCAATATTCGTTTCACCATAGTAATAGTTGCCGACGACAGAACTGAATGCGAATAAAAACATCGCAATCGCAATAAATGTCGGCGCCCATCCGCCGAGGTGGTGCTGCAGTGCGGCTTGCGTCACTTGAATGCCGTCTCCTTTAGGCGTAAAGCTGTACAATAAAATGATAAAGGCAGTCGATGTACAAACGATAAATGTATCAAAAAACACGCCGAGCGTCTGAATTAATCCCTGCTTAGCCGGATGCGACACATGTGCAGCCGCTGCGGCATTCGGCGCGCTTCCCATACCCGCTTCGTTTGAAAACAGGCCGCGCTGCGCACCGATAATAATGATGCTTCCTAAGCTTCCGCCGACGATCTGTTCAAGACCGAACGCATTTTTCACAATCGTAACAAACAGCTCAGGTACCGCTGTAATATTTACAATCACGACATACAGCGCGATCAGAATATACATACCCGCCATGACCGGAACGATTAATTGCGAGACGGAAACAACACGTTTCAGACCGCCGAATATAATGAAAGCCGTTAATACAGCTAAAATGATTGCGATAACTGTTTTATTCACATGGAATGCTTCGTCAAACGCGACAGAAATCGTATTTGACTGCACGGCGTTAAAGATAAGTCCGAAAGAAACGGTAATCAATACGGCGAATAAAATACCGAGCCAGCGGGCGCCCAGTCCCTTTGCCATGTAATATGCCGGACCGCCGCGGAATTCGTCACCGGAACGCACTTTATACAGCTGCGCCAAGGTGCTTTCCACAAAGCTGGAAGCCATACCGACAATCGCTACGATCCACATCCAAAATACTGCGCCGGGACCGCCTGTTGCAATCGCCAGCGCGACGCCGGTCAAGTTTCCGGTTCCGACACGAGAAGCGGCTGAGATAAAGAATGCCTGCATTGAAGACACTCCTTTATTTCCTTGCGGCTTCTCCCCGACGATTCTAAACATTTCTATAAAGTATTGGAATTGAATAAAGCGAAAACGGAACGTAAAGTACAAACCGATCCCGACTAAAATATAAACAAGATACTTCCAAATAAAATCATTTGGAACATTTATGATTTCACTGATGAAAGCCTCCATGTTTAACCTCCCTTTTACATATCTTTTACTGTCATTTTTGCTGCATATGTTAGATCTTTTAACACAACGAGTATTATTATATCACAACAACAGTGGTTGAGAAGTTTTTTTAAGAAAATGTTTCGGTTTCTTCATCACGTCTTTTGCTGTCATGCCCCGTTTTTTATCTTACAGCCCGAAAAATGTTGTCACGTCATAAGGAATGCGTGCATATCATAACAAATAGGTCTTTAAGAAAAAAGAGATGAAAAGATGGATGAAATGGTATATACTTAACCAGGATAATAATTTTTTAAATTTAATAAATATGTTTACTTTACATTTAAATTAGGGTATTATAATAAAAATATTCAGAATTATGAAGGGGGGAGAACATTTGAAAAAAATCTTGTTTTTAAAAGCTTCTATTTTATTTTTAGCGATTGCAAGCTTTCATTTGCTCTCCATTCCCCATGCGTTTGATACTGCTCATCATTTTAAAGCGGTAGCCGACCAGCAGGAAATGCACGAAATGAAGGCCGGCCAAAATGCTGATGATGAGAAAAAATCGCTGACGGGCTCATATATCTTGACGGCGCTTTTTGCCGCTTCTGTCTCACTGATCGTGATATCAGACAGGAGACGCCCCGCTTCCCGGAGAAGACAGCGAAAGAAAAGCTTTTTAATCGCTAAATTTTATCAGTCCTCGTATTTCGATGAGCTTCATGTTCAACATCGCCTATCTATGTAACATAAAATGAGGAGGTTGTTAAACATGTTGTTTATCTTACGAATGGTGATTTTAGGGTTGTTTTCATTCACTGCATTGAATTTATTTGTATGGCAGGGAATCGAAGTCATTCACGCTATCACCGACTTATTCGGCAGCCATGAAAGCTAAATAGTAAAACCTCCGCTCAATGAGCGGAGGTTTTTTTATTTTATTTTTACTCTTAAACATCAGACGCGGGGATACGCCATACATCTGTTACCGGCCCTGTCTCAGCTTCATCGGTAAAGAAGGAACCGTTGCTGTATCGGTCATTCGCCCGCAAGGACTTCACGGCGATTTCGATTCTCTCGCCTTTTTCTGTTTCCGCAGCGATCATGTCGGCTAAAGCGCACGCGAATACGCCGACTGCGCGATGCGGGTTCTTTTTAAGCTCACGCAGCATGATGACACCGCGCTTCGCCCTGGATGTTTTTTCGAATTCAGATAGGTTCATCCGCTTGATTGCTCCCCGCTGTGTGACGAGGACAAGCGAATCTGTCTCATGCAGGATTTGTCCTGATACGACGGTATCACCGTCTTTTAGATTTATGCCCTTTACGCCGGCCGCACGGGCACCGACTACATTTACTTCATCTTCACCGAACCATAAACCGTACCCGAGGCGGGTGGCGATAAACAGCTGGCTGCCGCCGTCTGTGACATGAACATCAATCAGCTCGTCGTCCCCTTTCAGATTAAGGGCAACAAGCGCTTTCGAGTAACGCTGCGCTTTGTAATGCGTCATTTCAGTTCTTTTCACCATGCCGTTTTTCGTCATAAACAATAAATATGAAGATGGATCAAACTCTTTTACCGGTATAGCTTTCACGATGGTTTCATCACGGTCAATCGTGATGATGTTCGTTACGTGCTGCCCCATGTCTTTCCACCTGATATCGGGAAGCTGGTGAACCGGACAATAAACATAGCTTCCCTTATTGGTAAAGAGCAGGAGAACATCCGTTGTATTCATTTCAAATTGGTGAATCAGCCTGTCAGTATCCTTCATACCGAAATCCTGGCCGTTAGAAGCGGCAAATGACCGCTGGCTTGTTCGTTTTACATAGCCGTCTTTTGTGACTGTCACATATACGTCCTCAGAGGCTACCATGACTTCAAGATTGATTTTAATTTCCTCAATCTTTTCTTCAATGACAGACCGTCTGCTGTCAGCATAGGTCTTTTTCAATTTTTTCAAGCTGCTTGTAATGACTTTTAACAGCTTTTTATCATGACTTAAAATGGCTTCGAGCTCCTGAATTTTCTTGCTGAGCTCTTCCGCTTCCTCTTTTAACGCCGTAATATCCGTGTTTGTCAGACGATACAGCTGCAAGGATACGATCGCTTCAGCCTGCGGCTCCGTAAATGCGAATTTAGACATTAAGTTTTGTTTCGCATCTTTCTTGTCGCTGCTTGCCCGGATGACCGCTATGACCTCATCTAACACAGACAGTGCCTTCATCAGTCCTTCAACGATGTGATGCCGCTCTTTTGCTTTTTGCAATTCAAAGACGGAGCGGTTTGTCACTACTTCCTTCTGGTGGGAAATATACGCATCCAGGATGGCTGTAAGACTCATCAGCATCGGCCGGCGGTTATGTATGGCGACCATATTAAAGTTATATGTTGTCTGCAGATCAGTGTTTTTATATAAGAAATTCAAAATGCCTTTTGCATCGGCTTCTTTCTTTAACTCAACGACCACCCGAAGCCCCGTGCGGTCAGTTTCATCCCGGACTTCAGAAATGCCTTCGACTTTTTTGTCTATGCGGTACTCGTCCATTTTCTTTACGAGATTGGCTTTGTTTACTTCAAACGGAATTTCTGTAATGACGATCTGCTCCCGTCCGCCTCTTACGGATTCCACTTCAGCCTTGCCGCGGATAATAATTTTGCCTTTCCCGGTTTCATAAGCCTTCCGAATGCCGTCGACTCCTTGAATAATGCCTCCTGTCGGAAAGTCAGGCCCTTTAATCACCTGCATCAAGTCATCGACGGTGCAATCCGGAGATTCAATCCGTTTAATGACGGCATCAATGACCTCACCCAGATGATGAGGGGGAATATCAGTCGCATAGCCCGCTGAAATCCCGGTTGATCCGTTGACAAGCAAGTTAGGGAACATGGCGGGGAAAACAACCGGTTCTTTACTAGTGTCATCAAAGTTCGGAACGAATTCAACCGTATTTTTATCAATATCACGCAAAAGCTCTGACGCGATAGAAGATAATCTCGCTTCCGTATAACGCATGGCAGCCGGCGGATCACCGTCAATGCTTCCATTGTTGCCGTGCATCTCAATCAGCACATTCCGCACTTTCCAATCCTGGCTCATCCGCACCATCGCTTCATAAACGGAGCTGTCACCGTGCGGATGATAATTACCGATAACGTTTCCGACCGTTTTCGCCGCTTTACGGAAATTTTTATCGAATGTATTTCCGTCTGCGTGCATGGCGTATAAAATTCTCCGCTGCACCGGCTTTAAACCGTCACGAGCGTCGGGCAGCGCCCTGTCTTGAATAATGTATTTACTGTAGCGTCCGAAACGGTCGCCGATTACTTCTTCTAACGGTAAATCATGAAATAATTCTGGCTGTGCCACTATTAAACCTCCTCAGCGACCGACAAGTTTTCATTTTCTAAAATATTGCTTTCCTCATCTAATCCGAAGGCAACATTCTTTTCAATCCATTTTCTTCTCGGTTCTACTTTGTCTCCCATTAATGTCGTTACACGGCGCTCTACCCTTGCCGCATCGTCGATCTTGACTCTGACGAGAGTTCGCGATTCGGGATTCATCGTCGTTTCCCAGAGCTGGTCTGCGTTCATTTCTCCCAGACCTTTATAGCGCTGGATGGTATACCCTTTGCCGACTTTCTTTAAAACGCCGTCCATTTCTTCGTCGGACCAGGCATATTCAATAATCTCTTTCTTACCGCTTCCTTTGCTCACTTTGTAAAGAGGCGGAAGGGCGATGAAGACTTTTCCGTGCTCGATTAAAGGTTTCATATAGCGGTAGAAAAACGTTAACAGCAAGACTTGAATGTGCGCGCCGTCGGTATCCGCGTCCGTCATGATGATGATCTTGTCATAGTTGATGTCGTCTATATCAAAATCTGCGCCGACACCGCCGCCGATCGCATGAATAATCGTATTGATTTCTTCATTTTTGAAGATGTCTGCAAGCTTTGCTTTCTCTGTGTTGATGACCTTTCCGCGAAGGGGCAGCACGGCTTGGAATTTCCGGTCTCTTCCCTGTTTTGCAGAGCCTCCCGCAGAGTCTCCCTCCACCAGATACAATTCATTCTTCGCCGGATTTCTGGAACCGGCCGGTGTGAGTTTTCCGCTCAGCGTCGCTTCTGATTTTTTTCGCTTTTTGCCGCTTCTCGCTTCTTCTCTCGCTTTACGGGCCGCTTCACGGGCCTGGCTTGCTTTAATCGCTTTTTTGACAAGCAGGGTCGCCGTATCGCGGTTTTCTTCCAAGAAATAAGCAAGATTCTCGGAAATGACGGCATCCGCGGCTGATCTCGCCTCACTTGTGCCAAGCTTCCCTTTCGTCTGGCCTTCAAATTGCAGCAGTTCCTCCGGGATACGCACGGAAATGATTGCGGACAAACCTTCCCTGATATCGGCGCCTTCAAGGTTCTTGTCTTTCTCTTTTAAAAGGGCAACCTTTCGCGCATACTCGTTAAACGCTCTTGTCATTGCCGTTTTGGCTCCTGATTCGTGGGTGCCGCCGTCCTTTGTTCTGACGTTATTAACGAATGACAGCATATTTTCTGAATACCCGTCATTAAACTGAAACGCGAAATCGACTTCAATGTCATGATGCTCGCCTTCAAAGGAAACCACTTCGCATAAAGCGTCTTTTTCCTCGTTTAAATAAGCGACAAATGCTTCAATTCCGTTCTCATAATAAAATACTTCTTTTACGCCGTTCCGTTCATCAATTAATTCTATTTTCAAACCTTTTAACAAGAAAGCTGATTCGCGCAGACGTTCTGACAGCGTGTCAAAATTATAAACCGTTGCGCTGAACATTGACGGATCAGGTTTAAAATGGGTAAGCGTTCCCGTTTTTTTGGTCGTTCCGATTTTTTCAAGTGAAGTCACGGGCTTGCCGCCGTTTTCAAATCGTTGTTTATAAACATATCCGTCACGCTCAATAGTAACTGTCAGCCACTCCGATAACGCGTTTACGACAGATGCGCCGACACCGTGCAGACCGCCGCTTGTTTTATAGCCGCCCTGTCCGAATTTCCCCCCGGCATGCAGCACGGTGAAAATAACTTCCGGCGTCGGCTTTCCGAGCTTATGCATCCCGGTCGGCATTCCGCGTCCTCTGTCCTGTACAGAGATGCTGTTGTCCTTATGTATCGTTACGATAATATGATCTCCGTAGCCGGCAAGAACTTCATCGACGGAATTGTCGACGATCTCATATACCAGATGGTGCAGGCCGCGTGCGTCCGTCGAACCGATGTACATTCCCGGTCGTTTTCTGACGGCTTCCAGGCCTTCAAGCACCTGTATGGCATCTTCGTTGTAATCAAATTGCTGTTTTCTAGCCAAACGTACAAACCCCTTTCAAAAAACCTGCTCTTAATCATTCTCTTTTTTAAATGTTTTCATGTCTTTGTTTTTCAGTATGCGCAAGCTTCGGTCCAATTCTCCTCGGACTCACAATTATAACCAATATGCTTGATTTCGCAACATATTTAAGCGAATGGCTCGTTTTTTAGGCCGCAAGACATACATTCGAACGGCTTTTCATCTTTTTGGTGCCCTTTTCGGCGGATAAGAACATGAGTTCGCTTTCTATTATATAGCTTTATGCCGGCCATCGCAAACAGACTGTAAACCCCTGTATAAAGGGGTTTCTAAAAAAGCTGTTCATGCTTTATTGTATCTGTTTCATCATCATACGCAAAGAGTATTCTTTCAATAAAAAAGCAAAAAACCCCTGATTTGCCAAGGATTTTTGCCTTTTTTGTTCCTATTTTATAACAGCGCGGGCGACTTTTATACATAAATCCATAACAGCCGTCCGTCCTTTGTCTGTAATCATGCGATACGCTTCTTCATTTGCAAGACCCTGCTGCGCCCAAAAAACGGGAGCGTCCGTCTGTAAAAATTCTTCAGCGACGCCGGGAAGCTGCTCAGAGCGTCTGAACACATTCACGATATCAATCGGTCCCTCCACGTCTTTTAATGAAGCGACGGCTTTAACGCCAAGCGCCTCATCAATCGTTGGATTGACGGGAATAATTTCATACCCTTCATCCTGCATCGCTTTGGAAACCATGTAAGAAGTCCGGTCGGGACGGTCTGACAGCCCGACGACTGCGATCCGTTTGCTCCGGTCCAGAATTTCTTTAATCTCTGATTTTGAAGGATTTTGCATCTTTACCATCTCCTTTTGATATATTGTACATGACCGCTTCGCCGGAATCAAAAAAAGCGCTTTGTCAGCTTAATTCTCAAAAAACTTGTCATCAGACGGTAACAACTCGTGTTAAAATAGAGTGAAGGGACATTGAAAAGGAGAAATGTAGATGTTGATTGCTTTATTGATTATTTTGGCCTATGTAATAGGCAGCATCCCGTCAGGTTTAATCGTAGGCAAACTTGCGAAAGGGATCGATATTAGAGAACACGGAAGCGGCAATTTGGGCGCCACAAATGCTTTTCGCACGCTTGGCGTTAAAGCGGGATCTGTCGTCATCGCAGCCGATATTTTAAAAGGCACCTTGGCCGCGGCGCTCCCATATTTGCTGCACGTCCCCATTCATCCTCTTCTCGCAGGGGTGGCAGCAGTAATCGGCCATGTATTCCCCGTGTTCGCAAAGTTTAAGGGAGGCAAAGCCGTAGCCACATCAGGGGGCGTCCTGCTGTTTTATGCTCCGCTGTTATTCGTTACGATGGTTGCAGTATTTTTCGTATTTTTATTCCTTACGAAATTTGTTTCTCTGTCTTCAATGTTAACAGGGATTTATACGATTATTTACTGTCTGTTTGTAAAAGACCCTTATTTATTAATCGTAGTGACGCTCTTGACCGCGTTTGTTATCTACAGACACAGGGCAAACATCAAACGGATTATAAACAAAACAGAACCGAAGATCAAATGGTTTTGATGAAACTTCAATTTTGACATCAAAATGCCATATGCGTTTATAATAGAGATAATTTCTTTATATGAGAAACAAAAAGGGAGTGTTCCGGATGAACATGAAAGTAACGAAAGGCGCGCTGGATTGGTACAAAGAAGAGCTCGATCTGGAAACAGGCGACCATGTCCGTTTCTTTGTCCGTTACGGGGGATGCAGCAACGTTCAGAAAGGCTTTTCTCTCGGCATTTTAAAAGACCGGCCGATGAACATCGGCACCAGCACGGAAGTTGAAGGCATTACCTTTTTTATTGAAGAAAGCGACTTATGGTACTTTGATAATCACGATTTGTCAGTCACATATTCAGATCAGGCAGAAGAGCCGGTATTTGATTATGTGTAAAAAAAAGAACGCAGCGGATGCGTTCTTTTTTTTTACAGCCTGAACCTTTTGAGATGATCAGTCAGATGTTCTTTTTCTAATATGCTTCTTTGCGTATCACCGAGCAGGTCAAAGTGGGGAAATTCATTTTTATGGTGAATCCACTCCGGCTTCAGCCCGTACTCCGCTCCCCATCTGATCAGTTTATTGAGATCGCTTGAACCGGCCTTCGTCACGGTCTTAGCCTCCGGAAAGCGGTCGTCCAGCCAGTAATGCGTTAAAAAAGCGATTTTCCCTTCCGATACATCCCGCTTCCATCTTTCCAGTTCCTTACGCGTAATTCCAAATGCCATAACTGCAGCCGCTCCTTATTTTTTTGCCTTTTGGTAAGCGGCATGCCAATCAGGAAAAGCCTTGCGAAACTGAATCGGTTTGAAGCTCTCTTTATCAACGCATATATGAGAGGATGTCGCTTTGATGGCAAGTTCTTGATCCGGATTATAGATGTGGTAGCCGTAAACGGTTTTAAATCCGTTATATTCTTCAATCCAAGTATGTACGACAGCCGTTTCTCCGTAGCGGAGCGGCTTTTTATAAGAAATGCTGATATCCAATACAGGGGACAGCACTCCTCTATCTTCCATATCCTTGTAAAGGAATCCGAGTTCCTTAATCAGCGCCGTTCTGCCGACCTCCATCCAGACTAAGTAATTGGCATGATAGACGATGCCCATTTGATCTGTTTCCGCATAACGCACTTCTATTTCTTTTTTTGACACATGCAACGTTCTCTGCTCCCTTATTATCAGATTAGCCCCATTTTATCACAACGAGCCGGAAAGAGAAAAAAACCAGGTTTCCCTGGTTTTTATTATGATTGATAGCCGTTTTCTCTTGCAGCCGATTCATCCTGGATTTCACTGCGGAACGATTCAATGCTTTCATTGCGTCTGGCATTCTTCTCTTGAATGCGCTGTTTTTCCTCATCTGTCGCAAATTCCATTGATTCTTTGGCTTCTTCTATATTTTCAATTGTATTCTGCACCATATCCTGCAGCTTTTCAACGTTATCGGAACGGTCATCCGGATTCGGTTTTTGATAATTGTTTGTCATAATGTCTGCTCTCCTTTGATGATGTTATTCGCCTTTCGTCTGCATGACAATCGGATGTCCGTTTGACTTGTCATGAAACTTTTCCCCTTTGTTGCGTTTATATTTAACGGGTTTTGTCCCTAAGTGGCTCGGAGCGTATTGCGGCTGGCCGTCTTTCTTGTTTATGCCCATGTTCATCCCTCCTTAAGAGTATATTTTGCAAAAGGAGGTGCAAACATGACTGCAAATTAAAGGTTATTTTTGTTTGAACCGCTGCTCCAGCTTTTCTTCAAGCTGATTCAAATATTCCGTATTGGTCATCAGCTCACGTTTATTTTCCATAACCAATTCATGAAAAGAACGTTTTCGCATTTTTTTCAATCTTCTCACCTCCGTGTTTTCATTCATTTTTTCCAATTTTTCAAAACCTAAGTCCTCCATAATAAAAAAACTGAATCTCTATTTGAGATCCAGTTTTTCTTTCATTTCTTTTTTTGTCATCGTGCCTACGCGAATATGCTGAATGGTTCCTTTTTCGTCTAATATGTATGTTGTCGGATAAGAAAGCACGTTGAAATCTCCGTTAATTCCGCTTTTGTCAATCAGAATAGGAAATGTCAGCTGATAATGATCAGCAAATGATTTCACAGCCTGTATATTTTTTTCAGAGGACGTAAAATTAACGGCTGCTACCGCAATATCAGGATATTCTTTCTGCAGCTCCTGCATATCGGGCATTTCCATTCGGCACGGCTTGCACCACGTCGCCCAGAAATTGAGGAGCACTTTTTTTCCTTTATAATCAGAAAGGGAGATGCTTTTTCCTGACAATGTATCAAGTGTAAAGTCAGGGGCTTTCATCCCTTCTTCTGTCCCTTCTTTCGGACTTTTTTGTACAGAATAAATGTTCCAGCCCGCATACACTAACAACCCGATAAGTAATATTCCGCCCAGCCATTTCGCAAGCATCTTAAGGCCTCCCGCATAAAAAGAGAGAAAGCAGACTGCTTTCTCTCCTTTGTTCATTCTGCTACTGTTTCATTTTATCGCGAAGCACCATTTGTAAAATGCCGCCGTGGCGATAGTAATCAATTTCCACTTCACTGTCAAAACGGACAACAACTTCAAATGTTTTTACCGTACCGTCTTCACTGATTGCTCTGACAGTCAGCAAGTCGCGCGGACGTACAGATTCATCAACATCCACCTCGATGACTTCCTTACCGGTTAAGCCGAGTGTATCCGCGTTTTCACCCTGTTTGAACTGAAGCGGCAGCACACCCATGAAGACGAGGTTGCTTCTGTGAATTCTTTCAAAGCTTTCGGCAATGACTGTTCTGATGCCGAGCAGGTTTGTTCCTTTTGCAGCCCAGTCACGTGAAGAGCCCATTCCGTAATCTTTTCCGGCCAGGACGACAAGACCCGTTTTATCTTCTTTATACTGCATGCAGGCATCATAAATAGATGTCACTTTCCCGGTAGGCCAATGTGTTGTGTATCCGCCTTCTGTACCCGGTGCGATTTGGTTTTTAATGCGGATATTGGCGAATGTTCCTCTCATCATGACTTCATGGTTTCCGCGGCGTGAGCCGTAAGAGTTAAAGTCACGAGGAGAAACGCCTTTTTCCTGCAGGTATTTGCCCGCCGGTGTGTCTTTTCCGATCGCTCCGGCCGGAGAAATGTGGTCAGTCGTCACGGAATCGCCGAATTTGCCGACAACGCGAAGTCCTCTTAAAGGCTCAACTTTTCCCGGCTCTACAGACATTTCCTCAAAGAACGGCGGGTTTTGAATGTAAGTGGAATCCTGATCCCACTTGTACAGCGCTTCATCCGTCGTTTCGATTTCGTTCCAGCGCTGGTTGTCGTCAAATACCGTTTCATACTCTTTGCGGAATAATTCCGGCGTAACAGTCTGTTTAACGAGAGAATTGATTTCATCCATGGACGGCCAGATGTCATCGAAATAAACATTTTGTCCGTCATTTCCGACACCGATCGGATCCGTTTTCAGGTTGATATTCACAGTGCCTGCTAATGCGTATGCGACAACAAGCGGAGGTGACGCAAGGTAGTTTCCTTTGACAAGCGGATGGATCCGGCCTTCAAAGTTTCTGTTACCCGACAAGACAGAAGTGATCAAGAGATCATTTTTAGCAACCGCTTCTTCAATCTCTGGAGAAAGCGGGCCGGAGTTCCCGATACATGTCGTACAGCCATACCCTACGAGGTTAAAGCCGAGCTCCTTCATGTAAGGAAGCAGGCCTGAGTTGACTAAGTATCCAGTAACAACCTTAGACCCCGGTGCAAGTGACGTTTTAACATAATTCGGCACTTTCAAGCCTAATTCTACCGCTTTTTTGGCTACCAATCCGGCACCGATTAATACATAAGGGTTTGATGTATTCGTACAGCTTGTAATAGCGGCGATTGCAATCGCCCCTGTTTTCATAACCGCATCTTCGCCGCTGTTAAGTTTAAATGAAATTTCTTTGTTCTCTTCAGCAGCATCCGCTCCGAATCCTTGGTTGCCGGCCGGGCTGACAAGATGTTTTTTAAACGTTTCCTGCATAACGGAAAGCGGGATTAAATCCTGCGGACGTTTCGGTCCTGAAAGGTTCGCTTCGATTTTTGACAGATCAATTTCCACAACGTCTGTAAAAATCGGCTCTTCCGCGTCAGGCGTATAGAATAAACCGTTGTTGCGGCAGTATGCTTCCACAATATCGATCTGCTCTTCTTCACGGCCGGTCAGACGCAGGTAAGAAAGTGCTTCCTCGTCAACCGGGAAGAATCCGCAAGTCGCTCCGTATTCCGGCGCCATATTGGCAATAGTCGCACGATCCGCAAGCGGAAGCTCAGCAACACCAGGACCGAAGAATTCAACAAATTTATTGACTACGCCTTTTTCGCGCAGCACTTGAGTGACTTTCAGCGCCAAGTCAGTCGCCGTCGTTCCGTTAGGCAATTTTCCGACAAGTTTCGCGCCGATGACCTCAGGAACAGGGAAATATGAAGGCTGGCCGAGCATTCCCGCTTCCGCCTCAATACCGCCGACACCCCAGCCGAGGACGCCGATTCCGTTAATCATTGTTGTATGGGAATCTGTTCCCACCAATGTATCAGGATATGTCACAAGTTCTCCGTCTTCCTCTTTCGTATGAACGACACTTGCCAAAAACTCAAGGTTTACCTGGTGAACGATACCTGTTGCAGGCGGAACAGCCTGATAATTGTTAAACGCTTTCTTTGCCCAGCTTAAAAATTTATAACGTTCTGCATTTCTTTCGAATTCTAAGTCCATATTAATGGCTAACGCGTCTTCCGTACCGGCTTTGTCGACTTGTACGGAGTGGTCAATGACCAGGTCAACCGGAATTTCAGGATTGATTTTATCAGGGTCTCCGCCGACAGAGGCCATGGCTTTTCTTAAAGATGCCAGGTCAACTACGGCCGGAACGCCGGTAAAGTCCTGTAGAATAACCCGTGACGGTTTAAACGGCACATCGATATCTTTTAATTCAGCAGTACCCCATCTTGCTAAATTTTCAACATGTTCTTTTGTAATGACACGTCCGTCTACCTGACGCAAAACAGATTCCAAAAGAACCTTAATAGAATAAGGAAGTTTTGAAACATTGCCGACCCCTGCGTCTTCCAATGCTTTTAATGAATAGTAGTTGTATGTTTTCCCATTTGAAGAAAATGTTTTTCTTGCTTGGAAAACGTCTTGTGTTGCGACTTTTTGCTGATTTGTCATTCTCCAAAATCCCCCTTCAATGATCAAGATCGTTCTTTAGATGAATGTTCACATTCCATCACAATTTTCTCACAATTTCATCTTAGTATAAAATCATACATAAGTAAATATCAATGTTTTTATTAAATACAATAAGATCGTCTTATCAGTATGATTTTCGGTAAATTTTGTCCGATTTTCCGCCTCATACAACAGGCTGTAAAGAGCCATATTAATGTTGAGGTGATGATCATGGTAAAACGGAAAGCCAATCATGTAATTAACGGCATGAATGATGCGAAAAGCCAAGGCAAAGGCGCGGGTTATATAGAAAATGACCAGCTCGTCCTGACGGAAGAAGAACGGCAGAACAATAAAAAAAGAAAAACAAACCAATAGCCGGAACACCTTAAAAAGGAGGCTTTAACATGACAAATAAAAATACGAGTAAAGATATGCATAAAAATGCTCCGAAGGGCCATAACCCCGGCCAGCCGGAACCGCTGAGCGGAAGCAAAAAAGTGAAAAACCGCAACCATACAAGACAAAAACATAATACAAGCCACGATATGTAAAACAGACCCCGGTGTCTGTTTTTTTGTGCCATTCACCCATTCAAAGCTTCTGCATACGTTATAGCAAGGCTTTTTAATATGGAGGGATGCTTCCATGAATCACTCAAAAAACGCTGAAGAATTTGATGATACGGAAGAATGGCTGCGGCAGTTTTACGAGGACCCGTATGCTTGGTATGACGAGACGCTGCCGATCGATCTATATGAAACAAGCCGTCAATATATCATTGAAGCCGACCTGACGGCGCTGAAGCAGGTGCAAGCGATAACCGTCACTCTTTCGGGAAATGAGTTTATGCTCTCTGTTAAAACGCTTGAACGGACGTTAAACAAACAAATGATGCTTCCTTTTTATCTGAATGACAAACATATTTTCACTGATTTCACCAACCATATTCTGACCGTCTCCATGAACAAGGAGCCAAATGAGACTCCTGCCTCTTTTTCCTTTCAATTTCCTCTATAACATAAAAAAGCCGCTTTCATCCCTCAATGGAAGCGGCTTTTTTGTCCGGTCATATCAGTCATATACCCTCAAAGTGAATCTCCCATGGCCAAATAGCAGAATCACTATACGATAGAATATGTTCTAGCAACCGGAATGACTGGACATCTATCATTTTTTCTATTCTTTTTTTCATGTGTTCTTCTATTCTGTCTTCGTTTACAATATGGTTAAAGTAAGGAGGAGATAGAACAATGCTGGAAGGCTGGTTTATGTGGTTTATTTTATTTTGGGTCATCGTGATGATCGGATTGCTGTCTATCGGCGGGTTTTTTATGTTTCGAAAATTTTTAAAACGCTTACCGAAAGAAGACGGCCGGTCAGAACTGGATTGGCAGGACTATTATATTGAAAAAAGCAAGCACTTATGGAATGAGGGTGACAAGGCGTTTTTGGATGAACTGGTCGCCCCCGTGCCGGAGCTCTTCCGGGATGTAGCCAAAGCGAAAATCGCCGGAAAAATCGGTGAACTTTCCTTAGCGGAGGAAGCTGAACAAATAAACCGTGATTTAATCATCAGGGGTTACATACTGGCCACTCCTAAGCGTGATCATCAATTTTTAAAAAAGCATCTCCGTGAAAAACAGATTGATCTTACTCCTTATCAAGCCCTGCTCAAATAAAAAACCTTTCCGGCGGACGGAAAGGTTTTAATTCATCTGAATATCAGCGGTCTTCAGTTCATTCGAAAGTTTGCGGTAAGACAAAAACATCGCGATGCGCCACGGGACAATCATTCCGAAAGCAAGAATCCAAAACATCCCGCTTAAAGCTCCGTAATCAATCGTCGTGCTCAAAATGGATTTCATAGCGATTCTGATAACCAGCAAACCAATCAGGATAAACACAAACGCTTTTGACCGTTTTAAATAGATTTCATTATTTTTAATCTCAAATTTAGATGTTTTAATCAGAAAAATAGAGAAGATTACGCCCAGCGTAATGGCTTCCAAAAATTCTTCGCCCGTCACTCTGAAAATCGGAAAAAGGAACATAAGCGCTCCCGTACTCATGAAAATCGGCGGGAGAATTATTTTTTTAGGTGAAGCGGGCTTGTCGGAGGATTTAATCCTGACGATCATCACGGAAATTGCCATGGCCGCTGCAATAACGGATGAAATTATAATCATCATCTTTATCATTCCTTTGCTTGCACGGAGTTTGATACTATATACTATACTCCAAAAACATAAAAAAAACCAATTTGAAAAGAGAACACGTTTACGTTCCCGTTACCCGCCCTACTGCTTCCAGCACTTTAGATGCTTCAAACGGTTTAACGATAAAGTCTTTAGCGCCTAATTCAATCGCTTCCAGAACGATCCGCTGCTGCCGCATGGCGGTGCACATGATGATCCGGGCTTTCGGGTCAAAAGCTAAAATATCCTGCAGCGCCTGTATACCGTTTCTGACCGGCATGGTAATATCCATTGTCACCAGGTCGGGACGGATTTTTTGATATACTGCCAGAGCTTCCTCACCGTCAGCCGCTTCCCCGGCCACTGTGTAATTCGCCGATTCCAGAATCTCTCTGATTTTCACCCTCATGAACTTGGCGTCATCTACAACTAAAACTCGTGTCATATTCCCCTCCACATATTTAACATTAACTAGTCTTATTGTACCAAAAACAAAAGGGTATATAATAGTTCAAAAGTTATTAATCCGTTACAGACCCGTAAATCCTCCGAAAAGATTTGACAGAACGATCAGAATGTAGCTCATCCAGTTAAAAAACAGCATAACTCCGATCAGAATCATAAGAATGCCGCCGATTTTCATGATAAGCAGCTGATGCTTGCGAATCCAATTCATTCTGGTAATAAAAAATGAAAGAACAAGAAAAGGAATCGCAAATCCGAGAACATATAAAAACATATACGGCACTGCTGAAGAAGGATTTGTATTGGCCAGCGAAAATACCGCTCCTAAAATGGGCCCGCTGCACGGCGACCAGCCGGCTGCAAACGCAAGACCGATCAGAACCGAACCGATAAACCCCTCCGGACGGCGCTTAAAGTGAATGCGCCGCTCTTTCATCATGAATTTCGGCTGAAACACACCGGCAGTAATCAGCCCGAAAAGGATCAGCATGATAGCGCCAAACTGGCGGATCGCTTCATGATATTGGGTAAAAAAACTGCCGATAAACGAAGTTCCATATCCCAATGCGATAAAAATCACGGAGAAACCAAGCAAAAAACAAAGTGTATGCACGAGGCCGCGCTTTTGCAGCATCACTTTTTCTGTTTTCACCTCGTCCATACTGACACCAGTTATGTAAGATAAAAAGGCGGGGTACAACGGCAGACAGCATGGAGAAATGAAAGACAGAAATCCGGCCCCAAACGTCAGAAAGTAATTAAAACTCACGATGACACACTCCCTTCGAGTTATGACAAAATCATTTCATTTTTTTAACACTTTCCCGAGAAGGATTACTTTTTATAGAAAAAGCTTATATAATTTAATTTGACATCGAGATATTATACTCCTTCTTATTTGAAAAACAGTATAAATGTGGATATAATAATAGCGACTCAGGTGAAAGATTTATGTATGAAAGGATATATCCCTGTGATTAGAGAGCATCTATTAAATGAAATTGAAAAAAAACGGGCAGAGCTGCTTAAAATCGTCATGACAAACGGAATGACATCAAACATTACGATAGAACTCAGCCAGGAGCTTGACCACCTTCTCATACAATACCAAAAAGAACTGCACACCGGCAGTTGGGGTGAAACATGACGCCAAAATAAAAAACCCTCTCCGGGTTTTTTATTTTTATAACCATGTATCTCTATATCATAATCTGTACGTATTATTTCGCTTGATTATTCATGGCTTTCATCATTTGATTAATTTTCTTTTGAGAAGGTTTCATTCCCATTTGCATCATCATCATGCGTAACATTTGTTCATTAATAGGCGGATTCTTTTTCAAATAGCTCATCATATATTTACGAGCAATAAAAAACCCGAGTGCAACACCTATGAGCAATGCGACAACGCCCACTAGGATGCCAACCCATAAAGTCATTTTATTTCCTCCTTCATGTTGTCTAGTTTAAAGTGTACTAAACCAAAGGCTATTATACAACATTTACATCTCTTTTTCCTCGTTTTTAGACAAAATTTCTTTCTCTGACCGGATTTAACCACCCGTAGCGCCGTGTCTTGAAATCCATTGCAAGAAAACAGGGGCTGATTTTACGCAGAATCTCAAAGAAAATCGTTTCCGCCTCATAATCTCCCGAAGCTGCAATCTCAATTAAACTGTCTTTCATCATGAAGGTGGCGCGGCCCTTTTCTCCGGGCAGTGTAAGCCGGTAAATGGAATCCAAACGGCTGTAACTCATTCGGTTTAAATGCAGCTGGAGACGCTGATGCATATGTATCACCGGAATCGGTTCCGTTATATATTGAACTTGCTTTTCTGTCATTTGATATTCCTGGGGTGTCAGATCTGTCCAATGATAGTCTCGAAACAACTCAAACATAGCCGTTTCCCGCCCGAAGTAGTGGTTCGCAAACTCATCCTTTATCAGGTGCGTATAGTAATGACGTTCCATTTCCTCATCCCCTTTTACAGCGCTTCGTTATTGCTTTCTATTATACAAAAGGAGAAAAGAAAGAATTGTCTATTACTGTTACGCCGCCCCTTCTATTTTTGTCACATAAACAGGAAAAAGAGGATGATTTGACTCATCCTCTTTTGTCTCGTTATTTGTTTAAAAGTTTTTTCACGCGGTCAACCACGTTTTCTGCAGTAAACCCGTATTCTTTCATAATTGTTTCTCCCGGAGCTGAAGCACCGAAACGGTCAATTGCGAGAACGTCTCCTTCAAGACCGGTAAATTTGCCCCATCCGAAGCTTGAACCCATTTCGATCGCAAGACGTTTCGTCACATTCGGAGGAAGCACGCTGTTTTTGTACTCGGCCGATTGTTTTTCAAAGCGGTCCCAGCTCGGCATGCTGACTACAGATACGTGAATGTTTTCTTCAGCCAGTTTCGCTTGAGCTTCGATCGCAAGTCCGACTTCAGAACCTGTCGCTAAAAGAAGAGCGGCCGGTGATTCTGTTTGGGCTTTGGAAACGATATAAGCCCCTTTATCCACGCCCGCATACGCTTCTTCAGCCTGCTGATCAATCGTCGGCAGGTTTTGGCGTGTCAATACAAGAGCTGTCGGATGATCTTGGCTTTGAACGGCAACCTTCCATGCAGCTGCGGTTTCATTTCCGTCAGCAGGTCTGATCACAGAAAGGTTAGGAAGTGCGCGTAAAGAAGCAAGCTGCTCAATCGGTTCGTGAGTCGGCCCGTCCTCTCCTACGGCAATACTGTCATGTGTGAATACATAAGTGACGGGAAGACCCATCAATGACGCCAGACGAATGGCAGGTCTTAAATAATCAGAGAACACAAAGAATGTGCCGCCGAATACGCGGAGGCCGCCGTGAAGCGCCATTCCGTTTAATGCAGCGCCCATCGCAAATTCACGGACACCGAACCAGAAGTTTTTCCCGGCGTAGTCTTTGGCCGTGAAGTCTCCTCCATTTTTGATTGTCGTTTTATTTGAACCAGCAAGGTCAGCAGATCCCCCGACAAAGAAAGGAATTTTCTTGGCGATCCCGTTCAGCACCTCACCTGAAGATGCGCGGGAAGCAAGGCTGCTGCCTTTTTCATAAACGGGAACTTCCTGATCCCAGTCTTTAGGAAGCTCGCCTTTCATGCCGAGTGACAGCTGTTCAGCAAGCTCAGGATATTTTTCTTTATAAGCCGCGAACAGTTCATTCCATTCCTGTTCTTTTTTCGAGCCGGCTTCTTTTACAGCTTGATTGAAATGCCCGTATACTTCTTCCGGAACATAAAAATCTTCTTCAAACGTCCAAGCATACGCTTCTTTTGTCAGCTTGCTCTCTTCTTGTCCTAACGGAGCGCCGTGAACGCCGGATGTGCCCGCGCGGTTTGGAGAACCGAAACCGATTGTCGTTTTCACTTCGATCAATGTCGGTTTTTTATCATTCTGGCGCGCTTTTTCAATTGCAGCCGTCAATTCAGCGATGTTGTTTCCGTCCTCAACATAAAGAACTTCCCAGTTCATTGCTTCAAAACGCTGCTTTACATTTTCAGAGAAAGAACGGTCTAAATCGCCGTCTAAGGAAATGTCATTAGAATCGTATAATACGATCAGGCGGCCTAATTCAAGATGGCCTGCAAGAGAAGCTGCTTCGGAAGAAATGCCTTCCATTAAATCGCCGTCTCCGCAAATACTGTATGTATAATGATCAACTACGTTGAATGAATCACGGTTATATGTCTCAGCCAGATGGCGTTCTGCAATTGCCATTCCCACTGCCATTGCAATACCCTGTCCAAGCGGCCCGGTCGTAGCGTCTACTCCGCCTGTGTGCCCGAACTCCGGATGTCCCGGTGTTTTGCTTCCCCATTGACGGAACTGTTTCAAGTCTTCAATGCTGAGGTCATATCCGCTTAAATGCAGCATGCTGTATAAAAGCATTGAACCGTGGCCTGCTGATAAAACAAAGCGGTCGCGGTTAAACCAGCCCGGATTCTGCGGATTTACATTCATAAATTTCGTCCACAATGTATATGCCATCGGAGCGGCTCCCATCGGCATGCCCGGATGTCCGGAATTCGCTTTTTCAATTGCGTCTATAGATAGTGTACGAATGGTGGCAACTGATTTCTTTTCAATTGTATCCATTATAATCCCCTTCCTTATTGTTGTACCTTTTCATCATAAAGCGATGCTGACTTTTTCTCAACTCTTTCAGCTTAAATTTGAGATAAACTTGTTGAAAATTGTCGTAAAGCACATCCTGATATTAGTATATACGAAAAAAGAATACGTATTGCCGTATTCTTTCTGTTTAATGAAGATTATTTTTCTGTTGTTCTCTTTTTAATTTTTCCGGGGTGACATCGTTGCCTTCCGGATCAATCACTTTTACGCTCTTTAACGTATTTTTCATTGAGGAGCGGAATCCTTTCAAATATTCCTGGCGAAGCTTTTGCTGTTCAGCTTTTTCCTCATCCGTTATTGTGTTTGATTTAGCTTTTTGAGCCAATTCGTTAATTCTTGCGATTTTTTCTTTAGAAATCATAATAAGCTCCTTTGGTGCGTGTTGATTATATACTACTAAAACGCAGTCTTTTTTACAACTGATGCGCGTCAGCTGCCTTCTGTGTCTGCGGTATATTCCTGAAACCGCCGGTGAACCGTGGCTTTGGACACATCATAGCCGAATCCCCTTAAGGTCGCTGCGATTTCTGCAAAGGTAAGCTTGTTGGCTCTCAGCCTGATAATTTCCGAAACCGGAACCTCTTTTTTTTCTTTTCCGCTGTTTTCATGTCTGTTTTTCAGATTCCGTTCAGGTTTGTAGCCGTTTTTCACGGCTCTTTTCATTCCCCGCCGGATTTTCATATTGTGAATTTTCCTTTGATATTCCTCAACAATACTGACGATTTCAAGTACCATCGTATCAGCTTCGGAAAGCTCCAGTTCACCTTTATGAGCCGTCGTATATATCTTTACGTTCTCCCTGTAAATGCAATGCAAAAGCGCTATCTTGGCGTTTCCTCTTCCCAATCTCGTTTCGTCCTGCACCAATATCGCGTCAATATGTGATTTTTTAATTTCATCAAGCATTTCAAATACTCCGTCGCGGTCCATTTCGTAACCGCTGGCTTTCTCAGAAATGACTTTCACGACTTCCATGCCGTTTGCAGCAGCGATCTCACTGAGCTCCTCTTCCTGTCTTTTTAATGACGTTTGCTGCTGTTCTTTGTTTGTGCTTACGCGGGCATAAATGAGCGCCTTCATTTCTCTCTTTCCTCTCTAATTGACAATGGCCAGCTGATATACGGCCGGATGCTTCTTCTTAACCGGAAGAAAAAGTTCGTCTCCAGGCTTTATATCAGCAGTTTGGAGATGATTATTCTCCGTCACCCACTCAATGAAATCTTCTTTATTAATGTGTTTCTTTTCTGCTACATGATCCGCAAGTGACCAGAGTGTATCGCCGTCCTGAACCTTTATTTTAACATATTGGCTGAGGGACTGATCATTTCCCGCACATGAGACAAGTAAAATAGCGGCACTTAAAATCGCAGTAAACAGTCCGACAAATATGATAGATTCTTTCGCCATGTAAACAACCTCCAATAAGAATGTTTGTTCGCTTTTTATACCTTTCAGTATATACGAACAAACGTTTCTGTCAATCGTTTTTTTCGAACCTATGTTTGTACTGTCAGGAAAATCATGCTATAATCTACTTAAAATCGACGTTTTGAGGTGCGAAATATGACGAAGCTATCAAAAAGGCAGCTTGATATCCTGCGTTTTATTAAAGAAGAGGTAAAAACGAAAGGATATCCGCCTTCTGTAAGAGAGATAGGAGAAGCAGTAGGACTGGCTTCCAGTTCAACCGTGCACGGCCATTTGGCGCGGCTGGAGACAAAAGGCCTGATCAGACGGGACCCTACTAAACCGAGAGCGATTGAGGTATTGGATGAAGAAGAAGTCCAAATTCCGAAAAGCCAGGTCGTAAACGTTCCGGTCATCGGGAAAGTGACGGCGGGTATTCCGATTACGGCTGTTGAAAATATCGACGAGTATTTTCCGCTTCCCGACCGGATGGTTCCTCCCGGCGAACATGTCTTTATGTTAGAAATCATGGGAGAAAGTATGATTGACGCCGGCATTTTTGACAAAGATTACGTCATCGTCAAACAGCAGAACACGGCCAATAACGGAGAAATCGTCGTAGCTATGACCGAAGATGATGAAGCGACGGTCAAGCGCTTCTATAAAGAAGACAATTATGTGCGGCTGCAGCCGGAAAATCCGACGATGGAGCCGATTATCCTGCAAAACGTAAGCATTTTGGGGAAAGTTATCGGCGTATTCAGAGCCGTACATTAATTCTATTAAACTTCATTTATCGTAAAAAACCCCTTACAGAGGGGTTTTTTTGCATAAAAAAAGCAGATTCGCCCTGGCTTAAGAAACGAATCTGCTAAGGAGGAAAAACTTACATTCTTATTATCCGACATCACACTTTTGAAGTCAACTAATAATGTTTCCCTCAAGAAACTTTTCATCCATTTTTCAACTTTGTATATTTGTGCGTTATGAATTTGTTTTTGTTTATCTTTTCTTTTGGGCGGGTGCATCAAAATTTATATATGAATATTTAGTACATAGTACAATAAGTTATATTTAAATATAAAAAAACCCGCTGCCTTTAGCGAGTATCTATTTTCAATCAAAATGATAATATTCTACACCGTATAACCCTTTAATATAGACGGGGCCACAGACGTTTGAAGAACTTTCAACCAGAATCCTGTATTTGTGATACGGATCAATTGATTTTTTATCCTGGGCACTGAGGTTTAACCAGCTGCCGCTGTAGTTTTTAGAACTTAATGTATAAAAATTTCCGTTCAGCGCCATCCGCTGGAGTTTCATGCTTAAACCGCACGAAGAGTTGTTCATTATGGTGAACTTATATCCTAAAAAGTAATCGTCGGCAGCTACAGCCCCAGGATTTTCAATATGAAACTCTTTTGCATTTCCCTCCAAAGTGAAGCTTGTTTTTGATCCGAATTCAGTGGTAGCCGCTTTAGCTGAGTGTATTCCGCTAAAACATAATAAAAAAACAGCAATACAAATCCAGTATTTTTTCATTTGCATCCCCCTTTTTACATATTTTAACTTGTGAATCCTGTGATGTCTATTCACATTTTATTAAAACGTATACTTTATAACCACTATATACCAGTTTAAAAATTTGCGGATTGCTTACAATGAAGACTAAACGAAATAACGAAGGTGGTTCAAATGAAACACGTAATTGCTTTCGCTTCTAAAACGGCGCTCACACTTGCTTTACTGTACATTGTTCTGGATCTTATGTACCAAGTAACCTTTTTAAACGTTCTGTTTATTACAGTGATCTTAAGTTTAATCACTTATTTTGCGGGTGATTGCATGATTCTGCCGAGAACAAGCAATTTCACAGCCGTTGCAGCTGATTTCGGAATTTCATTCATTGTATTATGGATATTCCTTATGAACATTGGCGGATTTAATGTCTCGCCTGCCGCGGCATCGGTTATCTCTGCACTTTGCATTTCTGTTTTTGAGGCATTTTTTCACCGGTATTTGCAGCAATATGTACTTCCCGAAGATTATCAGGACACAACAGAGACGGATAGCACGCTATGGAGCTATCAAACCGAGGCGTCTGAAGAATTAGTGCCGGAAAAAGACCCTCAGGAAAAAACATAAAAAGGAGGCAATCGCCTCCTTCTCTTTTTATTTTTGCTTCTGATCGTCCAGCGGCAGCTGCAGCAGTGAGTCTGTGCCTGTCGCTTTCGGCGTTTTTCCGTCCCATTTTTCAATCCATTTATATTTGATCATTTCATCGGACATTGATTTCTTTATGATTTCGTTATAATCAGCGATCCCTTCCGCTTCAATTTTTTTCTTTTTCGCTTCAGCTTCGGCTATTTTAATTTCAGTTTGTGTCCGTTCAAGTTCCTGTGAAGACTTCACCCTTGCATCGATGGCTTCCTGTGTGGCTTTATCCGGCTTCGGTACGCCAAGCGTCAGATCATCAATTAAAAATCCAAGACTCTTCATATCATCAGCAAATCTCTTTTGAACATCGGCAGCGGCTTCTGCAGATTTTTGCCCGTATGTGTCAATAACCGAGTATTTGCTGATTGATTTTCGCGCCGCATCCCACAGCCTTGTTTTTAAATATGTATTTTCAATCGTTTCAACGTTTACCGCGCCGAATTTGTTAAACAGATCGACTACTTTATCAGGCTGCACGACATAGTTGTAAGCGATATCCATTTCTATATTTTTACCGTCTGAGGTTGCCACTTTTATATTTTCATTATTCACTGTCTGCATACGCACCGGATATTCCGTTACTTTATTAAATAAACCGACTAAGTGCCAGCCTTGGTCCAATGTGTCGGATTTTACCCCGCCATTCGGTGAGTATACAACCCCGACATAACCGTTCGGTATTTTTTCAATGAATAGTGACGCTGTAACGCCCGCAATTAAAAGGGCTGCACCTATAATCACACCGCCGAGAATTTTTTTTGTGTTTCCGCGCTTATTTTCGCTCATGCTGATCTTCTTCCTCCCATGACTTTTTGAATTTTTTGGCTCTGCTTCCCACTTGTTTAAAGATTGGACTAAGCATCAGCCATAAACCGAATCCGATGATGACAAGAAGAATGATAGACCCGATCATCACTTTCATTTGCCCACCTCTTTTCTTTCATCCTGTCAATTATGTATACGATCTTAAGAACTTAAAGTTTCATAAATTTCAAAAGAAAAAGCCCCGCCGACAAAATAGGCGTGCTTATTCATAATTGTCACTGATAAAATCAGAAATCGTTTTTGTGAATTGATAAAAGGTCCCGTTTTGTGTGGATGCTCTGCTTTTCAGCGTAAAAGTGTCAAATAGTGATTTTCTGAAGCCGGTGCTCATTTCGATTTGAATACTCAATCCGGATGAAGATTGATTGGCAAGGTTGTTCGGACTGACGCCTGCATATTTATCATTTATGCCAAGAAGAACGGCAGGATACCCGTGCCGTTTCAGCACATCGGTCAAAAGTTCGGCCCGTTCTCTGTCTGTACCGCCGATTTTTATCTTTTTATCATCACTGCCGTAACCGTGCAATGAAATGACATTAGAGTGCTCTTTCACCATTTGCACGGCCTTAGGTTCATCGAAATGCGAACTTGTCAAATGCAGAGCCGCATTACCGGCTGATTTTAACCCTTCAAATAAATATAAACTCCGGTTTTCGGCAATTTCTCTGGCTAACTCACTGGTCCCCGGCTCTATGCCTCCGCCGTGTATAGCTAATATGAGGACAGAAGGGTTATGCTCTCGCGTTGAAATGGAAAAATCGGAAGGATTTTCATTCAACTTTAATTCCTCGAAACTGCCGTAAATATCTGAAGCGGCATTAGCCCGAAAGAACGGCAGAAGCAAAAATGGTAAAATCAAAACTAAAATTCCTTTTTTGGTTATTGATGGCATTTGTATGTTTATGTTACAATACAAATGCTTCAGCCTTTGAAGCGAACGGCAGAACAGGGTGACTTTGGACGGTTTCTTCTGCTCTGCCTCTTTGCCAGCTGCTTTATGGTCTACTCTTCTAACCCTTTTTGCCATAACATCATCCTTTCTTTTGTTTACACTTTTGTCACAATATTATATACGTTGGACAAAACCTCCGTTCATCTTGAAGAATAAAAACATCAAAACAACTTCTATCCTTTAACCTAAAAAAGTCTTTCTGTTCAAAGAGACGGAAGGCTTAAATATTTGCTCTTGGCATAGACGGTTACGGAGCGGCCGCTTATTTCGAAGTCAAATTCGAACGTGACGTATGATTTCCCAATTCAAGAATCCCCGAAACAAATTGAATGTTACTGCTGTTTCCATAAAAAAAAGACTGCTGTTAAGCAGTCTTTTTTCGTTTTATTTCGTGCCTGTTGATCCCAGTCCGCCGCGGTCATTGTTCCCGAGCTTGTCTACTTCGATCAGCTCCACTTCAGGCATTTTCTTCATGATTCTGAATTGGCAGATCCGCTCCCCCTTGGAAATGTCGGTATCCCGAAGCGCGAATGCAGGAAAAAACCAGAAGTCATTGTCGCCTTTATATGATTCATCAATGACTCCCATTGAATTTGTCTGAATGATACCGAAATGCTTATATGTACTTGAACGCGGAACGACATGGGCCTCATATCCTTCCGGCAGTTCCATCGCAACTCCAAGCGGGATAAGTTTGAATTCACCTTTTTTGATTGTTATATCTTCAGCTGCCCGCAGATCAATCCAATCGCCCTGTTCAATTTTACTGATTCTCGTTTGCGTATCATCTGAATATTTAATTTTGATTTGTAAAGTCATGTTCGCTGCTCCTTTTGCTTCCCTATTTCAGTCGTATTAATGACCAATCCGTGCCCCATTATACCATTTAACTGATAAGAATGTTGATTTTGGTGTATATGCAGCCGAAGAGGAGGCACGGCGAAGTCAATGAGAATAAACCTAAAATGAGGGCCCTTCCTATCAGTTTTTTCCTCCATTTTCACATGACAGCTTCACTTACAACAATGCAAAGCTTTATATCCGTTCTTTCAACAGAGCTTTTTTTAAATTTCACCTTGGTTTCAAAAGGAATTTCGTTCTGAATAAAGAATTTGAAGAATAAGCGCTTTAAAGGGCGCGCGACTCTTTTCTGTCCCCTGCCTCAGGCGCTTATATCAAAAGAAAGAGGTGTCTTTAGAATGGTTCAATTTAAAAACTTTCCTGATCCGTCTTTAAACGCCCCATTGCAGTCTCGCCCTGCACATCCCTCTGAATTGGAGCATCTCAAAGCAAGGATGCAGAATTTTATTAAGCATTCCGCAACGGATGATAATCTTGAGATCGCAGATGCCCGGGTGACGGCGGAAGGAATGGTCACCTCACTTTTAAAAGAACGGCTTGATACAGAATACGAAATGCTTATGAATAAAATCACCCGGGAAGTGAATGTGGAGGACTACGGAGCGGTCCCTGACGGCCGGGACAATACGGAAGCCTTTCGGAGAGCGATCGGGAACGGCCGGGTCAAAGTAAATGTCCCCGCAGGAGAATTTTTGGTTCAAGGGATAAAACTCCCCTCATGGACTACCATTTCCGGTGAGGGACAAGGGATTACCGTGCTTAAGCTTCATGAGGACACTCCCGCATACGAATGGGTCATTACTAACGATGATTACGATAATGGAAACCGTAATATTTTTGTCCAGAACATGACTTTAGACTGGAATCCTGATCGTCAATGCGGGGTCAGGAACCCCGGAGGACAGTTTTCCAGCTGTTTAACGTTTGCTAATGTGCAATACGGCTGGATTAAGAATGTTGAAACGGTTAACGCGGGTCTCCATGGTATTGATATTACATCTCCGACTTACGATCATTTGCCTGAAACAGAATGGACGAAAGACGGCTGCCGATATATATGGATTGATAACTGTGTGGCATACGGCGCCGGAGACGACGGCATTACCACCCATTACAGCGAGTATATTTTCATTTCCAACTGCCATTCCGGAAACCCCCGCGGCACAGAGCATGCTGAGGGCAGCGCAAACTCGAACGGCATTGAAATTGACGACGGCTCTAAACATGTATGGCTTTTAAATAACTATACGAGCGGAAATATCCGCGGGATTGAGGTAAAGGCGCACAGCCTGTGGCCGGCTTCTCAAAATGTTCATATTATCGGTCATGTTTCGTATCGTGATGTACGTTCATTTGATATTCGTCATATCGGCCATCATCAGGCCTCAGACCCCGAAAGCACGACGGCTTATGATGTTACTTTAACCGATTGCACCGCGATTGAACCGGTATTCAATGCTCTCTATGACGGTGTGACCCCGAGGGCGCTGGTCATCTCTGCCTATAAAAACGTTAATGTAAACGGATTCACAGCTATTGGTGATCCCTCATACGACTATGGCGGGAATCCAGTCGTGGCTCTTCAATACCGCAGTCAAAATATTACGATTAACGGCATTAAAATACGCGGCTTTACACAAGCCGGTGTTGACATCAATATATCCGGCGGATCAAATAAAACCGATTATGTTAAAATTTCAAATTTTGATATATACAAGTCTTCTCCTAAAGGCATCTCAATCGGCGGAGGCCAATATAACGTAAATATTATGAACGGTACGATGATCGGAGACGGCGGTTCCGTCGGAATTACGTCCCCTAACAGTCAGGCCGTCATTCTCGGGGTGCAAGCGGAAGGTTACAGCGCGGCCGCATCTATAAAAGGACAGACTTATGAGCAGATCCCCGTCAATTTAAAGGGAGGCGCACAGCTCGCGACCAGCTCCGGTTTTGCATTCAACCCGACAAGCGCCGTTATTGCGGGAACAGGCGATATTACGGCCAGAGGTGACAGAAATGCGATCATCAGCTCTTCCGGAGGTTCAAGTTCTGAAGGTTCAAGGGCATTTATCGCCGCTTCAAACAATGTCCATATTACGGGCAGCAAAGTCTCCAGAACGATTCTATCATCAGAAAGCATTACATTGGAAGAACCATACACGGTTGCCGGAGGGCATCAGTCCATCAAATGGAAACTGGATTCAGCGGGCGGCCACGGTACGTTCGCCGGAGCTGTCACCTCTTCCCTGTCAGGGTACGGAGAATATTTTGAAAGTGTAACCGGCCAGACAATTCCCGCCGGGACGATCGTCACAGTGAAAGGCGAAAAAATTGAATCGGCTCACGTCGGAGATTACATGCTCGGCGTCATTTCAGAAACAGCCGCTTTTATCTCAGGAGCCGCAAGCTTCGGATGGCAAAGCCGCTTTTTGACAAACGAGTTCGGCGGTTTCATATACGAAAATGTGACTGACGAAGAAACAGGAGAAACGGTACGCGTGCCGAAACAAAACCCAGACTGCAGTCCGGCTCTTGAAGCTGACTATGAAGCACGCGCGGCCAGAGACGAATGGCACATTGTCGGACTCAACGGCCGGCATTACGTACGGGTCGACGGTACGGTCAGCCCGGGAGACTATATCACGGCCCATAACGGAATCGGGACTAAAGCCGCGGAAGGCTGGAAGGTATTGAAACTGACAGCCTTGTACAGTTCTGAAAAAGGGTACGGCATTGCAATTGCAGTTATCAAATAGGGTCTCAATATCAGGATCATCTCCTCTCTTTTCTATCGGGCGGGTATGATCCTGTTTTTTTATACCGAATGAGATGCCTCTTTTTCAGCATACCGTTTCATTTGTCCAAGCCATCCATGCTTTCTGTCATAGAATACTACCGTCAGATGAAAAAAGGAGGAATATGAGTATGGATATGGGTATGGATATGAACGGACATTATGATCACCACCCAAAGCAGCCTAAACAAAAAAAGAAGAAACAAGATAAAAAGCATCTTGATTATGATTACATCGTTGTTTATAAAAGAAAATGCAAAAAATGTAAAAAATGCTGCTAACTTGACATATCAACACTTTTTACACCCGGTAAACTCCGGGTGTTTTTCTTATTATATGGCGTTTCTCCGGGCTATTTTCACCCAAAATCCGGTCATCCTATCACAATACATAAAAAGACTCTATTATTTTCTTCCCTTTTCGCCTAATTAAAAGTATTTCATTTACAGAAAACAACACAAATAGAATGACATGACTTTTGAGAAAATCTACTCTTTGCTTGGTCAATTTTTCTGCGATACCATGAATTTGCAACAATTTTAAAAAATTTCCTCAGGAGGTCATAGCCATGAAAATCGCCAGAACGGTAGTCGGATCATGCTTAGCTTTATCTCTAACAATTCCTTTCACAGCCAGTGCCTCAGCAGCCAGTCAGTCTGAACAAGCAAACGCGCCTCACGTTTCACCCGTTGCAAATCCGCTAGAAAGTAAATTATCCCAAACAGCAGACCAAAACGTAAAAGCAGCAGGTGTTGATGCCGGGCTGAACGTAAACGTAGATGTTCTCGGAATCTCAGATCGCATTGCTGAAGCAGTTAAGTCAGATCAAAACCGAACCGGCTGGGTAAAAAATGTCATGGAAACAACATTTTACGCATCAGGACAGAAGTACAACGTCATGGTGTTCAATTTAAATCAAGAATATGAAGACCGCTTTAACGGCGTTCAGTTTTACGGATCAGCCGTTTATGACGGCATTACTTACGGAATCTGGGTCTTCGAAGACGGGTCCTTCGATAACAAAGGGGACGGGGGCTGGATCAATTGGGCATTCAGAGGGTGGTTCGATCGTGATAATCAGCATATTGAATTCCACAGACCTTAATACGGAGAAAACTTGCGGCAGCGCCCGCAAGTTTTTATTTTGATAACGGGATACTGCACATTTTTCACCGTTATAACGACTATACTTGAAGTGCGGGCTCCGATCGCAGCCCCGGTAAAGTCTTTCAAAGTGAGGGTATGCCATGTCAAAGTCTTTAAAAATAATGTTGTGGAGCATATTGGTGTTCATCATCTTGTTAGTGATTATCGGAATCGTTTCTTACAATCAAACACCGTCTGCAGAAAGCGCAGCAGAAAGAATGCTTTACAGCGTCTAATCAATGTTAAGCCTTCATCGGCTTTTTTTATTTACCGCAGAACACTTGAAGCTCTTCTATTTAGATCGTTAACGTTCCCATTCGGAATGGAGTATACGCGTGTATCATCAGGCAATCCGTTTTGATACATGGTTCCGATTATGCCCTTCGCATCTTTTTTCTCGATTCCTCATCACATTCCCTTTTTTCTTGCTACTGCTCTTGAAACCAACCAAAAGGTTCCAATCCTAATAGCTTGTTACTTTTTCATTTTAAAAAAAACGAGCAAACTGCGCATCCTCTTCGCAACTTCTCAATGTATGAGCATATCCGTTTCTATTACAGGAAGCAGTACGATTCCTCCTTTTACTCATTTTAACGGATGGTCATGTAAAGGAAATATAGACTAAAACCCTTTTTTCAAAAAGTAAACTAGCATCCCTATCAAACTTTTCATTTCGGCATAATATGTATTAATCCTCTTTAGGAGGTGAGATTATATGGGATTCTCAGGTGGTTATGGTAGCTCCTTTGCGTTAATCGTGGTGCTATTCATTTTATTAATCATCGTTGGGGCTTCTTTCCTCGGCGGTTATTAAGAATCCTCTTACCTCCGCATCCATGTCAGCAGCACCTCCATGATCGTACGGCGCCATAAATGAAATGTTTATGGCGCTCTGCTGTTTTTCCCCTTTTCATTCACACATAAAAACTAAAAAGATCGGCCGATGTATCAACATGCAGCCGATCAGTAATTCATAGATTATTGTGTAAGGTTTACATCGATGACGTTATAGAAGGCATTGGAAGTATCCGCAACGTCCCATACCCCTAAAATGACATGATACCCGCTTCGATCAGTCGGCACAAAAATCTTATGAGTCAAATTCGTATCTGCCTTGGAACCGTCGTGGTTTACCGTTCCGATTAATTCGAATTCATCTCTTGACAAAGGTTTATTCGGATTCCAGTTTTTCTTGGTGATATAATAGTGCCACTTTGATGTCGCATGAGGGGCCGTGTAGTACCAAGTAAAGGTGTTAAAACCGCCGCGGATGTTTTGTTTTACCCAATAATCTGCAGTCTGCTTGTCTAAACCGAAGTCAATTTGTCCTGATCCCCCATTTGCAGACGCAATTCTTCCATCCGGCGGACCTGCAGCCGGAAACCCTTTTGGCCCTTCTACAGACTGAGGATTATCAATGACGGAGCCATATTTCTGCGCAGCGGCCGTCCAGCCCAATGTTTGTTTCTCTAATGCCCCCATGTACGCTCTGCTGACGGGCTCTTTTATATACCCGTGCGCAGATGCATCACTTGAATAGAAAGCGCCTCCAATACCAAGAGTAACAGTTAAAACTGCAGCTTTGACTAAACCCTTCATTACTGCATCATCCTCCCTCTTTTGTTAATAAAAACCTTTCGGTATATACACTTCACGATGGAGGATGAAATGACCTTCCTTTTCTTGATAGGAAAAAGCAATGAGGTTCGCGCTTTCCCCTTTGTTTTTTATAATCATAAAGAAAAAGCCGGGCCGATTCTGTTGTCGAATCCGCGATTGCCAAAAACCGGCCCGCCCCTTTTGCTCAGAACTTCATTCGCTGGATTTGCCGGTTTCTTTTCGGATAACCGGTGCTACTTCCGCTGCTAATCGTTCGATGTTTTCCGCGGCTTTTTTAAACGGCATACCTCCTATATCGATTTGCGCGAGAAATCGCTGATGTCCGAATAACTCGTATTGATGCATGATTTTTTCAATGATCTGCTGTGAGCTTCCCACAAATAAAGCTGTTTCTTTTCCGGACGCCCGTTCAAAATCTTCCTTCGTTAAAGGCTCATCGATCCCGTGATATGAATGAACATGAGACCAGTAATTTGAATGGTACGGGTAAAATTCTTGTATTGCCTGTTCATTCGTTTTTGAAATGAACATATGTCCGGTTACGGCAACCTTCACATTTTCCGGAGGATGACCGGCTTTAGAAGCCGCTTCCCGGTATTTGTCAACAAGCGGCTTAGATGACACCGGATCACCGCTCAGTACAGCTAATGCCAAACCCGCACCTGCACGCCCGGCCCGTTCTGCGCTTTCCGGAGTCCCCGAAACACCTAACCATAGCGGAATGCTTCCGCGAAAAGGCCGAGGAGAAATTTCTGCCTCTCGCAGCGGCGGCCGGTAACGTCCTTTCCAGGTAACCGATTCTTCCCCGGAATTTAATTTTAAAAAAAGGTCAATGTGTTCTTCAAACAGTTCTTTATAATGGCCTACGTCATAACCGAAAAGAGGAAACGAGTCTAAAAATGCGCCCCGTCCCGCAATGATTTCCGCCCGGCCGTCTGAAATCAGATCAAGCGTTGCAAAATCCTCAAATAAACGGACGGGATCTGCGGTGGATAATACAGTCGTGGCACTGGTCAGCTTAATATTTTCAGTGATCTGTGAAATCGCTGATAAGATGGCCGGCGGCGAAGATACCGCATAATCAAGACGATGATGCTCGCCTACACCGAATACATCAAGCCCTGCGTCGTCAGCCAATTTCGCCAGCTTCATCAATTCATCTATCCGCTGCTTTGCGCTGACTGTTTTCCCTGTCAGAGGATCGGGATATAATTCTGCAAATGAATAAATTCCAATTTCCATACAATCACGGTGTTCAGCCCTCACATTTCTCTCCTCCTGCACTGTGTAAAAAAGCTTTTATGTTATTCTATTCAGCCGTTTTACAAATAGGAATTCGTTCAAAATAAATACAGAAGCTTAACATGCAGAAGGTCGGTATGAGAGGAAAAAAAGTTTCCGGCGCCCTTCAATTCAGCCCATTACACTCATGCAGCCGGACTAGGCAAGAACAAAGCCGGCACAAGCGGATTCGAATTCATGTGTTCATTTTCAGTCCAATTCAATCCAATCGTGATATTGATCATAAAGCTTTCGTATTCTTCCGGCATCAAGAGCAATGACTTCACACCCTCTGTCATCATACAGAAAGAAAATAATATCTTTTGTCATATTCACAAAGAAAACATCAGGATATCCAACGGAACAGCCCCCGAACCTTGGCTTCAGCGGAAAATCTTCGTGGACGGCTGCCTTAAGTAATTGGGGGATACGCAGATCTTTCCGTTTACATAATAAAGAAAACTGCTGCATTTCATATTCTTCTTCGACCGGGCATTGACAGGTCTTCACTTGAATCCGATATAAATCATCCTTACACTTCAGAAACGGCTGATAAACCTTTAATTTTCTCGCGTAATTACCTTGAGTTTTGTGCTTATACACGTTTGCAACAAGAAACAAGTCATCGCTATGTTCAAACAGCTCATTGAAAAGTGCGGCGGTTTGATGATGAACAAGCTGAAAATACTCAAGATTCAAAGCACCGCTTTCATTAAATTGATACATATTGCCGCCGAGAGAAAAATGAATTCCCACATCCCATTGATGATAAATGCCGGGCACTAATTTTAAAGTCGGGAACCTTTCCTTCAGATAATCATTTATTTTCATACAAACATCTCACTTTCCGTTTCCCGCTCAAGAAGCAGAAGAAGCCGAAAACATTCCGCTTATTTCTTTTTCACCCTTGTAATATTATTCCGATTGGAATACAATGAAATGGAACACTGTGAACCCCATTGATCAGGGTGGATGCTGGTCACATTCATCCTGATCCTTTCTTTTACACAAGATCGCCCCAACTTTGAACCCCTCCGTTTCCAACCTTATTCATTGATGTTACATATATTTCAATGGTATTATTTTCTTATACATAAGCATCAAGAGGTATCCGCTTTGAACAACATCAGAAGATTAAGAGAATATTTCCGGTCTCACCGTAAAATAAGTCTGGCTGCAGACTTGCTTACGGCTGTATTGCTTATCTCATTATCCATTCTTTTTAACGGACGCCGGCAGGGAGCTGTTAATGGTTTCTTTATGTATGTCTTAGTAAGTAATTTTATCGGCTCCAATGCCTCTTTTATCGACTTCAGCAAATCGAGGAAAAGCAAACAAAAATAAAGGCTCTGGTCAAAAAGAGGGTTATACCGCCCTCTTTTTATTCTTTCAGTCATACCAATGCGTTCTTTTCAGGTTGAATTTTTCTGAATAGGACTCATGATCGGTTTTCCATACTGCTTCAACAGTGATTTCATGACCGATCACTTCATTTTCCGGCATATATTCAAACGTCTGAATATGGTCTTCTCCCGTTCCGCCGCCTTCTAATTTCTCTCCGGTGTATTCTGAAAGATGATAGTCTTTATCTTCACCATATTTCCGGCCGTCAACAAATAATGTTAATCTCTTAATCACCGTGTTCTTTTCATTCACTTTATTACCTCTGTAATACAAATTCAAGACATAGTTAGGGCCGATAGAGGTCTTGCCTGATTTTTCGATTGACGCTTCCCACGTCTTGCTTTGGCTATAGCCGATATATTTGACTTTTTCTCCTGAAATTAAAGAAAACAGTGCACATCCGGCTGCTATTATGAGAACAGTGATAATAACCAGCAATGTTTTAATGACTTTACGTTTTTTCATGACATCCCGCCTTTATCATTTAGAACGTATGAATATTAGAATTGTTACATTTAATTTGAAAGAATAATAAAAAGGGATTCTAATCCCAGGAATAAAAAAATACTAAGAAGATCATATTCCCCTTAGCTTCACATCCCAGATTGCCATGCAATAATGATAAAAGTCGTCCAAAAAGTTGTGACTAAAATAAGCATAACGGTTACAATCATTAAAATGAGACAACTTATTGTTAGAATTGAATCTTTGTTTTTGTTAAGAATCAGAGTAACCACTGATCCTGCAGCAAATAGATACGACAAAACCGCACCGACCCAATACCACAACATAGAGTCATTGCTCCAGTAAGCCATTGACTGCATATAAATACTGAATATAAATCCTGACAATGCTAATAGAAACGAAACTAAATTTGATTTCAAGTTAGAGTTCCTTTCTTCATAAGTTTTATTTTTAGGCACGGTCATACATCTGATAACACCTTTATGCGATATGCTTCGCCGCTTTGTCTGCATATTTTAATTCTTATTTCGTTTTTAAATATGTTTACTAAAACAGAAATCATATAAAGTTCACCTGAAACGCCGATTTAAAATTAAATAGATGTTTTATACGCGTTAATGGCTTGATTTCTCAAAAGCATATTATCTTTCGTAACCATTCCGAGATTGTATGCTTGTTTGATGATATCCAGCACTTGATTATCGGTTTCAGTTACAGCTCGTCCACCAGTTATTCTGGATTTCCAGTAATCAAACTGGTGATTTCATTCTGAACTGCTTTTAAGGTTTTGATTATCAACCACTTTTCCATTCTCGAGCGCTTCTTTCAATTCATCAAAATGAATTGAACATTGCTGATTCGAATGACTTCCTGCACCTTCTGTCGCTAAACTGCAAAACGCTAAAAACTTCGGACTTTCGTGGTATTATTCATCCTCTCTCAAATTTTACAACGTTACTATAAATGATTTTCATTTTTTCCAAGCCCTTCAACTTGAATCTCATTTGAAGGAAGTTCGTTCATTGTAATTTCAATGTCTATCACTACCCTGTTTTGCCCAAGTATAGCATCATATTTGTATATGTTTGCTTCACCTTTGTATAACAAATTCCTTCCGCCTTTGGCTTTAATGACGGTTGAATTTGAGCCCATAAAGGGGCCTTTAAGATGTAACGGAAGAATCTGAAGACTGAAGCTTCAGCAGCTTCTGTATCAAAGTGACAGCTAGTGCAAGTATTACACACCTAAGCATTTTTCAATTCTGTAACTACCTGGTATTATTTCTCACGTTATTTATCGGTAATTCTATTGATAAATTCAACTCAAATACAAAAAGAACCTGTCTCTAACAAGGTTCTTTTCGTTTTGGTAACTGTATATTGTTTTTAACGACATATAAATGGAACTAGTGTATAATGTTTTCTGAATATTAGGCGTTTACGCTCAAGGGAGTCTTGCTCATCCCCTATGGAAAGGAGGTGATGCTTATGTCAACATTTCAGGCATTAATGTGAATGCTTGCATTCGGGTCGATTATAATCGCCCTGTTGACGTATATAAATAAAAAATAGACCTCCCTTGAGCCTGGAAACTTAAAGGGTTGGGCAACTTTTTGTACAGAGCCGGGGTGCTGCCAACACCCTGGTCTTTTTATTATGCATTTCTTATTAAAGAAATACACTGTACCATGGAACCATTGAAATGATTTGCAATACTTTTGTTTATTGGATATCACCGTTATTTTATTTAGAGCCTAGAAGAAGCTTTAATGTATCAATGTGCTTCAACACTTTCCAAATACTTTTCATGTTGTCTTTCTAAAACATTAATATCCTTTTTAATGATCTCAACTTTATATTCTTCTTTAACTTCCTCAGATAAGTTATCGTTTAAATAGCGCCGTAATTCTTCTTCACTTTTTGTTTTATCCATACCAATTGATATGACTGGGTCTGTTTCTCCAATCCCAAAGCTAAATAAGTCAAATTCATCCCATGCGCTTTCTAATACTTCCTCAGTGGATTTTTGATGTTTAAAAGAATGTGTAACTGCGCCATACATGAACACAGAAAAACAAACAATGATCAAGACCCCAATTAATTTCTTTTTCATTGTCTCCTCCTTTCATTTCAAGAATACCACAAAATACAATACATGGAAAAAACAATTCCTCAACCAACAGTATCCTATTTCATTACGGGTTGGTTTTGAGAGAATAAATGCTAATCCGCATCTTAAATAACGATCCAATTAGATTAGTTTAAGTTACCGTCTATCACCGTTTGTGAAACTAACCTCCCACACATTCACCATAATTCTCGGGAATTTTATTTTAATACTTTAAGGAGTTTTACATATTCACCATATTCATCTTCACCAAGAAATAATACGGTTGTAAAGCCCTTCTTTTCATATAGATGTCTTGCGTTTAAGTTATCTGTATCTACACCAAGTGTTATTTCCTCAAATCCAAGTTGTTTAGCATAATCAATCAAATAATCAACAATAATACCGCCTATCCCGCAATTTCGATATCCTTCTTTAACAATCATACGAGATAGATAAATGCGTTTATCCGGAATGGTATAATCTGGGTCATCGTTTTGAAAAACTAACGATCCTTCTCCTATAAACTCGTCATTCACTGAGTAAATAAAAGTAATTCTGTTTCCGCTTACTAATTCGTCATAAAACACCTTAGCCATTTTCTTTTTCTTTTCCATGTCCCAAATATTATTACACTTATGGTATTCTTCGGGTTTTAATTTCTTTATTTGGTACGAATCCATAACCTCTCTCCCTTTTTATAATTAGTTTCTATCGAAAATAAAAAAGCTCTTTTTCTGAGAGCTTAACTTTGCAATACTTTTCCTAAAAATAAAAGCTAATTGTCCTTACCAAAGAGCAATTTTCCAAAATCATTGTCTAAAATCTCAATTTCCACATCACTCCCATGTTCATTAGTTTCAATTGGTTCATCTACTAAACTTAGAATAAACTCTTCAAAAGAGTTGGCAATAAGGAAAAAGTCTTTATCGGGGTGACTTAATTCATGATCCCAAAACAATATCTTTTCATTATCGATATCCATGCATATTTCATTCCCACCTGCCGAGCTTGCTATAGGAATAATATTTCTAGGAAAGCGATCAGAATATGTATCGATTGCTTTCTGAAGACTGCTATGATCGTTCGCTAAACCATAAAAACCCTCTAACAATTGTGTATCATCTCCCTTACCCATCCAAGGATCTTTCTCTATAGGTTTGTAGCAAACGTCATACTCAATCTCATCTGTTGTTTTTTTACTTTCTAAATAACAGCCTCCATATCCCTTCAAAAAATCCTTATAGTCGGAAGGCAATTGATTACCTAAATTTCTTTCAATTTCTTTGAGCTGCTCGTTTGTATTAATGCTAGGATCTGTGCCAGCATTAATCGTAAACTCTTTCAACTTTTGTTTGATCTTAGTGAAGCTCATTTTAATACTCCTTCATATGCTATGGAAAAACAGATATAGACCTTCTTTTTAGTTTTAATCGTCCCAGTCCTCATCATCGATCCAGTCGTCTTTCGATTCTTCAAGCTCTTCTATTAAAAACTCTTGGAATGTCCTAGCAACTTGTTTACCATATCCCTCTTGGTTATCCCAAAGAATGACTGGGCATTCTCCATCTGTCATCTTGTTAGTGTCAAGACAATAAGAAAATTCATCTACATATTCGATCACTACAAGACCATCGGAAAGGTTATAATATTTTTTATATTCATTGGTCTGCTCGACAACTTCAGCGCCGTGAGAGTCATATCCGAGAATCATTGTTCCGTATGCTCCCCCTGAACCATACTCAGTTAAAAACCATTTATAGCTGTCTGGAAGAGTTACATTGAGATCCTCTTCTATTTCTCTAATCTGATCTTCAGTGACTCCCCCCGTGAGAATTGAATTTTCTTTATTTTCATCAAAGAAAGTTTTTATTTTCGAATAATCCATTAAACTTTCACCTCTTATTCTTGATTCTCAAATTGCTGAGCTCTCCATCTCCAATACCTTCTTCTGAAACTTTTATATTGTTTATCAAGCACAGGAGCATTTCTAAAACTCTGTCCATTCCCTTTTAATCCATGCAAAACATCACTGTACTTATTATGCCAGCTTTCAGGTATCTCCAGCATAGTACCAGGCTCTTCTTGAATTAAGTGATGTAAATTTATTTGCGTGCCATCTTTAGCAAAAGGAGCATTACCATTTTTCATCAGTTGAAGATTCGTAAAGCCTTTACGATTTTTTTGATTAAGGTCAATATCTTTCATTGTGTATACTCTACGGCTTACATCTCTAGGCTCTCCTTTAACTTTTACCTTGCCGTCTATTTCATAGGCCTCATACTTCTCTTTATTTAACCAAGGGACATTTACTTTCTGACCAGTAAATGGCTTTCTGCTTTCATCCAATTTCTTTGCATTGGACAAAAGTCCATTTTTAAGGTTTTGGCTGTTAACCACATTGTATGGTACGTTATCAGCCAGAGCAAGATCATACTTAGAGTTATAAGGAAGCAAATCTGAAATCTTAATGTCCTTAATTTTCTGACCTGCCTGTCCTGCCTTGTTTATGACCTTCCCCGCCGCATCAGCTTTGTTAACGGCTCCTGCGCCTTTTGTTCCGACGACAGCCACAGCCACTGAACCGACCGCATATGTCACCCATCTTGATCTGGAATACGCATCTCCATTTACCATATCCTTTTGATATGATTCCTCAATAGCTGTTGAAATGGAATTATACGTGTTAATCGGATGAGCAACTGCCCCTATGATACCTTCAACAACTTCATCAGGCTTGCTGATCAGCTGCCATAAACCTGTTACCGTGTCTTTCCCGACATCATAAAGGCCGACACCAGCTCCTTTTAAAATATCCCAAGTCACTTCTCCGGCTTCTTCCATCTGTTTTGCTTGTTCAAGCTGAATGACATATTGCTGTTGGGAAGGTTCAAGGTTTTCATAGCCGATCTTCTTCGCCATTTCCAAATATTCATCCGGATCGGTGACACCAGCGGCCAGCTTTTTCTTCAGATCCTTGATTTCCCGCTCCTTCGCTTCTTCCTTTTTAATCGTCAAATAATCATCCGAATGTCTTGCAATCTCGCCTTTTTTCTTATGTATGTCACTTTCCCTGTATGCCTTGGCGTTATAGTGAAGCGGAGTGGCGTTTTTTCCTTGGCCTGTTGCGTTTTGGAGCTGCTGAAAATCTGCCTGAATGAAATGTTCGTTTGCCTCGGTTTCTGCGTATTCTTTCGTTAGATCGTGATCAAGCTTGCCGAGCTTATGTACAGTATCGTCCCGTTTTTTGTCTGCTGATTCCAGCTTTTGATCGACATCTTCTGTCGAGAAAACTTCTAGATGAATGATATCGCTGATTTCATCAAGGATACCTTTCATTTCATTGCGCTGCTCCTGCATGATGGCTTGTGATGTATTCTTCGCATGAATCAGCTCATGTTCTAAAAATGACTCTTCCACAAACGAATCAGCTAATCCGGCATCAGCCACTTTTCCTGAAATACTGTTAAGAAACGCAATCTTCATATCGATCAGATTAAGCCAGCTGTCTGTGACACCGGCGTGGTCTTGAAAAAAGGCTTTGATGTTATCAGCACCTTTACCTGAAAACTCACTGTCGTCTAGATCAGCCATTCCCTGAAACGCTTTTCTGAGATTGATAAATTGTTCTCTAATCTGATCGTATTCTTTTGCTCGTTTCTCCGCTGCTGAAATGAACGAGGATGCTTCAAATACCTTCATTTACGTCTCCTTTCCGCTTCTTTCTGTCTAAATTTTACCATAGGATATAATGCCTGAAGAACTTCTTTTTTGTTGCGTTGAACTTTCTCCGTTCATAAAAATAACCATCAAACTGATGTTTTCTCCCGCAAGTCAAATCGGGGAAAATGCATCGGCTGATGGTTATAAAGAATATGGATCCCAGTCTTAAATGCAGGGAAGTGAGATAACGAATACACCTAGATGCCTTCATATGTGACAACCCAATATTATTCATGCCAAAAACAGCTAACAGCGCAGTAAAGGCATTACAGAATTCATTTCCCTCGAAGTTATTCTTAAGATAGTTTAAATTAAGCTATTGAGTATTTTTTCAAACTTATTCACGCTCATCATCTCATGAGTGAGAAATATCCCATTATAAAACACGCTGAAAGTCGTCCAAACTGCCGGGGATTTTTGCGCCATATCTTTTGACGTTATTCGCCGGGCCTGAAAATGTAGTCCTTTCTTTTCAGTCAGTTCCTTTACATCCTTTAACAATCCGACTGCAAATGGGCATTGAGCTGTATAAAATATTGTGATTCCCTCATCATTAACGGAATTACTTTTCACCTGTTTTTTAAATACAGGAGGATGTGCATGTTCATTCCACGTCAGTGACACCAACTGAAAATAGGGTTCTGCTTCATCTTGCACAGCAAATCCCATATGCTCGAAGAAATGCTTATCACTTAAATAAGGGAGTTTTTTCTTCCCCACTATATGAACTATCCCATCCATACCGCGGGGTTTTGCATTTGACACACATTTTTCTAACAAGTGTTTGGCATGTCCGTTATTCTTATATTTACCTGAGACCCACAGGCAATTAATAAACATAAAATTAGGTGCGCTTACCGGAATCCACGCTTCTTCTGCAGGTAAATATTCAATAAAAACATTTGCCCGTTCGTTTAGGCGATAGAACACCAAGCCATCAATCATTCGATCTTTGAGCCAGCTCTTCTTTTCATTTACCGCATCCTCATATTGTTTCGTGCCTAATGCACAGCAAATATGATTGTCATCAATATTGCCCCTAGTCAACTCAATGTATTCCATTTTTCCTCACCCACTTTCTGGATTCATCACATGAATTTCAATTTGAACAATGCAGACTGGGCATGGCGCTAGTCGGTCTTTTTTAGAACATCAGCTTTACTTCTGGGGAGTATTGTAATTTCTCAGAAATATAGAGTCCCAGAACCAATATATGAACGCAGCAACAATGCTCATTATGTAATAAATGAAAGTGCTGAAAACTGCGAAATCAATTGGCGGATTATCTATGTACCAGAACAAGAACACAGCTAAAAAAGCGACTGCTGTATAAATGAAAAGATGAACCAAACTAAACTTTTTAGGCTTCTTTCTTAGCCATAGTTGCACAGGAACAGCAAACAAAAGGTAAGTAATAAATGCGTAAAAAGCAATGATAACCACAGTAACCAATGCAAATGGCACAAAACCCGAGTATACAAACATATATAGCCCGAAGATCAAACCACTTGAAAAAGCCAATGTGTAGGTACAGCTTTGACTTTTGCTCCAAGACGCTGCTTCCATATAGTTCACCTACTTTTTATCAAAATACATTTCTCATTTTTTCCTACTGTTTAAAATCAATATATATCCATCACTTTAAAAGATCTATGTTTTTTGGCAGATCATCAATTCACTATCTTAATATCCAGAAATTTTATTGCCATTAAAAAAAGGTCAAGGAAATACCTTGACTGTGTATCGCTCACCAATCTGCATCCGGTTCATCGTGTTCGAATTCGTAAAAGCCTTTAATCCACACTTCTCCGCAGCCGGCTCCTTTTGTGATCAATAAGTAATGATTTCTGTTTGCATCACCATTCACCTTATCAGCCGCGCTCAAGTTCAAATGATTACCCGTGAAATTCTTTTCACTAAGGGTAAAATCATATCCTGCCAGTGTAATTCTCTGCAGTTTAAGCTCAAATATCGGCAGAAATATTATGACCACAAATTCAAAGCAAGAAACGACAGCCCCCATGCAGATAGACCAAACATTACAAAGAACCTAAGCAAAGCTTCGAATTTTGTAAGTCTTCGCTCCCTTTTCGTTTTACCTAATTTCCAATAAACGGCGTAGCAGGAAAACACCAAAATGAGTTGTCCAAGTCGCGACACAGATTCTAAGAATTCTATACCATTCATTGATTTTCACCTCGTTTATTTAAACAGAAAGTCTTTCTTACAGCGTTTATCCAAAGCACTGATTTCTTCGGTTATAAAAACCGCTTGAGGAATTTGTTTGTAAAATGGTTTGCCTGCCGCTTGATAAAAACAGCCCATCCTTACTCCCCATGTATCAATCAATATAAATTTTATTATCTCAGATGGAAAGACGATTTCCAACAGTTATGTAAAAATAAGTAACTGTAATATGCTAATTGTATAAGAAAAGTTGTCTGTTCCAGCAGAACCACGAGTGCTGCATTTCCCATTAAAGCGCTAAAGGAAAATTATAAAAGAGCCGATTTTAGGCTCATTCGCGAAGCTTTATCATTTTATTTTTATGATTGTATACTCCTGTCAGTCTTACTGGAATAAATTTGCGGGAAGATTAGTTTTAATCCGCCGCCCTGCTCACCTTCGAACCTTCTTGCAGCTTCCCCACAAATAAATATCCAGATGAACAGCTTTCACCTCTTCCCTTTGTGAATCCCTGTGTGAAATCTGACTCTTCCCAAAACTTATCTGGCCTTGCATCGTGGAGCGCCAATTCTCATGCATCAATTTAATTAATCCAGGATATTCGTATTTTGCTTTTCTGTTAGCTGAATAACGCTTTATAAGAAGCGGGGAATTCTTGATTTACGCGCTGCACTTCCAATGTAAATTCACGTTCCTCTTCTGTCACTCGTCTGAGTCTGTCAGCTTTTTTTGTGTATCTATGTCGGCACCTGGAGGAACGAACCGATTCGGTGCAATTCGTACACCATTTGTGATAACAGCATTATTTTAGGGTATCTTTGAACCGGATTAAATGATGTAACAGGGTTAGGGCTGATAAAGGGCAAAAACTTAGTGAGCCGGTGATTGTCTCCTTTGAAAACGTATCTATTTATGTATATATGTAAATTCTGTGCATTTGGAGATGACAAATCATCAATAGAATCCTCCCTGCACAGCTCCCTCAATTTTTGTAGAGACACTTATCCGCAAAAATGTAAGGGTTTTCAAAAGCGGAGCAGTGTGCTAAATTGTAAGATAAGTAAAAATTTTCTGCGAATATTTGAAAGGGGTGTATGATTTGAAAGCAGTAGTAGCAACAAAAGACAAAAGTATAGCGATCGTACAAAAAGAATTACGTCCTTTGCGACATGGTGAAGCCAAAGTTAAGATGGAATACTGCGGTGTATGTCATACTGACTTACATGTTAAAAATGCTGATTTCGGGGATGTTACTGGCGTCACTTTAGGTCATGAGGGAATAGGCATTGTAACTGAGATCGGTGAAGGTGTAACAAGTCTGAAAAAGGGCGACCGCGTCTCTATTGCCTGGATGTTTGAAAGCTGCGGCTGCTGTGAATATTGCTTAACTGGCCGTGAAACCTTGTGCCGGGATGTAAAAAATGCCGGCTATACAGTTGACGGCGCAATGGCTGAAGAAGCAATCGTAGCGGTTGATTATGCAATAAAGGTGCCGGAAAATTTAGATCCTGCAGCAGCAAGCAGCATTACTTGTGCAGGTGTAACAACTTATAAAGCGGTTAAAGTCAGTGAAATTAAACCAGGTCAATGGATCGGTGTATTTGGAGTCGGCGGTTTAGGCAACTTGGCTGTTCAATATGCAAAAAACGTCTTTAACGCTAAAGTGATCGCTTTCGACATTAGCGATGAAAAATTGAATTTTGCTAAGAGCTTAGGCGCTGATGCGGTTGTAAACAGTTTAAACGAAGACCCCGTCGCTAAGGCAAAAGAAGTGACTAACGATTCAGGGCTTGATGCTGTGGTCATCACGGCTGTCTCTAAAACCCCTTTCAATCAAGCGATTGATGTTGTAAAAGCAGGAGCCCGTGTAGTCGCTGTCGGTTTACCGGTGGACAAAATGGATTTAGATATTCCCCGTCTCGTGTTAGATGGGATTCAGGTAGTAGGTTCATTAGTAGGTACCAGAGAAGATTTGAAGGAAGCTTTTCAATTTGCTGCAGACGGTAAAGTTGTACCTAAAGTGACAAAACGCCCGATCGAAGATGTGAATGATATTTTTGAAGAAATGGAGCAAGGTAAAGTGACCGGCCGCATGGTTATCGATTTTACTTCCTAATCATTAAGGCTGCCGGGAATGATACGGCAGCCTTTGATCTCGATTCTTGCTCAGCGCCTCACCCAGACTGAATGAGACTTTGGCATTTTAGTTCAGGAAAGAAACTTTACAGACCATTCGGCGGTTATTCATTTTGCAAGTATTCTCTGAACTAATCCTGATACCAATATAATGCAAGGTCATTCATTGCCGAAGCGTAGCCCTGCTGTCTTAACATAGTTGTTATGCTGCCCCGATGATAAGTTCCGTGATTGGCAACATGGAATAAAATTTCTGAGTAAGCAGTTTCTCTGTAACCTAACCAAGGATTATTTAAGTTCATTTTTTGTTCTAAATCTGTTTGGCTATTCATCCATTCTTCAAACTGTGAAGCCAGTTCTTCATAAGACGCCGCAAATTCATCTGCAGAATATAAATGAGTCCTTTCTGCATAAGCCATAGAACCTTCCAATGCTTCCTGCATGTCTATTCCTTTAAGTACTTGCAGCCACATAACATCCACCGCGCAAATGTGACTGAACGTTTGAGCAATTGTAGGATATGAACTGTGAACCTCTTCATAAAGGACATTACTTGGTAATTCCTTTATTCTTTCTAATAACGCTTTATTCGCCCAAACATGGTACTGATACATGTTTTTCACATGGTTCATTTAACATCTCTCCTTTAAAGTTGATACTTGTGATTATAAAAAAAGATATATGACAGCAGATTGTCATACATCTTTATAAATTTTCATTATTTTTTCAGCTTCATCCATTAAAATTGATTGCAGTTCCACCGGTTTTATAATTTTAGCGCCACTGCCAAAGCTCAAAAGAATTGATTTAAGCCATCCGGCATGCTGAGGCCGATACACAGAGATTGTAAACGTCATACTTCCATCTCTGTTCATGACTTTTGAAGCGTTCTGAAATTGATCTATTACTTTAGCTATGGAATTAGGATTAACCCAAATGACTACATCCGCAAACCCTCCCAGGTCGGATTCTGAATAAGATGGTTCATCTTTCACTTTGTGACTGCGCAAAAACTCTTCTTGAGTAAGCGTTATATTCATCATACGTGATACTCTAAATTCTCTATCATCTTGACGTTCTCTGCAGAAGCCATATACATACCAATTACGAAACTTATAATGAAGGTGGATAGGTTCTACTTCACGTGATGTAAATTCATTTTTATTACTGACATAATCAAAGCGTACTGCCTTTTTTTCCTGTATAGCTTTTCGCAGCCGGATTAATGAATTCGGTTCTGTTCTAAGGCTTTCCAAGTTAACATACAAAGTCCTGCTGCTTTCGCTTGTATCCAGAGATTTTAATCTATCTATCGTGTGTTCAACTTCCTTATCTTCAAAAACACTCGACAAACTGCTTAATACTGTAATTAAATTCAATACATCATGAGAACCGATTAAACTTTTATCAAATTTGTATCCTCTCATTATCCCAAAACCGCCGTTAGCCCCTTGGTATGAAACGACTGGTATTCCAGCTGCACAAATCGCTTCGATGTCTCTATAAATTGTCCGCGTTGATACTTGAAATTCATCAGCTAAACTGGAAGCAGATAAAATTTCATTATGTAAGAGCTTGAATATGATTGATAACAAACGTTCTAATTTCAATTCTCAATTCCTTTCCTTATTAGAGTTGGAAGTGCTCTTTTTGCTCTCTGACACTGCCGCTCACCTCCTGTCACTTCAAGAAACCACGCAGAAAGCTTAATTTTTCCACCTAACCGCATAATACGCGAATACCATATGCTTTATACTTTGCAACCCCGATAAACCCTTCTATCGCTTCATCTGATATTCAATAAAACGCCTGTTAAACCTTTGCTTATGTATACAGCTTCATCTTCACTGAGTAATTTGAGGCCCAATTAATCTACATAATAGTTCACTGAATCTCTCAACAATTTTAGAAGAGATGTTCGTTCAATCGACATCCTTGTGATATATATGGTATGGTAAAATTTATAAAAACAAACAAAGGAGTGTTGTTACATATGAGTCTTATCATTTTAGCATCCATGCTTTTATGGGGTGCAGTGATCCACGAGCTAAACAAACCTTCAAAAAAACAAAGTAAACGAAAAATGATCCCTTTGGTATCCCTCAGTTCTTTATCTACTTTAATCATCACAATTTCGCTTTTTTCTAATTTAATTGGTTGATATTTGTTATGAGGAAACCCGCCAGAGGTTCCTCATAACACTAAAAACCTACTCACTGCACTTTTTACAGCAGACCTTATCAGAGTGTTTGCTTAACACTTTGTCCATTCTCCCCACAGGCATCTTCTTCTCACTCGGAAGTGTAAGATAAGCTGTTATCTCATCCCCTGATTTTAATGTTTTTCCGCAGATAGAGCATGTTAACTCAGTATTAAAGAAATTTTTTAATCCCATTCAGAAGCCTCCTTACTTACCTTTATAAAAGTAATACGTTAATGCTTTATAAAAGTTTCACGTTAAAGAAATACTCCTTTGCTTGGGAATATACTTCGTTTCAGTTGATCCGCATCCGCCCCGGTCATCGTTGCCTATAACTTTATCTACACCACAAACCCGCAAGCAGCCTCCTTGTATCGTACCCTCCGTCCCTTTGTGATTTGTTTTGATTTGTCGTATACTGCGCTTTCCCGGGAAATGATGAATATTTTCGTTAACTATAATTTCCCTGTACCTCTTCGTATGTGGCTCTGCATGAACTTCATGGCCCACCACTTTCATACACAGTTTTATTGCATGTTTAGCCATATCCCTCCTCTATTATTTATTGTCTTAGAAGCTCTTCATTTTAGACATAACATCCATTTTTTCTTATTTAGACTTAAATCTATGTCGAAATTTATCGTCCGGCATATTATGTACTATCCTAACAACAGGAGGTGGCAATAATATGGGGAACTACGGTGGAAATTACGGTGGAAGCTCTTTCGTATTGATCGTTGTGCTGTTCATTTTGTTAATCATTGTAGGTGCTGCATTCCTTTTCTAGCACATTGACGATTTATATTCGTCTCCCAAACATTGCATCCCTTAGTTCGGACAGACGCCATAAGAAGTTTTATGGCGTTTTTACTTTTTGAAAAAATCCATCTAAGATAAACATTTTTTATTTTTACTCTGGTAAGCGGGAGAGTTTCCTCCCCTGCCTGCGCCAATATTGCCGCTATGAAGGATGAGGCGAACAATCCAAAAAGCATTGATCCATTCTTTAAAAACGATTCCGAAAATCAACAATTCGTAAGCAGTTCCATATAAAATAGCTAAACCAGTGATTGCCCATTGGCTAATATTCTTATCGCCTAGACAATCTGATACATATCCAGTCCAACACTTAGCACTCAGCATGTTTGATGATGGGCCCGTTGTATCTTCTGCAGACTTTTCTGATTCAAAGACACCAGACTTATCTTCATCTTTAACGCCATTAATCCAATATGTCATTTCGTTTTGAATAAAGACTTGTTCATGAACATAGCCCCTAAATAGTTGTTACTAAGGCGTTTTTAAAATTCATCAGTGTTACAGATGTTGTGAACTTAAAAAGGATATTACTCACCTTCATAAAATTGTCATTTGTTAGATTTAGTCACTGAATCTTTTTGTTTGGTATATTAGCGGCCTTCCACACTCATATAAAAAGGGTTCACCCACAAAATGCGGTGTTCACACATTAAGTCATTTTCACATAAAAAAACCGGATTCCTCCTCTAAGAGGTTCCGGCTTTTCTTAGTAAAATGCGGGAAATATCTGGTGACGTGCTGCACACCCCCGCTATTATAATATTTCAATAGAGCCTTCTGTTCCATGAACGCGGATTCGCTGCCCATCTTTTATCAATTGGGTTGCATTTTCAACTCCAACAACTGCAGGTAAGCCGTATTCACGCGCGATAACCGCTCCATGGGTCATCAGTCCGCCAACTTCAGTGACCAGGCCTTTTATGGATACAAACAATGGCGTCCAGCTGGGATCAGTATAGGAGGTAACTAATATATCTCCATCTTCCAAATCGGCATCTTCCATGTTTAAAATAACCCGTGCCCGCCCCTCTATGACTCCCGAGGAAACGGGCAGCCCTGCAATCGCTCCGGCCGGGAGGTTTTCTCGTTTGTACTCGCCTGTAACGATTTCACCGTCAGACGTGATAACACGCGGCGGAGATAGTTTTTCATATACTTTATACTCGCCTTTTCGTGTGCTGATGATTTGGTAATCCAATTTATGTGTGCGTACGACTTCCTGAAGTTCTTCAAAAGTGAGATAGTATATGTCTTTTTTTTCATGAATAACGCCCGCTTCTGCGAGTTGTTCGGCTTCTTTCAGTAAAGCCTGCTTATAAACGAAGTAGCGGCTGATCATGCCGTATTTTGGATATTCTCTGAACCCGCTGAAGTTCCGGATGATGCGGATCATTCGTTTGGTTTCTTTGGCTTTTTGTTCACCATCCGGTAATTGCTTCAATCGGTCTAATAACTCTTGTTCTTTCTTCAACGCCTCCTGCCGCCCTTGCTCAAATTTCCGCTGGCTGGCATTTGGCTCAAAGTTTTTGAGATTATTAAGAATCATAGGGACAAGTGCAGTTGGTTTTTCGCTCCATCGAGTTCTTGTCATATCAATTTCTCCGGCACATCGCATTCCGTACTTGTTGAGATAAGCATAGATAGCGTCATGGGTTTCCCGCCCGCCTTCAAACGTCACCAGCCCATCCAAAAAGTGATCATCTTTTACATTCTCTAAATAGGCAATTACTTCTGGATAAGGGCGGATCACATCGGCGACGTCCAATAGCGCAAGCCCCATTTCTGAGGTAATATTATGGGGTACAGATTGAGAAAGCGTATCTGCTGCGTTTTTTTCACCTAACCACTCGTTCATTTTTTCGTTAATCCATGATGAAGCATCCATTGCAGTTCGAATCAACACCGAACTTTTCGGGTTAAATAGAATCTTCTTTAATTCCTGGATATCTTCCAAAATAAAACGAAATAAATCAGATCCTGATTTCGTCTGGATGTTTTGTTTTAACTCTTCTATCGATGCTTGACTGCTCTTAATCAAATCAGAAACAATTGCCGGATCGTTTCCAGCTTGTTCCGGCATATCTGCATTGCCTTTGCCGGGAATCGGTGCCGTTTTATCAGGTATCGGCTTAATGAAATCATCTCGCTCTATTATGGTCATAAGTGCGTCTTTTAAGAGCGGATCGTGCTGCCCCATGCCTTTTAAGAAAACTTCTCTGACATTAGGAGATGCCAGTTGATGTGTGACATCAACGAATAGCCTTCCGCCGGCTTTACGCATGGGTGCAGCAGTCGTCAACAGAAAAAAAGACAATCCAAGGGGTTTTATGGGATCCGTCATCATTTGCTGATGACCAACAGAGATATAGACGTGATTTTCTTGATCGTTCGCTTCAGGAACGGGGTATAACGTTGTGATCGGACGACTTTGGACAATATAAAAAGTATCGCGGTCCAAACACCATTCGATATCTTGCGGCTGGCCGAAATGAGCTTCGATCTGTCTCCCGATACGTGCCAGCTGTAAAATTTGTTCATCAGTCAGTGTTTGAATCTTTTGCTGATCAAGAGCGATCTCCTGTGTTTCTGTTCCGCCTTCTTTTCGTCCATAGATAGCCAATTTTTTAGTTTCTATTCTCTTATCGACGATTTGCCCGTCCTGTACTCTATAACAATCGGCAGAGACTAAGCCGGAGACAAGTGCTTCACCAAGTCCAAAACCGGCATCGATGGATAGCAGCTTTCGGTTTCCGGTTATCGGATCAGCGGTAAATAAAATTCCCGAAGCCTGAGGGAACACCATCCTTTGGATGATAACGGATAAATAAACTTGGCTGTGATCAAATCCATTTTGCATACGGTAAATGACCGCGCGATCCGTAAATAGGGACGCCCAACATTTACTGATATGCTGCAAGATCGCATCGACGCCGGTAATATTTAAATAGGTGTCTTGTTGACCGGCAAAAGAGGCATGCGGTAAATCCTCAGCTGTCGCACTGGAACGTACGGCATAGGCATGTTCTTCGCCGAACCGGGAGAGATGGCAAGCAACTGCTTTGACTACATCTGAAGGAATTTCTGTTTCCATAATGGTTTGCCGGATTTTTTTGCTGACTTCACCAATTTGATCCCGATTCTCCACTTTCAGCATGGTCAGTTGATCCAACAGCGCTTGTAATGTTTCATTTTGTTCAATGGCTTTTTGATATCCTGCGGTTGTGACACAAAATCCTTCCGGTACTTGTATTCCTTGAATTTTTGATAATTCCCCTAAATGTAACCCTTTTCCTCCAACGAGCAAAGGCTGTGTTTTTTCAATTTCGTGAATGCCGAGAACCAAAGAACTCATTCTATATCTCCCCTTCAAAAAAATTTGACAAGAGCTTTTCAGCATGATATAATCATAATATATGATGGATAACTATGACTTTTCACACAAAAAGCACGCGTGTTCTGATTATATCACCGTGTCTGTTTTTGTGCAATATAAAAAGAACCTGGCCAATTTGGCGAGGTTCTTTCTTCATTTTTGTCTAAAGCTCTTTAAAGCTGTATTGAGATCTTTTGTGTGAACGTAAATGTTCTTATACAACTCGAATAGTGTTTTATATTTTTGAACATTTTGTTCTTTTGGATAAAATGCAGCTGCTTCATGAATGAACTGCTCTGCACATTCTTCAAGAGAGTCAAACCACCCGCTTCCGAAGGCAGCTAACATCGCAGCCCCCATGGCGGGACCTTGTTCATTCTCTAACTTAACCACCCTCGTATTGAAAATATCAGCTTGCATTTGAAGCCACGTTTCATTTTTAGCTCCCCCGCCAATAGAGACAACCGTATCAACTGATTTTCCCGCTTCGCGGAATAGCTCAATTGATTCATATAAAGAGAATGTGATGCCTTCCATTATCGCCCTCAAAAAGTGCTCTCTTTTATGGGCTCCGTCCATTCCGATCAAGCTTCCCCGAATAGATGAATCAGCATGCGGCGTTCTTTCACCGACTAAGTAAGGAGTGTACAGCAGTCCATTTGCTCCTATCGGAACAGATTCCACCCCCCGCAATAATTGTTCAAACGATTCGTTTGGCGCAAACGTTCTTTTAAACCAGTCCAAGCTGTACCCTGCAGCGAGCGTGACCCCCATCGTATAAAAAGAATCCTTTTTTCCATGATTAAAAAAGTGCACTTTCCCTTTAAAATCTCTTTCTTTGTCTTCTTCACAGGAAAGTATGACTCCTGACGTCCCAATGCTGCATAATGTTTTTCCGGAAGAAAGAATACCGGCTCCGACAGCACCACAAGCATTATCTGCTCCCCCAGCGTACACTTTTGTTTTTTCCAACAGCCCTGTCTTCGCCGCAACGCTCGGAAGCAGCGATCCTACACAGTCATGGGATTCAACAAGCGGAGGACAAATTTCCGCTGAAATACCAAATTGATTGCAAATCTCATCGCTCCACTCTTTGCGGGTCATATGTAAAAGTAACGTTCCCGCCGCATCGGAGTATTCGGTGTGAATGGCGCCAGTCATGCGGAATCTCACATAGTCTTTCGGAAGCAAAAAAACAGCGGTTTTGTTAAAAAGTTCAGGCTCATGTTCCTTCACCCATAACATTTTAGGTAATGTAAACCCTTCAAGAACACGGTTTTTTGTGATATCAAGCAGATGATCGCCAAATGTCTCGGTTATCCTGCTACATTGAGGCGTCGTTCTGGTATCATTCCATAGAATCGCATGACGCAGCACCCGCCGATCTTGGTCAAGCAGTACTAACCCATGCATTTGTCCCGAATAGCTAATCCCGTCAATATCCCCGGCTTGAACGTTGGATATCGAAATCAATTCAGCCAATGCTTCAATTGTTTGCTGCACCCAGTCTTCAGGATTTTGCTCACTATATCCCGCCTTCTCTTGGATGAGCGGGTAACTTTTGGACGTTTCTGCACAAACCTTGCCGTTTTGATTGACTAAAATGGTTTTAACGGCACTCGTTCCAAGATCTATTCCAATGACATACTTCATTTTTTCACTCCTTCCTCTCTAAATAGATCCCCATTGAAATGACCCGCCATAACAGTAACTTCATGACGGGCAATTCCGGGAACTTGGCTGCCTGCATCTTTTTACAGCGGGATCTGGAGCTTCTTTTTTCATTATACCTGTAAAATGTATTGGTTTAATATCGCTTTTAACCGCTCCTGTCTCCCTGATTCGTTTTTAATTGGCTGATTGTTCAGCGCATATTGCTCAAGTGTCTTAAAATCAGCTCTTCCTTCTGCAATTTCAAGACCAATCCCTTCAGTAAAACTGCGGTAACGGTGTTGAATCACATCTTCAAACACACGATCTTCGATTAATTTGTGGGCGGCTTTCAACCCTCTTGCAAATGTATCCATCCCTGCAACATGGGCATATAGTAAATCATCAGGCTCAAAAGAAGATCTTCTGACCTTTGCGTCAAAGTTTAATCCGCCGCTTCCAAGACCGCCATTTTGCAGGATTTCGTACATTGCTAATGTCGCAGAATATAAATCTGTCGGAAATTCATCTGTGTCCCAGCCTAAAAGGGGATCACCCTGATTCGCGTCAACAGAGCCAAGCAGGCCATGCACTCTCGCCATGCGTAATTCATGTTCGAATGTATGCCCGGCTAATGTGGCATGATTGGCTTCGAGATTTAATTTAAAATGATTGTCTAAGCCATATTGCTTTAAAAAGGCAATGGTTGTTGCTGCGTCCGTATCATATTGATGGGTGGTCGGCTCTTTTGGTTTTGGTTCAATCAAAAACTGCCCTGTATACCCGATTTCCTTCGCATAATCCACTGCCATATGCATAAATCTGGCCATATTATCAAGCTCAAATTTTAAATCGGTATTTAACAAAGTTTCGTACCCTTCACGTCCGCCCCAAAATACATAGTTCTCCGCGCCAAGCTCTTTTGCTGTTTCTAATCCTTTTTTTACTTGGGCTGCGGCATACGCAAATACATCTGCATTACAAGAAGTCGCCGCACCATGGACGAAACGGGGATTCGTAAACATGTTTGCAGTATTCCATAATAACTTAACGCCGCTGGTTCTCATGTAGTCTTTTATCATGTCCACGATTATATCCAGATTTTGATTTGTCTCTTTTAACGTACTTCCTTCCGGTGCGATATCCCGGTCATGAAAAGCAAAAAATGGCGCATCCAGTTTTTCAAACAGCTCAAACGCTGCATCTACCCTCGCTCTCGCCAGATCCATGCCTTTATAGTGATCCCACGGTCTCTGCATCGTAGCTGCGCCAAAAATGTCTGTTCCGTCAGCGGTAAATGTATGCCAATAGGCAATAGAAAATCGCAAATGCTCCTTCATCGTTTTTCCGCCAATTACTTCTTGAGAATTATAGTATTTAAATGCTAAAGGATTCGTGGATTCTTTCCCTTCGTAAATCACTTTGTTTGCGCTTTCAAAATAGTTGACTGAACCGGAATGAGAGTGAGCCATGTGTGATTTCCCCCTTAAAAATAAATTCTAAACATGATCATTCAAATACAAATGCTTTTATGTCATGTTGCACATTAGTTTGTTGCCCAAACAAACTAACTTATTTTCATCTTATATAACCTCATCAGTATTTTCAATATTTTTTTTAGTTTTTTACGAACACATTAGATATAATAAAGGTTGGATTCGCTATGTACTGCGTTTCGCACGATAACACAGAACGTTCAACTTAATTTAAAGATTATACAAATGGAGTGGATGAAGTGGATATCGCTGATCAAGCCTTTGTCAAAAAAGTTAACCAAAAGTTATTACTAAACGAAATACTTAAGAATTCTCCTATTTCAAGAGCAAAATTATCTGAAATGACCGGATTAAATAAATCAACTGTTTCGTCACAGGTAAACACTTTAATGAAAGAAAACCTCGTATTTGAAATAGGTCAGGGACAATCCAGCGGCGGCAGAAGACCTGTCATGCTTGTTTTTAATAAAAAAGCAGGATACTCCGTAGGAATAGATGTTGGCGTGGATTATGTTAATGGCATTTTAACAGATCTTGAAGGGACGATCGTCCTTGATCAACACCATCATTTGGAATGCAATTCTCCAGAAATCACTAAAGATATTTTAATTGAGATGATTCATCACTTTATTGCAAATATGCCGCAATCTCCATACGGTCTTATTGGTATAGGGATATGCGCGCCCGGGCTGATTGACAAAAATCAAAAAATTGTTTTTGCTCCGAACTCCAACTGGAGAGATATTGACTTAAAATCTTTCATCCGAGAGAAGTTCAATGTGCCCGTTTTTATTGAAAATGAGGCAAATGCCGGCGCATATGGAGAAAAAGTATTTGGTGCGGCAAAAAATCACGATAACATGATTTATGCAAGTATCGGTACAGGAATAGGAATCGGCGTTATAATCAACAATCATTTATATAGAGGGGTTGGCGGATTCTCTGGAGAAATGGGACATATGACAATAGACTTTAAGGGTCCTAAATGCAGCTGCGGAAACCGAGGCTGCTGGGAATTGTATGCTTCAGAGAAGGCTTTATTAACATCTCTTCAGACGAAAGAGAAAAAAGTGTCCAGCCAAGATATCATAGACCTCGCCCATCTGAATGATGTTGGAACTTTACAGGCATTACAAAATTTTGGTTTCTATTTAGGAATAGGCCTGACCAATATTTTAAATACATTTAATCCGCAAGCCGTCATTTTAAGAAACAGCATCATTGAATCGCATCCTATGGTTTTACATTCAATTAAAAGTGAAGTGTCTTCCAGGGTTTATTCCCAACTAGACAATAGCTATGAATTATTACCATCTATCTTAGGAAAAAATGCCCCTGCTCTAGGAATGTCCTCAATTGTGATTGATCATTTTCTCGACATGGTTCATAACTGAAATGTACATACTTCTATGTTTTACGCTCATCTTTAAAGATGGGTTTTTTTATTCTATGAGTATTTCTGAATCAATACTGACATAGGCACCTTCTAATATGAAAAAGGAGTTCTAAAATAGAAATCTCCTTTTTCATGTGCTAATTATTTTTCTTTATAACTGAAATATCTGAAGTCGGCCGGAATATGATTACCGCTCGTATCTTGGCATTGCATCCCTACAAAAGCTCCTGTAAAGAATCCCCCGCCGCGGATGTAATCATCTGATAATTTTTTCGATTCCAATGCAATGTCAATTTTGTGCCAATCTTCGTTGTTAAATGAATAGAAATAATAATATTTTTCGTTTTCAATATTCACTTTTAAATAGACATACTTGACTTCACGAGGAATCACAATTTTATTTTTTAACGGTTGTGAAAAAGAGAAGTTATCACATATCGTTAATTCAAGAATACGGCCAAGTTCTTCATCATACGTGACTTGAAGAGCCGTCCAGTTCTCTGTATTGTAATAGTTCACCAATCCAGCGGCTTGTTGAAAATTTTCCGGATAGAACGCAACAGCAGTTTCGGCTTCAAAATGGAGACTTTGCCAGCGTCTGGCTACAAATGCCTGAGTAAATGTCGAAGTTAAGGATTCATGGCCGTATAATCGTAAATGATTTGGCACTTGAGTTAATGATCCTAATTTCTCCGTAAACGGAATTCTTAACGTTTGAAAATTAATATTTAATGTTGCATCCTCAAATTCATCAACTTCCGGATACGTGTCTTCAAACATTGTTTCAGGTATAGAAGGCGCATCCACCTCCAAGCTCCCTTCTTTTCCGCCTTTTACATAAGGCCAGCCATCTTTCCAATAGAGCTTTTGAATAGCAGTTTCTCTGCCCAGAGGACAATATCCTCTCTGCTGAAAAATTGAATCATTGTCCGGATGAATGGGACGTCCCGTTAAATGAGCTAAATACCACTCATCTGTATGTGTTTGTACAATGGATGCATGTCCGCATTTTTGCAGCGGATTTTCCGGCGCATGCCATGACGTTAAGATAGGATTATCAGGATGAACTTCATATGGACCCTCAATATTTGCAGAACGGGCAATTGTAGCAGCATGTTCGAACCGCGTTCCTCCTTCTGCGGTTAATAAATAATAATAGTTCCCGATACGGTAAAGGTGCGGCGCTTCTGTCAGCTTTCTTTCAGTTCCTTTAAATATCACTTTCGGTTTACCGATTAGTTTTTGCTCCTTATCAGAATATTCCTGCATGACAATACCTCCAAAGGAGTGCCGATCAATACGCTGATCCCATAACATATTTAATAAATATTTTTTTCCATCCGTATCATGGAACAAAGAAGCATCAAAACCCGAGCTGTTTAATGTGATCGGCTCCCCCCACTCACCATTAATCGTGTCACAAGTCACTAAATAATTGTGGCAATCTTTCCAGGCGCCATCTACGACCTTAACATCCGTATAGATCAGCCAAAACTTTCCGTCACTGTAACTTAAACATGGCGCCCAGACCCCGCCTGAATTAGGATTTCCTTTCATGTCTAATTGCGATACTCTCTGTAATGGATGTGCAACTAAGTGCCAATTGACTAAATCTTTTGAGTGGTGTATCTGGACTCCCGGAAACCACTCAAATGTAGATACAGCGATATAATAATCCTCTCCAACCCTGCAAATACTCGGATCGGGGTTGAATCCTTTAAGTACTGGATTGATAATCTTCATTTTGAACTCCTCCTCAGCTATTTTCTGTTGACTCATCATGTTTTAAGCTTTGAAATCGTCAATATGATCCAAATAAACTTTATCTCTATTCTCTAATTCTCGAACCATGCTTTTATATTTTTTCTCATCTAAGTTATAGAAATTAATATCAATCATGGCCAGAACCAGTAAGAACACGGGAATAATGGTTGTTGTAATTAAAATTCCCGTCAATGCCTCCGGCGTTTGCACCTGATTTGCCACATATCCAAACTGATCTAGAACCAAACCCGGTACAACCCCTCCCAAGGCCATGCCGAATTTAAAGAAAAATCCGATAATAGCGTATATGAGACCGCCCATTCTTTTCCCGGTCTTATACTCTCCATATTCTATTGTTTCAGGAATAAGCGCCCACATATATCCCCCGGCAGTGAGACTTCCGGCAGCGGCCAGTAATCGAAAGGAAAGTATGAGGAATACATTACTTGACGGAACGAAAAGTAAAGCTAAGAGGCCGATCATATTCAGTAATAATGCATAGTTTAGTAATTTCTTCTTCCCTAATAATTGATGAAGCTTTGGAATAAACGGTAAAATGACCAAAGCAGGCAAACTTCCCAACAAACCGTACCACTTCACCAAATCCGCTCTTTCTAAATTATACGTTACGTAATAGATGCCAACCGAATTACTGATTGAATTCACTCCAAAAATAATAATAAAGAAAATACTTAATACAACTAGAGGACGATTCACACGAAATTGCTCAAATATATCCGAAAATTTAATTTTTTCTTCGGATTTTTGAAGCGTGACACGCTCTTTTGTGCTTTTAAAACAAAAGATTAAAAGGCACCCGCCTATAACTCCCATAATACCCATGGTTAGCTGCCAGCCAAGAGATTCGCTGCCGGAAGTATCGCTTAAATAAGCAGCCAGTAAGGGAACAAAAAATGCAACGACAAGTCCCCCAAGATTCGCAAATAACATACGGACAGACGTTATACTAACAACTTCTTGATTATTTCTGGTCATTGCAGATGTTAACGCGCCATATGGCACGTTTATCATTGTGTATGTAAGCGATAAGCCGACATAGGTGATATAGGCATATATTAATTTCCCCATATCCGAAAAATCCGGGGTTGTAAAACAGAGTATTGCCAATATGACAAAGGGAAAAGCTCCGAATAAAAGATACGGTCTAAAGCGGCCAAACCTGCTATTTGTTCTGTCAACTATTGTTCCGATAAAAGGATCAGCGAGAGCGTCGATGATTCTAACCACTAAAAACATCGTACCGGCTGCTGCTGCCGATAAACCAAAAACATCTGTATAGAAGAACAAAAGATACGTAGACACTGTTGCATAAATTAAATTACATGCAAAATCTCCAGACGCATATCCAACTTTTTCAACCATGCTGATCTTCTTTACATTTTCACTGAGCATGATTTCCTCCCCTTTTCGATCCTTTACATAAGGAACATGATGAAATGGTATAACATTTCTTCAATTTTATCGGCCAGTGAGCGGCATATAAAAGCGCTTTCAAAAAATGACAGCGGTTTACTTTCACAGAGCATTTTCAACATCCAAATGGTGATCAGATAGCAGTGAACAGGATAAAAGCTTGGCTTTCGCTTTTTATATACCTCCAATTAAATCGAGCCTCTTATCCCCTCCCATTTAAGACCTTTACATGATGGATAATTAAAGCGGGTTTCATTAGTTTGTTGACCGAACAAACTAACTTGATTTCATATTATAAAATCTTTTCTGCTTTTTCAACTCTTTTTTCAGAGAATTTAAAACCGACCAAAGGACATACCATGTTGTAATTGCCGACTGCTTCGACAGACGTTAAGTAAAAACCCCCTGTGTCACCTGACTGACTTATAAAATGATAAGCACTTCCATCATCTTGTGGGTGTTTTGTGGGTGATACTTGATTTATATTAAGATATTAAACTTGTTAAGAAACCAAAAAATCCCCTGACACCAATAGTGCCAAGGGATTGAGAGATTAATACTGAGACATATACTGTTCGCGCTCCCACGGATGAACCTGTGTGCGGAACATATCCCATTCGATTTCTTTTGCTTCGATGAAGTGTTCGAACAGGTGCTCGCCGAGCGCTGCAACCATGACTTCGTTTGATTTGAATTCGTCGAGAGCTTCCGCCAGTGTCGCCGGAAGATCTACGATGCCGTTTTCCATGCGCTCTTCTTTGCTCATGACGTAGATGTTGCGGTCAATCGGAGCCGGTGCTTCAAGTTTGTTTTTGATTCCGTCAAGGCCTGCTGCAAGCAATACGCTTAACGCCAGGTACGGGTTTGCCGCCGGGTCTACGCTGCGGACTTCAACACGCGTGCTGATGCCGCGGGAAGCCGGGATACGGATCAGCGGGCTTCTGTTTTGCGCGCTCCAAGCCACGTAGCAAGGTGCTTCATAGCCCGGAACAAGGCGTTTGTAAGAGTTCACTGTCGGGTTTGTGACAGCCGTAAAGCTTGTCGCGTGTTTTACGATACCGGCAATGAAATGTTTTGCTGTTTCACTCAGCTGAAGATCAGCGTCTTTATCAAAGAATGCGTTAACGCTATCTTTAAAGAGTGATAGGTTACAGTGCATACCGGAACCGTTTACGCCGAACAGCGGTTTTGGCATGAATGTCGCATGCAGACCGTGTTTGCGGGCGATCGTTTTGACAACCAGTTTGAAAGTTTGGATGTCGTCACAAGAACGGATGGCACCGGCATATTTAAAATCGATTTCGTGCTGACCCGGAGCAACTTCATGGTGAGATGCTTCGATTTCAAAGCCCATTTCTTCAAGCTCAAGCACGATATCGCGGCGGCAGTTTTCTCCCAAGTCAGTCGGAGCCAGGTCGAAGTATCCGCCTTTATCGTTCAATTCAAGCGTCGGTTCGCCTTTTTCATCTAATTTAAACAGGAAGAATTCAGGCTCAGGTCCAAGATTGAAATCGCTGAAACCGAGTTCTTTCATTTCTTTCAGAATCCGTTTGAGGTTGTTACGCGGGTCACCTTCGAACGGCGTGCCGTCCGGATTGTAAATGTCACAGATGAAGCGTGCTACTTTACCTTTTTCAGCAGTCCATGGGAAGATTACAAATGTGTTCAGATCAGGATATAAGTACATATCAGACTCTTCGATACGGACGAAACCTTCGATGGAAGAACCGTCGAACATGCATTTATTATCAAGTGCTTTTTCAAGCTGGCTCACAGGAATTTCCACGTTTTTAATCGTTCCGAGAATGTCTGTGAACTGAAGGCGGATATACTTTACGTTTTCCTCATTTACTAATTTTACGATGTCTTCTCTTGTGTACTTTGCCATTTCGTAAAACTCCTCCTCTAAAAGGTAAATGTATATAGCAAAACAGTTGCTAACGGATTAATGAAAGAATCGGGACATGTCACCTTGGCGGAAAGTATTTCCCCGCTGGAAACGGCCTGCCTGCATCAGTTCGTTTTTCAGAAGCTTTCTGAGTTCGTCATCAGACAGATCGTGCTTCATCGGTTTGGCGGTTTTTTCGGATTTTTCTTCCGGTTCGGCAGATGCCTTATCCAGAATTTGTTTGATCCCCGCCATATTGACGCCTTGTTCAATCAGATTTTTGATTTCTAACAGTTTATCTACATCATGGAATGAAAATAATCGTCTATTTCCTTCGCTTCTCGCTGGAAATATCAATCCATTTTCCTCATAATATCGAATTTGCCGGGCAGAAAGTTCTGTTAACTGCATGACAATCCCAATTGGAAATAAAGGCATTGAGCGGCGAATGTTATCACTCATCTCAATTTCCTCCTTTTCTTATCTTAGTCTCATTATAGGTGATGTTATATTTTGTGTCAACACAATGTAAGGAATCTTAACATCAAATTCTTTGAAAATTGCAAACGGCCTAGATCAGCTCTTTTTCCATTAAAGCATTTACGGCGCTGCAAATCGCATTTTTCACGTGCGCGTAGGTTAATCCTCCTTGGACATACGCCACATAAGGCGGTCTGATAGGTCCATCTGCTGATAATTCAATGCTTGCTCCCTGTACGAAAGTGCCCGCTGCCATAATGACATCGTCTTCATATCCCGGCATATAGCTCGGATAAGGCGTCACATGCGCATTAATCGGTGAAGCATATTGTATCGCCTGGCAAAAAGCGATCATCTTTTCAGGGTCCTGAAACTCAACTGATTGAATCAGATCCGTTCTCGGCGCATTCCATGCAGGGTTTGACGTAAAGCCGAGCTTTTCAAGAAAACGGGCGGTAAATACCGCTCCCTTCAAGCTTTGCGCCACTACATGCGGAGCGAGAAAGAAACCTTGATACATTTCCTGCAGTGAATAAAGCGAAGCCCCGGCTTCACTTCCGATTCCCGGGGAGGTCATCCGGTAAGAGCAGGCCTCAATCCACTTGGCTTTCCCTACAAGATAGCCGCCCGTTTTAGCAAGGCCGCCGCCCGGGTTTTTAATCAGGGAGCCGGCCATAAGATCCGCTCCGACGTGGCAGGGTTCCCGCTCTTCTGCAAATTCTCCGTAGCAATTGTCCACAAAAACAATGACATCTTCTTTGATTTCCTTTACGAAACGAATCATCTCTTCAATTTCATTTATTCTGAAAGACGGACGATTCGCATATCCTTTTGAACGCTGGATGCCGATCACTTTTGTATTCGGCCGGATTGCAGCCCGGACCGCTTCAAAGTCCACTCTGCCTTCTGATGTTAAATCGACTGCATTGTATCCGATTTGAAATTCCTTAAGCGAGCCTGAATACTCCCCGCCTCTTACTCCGACGATTTCCTCAAGTGTATCGTAAGGCTTGCCTGTAATATAAAGCAATTCGTCCCCGGGTCTCAGCACACCGAAGAGCGCGATTGAAATCGCATGCGTTCCGGAAATGATTTGAGGCCGCACGAGTCCCGCCTCTCCTCCGAACACATCAGCATAGATCTTCTCCAGTGTATCTCGTCCGATATCGTCATAACCGTATCCGGTTGAAGGCGTAAAATGCGTATCGCTTACTTTATGTGTTCTGTAGCTTTGCAGGACTCTCCATTCATTCCGTTCACTGATTTCTTCTATTCTTTTATGAACGGCGGAGATTTCCGCTTCTGTTTCTTCGGCGGTTTTTTGTAAAAGAGCGCCGTGGGTCAGTGTGTCAAACATGTTGTGTATACCTTCCTTACATGAATTTCTTCAGTTCTCCGAGTATGCTTTGTTCTTCCTGTACATAACCTGAGACTTCGTAGCGTTCATTTTCTTCATTAAAATAAAGGCTGTCGATCATGGTCTCTGATTTGATGCGTGACATCAATTTGCCTTCGGCGGCAGGCACATGAACTTCATACGGCGTCATCAGCTCCCGGCGCAAATAAACTTCGATTTCCGCTTTTAGTTTTGCTTCATCCCCGGCGATTCTGGCGCTGATCATGATGTGGCCTTCTCCCGCTGTCGGGATGAAGTCAGGAAGTGTCTCATCACGTTTGTTATAAGCGGTCAGCACCGGAATATCATCTGCCTCAAGCTCTTTTAACAGACCGAGGACCGTCTGTTCATGTCCGGCATAATCTTCATTGGATGAATCAATGACATGAATGATCAAGTCTGCTTCCTTCACTTCCTCAAGCGTTGAGCGGAAAGCGGCAATCAGCGTCGTCGGCAGATCCTGAATGAAGCCGACCGTATCAGACAAAAGGACGCTGTAGCCGCTTGGGAGCGCCATCTTTCTCGTCATCGGATCAAGTGTTGCAAACAGCAGATCTTCTTCATAGCTGTCTGAGCTTGTTAATTGATTGAACCATGTTGATTTTCCGGCATTGGTATACCCGACGAGTGCAGCCTGAAGCACGCCGTTCTTTTTTCGTCTCTCCCGATAACGGCTTCTGTGGCGGATAACCGTTGAAAGCTGCACGTTAATTTCGTGTATGCGGTTTCTAATGTGGCGCCGGTCTGTTTCAAGCTTTGTCTCACCGGGCCCTCTCGTCCCGATTCCGCCGCCTTGTCTTGAGAGATTGATTCCTTGTCCGCTCAGACGCGGCAGCGCGTATTGAAGCTGGGCCAATTCGATCTGAAGCTTTCCTTCTCTCGTCTTCGCCCTTTTTGCGAAAATATCCAAAATAAGCTGCGTGCGGTCGATGATCTTCGCTTCAATTGCAGTGGCAAGTGATTTAAGCTGGCTCGGTGACAGTTCATCATTAAAAATGACCAGATCCGCTTCAAGCTCTTCACACAGCGCCTTCAGCTCGTCTACTTTCCCCTTGCCTATATATGTAGCGGCATCCGCTCTGTTCCGTTTTTGCGTAATCCGGGTCAGCACCGTTCCGTCAGCCGTTTTTGTCAATGAAGCAAGCTCTTCCATGGAATGTTCAAAGTGCTCATCCGTCATGTGCGGAAGCTGGCAGCCGACCAAAATGACCGTTTCTTTTTTTCCTTCCTGTTCGTTCAAATGGATGTTCCTTTCTGTGTCGTATTGGGCAGTAGTACTATCATACCAAACCCGCAGGGCGTATACCACACATCCGGCGGGTTTTAAAGAGAGAAATAAAAAAGAGACCCCTCAGACCGGCTGAGAGGCCTATTCGTGAGCTGCCGCCTCATCTTTTATAAGTAAATCCTGGCTCTTGATCGTCATTAAATCGTTTTTTAAGTATTGGTCTCCCATTAAAAGTCTCATAGCCTGAGCGCGGATCGATTTTTCAATCACGTTTCTGACAAAGCGCCCGTTGCTGAATTTAATGGGGCTTGTCGTGCTTTTCACTGTCATTAAGTAATCTTTTAACTTCCACTCGGCTTCCTGGCTTAATTGATACTCCCGCTCTGCTATCATGCGCTTTGCGATGTCCATCAGCTGAGTGACAGAGTAATCCGGAAAATCGATGCTGATAGGGAAACGCGATTGCAGGCCGGGATTTAATGACAGGAAATGTGTCATTTCTCTCGAGTACCCTGCCAGGATCAGAATAAATTCATGCTGTTTGTCTTCCATATGCTTGACAAGCGTATCAATCGCCTCTTTACCGAAATCCTTTTCTCCGCCCCTTGCAAGTGAGTATGCTTCATCAATGAATAAAATGCCGCCGAGCGATTTTTTAATCAGATCTCTCGTTTTTTGCGCCGTGTGTCCGATGTATTCACCGACCAGATCGGCACGTTCCGCTTCGATCAGATGTCCTTTGGAAAGCACGTTCATTTCGAAGAAAAGCTTGCCGATCAGTCTCGCGACGGTGGTTTTCCCGGTGCCGGGGTTCCCTTTGAACATCATATGAAGAGCTTGTTTTCCGACTTTCAGCCCTTGTTCGGCCCGTTTTTGGTTGACGAATATCCACGCGTAAATTTCTTTAATGTTGCGTTTCATTTCTTCCATACCCACTAATGTGTTCATTTCTTTTTCAATTTCTTTCAGAATGCTGTGCTTGGCTTCATTTTTTTGCAGGGCGGCCTGATATTCCGCCTCAGCTTCCGCATTTGTCAGCACTTGCTTTTGTCCATTAAGAATGATGTTAATTTGTCCGTTATTTTTATAGGTTACAGCGCGCTCCAACATGCTCACCTCTCTGTTCTCTCTTTATCTTACTCATGATGAAGCGGTTCCGTGACATCCGCCTATCATCATGAGGTCCGTTTTCCTCTTTATCTGTCACTTTTTCCGTTCTCTTCGGGAATGATGTTGAATCCTGCGCTTTCCCGAGAAATATTTTTCATTTCTTATTGTATTCAACAGAAACGGGAGGACAAACCATTTATTTTTATTTTCCGGGAAATGTTGGGTGTGTTTCTCATTTTTTTCATGAATGACAGCCGTACAAGCACCTTTTGAATATCATCATATGCTGTAATGAGGTGATGGAGAATGGTTAAAATTTTTATAGACCCCGGTCATGGCGGAACTGATTCAGGTGCAACCGGAAACGGACTTCAGGAAAAAGCGGTCACGCTGGAGATCGCGCTGGCTTTGCGCACGATTCTGACGAATGAGTATGAAGGAGTTTCTGTCTTGATGAGCAGGACAAGCGATAAGACGGTCAGCCTGACGGAAAGAACGGATGCCGCCAACAGCTGGGGCGCAGATTATTTTTTATCCATTCATATTAACTCAGGAGGCGGAACCGGATTCGAAAGCTATATTTACCCCGGTGTCGGAGCGCCGACCTCGACTTACCAATCAGCCGTCCACACGCAAGTGATTCAAGCATCAGGTTTTAATGACCGAGGAAAAAAAACAGCTAACTTCCATGTGCTGCGGGAGACAAGTATGCCGGCGATTTTGACGGAGAATGGTTTTGTTGATACGTCAGCTGATGCAAACAAACTGAAAACAGCCAGTTTTATTGAAAGCCTTGCAAGAGGACATGCAAAGGGCTTGGAGCAAGCTTTCGGTCTAAAAAAAAAGGCTGACTTATATAAAGTGCAAATCGGCGCATTCAAAGTGAAAGCAAATGCTGATGCGCTTGCCGCCGATGCGGTGTCTAAAGGTTTTGACGCGATTGTGCTTCCAAAAGGCGGCTTATTTAAAGTGCAGATCGGCGCATTCTCTTCCAAAGATTATGCTGAAGCGTTGGCAGCACGGGCCGAAAAAGCCGGATTTGATGCCTTCATTGTGCAAGACTAAATGAAAAAACCCCTGCTCTCCCTTTTTTGGGACGAACGGGGGTTTTTTGTTATTGAAGTATATCGGCGACAAACTGAGACCAAGCTTCAAGACGCTGATACACATTTTCCTCTTTCAGTTCGCTCAGTTTCATCCAGCGCCCGGCGATTTGATCTTTTTCTTTCACTTCGACTTGTGCCGCAGACGCTAACTGGAGCGCAGAAAGGATGCCGATATGCACCTTCCCTACATCGTTTTCATCATCATTGATCAGGCCGAGTGTGACAATGTTTAGTTTGTCCTCCTCGCGAATGTACAGTTCTTCCGCCAGCTCCCGGTCGGTATTCTGTTTCAGCACTTCCGAAAACGAAGCCGCCCCTTCCATAGGGTTCATGTGTCCGCCGAAACCGAGAGAAAGCTTATTATGGAGGCGCGATTCCCCTCCGCCCGCAAGCCGTTCATACACAAACACCTCATCATCGCGGCGGATGACGACATACGGAATCGGCTGTTTAAATCGCGGGTCCTCTTCCGCGTCGCCTCTTCTGATTTCAAAAAAATGCGCCTCAATTTGAGCCATAATGTTTACGATACGTTCATCCTCACTGTTGACTCCCTGAAATGTCAGCATTTCGTTTTGAAAGACGTCACTCCGCGGTGCAGCCAAGATGATTTCATCCATTTTATTCATGCCCGTTCCTCCTGTCTTACCTCTCCATTCAAGCCAAAAGAGCAGATATTATATCTGCTCTTCATCTTGGCCAAAATAAAAATCTTCGTCCTTAATCGGTTCTACCGTCGCCTTTTTGTAGCCGTTCCCTTTCATGGAGAAGAAATCATGTGATTTTGTTTTGGTGTTTAATCCGTTTAATACGATCGGATTGATATCCTCTTCTTCAAAGTAAGGATCGAACCCTAAGTTCATCAAAGCTTTATTGGCGTTATAGCGGATGAATTTCTTTACATCGTGTGAGAGTCCGACTTGATCGTACAAGTCCTCTGTATATTCAAGCTCATTTTCATATAACTGATTCAGAAGGTCAATCGCAAATTCACGAAGCTCTGCTTTTTTCTCTTCTGTCTGTTTATTATAAATTTCCTGAGCAAGGAGACCGACATACACGCCGTGAATCGCTTCGTCACGAAGGATCAGGTTAATGATCTCACCGCTTTGCATCAGTTTTCCTTGTCCGTAGAAATATAACGGATAATAGAAACCGCTGTAGAAAAGGAAGCTTTCCAGATAGACGGAAGCAACCATCGCTTTGAACAGTGAAATTTCATCATCTTTTTGAATGGCTTTGTAAAGCCCGACAATCATTTGCGCTTTTTTCTGCAAATATTTATTTTGTTTAACCCATTCAAATACTTCATTAATCGTTTCAGTCGGAGCAAGCGTCATAAAAATATTTGAATATGATTTTGCGTGCACCGCGTTTTCCATCATCGCCATGAAATTAAGAACCGCTTTTCGCTGATGGCCTTCGACGTGCTCGGCCACAATCGGCATGCCCGTGTTCCCCTGCTCTGTATCAAGCAGTGTCAGGCCGGCGAGCACCTTCATGTACGTATCCTGCTCATTTTTTCCCAAATACTTCCAAGTGAGAAGATCGCCGTTTAATGCGATCTCTTCCGGAAGCCAAAACTGCTTTACGTTTTGGTTGTAAAACATTTGGGTGAAATCATCTTCATGCTTTGACCAGTTTGCTGCGTCATAAATTTTTGTCACTGTAAACTCTCCTTTAATCAAACGACACAAGAAAGACAGCTGTCCTGCCCGGTATCTTTCGTTCTTGCATAGTAAATGGTTTTGATGCCTCTATGGTGGGCATACAGATCAATACGGTTCAGATCACGAGTTGTCATCGTATCTTTCAAAAACAGGGTAAAGCTGATTCCCTGATCGATATGCTGCTGGATTGTCGCGATCATATCCACCACTTTGAACATGTCCATATCATAAGCTTCTTTGTAGAAGAACCAGTTATTAGACGCTAACCCCGGCATCGGGTAATACGTTTTTGAATTTCCGTATGTTCTTTCTTCGATCCGTTCCATGATCGGCATAACGGACGCCGTGCTGGATTGGACGTAGGAAATGGAGCCTGTCGGCGCGATGCACAGTCTGTAGCTGTGGTACATGCCGTTTTCAGCGACAAACGCCTTCAGCTCTTTCCAGTCTTCGATTGTCGGAATGTGCATGCCTTCAAAGAGCGCAGCGATTTTTTCGTATGCCGGTGAGAATTCTTTTTCGATGTATTTATTGAAATATTCTCCCGTTGCATAAGTGGAGCCTTCATAATGCTCAAACGTTTCGCCTTTTTCTTTCGCAAGCTCAGTTGAACGCTGGATGGAATAAAAGTTCACCATCATAAAGAACGTATTCGCGAAATCTCTTGCTTCCGGGCTTTCATACGCGATGCCGTTTTGGGCCAGGTAGCCGTGAAGGTTCATGGCGCCTAAACCGATCGACTTCATCGCTTTGTTCGCGCGTCTGACTGCCGGCGCGTTGCGGATATCCGTCGTCTCAGATACATGAGTCAGGGAATCCGTCGCGAGTTTCACCGTGCGCTCAATCGATTTATGTTTCATGACATTCAAAATATTTAATGAACCAAGGTTGCAGGAAATGTCCAAGCCGATTTCGTCTTCCTCGTCATAATCTGTGTAAGCCGAAACCTGTGACGCCTGAAGCACTTCAGAGCAAAGGTTCGAGAATTTCACTTTTGATACGTGGTTATTTGCGTGCTCTTTGTTTACGTTATCCTGGAACATAATGTACGGATAACCTGACTCAGAACGGAGAACGGCAAGCTTTTCAAGCAATTTGCGTGCATTCACTTTTTCTTTTTTGACACGCGGGTTGTCGACAAGCTCTTCATACATCGCCGTCATGTCCATTTCGTCCATATGCTGGCCGTATTCTTTATAAATCGTATGCGGATAGAATACATAAGCCGCTTTATCCTCACGTGCAAGCTCAACGAACTTATCCGGAATGACGACACCGATAGAAAGCGTTTTGACGCGCACATCTTCATCCGCAGAAATCTTTTTCGTATCAAGAAAATCATTGATATCGCGGTGGAAAATATTTAAATACGCCGCGCCTGAGCCTTGTCTTTGGCCCATTTGGTCAGCGTAACGGAACGCATTATCAAGAAGCTTCATGACGCCTACAACACCTTTTGTGGCGTTTTCAACATCTTTAATCGCTTCGCCTTTCGCGCGAAGCTTGGACAGATTAAGAGAAACCCCGCCGCCCAATTTAGACAGCTGCATGGAAATATCGATCGCCCGTGAAATATCGTTTAAGGAATCATTGACTTCGAGCAAGAAGCAGCTCACCAGTTCTCCGCGGCGTTTTCTGCCGGCATTCAAAAATGTCGGTGTACTCGGCTGATATTCCTGGTTGATCATCAGGTTTACATATTCTTTTGCTTTCTCAGTGTCGCCGTTTGCGAAGAACAGCGCGACGATTGAGATTCGGTCCTCATAACGCTCGAGAATTCTTTTCTTGTCATTCGTTTTCAAAGCATAGTCATTATAAAATTTAAACGCACTCATGAAGGAAGGAAAACGAAACTTCTTTGCGTAAGCTGTCTTAAACACTTCTTTAATGTCTTCAAAAGAGTAAAGGCTTAAGAATTCCTCTTCGTAGTATTGGTTTTCAATCAAATAATCCAGCTTCTCTTTTAAATCGTGAAAGTAAACTGTGTTTTGATTGATATAGTCAACAAAATAGCTATGTACAGCCTCTTTATCTTTATCAAACTGGAATTTTCCATCTTGTTGGATCATGATTTCGTTATTTAACTGGATCCATTTTGGCACTTGATTTTGTGACAAGTCTTTCTACCTCCTGAGTAAACAATTCAACGTCTTTAGATGTGCCGCTGAGTTCAAATTTGTGCAAGATCGGCACCTGATATTGTCTTGAAATGGTATCGGCGCTTTTTGCAAAGTTATCGCCCCATACTTTGTTGCCGCTCGCAGCGACTCCTAATAAGAGATGGGCGTATTTTTCGAGAAATGATTGTGTTGATGCCGGTACCTGGCCGAAGTTTGTCGTGTAGGTGACCAAAACAAACGGAGTGTCCACGTGGTCCGTTTCGTCCACCTTGCGGATCAGCTGAAAGTCTGTTTTATTCACAAAACGCTGAACATTCCCTGTCTTTGAATCAAATATGATTTGAACCATCCTTATCACGACCTATCAAAAATAATGAATCTCTTAACACTATATATAGTATACTAACCTCTCAGAAAAACACAACATATTGAGATCGATTTATAAAAAATTCATATTTTTGAAAGAGCGGACTTTGGCTCTGGCCCGATTAACGCCCAAAAAAGAGAGCAGAACGAGAATCATCTCTCATCCTACTCAAGGTGTCATGTGTAAGCCGATGTCTATCATAACATGAAAAAAAACTGCTTAGTAGTCTAGACTTTTATTCTTATTTTTTGTAAGAATCACATTTTTTTTCGCTTTCAACGGTTTCTTCAATCTCCACATCAGCACCGATTTCTTTCAGCACGGCTTTCAGAGCGCTTGTGATGGAAGCCTCTCTGATCAGTTCTTTGCCGTCAACGATGATGCTGGTTCCATATTCATAGCAGGAATCATCTTCACAAGTTTCTTCCCAATGGTTGATTATCACCTTGTGTTTCAATCGTCTCACCCTCTGCATGATCAATGTCAGTACTTAGTGTAGCTTGTGCGGCCCGCTTTGTAAATTCGAACGCTTGTGAAATTTATTCAAGCTCATCCAGCGCCGTTTCTTTTTTCAGTTCGATTTTATTCGTTTTTTCATCATAGCGGTATATTTTTAAGTAACCGTCCTCAACGATGCCGAAACGATTATGTTCCAGCTGCACCATGCCTTCTGTCTGCGGTTCGGTATCCGCCAAGCCGCCGTCATCATCCGTCACCACCGTCTCATGATTGCTGCAAGCTCCAAACAGCAAAAAAACAGCGATCCAAACGAGCGTAATCCTGATTCTTCTCAGTTCATTTTCACTTTCGAACACGATTTTCCGAACCCCCTTTTATGTTTCCGATATACAGCCTGCAATATACAGATGCGCATAGAAAAAGACCATTGTTCATGGTCTTTTTCAAAAAGTCTATTCAAGCTCAAGCTGGACGTTTTTTTGCGGGGCGAACGTAGAGATGGCATGTTTATAAATAAGCTGCTGCTTCCCCTCCGTTTCGAGCAAAACGGTAAAGTTGTCAAAGCCTTTTACCTGGCCGCGAAGCTGGAAGCCGTTGAGTAAAAACACCGTGACGAACGTATTGTCTTTTCGGATTTGATTCAAAAACTGATCTTGAATATTAATCGGTTTCATGTTTCGTCCTCCTTGGTTCTCAATACAATACTGTTTCGATTAAATTTCCAGTTTTCCTGCTATGCACTCGAAAATTTCCTTTTTTTTCTGCTCAATATCAACAGGCGGCGTCATATCTGTCCATGAAACGGGCATTTTATTGCGAAACCAGGTCAGCTGACGTTTCGCATATCGCCTAGAATTTTGTTTTAATTGCTCCACAGCCTGAGGGAGCGGCACTTTTCCATCAAGATATTCATACAGCTCTTTATAGCCGATCGCCTGAATCGATTGGCTGTCCCGGATATTCATATCATACAGCCGCTTTACTTCGTCAAGAAGGCCGGTTTCCAGCATCAGGTCAACGCGCTCGTTAATCCGGCCGTACAGCACTTCTCTGTCCATTGTAAGACCGATAAGAACCGCATTGTAAAGCAGCTCCCGTTTTTGGGTTTTAAGATGCTCTGACATTGTTTTTCCCGATACATGCAGGATTTCGAGCGCGCGGATGACTCTTCGCGTATTGTTTTGATGAATGGCTGCCGCCGCTTCCGGGTCGGCTGCCGCAAGCTTGGCATGAAGCGCTTCCGCCCCTTCTTCAGCCGCCAGTTTCTCCATGCGCTCCCGGAATACAGGGTCGCCGGAGTTTTCCGTGAACGTATAGTCATACAGCACGGACTGAATGTACAGACCCGTCCCCCCGACAATCATCGGCAGCTTTCCTCTATCGGCAATCTCGGTGATTTTTCCTCTCACCATTTTTTGATAATCCGCCGTTGAAAAAGTGTCGGACGGCTCCAAAATATCAATCAGGTGATGCGGCACGCCTTCTGTCTCTTCTTCGGTGACTTTGGCCGTTCCGATGTCCATCCCTTTATATACCTGCATGGAATCTCCGCTGATGATTTCCGCATTCAGCATTTTCGCGAGTCCGATGCTTAGTTTTGTTTTTCCGACTGCCGTCGGTCCGACAAGTATGACGACAGGCTGTTTTTTATTTTTCAATATGTATCACTCTCTTTTATAAATCTCCCCCTAATTATAGCATTCATTTCTTCAGGCACCTATCCATTTTGCCCTTTTTCCTGAGCGCTAAACGTCCACTACCACCCGATCGGCTCGTTTCCGACAACCTCTCTCGTTTTTCCTTTGAGTGTATGGCGGTGCGTTTTCCGTCCTTCCTCCCGCGGATCGTAAACGACGCCGCCGTGCTGGATCTGAATCGGCTCATTGTAGGCGGCAAAGGTGGTCTCTGAAAGCTCATGGTAATGTGTTCCGTCAACCCTCGGGATGGCAGGGCCGGAAATGCCGTAATACCTATGAAAATGGCCGTTTTCAAACGAGGTGATGCCCGTATAGAAATGTGTATGCTCATCTGTATTGCTGCCGTTCTCCGGCTGCGAAAAGCCTTCGATCAAATGGTAATGCCCCTGCACTACATCCGTAACCGCCCGGTATGCGTGTGTGTGCGGAGGTTTTTTTGACCAATCGGACTGATACAGACCCACAAAAGCTCACTCCTTTATTTTTTTGATAAACGCCCAATCAAAAATTGGTGGGCTGAATACTCTGTTATCATCTCAAATTTATTCTTGGAGGTACCTTAATTATGAATGAAGAATACACATACGCAGTAGATAGTGATATGAGACCGTTTGGGCGGCCTGGATTTGGGTTCGGACGGCCGGGCTTCGGATTCGGACGGCCCGGATTCGGATTTGGATTCGGACGGCCGGGTTTTGGATTTGGCCGGCCTTGGTTTGGTTATGGATTCGGACGGCCGTTTGGTTTTTACGGCGGACCGTTTTTCGGAGGGCTTGTCGGGGGGCTTGTCGGAAGCGCTTTATTCAATCCGTACTTGTACGGGGGTTACGGCTACGGCTATCCGTATTTCTATTGACGAATCAAAAAGGCTCCTCCCCGGGGGCCTTTTTGTATAGGCCTAATGTCTTGACTTGGCGGGCAAAGTTCGGATATTATTTTATTTTACTGCCTTAAACAAAAGGCATATGGATTATGATGAGAGGGGGATTTGATATGATTCTGGGTTATATCTTCCTCACAATTGCTATTTTATCAGAGTCAATCGGCGCGGCCATGCTGAAAGTCTCCCGCGGATTTACGCGGTTTTTGCCGAGCGCGCTTGTAGTGGCAGGCTATTCATTGGCCTTTTATATGCTTTCACTGACACTGAATCTCATTCCGCTCAGCTTATCCTATGCAACATGGAGCGGAGCCGGAACGGTGCTCGCATCCATTATCGGAGCGAAATGGTTTCATGAAAAACTGGACAAGCAGGCCGTCATCGGACTCTTTTTCTTATTGGCCGGTGTCATTTTGATGAATTGGTAGAAAGGAGAGGCATGCTGATGAAAGGATTACTCTGCCTGGCATTAGCCATTGTATCAGAAGTGTTCGGGAGCACGATGCTGAAGCTGTCGGACGGTTTTACGCACCTGTGGCCCGCTCTCGGCGTCATTGCCGGAATCGGAGCCTCTTTTATGTTTTTGAGCTTCTCATTGAAAAGCCTTGATTTATCCGCCGCATACGCGACATGGTCAGGTGTCGGCACAGCTTTAACGGCAATTGTCGGCTTTTTTGTTTTTAAGGAGGCCATGACAGTCAAAATGATGATCGGGCTTGTTTTGGTCATCACGGGCGTCATCCTGCTGAACCGTTCCAAGTCCCAAAAAGCTAAAAAAAATCAAACGGCCCGGAGCTGACCGTTTGAACTCGTCAAGCGCGGGCAGCTTTTACTTCAACCTCAAGCTCCATCTCCACGTTTCCTTGGACCGCTCGTGAAATCATACATGAGGACTCCGCTTTTTGCGCTAACTTCCTGGCGAGCGTAAAATCCGTTTCGGCTGCATCCGGCTTTAATAATATAAACGGGCGGTGAATGATTTTCTGGTACGTGAACACACCGTTTGTGACGTCTACAATTCCTTCAGATTCCATATGTAGATCTTCTTTATCCAGGCCGCTTCTTTCCATCATCGCCGCAAGCGTTATAATATAACAGGTCGCGGCCGCTCCAAGCAGCATTTCATCAGGATTTGTGCCTTCTCCGGGTCCGTCCATTTCCTTAGGAATGGACACAGCCGTCTCCAGCCGGCCGCTTTTAATATCGCCGACGTCGTTGCGATTTCCGGGCCAATTTGCTTTTAAATAAAAGTGATGTTTTGCCAAGGGACAAACCTCCTTTTTTTCAGTTTACTCATCTTTCACTGGTTTGTCTTTTTTTAAGCTCACGAATACTCTTGATTGATCACTCTTTTTATCGTACGGACAAACCGGTAAAATTCCTCCGTTTTTGTGAATTCCCTTTCGCGGTAATCAAAATTATCAAAAAACGCTTCCCGCTGTTTTCTGCTGATCTCAAGCTGTATGCTCAGCCCGGTTTGCGCCTGGTTATTGATATTTTCGGTGTCAACCCCGGCCAGACCGGTTTTTGAGGTTGCCAATTCTGCAGAAAATCCGTTTCGTTCGAGAGCTCTCACCAATTTTTTCGCCCGCTTCCGGTCGCTTCCTCCGACAAGAGTATTTTTCTCGTCGCCTTTATAACCGTGCACTGCGATAACATAACGGTGCTGCTTAATGCTTTCGACTGCTGAAGGCTCATCGAACTTGGTGCTCGTAATATGAAGAGTCTGGTTATCATGCGCTTTTAATCCCTCAAACAGGTAGGTTGAATAATCATCCCTGAAAGAGCGGACGATCTCGCTCACCCCGCCCTCAATTCTCCCTCCGTGCGGCGACATGATCAATACGGGGCTCCCCTTTCGCTTATTGTACGATATATGATAATCATCGGGGTCTTCGTGTTCAGCCAGATCTTTAAAATCTGTGTATGTATCAGAAGAATTCGAGGGATCAGGGTCTGACGCATAATGAGCACATCTTATTAGTAAGACCATTGCTACGATAATGATGACATTAAGTAAAATTCTTTTCATCAGCTCTCCTTCATTGCTCCTTTCTGAAAAATGACATGTTCATTATATGGATTTTTGTCAATAGGTCTTATCTTAACATTCTATTAACATTATCATCAGTGAAAAACTTCCCGGTTTCGAAAAATCAATGGATTGTCACGGTTCAAGCGCTCAAATGCCGGGCATCAGTGAAAAAAGGTTGAGAGAGGGCAAAAAAAAAGGGAGGAACGCCCGAATTTTCAGGGGCGGGAGATTCACGGCCGGAAACGGACGGCATCAAGAATACGCTTTTAAAAATGAATATCCGCCTCCCGAAGCAAATGCGCAGGACAGAATGGAGCCCGTCAAAAAAGTTCTCATCTGCCTTTTTGTACAGCAAAATGCCGTTTCAGCCCGCTCATCCCCTTTTTTTATAATAATGGTCCGTTTTGAAATGGAGCCGTCTTTTTTCATATATATAATATCAATCGGAAGCTGTTTTTCCAAGGAATGTCTCAATATTATGTTCATGTATATACCTCCTTCCGCCGGCTTCATTATAAACGCGTTCCGTTTCAACTCGATTTCTTCTCCTGAAAAAGCCGCAAGTAACCAGCTCTCCTGAAGGACAAACAAACTGACCGAACATACGGCCTGTTCATATGGTATAGAGAGAATCGCCAGAATGGGAGGAAAAGTATATATGTTTGGTTACTCAATGGTACAAATGGTGCGGTCAAATGCTCATAAGCTGGACTGGCCGCTCAGAGAAAACGTCTTACAGTTATATAAACCTTTCAAATGGACACCTTGCTTTTTGCACAATTTTTTCGAAAAAAAGGTGAAAAACAGAAAGAAAATGTCAGTCATCATTGAATTTGAAGAGGGCTGCCATGAATCCGGTTTTCACAGCACAGGACAGGTCTTATTAAAAGAAAAACGCTGCACCATAAAAAAGCAGTTTCAAACAATCAATTGCTGCAGCGCCGAAGTCACTCCGTCCGCTCTTCACATGCTTCTTTCGCAATGCCGGGATATCCGTAAAATCTATTTAAACCGTGAAGTAAAAGCGCTCCTTGATACGGCAGCTGAATCGTCTCATGCAAAAGAAGTGACCCGTAACGGCACCGTATTAACAGGAAAAGGCGTAACCGTCGCCGTTATTGATACCGGAATCTATCAGCATCCCGATTTAGAAGGCAGAGTTATCGGATTTGCGGACTTCGTCAACCAAAAGACAGAACCGTATGACGACAACGGGCACGGCACCCATTGCGCCGGTGATATTGCAAGCAGCGGCGCTTCATCTTCCGGTAAATATCAGGGGCCGGCGCCGGAAGCCGATCTGATCGGAGTCAAGGTTTTAAACAAATCAGGATCAGGAACCTTGGCTGATATCATTGAAGGTGTGGAATGGTGCATACAATATAATAAAGAACACACGAAGAATCCGATCAGAATCATCAGCATGTCACTGGGCGGAGATGCGCTCAGATATGATAAAGAAACGGACGATCCGCTCGTCAAGGCCGTTGAAGAGGCATGGAATGAAGGAATCGTCGTCTGCGTCGCCGCGGGCAACTCCGGTCCGGAAGCTCAAACGATTTCAAGCCCCGGTGTCAGCGAGAAGGTCATCACGGTAGGCGCCTATGATGACAATAATACGGCCGGCAATGAGGACGATACGGTCGCTTCATTCTCAAGCCGCGGCCCGACGGTGTACGGAAAAGAGAAGCCTGACATTCTTGCGCCCGGGGTCGATATCGTATCTCTCCGTTCTCCGCGTTCATATCTTGACAAATTACAGAAATCAAACCGTGTAGGCTCCTTGTATTTCAGTCTGTCGGGCACGTCCATGGCCACTCCGATCTGTGCTGGCATTGCCGCCTTAATCCTTCAGCAGAACCCGCAGCTTTCGCCTGACGAAGTGAAAACACTGATCAAACAAAGTCCGGATCAATGGACAAATGAAGATCCGAACATTTACGGAGCGGGCGCAGTAAACGCTGAAAACGCCGTGCCGAAAGAGTAATCTTTTTATCATGAGAACGGGGTCGTCTAAACCTGCAGATGACTCCGTTTTTCAGGTGAACAGATGAAACATTTATAATGAAGGAACTCGGAATGCTTCAGAACCGGCTGTCAGAAAAAAAGATCAATCAAGGCAGTGTATTTCTAAAAAAATAGGGAATAAGTATGGTGTAGATAAAAGGAGGAATCACAATGGCACTTACAAACACCGAATTGTCTGAATGGCTGCAAAAACAGATCGGACAAACGCTTGATATCAGAAAAGGAGAGCTGACAGACAGCCGAAACGAGATTTCTGATATGGACCAGATCATGCTTCACCTTGATGATGTTCTCGTCCGCCGGACAAACCATCCCGATGACTATGTAGCGGACGAAGAGCTCGTCTTAAAAGGGCACGGCACAACCTATACGGAGGAAGGAAATGTCCCGCTTCCTCAAGATGCGTATGAAATCCCTCTGCTCGGCGATATTACCATCCAAAAGGAGCAAGACGGATTAAAGGTACATACAGATCGGGCCGTGTATACAATCGGGACCCGGAAAGAGCAATAAAAAGAAAAAACGCCCTGAACCAGCGGCGTTTTTTTATTGGTTTTTTTCTTCAGAATATCCGTGGAACATCGTGAATGCGCAAAGCATAATGCCTAAAATAATGATAATCGGAAGCCAGATCACGGCAAACTTATAATCCGGTTCGGCAAAAGCGCCGATGACCGCCCCAAAGCAATACAGAACCAAGGCAAGCGCGCGCAAAACAACATCTCTCGTAAACTGCTTCCGCTTGTCCGCTTTGTAAAACCTTGCGGTGAGATCTTCAAAAAAATTAGCGAGCGTTCCCGTTAATACGGTCGTGGAAATCCCCGCTACACCAAGTTTTCTCGCGGCTGTCGTCTGCATTCCCATTGCGAAGCTGAGCAGCATAATCAGCACATAAACAGAAATTGCGTCTGCAAAAAAGCAAGAGAACAAAGCAAACAGCAGCAAAACAGCTCCTTCAATAGCTAAAGCTGCAGTTACCGCAGGGGGCCAGAATGATTTCTTTTTATTGCCCACAAGCAGGGCCGCGGCAATAACGCCGGCAATAAATCCGATTAACGAGGTTAACGATTTGAGTACGGCAAGGTGCCATGAGTTGCCGATCGCCAGGCCGAACAGAACGATGTTCCCCGTCATATTGGCGGTAAAGATATGTCCCAGGCTTAAATAACCGATCACATCCACAATTCCCGCTGTTAAACAAAGAAGTAAAAGTGCAATATTTCGGTATGTAGTCACTGTCAATGTGATCCAATCCTTTCTCATGCTGATTCCAACATATAAGTTTACTCTTTGCCATTTCATATGTCCAGCCGGCGTGCCGCTTTTTCAGAGCATAAAAAAACTCCGGCGAACCGGAGAAGCTACTGAACGATAAATAGTACTCTCGTGCCGTCGGAGTATCCGCTCATTTGATTTCCAACCCATGAACCGGCCCCGCGGTTATCCGACGGGGTTACATATCTGATATCAGCCCCCGCCCCGCCTTCTGTGCAAACTGCCATGGGCCATTCATCACGGTCAAACCCGGGCTTTGTCGGAATTCCTTTCAATGATTCTTTCCTTCTATTCTCCGCTCCGCCCCGATCAATTGTACAAATCTCAGAATGACCTGCCGAAATGGCGTCTTTTATATGATTTCCCGTCTCCGGATATTTTGACAGCGGGAAATACAGCACCTGATCGTATCGGGATGCGGCACGAGCAGCACTGTCCGAATGGATGCCGGCGCCCGTAAGGCCGACCTGAAGAGAGATCACCAAAAGCAGACTTGCCGCCCATTTCATAAACGCATTCATTCACATCCTCCTTAAGAAGTTGATATGAAGCGTAAATATGTATATTAGCCGGATTTAACACACATGATGAAATGGCAAAAAAAGTTTGCTGTTTTGTTGATAATCAACGAAAATGGCGGCTTTACGATTTGTCTATTGAACCGGCTTCTGTTTCCTTATATATTTTAGACATACTTATGAGCCGTTGTGATCAGTGTCTTCGGCAGATAAAAGGAGGAATGCCGTCCGGTCGGCAGGCACCGGCTGTTTGTTATGTCTTTTCAAAAACATGAAGGCGGGGAATCCAGATGGAAAAAACAATGTTTCACCCACACTCACCCGAGTTTCACGAAAACCCTTTTGCGGTTTTAAGCAGATTCAGAGAGCAGGACCCCATACATAAATTCGAACTGCAGCGTTTCGGAGGCACCTTTCCGGCTTGGCTCATCACGCGTTATGATGATTGTATGGCGTTTTTAAAAGACGGCAGAATTACGAGAGATGTAAAACGGGTCATGCCGAAGGAGCTGATCGCGAAGCTGAATGTCAGTGAAGATATCGATTTTGTCTCAGAGCATATGCTGGCAAAAGACCCTCCGGATCATTCACGTCTTCGATCTTTGGTGCATCAGGGGTTCACTCCCCGGATGATTGAGCAGCTTCGCACCGGGATAGAGCAGATCACAGAAGAGCTGCTGGATGAAATGGAAACAAAAGCAGACCCTGATATCATGAGAGATTTCGCCGCACCGCTTCCGTTTATCGTCATTTCCGAACTGCTCGGGATTCCGAAAGAGGACCGCGCCAAATTTCAAGTGTGGACAAACGCAATGGTCGACACGTCAGAAAGCGGACAAGATGCGACCAACCAGGCTCTCAAAGAATTTAAACAATATATGAAAACACTGATCGAAGAAAAAAGAAAACATCCGGCTGAAGATCTGACAAGCAAGCTTATTTACGCTGAAGAGGACGGCCAAAAGCTGAGTGAATCAGAGCTGTATTCCATGTTGTTTTTGTTAGTCGTTGCCGGGCTTGAAACAACGGTTAACCTTCTCGGCTCCGGCACCCTGGCGCTTCTTCTGCACAAAGACCAGATGGAGAAGATAAAGAGGCAGCCGGAAAATATCCAGACGGCGGTCGAAGAGCTTTTGCGTTATACCTCTCCCGTCATCATGATGGCGAATCGATGGGCGATTGAAGATTTCACCTATAAAGATGTTTCTATTAAAAAAGGTGATATGATATTTATCGGCATCGGTTCAGCCAATCGGGACCCGGAATATTTTGATGATCCTGATACATTAAATATAGCGAGAACACCGAACCGTCATATCTCTTTTGGATTCGGCATTCATTTTTGTCTCGGGGCTCCGCTCGCCCGGATGGAAGCATCTATTGCCTTTACCGCGCTTTTAAAACGGTTTCCGAATATAGAGCTGAAAGGCGCACCCGAGGATGTAACATGGAGAAAAAATGTGTTTTTGAGAGGGCTTGAAACATTGCCTGTCAGATTTTAATATCGCCCCCTGTTTATCGGGGGTTTTTTTAATGTCTTATAAACGGAAATCAATACAGTAGTGAATATTTAGTACATAGTGAATTTAGTTCTATATAGATAAAAAAAGCGGCCGGATTGCTCCGGCCGTTCTCTATTACCGTTTTACCAACTCATTTGTTTCGTCCAGCTTTTTTCTGAAAGATTTAAGGAAATTTGCGCTTATCGTTCCTTTGTTTGCGTACAGTTTTTCGCAGAATGCCTTAATGGCATTTTGCGTCTTTGGTTCCGACAGCATTGTGACATGATTGGAAGAGTGAACGTCCAGCAGGTGAAACTGTTTCATCTGGCGTTCCCATTCTTTCCAATACGCATCATGGTCTAACGGGATTTGTTCTTCCTCTGCTGTCAGATAACGTTCAAGATCTCCGAGGAACAAACCGCTTTTATTACGGAAGTAGTAGCATTGCAGCGCTTCCGGATGAGGCAGCGGCTTCATATCATACTCTTCCATTCCGTAAGCGAGCTGCGTCTTCATCATTTGCTCCAGTTGCATCCGGATCGCTTCTTCGGATTTTGGCAGACCGCGCTTTTTGGCAAGGCCGATCAATTCTTTCAATACTGCTTCTTCCTCAGCCTGGACGGTAATGTCTTCTCTGCTGATTAATGCCTCTTCAAGGTTTTCAGGCTTAAGATATGCTGTAAGCATCGTATTGATCGTTTGCAGCATGACCGACTTAACAGATGGTTTTCTTTCTTTCCATTTTTCACTGTACGGGGTGTCGATCATGACGGCGCTTTTTACCGTATGACCTTCCTCCTGCAAGAGGCGCGCGGTTTCATATGCAAGCATTCCGCCCAAGGAATATCCGCCGAGGTCATAAGGCCCTTTCGGCTGTACCGCTTGGATGATTCTCATATAAGAAGCGGCCGTCTCTTCGATTCCTTGCAGCGGCTCTTTCCCTGTCAAACCTCTTGCCTGTATGCCGTAAAAAGGTCGCTGACTCTTTTTGGCGAATGGCTGGTATGCTTCAACGCCTCCCGTTCCGCCGTGAAACCAAAAAACAGGACGGCCTTTTTCTCTATCATTCAGCTTGACGAGTTCTGGAAAATTTCGGCCCGCCTCCTGCGATTGGTTCGTTTTTAACAGCATGCTAATCTCCTGAACAGTGCTGCATTTCTGAAGAGCCTCCAGACTGATGCGGCTGTCTCCGTCCTCAAGTTTCTTCAACAGCTGAATAGAGGAGATTGAATCGAAGCCGTATTCAGTCAGCGGCTTATTTTGATCAATTTCCGCTGCCTTCATCCCCAAAATGTCTGCCACAATGTCAGCCGCGCTCTCGCAGCGGATCTGAGGAGTCTGTGATACCGGTGCAAGGCTGATGTCTTCTGACTGACCGCCGTTCCAATACTTATGGTTTTCAAAAGGATATGTCGGAAGCGGCACTCTTTGAACAGATTTGCCTTGGTGGAGTCTGTCCCACGGTATATCCGCACCTTTCACCCAGCAAAATGCAAGTTTTTCCAGATTGTTTTCAGCCAACAGCGTCTCCGTGACGACTGTACCGAGAGTCCCTTCCAGTAAAACGCCGATATCTCCTGATCCAGTCTGCTGACTGCCTGTAAAGAAGCTTTTCATTCCATTGCTTTCTTCGGAAAATGCTCTGTACTCTTTCAGTTTTTCCAGCAATTCATCTTGATTGCGGGCAACGAGTGCCAGGCGGCAGTTCATCGCCTCACGGCCGGTCTGAAGCGTATAAGCAATATCCCGCAATGACGGAGTATCTCCAGTTTGCACAAAATCAGCCAGCTGACCTGCGGCCGCCTTAAGACGTCCTTCGCTCTTAGCAGAAAGCACGATAAGCTGCGGTTCACACGCAGATTCTTTGTCTTTATGGCTCGGGCTGTACTGTTCCAAGACGACATGCGCATTCATGCCGCCGAAGCCATAGCTGTTAATTGCGGCCCGGCGCGGGATCGGTCTGCCCGTATGGTTGGTGAGCTGTGTCCATTCCTGATTGTCTTCGGTGAAACGGAAGCGGCTTTTCTGAATGGCCATTTGCTCATTTGCAGCTGTAAATCCCGGAATGCCCGGGATGGTATGATGCTTCATGGCCATCGCCACTTTTATAAGGGCGGCCAGTCCGGAAGCGAGTTCGCCGTGCCCGATGCAAGGTTTCACGGTGCTGATATAACAAGGCGCGCTTTCCTCTTGATTTGCAGATTCGCCGTAACCCGCTTTGATTGCATTAAACTCCAGCGCATCTGCCATTTCGGAGGCAATGCCGTGCGCTTCAATATAAGTGACAGTTTGCGGATCAACATCGGTGTCTTCGTACGCTTTTTTCATCGCGGCCTTCATTCCCGCCGGATTCGGTGCGTGAAGCGACATGCCTTTACCGCCGTGAGACACTCCTGTTCCTTTAATGACCATGTGAATATGATCGCCGTCTTCAATTGCCGCCTCAAGCGGTTTGATGATGATCACGCCCGCCCCTTCGCTTCTGACAAAGCCATCGGCATCTTTTTGGAACGATTTCGCCCGGCCGTTTTTGCTTAAATATCCCATTGAGTCAAAACCGATAAAGCCCTTCGGCGATTGCAGAATATTGGCGGCCCCCACGACAGCCTGCTCACATTCGTTATGACGGATTGATTGAACCGCCCTGTGCAATGCCACCAGCGTTGACGTGCAGGCAGCCTCGTAATATTCACTCGGTCCTTGTAAATTCAAGGCATATGATATTCTGTTCGGAATGATGGACGGGATGGCTGTTCCATTGTTCGGATCGCTGTTGCCCGCGGCAACGAAAACGCCTGTCGGTCTGCTTGATAATTCCTTATTTGTCAGGCCCGCATCCTCCATTGCCTTCCATGTATGCATCAAAAGCAGAAATTGCTCCGGCCCCATTTGTGATGCCTCTTTAGGGGAAATTCCGAAAAAGAGCGGTTCAAATTCGCCGACACCGTCAATAAAACCGCCCCATCTGAGACTCGTGTCATTCTCATCACCGGCGTAACGGCGCCAGTCCCAGCGGTCCGCCGGAATTTCGGTAATACAGTGATCCCCGTTTACGATGTGCTCCCAAAAAGACTGGATATCCGGGGATTGCGGAAACTGAGCTGACATACCGATAATCGCGATTCCTTGCTTGATATCGGCGTTATCACAAGGCGGATGCTGTTTCTTCGGTAAAGTGCGTTCTTCTGTTTCCGTGACCCTGGCCTCTTCTGAATGCTTATGATCGGCAAGCAGTTGAGAAAACTTGCTCTCATATGCTGACGCGAAGTGGCGGGTCAGCTCCTCCGCGGTCGGATACTCGAAAAACAATGTTGGATTCACATCGATGTCCGCCTCTTGGCCGATCTCTTTTGTCAGCCCGATCAGGCTCGCTGAATCAAGTCCCAATTCCATGATATTCGCGTCAGACGGGAGAGATGGCGCGGGTTCATCCATCATCTTGGCGAGCTTGCCAAGGACGTAGCTGCGGATATCATCTGTCAGACTGCCGGCAGAAATCGGTGCTCCCGCATTCTTAACAGCCGTTCGGGCCGGCTGATTCATCTGTTCGGTTTTCGGGCGGAATCGTTTCAGGGCATAGCCTTCAAAACGCATCACCACTTCCGATCGGCTGCTGATGACATCTGCGTTAATCAGAATCATTTCCCCCGTTTGTTTGGCCAGCTTGATGTGCAGCCAGCAATCGGTAAGATCTTCCGGGCTGCTGAAGGTGATGGAATTAATGCCGAACGGCAGATAGCTTTCCGCCTCCGTTTGGTCCAATAAAGAAAGCGAGGCCAAGTAAGCACTGTTGGCGATTAATGGATTTACGGCATAATGATGCGCTTGTTGTGAGTCGCTATTGTTCAGGTTCACTTTTGCTAAAACGGCATCAGTGCCTTTGTACAGGCGGGTGATCGTTTTAAATTCTTCTCCCCACACGACGGTTCCCGTTCCGTCTCCGTATAACTCATCTATCCGGCCCACTTCCCGGTAAGAGCGCTGAATGGCCGCCAGATCCGCGTGCTGCTTTTGAAACGGATACGGGCTGCACTCGGCATACGCCGCTATGCTCCAATCAGGAGACGTGCGGCTGCGGTGCATTATGCTCAGTTCAAATCCATCCCCGTTTTGTTTCGATTCTGTTTTCAGCTCGATGCGATCGCCTTTTTTTACGGTAATGGGGCTGACGTAATTCAGTTTTTTAATTTGTCCTCCTTCCGCTTCAGGTAAAAGATCACAAAAATGATCGACTGCCAGACTGTTATATGTAGCGCCGACGAGTACCGGTTCTCCGCTGAATTGATGCCCTTTCACGTATGGGTCGACATCACTGTATACCGCCTGAACGCCGGCAGCGTTTTCTGATTCACCGAATTGAAAAGAAGTCCCGTGGTCAAAAGCGTAGGCCGGCAGATGAACAGCGTGCTCCTGCTGCAACTGATCAAACGCGATATTCTCTCCTTTTTCCCATTGCCGCGCACGCCGGCCAATATCAGAATCGGAGAAATTGAGATTCCGCTGATCCATGCGGTAAGCGGACAGCTTATTCAGCAGTTCCTGAACGGAAGCAGCCGTAAATGCCGCCCGATACTCCGAATGATGCGTTCTTTTTTGCAGCGCGGATGCGATGGCGGCCGGATGAAGAGATGGCGTCTTTTCTAAAAAGGCCGCCAGTCTGTCAAGATAGGCTTCAAAACTCCATTTTGTTCTCGCTGACACAGGGAAAATATATTCCTCATCTCCGTGACGGCTCTGATCGGAATTCGGGCTGATATATTCTTCTACGATGAGATTTGCATATGCCCCGCCTGCCCCGAAGGAATTGATCATGCTTCTCCGCGGTATGATGTCTCCTGTCTCGGCATCCTTCAGACGTTCCCAATACTCGGTTTTCTCCTGCAGGTAAAAGGCCGTTTGTTCAAGCGCGATATTCGGATTTTGCGGTTTTGCGTTAATCGTCGGGACTAATGTTTCCCGCTCCATTTGCAACAGCACTTTCGCGAGCTGGGACATGCCGGAAGCCGCCTCTAAATGCCCGAGATTTGACTTGACGGATCCAAGCGCGCAAAATCGCTTTTTATCGGTATATTGCGCGAACGCGTTTGTCAGGGCAATGACCTCAATCGGATCTCCCAATACAGAGCCGTTTGCCGCTGATTCAACATAACTGATTGTTTCCGGATTGATTCCGGCCTTGTCGATGGAAGCCGCCATGAGCTTCGCCTGCTGTTTCGGATCCGGAGCCGTGTACATCTGCCTTCCGCCGCTATGACACAACGCGCTGCTTTTAATGACCCCGTAAATATGGTCTTTGTCGGCAACCGCTTTGGAGAGCGGCTTCAAGAGCACCGCCCCGACTCCTTCTCCCGGCATCAGGCCCGTGCCGGTTCCGAAGCTTTTGCTTTCACTTCCCTGTTCAAGCAAATTCGCCCGTTCGAGCGCATCATATTTAGACGGTTCAAGCGTGAGATTGACCCCTCCGGCAATCGCCATGGAACAGCTGTTAAGCTTCAGGCTTTCACAGGCGAGATGAATGGCGCTCAGTGAGCTGGAGCATGCGGTCGTAACGCCCATGCTCGGGCCCGTTAAATTGAAAAAGTGGGAAATGCGGTTGGCGATATGCCAATCCCCTCCGTTAGAGCTGAGCGCAGCTTTTTCCAACGACGGGATATTCCAGAAATATTGATTGTACATACTTCCCATAAATACACCGATGCCGCTGTCTGATTCCTGCCATTCGTTTACTCTTTCTAACGAGTAACCGCCGTTTTCAAATGTTTCCCATACGGTTTCTAAGCTTAGACGGAGCTCAGGCGTCATCTCCATCACATGGTCTTCCCGGATGTCAAACAAGTGATGGTCAAAAGCGTCAATATGCTGCAGAAATCCGCCGTACCGTGTTTTGCGTTCTTCTTTTCGTGTTTCTTTTGCCATTGTTTTCAGAAGACCGGATTTCCATCTGTTTTCCGGAGCTTCCGTAATACAGCTGTCTCCGGCTTTTAAATGCTCCCACAGCTCATCGAGGGTTTCAGACTCGGGATAGCGGCCGCTGATGCCGATAATGGCAATGTCGTCACGATCAGAACGATTAACGGTGACGGTTTCTGTTTCCGGCTTTGGCGCTTTTGGCTCTTTTTGTTCAGTGATAAACCGCCGTGTTTCCGTGACAAGCGGCACCGGTTCATTCATTACAGGTTCCAGATGCTTTGTTTCAGGAGGCGCTTGTTCGGCTCCGAATGCCTGTTGCAGCTTATCCGGGTAAGTTTCCAGCAAATACTCGGCAAGTTCTTTCGTATTCGTGTGTTCAAATAAGACCGTTTTCGGCAGCTCGCCCGTCAATGTTTCCAGTTCGCGGATAAAATTCACCTGCAAAATGGAGTCGATGCCGTATTTTTCAAAGCTGGTTTCCGGCTGAATGCGCTCGGGAGCAAGCTTTATGGACTTGGCTAACGTTTCTTTTATGAATTGCACAGTCCGGTCTGTGACTGAAAAAGACGGTTCTGTGAAATCAGCCGGCTCTTTGGAAGCCGCAGTTTCTTCAACCGCCTGCGCGTCCGGCTGCTTTTGCCTGATGACGCCGTCGCTTTCTGCCGCCACGATCTGCTGGCCGAGGTGATGTGACGATTCCGCCATAAATGTAACGTACCGATATCCTTCGCTTTCCAGCGCAGACTGCCACGCTTCAGGATACAGCCCCGGGCATCCGAGAATGCGCAGTTTGGCGTCTTCATACAGCCACCAGCCTTCCAAAAGGCCGAATGTCAGGTGAGAATAAACCGAATGGCTGCTGATCTCATTTAATAGCAAAATCCCATTCTTTTTAAGCACCGCTTTGGCATTGCGAAGTGTCCGCCGAATATTTTTTGTCGCGTGAAGCACATTTGCCGCAATTACCGCGTCATATGCGCCCGCCTCTATACCTTGCAAAGCCGGGGGCTCTTCCACATTAAACCGCTTATAAGTCAAATACGGATTGTCGGGACCGTATTCTTTTTCAGCATGCATGAAAAAGGCCTTTGACAGATCGGTGTAGCAATATTCTTTCACATGATGTTTGTACTCTTTTAATCTTTTGAAAACGGCTACGCTTGTCCCGCCCGTCCCCGCTCCGATCTCTAATATCCGGATTTCCGCGTTCGGATCTTCTTTCAGGCGTTCTTCAATGAAAGCTGTCAATGTGTCAGCGAGCACCTCATTAAAGTAGTCTGCCGTTTCATTGTTTTTATAGATTCCTTCCACCAATTCCATTGAGGAATCAGGAAACAGAACATCAGTGGCAGAAACTCTGCCGGATAAAATATCCGGCAAAGCTCTGAGAGCGGTCTCCACTAAGGTGATCATCGCCTGTTTGCTGCTGTCCTTGAGTAAAGGAGCTTTCTTTTCATCCCATTCTTGCCACAGAACGTCCGCACGCTCTATCGGACCCGTTAACACATACGTACTGCCTGACTGTTTCAAAAAGCCTTTTTGCACCAAGATGGAGATGCTTTCTTCCAGCCACCTGCCGTAAAATCCCTGCATGACAGGCTGTGTTTCGTTTTCCGTAAAAAATCCGACAGATTTCAGCTGGCCTGCCAATAGTTTGTAAAGAAGATCTTCAGTGTTTTGCAAAGCCGTCCCCTCCTTAACTCAATTGTTGTACATGTCTTGTTACTTTAGGCTGATAGCTTCGCAGTTTTTGCATCGCCGAGCCGTGATGTTCAGGGTATACTTCTATCATTTCTTCCGGTTTTTCCTCCGGCTCTTCCGCCTGTTTCATCATGACGAACTGATTCAATGGGCCGCCGAGCAATCGTTCAAGCGCCGCCATTGCTTCCGGCGCTTCAATTGATCCGACTCCCGCCAGTTTCATCCGTTCTTGATATTCGGCAGATGATACGATTCCGACACTGCCCCAGTAGCTCCAATTCATCACTGCCGCCGAATACGGCCGAACTTGAGCCAAATGAGCGGCAAAGGCATCTTTGAAACTGCATCCGGCAGCATAATTGCTTTGTCCGGCTGCTCGTGCAAATGATTGAACAGATGAGAAGAACAAAGCAAAGTCCAGCGGCTCATTTTGGAACACGCGGGCCATATTCACGCTGATATTGACTTTTGCAGCGAGCACGCTTTTAAAACGGCTTTCCGGCATATTTTTCAGGCTCTGATCCTCTAAAACAATTGCGGAATGGATGATTCCGTTAATTTGCGGGTGCGTGCGTTTGATCGTTTCATACGCCCGTGTGAGCTCATTCGGATTTGCCGCGTCAGCTTCAATATAAATCGGCGCCGGGCCGAATTGGCTGAGTCTGTCGATTTTTTCCTGGATGGCGCTGTTATGTTTTCGTCTGCCGATCCAAACGACTCGCGCCTGATACGTTTTCACGGCATATTCGCTCCATGCCTCGCCGATGCCCCCCGCACCGCCGATGACAACATAAACGCCGCCTTGTTGGTAAGCGGGCCGGCTTGACACCGGCTGCTGTACAGGAATAAGGCGCTGTTTGTACCAGTGATTGTTCCGGTACGCCCATGTATTGCCTTGCTCATCAAACGGCGCTGAGAACAGCTCCGCCTTTGAAACATCTTCCGGACATCCGGCATCAATCAGCCTTGTTTGCCAGTTCGGATACTCTTTTGCGAGCGAGCCGACCAAACCGTGAATGCCTGCATGAGCCGGATCAATAATGTCCGCCGGCTGTACGGACTGTGTTTTTATTGTGACTGCAGTCAAGCTGATTCGCTTGCCTCCATATCCTAAAGCAAGCATGGCCTTAATCACTCTGTACATCTGGATGACGCCCGCATCCTGAGCTTTTACCATGTCATCAGCGCTGTGAAAAGGAGCGATCCATACGATATGCCCGAAAGACCCTGTTGCTTTCAGTTCAGCCGCAACAGCCTCTATTTCATCCTCCGGGTTGATATTAAGCCGTTTCGCAGAAGGATGATGCAATTGAAAAACCGCGCTTTCCTCATCCCCCGCGATAAAGACAACCTCTTCCGTCTTATATGCCGGGCTTTGATCACGGAATTCCGCGAGATCCCACACCGGAGCCAGAAGGTTTGATCCATTTAATGATGTTTCCGGCGCGGGGCCTTCCATCATTCTGGAAGAAATCCCTTTAATTCTGACACAGACCCGGCCGGTCTCATCGCATAAGTCAATGTCCATACGCTGTATTTTTTCATCCGTTCCCCGGGAGCTGACGTACGCCCACATGCTTGTCGTGCACGGGCTGAAAATGTCCAGTTCTTCAAGGGCGAACGGCAGTGACAGCTGGTTATCATCTGCGTGCAGCTTCAGACCGATTGTCGCTTGCAAAGCTGAATCAAGCATACACGGGTGAAGAACGTATTGATCTGCCGTTTCTTCGAGGAAGGAAGGCAGCCGGAGCTCAGCTAATACTTGATTGCTTCCGATATGAATGTGCTGAATTCCTTGTTGTCCGGGACCGTAGTCAATGCCGATTTTGCTGAATAAGCCGTAACACTGTTCAGAAGTCAGTATACTGAGGCCGCATTGAGCTTTCAGTGCGCCTATATCACGGTGCGGAGCCTCCCCGGCGCTGAGAATGCCGGCAGCACCCTGACAGTGTATCTGCCTGCCGCTTGCTTCTGTTTGTGAATCCGTGTAAATGTCATACACGATTTCACCGTTTTCCCTCGGGTTCAGGCTGATTTGCGCTTCAATCGGGCGGTTTCCCGCTTCGATCGGCCGAACCCAAACGATGTTTTTCAGGCGGGTGACATACGGACGTTCCTTTTGCCCTTTGACTGCCTGAGCAACCGCCGCCCTAGCCATTTCCAAGTAGGCGACGCCCGGCATAACCGGCTTGCCTTTAATAAGATGATCGGTGAAAATCGTCTCTTGTCCCGTAAATTCGGATCGGTACCGCTGCTCTGTTAAATCTGATACATTTTCGTGAAGCAGCGGGTGCAACACCCGCGACGTCGGCACAGCTTGCGGTTTCTCTGCTTTCGGCCGATTGTCCGTGATCCAGTACCGCTCTTTCGCAAACGGGTAAGCAGGAAGACTCATCCGTTGGGGCTTGATATCTGAATATAAGCCGTCCCATTTGATATCCGCGCCCTGCACCCATAATTCCGCAAGCTTGACATTTTCTCGGCGGCTTATCAGCTCTTCGATATCCGCTTCGCCGTTTGCGCCTGCCAGAATGGATTTCAGGGAGGTTTTACCCGCTTTTCCTTTATAAATGCCCGCTATATCATAACGTCCTTTCGCACAGCTCTTTAGCTTGTCCCGCAGTTCTTCGGCCGAGGAAGCGATAATGGCCGCTCTTTCTTCCATCGCATCACGTCCCTGCTGAAGCGTGTAAGCAACATCCGCAAGATCCGCATCCGTAAAAGAAGCTTGCGCCAGCTGCTGCGCCTGTTCCTGCAGACGCTCTTCCTCTTTGGCCGACAGCACAAAGATTTGAGGGTGTGTGAAAACAGCTGTTTTTCTTTCTACCTTCGGGATATATTCTTCAATGACGACATGGGCGTTTACGCCGCCGATGCCGAAAGAACTGATTCCCGCACGGCGCGGCAGATGATTGCCGTTTTCGTCTTTCAATGCCGTCCATTCTCTTTTTTCCTGTACGATGTAAAACGGACTGTCTTTCAGCTTGATATACGGGTTGATGACCTCGCTGTGGAGGCTTTTTGCAAGTGTTTTATGCTTCATCTGCATCAGCACTTTGATCACACCCGCGACACCGGCTGCCAGTGACAGGTGGCCGATATTGGTTTTAGCCGATCCCAGACCGCAGTGACTCGCGTAAACGGCGGAATCGCCTGTTTTTTCGTACAGCTTTTGAAAGGCGGATTTCAGGCCGTTGATTTCGACCGGATCGCCAAGCTCCGTTCCGGTTCCGTGCGCTTCTATATAAGTGACTGTTCTCGGATCAATGCCTGCTTTGTCATAAGCCGTTCTGACGACTTCCGCCTGGGCTTTCGGGTTCGGTGTCGTCAAGGAGTTCGCGCGTCCGCCGTGGTTGACCGCGCTGCCTTTGATGACACCGTAGATATGATCGCCCGCTTTTTCCGCTTCTGACAGCTTTTTCAAAAACAGAATTCCGGCACCTTCACTGACGGCAAATCCGTCCGCCCTGTCGGAGAATGTTTTACATTTCCCTTCTTTGCTCAGAGCGCCGGCTTTGTCATAAGCGATGTGGCCTTGCGGTGTGACGACGGTATTCACGCCGCCGGCGATCGCCATATCGCAGTTCCCGTTTTCAATGGCGCATACGGCGTGATGAATCGCGACCAGCGAGCTGGAACAAGCCGTGTCGATCGGTTCACTCGGCCCGTGCAGATTAAGCATATAGCTGACGCGGTTCGGCCCCGCTGACGGACTCATATTTGCGGCTGACGCACCGCCGATATCCAGGTCGGAAAACAGTGAACCGTATCCGGTATTCCCCGTGCCGATATACAGGCCTGTTTTCGTGCCGGAAAGGCTTTTAGCGGAATATCCCGCATCTTCTATCGCCTTCCACGCATACATCATTAACAAGCGCTGCTGGGGATCCATCTGTTCGGCTTCCAGCGGTGAAATTCCGAAGAACAGCGGATCAAAATCCGCAACTCCGTCGATAAACCCGCCCCACTTTACATTTGTTTTGTTGGCTTCATTAAGCGGGTCACCGTAATACTCACGCCAGTCCCAGCGATCCGCCGGAACCTCTGTTATACAATCTTTTCCCTCTTCTAAGTTGCGCCAATACTCATCAATATTTGCTGCCTTCGGAAACACTCCGCTCATGCCGACAATAGCGATCGGTTCCGGTTTATGTTCAGCCGCAGTCTGAACAGGCTGTACGGCAGTTTTTGCAAATCGTTTGTTCCCTGCCAGTCTGATGCCGCCATCATCAGTTACGCCGCTTTGTTTTTCTTCTTTCGGCTGTGTGCTGCCGGCAAATTGTGTTTGATAGTCTTCTGCTAAATGATGCGCCAGGGCTTGAATCGTCGCATATTCAAAAAATACGGTCGGTGTCAGATCAAGCTGATAAGTGTCATTCAGCTTGTTGGCGAATTCCGTCAGCGTAATGGAATCAAATCCGTATTGATTAAACTCCAATTCGATATCGATTTCTTCAATGTTTATTTTCAGAAGCCCGGAAACCTCTTTTGCCAGCAATTCCTGAAGTTTTGCCGTCAGGTCTTTCGGCGCAGGCGTTTCATCCGTTTTCTTAACCGGTGCAAAAGCGGCTGCAGGAGTCTTTTGAAGCAGCTTTTCCCGCATTACGGCGCGGTTTCCTTCCATGACGAGCACGCTTGTTTTCCCCGTGCTCCATGCTTTGTAAAGAGCTTCTATTCCGGTCTCAGTGCGCATCGGCGTTACACCGGTTCTTTTTTCGGTGAGCTTCGCCATTTCTTCATTGACTTGCATTCCGCCGTCTTTCCAAAGCGGCCAATTGACCGACAATGTATGTCCGTGGCGGTACATTGCCGTAACCAGCGCGTTGCGGTATGCCGCATAGCTGTCCATAAATGCGTTTGCCGCCGCGTAATCCGCCTGTCCCGCATTCCCGGTGACGCCGGAAATGGATGAGAAAACAATGAAAAAGTCCAGTGCTAAATGCTCGGTTGCTTCATCAAGGTTGACAAATCCGTCCGTTTTAGGAGCCAATACACTGTAAAACTCTTCGGTTGTTTTCTTTGCGATATACTGATCTTTCATCACACCCGCGCTATGAATGATGCCGTGAAGGCCGCCATATTCCGTCTCAATTGTTTTGACCAGGTCTGCCGCAGTTTGAGCGTCTGTTACGTCAGCCTGCTTGTATTCCGCTTTTGCTCCGAGTGATTCAAGCGATTGCAGCTGCATCCGCTGATTCTCACTTAAAGCGGAACGGCCTGTCAAAACCAGTGTCGGCTCTTTGACTTTGCGGGCGATTTCTTTCGCGAAAATAAAGCCTAAGCCCCCGGCTCCTCCGGTAATGAGATAAATGCCTCCGTCGTTCCACGGAATGCGTATTTTGCCGCCGGACACGGCCGTTTCTTTGACATCTGCGCTGTATCGGATGCCGTTTTCATAATTGATATGGCTGTCATCAGCCCGTGTTTTATTTTCTCTGATGATGTCTGTGATTCTGCCGTTTTCCGCCGGTTCTATTTCAATCAGCTGGGTTTTCAGTTTTTTATGTTCCAGGCCGGCTGTTTTTAACAGAGCTGAAATGCCTGAGAGCAGCTGATGCTTATCTGTTTTAGAGAGAACCGTCTGGATGAGGACGTCTCCATCCGTCTCTTCCTTCAGCAGTTTTTGCAGCGTCTCCAATATCCGTCCTGTATAATCACGGAAGCGCGCCGCCGCTTTCCCATGCTGGGAGGTCATTTCAATACATTCAGCTCCCGCGGCTTCAACGGCTTGTTTCAATCCGGCGTCTGTGTCACAAAGCAACACGATATGCCGGGCAAAAACCGGTTCCGTTTGAACGGCGGTTTTATCGCTTCGGCTCCATACCGGCTCAAGCATGAGCGTTTCCGGAGCTTTTTCTTTTTTCTCAGGTTCTTTTTCAGCCGTTCTGAATGACAAACCTTTCAGCCTTACGCAAACCTTGCCGTTTTCATCACAAATATCAAGATCGCGCTTTTCAATCTGGCCGGCTTTGTGGTCTTCAGAAAGTCTGGCGTAAACCCACATCTCGGCAGCGCATGCGCTGAATACTTCAAGCTCCTGAACCGCAAACGGAAGCATCAGTTTTTCATCATTTGTTCCGGTTAATATGCTTGATGCCTGCAATGCAGAGTCCATTAAGCCCGGATGCATGACATACTCCTGTACCGTGTCCGCACAAGCCGCATCAAGTGACAGTCTGCCCAATACGAAATCATCACCTGTATAAATCGCTTTGACACCCCGGAAAGCCGGGCCGTAATCAAAACCGATTTTGCGGTACATATCGTACACTTCATCTGCAGAAAACGGTGTCTCGGCGGATTGTGATCTCAGCTTTTGGAGATCAATGACCGGAGCCTCGGCGTCAGGGCGGACTGATACTGCCCCTTGGCTGTAAACGGACGGCTGATCTGTGTCCCGGCCGCTGTAAATGTCGAATTGAACGTCATTTGCCGTTTCAGGAATGAGACGGATGTTGACATGAACCGGCTCGTCTTCAATGGTGATCGGCCGCACCCAAACCGTATTCTTAAGCTTGACGCTTCCTAGTCCGGCCGGAACTTCAGATGCCTGTTCCATTGCTGCGCGCGCCATTTCAAGATGTGCCACTCCCGGTAAAATCGGCACGCCTTTTACAACATGGTCCGCAAGGTAAAATTCTTCTCCTGTATAGATTGAACTGAACCGCTGTTCTGCAAGGTTTGAAGTATTTCTGTGCAGAAGCGGATGAAGCGCGTCTTGTTTTCCGGCAGATATAGTGCTTGTTTTTTCGTGTTTTCCGGTATGTTTCGCCGCCCAATAACGGTCTTTTGCAAAAGGATACGACGGCAGGCTCATGCGTTTAGGCGGCCGGTCTCCATACAGCTTCGCCCAATCGACGTTCAGCCCTTTGACCCACAATTCAAGCAGCTTCGCGTATTTGCCGCGGGCCATCCATTTTTCAACGGCTTCTTGAATTTCTTCATCTTCCGTCAGCATTTGCAGCGTGCCTTTGTCTATTCTTCCTCTGTACAAGTCCGCGTGCTTATCTCCAGTGATAAACTGTGACAGTTTTTCCTGCAGTTCTTCTGCGGATCCGGCAATAACCGCCAGGCGTTCTTCCATGGCGTCCCTTCCGATTTGGAGGGTATATGCCATAGAAACGAGGGAGGATTGATCGTACCGCTTTTCTGTAAGCGCGCGTTTCAGCTGTTTTGCCTGCTCTTTCAAGCGTTTTTCATTTTTGGCGGACAGAACGAAAAGACATGAATCGATATGAGAATCATCTGCTTCCTCTCTGTCTTCTGGAATGTATTCTTCGATGACGACGTGGGCATTTACGCCTCCGATGCCGAATGAGCTGATGCCCGCGCGGCGCGGCTGTTCGTTTCCGCGTTCGTCCGTCTGCGTCTTCCATTCCATCGTCTCCCGCACCAGATAAAACGGGCTGTCTTCAAGCTGAATGTACGGATTTACCGTCTCACAGTGGAGACTTTTTACTAGTGTCCGATGCTTCATCTGCAGCAAAATTTTAATAATGCCCGCTGCTCCCGCGGCAAGGGATAAATGGCCGATATTCGTTTTGACCGACCCTAAGCCGCAATAGCCGGCCGCTTTCTCTTTTCCGTCTGTAAACGAGCTGAACGCTTGTTTCAGGCCGTTAATTTCAACGGGATCTCCCAGTTCTGTTCCGGTGCCGTGCGCTTCGATATAAGAGACTGTTTTCGGATCAATGCCCGCTTTTTTGTATGCGGCTTTAATGACTTCCGCCTGTTGTTTCGGGTTAGGCGTTGTTAAAGATGCCGCACGGCCGCCGTGATTCACCGCGCTTCCTTTAATGACGCCGTAAATATGGTCCCCATCCGCCTCAGCGGCTTTCAGCTTTTTGAGGAAAAAGAGCCCTGCTCCTTCACCATGGGCAAAACCGTCAGCCTGATCAGAGAACGTTTTGCATCTTCCTTCTTTACTCAGCGCGCCTGCTTTGTCAAAACTGATATACACATCCGGAAGAACAATCGTATTGATTCCTCCCGCCAAAGCCATGTCGCACGTCCCTTCTTCAATTGAAGAAACGGCATGGTGTATGGCAACGAGCGAGCTTGAGCAGGCGGTATCAATCGGTTCGCTCGGCCCGTGCAGATTGAGCGTATAGCTGACACGGTTCGGTCCGACAGACGGACTTGTATTCGCCGCGGATGACCCTTCAATCTCGGCATCGGCATTGGCTAAAAGAGAACCGTAGCCGGTATTTCCGGTCCCGATAAACACACCTGTTTTTGTGCCTGAGAGACTCTTTGACGCATATCCGGCATCTTCAATCGCTTTCCACGCGTGCGTCAGCAAGAGTCGCTGCTGAGGGTCCATTTGCTCCGCTTCCCGCGGTGAAATCCCGAAAAACAACGGATCAAATTCAGCAATTCCGTCTATAAACCCGCCTTGGTTGACGTTTGTTTTATTGGCTTCTTTTGCGGGATCTCCGTAATAGTCCCGCCAGTCCCAGCGGTCTTTCGGAATCTCGGTCATGCAGTCTTTGCCTTCTTTTAGGTTCTGCCAGTAAGCTTCAATGTCTTCTGCCATCGGGAAAATCCCGCTGATGCCTACGATTGCAATCGGTTCCGGCCCTTGGTCCCGCTGCACTGTCTGCGGAAGTGTCTCAGGCAGAGTGCGGCGTCGCTTAACGGCCGGGCGCGTGATTTGAGTCTCTTTTACCGGTCTTGCCGATTGAACCGTTTTTGTATTTACCGCAAACCGTCCGGCAAATTCCTCTTCGTATTCACTGATTAAATGAACGGCAAATTCATGGATTGTCGGATGATCAAAGAAAATCGTCGGCGTTAACGTAAGCCGGTACGTTTTGTTTAACTGGTTCGTAAACTCAGTCATCGAGATAGAATCCAGCCCGTATTTTGTCATTTCTTCATGAGGATCAATTTTGTCAATGTTTACTTTTAACAATGAGGCCGTCTGCTGTTTTAACAGATGCTTCACTTTTTCAAGCAGGCTGTCAGCATCAATGTCATGACGTACGCCGGTCTCTGTTTCCGGATGATCATTCTCTTTGCGGAACAGTTTTGCTTTCATGTGTTTCACATCTCCTTCAAGAACCGTCATCCGGGCTGTCCCGCTCATCAAGCCTTGATATAAAGCCTTGATGCCGGCATCTGTGCCGAGCGGTGCGATTCCCGCCTCCTGCATCAGCATATCTTCCGTCTGCTTTCCTGCCTGCATTCCGCCTTCTTTCCATAACGGCCAGCTGACAGAAAGCGTCTTTCCGTATCTTTGTCCTGCGGCTTGTAAAGAACGGCGGTACTCGGCATACATCTCCATAAAGACATTTGCAGACGCATAATCAGCCTGGCCGACGCTTCCAAGCACACCTGATAAGGATGAGAAGACAATAAAGACATCTAATTTCTCATGTTGTGACGCTTCATCAAGATACACAAGGCCCTTCACTTTCGGAGCGAGAACATCTTGGTATTCCTCTGCCGTCTTCTTCACCATGTAGTTGTCTTTTATAATGCCGGCACTGTGAACAATCCCGTCCAGCCTGCCGTGCCGTTTGCGGATATTGCGGATCAATCGGTATACTTCTGCTTCGTCCGTGACATCGGTCTGCTCGTAGAAAACAGAAGCGCCGGCAGCACGTACTGTTTCCAGCATGTCTTTCTGCTTTTCTCTGAGAGCGGACCGGCCGGTTAGTATGATGACGGTGTCTTTTGTACGGTTTGCGATCTCTTTTGCAAAAATCAGACCTAAACCTCCCGCTCCTCCTGTAATGAGATAAACGCCTTCGTCTTTCCATGGAATGTCCGGCTCCGCTCGAGGTATATCCATTTCTCCCCAACCAGCGGCAAAGCGCTTGCCGTTTTCATATTTCACATGGACGCTTTCGGCATGCATACGGTTTTCGGACGCTTTTTCCGCTATGCCTTCAGCACTTTCTTCCTCCTCGGCTTCGATCATTTGACAGATCAGCTTGGAATGTTCAAGGCACGCGGTTTTGAAGAGGCCGGTAATGCCTGAGAACACCTGCTGTAAGCCTGCTGACCGCGTAACAGCCTGAAGAAGAACGCGGCCCTTCGGCTTGCTTTTCATTATGGTTTTGATATGGTCAAACAGCTGGCCCGCATAAGAATGATACCGCTCTGCAATGGATGCGGGACGAGCGTCCAAGATAATGACGCTTGCATGTTCAAGCTTTGCTTCCACGGCCTGTTTTACAGCTTCATCGTACTCACAAAGGAAAATGATATGCTCTTCATACGAAGGCTCGTGGTCCGCCGGTTCCGGCTGCTCTTTCCAGACCGGTTCAGCGAGCAATGTGTCCGTACGGCTGACCGAAACGCCGGCACCCGCGTTTTCTTCCATGATCCGCGTTGAGAAACCTCTCATCCGCACACAAAGCCCCCCGTTATTGTCATATAGATCAATATCGGCTTTTTGGATAGGATCGCCGGCTTTATTGTTCGCACTGAATGTGACGTGCACCCACATATCATCAGCGCACGGATTCAGAACGTCCAGCTCCTCTAAAGCAAACGGCAATGCGGCTTTGAATGGTTCCCCGCTTTCTGTAAGCAGCGCTCTCGTCACGTTTTGCAAATATTCGGCGGCCTGAAGCGCACCGTCCATCATACTCGGATGAAGGATATAATCAGCTTTTGTATGAGAGACGGATTCAGGAAGCTTCAATTTAGCAAGCAGCCGGTCTTCGCCTTTGTATACAAGCTGCACCCCTTTGTATCCGGGCCCGTAATCAGCACCGATCATTCCTTTGTAAAACGCTTGAGATTCGATTGTTCCCTGTGTGCACCGGCGCTTCAGCTGCTCAATATCCGCCGCTTCCTCCGGTTCCTTCCGGATGATTTCAGCGATGCCCTGATTATAAAGAGGAGCTTCTTCACCGATAGAATCGTTACCCCCGTACATTCTGTAATGAATCTGTCCGTCCTCTTCTTCATAAAGTCCGATATGGACACGGACAGCCTCCTGATCGGCTATCACCGGGCGGACCCATACGATATTCTTTAAGCGCAGGCCCAGAGATTCCTCTGTTGCCCCGCCGATGCTTTTCTCCGCCGCGGCCCGTGCCATCTCAAGGGTAACGGCAGCCGGCACGATCGCCATTCCTTTAATGATATGCTCGGCAATAAAATACTCTTTTCCCGTGAATTCCGAACTGAACCGCTGCTCCTGCAAGACAGATGTATTCTGATGTACCAGCGGATGCAAAAGTTTGGTATCTGTTTGCTTCACAGTTTCCTCCGGCCAGAAGCGCTCCTCTGCGAACGGGTAGGTCGGCGCACTGATTCTTTGCGGCGCGGAATCCTGATACAATAAGCCCCAATCGACACGCGCTCCTTCAACCCAGAGCGCCGCGAGTGCTTTCAGCTTTTCATCCCGTGTCTGACATGACGCAAGCTCTTCCATCTCCTGAGCTGACACTCCTCTGCTTCTCACTTTTTCGCCCCGTAAGATGTTTTGGTCATTGCCGTTGATAAAATCCTGCAGCTGACGCTTCAAATCGTGACGATCATGACTGATAAAAACGGCTCTCTCTTCCATCGCTTCACGTCCGGTCTGATACGTAAATGCCAGATCATGCAAGGAAACATCGTTTTCGGCTTCATCCAGAAAGCCGGATAAACAAGATGCATAGGCAGTAAGACGCTGCTTATTTCTCGCTGACAGCGGAACGATAAAAGGCGGCTGTCCGTCATTTGATCCGCTGATCGTTTTGTTTTCATACTGTTCAAAAATGGCGTGGGCGTTTGTTCCTCCGAGTCCGAATGAGCTTAACGCTGCGCGGTGCGGCGTCTCTCTCTCCGGAAGCGGTTTTCGCTTATCCGCCACATAAAACGGCGAATCGCTGAATTTGATATTCGGATTCGGTGACGTGTAATTAATGGTAGGTGCCAGCTCCCGATGATATAAACTCATGGCGACTTTGATGCACCCGGCCAGACCTGCTGCTGTATCCAAATGTCCGATATTCGTTTTTACGGAGCCGATCCCGCAATACTGCTCCCGGTCCGTGTAACGTTTATACACTTGCTGCAGCGCGGACATTTCAATCGGATCACCCAATGTCGTTCCAGTGCCGTGCGCTTCGATATAGGAAATCGTCTCCGGGTGAATATTCGTGCTGTCTAAAACATGCTGGATGACGTCAGTCTGGCCTTTTACACTCGGTGCGTAAAAACCGACTTTATCCGCTCCGTCATTGTTCAGACCGATGCCTCTGAGCATGGCGTATATGTGATCTCCGTCCTGAACGGCTTGTGACGCCTTTTTCAGCAGAATGACGGCCGCTCCTTCTCCGCCCGCCATACCGTCGGCTGAAGCGTCAAATGCCTTGACATGCCCGTCGCTTGAAAAATTCAATCCGTTTTGGTGCACATAGCCGATGCCGGTCGCTGCATGCAGAGTTGCTCCGCCGACGAGCGCGTATTCCGATTCTCCGCTCGTTATGCTTTTGTAGGCTGAATAAAGACCGACTAATGATGATGAGCAATTGGAATGAACGAAATAGCTTGGCCCTTTTAATCCGAGCTTATGGGAAACCATCGTCGGAATCGTACCGCTCTGTGCTAACACCCATGACACATAGCCGTCGGGAGAATCATGGCCTTCTGTTGTTTTTTCCGGCAAAAGCGACCGATACGAATTATTGCTTGCCGACATATATACGCTTGTCTTCGGAATCTCTTTCGATACATATCCCGCGTCCTCGACGGCTTTCCAAGAATGAAGCAGCAGAAGCCGAAGCTGAGGGTCCATAAATTCTGCGTCTTTCGGAGAAATGTGAAAGAACTCAGGGTCAAAGAGATCTTTTCCTTCTATCGTCGATAATGCCGGCACATAGTCGGGATTTTCGATCAAATCCTCAGGCACACCGGCTTCCCGAAGTTCTTCTTCCGAGTAGAAACGGACGCTTTCTTTTCCTTCTCTTAACTGCTTCCAAAACTCATGATGATTTTTCGCGCCGGGGAACTGGCAGGAAATCCCCACTATCGCCACACTGTCTTCAAAGTAAGACGGCATCCCGTTTTGCGGTGTATGTTCTTTTTCTCTTTCATCTTGGCCGGGCACCTCTGATTCAGCTGCCTGTTTTGTTTCAACAATAAATCGGCTGATCGCCTGAATGGTAGAGTGTTCGAATAAATCCGTGACGGTAAAATCGCATTCCAGCTCCTGTTTAATGCGTTCTGCCGCTGCAACAGCCAGAAGCGAGTCTCCTCCCACATCGAAAAAGCCGTCTTCGGTTTTGATGCCCGCCGTATTCAGCAGGTCTTCCCATATTGCGGTCACTTTCGCTTCCGCTTCTGATAACGGCAGTCTGCCCGTCTTTTCAGACCGGTGAACGATTACCTTGCGCTGTTTTAGGTCTTTGCGGTTCACTTTTCCGCTCGGTGTTAACGGCAGCGCATCCAGACGGATAAAATGGGCAGGCGCCATATAATCCGGCAGACTCGATAAAAGATGGTTGCGGAGCGCTTTTTCATCTGCCGTATGACCGGAGCGGGCCGTATAATAAGCAATCAGCTTTTTATGTCCGTTCTTTTCCTGAACAACTACCGCCTGATCAAGGATATCCGGATGTTCGCTCAATTTCGTTTCAATCGCTCCCAATTCGATGCGGAAGCCGCGGATTTTCACCTGACTGTCAATACGGCCGGCATATTCTATATTTCCGTCAGGCAGCCATCTGGCCAAATCACCTGTCTTGTAAAGTTTTTCTCCTTCACTAAACGGATTATCAATAAATGATGCCGCCGTCAGCTCAGGCTGATTGTAATAGCCTCTGGCCAGACCGGCGCCGGCCACGCAAAGCTCCCCGGCCACACCGTCAGGGACGGGGCTGAGCTTTTCATCGACGATATAAAGCCGCGTATTGTGAATCGGTTTCCCGATCGGCGTATTCCTGCTTGTGATTTCCTTTTGGCCGCAGCTGTAGTAAGCGGCATAAATGGATGTTTCCGTCGGGCCGTATATGTTTTCAATTCTGGCATGTTTGAAGATGGAAACTGACTTTTTGACTAAATCTTTCGGAAACGCCTCACCTGCCACCATCACATACTTCACAGGGCCGTCTTCTGTAAATGCCGTATGCCGCTTTACCGTTTCCAGAAACACATTAAACACGGCGGGCGCAAAATTCAGATGCGTGACCTGGTGGGTTTGGATGTATTCCATGCAAAGCTGCGGATTTTTTTCTGCACCAGGCGGCAAAATGACAAGCCGTCCGTTTCCGATAAACCAGCCGAATAATTCAGAAATCGAAACGTCAAATACGTAATTCGTTTTTAACAAATAGGCATCCTCTTGAGCGACCGGGTACTCAGCTTCCAAAAACTGCAGCGTATTCATGATGGCCCTGTGCTCAACCATGACGCCTTTCGGTTTTCCCGTGCTTCCGGATGTATATAGAATATAAGCGAGATGATGCGGTTTTGAACGCGGCGTCAGTTGTGCCCCGCTGACAGAACGTCCGCTGTTTTCAATTTCCACCGTGCTCACACCGCCGATGGCCAACTGTTCAATCATGCAGCGCGTCTTTTCCTGCGTTAATACAATTGAAACGCCGCTGTCAGTCAACACGTGCGCCATCCGTTCGTTTGGAAAAGCCGGGTCCAGCGGCACATACGCGCCTCCCGCTTTTAAAATGGCGAGGATGCCGATGACCATCTCAAAAGAACGCTCCGTACAAATGCCGACCGGGCATTCCGGTGTGACGCCCTTTTCTTGCAGGTACACAGCGAGCGCCGTGCTTCGTTCATCTAATTCGCGATATGTAAGACTGTTTTCACCGAATGTGACGGCTTCTCTGTCAGGGTGGCGTCCGGCTTTTTCTGCAAACACTTCATGAATGCAGCGCTCATTCGGCTGATGGGATGAACGGCTTGCTTCACGTTTTTGATTAAGCAGGCCGGAACATGCTTCAAAAGCGATCTCCGGATCAGAAAGCACCTTTTCTGCCAGTTTCATATAATGCTCCGCCATCCGTTCGATGAAAGAAGGGCTGTAGACATCCGGGTTGTACAGAAATTGCAGGACGGTTCCCGTTTCTTTTTTATAGACTTCAAGCGCAAGCTCAAATTCGCCTTCCTGATGAATGTCTTCTATCATTTCAATGCCGAGTGATTGATATAGTTCCGTCAGCTTTTCCGCTCCTTCTGTGCGGAAGAAGTTTTGATAGAAAAACGCGGTTTGAAAAACAGGCGACACCGCAGGCGAGCGTTCCGTCTTCAATTCTTTGACAAGCGCGGGAAACGGATACGCGGCATGGTCCAGCCCTTCTGCCAGTGTCAGCTGCAGCTCCTTCAAAAACGACGTAAAAGATTTGGCGCCCGTCTCCCTGCTTCTGACCGCGATCATATTAATAAAGTATCCGATGACAGATTCAAATTGAGCCTCAGAACGCCCCATCGTCGGCATGCCGACGATGACATCTTCCTGATTCGTATATTGATAGAGCAGTCCTTTAAAAATAGCGAGATACACAACGGATTCATTGACATTATTTTTTTGGGCACAAACTTTAATCTGCCGGTTCAGTTCATCAGGAAGCAAGCGCTGATACGCCTGCCCCCTGCACGTTTGGACCGATGATCTCGGATAATCCGACGGAAGCTCAAGCACCGGCAGCGGTCCTTTCAGCTGCTTTTTCCAATAAGACAGATGCGTTTTTCCCGCTTCGCTTTCCAGCAGCTCTTTTTCCCATTTCACAAAGTCATGATAATCTGCGGCCTGCTGAAGCATGACAGGTTCTTTGCCTTCACTTGCTTTTGCATAAGCGTCCAGCAGCGCCGACATAAACGTCATAAGAGAGACGCCGTCAAAAATGATATGGTGAATGGTGATTAACACAATCGGCTCCCGCTTCGCCCGCCGGAATACTTGAACACGCAGGAGCGGCCCGGTTTCAAGCGAGAACGGTGCTTTTGCTTTTTCTTTAATAAACGAAAGAGCGTCACGCCCGCTTAATTCGGAAAGATCCATTTCTTCAATCGGAAAATGCCGATCCGTATCTTCTATCTGATACGGAAGGCCGTTTTCCTCTTTTATCACACTGGTCAAAATAGGGTGCTGGCGCTGCACGGACAAAAGGGCGTTTTTGAATGTCTCGACATCCAGCTTTTGAAAACGAAAGCATAACGGAATGTTATATGCGCTCATCTCCGGAAACATTTTCTGAAGCATCCACAAACCTTTCTGGCCTTCAGAAAGCGGACGTTTTGCAGTTGTCCGCTTGAAAGCCTGAAGCTTTTGTTCTACTTCAGCGATGGTGAGCGTTCCTGATCTGTAGGCATCGAGAAGTTCTTTATGATTCATAGGTCTTACTCCCTTCTATGATGTCTTGCACTCTTTTAAAATCTAATGTCCCCTCAGAGACCTGTTTCATCATGGCGATGATCTCCTGATCCGTATACTCCTTGTTATCCGGAGCGGCGGCTTCTGTTTCGGTTTCTTCCGTTCGGTAAAACGTTTCGATCGCTTCTTTATGTTCTGTCAGGTAATAGCTGATGACGTCTCCGAGCGTGGCATAGCTGTAAAATAACGCCGGAGTGACTTCAATGCCGTAATGACTCGACAAAAGAGCGGCAAATTTGGCTAAATAGATGGAATCAAATCCGAATTCCGCCCAGTTTTTATGCAGGACGAGTTTATCTTTGGATATTTTCAGCAGACTGTGTATCAGCTCTTTCAAATCCGCTTCGAGCCGTTTTTCCGCGCTTTCTTCCGGGATGCGGCGGCTCACGGTTTCCAAAAGCGCATCCGTTTTTAATGAATCGTCCCGCCGTATGCCTAAAAATCGTTCGGCACGGCTTCTTTCACCGGCAATGACAAGGCACTGGGTGTTGTCTTGAGAAATGATGCGCTCAAAAAGCTCAATGCCTTCATCTGTTTCTAAAAGGCGCTGGCCGCTTGATTTCAAGTACATGCCCGTCGTCTCTTCACCGCCGACGGCCATTCTGCCGTTTTTCCAGACCGGCCAGTTTATGACAAAAGCGTTTCCGCTTTCTGATTGTTCGTTTTTATAGTGGGCATACGCCATTTGAAACCTGTTCGCGACCGCGTAATCACAGCAGCCGAAATCCCCTAAAACAGCCGATGTGGATGAAAAGTAGCAGATGAAATCAGGCGTTTCGTTTTTCAGCCACTCGTCAAGAAGCAGGCTTCCGTTTATTTTCGGTTCAAGCGTACTGCGGAAATTCCCGATTTCATTTTCAAAGACGGATGTTCTGCTTTCGATGCCCGCCGCATGAATGACGCCGTGAATGGCTCCGAATCGTTCTTTCGCGCGCTTGATGCAGTCGCCCATTCCGATCGGATCACAAACATCGGCTTCGGCGTAAAGAACACCCGCACCGAGATTTTCCAGGTCTTTCATTTTTTCTTTCTTTTCTTCATTGATCGGCGACCGCCCCGTGAGAATGACATTTGCCTGGTAGTTCCGGGCCAGATGGCGGGCAAATAAGTAGCCGAGCCCTCCTAATCCGCCTGTAATGAGATATGTTCCGCCGGTTCTGATCCTGCCGTTTTCTTTCGTTAGTCCGGTTGGTTCGGTGTGATAGACATATCGTTTTCCCTCTTCCAAGAAAACAGTATGGTCTGTTTCAGCTTTCAGCTCGTCCCAAATGGTTCTCACCCAGTCCGTTATGGCCGCACCGGCTTTTCTGAAGTGGCCGGTAACACTTGTTTTCGGGAGAACAATGCCGAGCGAACGCTCAAAGCCGATCCATGATTCCAAGTAGCACCTTTCCAGACCGGATGCATATTCCCCCGCCAATAACAGCCTTTCCGGCTGCAGACCGGTCTCAGCCATTGCTTTGAGAATATGGACGATACATGAATAATCTTCGATGCAGCTTTTATCTTCAAGCGCCCATAAATACAAAATGGCAGAAGCCTCACCGTACTCTTTTTGAATATCCGCAAAAGCGTTCACATATGATTGCGGATCTTCCCGCACCACTTGGCAGCGGCCGGCGGACAGAGCCTCATACCGGTCTCCCTGAGCGATAAAAATAACGTCAATGTCACTGTCATACGATTTGACCACAGAGACGGCTTCCTGCTGCTTCTTCTGATCAGATAAGAAAGAAATCACCGTTTTGACTTGCTTTGCTCCGGCAGCCGGCAGAGCCTGTTCTTTAAGAACTTCTCTAAAAGCCATTACTTCAAATTGTTCCGCCGGATCACTTTCATCAGCCGGCGCGTTAACGGGCGCGGCCTTGCTTTGTACAGGCTGCTGATGCCAGAAGCGTTCTTTCACAAACGGATAAGCAGGCAGGCTGATGCGGGCCGGAGGACGGTCTCCGTATAATTTCGCCCAATCGATGTCCAATCCTTTTACCCAAAGCTCAAGCAGCTTAGAATATTTCCGTTTGCTGATCCAAGCGTCTATGATTGTTTCCATATCATCATCCGCCGAAAATACGGCAAGCATCCGTTTGTTTTCTTCCGTGCCGTCACGGTGCAGTCCGGCGCTGTTTTGTCCGGCGATAAATCCATTCAGTTTTTCCTCAAGTTCATAAAGTGAATGGACGATAAAACCGAGACGCTCTTCCATCGGCACCCGGCCCGTCTGAAGAGTAAAGGCTATGCTCATAAGGTCGCTGCCGCTGTATCTTTTTTCACGGATGGCGTCTCTGAGCTGTTTTGCTTTTTCAGTGAGCCGTTCGCTGTTTTTCGCGGACAGGACGATGATGGCGGACTGATCTGCCGGCGTTTCATCAGGCTCTTTGTCTGCCGTATATTCTTCTATGACGAGGTGGGCGTTTGCTCCTCCCGCGCCGAAGCTGCTTAACCCCGCCCTTCTCGGAAGCTCTTTGCCGCCGATGACGGGACGTTTCCACTCACCGAGCTCCTGCTGAACGGCAAACGGCGTATACGCGAAATCAATATTCGGATTCAGCTGTTCCGCGTGCAGGGACGGTGCAATTTGGCGGTCTTTGAGCTGGAATAGTATTTTTGTCAGACCCGCAATGCCCGCGGCGCTTTCACAATGACCGATATTTGATTTTGCGGAGCCGATGGCGCAAAACTGTTTGTCTGTTGTATCCTCTTCAAATGCTTTCGTTAATCCGGCGATTTCAATCGGATCTCCTAATGCGGTGCCCGTACCGTGGGCTTCAATATAACTGACGGTGCGCGCCGGGACGTTTGCCCTTTGGAAAGCTTCTTTTATTAAGGCGGCCTGCGCATTCGGATTCGGAACGGTGTATCCGTTCGTTTTGCCTCCGCTGTTAATGGTGCTTCCTTTAATCACACCGTAAATGTGATCGTTGTCGGCAATCGCTCGGTCTAACGGCTTTAACACGACCGCGCCCACCCCTTCTCCGTCGACAAAACCATCCGCGCGGTCTCCGAACGATTTGCACGTGTCACCTGCGGAAAGCATGTTCATGACTGACAGATTCATATAATGGATCGGATCGGTCACTATGTTTACGCCCCCGGCAATCGCGCATTCGCTTGAACCGCTGTATATGCTCTCAAGCGCCAGATGAATGGCCGTCAAAGAAGAAGAGCAGGCTGTATCAACGGCAATGCTCGGCCCTTGGAAATCAAAAAGGTAAGATACCCTGTTGGCAATGGACCAGTAGCCGTAGCCTGTCGGGTAGTTTTTGTTCATCGCGCCGGCAAAAACACCGATTTTTCTGCTTTGGCACAGGTTGTCAGGCGTATAGCCGGCATCCTCGATACTCGCATACGCCGTTTCTAAAAATAATCGCTCCTGCGGGTCCATTCGCTCTGCTTCCAAAGGAGAAATCTGAAAGAACAGCGGATCAAACTTGTCCATATCCTCAATGAAGCCGCCCCATTTCGTATAAATAGAGCCTTCTTTACCTTTCTCTTCATCGTAGTAATCCTTCCAGTTCCAGCGTTCCCGCGGGATTTCTTCTATGCAGTTTTTTCCTTTTTTAATATTAGCCCAAAGCTCAGCCGCTGTTTTTGCCTGCGGGTAGCGTCCTGAAACACCGATGATGGCCACGTCGCGAACCGAACTTTGCCGGACCGTCTCTTTGGCTGCCCGTTTTTCCCTCCGCCGCCAGTCAGTGCGAAGCGGCTTAGCCGGCTGTACAGCCTGCGGTTCTGGTGATGCCTTCCGTTCTTCCTGAACAGGCGTTTGTCCCGTCAGTTTGATCATCGCGTCTTTTTTCGTTTTGATTAAGTGAGCGACGAGCGCCTCAATCGTCTGATATTCAAAAAATAAAGTGCTGCTGACTTGGTCCAATACATTTCGTAACGCGTTTGTCAGCTGTACAACGACGATAGAATCAATTCCGTATTTTTCAAGCGGCGCTTTCGGATCAATTTGAGCCGGCGGAATTTTTAATGTTTCTCCGATTAACGTTTTCAAGTACTCGGTGCTTTTTTCTGTTAAAGACGTGTCGCCTTTTTGCACCGTTGTTTGCGCCTGAAGTTCCGGCGCATGTACTGCTTTTGGCTGAGCGGTCCGTTTTTCGGCCCCTGATTTAAGCGTTTTTTGGCGAACAATGCCGTTGCTTGTTGCCGCTATAATCTGATGGCTTAATTCATGTGCCGCTTCTGCCGGGAAGAAGACAGAATGCCAGCCTTCACTTTCTAACACGCGCTTCCAGCTTTCCGGATACAAGCCCGGGCACCCCGGAATACGAAGGGCAGAATCTTCATGCAGCCACCAGCCTTCAAGCAGTCCGAAAGTAATATGCGGGAACAGGCTGTTTCCCGCCATTTCATTTAAGAGCAGCAAACCGTTGTCTTTTAAAACGGCTTTGGCGTTTCTCAGCGTCTGGCGGATGTCTTTCGTCGCGTGGAGCACATTGGCCGCAACGACGATGTCGTATGCGCCCGGCTCTATGTCCTGGCCGGCAAGCGGCGCTTCTGCGTTAAAAAGCTGATACGTCAGATAAGGATTCCGTTTGCCGTATTCCGTCTCCGCATGCACGAGAAAAGCTTTCGATACATCGGTGTAACAGTATTCTTTTATATGGTTTTGATACGGCCTAAGCTTTTCAAATATGCCTGCGCTTGTGCCGCCTGTGCCCGCTCCGATTTCCAGGATGCGGATCTCGGCTTTTGAATGTTTGCTGATGTTTTCTTTCACATAAGCCGTTAATGTATCTGACAGGGCGCTGTTAAAGTAATCCGCGACTTGGTTGCGCTTATAAATTCCTTCAACAAGTTCCATTGAAGAGTGCGGGAACATGATGTCTGTCGCCGGCACTTCTTCCCGCAGAATGTCCGGCAGTGCTTTAAGCATCGTCTCGGCTAAAACAGTCATCGCTTTTGTATCGGCGTTATTGAGCCATTCCTCTTTTTCCCGCTCCCATTTTTGCCATAGCGAGGCGGTTGTGTTTTCGGCTCGCGCCGACAGTTTATATGAATCCGCATTCCCTTCCAGATAGCCATGTTCCAGAAGGAAAGCGATCGTTTGATTGAGCCATTTTTTAAAGTATTCGTGTTCGGGCTCATACGCTTTAAGGCTTTGCGGCGTCAGCAAGTCTGCTTCTTTAAGCTGGGCGATCAAAAGCTGATACAGAAAATCATCGAGCTCCTGATGGTCAGCCTCTCTAACAAGACGTGCGCCGGGCGGAGCGACCTTCGGCTGTTGTGAAAAGACAAGCGGCTGAGGCGGATAAACGGAAATCTTGTCTCTTTCATTCATCCCTTCGACTGCGACCGGTTTTGTCGTATGAATGAAGGCCGCCTGATCAATCGGCAGCGTCATAAGGGTTTCAAGCGCCTCCATTGCAGCGTCCGGTTCGATCAATCCCAATCCGATCTGATCCATCAGCTGAATAAAATCACCGTCTTCAGCCGCTTCGCTGTTGCCCCAATAGCCCCAGTTCATCACTTTGACCGGACAATTCCATGTCTGATCAAGTTCCTTCGCAAATGCGTCACTGAAAGCGCATCCTGCGGCATAATGGCTTTGTTTCACGTTATGAATAAATGCCACAAGCGAGGAGAAGAAGAGCGCAAAGTCAAGCGGCTCCCGTCCAAATACCTCCGCCATGGACACACTTACATCGGCTTTTGCCCGCAGCACCGATTTGAACTCTTCTGTCTTCATATTATTTAAGCTTTGCTCAGACAGATCCATTGCCGAGTGGATGATTCCGTTCATTTTTGTGTGGCGCTCTTTTATGAACTGATAAGCCCGCTCTAAGGAAGAACTGTCGGCGGCATCGGCGGAAACATATTCAGGCGCCGGACCGAATGCGCTGAGCCGGTCGAGTTTCGCCTGTATGGAATCATTCAGTGTGCTTCTTCCGATCCAAATGATGCGTGCTTTGTAGCGGCGGATCATGTATTCACTCCATGCCTCGCCAAGATATCCGGCGCCTCCGATCACGGCATAAACCCCGCCTGTTTGGTACAGCGTGCCGTTTTTCGGCATATTGTCAAGCGGGATCAGCTGCCGCTCAAACAGCTGCTGATTGCGGTACGCCCAAATTTGACCGTTTTTCCCGGCAGAAAGACTGAGCGCCTCTTCGATCGGCCAGCTGCCGTCCGTTTCTGTGTCAATCATGCGGATATGCCAATGCGGATATTCTTTCGCCATTGTTCCGGCAAGTCCGCTGACTGCGGCTTGTGACGGGTCGGCGCTGTCTTGATCCGAAAACGGCTGGGCATTTGCTGTGACGATGCACCAGTCCAAACGTTTTTCTCCGTACCCTAAGGCAAGTAATGCTTTCATCAGCTTGAACACATGAAGAACGTTCCTTTCCTGTTCCTTGAGGCTGTCAGCACTCTCAGCCTGCGGAGCAAGCCAAATGATTTGCTCCAGTTCTTTTTGTCCTTCAAGCATGTGCGTAAGAGATGTGATATCATCCGTACCTCTGATCGGATAATAGGAAGCGTTCGGCAGATGTTCTTTTATGCGCGTATGTCTCGAATCCGTTCCGCCGAATACTGCCGTCTGCTTATCCACCGCTGCTTCCCCGGCTTTTTCAAGCGCAACAGGCTCCCAAGCCGGAATCAGCATCGTATGGCCGACAGGCGCCTCCGAGGTTTCTCCGCCCGCTGTTTGGCTTGTGTCAAGCGCCCGGACGGACGCCCCTTTCATCCGGACATAAACCGTACCGGCATCATCACACATATCAATGTCAAATTTTCTTACGTTGTCATCTGCTTTGCTTCCTTCTGTGTACCGGATATATGACCAGATATGTTCAGGACACGGTCTGAACACTTCCACTTCCTGCATCGCAAACGGCAAAGAAAGCTCGTGGCTGTCTGCATCGTCATGTATCGAGCGGACAAGCAGACCGACGGAAGCGTGAAAAGCGGCGTCCATCATACTCGGGTGAAGCGTATACTGTTCTTTTTTGTCATGTACGGCAGCTGGGAGTGAAATACGGGCCAATAATCGGTCTTCTCCAAGCAGCAACTGCTGTACGCCCCTGTATGCCTCTCCGTAATCCAGACCGATCTTCTCAAAAGCACCGTAACATTCTTCCGCAGTCACGATTCCTAAATTGCAGGAAGCTTTGACAGACTCGATATCTATCTGGGCGCTGCCCTGTTCGGTAATGACCGCTTCACCCTGGCTGTGAATAACCGGATCTTCGTCGTTTTCCGCCTCACTGTATATTTCATAGGTAATCTCACCATTATCTTCTGGGTAAAGGGCGATATGTATTTCTTTCGGCTTGTCTTCAATTATGACCGGACGGACCCAAACAACCTGCCTGAGTGTGACGCTATGGTCTTTTTCCGTCACGGCAGCGGCCTTTTTGACCGCCTCTGCGGCCATTTCCAAATAGGCGACACCCGGCAGTATTTTTTGTCCGTTGACGACATGGTCAGATAGGAAAAATTCATCTCCGGTAAAAAGAGACGTGAAGCGCTGCTGCGAAAAATCTGACGTATTTTCTTGTAAAAGCGGATGCAGCACTGTGCCTGACGGGCTTTTCTCCTGTTTTTTCTGCTGCGGAATCCAATAGCGTTCTTTTGCAAACGGATACGTCGGAACGCTTGTTTTACGCGGTTTATATGAACCGTACAGCTTATTCCAATCTATTATTTTCCCTTCTGCCCATAACTCGGCAAGCCGTATCGGATCATCCGTCTCAGGAGCGGGTTCGCTCAGTTCCGGCAGCTCGGCTTGTCCGCGCCAAAGACCGGGGATGTTTTCGTTTCCTTTTACGAAATCATTCAGCTTTTCTTTCAAGTCGCGGGTGTCATTTACAAGGAAGACAGCTCTCTCCTCCATTGCTTCACGTCCTGTCTGAAGAGTATAAGCCAGTTCAGACAGCACCGTCTTTTCTGAAAGCGATCGGGCTAGTTTTTCCGCATAGGCCAGAAGCCTGTCTTTATTTCTTGCTGACAGCGGGATGAGTTTTGCTGCATCGTTCTCAGGTGCAGGCGCTTTTTGTTCAGGCTGAATGTATTCTTCTAAAATGATATGGGCATTCGAACCTGATGCACCGAAGGAACTGAGTCCGGCCCGGCGCGGATAATGTGTGACTTTACCGTTTTCTTCGGCTGCCGGCTGCTTCCACGGAGCAGTCTGCTGCTGTACGTAAAAAGGAGATCCCTCAAATTTCAGGTAAGGATTTAATTCCGCAGAATGCAGTGATTTGACAAGCGTTTTGTGATGAAGCTGCAGCGCCGCTTTTGTTAACCCGCTGATCCCCGCCGCTGATTCTGCGTGGCCGATATTTGATTTGACCGAACCGATGGAACAAAATTGCTGATCCTGCGTCCCTTGGCTGAACGCTTTTGACAGACCTTCAATTTCAATCGGGTCTCCTAACGAGGTACCCGTGCCATGGGCTTCCACATAACTGACGGTCCGCGGGCTGATACCTGCTTTTTTCAGACAGGCCTTAATGACTTCTGCCTGTGCAGCAGGACTCGGGACGGTAATTCCGCTTACTTTCCCTACGTGGTTAACGGCGCTTCCTTTAATGACCGCGTAAATGCGGTCGCCGTCTTGTTCGGCTTTTTCCAGCGGCTTGAGCAATACCGCACCGACTCCTTCTCCGGAAACGTAGCCGTCCCCGCCCTCGCCGAATGTACGGCAGCGGCCGTCACTTGAGTGCATGCCCACGCTTCCGTAGCTGAGATATTTCGCCGGGTGCAGCGACAAGTTCACCCCTCCCGCAAGCGCGGCTTCACATTCGCCGCGGCGGATGCTTTCAATGGCCAGATGGACGGCGGTCAATGATGAGGAACAAACGGTATCCACCGCGATGCTCGGCCCGTGGAAGTCACAATAATAGGACACTCTGTTGGCGATCTGCGCATAATTCAGTGAAACCGGAAAAGGATCAGTTTCAGATAATTGTTCTGCGCCGATTAAGGAATAATCTTTATGCATCACCCCTGCAAATACGCCGATCGGATGCTGTTTCTCCCCTTTATTCCCCAGCGTTTCAGGCGTATACCCCGCATCTTCAATCGTTTCCCAGCATGTTTCTAAAAACAGGCGCTCCTGCGGGTCCATCGTTTCCGCCTCACGCGGTGAGATTCTGAAAAACTGCGGATCGAAGCAGTCGGCATCGTCAATGAAACCGCCCCATTTTGATACTGTTTTTCCAGACGGGGACGTTACGTTTTGATATGTTTTCCAATCCCATCGGGACTTCGGAACTTCTGTGATGCAATCCGTGCCTGCCTTCAGGTTTTCCCAAAACTCCGCCACACTTTTCGCTTTCGGATAGCGGCCGGCCATTCCGATAATCGCGATGTCTCCGGTGTTTTTATGATGTTCTGGCGCGTCCGGTGCTTCAGCTTCAGACCGTGATGGTTCGGCTGCACGTTCCGCACATTCAAATGAAACGGTCTTTTTCAAAAAGGCTGCGAGTTCTTTTATATTTGTATATTCAAAGAGAAGAGTGGGCGCGAGGTCCGCACCCGTCTTTTTACTGATATCCTGTACAATCTCAAGCAAAGAAGATGAATCCAGCCCAAGCTCATAGTAGCCTGCAAGAACGTCCAACGTCTCCCAAGGCTGACCAAGCTTATCAGCCAAAAGCTTCTTTAAAAACAGAATGATGTCTTTTTCATCTGTGCTTTCCGGCTCAGTTGCAGCCTGTTGATTCTGTTCGGCTGTATTCGCGTCTTCTTCGAGCCGAACCGCTTTTCCCGTAATGTTTTTAAGCTCCGCCACCTTTTGTCCGGATCGGCTGAAGTACTCGATCGTCATCGTTGTGAGTTCTTTTTCCTGACGGACGCCGGAAGCGGCGATACGCGCCGTGCACTCTGATTGCAGCCTGTCGGCGGCCGTGAACGATTCATAATATAAAGGCAGGTGAAGCCGGTTTGTTTCAGAAAGCAAACCGCTCGCCCCGATTCCGCTCGCATCCAAAAGGGCCGGATGGAATAAAAAGAAATCTTTTCCTTCTTCGCAAGAAAGCTCAGCCAGCATGCCGCCTTCTGTTTCGTACAATCGTCCGTTCGATTTCATCATGCCGGAATGAACCAAGTCATGATCCAGGCAGCGGTTATACATGTCATCAAGATTCAGAGATCTGCCTGACTGCTTCACATCGCCGAAATCAATGGTTTCGTCAAATGTGACAGCGTCCCTTTTCACCATTTCAGCCGTCGCATATTGTATATTGTCTGACAGCTCGTCACCTTGCTGTTTCTGCCCTGAAAGGGAGATGAGCCACTTTCCATCTCCGCTATCAGAACATTGAATGGTCAGAATGATTGCAGCCGTTTCACTGACGGTTAAAGGCTGATAAATCGTAACGTGCTTCAATTCGAGCTCATTGTATACATAACCGTGTTCCTGAAAAACCTGATAAATCAAATCGATATAAGCAAGACCGGGCAATACCGCTTCACCAAAGACCATATGGCCCTTCATGATGGGATGATCCAGTGAGATATTGATTTTTTCCGATATCATTCCTTCCCACTCCTCTCTCATTTAAATGCTTTCCAGAACATTTTTTTCGCAGGAAGCTCTTGTTTCTCCGCTCGTACGTCAGGTTCTTTTACCAGAGCCTTACGTCTTAATGACGGTACCGGCAGCGGCTTTCTTTTCAATCGGGTATCTTTTTCTTCCCAAGCTTCCAGAATAACGTGGGCGTTCGTTCCGCCGTCGGCAAAGCAGTTGATGGCTGCTGACGGTCTGGCTGCATCCCATTCGCCGGCTGTTTTATGAAAGTGAAAATCTGTCTTTGTTATATCAAAATACGGCATCGGTTCGTCTCCTGAGAGAAACGGAACCGTTTGTTTATGCTTCAGCATTAATACGACTTTAATGAAGCTTGCGATGCCTTCTGCGCAAAGCGGATGCCCGATGTTCGGCTTGATTGACCCGATGCCGAGCGGAACATGCTGACCTGAGCGGTATACGGATTGAATCGCCTTCAGCTCAAGCAAATCAGTCACCGCGGAACCCGATCCGTTTGCTTCGATATAAGTGATGTCTTCCGGCTTTTTGCCGCTTTTGAAAAGCGCGCTTTGCATAACGTCTTTTTGCGCCTGCATATTAGGGGCTGACGGGCCTGCCGTTCTGCCGTCATTGTTCATGGCGGCGGCCTTAATGACTGCGTGTATCGTGTCGCCGTCTTTTTGCGCCTGGCTTACTGTTTTTAACAGAACCATGCCGACGCCTTCACCGAGGACAACTCCGCCTGAACGCTTGTCAAATACGTGAAATGCCGGTTTTTCGTTTAACAGCCCGCGCTCTTGGAACATCCGGTGCGCCGCATCCGTGTTCAGCAGGCTGACGCCGCCAACTACCGCCGCTTTGATATCGCCGCTTCTCAGTGCCTGAACGGCCATGTTCATTCCTGTCAAAGCCGATGAACAAGCCGTATCAAGCACGATGCTCGGCCCGCGCAGATCAAAAAATTGCGAAACGTTTGCCGCTAAATAATTCTGCCCGCCCGCAACGATCGGGTTGCGGGTATTCGCAAGACTTTCAGGATCAGGCTGATGCTGGCTGCGGCCTCCGATATACACACCGGCTTCTATGCCCTTGATTTCTTCACGGGTATAGCCGGCATGGCACCAAAGTTTCAAGCTCTCTTCCAACACCGCCAACGCCTGAGGGTCCATCGCTTTCGCGTCGTTTTCCGGAATGAAAAAGAATTCGGAATCAAAGTGATCCATATTGTCAATCAATCCCGCAACGTATTGATTTGCATATCCGAAACGTTCCGCCGGGACGGAGCCGATTGCGGACCTGCCGCTTCTCAGCAAGTCCCAATATTGGTCTAACGATTCCGCTCCCGGAAAACGGCAGCTCATTCCGACGACGGCAATGTCTTCAGTTACAGCATCACGCTTTTGTTCAGTGTGAACCGTTTGTACGGCAGCCGGAACCAAGATTTCAGTATCAGGTTCCTCTCTTTCTGCAAGCAGCGGCTGCCCATTGGATACAAGCCATTCGGCAAACGCGTCAATCGTCGGATGTTCATATAAAACAGATGGGTCTAAGTCCTCTTTGAGCGCTTGATTCATTTGCTGTAAAAGCTGCGCTAAAATGATCGAATCAACCCCGTAATCCTGAAACGGTTCGTCTGTTTCCAGTTCTTCCGGAGCGATTTTCAGCTCATCGGAAAACAATTTCACAAGCCACGCCTTCGTATCAAGAAGCAGTTCTCTGTCTGAATGTTTTTCCGCGGCTTTGCCGGTTATTACGGCTTCAGTCTCTTTTTGTGTTTTCTCTTGACAGAGCAGCCTGTCAGGATGCCATTCGCTCCGATCAACGATAGCCGGCAGAACGGACGGGCGGATGTTTTCAGATAAAATGCGGTCCAGCAAGTCAAGTCCTTCCGCGTTGGACAGTCCCAGCAGCCCGGTCTGCTTCAGGCTTTCTGTGCGGACTTCACCCAATCCGGTTTCCTTCCAGTTCGGCCATTGAATGCTGACTAACGGATATTGATGCTGATGAGCCGCCGCGAAATAATCCATGTACGCATTTGCCATCGCATAATCCGACTGTCCCGCCGCGAGCGCCGGAACGACTGCAGATACTGAAGAAAATAAGACAAAAAATTGCAAAGGATCATTTGTGAAAAGGCTGCTTAATGTTTGAAGCCCTGCGACTTTCGGTTCCAGCACTTCTTGTATATCGTCGGCAGTCTTTCTGATAAACGCCGGATTTACTGAATTAACCGATCCCGCACAGTGAATGACGCCGCCGATCGGTCCCATCGTGCGCCGGATCGTTTCAATTTCCGCTGCCGCCGCATCATGATCAGACAATTTCAGACTGATCACCGCCACTTGCACTCCTTTTGCTTCAAGCTCTTCAATCCCCCGTATCTTCTCTTTCAGCCTCGTATTAACGGCTGACCGTTCATGGCGGGGAGGAATCGGTTCCCTGCCTGTCAGCACTACTTTTTTCACGCCGTGTTTTTCTGTGAAATGGCGGGCGCATAAGAGACCCAGTCCCCTCGTGCCTCCGGTAATGAAAAGCACATGGTCTTCAGGAAACGGTGCGGGCTTATGTTCTGCTCGCTTCCCGCTTGGAATCTCCCTGAATAAAGCACGGTATCTCTGTCCGTTTCGGCGGCAGATTTCCGGTTCTGTGCTGTCCGCCGAAAATTCATCTGCAATCTGTTTGGCAAGCGTCTGCTGATCCGTATCTGTATCGGCATCCATGTGTCTTGACGTCACGTTTTGATACTCATTTTGAAGCATTCTGTACAGGCCGCTTTTTGCCGCTCCTGCAAGATGAATCGTTTTCTGCTGAAATGGCTCCAATCCTTTTGTTACATATAGCAGCGTCAGCGGCCGCGCTTGCCGGCGGCTTGTATCAATCAGAGTCTGGAGCCGGCTGATCCCTTCCAGTGAAAGGTCTTCGTCTCCGCATCCCGTCAGATCGATTGCGCCATCTATGTGATTCCAATCGCTAGCTGCAGTATCAGCGGAATCGACCGGGAGAATGAACGAGTCAGCGAAATGCTTCGCAGTCTCTTCGGCTAGCTCCGCTGTCCTTGCATCAGCCAGAATCATGACCGTCCTGCCGCTTTTCTCACCGGCCGAATCGATCTCACACGGAACCCATTGCTTTTCTAAAAGCACAGCCTTGCGCCGGTCTTCTGTTTCCTGCGGTACGGCTTTCGGCTCAGGCAGCCAGTACGGCTCCTTCGCAAATGGGTAAGCCGGCAGACTGATTCTGCGGGGTTTTTCGCCTTGATAGAGTCTGTCCCAGTCCATCTGAAGCCCTTTGGCCCACAATTCCGCTATTTTGGCGTATTTTTTCTTATCGAACCATGACCTCACAAGCTGCTTCAGGTCATCGTCCGTTTCAAATGCTTTGATTTCTTTTTTAGCCGTTTTGATATGGGCTTCATATATCCCTTCACCCGTATTTCCGTTTACAAAATCGGTTAAACGGCTGATCAGTTCTTCTCTCGAACCGGCTGTAACCGCAAGACGGTAATCCATCGCATCACGCCCGGTTTGAAGCGTGTACGCCATATCTGAAAGATTGATATTCTGATTGGCTTTTGCAAATTCGATCACAGACTCGGCATAGGTTTTTACCTGGGGCGCTTTTTTCGCCGACAGCACAAAAATGTTTGTCTCATCAGGCTTACGGCTTCCCCGGTCTTTCGGCTGATACTCTTCGATAACGAGATGAGCGTTTGTGCCGCTGTAGCCGAATGAGCTGACACAGGCCCGCCGCGGTGCTCCGCCTGTTTCCCAAGGTTTGAGTTCGGTATTGACAAATAAAGGCGAGTCATCGAAATCAAAATGTTCATTCGGCGTGCTGAAATGAAGGGTCGGTACAAGCTGCTGATGCTTCATCGACAGCAGAACCTTCTGGACGCTTGCTACACCTGCCGCCGCCGACGTATGCCCAATATTCGATTTAACCGAACCGATGGCGCAAAATTGTTTGCGGTCCGTTTTTTCCTTAAATACAGAAGACAGGGCTTCTAATTCAATCGGATCCCCCTGCTTTGTGCCGGTGCCGTGCATTTCCGCATAGGTGATGCTCTCAGGGTGGATGTTGTGCGCTTCATACACTTGGCGCTCTAAATCCATTTGGCTTTTCGCGCTTGGTGCGGTAATGCCGTTGGTTTTTCCGTCCTGGTTAATTCCAGATCCGATAATGACTCCGTAAATATGGTCTTGATCGGCTTCCGCATCTTTCAGCCTCTTCAAAACGAGCGCCCCCGCGCCTTCGCCGGGCACAAATCCGTTCGCACTGTTATCAAATGCTTTACATTGGCCGTCAGGAGACAGCATTCCGGCTTCACACATGCTGATGTATGATTCAGGCGTTAAATACAAGGTCACGCCGCCGACAAGCGCCATGTCAATTTCATGATTCAACAGCGCCTGACGCGCCAAATGAGTCCCGACGAGAGATGAAGAGCATGCCGTATCAATCGGAATGGCCGGCCCTTTCAAATCGAGATAATAAGGCAGGCGGGCCGCCGCGATGCTGAAACTGTTGCCCGTCGCGCTTCCTCCTGTCTGATGGTTGTTTAACATCAAGCCGTATTCATTGTTCATAATCCCCAAATAAACGCCGCAATTTTTCCCGTTTAATTCTTTTGAGCTGTAACCCGCATCTTCAAAGGCTTTAAAACCTTCCTGTAAAAATATCCGGTGCTGCGGGTCCATAAGTTCCGCTTCAGACGGAGAAATATTAAAGAACAGCGGATCAAATTCTTCAATGCCGTCAAGCATACCGATTGATCTGCAGTATACTTTGCCCTTCTTGTTTAAGGCCGGATCATAGTATTTGTCTACATCCCAGCGGGAAAGCGGGATGTCGCGAATGGCATTTTTCGCACGGGCTAAGTTGTCCCAATACGTCTTTAGGTCCGGCGCATCCGGGTACTTGCCCGACATGCCGACGATGGCTATCGCGTCCGCTATCTCGTCTTTAGGCTCCCGTTTGGCCTGCACCGGTTCAGGTTCCTTTTGAACCGTTAATCTCTCAGGCTCGGCAGGTGTTTGCTCCTGCAGGGCGTGTTGCTGTGTAAGCGGCTTTGGACGTACGGGAACCGCCTGTTTTTTTCTTCCGCGGACGGACGGCTGCGTACGCAGAAAATCGGCAAATTGGCGGATTGTCGGATAATCATACACTTTCGTTACGTTACAGTCCGTGCCGTACCGTTTATTGACGGCCTTTATCCATTCAAGACCGGTAATCGAATCCATACCCAAGTCAATAAAGGCCTCATCAATATCTACCTCATGCCGCTCCATGTACAATACATCAGCCAGTGCTTTTGATAACTCGTCATGCACCGCTTCAATCGGTTCTTCCGGTTCGGCGGAAGCTGCCGTTTCAGACATCGCCTCCAGAATATCCGCTTCTGCTTGTATCACATGCTGCTTATGAGCGTTTAAAGGCTGCAGCAGTATGTTTGACGGTTTTTTCACGGCCTCTGTTTTCTGCGGTTCGGTTGCTTCCTCAAGGATCGGTTCTGTCCCGAGCTCTTTTTGCAAGAAAGCCGCAAACTGGCGAATTGTCGGATAATCATATACTTTCGTCACCGTAAGGGACGTGCCGTATGCTTTATTAACAGCCTTTATCCATTCAAGACCGGTGATTGAATCCATGCCGATATCAATAAATGTGTCGTCTGCGTCGATATCGTCGGCATCCATATATAAAACGTCTGCCAAACTTTCGGTCAATACGGCACTTACTTTTTCAACGGAAACCGCCGGACGGGAAACAGACTGTACGGTTCTTTTCGGTTTCGCGCCGCTCAAAGGCTGCAATGAAATGTTTGACGGTTTTTCTTTGGCAGTCTCCTCGTGAAGAGTTGTTACTTCAATGACCGGTTCCGGGGCGGCCGCCGGTGCGATCGGCGCAGACTGTGTTTCGCCCGGTCTTTTGACAGCTGCATCTGCTGATATGTCGATCCAATAACGGTCTTTTGCAAACGGGTAGGCCGGGAGACTGATTTTTTGCGGTCTGCCCATTTGATACAACTTATCCCAATTCAGCGGAAGACCCTTCACCCAAAGCTCTAATACCTTTGCGGCTTTGCCTTTTTCAAGCCACGCCTCAATGGTTTTTTCCATGTCCTCATCAGCCGCAAACAGCGCCATCGTGTCTTTATTCTGTTTGACTTGTCCGCGGTAGAGCTGGTCAATTGACTCCTTGCCGCCCGTAAATTCGTCAAGCTTTTCTTCAAGCTCGCGCAAATTGCTGACAATCATTCCGAGACGCTCTTCCATCGGTTCACGGCCGATTTGAAGCGTATATGCGATCCGGCTCAGATCCGCTTCCCGGTAACGCCCGCTCCGCAGCGCATCAAGAAGACGTTCCGCCCGTTTTTGAAGCCGTTTCTCATTTTTCGCGGAAAGGACGATCATCGACGGATGAGGCGCGGCAAAAGCCGTCTCCTTATCCTCATCAGCTGAATATTCTTCGATGACGATATGAGCGTTGACACCGCCGGCTCCGAATGAGGAAAGCCCCGCGGTTCTCGGCAATTCTTTATTTATTCCGTTTTCATTTATGACCGGTCTTTTCCACTCTTCAAGCGTCTGCTGCACTTTAAACGGCGTAGCGAGAAAATCAATATTCGGATTAAGCGTCCGGGAATGCAGTGACGGTGCGAGCTTCTTATGTTTCATTTGCAGGAGCACCTTCGTCAGACCCGCGATGCCCGCCGCGCTTTCACAGTGCCCGATATTGGATTTCGCTGAGCCGATGGCACAAAACTGTTTATCTTGTGTTTGTTCTGAAAAGACTTTTGTCAGACCCGTGATTTCAATCGGATCGCCGAGTGAAGTCCCGGTGCCGTGGGCTTCGATGTAGCTGACCGCCCTCGGATCGGTTCCCGCGTCTTTTAACGCCTGTTTGATCACCGCGGCTTGGGCGTTCGGATTCGGTACGGAATACCCGTTTGTTTTTCCATCATGGTTCACGGCCGTTCCTTTGATCAGGCCGTAAATATGATCACCGTCCGCTTTCGCTTTAGAAAGCGGCTTAAGGAGTACGGCGCCCACTCCTTCACCGGGCACATAACCGTCCCCGCCTTCTCCGAAACTTTCACATCTGCCTTTGCTTGATAAAAATCTGTTCTGGCCGAGCATCAAATATTTATTCGGATGAACGGATACATTGACGCCCCCGGCAAATGCTGCCTCGCATTCCCCGTTCCGCAAGCTTTGGCATGCCAGATGAATGGCTGTTAAAGAAGAAGAGCACATCGTATCCAGAGCCATGCTCGGGCCGTTAAAACCGAATACATAGGAAGCCCTGTTCGCAATTGATGACGGATTTCCGGTCAGCGCAAGCGATTTTCCGCGCGCCTGTTCTTCTGCTCCGTAAAGCTGATATTCCTCATACATGACGCCGACGTAAACACCGACATTGGCGCCAAGCAAATCACCCGATTTTTCCGTGAGCTTTTTGCGCGTGTAACCGGCATCTTCCATCGTTTCGTAGACACATTGCAGGAATAACCGCTCCTGCGGGTCCATCAATTTTGCATCCCGGGGCGAAATAGAGAAGAACTGCGGATCAAATTTGTCCACGTCTTTCAAAAATCCTCCCCATTTTCCGTACGTCTTGCCTTCTTTATCTTTATCAGCGTCGTAATAAAGACTGTGATCCCAGCGATCGTTTGGAATTTCGGTTATGCAGTCAGTGCCTTCACTCAAGTTCTTCCAAAATTCCTGAAGATTTTCGGCCTGCGGATATCGTCCTGACATACCGATAATCGCGATATCTTCACGCTCTGTCAGCTGCTGATTTTTCCGCGTGTCTGGACGGACTTGCGCAAAGCCTTTTTTGCCTTCATTCCGTTTGAAAACGGGCTTTACTTTCGCTTTCTCAGACAGCGCCGGTTTGGCTGCAGGGGTTTCTTCTGTTTTCATCCCGGTCACTTCCAGCAGCGTGTCCCGGTGTGCTTTCATAAAATACTGCGCCAGCGATTCGATATTCTGATATTCGAAAAACAAAGTTTTTGACAATGAGCCGAAGCTCTTTTCCAGCCGGCCCGTCAAATGCATAATCATAATCGAATCAATACCGTAATCTTCCATAGGCGCCTTGGCGTCAATTTTGCCGACAGGAAGTTTGGTCACTTCCGAAAGCACTTGTTTCAAGAAATGCTCCGTTTTTTCTGCAAGCATGTTCTCTCCGCCCGCTGTAAGACCTGCCGTTTCTTCGGTTTCGCTGCCCGAATCCAGCTGTTCATCCGCTGATTTTTTCAGAAACGCCCGGATTTTTGCGGCGTAGCCTTCCGTCACCATGACTTGGGATGTGTTTGCCGCCCACCCGCGGTACAAAGCCTGAATGCCGTTTTCTGTTTGCATAGGGACCATACCGCTTTCTTTTGTCAGCATGGCTTCCGTTTCAGCATCAACCGTCATGCCGCCGTCTTTCCAAAGCGGCCAGCAGATTGAAAGGGTGTGTCCATAGCGTTCATTTCGGGCTTTTTTACGGTTTCTTTTTTCACTGAAGGCGTTCATAAACGCATTGGCCATCGCATAATCAGCCTGACCCGCGCTTCCGGCGCTTCCGGCTCCGGAAGAGAAAAGAATCAGAAAATCCAGCTCAATGTCCTTTGCCGCTTCATCAAGATGAACCAGCCCGGAGACTTTCGGCGCCAGTACATCACGGATTTCATCCTTGTCCTTTTTCAGAATATAGTTGTCTTTTATCGTTCCGGCGCTGTGAATGATACCGTTTAAGCCGCCGTACTGCCGACAGATGTCCGCTATGAGCGATTGAACTTCTTGTTTTTCCGTCATGTCCGTTTGTTTGTACACGGCTTGCGCGCCGAGATCGGACAGTTCTTGAAGCTGGGATTTTTTACGGTTATCCAACAGAGAACGCCCCGTTAAAATAAGAACGGCGTCTTTTGCATGCCGGGCGATTTCTTTGGCGAATAAAAATCCGAGTCCGCCCGCACCGCCTGTGATCAGATAAACACCTTTATCCTTCCACGGCTTTTCGGCGCCGAACTGTTCCAGCCCTGTTTCCTGCCATTGTGCCGTATAGCGCCTGCCGTTTTCATAGCGAATATGCTTGTCATCAGGATGAGCGCTGCATTCTTTTACATATCGGGACAGCGTGTCTGCCTTGACGTCCGGCTCCGCTTCAATCAGCTGGCCGGTCAGGTTCGGGTTTTCAAGCGCCGCTGTTTTCAAAAGCCCCGTTAAGCCGCAAAGGAGCTGCGTATCCGCTTCTTGAGGCACGACAATCTGAATGAGCTCGCGCCCGCCGGAATTTGAAGCGAGGATTTTCTTCACTTCTTCGAACGCCTGAAGCGCACAAGCTTCAAACCGTTCGTCTTCACTCTTATGCTGATCACGGAGCACATGACAGCTGAAGTCTGTCTGTATGCTGTTCATTTGATCCGTAAACCGGTCAGATATCATCACGTGACGGGCTTTGAAATGGATCGGCGCTTTTTCATGTACAGCGGCCTTCTCTTCCCATACGTGTTCAAAAAATAGTGTATCTGTTTTATCCGTTTCAATTTCCCGTGCGGAATAACCAGTCATTTTCACACATACATTGCCTTGTTCGTCACACAAATCAATATCCAGCTTCTGCACAGCATCTTCAGGCTTACTTTCGCCGCTGTACGCAATGGATACCCACATATCACTTTTACAGCTTTTCAACACATCAATCTGTTCGAGAGCAAACGGCAGCATCGGCCGTATGTCAGTCCCGTCTCTGTCAAGCATTAACCCGATTGTCGCGTGGAAGGCCGCATCCAAAAAGCTCGGATGGAGGACAAACTGATCTTTTGTATGAGAAATAGATGACGGGAGTGAGAGCTTCGCGAGCACTTTGCTGTCGTTTGCATAGATTTCCGTGACCGCTTTGTGAGCATCTCCGTATTCAATCCCCATCTGTTTGTATGCCTGATAGCAAGCGTCAGGTGTGATCAGACGGCGAGACTCTCTTAATTTGTCAATCTCGATTTTGGCCGGTTCGCGCGCTCGGACAAACGCCGCGCTTCCTTGCGCATAGAGAACGGGCTCTTGTTCCGAGGAAGCCGATTCACTGTAAACCGTAAATCCCATCTCTCCATTTTCTTCGTCATAAAGGCGGAGATACAGTTCTGCGGACTCATCCGCCGCTGTAAACGGACGTATCCATACGACATGTTTCAGCCGGACTGTTCCTTCTTCCTTCGTTTCTGCCGCATGTTCCACGGCCGCCCGAACCATTTCCAGATAAGCCGCGCCCGGTAACGTCCGCTCGTTTTTGACGACGTGATCTTTCAGGAAAAATTCTCCGCCGCTAAAAGAGGACCGAAAACGGACGCCTGACATGTTTGATACATTTTCATGAAGGAGCGGATGCAGCATGCCTGCATTTTTTTGCGGCAGCGATTCTCTTTTCTCCGCCTTCGGCACCCAATACCGGATTTTTTCAAACGGATATGTCGGCAGGCTGATCCGATTCGGTTTGTTTTCACCGTACAAGAGATTCCAATCCATCGTTCCTCCGCCGGCCCACTTTTCGGCAATCATCCCCAGACTCCCGGAGGAAAGCCATTTATGTATCAAGTCCGGAGCAAGCTCTGCCTGTTTGCTTTTATCGGCTCGGTTCCGCCAGCACCCGCTGACCGTTTTACCCGCCAGAAAGCCTTCCAGCCGCTCTTTGAGCTGTGTCATATTCTGAGCGGTGAACGCAACCCGCTCCTCCATCTGTTCACGGCCGATCTGAAGTGTATACGCCGCATCCTCAAGCGGCAGGCCGGGATGAATAAATGCAGACAGCTTCGCAACATACTCTTTTAGCCGTTCTTCATTCCGGGCTGAAACCGGAAAAATGAATGTCTGTTCTCCTGCCGGTTCAGCATTTGTTCCGTGTGATTCTTCAGGGATAAATTCCTCCAGAATGAGATGCACGTTTGAACCTGTCGCCCCGAAAGAACTGATGCCTGCACGCCGGGGATATACGGTCTCATTTCCGTTTTCCGTCACTGAGGGCTGATGCCATTCTTCGGTATGATGCTGGACGTAAAACGGTGATTGTTCAAAATCTAAATACGGATTCAGCTCCTCGGAATGAAGAGACGGCACCAAAGTTTTATGGTGAAGCTGCAGGGCAACCTTGCTTAAGCCGCTGATGCCCGCCGCCGATTCCGCATGGCCGATATTGGACTTCACTGATCCGATCGAACAGAACTGTTTGTCCTGTGTGTACTGGCGGAACGCCTTGACAAGGCCTTGAACCTCAATCGGATCGCCGAGAGAAGTTCCCGTCCCGTGCGCCTCAATATAACTGACCGTGCGCGGATCGATGCCCGCTTTGTCCAGGCATTCTTCAATCAAATCGGCCTGCGCGACAGGGCTCGGCACGGAAATTCCGCTCACTGTCCCCACGTGATTGACGGCACTGCCCTTTATCACCGCATAAATCCGGTCTCCGTCTTTTACCGCCTCTCGCAGCGGTTTTAATAAAACGGCACCGATTCCTTCAGCCGGTACATAGCCGTCTCCGTCTTTCCCGAATGTATGACAAACCCCGTCTGTTGAAAACATGTCCCATAAACCGTATGTCAGATATTTATTCGGATGCAGCGACAAGTTGACGCCTCCGGCAACTGCCGATTCACATTCCCCGCGCCGAATGCTTTCCGCAGCAAGGTGAACCGCAGTCAGCGAAGATGAACAGACCGTATCGACCGCCATGCTCGGCCCATGAAAATTGCAAAAATATGAAACTCTGTTTGCGATTTGCGCATAATTAAGAGAAAGCGGGAATACATGATCTTCGGAAGAAGCTTCAGCCCCGACCAACGTATAATCCTTATGCATCACCCCTGCGAAGACGCCGACGCGCTGTCTCTTATTCCGTCCGCGCGCCTCTGCGAGCGACTTCGGCGTATATCCGGCATCCTCAATCGTTTCCCAGCATGTTTGTAAAAACAGCCGTTCTTGAGGGTCCATTGTTTCAGCTTCCCGCGGCGTAATCCGGAAAAATTGGGGATCAAAGCAATCCGGATCATCAATAAATCCGCCCCATTTTGAAATGCTCTTTCCGGAAGGCGACTTTACATTTTCAAACCGGCGCCAGTCCCAGCGAGACTCCGGAATTTCGGTAACACAGTTTTTTCCTTCTTTCAGGTTTTCCCAGAATTCATGAATATTTTCGGCCTGCGGGTAGCGGCCGGCCATGCCGATAATGGCGATATCTTCATCTTGCGGAACACTGCTTTTCCGTCTTCTCTCTGTTTGCGGCTCAACCGGCTTCTCCATTTTTGCCGGAGGCGCGCTGAAATGGCTCCCGTACTGCTCAGTCAGGAAAGCTGCCAGCTCTGCTGCCGTCGTATATTCAAACAGCAAAGTCGGAGAAAGGGTTTCGCCGATTTTTTCGCTGATCGTTTCGACGACGTCAAGCAGTCCGGACGATGTCAGCCCCATTTCATAGTAGCCGACTTGAGAATCAATCTGTTCAAGCGGCTTGCCGATTTTTTCCGCCATCAGATTCATGACATACCGCTCTGCTTCCTCATGCGGGTGTCCGCCTTCAAGCGATGCCGCAACTTCCGGTAAACCGGCTTTTTCAGGAGACTTCTCAGCAGGCTTACGGTCTGTATTGATCAGCTCGGCATCCCGCACGAGCTTGCTTGTGAAATCTTTCAGCTCGGCTACTTTCCGGCCGGATGCGTTAAAAAACTCCAGTGTAATGTAAATGAGCTCCTTTTCCTGCCGAAGCGACGAACGTTTGATTCTCGTGATGCAGCCGCTCTGCAAAGGTTCGGAAGCTGTAAAAGATTCGTAGAAAAGAGGCAGAAACAGCCTCTTTTCCCCATTTAACAGCGATGAGATCAATAGGTTTGCGCCGACGCCGCTTCCGTCAAGAAGAGTCGGATGGAACAAAAACCCCCCGGCCTGTCCCATCGCGTCTTTTCCGAGCGATACATCAAAGGTGACGCCGTCCCGCTCCTCAAACACTTCTCCTTCTGCTTTCATATATCCGCTGTGAACCAATTCCTGGCTTCTGCATTGTGCATACAGCTCATTTAAATCGATGGTGCGTTCCGCCTCGCGTTTGACAGAGTCAAGATCAAGCGTGTCACTGAAAACTGCGGGTGCCGTCTCGTGCATTTCCGCTTTGACGTAAATACGTTCTTCCGGCTGTACGCGTCCGCCGCTGACCTCAGCCCCTTTTGCGGTAAGTTTCCATCGCCCTTCTTTTACCTTTGTACATTCAACCGTAAGCTTGACGGCGCTGTCTTCTTTCGCAATAAGCGGCTGATATATGGATAAATGGCGCAGCTGAAGCCCGTCGTATGAATAGCCGCGCTCTTTGAAAATCTGATAAAACATATCAATATAAGCCAATCCCGGAAGGACTTTTTGTCCGTAAACGTCATGATGTAAAATAAACGGATTTTTCAGCGATAAAGTGATTTGCTTATTGAAGTTCTTCACGTTAAACCTCCACTTCATAGGTATCCCAGATGTTTGCCGCAGCTTTTTCGTTCGTTTCTTCTTTGCTGTCCGGCGAAATCAGCCGCTTATTTAATGCAGGCGGTGTTAAAGGATGGCGCTTGATTGGGCGCCCTTCGTCTTCCTGCCACGCTTCCACAATGACGTGGGCGTTTGTTCCGCCGTCGGCAAAACAGTTAATTCCTGCCGCCGGTATTGGTGACGGCCAGTCTGCCAGAGTGCGGCTGAACTGAATATTGGCCTTTTCTCTATCAAAATGTGTATTTTCATGCTCGCCTGATAAAAACGGGATAAAGCTCTTTTCTTTCAGCATGAGAACAACTTTTATGAAACTTGCAATTCCTTCCGCGCAAAGCGGGTGCCCGATGTTCGGTTTCACAGATCCGATTCCGAGCGGGCCGGCGTCTTTTGAACGGTAGACGGATTGAATGGCCTTCAGTTCTAACAGATCCGTCACGACCGTGCCTGAACCGTTCGCTTCAATATGAGTAATGTCTTCCGGCTGTTTTCCGCTTTTTTCAAGAGCCGTCTTCATGACGGATTTTTGCGCTTCCAGACTGGGCGTAGCCGGGCCTGCCGTTCTTCCGTCATTATTGACGGATGCCGCCTTCACTACGGCATAAATAGAATCTCCGTCTTCAATCGCCTGAGACACGGTTTTTAATAGAACCATTCCGACACCCTCGCCCAGCACAACTCCATCGGCGCGTTCGTCAAATACATGGAACGACTGCGCTTTACTTAATATGCCGCGCTGTTCAAATAATTTATGGGTTTCTTCTGATTCAAACAGGCTCACGCCGCCGACGACGGCCGCTTTTATTTCTCCTGTTACAAGAGCCTGCACGGCCATATTCATGCCGACTAAAGCAGAAGAACAAGCCGTATCGAGGACAACACTCGGGCCGCGCATATCAAAATATTGAGAGAGATTTGCGGCCAAATAATTCTGGCCCAGCGCGATGATCGGGTTTTTCGCATCCAGCAGTTTCTCTTCACCCGGTTTGTGACGGCTGCGTCCGCCGAGATACACACCTATTGCTTCTCCCTTTATCTCATCCGGCGTATAGCCAGCGTGATACCACAGGTTAAGGCATTCTTCCAGAGCGGCCAAAGCTTGAGGGTCCATTGCCTTTACATCTTCTTCTGCCAGTAAAAAGAAGTCCGGATCAAATTGATGAATTCCATCAAGCATTCCCGCGTAATAAGGCGTCTTCAAACCCCATCGCTCAGCCGGAACAGGACCGATAGCCGAACGGCCTTCAGCCAAAAGCGACCAGTACGCCTCTAAGGAAGCCGCCCCCGGAAACCGGCAGGACATGCCGACGACCGCGATATCTTCCCGGTGAATCTGTTTTCCGGCCTGCTCTTCTTGCACCTTAACGGCTTGTGTTTCAATCACCGGCTCAGCCGGCTTCTTCAGAACAGGCTCCGCCGCCAAATCAAACCGTTCTGATAAAACTTCTGTATATCCTTCGAGAAGCCAATTTGCGAAAGATTGAATCGTCGGATATTCATACAGAATGGACGGGTCAAGCGATGTCGAGAGATTCCGGTTGATCCGCTGCAGAAGCTGAGCAAGGATAATGGAGTCCACTCCGTAATCTTGGAATAATACGTCTGTCTCAAGCTGATCCTGGTCAATCCGCAGCTCTTCAGAAAATAATTCTATCAGCCATTCTTCTGTTTTCCTTGTTAATTGAGCGTTGTCTGCGGCAGTATAAGCGGTTTTTTCCGCCGGTTTTACCATAGCCGGACTCATTGGCTGATCCTGCCTGCTCCGCCGCAGGAATCGCTCCGGCTTCCACAGCTTAGGATTCAGAACGGCCGGCAGCACCGGGCCCCTTGCTGATTCAAGAAGTATGCCGTCAAGGAGCTGTAATCCTTCTGCATTCGTGATGCTGTATAGCCCGCTCTCTTTATAAGCTTTGTTCGTTACTTCGCCCATTCCGGTTTCTTTCCAGTTCGGCCACTGAATGCTTACGATCGGCAGCTGCTCTTTGTATGAGTTTGCAAAATAGTCCATATACGCATTGGCCATGGCATAGTCGGCCTGTCCTGCCGAAAGCGCCGGTATCGCAGCTGACACGGAAGAGAACAAGACGAAAAACTTCAGCGGCTCTTCGCTGAGCACACTGTATAACGCCTGAAGCCCGTCTACTTTCGGCTCGAGCACGCGCTGTATGTCTTCATCGGTTTTTCTGATGAATGCGAGCGTCTCTTTATCGGTCACACCCGCGCAGTGAATCACGCCGCCGATAGGTCCGAGCGTCTGTTTTATCTGACTCAGTTCCTGTCTCAGCCCGGCTTCATCAGCTAACGGGACTGACAATACCTTCACTTGTACACCTTTGGATTCCAAGTCGAGAACAGCTTCAATTTTCGCTTTTACAGAAGCCGTCACCCCATTCAGTCCGCCCGTCCACTCACTTCGCGGCGGAAGGGTCTCACGGCCTGTAAGCACCAGTTTTTTCACTCCGTAATGTTCGGCAAAATGGCGTGCGCATAAAAGGCCGATCCCCCTCGTACCCCCGGTGATCAGAAGCACATGGTTGTCCGGAAAATCAATTCTCTCGCCTTGCATATTCATATTTTCTGAGCCGCTTAATACAGCGCGGTAACGCAAGCCATCCCTCCGGCAAACTTCCGCGTCATCAGTACGGGCATGAAACTCATCGGCAATCTGCTTCGCCAGTTTGTCAACAGAAAGCCCTCCTTCAAGGTCGAGATGCCTTGAAGACAGATGACCGTACTCGTATGCCAGCATTCTGTACAGACCGGCCCGTTTTGCTCCTGTTGTTTGATTGGCTTCTTTATCTAGTGACTCAAGGTCTTTCGTGACACAAAGCAGTGTCATCCCTTCTTTATGCCCATGCTCAATCAATTGCTGAAGCCATTTGATACCGGCCATGTCTTGAGAATCTTCTTTCGCTGCGCCGAGGAGGTCGATGACTCCGCCAAACGCCTGCCAGTCATATTCACCGGTAAGGTCTGATGCTGTGATGATACGGTGATTCGGCATATGCGCTGCGATCTCTTCTGCGAGATTGATCGTGTCCCCGCCTGTCAAAATCGCAACGGAACGTGCGCACGGTTCACCCAGTTCGAGCGGGCTCGGTTCCCATTGTTTCGTCAGAATACGTTTCATCCGTTCCTCTGTATGGACCTTCTTTTTGTCAGGATTCTCAGGCACCCAATACGTGTCTTTTGCGAACGGATAAGACGGAAGACTGAGTAAACGCGGCGTACCCTTTTCATACAGCCGGTTCCAATTCAATACGCCGCCTTTCACCCATACCTCTGCCAGCTTGGCGAATTTTCCTTTTTTAATCCAGGCGTCAATGACGATGTCCATATCTTCATCTGCGGTGAACAAGGCAAACGTATCTTTATTGCGGTGAGACTGGCCGGTATACAGCCCGGCAATGTTTTTCTCATTTTTCGTAAATGCTTCCAGCTTTGTTTCCAATTCCGCCATCGTCGCTGCAAGAATGGCCAAGCGCTCTTCCATTTCGTCCCTTCCGGTTTGCAGCGTATAAGCGACGCCCGCCAAGTCTTGATCTGTATACGGCGTTTGACGGATCGCTTTTTGCAGCTGCCGCGCCTGTTCAAACAGTTTTTCTTTTGATTTGGCGGACAAAACGATGATTGCCGGATTTTCCGGGCTGTGCTCAGGCTGAGCGGCTGCTTTCGGGACATACTCTTCAATGACGATATGAGCGTTGACCCCGCCGATGCCAAATGAGCTGACCCCGGCCCGGCGCGGAATGGCATTTCCGTTTCTATCTTTTGCTGCCGTCCATTCCTGATTTTCCCGCACGATGTAGAAAGGACTGTCATCGAGCTGAATGTACGGATTGATCGTCTCGCAATGCAGGCTTTTCACCAGCGTTTTGTGCTTCATTTGCAAAAGCACTTTCATGACGCCTGATACTCCCGCGGCAAGCTCTAAATGGCCGATATTGCTTTTGACCGAACCGATGCCGCAGCGGTGACCGAAGACTTCAGGCTCTTGATTTGTTTTCGCCAGCTCGTGAAACGCCGCTTTCAAACCGTTTATTTCAATCGGGTCGCCCAATTCCGTTCCTGTACCGTGCGCTTCAATATACGTAACGGTGCTCGGGTCCACTCCCGCTTTCCGGTATGCTTTCACCAATAAATCAGCCTGCAGTTTCGGATTCGGCGAGGTTAACGTATTCGCCCGGCCGCCGTGGTTTTCAGCCGTACCGCGGATCACGCCGTAAATCGGATTGCCGTCACGTTCTGCATCTGTCAGTTTCTTCAGCATCAGAATTCCCGCGCCTTCTCCTCTGACATACCCGTTGGCATCTTTGGAGAAGGTTTTGCATTTTCCGTCTTTGCTGAGCATGCCTGCTTTGCTGTAGCTGATATGCGCTTCTTCCGTCAGAATCGTGTTGATTCCCCCGGCAATCGCCATGTCGCATTCTCCGTTTTCTATAGCGGATACCGCCCGGTGAATCGCCACAAGCGAGCTTGAACATGCCGTTTCAATCGGCTCACTTGGCCCGTGAAGATTTAACAAATAGCTCAAACGGTTCGGACCTATGGAAGGAATCATGCTGCCTGTCGCCGCATGTCCTTCCGGCGCAAGACCTGCCCTTGTGAACAAATCTTTATAACCGGTATTTCCGGTGCCGATAAAGACGCCCGTATTTGTGCCGGAAAGGCTTTCCGGCTTACAGCCCGCATCTTCTATCGCCCGCCATGCATAAGTCAATAACAGCCGCTGCTGCGGATCTAAATATTGGGCTTCCCGCGGTGAAATCCCAAAGAACAGCGGATCAAATTCAGCTATTCCGTCGATAAAGCCGCCCCACTTGATATTCGTTTTGTTCCCTTCAAGATTCGGGTCGCCATCAAACGCTTCCCAATCCCAGCGTTCTTTCGGAATGGTTGTGATCGAATCCTTTCCTTCTTTCAAATTGCGCCAAAATTCCTCTATATCCTTCGCGCCCGGGAATCGGCCGCTGATTCCGACAATCGCAACCGTATCCAAGCGGCGCGGCTCTTGTGTCCCTGCCGCAGCGTTCATTACCGTTGCGAAGCGCTTTTTCCGCTGCATTTTCGATTTTTGGGCTTTTGGCTGCTCTTTTTTCGGAGACTCTTTCTTCTTTTCGCCGAAACGGCCCGGATGCTCTTTTGACAAATATCCGGCGAGACCGCTGATCGTTCCGTACTCAAAGAAAATCGTCGGCGCCAGTTCCAGCTGATACGCTTCATTTAATTGATTCGTAAAGACGGTAAACGATACGGAATCAAAACCGTATTCACTCAATTCCGTATCTGTCTCAATGTCCTCACGATCAACTTTTAAAATGCCGCTTACCATGGCTGTCAAAGCGGTGTGAAGCGTTTGAAGAGATTCTTCTGCATCTTGTTTTTCTTCCGGCTGAGAAGGAAGGCCGGCTTCTGCCTCATCCGTCAAATACTCTGCTAAACTGCGGATCGCCCCGTGTTCGAAGAAGATCGTCGGCGCCAGTTCCAGCTGATACGCTTCATTTAATTGATTCGTAAAGACGGTAAAGGATACCGAATCAAAACCGTATTCACTCAGTTCCGTATCAATATCAATCTCGTCTTGGCCGACTTTTAAAATTGAACTGACCAATCGGATAAGCACACCGTGCCATTTGTCTCCCGAAACGGCGGATACAGGCTCTATTTTCTCCACCTGCGGCTTTTCAGTTTCAGAAACGGATAGGAACGACTGTTTTAATTTTGCTGCGTGTCCTTCAGCTGCTAAAAGCTGCGGCTTTTCCTGAGCCATTCCTTCATAAAAAGCAGCCAGGCCTGACGCCTTTTGAAGCGGAACCATGCCGAAAGCTTTTTTCATCATTCTCTCCGTCTCGTCTCCCGCCTGCATACCGCCATCTTTCCACAGCGTCCAGTTAAAGGCGACCGTTTTTCCGTGCCGAAGGCCATTTTCCGTAAGGGATTGCCTGTAAGCGGCGTATGCATCCATAAACGCGTTGCCTGCGGCATAATCAGCCTGCCCGATATTGCCGAGAATGCCGGAAACACTGGAGAACAATACGAAAAAGTCAAGATTGCAGTCTTTGCTGGCTTCATCTAAATAAGCGGTTCCGATCACTTTCGGATCAAGCACTTCCCTGAACTCTTCCTTCGTTTTTTGCAGCAGGAAGCGGTCTTGTATCACTCCCGCAGCGTGAATAATCCCGTTAAGCTTTCCGAATTCGGCCGTAACCTCTTTTATCAGCGCTTCATTTTCCCGCCGGTCTGCCGCATTCATCTTTTTGTAGACGACATTTGCGCCTGAGTGCTGAAGCATAGCAAGCTCACGCTGTTTGGCTTCTGCCAGATTTGAGCGGCCGGTCAGAATGATTTTCGGGTGTTTTACGCGACCTGCGATTTCTTTTGCGAACATCAAGCCCAGGCTTCCTGCCCCTCCGGTAATCAGATATACGCCTTCGTCCTTCCAGACGATGCCGCCCCCTGCGGGATGCATTTCTTCCCAAGCCTTCACATACCGTTTGTCTCCTTTATAACGGATATGTTTATCATGCGGCCGATGACTGTCGTTTTTCAGTTTTTGAGCGACAGCCGGTATTTCACCGATTGATTCCATTTCGATGAGCTGACAGTCAAGTTTTCCGTATTCTAGCTCGGCTGTTTTTAACAAACCTGTTAACCCCGCAAACAATTGCTGGCTGCCGTCTGCTGAAATAACGGTCTGAATCAGAATGCGGCCCTGCCTTTTTTCGCTGATGATCCGCCGGATGTGTTCGGCGATTGTCTGCGCGTAGCTTTGGAAGCGTTCAGCGGCTGTTTCACCCTCACCTTCTGCAATCAGCAGTTCGGCGTCTTTCAGGCCGGATGCCGCTTCATCTTTTATACGGCAGGCATCTTCACAAAGTATGATCAAATGCTCATCAGCATGGACAGAAGCTTTCTCGGATGCGGCAGCTTCTTTCCAGACCGGTGCAAACAAGACCTTTTCCGAGCCTGATAGCCGCTGAGCCGATTCTGCATCGCCTTCAAGCACTCTCGTAGAGAATCCTCTCACCTTCACGCAAAGCGCTCCTGTTTCGTCGAACAGGTCAATGTCGGCTTTCTGCACGGAATCACCGGTTTGATATCCTTCACTGAAGCGTGCATGCGCCCGCATAATCGGCGTGCATGCTTTGACGACTTCAAGATATTCCAGCGCAAACGGCAGAATCAGTTTTTGTCCGGAAAACTCCTGCATAATGCAGATCGTCGCCGTCTGAATAGCCGAATCAATGATGCTCGGATGAAGCGTAAATTGTCCGTTCGTATGAGAAACAGAATCCGGAAGCTGTATGTCCGAAAGCACTTCTTTCTCGCCGATAAAGGCGGACTTAATGCCTTGGAAGGCTTTTCCGTGGAACATCCCCCTGCTCCGGCCTTCCCGATAAAAGACCGCCGGATCAAGAATGTCCGCTGTGCATCTGTTTTGTATGGCAGAAAGGTCTCTCTCAGGCTCTCGTTCAGCCTTTATGATTTCGGCACGCCCTTGGCTGTGCAGCACTTCTTCATCGTCAGCGTTTATGCTGTAAATGTCATATGAGATGATGCCGTCCTCTTCAGGGAACAGCGCAATATGGACCTGGCGCTCTTGTTCGTGAACGACGATCGGCTTCATCCAGACGGTATGATGGAGCGTTATTCTGTCTTGGTCTTTTAATAAGCCGCCAAGCGCCCGTTTTACCGCTTCATAAGACATTTCCAAATATGCCGCTCCCGGCAGCACAGCTTTTTCCCTGACCACATGATCCTTCAGGAAAAATTCTGAGCCTGTAAACCGTGAGCTGAACCGCTGAAGGGTTAAATCTGACGTATTTTGCTGCACGAGCGGGTGTAAAACTGAGACTCCGGTGTGTGCGGCAGATGTTTTCTTTTCTGCTTTTTTCGGCCAGTACGGCTCCTTTGCAAACGGGTAGACCGGCACGCTGATTCGTTTCGGATGCTTGTCTTTGTAAAGCTTGTGCCAATTGATGGCGACACCTTTACTCCACATTTCACAGAGCTTCGATCCTTTTCCTTTCGCAAGCCATTTCTCAATGAGTTCAGCGCTGTCATCATCATCAGAAAGCCAGGCAATATCTTTCGCCTGCTGTTTTTCTCCCCTGAAGCAGCCTGTTACAGCCGGCTTATCATTGATAAAATCGGCAAGCTGCCGCTTCAGCTCCGCAGTGCCGCTTGTGATAAAGGCCGCGCGCTCTTCCATCGCTTCCCTTCCGACTTGGAACGTGTAGGCAAGATCAGCGAGGTCGACGTCCGTTTTTCTTTCCAGAAAAGCCAGCAGCTGTTTTGCGTACTCCTTCAGACGATCTTTTTTTCTGGCAGACAACGGAATGATGAACGGACCGGCAGCGTCTGCTGCCTCAGATGCATCCGGATATTGTTCAAAAATCGCGTGTGTGTTTGTTCCGCCAAGACCGAAAGAGCTTAAAGCCATGCGGTGCGCTCTGTTCTCACGGGTTAACTCTTTCTTTTCTTCCGCTACGTAAAACGGAGAGTCTTCTAAATGAAGATTCGGGTTCGGCTCTTTGTAATTGATGCTCGGCGCGATTTCCTGATGATATAAGCTCATGACAACCTTGATGCAGCCCGCCATTCCGGCCGCTGTATCCAAATGCCCGAGATTTGTTTTGACTGAACCGATGCCGCAGTATTGTTTTTTATCTGTATATCGGCCGTACACCGATTGAAGTGCGGACAGTTCGATCGGATCGCCGAGTTTTGTTCCTGTGCCGTGAGCTTCGACGTACGCGATCGTTTCGGGATGGATGCCCGTCTGATCAATGACCTTCTGAATGACCTCAGCCTGTCCTTTGACGCTCGGCGCATAAAATCCGACCTTATCCGCTCCGTCGTTATTGACGCCGATTCCGCGCAGCAGCGCATAAATATGGTCGCCGTCCTTAACGGCATCAGACGCTTTTTTCAAGAGCACGGCGCCGGCTCCTTCACCGCCGATCATTCCGTCAGCAGCCGCGTCAAACGCTTTAATATGCCCGTCGCTCGAAAAATTCAGCCCCGGCTGATGAACATATCCGGCGCTTGATTCCGTATGAAGGGTCGCACCGCCGACAAGGGCGTACTTGGCTTCGCCGGACTGCAGGCTTTGAAAAGCCGAATGCAGGCCGATTAACGAAGATGAGCAGTTGGCATGGACAAAATAGCTCGGCCCTTTCAACCCGAGTTTATGAGAAATCATCGTCGGAATCGTACCGCTTTGGGCAAGCACCCATGACACGTAGCCATCCGGCGTTTCCAGCTGTGCTGTCGTCTCCTCCGGCAGCAGGCTGCGGTAAGAGTTCGTGCTGGCAGACATATACACGCTTGTTTCCGGAATTTCTTTTGAGATATATCCCGCATCCTCGATTGCCTTCCATGAATGGAGTAAAAGCATTCTCAGCTGAGGGTCCATATATTCCGCATCTTTCGGTGAAAAGCCGAAGAAACCGGGATCAAACATTTCTTTCCCCTCTAAAACTGATTTAGCCGGAACGAAGCCGGGATGATCAGCCAGTTCTTCAGAAATACCGAATCGGCGGAGCTCTTCTTTTGAAAAGAAGGTGATGCTTTCTTTGCCTTCTTTGATGTTATTCCAAAATTCATAATGATCTTTCGCTCCCGGAAACTCACAGGATATACCGATAACCGCAAGGCTGTCCTCGTAATAATCGGGAAATTCTCCCGCTAGGTGTTCCCGGTCTTCTGTATTCACTTTCTTTTGCGGCACAGGAGCCAAAACGGCTTCTTTCGGTTTTTGTTCAGTGATGTACCGGCTGATGTCTTTTACCGTCGCGTATTCAAACAGCTCCGTTACACTGAATTCACAATCCAGTTCCTGCGTCATCCGCTCAGTGACAGTCACGGCAAGAAGCGAATCTCCCCCCGCATCAAAAAAGCGGTCATCAAGCTCTATATCTTTGCTTTTCAATACATCCTGCCAAATCGCCAGCACCGCCTGCTGGATATGAGATGATGAAAATGTTTGTGTGTCCGGCTGCTTTTCCGTCAGGTCGCGGGCAGCAAGAAGCTTGCGGTCCACTTTTCCGTTCGGTGTGAGCGGCAGCTCTTCAAGTCGGATAAACGAAGCTGGCGTCATATAGGCCGGCAGCGCTTGTTTCAAATGATTGCGCAATTCCTTTGCAGATGGAAGCGGCTCTCCGTTTTTCAGGATATAAAACGCGCAAAGCTTCTCATTTCCGGAGTGATTGTTCACAACCACTACGCTTTCCTGTACGGCCGGATGGGCATTCAGCCGGCTCTCAATATCTCCGGGTTCAATCCGGTAGCCGCGGATTTTGACTTGGGTGTCCATCCGTCCCATGTATTCAATGCGGCCGCCGGGAAGAAAACGCGCCATATCGCCTGTTTTATAAAGCTTTGATCCCAGTTCGAGCCGGTGGCTGACGAAAGCTTTATCTGTCAGCTCAGGCTTGTTGAAATACCCTCTTGCCAATCCGTCTCCCGCAATACAAAGTTCTCCCGGCACCCCTTCTAAAACAGGGTTGAGACCGGAATCCATAATATACACGCGGGTATTGGCGATCGGGCGTCCGATCGTAAGCGCACTCTCATTTTCCGTGATACGCTGCACCGCGGACCAGATTGTCGTCTCTGTCGGCCCGAACATATTCCAAGCCTCACTTTTCGTATCTAGAAACTGCTGCTTCAATTGTTCGCTGAGCGCCTCTCCGCCGCAAAGGATTTTCACTTTTTCTTCATTTGACCATCCGGAATGAAAGAGCATTTTCCACGTAAACGGCGTCGCCTGCATGATCGTCGGTTTGTACTCTTGAATCAGCTCTTTCAGCTTTCGTGCGTCTTTTGTGACTTCTGTCTTACAGATGTTGCACTCCGCTCCTTTGATTAAAGGAAGGTACAGCTCCAGTGCCGCGATGTCAAAGCAATATGTCGTGACGGCAAGCAGTTTGTCTTCGGACGAAAGCCCCGGTTCATTCGCCATCGAGATTAAGAAGTTGGTCAGCGCCCGGTGCGGAATCATCACGCCTTTCGGTTTGCCCGTGCTGCCCGACGTGTAAATGACATACGCCAGATCGTCAGGTGTCACTAACCGCTTCAGCGACGTTCTTTCCGCGGCTGTACTTTCAATATGAGACCAATCGCGGTCAATGGCAGTTGTCTGCACGCCTCCCCAGTTCAAAGAGTGCTCTAAATCAGCTGTCGTCAGGCACATTGAAATCCTGCTGTCGGTGATCATATATTCCAATCTGTCAGCGGGATAAGAAGGATCAAGCGGCACATACGCTCCCCCGGCTTTTAAAATGCCGAGAAGGCCGACAGCCATATGCAATGAACGGTCTGTATAAATGCCGATGAGATCATCAGGGCCTGCACCGTGCGCCTGCAAATAGAGCGCCAGCTTCGTGCTTTTTTCATCAAGCTCACGGTACGTCAGCTTTTGCTGTTCATACACGACCGCACAAGCGTCCGGCGTTTCTGCCGCCTGACGTTCGAATAATTCATGGAAGCAGGCATCCGGATATTCACGGCTTGTCTCATTCCAAGTCTTAAGAATCATGTGCTCCTCTCTTTTTGTCATGAGAGAAACGTTCTCAAGCGGCATATCCGGATTCGCCGTCAAAGCTTCAGCAGCCTGTACAAAATGGCTGAAAAGCCTGGCCGCCCCTGCTTCGTCGAATAATTCGGTGCTGTATTTAATCGTAAGATCCATGCCTGATGCTTCTTCCCACATTTCAAATACAAGATCATATTCCCCCTCCTGATGAATGTCTTTTACAAATTCACAGGAGAATTCCTTGTATTCATCAAGCATCGATTGATAGCTCGAATGCTGCAGAAAGTTCTGATAGAAAAAGGCATTGCTGAAAACAGGCGAACCGTTCTGCCGGGGTTTCGCATGCACATCACGCACCATTTTCGGAAACGGATAAAATGAGTGATCCAGTCCGTCCAGAACGGCATCCTGCACCTTTTGAACAAAGTCAGCAAATGTTTCTTTTCGTCCGGCTCTGCTCCGTATGGGAAGCATGTTGAGGAAATGGCCGACCACTCCGTCAAAGCGTTCTTCGGGTCTGACCATTGCAGGCATGCCTGTCACAATATCTTCCTTATCCGTATATTTGCTTAAAAGCACCATGTAACAGCTCAGCATGACGGTAGACAAATGAATCGAACGGGATGCGGCAAACGCCGTTATATTATTCAGCAGCCGTTCGGGAAGACGGCGTGTCAGCGTATCTTCTGTAAACTCCGGAACACTGCTGTCCGTGCGCATCGGCGGAAACTGAAGGTCAGGCAGATCGCCCCCGAGCTGTTTCATCCAGTAAGCGCGGGCAGCTTTGCTTTCTTCACCCGCTAAATACCGCTTTTCCCAAGTTGCGAAATCGGGATGAATCCCGGGAGCGGCGGCCGTAAACTCTTCTTTTCCCTCCAGCAGCGCCTGATAATGATCCAGCAGACTGTGAATAAATGTAATGGATGAAATGCCGTCAAACACGATGTGGTGAATGACCGTCAAAAAATAATGTTCCGCGGCGGATTTTGAAAGCAGCTGCACGCGCAGCAAAGGCCCGCCTTCTTTGACAAACGGCTCTTTCACTTTTTTCCGTATCAGAGCGGATATTTGTGATTCATTGACGTCAGAAATATCTTCTTCCGAGAATACAAAAGGATCTGCCGCTTCTATGAAATAAAACCCGCCGTCTGTTTCATTCACGGCGCTTTTGAGCATCGGATGCTGCTTTAATACGAACTGAAACGCCTGTTTCAGTTTGTCTTTGTCGATTCCGGATGTGAATCGGAAACATAGCGGGACATGGTATGCAGTCGTTTCAGGCGACAATTTCTGCAATGTCCACAGCCCTTTTTGGACTTCTGAAAGCGCTGGCGCCGTTTGCCGTCTCTCCCGTTCTGCCGGCGGTTCGGCTTTTTGGGAATGATGCTCCGCTGACATGTTTGCCGCTTTTTCAGCAGTATAAGCCGCTAAAGCGCCAATCGTCGGGTTTTTGTGCAGCTCTCTTGCCGTCAGCCGGATGTGATACGTTTTTTCAATTGATCTGGCGAGTTTCATCATCTTGATGGAATTGACGCCAAGACTTTGAAACGGCGTATTTGGATCAACGAGCTCATCCGCGATGGAAAGTTCCTCTTTCAGAAAACGGATAAAATCCCGTTCAATTTCTTTCTCTGCAGAAGCCGTGTCTGAATTGCCGCCTGCTTGTCTGTTATTATGTAATGAATCAAATTGCCCTTGTTCGAATGAATGTTTCAGCTGAGTGCGCTGGATTTTCCCGATCGCCGTCTTAGGAATGTCTTCTTTTGCGACCGGAAGCAGATAATCAGGGGTAACGCCGATTCTCTGTGTCACGTGCTGGTGAATGTGATGAAGAAGCTTCGTCATGCGGTTCTCATCCAACGGAACAGATGTCACAAAGAAAATCGCCAGCTCATCTGTCGTGCTTTGATTCGGCCGGACGGCGCATGCCGCTGTATAAGACGTTTCAATTTCCGGCAATTCCTCAACGGCTGATTCAATGGCGTGGCTGTAATAATTCACACCGTTGATAATGATGGCATCTTTCGTGCGCCCCGTTATCGTCAGGCGGCCTTCACGCAGAAATCCGAGATCTCCCGTTTCAAACCAGCCGTCTTCTGTAAAGACACTGTCATTTAAGTCCGGGCGCTCATAATATCCGCTCGTTACAGTCAGACCGGACACTTGGAAGCGGCCGATTTCTCCTTCTTCCACCACTTGATTGCGGTCATCCGTAATTCTCATATTAAATCCCGGGATCGGCAGACCGATCTCGACGAAACGATCGTCGTCCCTCGTGTTTTCCAATGTAAACTCATCTGAGAAAATAACGCCCGAAGACGTTTCGGACATTCCCCATGCGGGACGGATGGCATTAGCCGGCAGACCGTGCGGCTCTAAAAGCTCCATAATTCTGCGTCCGACTTTCGCAACCGCGGCCTCCCCGCCGTTCAGCATGTAACGCATGGAAGATAAGTCCCATTTCCGCGTTTGAATCTCTTCTGCAAAATCGGCAAGCAGTCCAAAGGCAAAGTTGGGGGCCCACGTGACCGAAGCGCGGTAATGATCAATCAGGTCGAGCCATTTTAAAGGGTCCATCAAAATGGATTCGCTCGGTATGTTGATTTCCTCACATCCGAGATAAACATCACGCAGATGAAGCATTCCGATGCCGCCGACATGGTCAAAAGGCATCCAGTTAAACGTGACATCCTCACTTGTATAGCCCTGCATCTGAATATTTCCTTTGACCATGCAGACGATGTTTTCATGGCTGAGCATCACGGCTTTCGGCGTGCCCGTGCTTCCCGAGGTCAAAAGCAGCATCGCCAAATCTTCCGGACGGGGATGATGACAGTCCGTATCCATTTCGTGCGCACTGAGATCTTCTGCCGCCAAAGCGCAAAACCCGGAAAGCTCCTGCTCCTCCGCCCATTCAGTCATCTCCGGCAGCACGTCACGGCTTGTGATGACATACGGCTGATTCAACAGCATCCAGGCGTCTTTTAGTTTTTGCGTCCCGCTGTTCATTTCTGTATAAGCCGGAGCGGCCGCAAGCGGAACCGGGATCGCTCCTAAAAAAACACAGCCCCAAAAAGCAGGAATCAGCTGGGAATTGTCACTGAGCTGTAATATGACTTCATCCTGAGCCTTCACTCCTGATTGGCGGAGCCCTTTCACAATCGAAAGAGCGATCTTTTTCAGGCCGCTGTAAGTCTGGTACACTTTGGTGCCGTCAGGCTGTATATATGTGATGCCCTTTTGATCTCCCGCTGCCGCGGCGGTTTTGTGCAGGACTTCAGGAATCGTCATCGGCTGATCCGCTGAAAGCCGCAATGATTTTCCATAGCTGACAGATGGCTTGAGTAACCCGCTTGCCTTCATATCACTTTTCATAGAGCTGCCTCCATTTCATCTGTATGTAAGATGTATGTCTTATACTCCGTACATCGTCGTGATTCTTTTTTTCACTTCATCATCATGAAACGTCTCATCGTGCATGATTAACTCCTTCTCAATGACGGCCGGAAGCTGCTCGCGAAACGGCGTCACCAAGTGCCTTTTCAATGTAATTAAAGAGTTTCTCGGTTTTTCCGCAAGCTCACGGGCCAATTCCTGCGCATAGTCTAGTACTTCCTGCCGCGGAAGCACCGGAAAAGGCACCCCTCTTTTCTCCAGGTCACCGCCGCGGTAGTGGCCGCCGTTTAACAGCATTTCATGGCCGAGGCTTGCCCCAAGCTTCTCCGGAACGATAAAGGTAGCGCCCATTCCGGGGGTGAAACCGTATTTCATAAAGTTTGCGGTATACACGCTTTCTTTGCTTAAAATGACAAAATCACTGAAAAGCCCCATGACAAACCCGCCTCCGATTCCGTGGCCCTGCATGGCGGAAATGACGGGGATATCACATTCCAGCGCCAAAGAGTACATGCGGTCTTCCGTAAACTTCGTGATGCCCTGCTGAATCCTGAGCAGGCCTTCCTGTGTGCCTCCGGAAGCAAAGTAATGGCCGTATCCTGTTAAAATCACAGCTTTATAGACTGACGATTTTTTTATACGGGTGAATGCTTCCATCAATCCATCCGTCAGTTCTTTGGAGAAGGCGTTTTTATGGGCTTTATCCTGCATTGTCACTTGGATAATATCCGGTTCAATTTCGAGCAGTTCAACTGCGGCGTTCGGCATGATATCCTCCTAACTGTTCTCCGTTTCCCAAGGAAGCCGTCCCGTTTCTGCATAACGGGTAATGGCTGATTGGTTATCCGGATCTGAAAACATCGCTTGATTTTCGGCTAAAGCAATGGATTTCGAACGATGAACAAGGTCGTTTAAGGAATCCATGTATTTTTTATAGCGGATGACTGCTTTTTTCGACAGCGGACGAAGGCGCAGCAAATGCTTTCTCAGCTCTGTTGCTGAGTCCGGGACGCATACGTCACAAAGTCCCCATTCAAGCGCCTGGCGTGCCGGCACGGGCTTTGTCATAATCGTCATATAATGCGCCTTTTGAAATCCGATTCTTTGAATTAAAAACGGCAGAACGCAGGCCGGATAAAGTCCGAATAACAGTTCAGATAAACTGAACGAAGCACTCTCCTCTGCAATGACGATATCGCAGGCGGCGGCAAAACCGACACCTCCCGCATTTACTTTTCCGCGGACGCGGGCGATTGTGATGTACGGCCCGGATTTTAATGCCAGCCACAAACGGTAAAGCGGCTCCTGCGATTCCGCATGCTGTATACCCTGCCTCATTTTCCGGTACATCTCATCAAAATCCGCCCCGAAACAAAATACCTCCGGCTGCCCTTCAAGCACTACGGAGGTCACGGAGTCTTCACATTCAGAAAGAACGTGCAGGCATTCCTCCACTAAACGCTCATTAATCGTATTGTTGGCTTCAGGCCGATCAAAGGTGATGAAGCAGACATTTTGCTGAAAACGGACGTTTATCGTTTCATAGGTCACGATATCCACCTGTATTTCCGATGAAATTCCGTGATTTCTTCCAAATACAAACGAGGGCTTCCTGTATGATGGTCTAAAATGTTCGGCACCATATTCATATCCAATTTGACATTCCTAGTTCCGAACTTCACCAGACCGCTGCCTTTAAACAGTTCTTCATACTCCTCCATGGACAGCCTGTATCTGTTGTTCAGGTGCTCTTCTATTTTGAAAGAGTGCTGCCGCGTTTGTCCTTCAGGCGTCACAACGCCGCTGTAAAATTCTGAACAGCACCCGGAGCCGTACGAAAAACAGCCGATCCGCTTAGAAGTGTCGAATGCCCCTTGGTCAATCGTGCTTGCAAGAGCCAATAAAGAGGCTGCTCCCATAATATTTCCGACTCTTTGGCAATAGCGGAGCCCCGGCTCTACCCTGGTTTGAAAATCCTGTTCGATTTCAGCGTTTTTCGCTTTTGCAAGCTTGCGCATCATCGTCCGGTGGGCTCCTTTGACCATGCCGCCAAACGGTGTATGGAAGGCAAGATAGTGAAACGTCTCTTTGTAGTCAGCGCCCGGCACACGGTTTTTGTACTCGCGAAATGTCTGTTCACAGCAATCGAGGTAAGACATCAATGACAAATCGGCATCACCGGCTTCACTGTCCGGGATCGGACGGCATGTATCCATCACCTCATAGCCGTAGTAGCCGTTGGCGCCCGCATCCGCCTGAAATACGATGGGATTTTCACCGATCAATAAGGCGACGGCACCCGCTCCGGCGCTCGGTTCTGCGTAAGACCAATCCTCGCTTAACGCATCGCCGCCTTCGGCAATTAAAAACCGGGAAATATCCGTCGCGACGACAAGCGCCTTCGCTCCGGGGGATGTCTGCGACAAAATAAAGTTAAGCGCCATCTGCAAACCCGCCGTTCCTGAATAACAGGCTTGCTTCAGTTCAAATAAACGGCAGTTCCGGTTGAGGCCTAAGTAATCATGAATATATGTACTGAGTGATTTTCCGAAATCGATGCCGGACTCCGAGCAGGTAATCAGCAGCTCGATTCTGTCTTTTTCAGCCTCTGTCAATCGGTCGATAATCGGCTTTGCCGCGTTAACGCCGAATGTGACGGGGTCTTCGTACGGAAGCGCCACCGCTTTTTCTTTCATCAGTAAATTCTCAAATCTGGCAGGGTCTAAGTTTCTGTACTCCGCCAGCTGCATGACATCAAGGTATGCTGTCCCGCCAAACACATTTATCGCTTCTATTCCGGCAGCCGCCATGAACTTCGCCTCCAATATGAATTTTGAGTTTCCGATTATTTCACCGTTTTATCAGACAGCCTGTACCTTTTCATAAAGCTTTGCCGCCAATTCGCCGATGTTTGACACTCCCGTCAGCTCAACACGCGGGATCTGCAGTGATAATTCTTCAAGCATCATCGTGATAATTTCGGCGCGGTCCACTGAATCCGCCCCCAGATCAACTAACCGGTCTTCCTGTGAAAGCTGTTCGCCTTCTAAATCAGGCAAAACCTCGTAGATTGTGTTCTGCAGCAATTCAAAGATTTTTTCTTTACTCATTGTCAGTTCCTCCCTGTTTCATCTTTTATGAATATTCCATGTTTTCAATCTATCATTTCGTCTTGTCAACACGTTTGCAAAAATGAACCTAACTTCTGATTCAAAAGCGAGGCCGTCTCTTCCATAAGCCGCATGCCGATATCATCGGCATGGCGGTTTTTCCAGGACTCCAGCTCCGTACCTTTCACCCATTGATTAAAGGCGCCTAATGCCGGGCCGCAATGAATCTGGAAGTCTACCTTGGCATCCGGGTCTCCTTTAATCGCCGAAGCAGAACTTTGCCTGAAATACCATTTGAATATGAGCGCCATTTTCTGTTTCGGATTCCGTTCGGCTTTTGAAATGTCTTCATTCGAATAATGAGCCTTCACTTTGTCATAAATACTGCTTACACTTGCCTTAAAATACTTCTCTTCTATTTGTCTGAGTGTCTTTTCATCAATTTCTTCAATTGAGCGGTGACGCTGATACAGTTCATGCAGCTTAGAGGCGCGGGTCGGAAAGAACAGCCCTTTCTTTAATACCTGCACCTTGCTGCCTGATTCAAACATATCGCCGGCCGGCGCGTAGGCCGTATCCTGTACATTCATCTGCTGCAGGAGGTCCTTTACGAGGCCGCTCGTCGCTGCCTCAACGGTGCATTGGTTAATAGATCCGGTCACAATAAAATCAGCGCCGAGCATAAATGCGGCCATGGCAGCCTCGGGCGTTCCGATTCCCCCTGCGGCTCCGATGCGGACGGTTTTGCCGTATCGGTATTTTTTCATCATGTCATCTCGTAAACGGATGATCGCCGGCATGAGACTGTAAGCAACTCCGCCGTCAGTGTGGCCGCCTGAATCAGCCTCTACGCAGATGTCATGCGCAACGGGTATTTCTCTCATCAGACTTGCTTCTTCAGCGGTAATTTTGTTTTCGGCTGCAAGTTTCTGCAGAATGTGATCAGGCGCCGGGCTGAGAAACGCTTCCGCTACTTCCGGACGGGAAAGCTTGGCGATAATCCGCTGACGCGCTATTATTTGTCCTCCGGCACCGCGTTTTAACCCCTTAGCGCGAAACCTTACTAAAGCGGGAGTAACCGTTAAAAACGCTGATGCTTCCAAGTTCTGAACCCCATGCTTCAATAAAAGATCAATCATTTTTTCTTCTGAATCTGTATGTTTCATGTTATGTACAACATTTATGCCGAAGGAACCGCCGTCACGAAGCTCATGCTGAATTGACAAAATGGCGTCCTCGACGTGCGCGATGTTCAAACCGCCCGTTCCGAAAAAGCCCATCATTCCTTTTTCGGCCAGTTTGACGACCATTTCCTTCGAAGAAATTCCGCGGTACATGCCGCCGGCCAAGTAGGCGTATTTCAATTGATAATCGCGCTTAAACTCTTCATTTCCTAAAGACGCCGCCGTAATTGAGCTTTTTCCAGTCTCAGCCGGGACTTTGATTTCATCTGTTATCGGCTCCGCTTCAGCCGTAATTCTTTGAATCAGCCCCGTCAGCACTTTTCCGGGACCGATTTCCTCAAAGCTCATGTTCTTTCTTCCCATTAAGAAACGGATACTGTCAGTCCAGTTCACCGATCCCGTTATTTGTCCGGTGAGTGTCTCTTTCAGCTCTCTCTGCTCATAGGGTCTTGCCGTCACATTTGAAATGACCGGAATGGACAGCGGCTTAAAATGGAAAGACTCGATAAACCGTGAAAATTCCTCCTTCGCTTCCAGCATGTATCTGGAATGAAAGGCGCCGCTGACATTTAAGCGGTGAACCATTTTTACGCCGTTTACGGCTTCAAAAACGGATGCGGCTTTTTCAATATCTTCTTTATAGCCGGAAATGACAATTTGCTGCGGTGTGTTCATGTTGGCGATATCAATCATATCCAAGTGATTTTCTCTTAAAACATCCGTCACCTGCTCATGAGTCAGGCCGATCACCGCTGCCATGCCGCCTCCTTTTGCGCGGCTCATCAGTTCGCCCCTTTTTTTGACCAGCTGTAAGCCTTCTTCAAAATCAAAGACGCCCGAGGCGTATAACGCGTTATATTCGCCTAAACTGTGTCCGGCGGTAAAATCCGGTTTCAAGCCGGTTTCTTCTGTTTTTTTCAAATAACTGAGGGCATTGACGACATAGAGCGCCGGCTGAGTGAATTGAGTCTGATTGAGACGTTCTCCGTCCCGGCACAGCTCCTGAATGGAATATCCGAGAATGTGATCGGCCTTTGCGGTTAATTCAGGATAGCGGCCGAACAGGTCCTCTCCCATCCCGATTTTTTGCGAGCCTTGGCCTGGAAAAACAAAGCTGATCATCTTACAGTCTCCTTCCGGGCGGTGATAAAATGCTGTCTTCTATTTGCTGCAAATGTGTTTGTTCTTTATGAAACGGCGTCATAATGGCACGGATGCGTTCAGCCGATCCTGCAGGAAGAATCTGTTTGGCAAATGCGGCCAATGTTCCGGAAGGCCCGGCATCGATATACAATCCTTTTTGGCGGCTGTCTGCGAATTGAAGCGCTTCGCGGAATCGAATCGGCTTTCTTACGATATCCCAGAAAAAGTCCGCTTGTATATCGGTCTCAGCCTCTCCTGTCGCACTGGAGATGTACGGTATAAATGGAGTCCGGATTGATTTCTGAGCTAAAAAGCGCTTGTACGGCTGTTCCGCCTGATCAACCAGCGCTGAGTGAAACCCGTAAGATACCGGCAATAGCTGATGAGGAATCTGCTTTTCTCTCAGATCGTCCATGATCCTTTTGATATGCTCCCGCTCTCCCGAGATGACAAAGTGAGAATGATAGTTTACAGATGCCAATTCACTATGTTCGCCGAGCAGCGGATCATCTTGATATAAAGCCGGATCACCCAGTATCGCAAGCATGCTGCCGTTACGGCAAGTTTCCGTAACGATTCGGGCCTGTTCCAGCACGCAATCTAAAGCATCCTCGGCGCTCAGCACGCCCGACACAGCGGCCGCTGCATACTCTCCGAGGCTTGCTCCGATCACATAATCGGGACGTATGCCTCTTTGCTCCAAAGCATATGCAAGTGCGTACTCAGCCATAAAAATGGCAGGATGGCTGAAAAGAAGGCGGTCAAATGGATCAGACAGACGATTGCCTGTATGATACATCTCTTTAAGGACAGAGTAACCGAAACGGCTGACTGCAAAATCGTCCAAGTCAAGCATTTTCTGCCGAAAAGCGGCGTTATGTGCAAACAGCTCTTTCCCCATTTGATAGTATTGGGAACCCTGTCCAGAAAACATGAAAACAATTGGCTGGTTCATTTGTTCTCCTTTTTGCTCTTTATTTTTTTAAAATATTGATTTGTGAGTTTTTCGTGATGTCGTGTGCAGGTGAAGTGGTCGTGATGTTGTATGGCTGGCACTATTGTGTGAGATAAGAATTTTGACTTGCGTTCCGCTACATGGCGGGTGAAGCTTCAGTTTCTTTTTTGATGCGGTGAATAAGTCCTGTCAGCACATGGCCCGGGCCGACTTCTTCAAATTCCATCCGCCCTTTGTCCAGCAGATAGCGGATGCTGTCGTTCCATCGCACTGAATGGTCGATCTGATCGGCCAGAACGGAGTGGATTCCGTCTTGCTCATAAGGTCTGGCATGCACATTAGAAATGACGGGAATTGATATAGCAGAAAAATGAAATGACTGTAAAAATTTTTCGAACTCTTGTTTTGCTTCACTCATATATCTCGAGTGAAAAGCGCCGCTTACGTTTAACGGATGAAACATCGTAACGTCTTTTAATCCTTCGAATACGCTTTTGGCTCTTTCAATGTCTTCTTTGCGTCCGGATATGACAACTTGGTGAGGAGAATTCATATTGGCAATATCAATCGTATGTAATCCGTGCGTTTGAAGGGCGTCTGACACTTGAGCTGCAGTTAACCCCATAACAGCGGCCATTTTTCCGTCAGTGGCCATACTCATTAATTCGCCTCTTTTACGGACAAGCTGCAGGCCGGTAATAAAATCAAAAGCACCTGCTGCAAACAGCGCATTATATTCTCCCAAACTGTGGCCGGCCACATAATCCGGCTTTATGTCATTGTCTTGGATTTTTTTCAAATAGCTTAACGCGTTTACAACATATAAAGCAGGCTGGGTGAACTGCGTCTTATGAAGATTGGAATACGGATTCTCAAGACAAAGCCGTTTCATGGAATATCCGAGTGTTTCATCAGCCTGCTCCGTTAAGTCTTTAAATTCATCAAACAATGAGCTCCCCATTCCCTGCTTTTGAGAACCTTGTCCGGGGAATAAGTATGTGATCATTTTCTCAGCCATCCTTTCTCGGATTCAGATAAGAAGCATGTTCAAGTTGATAGTAACTTCACAAAAATACCATGTCAAGTTAATTTATCCTATGCGAACTCCTGAATAATGCCTATTTTTCCCTGTCAGAAGGCGGACTCAGGGCTTTCGGAACAGGCGTAAGCAGAATGTCCCATCCGGCCTGCCCGGCGTTCTCTTCCGCAAACTCCCGTTACTCAGTCATTCATCACCAGAAATCTAGTAATAACTACCATTCCATTTCAGAACTTCTTTGCCTCAAAAGAAAAGCTAGTTAGATAGAACTAAATTACACATTACTTAAAATGAAACAGCCCTTTTTGATTTTTTCTGTTGCGAAAATTCACGAAATGTTCTTTTTTTTCAATCTGAAAGTAAATATTGTTTTTCAAAAGACTCTCCATTTTTTGACCCGGCTTCTCCCCGAAGGAGTGCCCCGGATACACACGCACATGCGGCGGAATGGAGGCTTTGATCCTCTGTATACTGTGAAACATATCTTCAGCTGAGCTGCCCCTGTCCTCACATATACCGCACCCTTCTGTAAACACGGTGTCACCGGTAAAAAGATGATCAGATAGCAAATAGCACATTCCCCCGGCCGTATGTCCCGGGGTCAGTATACTTCTGATGATAAACCCTCCGGCCGCAAAGGTTTGGCCGTCTTCAAGCGCTATTAAGTTTCTGCACCGGAATTGATAGAAATCGATTTCCGCCGACGACATGTATATATCAGAATGATAGATTTGCTGAAGCGGCTCCGCCAAGTTTACATGGTCATAATGCGAATGTGTTAATAAAATAGCTGATAAATCAACATCCAATTCATGCAGTTTATCGGTTATTTTATCGATTTCCCAGGACGGGTCCACCGCTATCGCAGATTTTTTTGAGCGGTCTGCGATAATATAACAATAGTTGGACCACATCTGGTGATAAGTTTTGATTTGATGCACTTCATATGTATGATCCATTGTCACCATTCCCATTTAAAAGATCCGGGCAGACTGCTGCCGCCGCCCAGCCGACTGTAACCACTTTACCAGATGACACCACGTTTTTCCATGGATTTTCCGGTAAAGATAAAAAACTGTTCAAATCAACCAAAAGAACCAGCCTCCGGTTTTTAAAATTTGTTATCGTAATATATAAGGAAATAAGAATATTCATTTACATGAATACTTTAGGAGATTTTATTCAGAAAATGAAGGATGGTATAATTTTCGAATAAAAAGAAAGAAAAACAAATCGAGTTTTTATTTTGAAAAGAATTGTCGAAGTAGTCTGAGAGGATAATCAGTCTTTAAATGACATTCAATCTAGATTCTTATTTCAATCCTTTTCTTCAAGATAACCTAAACCCATACGGCTTCCCCAAAATATATCAGAATACCTTAGCTCCTTACCCGAATTTAAATGTTATGCTTATGAGTTGGCATTAACGCACAATTCCGAATTAGAAAAATACGACGTAATTCACACACAAGATGTTGTTTCCTCACTTCACTTTCTTGGAACAGCCGGAGCATTCTCCCCTGAGTAATCTTTTATGCTAGAGATAAAGCATCTTCTGGACCAAACGGCACGTACGCCGCTTGATGGATTACTTAAACTCTTATGTTTCCTCTTTAAACGGGACTATTGTTGGTGATTATCAAATTTAACCTGTGTTAAGCTTTAGACGGGAGGTAATTATGGAAAATAAAAGAAACGCTGAACCGAGCCCAAAAGCTATAAGAATTCTAACTTACATCATTCCTATAGTTTTAATAGGGCTTATCCTTCTTCTTAAGAATATTAATACCGCAGCAGCAGAAATTTCATTTTATATTGTTGCTGTCGGTGTGGTTCTCTTAGTGGTTTTCAGTTTGATCAAAAATAGAAAAAACCGCAGGAAGAACTAAATGTAATGGGGGCTAATTACTAGTCCCCTTTGACTCTTTCAGATTGTCAGCTCACCAAATTCCAATTTTATTTAAATTCTTCTCCCATCTCTTCCCATGAGAATCATCTTGCTCTTTAAGAGATTTTTCACAAGTAACATTCAATGAAAAATTCGGGACCATACAAAAAAACCCCCTGCTTTTTTTATTGTGCTTCCAGGTTCATCTTCAGTGACAGCAAACTCTTGCAAGTATGGAAATCCTTCCTCTTTTGTTTTAAGATGTTTATGTTCGAAGATAGGAGAGGAAATCATTATGGCTTTATTTATTGCATTGTTTGGTGGTTTCATGGTTATAGGGGCATTTATTGGGGTAATACTGCTGGTTCCGGGAAAAACTAGAAGAACTGGACTTCTGCTGTCTCTTACATGTATCGTTATATTACTTTCAATAGGGTTCATTAATAAGCATTTTCTTAAATATGAAGATGAACCTATTGCGACCATTACGCCAGGCGAATATAAAAAAATAAGAGAAGATATGACTTATGATGAAGTCAAAAAAATTGTTGGCGGCAAAGCGAAATCTGAATATAAAATTAATAAATATTCATCGCCAGATTATGATTTTGATGGAGAGGACGGCTTGGAAAATGATGCAACGGTATCTCTTCATTTTGTTGATGGTAAGTTAAGCGTCAAAAGTGAATATGGGTTAATTACTAAAAGTGATCAATCAGAATTAGATGACTCACCGTATGTGGATGTAACGGAAAATCCCGAAAATAAAATTAAAGAATTAGTAAATGAACACCTACATAACGTTTCTGTCGAAGATATTGAAGTCAATCAGGATCTTGGAACTAAAGAAAACGGTCAAAACATTGCACTGGTTCACTTGTCCTTTGATTTAAAAAATTCATTAGCAAGAACTAAGAAAATGATTGAATTATATAGTGATGATTTAGCTGCTCGCACAGCAATAGAAGACAAAAGCGTTAATGAAATCTCTGTATTTTGGAAAGCTCCATACATAGACGAAAACGAAACCCTAGCAAAAGTATCTTACAAAAGATCCGGTGAAAAGATGAAGGTCAGTGCGAGAAACTATTCTCAATCTTTAAGTTATTAATCAATTTAAATGAAAAAAGCCCTCTCTTTAGGGACTGCCCCCCGTTTTTGAGACAGGGATCAAAAACGGGGGGCAGTCCCATGCTATTCTGTTCTTTTATATTTTCTATACTTCTGTTTTATTCTCTCCTGTCCCTTAACCAATATATTAAAAATATCTCTGCACTTTTCCATGTCCTCATACGCTTCTTGAAAACTATATTTTTCTTTATACATATGGTAGAATTTCTGATGTAATTCAATTAACTCTACCAATTCATAATCAAGATATTTGTAAACAATCTCTTTTTGTTCGGTTAGAACTTTGTCAAAATCATTAACATTTAATTTAATATGCATTGCCTTAGACTCTTCATCCATAAATGATGTTTCTATCCATAAAAAGCGATTGAAACTAGGTTTTAGAAAACGTAATAATTCATTTATCTTGGTCAAAGTTTCAGTCACATTGCTCATGAAAATTTCTTTTTCTCTGTGCTGAATCTGAAGTTTAACACCGTAATATGTAATTGCACCGCCTAATATTGCTCCCATAAAAGCAATTAATCCAGCCCAGATGGTTTCTTTATCTTCAAAGAATGTATTTAATATTCCTGAATAAAGAAGTATATCTCCAAGAAATAAAGATAGAATGATAAATATTAATATAGTGTCTTTAAAATTAAGTTTCAATATCTTCCCTCCTCATTATCGGTAAAAGGAAGGAACAAAGGAACCATTTGCAAAATTTGTCGAACGATTCATTAGAGTTGTTTGCAGAGAACATAAAAAACGCCCCCCTTATTAGACAGCGCTTAATTCTCACAATGAATATTTAGTACACAATTCATTTAGTTATCAAACTGAATCATACCCTCTTATGCTGTAACAAATGTCGCCGTGCTTGTTGTATTCATTCTTTAAAGAGGGTTCTTCTTTAGTTGACTTGACTTCTAATATTTGACCAGCGTTAAGAATTTGTTTGATTTTGTCCAGAGCCGCTTCCTTGCAATGTGTGTCCCGCATTACTAAATTCTTCAATGAAATCCCTCCAATAGAAAAAGCGCCCTCCCGATTGGGAAAGCGCCTGTCTGTTTATTACCTATACCATAATACCTTATCTAAAACAAAATGGTGTGCCGTTATCGTGCCACCTTTCTGCCAAAATCTTTTTAGTACATTCCTTTTTGCTCTGCTGCAGTCATCCCGCTCACCCCTTCATTACTTGGTATCGTTCTATCAAACCATGCCTTTCTCTTCTAACGCTGAACCTGTTGCGCCTCTACTCATCCCGCTCACCTCCTGTAACACAATAATATCACGAAAAACGCCCAAATTTTCCATTTATCCACAAAATCCACGAATTACCCATATGTTATAGACTGTGCAACTGCCTGAAGTGTCGCCAGCCCTTGCCTCTACTGTTTTCAATCCATACCCCTAAAATGAATTCCACGTATGCTTTTTGAAGGGAATCAATAAAAATATGCAGAAAAAAAGACTCATCTTGTTTATGAGATGAGCCTGCTTATATTTTAAATTTCTTCATGGCATTGTTCATGGCATCCTGGTTAATTCCAATGTATCGAAGGGTTGTCCGCTGATCTGAGTGATTAAAAATCTCCTGCAGCATGGCAACGTCTTTTGTTTGCTTGTAAAAATGGTATCCGAATGTTTTCCTCAGCGTGTGCGTGCCTATATCATCCAAATTGACATACTCAGCAGCAGCCCTCAGAATCTTATAAGCCATCGACCGGGAAATGGACTTGTTGATCCCTTCGCGGCTTTTGAAAAGATATTCATGATCTTCTTCCCCCTCAATATATGCCTTTAATTCTCTTTGAAGTTCCGGCGTCATTTCAATTCTCTTTTTCTTTTTGGTTTTCTTCTCTATAAGGTTGAAATACGGCCGCTTGGCGTCTCTTACTCTCAGCTCCAGTATATCTGATATACGAAGGCCTGAGTTTATACCAGTGACAAATAGCATGTAATTCCGTTCGCTCTGTTCTTTTAAGAACCGTTTGATATAGAAAATACATTCCGGATCCCTTATCGGCTGAACAAAATTCATTCCGGCGCGACCCCGTCCTTATAGACTTCCACGCGAAGAGCAAAGGCCAGCCGATAAAATGCTTTTGCTTTCGTTCAGATATCAAATTTTGTAAGTGAACGACTCGGTCATACCGATGTGAAAATGACGGCTGATGTCTATATCCATATCAATCAAAAAAGCATTAATCGGTTTGATGAATACCTAAACAGCTAAAAACCAATGGGCAAAATGTGGGCACGAGGGGTACATCCCACACAGAACCCTTCTACATCACACGCTTAAACATCTTCTCCATCTCATACGTGCTGTGGTGAATAATGATCGGCCGGCCGTGCGGGCATGTGAACGGGTCTGTCGTTCGGCGCAGGTCGTCCAAGAGCGCTTTGATTTCATCGTTTCGCAAATGGCGGTTCGCTTTGATTGAGCCTTTGCAGCTCATCATAATGGCCGCTTCCTCCCGCAGTTTTTTAATATCGATCTGTTTGGCGTCAAGCACCTGCTGAATGATTTCTTCAATCAGTTCAGCTTCTTCCCCTTTTGGAAACCAGGCCGGATGGCAGCGGACGATGTAGCTGTTCGTGCCGAATGCTTCTAAAAATACTCCGACGCTTTCAAGCTCATGCTGATGCTGGTCAATGATCAGCGCTTCATTTGCCGCGTAATGAAAGGTGAGCGGCACGATCATGTCCTGTACTTCAGGCTCGACCTGCCCGACTTTTTCCCGGAAATATTCGTATTTAATCCGTTCTTGTGCCGCATGCTGGTCAATGATATACAAGCCATTTTCGTTTTGGGCTAAAATATATGTCCCGTGCATTTGGCCGATCGGATACATCACCGGAACTCTTTCTTCCCGTATTTCTTCAGAGACAGCTTCCGGTTCCGGAGTATCGGAAACAGGCGCTTCCGTTACCGGCATGCCGAGCTCCGGCGGCACTCCGTGATCCGCTTCATTCGGGAGGATCTCTTCTTCTATTATTACCGGCTCAGGCTCTTTTACGACCGAACTCAGCTTCATTGGTGAGTAAGACGGCTCCGGCGTTTTTTCAGGAAGTTTCCGCTCAGGGGCACTTTCCTCGAACGTTATGAATTGCTGTTCGTTTTTGGCCGGTGCCGGCGCTGATTTTTTCGGGAGCTGGGCGCTCGGAATAAGCCGCTGCTTTTGAAACACTTCCTTTATCCCGTCACGGATCAGCTCATGCAGCTCCGTCTCTTTGCTGAGGCGGACTTCAAGCTTTGAGGGATGTACATTGACATCGACCAAAATCGGGTCCATCGTAATTTCGATAAACGTAATCGGATGGCGGCCGATCGGCAGAAGTGTGTGATAGCCCTCATGCACCGCTTTTACAAGCGGGAAATTCTTAATGTATCTTCCGTTAATGACAGATGACATGTAGTTTCTGGATGCACGCGTGATTTCCGGAAGCGCAATGTAGCCCTTGACTTCAAAATCAAGCGAGCTGACATGGAGCGGTATCATTTTTTTCGCAACCGCCGTCCCGTAAATTGCGGCCAGCACATGGCGCACGTCCCCGTTACCGTTTGTCTGCAGCAGATTTTTCCCCTGATGGCGGAGACGGATCGATACTTCCGGATGCGCAAGAGCGATCCGGTTAACAACATCCGTAATATTGCCGAGCTCCGTATGCACGGTTTTCATATATTTCAATCTGGCGGGTGTATTGAAAAACAGATTGGTAACGATAATCTCCGTTCCTTTTCTGCTGGAGGATTTCTGTTCAGAAATGATATTCCCGCCCTGAAGAATGAGATGGGTGCCCGCTCCCTCGCCGATGCTCGTTTTGATTTCCAGATGAGAAACAGACGCGATACTTGGCAAAGCTTCTCCGCGGAAACCGAGTGTTCTCACCCGGAACAGGTCGTTTTCATCTTTGATTTTACTGGTCGCGTGGCGGCGGAAAGCCCGCTTGCAATCATCGGTTTCCATCCCTTCGCCGTTATCGAGCACCCGAATCGACGAAAGCCCCGCTTCCTCTATGTCGATTTCAATGACTGTACTGTTTGCGTCGATGGCGTTTTCCACCAATTCTTTAACGACTGAGGCAGGCCGTTCGACCACCTCGCCGGCCGCTATTTTATTTGAGAGTTCATCTGACAGCTGGATGACTTTTGCCAAGTCCGTCACCTCTTTCTATTTTAATTTTTTTTGCAGCTTGTACATTTCGTTCATTGCTTCAAGCGGCGTCATATCGAGAATATTGATTGACTTAAAGGCTTCAAGCACTTGTTTTTCTTTATTAGAAACAGCCGGTGCCTTCTGTTCTTTTTCACCGTCAGCAAAAAAGGACAGCTGTGCCGGTTCTTCTCTGACGGCGGACTTTTTCTCAGATACCGCCGGAAGCTCCGGTTTATCTCCCGTCTGCTCAAGCTGTTTCAAAATCTCCTGCGCGCGGCTGATCAGATCGTCCGGGAGCTCGGCAAGCTGGGCGACATGAATGCCGTAACTTTTATCTGCGGCTCCTTCTTTGATTTGATGGAGAAACACGACCGTTCCGTTATATTCCTCTGCGCGCACATGAACGTTTTTCAGCTGAGGAAGCTTATCTTCAAGCACCGTCAGCTCATGATAATGCGTGCTGAACAGTGTTTTAGCGCCGATATGATCGTGAACATATTCAATAATCGCCTGTGCCAGCGCCATTCCGTCGTACGTTGATGTCCCGCGGCCGATTTCATCAAACAGGATCAGGCTGTCTTTTGTGGCGTTCACAATCGCGTTTTTCGCTTCCAGCATTTCCACCATAAAGGTGCTTTGTCCGGAAATCAAATCATCCGCTGCCCCAATTCTCGTGAAGATTTGATCAAAAATCGGCAGAACCGCTTCTTTTGCGGGCACAAAACAGCCGATCTGGGCCATGATCGATAAAAGTGCGATCTGTCTCATGTACGTGCTTTTACCTGACATATTCGGACCCGTAATCAGGAGCATTTCCCGCGAATCGCCCATCAGGCAGTTGTTCGGCACGTATTCTTGACTGTCCATCACCTTTTCAACGACGGGGTGTCTCCCTTCAATGACTTTTACTTCATTATCAGAAAAGACGGGCTTTGTGTAATGCCTGTTTTCACTGATCGTAGCAAAGCATTGCAGTGCGTCCAGCTCACTCATTTGTTTGGCAAGACGCTGCAGACGCGGAATAAATTGTTTCACCTTTTCACGCAGTCCGGCAAAAAGCTCATATTCCAGCTCGCAGATGTTGTTTTCCGCTTCTAAAATAAGCGCTTCTTTTTCCTTCAATTCCGGCGTAATGTACCGTTCGGCGTTTGTGAGGGTCTGCTTCCGCTCATACCGTCCGTCCTCAAGAAGATGAAGGTTTGCTTTTGTGACTTCAATATAATAGCCGAACACTTTATTGAAACCGACCTTTAATGAACGGATGCCCGTATAAGCGCGTTCCTGCTGCTCCAGTCTGGCAATCCAGTCTTTACCGTTTTTGCTGGCGTCACGGTACTCATCGAGCTTCTGATGATAGCCGTCTTTAATTAAGTTGCCTTCTTTTAACGATAACGGCGGGTTTTCATGAAGGGCTTCTTCTAACAGGTCAAGCAAATCTCCGCACAGATCAATCAAGCCGGCGCGTTCTTTTGCTTTTTTATGGTTAAGAGACCCTACAAGCTCTTTGATGCTCGGCACTTGTTTTAAAGATTCTTTCAGCTGGATTAAATCCCTTGCGTTGACGTTTCCGAATGCGACCCGGCCCGCCAGACGTTCTAAATCGTATACTTCCTTCAGGCGCTCTCGCAGATCTTCACGCTCAAACAGATGATTGATCAGCGTCTCGACCATTTCCTGGCGTTCCTCGATTTGGGATGCCCTGATCAGCGGGCGGTCAATCCATTGTTTGAGAAGCCGGCCGCCCATTGCTGTTTTCGTCTCGTCTAAAAGCCAAAGCAATGACCCTTTTTTGCTTTTCGAACGGATCGTTTCCGTCAGCTCAAGATTCCGTTTTGAATACAGGTCAATTTTCATCGCTTCTTCCAATTCATATACTTGAACCGGCTGCAGGTGATCCAGGCTCCGTTTTTGCGTTTTCTGCAAATACGTATATAAACGCATAAACGTCTCTGTCAGCTCTTCGCCCGGCAAGTGCTTTGCGATTTCAATGCGTTCTGTTATTTCCCCGTCTTCGATGGAAATCGTGGCGCCGCACCGTTCTTTCAGCTGAGCAGCTGTATGTTCGTTAAACTTGCTTGATACGACAATTTCCCTTGCGCCGACTGAGTAAATTTCTGACATGACATCCTCAATCCGCTCAATAAATACGGCCAGGTTTTCTCCGGTCGTTAAGTCCGATAAAGCGAGACCGTATCCGTCACGGAATTCGGAAACGGAAGCGATAAAGTTGTTTTCCGACTCATGAATGCCTTTTCCATCCATCACGGTTCCCGGTGTGATCAGCTGGACGACTTCTCTTTTTACAACGCCTTTAGCCGCCTTCGGATCTTCCGTCTGTTCACAGATCGCCACTTTATAGCCCTTTTTAATCAGCTGTTCAATATAAGCCGCCGCGGAATGATACGGCACGCCGCACATCGGAATTTTATCAGCCGAACCTCCGTCTCTGCTTGTCAGTGTAATTTCAAGCTCTTGTGACGCTTTTTTTGCATCTTCAAAAAACATTTCATAAAAGTCACCAAGCCGAAAAAATAAAAAGGCATCTTGGTGCTCTGCCTTTATCTTCAAGTATTGCTGTATCATAGGCGTGTAACTAGCCATCATTTAATCCCTCACTATGTATCTTCTCTTATCCGAATCCCATTATAACATAAACAAAAGAGTGATATCTTTATATATAAAAAAGAGACTTGGGGTGTTAAACTCCCCTAGCCTCAACTTATTCTTCAGGATCTCCGACTAAAAATTCAGGGTTAATGTCCTCTAATTCTTCATCAAGATCGTCTTCCCAATCATCATCATCGTCTTCTTCCCAGTCAGGATTGACTTCGACGACGACTTTCGTTTCACCGACCACTTCTGCTAAAAATTCTCTCTCTGCCTGAACCACGATTTTATTTCCGTTAGGAGAAATGGTGACTTCAAGACAATTCGGCTGCTGCAGCACTTTGGCAATGACTTCGTGTTCGTCATCTAAGTAATTTGTGTCTCTGTATCTGAGTTTAATCACATCGACATACTTTACTCTCTCGGTTACAACTTCCGTTTTTGTATTATCGGCGTAAGAGTACCAGACGTTTATATCATAATACCCTTCAATTTCTACAGTCTTCCCGATCTTTTCGGCATCGTACTTGTGGTTGATAATCCAGCCGCCCAATATACTTGACGGTTTTTCTCCAGGTGAGATCGTGTTGGTGCATTGGGTGAATTTTCTTCCTTTCGCAACTACCGCTTTCGTAATAATTTCCCTGTATTCAGACATTCCGGCAGGCCTCCTTGTTCTTCTTCGTGTTATCTTATGCTGGGCATTTGTCTCATGTGCATTTTTATAATAAAAATATAAAAATACAAAGTTTCTGTTTCATTGTATGCAGCCCTGCCCAGAAACTTTACTTTTAAGTATGATAAAACTTTCCAGTAAAATGGGACAAAACAGTAAGTCAATGAAAATTTAGTACATATTACAATTAGTTCTCAAATAGCAAAAAAACACGGGCCGATGAAGGCCCCGTGTTTAAATAGAACAGCTGTTATTCGAATGTTTTACTTTTGAACCGGTTTCTCCCGTCAGCAGGTTGCCTCCGGTAGATGTAATGATTTCGTTTGTCACCTGATTTGAGATCGTATGTGCGACAAGCTGAAGAAGGTCATTGACCTCAATCTGGGAATCTCTGAATTCCTGAATGATCGGAATCCCTTCAAGCTCTTCCTGCAGGGCGTCAATTTTACTTTCCACTTGTTTCAGCGCTTCAAGCTTTTCGTAGTGCTTCAGGTTAACGGCTTGCTTTTGCAGGGTTTTAATCTGATTAATAATCGCGGAGACTTTTTCATTTTCGTTAATCTGCGCCTCAGCGCGTTTGAAAAAATCAACTTCTTCTGTTTCAGAAATCATTTTCGCAAGGTTCCTAGCCTGCTGTACAATGTCTTTCTTAGAGTAAAGCGTCATTATTATTTCACCTCGATTGCTTCTCCTGCCATCACACCGTCAAGCGACCATGTTTTCGCCTGTTCGATTTTGACGCGTACAATCTTGCCGATGGCGTCTTTCGGCCCTTTGAAGTTGACGAGCTTGCTTTTTTCCGTATAGCCGGCAAGAATGTCAGGGTTATTTTTGCTTTCTCCCTCAACTAATACTTCGACAGTCCTGCCTTCATATTCCTTCATTTTTTTGGCTGAAATTTCTTTCACCAAATCATTGAGGCGCTGAAGACGTTCTTTCTTGACCCTCATCGGAACATTGTCTTTCATCTTCGCTGCCGGCGTGCCTTCACGCGGAGAGTAAATAAACGTATATGCGCTGTCAAATTCCACTTCTCGATATAACGAAAGCGTTTCTTCAAACTGTTCATCAGTTTCATTCGGGAAACCGACAATAATATCGGTCGTCAGTGAAGCGTTCGGCATCGCCGCTTTAATTTTTCCGACAAGCTCCAGATAGCGTTCTCTGTCATATTTGCGCGCCATCATTTTTAACATCGCTGAGCTTCCTGATTGAACCGGAAGATGGATATGGTCAAGAAGGTTGCCGCCTTTGGCGAGCACTTCGATCAGATGATCATCAAAGTCACGCGGATGACTCGTCGTGAATCGGATTCTAGGAATATCAATTTTACGCAGTTCGTCCATTAAATCACCGAGACCGTACGTCATATCCTCAAAATCTTTTCCGTACGCATTCACGTTTTGACCGAGCAGCGTGATTTCTTTATAGCCTTCGCTTGCAAGTCTTCTGACTTCCTGGATAATTTCCTCAGGACGGCGGCTTCGTTCTTTTCCGCGGGTATACGGTACGATGCAGTATGTGCAGAACTTGTCACAGCCGTACATAATGTTGACCCAGCCTTTAATTTTTCCGTTGCGGACTTTCGGAAGGTTTTCAATGACATCCCCTTCCTTCGACCACACTTCAATGACCATCTCTTTTGATAAATATGCCTCTGATAACAGTTCCGGCAGACGGTGGATGTTGTGCGTGCCGAAAATCATATCGACAAACGGGTGCTTCTTAAGGATGCGGTTTACGACTGATTCTTCCTGTGACATGCAGCCGCAGACACCGAGAATCAGGTCCGGATTATTTTTTTTGAGCGCCTTTAAATGGCCGAGCTCTCCGAACACTTTGTTTTCAGCATTTTCCCGGATAGCGCAAGTGTTTAATAAAATAACGTTCGCGTCATCAACCGAATTTGTCGCTTCATAACCGAGCGCCATAAAAATACCCGCCATGACTTCCGTATCATGCTCGTTCATTTGGCATCCGTACGTGCGGATATAAAATTTCCTGCCTTCACCGAGGCCTTTAAATTCTTCTGAGATTTTAAAATCGTTATGATATTGAACGGATTCTTTGCCCCGTTTTTTCGCATCTTTTAAAGAAGGCGGAATATAAACGGCTTCAAAATACTTGCTGTAATCCTTTTCGGATTTTTTGTCCGCCGGATTCACTTGTCCGCTTTCCTGCTTTTGCTTTTCATTCATGTTCGAATGTCTCCTTTCAACCGAAACTTCCACCCTCAAGTATACTGGTTAAAAGCGTTTGGCACAACCGCCAGCCTATTATTGTACACCTTATTGAGAATAAGAATCAATAAGAAATAAAAAAGAGGGAATCATTTCCCCCTTACACAAGCTGAAGCTCTTTTGCGGCTGAACGGATAACTTCCAAGGCCCGGTCAAGCTCCTCTTTTGTATGCTCCGCCGTAATAATGGTGCGGATTCTCGCTTTTCCTTGGGCGACCGTCGGATACACGATGCTTTGTGCAAAGACGCCGCGGGTCAATAAAAGGTCTGATAATGCCTGGGCTTTTTCTTCCTCCCCTATTAATATCGGCACGATCGGTGTTTCGCTTTTTGTGAGGGTCAGTCCCATTTGAACCAGTTTGTCTTTGAAATACGCCGTGTTCTCCCATAGCTTTTCCATATGCTCCGGCTCTTCCAGCAGGACGTCAATGGCTTCTATGCATGCGGCCGTTACCGCAGGCGGATGAGAAGTGCTGAATAAGAAAGGACGCCCTTTATGGCGCAGGTAATCGATCAGAACCTGCGACCCTGCGGCGTAACCGCCAAGCACTCCGATGGCTTTGCTTAATGTGCCCACCTGTATGTGAACTCTTCCGTCAAGCCCGAAGTGATTAACCGTTCCCCTTCCGTTTTTTCCGAGTACGCCGGAAGCATGCGCGTCGTCGACCATCACAAAGGCATCGTACGCCTCTGCAAGTTTGACGATGTCAGGCAAAGGAGCGATGTTGCCGTCCATTGAGAATACGCCGTCGGTGACGATCAGGCGCATGCGGTAATTCATTGATTTTTTCAGCACCCTTTCCAAATCGTCCATATCAACATGGCGGTACACCTTTTTATCTGCTTTTGTGAGCCTGATTCCGTCAATGATGGAAGCATGGTTCAGTTCGTCAGAGATCACGATATCCTCTTTTGTAAGAATGCTTGATAGGACGCCCTGATTCGTTGTGAACCCCGATTGAAAAACAAGTGCCGCTTCTGTTTTTTTAAAGTTTGCCAATTTTTTCTCCAGCTCATTGTGCATTGTGAATGTTCCGGCGATTGTCCGGACGGACCCCGTACCCGCCCCGAATTCTTCCGCGGCGCGTTTGGCCGCTTCGACAAGCCTTGGATGCGACGTCAAACCGAGATAATTGTTCGATGAAAGCTGTATCACGTTTTTCCCTTTGACTTCCACCGACGGACCCTGCTTCGTTTCAATTTGTTTCATTTGCTGCCACGTTTTATTTTCTTTCATTTTATCAAGCTCGGCTTTTAGAAATTCAAATTCTTTCATTATAGAACCCTCCCCTTATGGAATCAAAATGACTTTGCCGCACCGGCCCTTTCTCATCAGGTCAAACCCTTTTTCAAAGTCTTCAAGCGGAAACTGATGCGTGATCACCGGCGTCAGATCAACAAGGCCGGATTCAAGCAGGTGCGATACCTTCCGCCATGTTTCAAACATTTTTCTGCCTGTGATGCCTTGGACGGTAAGTCCTTTAAACACCACGTCATTTGTCAGGTCAACCGTCACCGGACGTTCCGGCAGACTCAGCATGTGGAACCTTCCCCCGTTGGCCGCCATCTTTAATCCTTGTGTTATGGCTGTCGGGTGGCCGGACATTTCGCAGACAAGGTCGATCCCTTCTCCGCCTGTTAAGGTGTCAATCACCTCAAGCGGATCTTCCTCGTCAGCTGGAATGGTGATCGTGGCTCCCAATTTCTTCGCAAGAGCCAGCCTGTAATCATTTTTATCAATGGCCACAATACGGGACGCACCGGCCGCTTTAGCCACCGCCACCGCCATCAGTCCGATCGGTCCGCAACCGATAATTGCAGCGGAACCGCCCGCAAGCTGGCTGTTTTCCAGCACCGTATGCACCGCGTTGCCAAGCGGCTCTTGAACAGAAGCGACGGCGGGGTCCATATCAGCGGGATTTTTCCAAACATTTCGAGCCGGCACTTTGACATATTCAGCGAAGGAACCGGCTGTATCTACGCCGAGGATCTTTGTATGGGTGCACACATGATGTTTTCCTGTTAAACAAGGGACACAAGTACCGCAGACGAAGTGGGTTTCAGCCGAAACGTAGTCACCTATTTTGACATTTGTGACGTGCTTGCCCGTTTCCGCTACGATACCGCTGAATTCATGTCCGAATACTTGAGGTGTTTTGATTCGTTTCTGCGCCCATTGATCCCAATTATAAATATGCACATCTGTACCGCATATAGATGCGGCCTGTACTTTAATGAGAACTTCATTCTCATTAATGGAAGGTATGGGAATTTCTTTCAGAGTTGCTCCGAAAGCGTTTTCATTTTTAACGATAGCTTTCATCTTTCCTCCCAACATGTACACTCCTCCTCGAAAAAACACTGTAATAACTGGATTGTAACATGAGATAAAAAGGAGGTAAATACCAGTGTCCACTCCAAGAAAACAACTGCTTCCGTCCGGAAAAATGGGCGGGATTTTTTTTGAATATTATATGAATAAAGCCATTTATCATCTCTTCGTACTATCAATATAATATTGTGAGAAAATATGACAACAATAAAAACAACCCGCTCGCCTTACGCAAGCAGGTTGAGAATGTCATGTTTTTGTTTTTAACGGGGTTCGACGATTAACTTAATCGCCGTTCTTTCTTCTCCGTCAATCTGTATATCTGTAAAAGCCGGAATACAAATCAAATCTACGCCGCTTGGCGCGACAAAGCCTCTGGCAATCGCAACCGCTTTAACAGCCTGGTTTAAGGCACCCGCCCCAATTGCTTGAATTTCGGCGGCTCCGCGTTCCCTCAATACACCGGCAAGCGCGCCTGCTACTGAATTTGGACTTGATTTTGCTGAAACTTTTAAGATTTCCATTTCTGCTCCCCCTTAGTTTTACAATGGATAAGTGAGTGTTCATTAGAACAATCATTATTAGATGTTGCTATCCAAAAAGCCATCCCCACAATGCTTTTCAAAAATAGCGGGCTACCTTCCATTTCTACTATATTCACTAAGAAGTTGCTATATTCCTGCTTTTCCTTTTAATATTTTTATAAAATAAACACATGATCACCTATTCAAAGAACATATGGTCATCATTGATTAATATCCGTTCGATATTTACGGCCTTTTTCGTTTGATCGTCGATGTCAATGAGCACTCCGCTCAGCGTAGTTTTACCTTCCGCCACCGTAAACCGGACGGGAAGATTGGTTTTAAACCGCTTGATGACCGTTTCTCTGTCCATACCGAGAATTCCGTCGTACGGACCCGTCATGCCTACATCAGTAATATATGCCGTTCCTTTCGGTAAAATGCGGTTATCTGCCGTTTGCACGTGTGTATGGGTGCCTACCACGGCAGAGGCTCTTCCGTCTGTGTACCAGCCGATCGCAATTTTTTCGCTTGTCGCTTCGGCGTGAAAATCAATAAAAATGTACGGCGTGCGCTTTTTCGCTTCTTCTATTAATTCATCCGCTTTAGCAAACGGATCATCAAGCGGCGGAAGAAACGTCCGCCCCTGTAAATTAATGACGGCAAGCTCTTTTCCGTTCGATTTAATATAGGTAATGCCTTTGCCCGGCGTACCTTCCGGGAAGTTCGCCGGCCGGACAAGATGCGGCACATCATCAATAAAGTCGAAGATCTCTCTTTTATCCCACGTATGGTTTCCCATTGTAATGGCATCTGCTCCCGCTTCCATCAGGCTGTGGTAGATCTTTTCTGTCAGTCCTTTTCCGTGTGCTGCATTTTCTCCGTTAATAATTGTAAAATGCGGTTTATGTTTCGCTTTCAGTTTCGGGACATATTCTTTTACCATGTCGCGGCCCGGGGAACCGACAACATCTCCGATAAATAAAATTCTCATACATTCCATTCCTTCCTTTTCAGGGACTCAAAAAAATAAAGTGATGCGCTAAGCATCACTTTATTTTGCATACTCTACGGCTCGAGTTTCTCTGATTACGGTCACTTTAATGTGGCCCGGATAATCAAGCTCGTCCTCAATTCGTTTACGGATATCACGTGCCAAACGATGGGCTTCTAAATCATTAATGGAGTCCGGCTTCACCATGATGCGAACTTCACGGCCGGCCTGAATCGCAAATGATTTTTCAACACCTTCGTAAGACTCGGAGATTTCTTCAAGCTTTTCAAGTCTGCGGATATAGTTTTCGAGCGTTTCACTTCTCGCGCCCGGTCTTGCGGCTGACAGTGCATCAGCGGCAGCGACCAGAACGGCGATAATGGAAGTCGGCTCTTCGTCTCCGTGGTGTGACGCAATACTGTTAATGACGACTGGATGCTCTTTATATTTGGTCGCAAGCTCCACTCCGATTTCCACGTGGCTTCCTTCCACTTCATGGTCAATTGCTTTTCCGATGTCATGCAGAAGACCGGCCCGCTTGGCAAGCTTTGCATCTTCTCCAAGCTCGGAAGCCATTAAACCGGCTAAAAACGCAACTTCCATAGAATGTTTCAGTACGTTCTGCCCGTAGCTTGTACGGAATTTCAACCGGCCGAGGATCTTGATCAGATCCGGGTGGAGTCCGTGAACGCCGACTTCAAACGTCGTCTGCTCACCCATTTCCCGGATATAGTCATCAACCTCACGGCGGGATTTTTCAACCATTTCTTCAATGCGCGCCGGGTGAATACGGCCATCCTGAACAAGTTTATCAAGAGCGATTCTTGCCGTCTCCCGTCTGATCGGATCAAATCCGGAAAGAATGACTGCTTCAGGTGTGTCATCAATAATCAGGTCAATACCTGTAAGCGTTTCAAGCGTACGAATGTTACGCCCTTCACGGCCGATGATACGTCCTTTCATCTCATCATTCGGAAGATTGACGACCGATACCGTCGTTTCGGCAACATGATCTGCTGCACAGCGCTGCAAAGCAAGCGACAGAATGTTTTTCGCCTTTTTATCTGCCTCTTCTTTCGCACGGTTTTCGGTTTCTTTTGTCATGATGGCGATGTCATGTGAAAGCTCATTTTCAACCCGGTCAAGAATGATTTGTTTCGCTTCATCCCGTGTCAGGCTCGAAATGCGTTCGAGTTCTGACTGCTGCATACGAATCATCTCATCCACTTTGCTTTCCATCTCTTCAATATGTTGTTGTCGTTCATTCAGAGAATGATCTTTCTTCTCCAACATCGCTTCCCGTTTATCAATTCCTTCATGTTTACGGTCAAGATTTTCTTCTTTTTGAAGTAAACGGTTTTCTTGTTTTTGAAGCTCATTTCGTCTTTCACGAACTTCCTGTTCAGCATCTATTCGAAGTGTATGGATTTCGTCCTTTGCTTCAAGCAGAGCTTCTTTTTTCAGTGCTTCAGCATCACGCTTTGCATCTTCAAGGATTTGCTCGGCAGCACCGCGTGCGCCCGCAATCTTTGCTTCGGCAATGGTTTTACGAACATAGTAGCCAACAACTAAACCGAGCAGAGTCAGCAAAATGGAGATGAGAACCGTCATTGGGGTCATACTTTCACCTCCTCTTGCTATGAACTTGGTTTTTGCTTAAATAAGTGCCGGCATGTACATTGTTTGATTTTCTCAACATACAGAACCTTCACAGGGAATGAGTCTCTCATGCCCTTGTCAAGTTTAAATGGTTTAACAATCATGTTAAAAAAACAAATGTTACAACTTCATTGTAATTGTGTCGGAAATACTTGTCAAGCTTGCCAGCTTAACGATTCGCCTTCAGCTCGGAATCTTCGCCATGTATATATCATACCATACCTAGATCCGCTTTTCGTGAATGACGGCTCTGTCAGTCCGCCTGGTTAAGCAATTGGTAAATTCTATTGTTTACCTGTCCCAATTTGGCGTTATTCTGAATGTTTGACAGTAATATGACATATTTGCTTGCCGAATGGCTGAAGCTGTTCAAAATGTTGTAACCGGGCATAACACCGTGATTGGAATAGCTTCCCGGATCAATGTAAAACCCCATGCCGTAAGCGGCACTGCTTCCTGCTGTAAACATTTTTGTGAAGCTTGCTTTTGAAAGGAGCGTGTTGTTTACGATCGCTTTATCAAATTTATAGAGATCTTCAGCGCTCATATACATGTCGCCCGCCCCGTACAGCTGCGATAAGTCCAAAAGGTGCGGCGTTACAAGACTGCCGCTCTCATCGACTTTGTAGCCGACGGCAGGATATTTGGCTTTGGCAAATGTTTTGTAAAATCCGGCATGCTTCATTCCGGCCGGTTTGAACACGTGTTCTTTTATATATTGTTCATAAGACTCCCCGCTGACCTGAGATACGATATAAGCAAGCACTGAATAGTTGGAATCCCTGTAATCCCAAACCCCGGGCTGCCGTTTAATTCCGCGGTATTCTATATCCTTGATTAAATCAATTGGAGAAATCGGTCCCTGCCCCTCAATATGCCCGTTTATGCCGGACGTATGATTGAGCAGGTTTTTCAGTGTAATGCGCGTGCCGTTAGGAAAATTCGGCAAGTATGTACTGACGGGGTCACTCGTCTGCAGCAGCCCTTTTTCTTCAAGCTGCAGGACAGCCGTCGCGATTAACGCTTTTTGTGAAGAACCGATATAATATGATGTCTCCGGATTGTTTTTAATTTTTTGTTTTCGGTCCGCATAGCCAAAGCCTTTTTTCAGCACAACTTTTCCATCTTTTACGATCATTGCTGTGCCGCTGAACCCGATCTGTTGCAAGTAATTGCTGATCTGTTTATTGTGATCGATTGATTTAGGTGTTTTCTCTTTTTGCGTCTTTTCTTTTTTCTGTTGAGTCTGGTCTTTTGAAGTATCAGATTGAGCGGCGGGAGCGCTTTTAACGGATTCCTTCTCCCGGTGATGCGCTGTGACGGTCCAGATCATAATAAAAACAGTGACAAGCAGCAGAAAAAGAAACAGCCCTCCCGTTTTCATCAGCTTCTTCTTTCTTTTTTTATTTATTCTTGTGCGGCGGGGGCTCGTCATCTTTTTTCCTCCTCAGATATAATTTCAACTTTCGCCATGATGTTAGACGAGTGAAGGGTGAAAAAAGTTGTAACATTCCAGATAAAATTTTCCGAAACAGCCAGTGTTTTTTGAAACACACAAAAAAAGAGCGGAAATTGCTTATTCCGCTCTTTTGATCGTGTTTTTATTCTTCTAATTCCATCTCTTCCTGAACTTCTTCCGCTTTGTCCGTTACACCGTTATTGTCCAAACCGTAATATTCACGGATTTGTTCCTGAATCATCAGCATGATGTCTTTATTTTCTTTTAAGAACTGCTTGGCGTTTTCACGGCCCTGGCCGAGGCGTTCTTCTTCATAAGAATACCATGAACCGCTTTTTTGCACGATATCCAGTTCAGTTCCAAGGTCGATGATTTCCCCTTCTTTGGAGATTCCTTCACCGTACATAATGTCCACTTCAGCCGTACGGAACGGAGGAGCGACTTTGTTTTTTACGACTTTAATTCTCGTTTTATTCCCCATGACGTCGTTGCCCTGCTTTAATTGCTCGGCACGGCGCACTTCAAGGCGCACGGAAGAATAGAATTTCAGCGCGCGGCCCCCCGGTGTCGTCTCCGGATTTCCGAACATAACGCCGACTTTTTCACGAATCTGGTTAATAAAGATTGCGATTGTTTTAGATTTATTGATAGCGCCGGAAAGCTTACGGAGCGCCTGAGACATGAGACGCGCCTGTAAACCGACGTGTGAATCACCCATGTCACCTTCAATTTCAGCTTTTGGAACAAGCGCCGCAACAGAGTCAACGACTACGATATCAACAGCTCCGCTTCGCACCAGCGCTTCAGCAATCTCTAGCGCCTGCTCTCCCGTATCCGGCTGAGAAAGCAGAAGCTCTTCGATATTGACACCGAGCTTTTGCGCGTAAACAGGATCAAGAGCATGCTCAGCATCAATAAATGCTGCCTGTCCGCCTTTTTCCTGAACCTCAGCGATTGCGTGAAGCGCTACAGTCGTTTTACCTGAGCTTTCAGGTCCGTATACTTCAATAATCCGTCCGCGCGGGTATCCGCCTATTCCGAGAGCGGTATCAAGTGCAAGGGAACCGCTTGGCACCGTTGAAATTCTTGTATCCGTTTTTTCTCCGAGCTTCATGATGGAACCTTTGCCGAATTGTTTTTCTATTTGCTTAAGAGCCATATCTAAGGCTGCCTGACGATCACTCATTTATTTTTTCCTCCTTTATCTTGCCACTACATATACTATACCTTGTTTACTGGCATTTGCCAAGAAAAAAGCGAACGCATATTCGGATTTTTTCCGCGTTCGCTTTTCTGCAAAAGAGCATAATTTCCCTTATAAAACTTAAAAATCAGAGAAAACGGCTCTTTAAAACTTTATTTTTGATCCAGCATTTTCAAAATGAGATGGCAGCCGTATTTAGCGGCGCGCTTTCTGATTCCGGTTCTTGAGCCGGCAAAGTTAAATTCGTGCACCTCTTCTTTTCCTTCCGCCGAAATGCCGATAAAGACGCGGCCCGGAGCATGCCCTTCCTGCGGGTCGGGACCCGCAACCCCGGTAAAGCTGATGCCGATATCGCTTCCGGTCAGCTTTCTCACACCGGCTGCAAGCTCTTTCGCACACTCTTTGCTGACCGCTCCGCTTTCTGCGAGCGTCTCAGCTTTCACGCCGAGCACATGCTGTTTCACGCTGTCGGAATAACAGACAACGCCCCCTGCAAATAGTTGAGACGCACCGCTTAAATCAGTCACCCACTCAGAAAACAGGCCGCCTGTAAAGCTTTCGGCAGAGGAAATCGTGATTTTGTTTTGTCTGCATGCTTTTGAAAGCTCCTTCACCAGAGACGTATCATCATATCCGTAGAAAAATTCACCGACACGTTCTAAAATGGCGGCTTCCGTTTCTTTTAAAAGCCGTTCTGTTTCTTTTTCGTCAGCATGTTTCGCCGTTAAACGCAGCGTGACCTCTCCGTCAGCAGCAAGCGGCGCAATCGTCGGGTTCGTCTGCGCATCAATGATATCTTCTAAATCAGCTTCAAGCTGGGATTCACCGATTCCGAAAAACCGCAGCACGGTTGAAACGATTTTCTCATTAGAACCGAGCTTTTTAAGAAGCAGCGGCTTCGCTTCATTTTCAAACATCGGACGCAGCTCGCTCGGCGGTCCGGGAAGCAGCATATAAAGCCTTGAGCCGTGCTCTGCAAGCATTCCCGGCGCCATGCCGAAATGATTCGCCAAAACGTCTGAGCCCTCAATGACGAGCGCCTGTTTGCGGTTATTCGGCGACATGGTCCGTTTTGTTTTCACGAAATATTCTTCGATCGACCGGAATGCTTCGTCATTCAGAACGAGCGGGCGCCCCAGTGTGTTTGCAATGGTTTCTTTCGTTAAATCGTCCTTGGTCGGCCCGAGGCCGCCTGAAAAAATAATCAGGTCTGAGCGCTCTTCGGCAATGCGGATGACTTGCTTAAGCCGCTCCGGATTGTCACCGACAGCGGTATGATAAAACACGTTTACACCGATTTCCGCCAGCTCTTTACTGATAAACTGCGCGTTCGTATTGGCGATCTGGCCGAGCAGAAGCTCCGAGCCGACTGCAATGATTTCTGCTTTTTTTGCTATTTCCATCTTTAAGTCCTTCTTTCTTAGTTAGATGTTTTTAACGCATCCCAGTTCTTCGCAAAATAATCCCAGCCGGAAATGACTGTGAAGAGCACAGCTACCCATAAAGCGATATCGCCGAACGGGAAAGAAACGAGCTCAAACGGAAGATTATGCAGCAAAAGCGCGGCAACAGCGATGATCTGAGCCCATGTTTTAATTTTCCCCAGCATATTGGCGGCTACAACTTCCCCCGTTCCCGCCAGCACAAGTCTTAATCCCGTTACGGCAAATTCGCGGCTGATGATGATGATGACCATCCACGCCGGCGCAAGGTCAAACTGCACAAGCGTAATTAATGCCGCGGATACCAGCAGTTTGTCAGCCAGCGGATCTAAAAATTTCCCGAAGTTTGTCACGAGGTTCAGTTTTCTGGCGTAGTAGCCATCCACCCAGTCAGTCGTTGATGCGATAATGAATAAAACAGCTCCTGTAAGATGCGCTACCGGAATCGATTCATCCCCTATATGAACGCTGCCCCACTGAAAAGGAACAAGCATGATAATCATAAATACAGGAATTAAAGCGATTCTTGCCAGTGTGATTTTATTCGGTAAGTTAAACATAAAGCCCCTCCAATAATATGTACTCGGACGTGAAGAAAAAGTCATCTTAATCGTTCAGATGACTTTTCCCCTTTTATTTTTTCATCTTGATTGTGATGGTCTGCGCCATCACATCATGCGGATTGAGTTCATAGGACAGAACCTCTCCGTTGATTTTAATTTTCAGGTTAGGGGCATAGCCCGTGCGGATTTCAATCTGCTTTTGATCCGTGACGTCTTTTTTAAAGGTTTCGCCTTTTTGCAGCGTTCCTTCTTTTAAAGAACCGCCGCTGTCATCACGGACGCGGATCCATGCGCTGTCAGAAGCAATCAGTTCAAGCTTATACTTATCTGCCCCGGAGACGTTGTATGAAGAAGCTGAGCCTTCCGTTCCGGCCGCTTTGATCTCCGTCTTTTCACTGCTTTTTTCTTTCTTTTTCTGCTCTGATGCTTTTGTGTCCTTTTTATCTTTCTTGCTGTCAGATTGCGCTTCGTCATTTGTATTGCCGTCGTTTTTCAGCGCAGAATCCTTAGGAATCTCATACTTGCTCCCACTTTGGGTGACGGCTTTATCTCCGTCTGTCTGTCCGGATTTGCTCATTCCGAGCTGAATAATCGCATAAATGATCGCGATGACGATAATGACACCGATGACGACAAGGACGGTCGGAAGCCATTCCGCCGCCTTTGAAGCGGACTTAGGAAGCTCCCTTTGCATGGCAAGACCGGAAATTTTTTCCGACACATCGTCATGGTACGTGTTAGGGATGTCTTTTTTATATTCTTCAAATAACTGATCGGAATCAAGCCCGACAGCTTCAGCGTATTGCTTGATAAACGCCCGCACATAAAAATTGCCGGGAATGACGTCATAATTGCCTTCTTCCAGAGCGGTTAAGTATCTTTTCTGAATTTTCGTCGCCGCCTGGAGTTCATCCAATGACATCCCTTTTTCCTCTCTGGCTTCTTTAAGCCGGATTGCTAATTCTGTCACAACAAACACCTTCCAATATTAAAAATCAAAGCTTGAAAAACCGGTCTGATCAAACATTTGCGGTTCTTCTGCATGTTCATATGTAATGACTTCGTCAGGATCATTTCTGAGTTCGATAATATAATCGAAATCATCGAGCGTATACTCCGAATTTTGAACAAAAATATCGGGGTGCTCCACGACCTTTGTCGCCGGAAGCCGCATAATTTCACTGACGAGCTGAAGATGGCGCTCAGATCCCCGTCTTGTCGAAACGATGCCGTCGAGGATAAACACGTTTTCCGTGCTGTATTCATCGGCAACCAGCTGGCTCCGGATCGTTTGTTTTAGCAACGTTGATGATACGAAAAGCCATCTTTTGCTGGCACAAACGCTTGACGCAACGATGGACTCTGTTTTTCCGACCCTCGGCATTCCCCGGATTCCGATCAGTTTGTGCCCTTCTTTTTTAAACAGCTCAGCCATAAAGTCAACCAGAAGGCCGAGCTCGTCCCTTTCAAAACGGAAGGTTTTTTTGTCATCGGCATCACGCTGAATGTATCTTCCGTGGCGGACTGCGAGACGGTCGCGAAGCCTCGGTTCTCTCAGCTTCGTTACTTTAATGGTCTCCATTGTTTTTAAAATTGATTCCAATCGTTTAATTTGATCTATATGCCGGCATCTGAGCAGCATTCCCCTTCTGGAAAGGTCGACACCGTTAATTGTGACAATATTAATTGACAGCATCCCGAGAAGAGATGAAATATCCCCGAGCAGGCCGGGGCGGTTCACTTGAATTTCATATTCAAAATACCATTCGAGCTTTGCCAAATGATATACCCCCTCCATTGTGGCAAATTTTTACCTTCCTTTATCATAAAACATTTTTCTCTAATTAGAAAGAAGAATGTTGCTCTATAGAGGAAAACATAAAAAAAGAGAGGAGAAATCCCCCCTCTTAATGAGTGCTGTTATTTTCAACAAGCTTCACCATCATATTTGCGATGGCGCGCTGTTCATCTTCAGAAGCAACGCTCCAAAGATCAGCAAGCACTTTTTCCTGATGGTTTTTCGAGTCGACTTCGTTCGCAAGGTAACCGCCGATTTCTGTAGCGAGGTCAGTGATCGTTTCATCACTCATCCCTTTTTCCTGCGCATAGTTCAATCTGTCGCCAAGGAAATTCTTCCAATTATCCCAGTTTTCTAATACTGACATGTTGGGTTCCTCCATTTCATCTGTTGTTACAAAATTATTTTGTCCGTGCAGATGCAAACTATACACACATTTTTTTCAGCAGTGCCAGCCGCCGTTTACGGATAATATATGCCCCGTAATATAGGAAGCCTTGTCCGATAATAAAAAGGCCGCCGCTTCGGCGATTTCCTCCGGCTTTGCCAGCCGGCCCGCGGGAATTTCCTCTGCCAACGCTTCTTTTTCATCAGACGTGAACTGATCAAGCATATTTGTATCAACGGCACCCGGCGAGACTGCATTCACGCGGACGCCGCTCGGAGCAAGCTCTTTGGCAAGCGCTTTGACGAACGAATGCTGCGCTCCCTTGACCATGCTGTATAATACCTCGCACGATGCGCCTGTTTCTCCCCAGACGGAACCGATCGCGACGATGCCCCCGCTTTTTTCCCGGATCATGCCGGGCACCAGATTACGCGCCAAAAGAAACGGACTCGTCACATGCAGCTGCACCATCTCCCGCGCCATGTCATCCGTAACGTCCGTAATCAGGCCGAAATGACTTTTGCCGCTGTTTAGTATCAGGGCGTCCACAGGCTGCTTAACGGAACGGCTGAGTGTCTCCACGCCATCCGGTGAGGACAGATCCGCCTGAATAACGGAGGCTTTTACGCCGAATGATGCGCTCAGCCTTTCCGCAAGCCTGTGTGCGGCTTCCTTATTAGAATGATAATGCAAAAGGACGTCATATCCGTTTTTTGCGAGGACTTCACTTATACTTTGTCCGATTCCGCCGCTTGCTCCGGTTACGAGCGCTGTCTGTTTCATCAATCAATACTCCTTCTTTCCCCAGAAAAACATCCCTCAGGGCGTGAGGGATGTTTTTTGTTATGATTTTGGCACGACTTTGCAGACTGTCAGCCTGTCTTCTGATATTTCTTCTTTAATGACCCGCTTTACGTCTTCCAGCGTAATCTGCTCCAGTACGGTTACGACATCAAACAGACTCATATCTAAAAAGGCGTAGCGTGTAAATTGGTTGGCGATATATTCAGGCGAATTGAGCGCTTTTAAGAATGACCCGATCTTCTTTTTTCTCGCAAGATCAAGTTTTTCCGCAGTCACGGCTGATTCCGCATCAAGCAGCATGTGTTTTAATTCGTCAGCGAGCTTATCCGGCTCCGGTGTATCTCCTCCGACAGAGGCAAAACCGAATCCGTATTCAGCCGTGTAATCAAAGCTGAAGGTTTCATCAATGTAGCCTTTGTCGTACAAGTCACCGTAATGCGGTGAGCTTTTTCCGAAGAGACATTCAAGCATGAGGTTCATGCTGAGCTCGTGCTTCAACAGCTCCTGCCCCGTTTTATAAGGGTCTTTCGCTTTTAAACCGACAAGACATTTTGAGCCTTGCACGTTCATTTTTAACTCCTGCTCCCGGCGGAAAACTGCTTCCTGCTCCTGAACTTCTTCACGTTTGATTTCAGGCTGGTCTGTAAAAGGCTTTTTCTCCTGGTTTTTCCGCACCTGGCTGATGACCGCTTCAGGATCTACGGGACCGACGATAAAGAGCAGCATATTGCTCGGGTGATAAAACGTTTCGTAGCACTCATACAGCAGATCTTTCGTAATATGTGAGATGCTCTCCACCGTTCCGGCAATGTCAATTTTCACGGGGTGGTCTTTATACATATTTTCGATAAGGCCGAAAAACAGCCGCCAATCCGGATTATCATCATACATATTGATTTCCTGGCCGATGATACCTTTTTCTTTTTCAACTGATTTTTCCGTGAAATACGGGTCCTGAACAAAATCCACGAGTGTCTCCAGGTTTTTCTCCACATTAGAAGTGCTGGAGAACAGATAAGCGGTTCGTGTAAATGATGTAAAGGCATTTGCCGACGCCCCCTGCTTACTGAAGTCCTGAAACACGTCGCCGTCCGCTTTTTCAAACAGTTTATGCTCCAGAAAATGCGCGATTCCGTCAGGGACGTGTACCATTTCTTCCTTATTTAAAGGAACGAATTGATTGTCAATGGAACCGTACTTTGTCGTAAACACGGCGTATGTTTTATTAAAGCCCTGTTTCGGCAGCACATAGACATCAAGGCCGTTTGCCATTTTTTCATGATACAGCGTTTCCTGAAGCTGTTCGAAGTTTATCGGTTTAGTCAAGATGCTCCCCCCGTCCCTTTTAAGAAATAAGTCGTATCCAGCTTAATGTTCTTTCCGACATTGATAATGTCCTCTTTTGTCACTTTCTCGATATTGTCAAGGAATCTTTCGATCGGTATCTCTACTTGGGCTGAGGCCTGCTGATACAGAAATTCCGCTAAACCGTATGCCGTATCAATGGTTTCTAATACTTGATTTTTAATAACGGCTTTCGTTTGGGCGATATCATCTTCTGAAAAGTCACCGTTCTGCATAGCCTGAAACTGTTCTTCAATGATGGTGACGGCCTGCTTGTAATTTTTCACCTCAATGCCCGACATGACCATCAAAAGCCCTTTGAAGCTTTCCACCCTTGAGGCTGCATAATAGGCGAGGCTCGCTTTTTCACGGACATTTATAAACAGCTTTGAATGAGAGAAACCTCCGAACAGCCCGTTAAACACCTGCAATGCCGGATAATCCGGATCTGTATATGTCGTATTGGTCCGGAATCCGATATTCAGCTTGCCCTGCTTGACGTCCTCTTCATCAATGACTTCCTTCGGATCGGGCTGTTCATTCGCCGCGCTTCTTTCAAAAGGCTGCAGCTCCCGTTCTTCCGTTTTAAAATACGTATCAACGGCCGTTTTCACTTGATCTGTATCAACATCGCCGATGACGTACAGGTCCAGCTGGTCTTCGCGTATGGCTTTTTGATAGGCTTCATACAAATCTTGCGGTGTAATGTGTTCAACATCATCGAACTCGCCGTTGACGTGAAGCGCATACGGTTCGCTTTTGCACATTTCCTGAACGAGACGCAGATTAGAATATCTCATCTTATCATCATATACGGCTTGAATCCGCTGTTTCAGCGTCCGTTTTTCCTGCGTGACATAAAGGGGCAGGAAGGCGCCGTTTTCCAAAGCGGGCGAAAAGACAAGCTCTGATAAAAGCTGAAGACCTTTTTCCAATAACGGTGTGCGGTCCTTCAGATACTTTTCATTAGGAATCTCAAGTCTGAACGTAATGACATGACGTTCTCCCTTTTTTGTCAGATCAGCTGAAACGGATGTGCCGTACAGCTCATCAAAATAAGAACGCAGATCAGCGGTTTTCGGGCGGCTTTCTGTTCCGCGCAGAAGCACATGCGGAAACAGCGCCCTTTTTGTTACGAGCTCTTTCGTTAAAGGAGCCAGCATTTTAAACGTCAGCGAAACGGTTTTAAATTTCTCGGTCTTTACGATGTGGGCGGTGATCCCGCCGTGCTTTGACTTCATTTCATTTACGTAAGTCATGTGAAACCTCCTTCGTTCATTCTTTCATAGTATGTATTATGACCAAATTTCAGCATTCGCAAAAAAGAGTACGCAGATGTAATTATATCAACTGGAGGATTTATAAGGAAACAAAAAACCTCTGCCCGAAAACAGGCAGAGGCATTGAACGTTATTTTTTCAAATTGAAAGGCCACCAGTTGGCTCTTCCGAATATTTTCACCATGACCGGTACAAAAAACGGAAGGACGACAATTGCGTACATGAGAAGGCCTGTTAATACCACGGTTGCAATCTGTAATAAGGAAAGAACGCCTGACGGCAGCATGGCCGCAAAGGTTCCCGCTAAAATAATCGCCGCAGAAATGATGACGGAACCCATATTTTTCATACTGCTGATCATTGCGGGTTCCGTTCCTTCTTTTTTAAGCTCATTAAAGCGGTCCATTAAAAAGATGGAATAATCCACGCCAAGAGCCATCAAAATGACAAAGCCGAAGAACGGCACGGCCCAGTTTACGCCCGGATACCCGAAGAAGTGTGTAAAGATGTATTCCGTCACGCCGATGGATGCGAAATACGTCAGTACGAGCGACGCCACTAAATAAACAGGCATAATGAGGGAGCGCAGCATCACGATGAGAATCAGAAAAATTCCCGCCAGCATAAACATTGCCGTCCGTTTGAAGTCTGAATCCGATACTTCCTTCAGATCGGCATTCATGCTGGAGACTCCCGAAACGCCGAAGGAAGCATTCTTCAGATCCGTGTTCGGAATGGCCCTTTTTACGCTCGCTTTGATCGCTTGAATATCTTGAATGGCCGTATTTGAGTAAGGATTGTTATCAAGAACGACAGTCAATTCTGTCGTTTTTCTGTCATCTGACATGTACGTATTAAACACGCTTGTGAAATCACTGTTTTTCAAGGCGTCTTTCGGCACAAACCAGCCTGTCATTTCTTTGTCTGACGCCTTGTGAAGCTCACCCAGGTAATCATTCGCCCCCATCATGCCGCTTGATACTTTCTTAAGCCCTTTTACACTGTCGTTAAGGCCTGAAGAAAGATCGCTGAGCCGGGAAGAAAAATCGCCGAGACCGCTCTGCATTTTTTTCTGGCCCTCCGCGAGCTGTCCCGCCGCCGATTCAAGGCGCGGCATTTGTCCTGCGAGAGCCCCCTGTCCGTCTGACACTTGCTGCAGTCCGTTTTCAATACTGGTCAGACCGTTGATCATTGCGTTAATTTGAGTGTCAATCTTCTTCTGAGCGGCTGCCAGTCGGGTAAATTGTTTTTCCGCTTGCTGCAGATGAGCCTTTTGACTGTCGACCTGTTTAGAAAAAGCTTCTGCATCCGCGTTTGCCTTGGAAACGGCTGACTGTACACCCGTAAAGGCCGATTTGATTTCTTGGTAAGAGGGATCGGTTTTGACTGACGGTATTGACGCCTCCAATTTTGCAAACGGCAGCCGGGCAAGCTGCTTGTTCAAATCGGCAAGCTGTCTGCTGGCTTCATCTTTCATCGGCAGGACGGTTTTTACCAATTTTAAAGCGTTTTGCGTTTCTGAAGCGAGACCGCTGTTTTGGCTGAGCTGTGAAGTCAGCATTTGTTTTTGCTCTTCAATCTGCTTTCTCATCTGGGCGACGCCGGCTTTATTCTCGTTCACGCCAGCCTGCAGTTTATTCAGGTTTTCTCCTATATCAGAAAGCCCGGATTTCAGAGACAATGTTCCGTCAATAAGCTGATTGACGCTTTTCCCCGACTCTTCGATCTGCGGCTGTGAATCAGCTAACGACTTTGCGGCATGCCCTAATCCGTCCGTAATTTTTTCAAGTCCTGTATTGCCTTTATCAAGCCCTTCTTGAAGCTGCTTTGCCTGATTTGTGACAAATAATTGATTCAATCCGTTTCCGGCAGGGCGCGTGGCGCTTCTGACCGTTTTTACACCCTCTGTTTTTTCAAGTTCTCTGCTGATTTTTTCGATATCAATCAGGTGTTTTTCGGTATTTAGAGTCTCATCATTTTTGATGACGACTGTGGCCGGAAGAAGTTCTCCCGGGCCGAATGCGTCTGAAATCGTATTAAACGCGCGGACGGATTCATATTTATCCCCGATTTCGTCAAGACTGTTGTAAGATAGCGACCCTTTGTAAAGAAGGATAGGCGGGACGGTGAATACCGCAACGATTGCAAGACTGATGAGCGGCCTTTTAAATGAAAACCGCCCTGACGTTTCCCATGCTTTGCTTTGAGGATGGGAAATATCGCCCTTAACAGGCCAAAACAGTCTTTTTCCTAAAACAGCCATAAAAAACGGCACGATCGTCATGAGCGCAAGCAGCAGCACCGCGACACCGACCGCAACGGCGGCTGCCGACTGATACAGCTTAAATGTCGCAAATCCGATGCAGGCAAATCCGATCAGCACCGCACCGCCGCTGTACAAAACCGTCTTTCCGGCCGTTTTGTAAGTCACGACGATCGCTTCTCTTATATCAGCGCCATGCGACAGTTCTTCTTTAAACCGGCTGAGAAGCAGAATGCAGTAGTCTGTGCCGATTCCGAACATAATCGCAACCATAAAAATCTGAGTAAAAGTTGAGAGCGGAAAATTCAGCTGATCGACTAAAAATGCGACAATCGACTGGCTGACTAAATAAGATATCAATACTGATAAAAGCGGCACGAACGGAGCGACCACTGACCGAAATACAAGAATCAGCACGATCAGGATAAAAGCGACCGTTATATATTCAGTCTTTTTCAAGCCGTCCTGTGAGCTTTTTAACACATCTTCGTCGATCAGCGATTGGCCTGTAATGCCGTATGATACGCCGTACGGTTTCAGCTCTTTATCAATTTTATTTTTTATTTCGATGATATCGTTTTTGGATGTATCAAGCTGCAGCTGAACGAGCATCGTTTGTCTGTCTTTTGACAGCAGCTGTTTTTTGATGTCGTCATTTTTCTCCCCGAAGTATGAAGTCACCGTTTTAATCTGAAGCGCTTTTTTATGTTCAGACAAAGTGCTGACGGCTTCTTCCAGACGATCTTTTTTGTCTGTCATTAAGCCTTTTTCGTGAAATACGATGACGGCAGAAGAAGACGGTGCATCTGAATCAGACATTTCATCAAGCAATTCATGGGCGTAAGAAGAGGAATATCCGTCCGGTACGGAGATCTGCCCTTTCTCCCGTGTCAATTCAGCCATATCAGGCGCTGTAAGCATAAATATCACCGTTGCGGCGACCCATACCGCGGCGATGATCCAGCGGGCTCGGATAATGTTTTTCATTATGTCTGCTGATCCTCCTCTGTCATCATCAATCGATATAATTTTTCATATGTATTCACGAACATCTCCGCCTCGTCTTCATCAAAATACATAATATATGAACGGACGAGTTCCTCAATCCGCCGCTCCACACGGTGAAATACTTCCGTTCCCTTTTCCGTGACATTTAAAAGTATGCTCCGGCGGTCGCTTTGGCTGCGTTCTCTATTGATGTAGCCTTTTTCATACAGACGGTTCGTCATAGATGTAATGGCGCTTTTATTGACGTGGCACACCGCGGCCAGTTCAATTGATTTGCAATCGGGATTGAGCATAATATAGCGGAGGATATAATATTGATCCAATGTCAGTTCTTTGTTCACTTTTTCAGCGATAATGCTGTCAATTTTTTTTAAGACGTGCAGGTATACATCGGAATAACGCTGAATCAGCTGCTTTACTTTTTCTTCATGCACCTTTTCCCCCTCCTTCCGATAGTTAATATGTTTAACTATTAAAAAGAATAACGACTTGACGGTATCATGTCAATCTTCAAAATAAAATAAAAAAAAGACAGTGCAGATTACACCGTCTTTAATGATTCCTTCTTTTCTTTTGCTTGTGATGAGATATTTAACAGCGCTAAAAATACAGATACAATGCCGCAAAAAGCGGATAAAATAAAAATCAGCCAGCCTGCATTTGACATCAAGGCAGCAAAGATCGGCGGTCCCGCCGCTACTCCGATAAACCGCATGCTGTTATAAAATGAGGTGATGGTTCCCGATTCCTCGTTGTCTACGCCTTCTGTGATGACAGCGTCTAAAGCCGGCAATGCCATTCCGATACCGATACCGCTGACACACAAAAAGATAAATAATAAATAAAAACTGTGATTCCACCATAGGCCGATAAACGACAGTGTCACGGCACTCATTCCGAAAACGATGCAAAACTTCATTTTGCCTTGGTCTTTTCCGATTTTTCGGCCTGATATATATGAACTGACGGATAGAAATAAAAGCGGGATTGCCAAAAGCGCTCCTTTAGCCACACCGTCAATTCCGTATTTCTTCTCCAGTGAGTCTGATAAATAAAAAAGAACCCCGAACAGCAAAAACATAATCACGCAGCCGATGATAAAAACCGTAAAGAGCCAGCGTCCGTCACGCTTAAATATGCGGCCGACATTTTTCACAAATTCGGAAATAGAAGGCGCTTCTTTTTGTTCCTCCGGCTTTGCCACCAAAAACAATACGAGAAAAAAACTGATGAGCGAAAAAAACGGAATGAACCAAAACGGCATAAACCAAAACCATGCAGCCAAGAGCGACCCGAGAATCGGGCTTATTACTTTCCCGGCTGTGTTTGACGTCTCAATGTCGCCGAGCCCCGCGGTAATCCGCTCATCATCCCCTTTGAATAAATCACCGATAAACGGCATCACTACAGGAGCCGCCCCTGCCGAACCGATTCCCTGCAGCACCCGCCCCGCCAAGATAATGGGATAAGGATGCTTGAACGCGGTGGAAGCTATCGCGGCAAGCGCTCCGCCCGCACCGGCTATGAGAAGACAAGGCAGAAGAACCTTTTTTCTTCCGAATTTATCGGACAGATATCCGGCAATCGGAATACAAATAATCGCCACAATCGAATAGACCGTTATAATTAACGATACTTGAAAAGACGATATGGACAGCTTCTTTTCAATCATCGGAAGCACAGGAATCAGCATGGAATTCCCGAGTGTCATCACGAGCGGTACAGAAGCCAGAGCAATGATATTTTTCGTTCCATTTTTCTTCTTACTCAACTTATTCACCCATTCACTATACTTGGTTGTTTCCTGTTTTATTGTGCCTTGCAGAAAACAAAGTATGTACTGAAACGGCAAATAAAAAACAGACACATGATGCGTCTGTCTTAAAAACGTTTTCTTACAACATGAAAACTGAACTTATCAGCCCGGAAATAATTTAATGAATACAGCACAGGTTCATCATTCTGATTATAGTGGGTTTGCTTCAGCAATAAAAGCGCCGTCTCCGGCTCGCATTCCAAAACCGGTGAAATCGTATCGTGATATCCGATCGGTTCGATATCAGCAACGGCATAGCTGATCACAGACCCGGAGTTTTTTTCCAAAAGATCAAAAATAGACTCCTGTTCATGACAGAAAGAATTCGGCAGAATGTGCATCGGAATCGTATCTAAACAGTAAACGACCGGAGTGCCGCTTGCCGTTCTCACGCGTTCCAAATAAAAAAGCTCCTGCTCAGGCTCAAGCCGGAATCTAGCGATATCTTCATCAGACGGCGTGATGACCTGAGACGACAAAAAAATCGTACCCGGCACCATGTTCGCCTGCTGAATCGTTTTCGTCACGCTGTTGAGCTGTTCAATACCTGAAAGAAACAGCGGTTTTGTATGGACGAAAGTGCCCACACCGTGCCTTCTGATAATCACATGCTCCTCTTCAAGGATACGCAAAGCTTCACGCAGAGTTGCCCGGCTGACACCCATTGATTTTGAAAGCTCAAATTCAGAAGGAAGCTTTTCCTTTTCGGTGTAAATTCCGTTTTGTATATCCTCTTTGATTCGCTCAATCACTTTTAGATACAAGTGACGATTGTCAGCTTTTGTAGACATGTTTCCCCTCCGTAAACCACTTTCATAAATTATTGAACAATTGGGACAACTATATCATGTTTTGATAAAAAAATAAATAGGAATGATTTTGGTGATAACATTTTCAGTGAAAACTCTCTCCTTTTTAAGAAGAGAGCTCATCATATTGTTCCTTAGATAATAGTACTTCCCTCGGTTTGCTTCCTTCATACGGCCCGACGACGCCCCGTTCCTCCATTGCGTCAATCAGACGGGCAGCTCTCGTATATCCGATTCTGAACCGCCTTTGAAGCATGGAGACTGATGCCGTCTGCATGCCGATAATCAAATCGACCGCTTCGTCATAGAGATCATCCGTTACTTCACTGTGTGTTTCCGAAACTTCTTCCGGAATCATCTCTTCTTGATACTGCGCTTTTTGCTGCGTAATGACATGATCTACGACATGCTCAACCTCTTCATCGGATAAGAATGCCCCTTGCACACGCACCGGCTTATTTGCGCCTACAGGCAGAAACAGCATGTCTCCGCGCCCCAGAAGCTTTTCAGCGCCGCCCATGTCTAAAATCGTCCGTGAATCGGTCTGAGATGAGACACTGAAGGCAATTCTTGACGGAATGTTGGCTTTAATAACACCGGTAATAACGTCGACTGAAGGCCGCTGTGTCGCGATAATCAAATGAATTCCCGCTGCCCGCGCCATCTGTGAAAGTCTCGTAATTGAATCTTCCACGTCGGAAGAAGCGACCATCATCAGATCGGCAAGCTCGTCAACGATGACGACGATGTATGGCAGCTCAGGCTGCTTGACTTCTTCTTCGGCATTTGACCGCTTAATATGGTCGTTATAGCCTTCTATATTTCTCGTACCCGTATGGGAGAACAGCTCATAGCGGCGCTCCATCTCATTGACGACCTTTTTCAAAGCCTGCGAGGCCTTTTTCGGATCTGTCACGACCGGCGCAAGCAGATGAGGAATGCCGTTATACACATTCAGTTCAACCATTTTCGGGTCAATCATCATCATCTTCACTTCATGCGGTTTGGCCCTCATCAGAATGCTCGTAATAATACCGTTGACACAGACGCTTTTTCCGCTTCCCGTTGCCCCCGCTACGAGCAGGTGGGGCATTTTGTTCAGTTCGGCAAGCACGGCTTCCCCGGAAATATTTCGCCCCAAGCCGATCAGAAGCTTCGCGTCCGGCTTGTCATTGAGCTTGGATTCAAGCACTTCTTTTAACGAAACCATCGCAACTTCAGCATTGGGCACCTCGATGCCGATTGCCGATTTGCCCGGAATCGGCGCTTCGATCCGGATATCCTTCGCGGCAAGCGCGAGCGCGAGGTCATCGCTCAGATTCACGATTTTACTGACTTTGACCCCGACGTCCGGATACACCTCATATTTTGTGACCGCCGGACCGAGATGAACCTGCGTCACTTTCGCCTTTACGCCGAAGCTTTGAAAAGTCCGTTCGAGTTTTCTTGCATTCTCGTAAATGTTTTTCTTATCGGTCTGCTGGCCTGTATGTTTCGGGTCAGCCAGTATGTCCAATGAAGGCATTTGATAATCTTTATTTTCAAGCTCTGTAAACGTCATCGGCGGAGCCGCAGCCGTTTCGCCACTGTCTTGAGCGCCGCCGGAAGGCTCATCTTTTACCGCTTGTGCAGCCTCCTGCGTTTTTTCCAGAATCAGCGGTTCGGCGGGCTCTTCCTGACGGTCTGAAAAGCTTGAAATAATCGGCTCTGAATGGATGATCGGCGAAATGATTTCCTCATCCTCTTCCTCCGGTTCAGGCTCTTCTTTTTTCTTTTGAACCCGTTTTTGTTTTTTGCCCGATTTTGTTTTTGTTTTCGGCGAAGACATATTCGTTCTGACCGTCTTCATATCCTCAAGAAATGCCTGCCATTGACCGCGGATAAACCGGCCGACGGGGCTCGTCCACTTTTTGAGCGTTTCCTGCAGTGAACGGCCCGTTACCAGAATCAGCCCCATTAAGATCAGCACGATCGCCATGATTTGTGAACCCGTTGATGCAAATAGAAAGTGGGAAGCTGCAAACAGTACCGCGCCGATCATGCCGCCGCCCAAATCAGGGGAAGCAGCCTGCTGTTTCATGTCAATCATAAACAGCTCCCACGTGTTGCCGATGACACTTGCCGACCGAATCGACCCGTGATGAGACAGATTTTTAAAGAGCTGCACGTGAGACAGCAGCAATATACTGGCGATAATACAGTACAACCCTGCCTTTCTTCTCGTTAAAAGGCTTGGACTCTTCTTTTTCCAAAACAGCGAAATTCCGAGAAGGAAGAGCGCAATTAAGCATAAAATAAACCACTCTCCGGCAAAAAAACGGAACAAGTACACAAATGTCTGTCCCACAACGCCGAGCTGCAAAACAGCAATAATTGAGATTGCAACACAGAGCAGTCCGCTTAGTTCGTATTTTAGATTGAGCTTACTCTCTTGTTTCTTTTTAGATTTCCGTTTTTTCTTTGCCACACTCATCACCTTACTGCGTTAAAAAATGTAAAATCATACATCATGAAGAAAAGCAGCCTTTTGCCGGCTGCATTTTTCTGTAGGATTCCCCTATTATAGCATATTTTGCCCCCGAGAAACGGACTGAATGCCGGTTAGATTTTCAGCTTGATTTTTTGTCCCGGAGCGATGTCCGGATTCAGAAAATCCATCGGGTTCGTACTTAAAATTTGTACGACTTCAGCTTCATTTCCCTTCATCTCAACTAGCAGCGGCACGCCGGCGTAATCGACCTGTTCATGCACGCTTTGCTCTAGATCCTGACCGTAAACGACTTCTTGGGGCATGACGGTATAAAGGATCATTGAATCATCCTTCCTTCCTCGCCCTTTCGTTCCTCAATCAGCTGATTCAGCTTTTTTATCGCCTGTCCGACGCCGCCCACGGCATCAATTAATCCGTAATCAGCCGCATCTTTCCCGACTACGTTCGTCCCGATGTCCCTGGTTAAGTTTCCTTTTGAAAACATCAGCTCTTTGAATTTTTCTTCGGAAATATTTGAATGATGGGTCACAAAGTTGACGACCCGATCCTGCATTTTATCCAAGTATTCAAACGTTTGCGGAACGCCGATAACCAGACCTGTAAGCCGAACGGGGTGAATGGTCATTGTCGCTGTTTCCGCGATAAAACTATGATCACATGACACGGCGATCGGCACACCTATGGAGTGGCCCCCGCCGAGTACGATTGAAACGGTCGGTTTTGATAAGGATGCGAGCATTTCCGCAATCGCAAGCCCCGCTTCCACATCGCCTCCGACGGTGTTTAAGATGATCAGAAGTCCTTCGATTTTCGGATTTTGCTCAATCGCGACGATTTGCGGAATGACGTGTTCATATTTGGTTGTTTTATTTTGCGGCGGGAGCTGGACGTGCCCCTCAATTTGGCCGATGATCGTCAGGCAGTGAATATTGGTATCTTGGGACATTTGCGGCAGAGATGTCTCTCCCAGCTGCTGAATTTTGCTCATAATGCTGTCTTTCGCATCTGATTTTTCGGGCTGCTGTTCTTCGGTGTTTTCCATACGATGATCCATTTTATCTTTCACCCTTTCCGAATGTCTCTTTGTATTATGAACAAAGATGATGATTTCCATCCGGGACATGAACAAAAACAAAGCCGGAGCATCATGCGCTCCGGCTTTGTATACATTATACTTCCATAATGATCGGAATGATCATCGGCTTGCGTTTTGTTTTTTCATAAAGGAATTGATTCAGCGCATCACGCATTGCTTGTTTCAGCGTGGACCATTCTACGGCAGATGTTTCCGTCGCTTCAGTCACGATAGAGCGGACGAGCTCAGTAGCTTGTACAATTAAACCTTCTGATTCTCTGACATACACGAAACCGCGCGTAATGATCTCAGGACCTGATACGAGGTTCTTTTTCTGCTTATCGAGTGAGATCACGACGATGAGAATGCCGTCTTGTGATAATAAGCGGCGGTCTCTCAGTACGATGTTGCCGATGTCGCCGACTCCGAGGCCGTCAATCAGAACGTTTCCGTACGTGACTTTATCCCCGATTTTCACATTCTGACCGCGGAATTCAACGACGTCACCTTTTTCAATCAAGAAAATGTCGCTGCGTTTCATGCCGATCTCTTCTGCGATTTTGGAATGCGCTTTTTGCATTCTGAATTCACCGTTAACCGGAATTAAATATTTCGGTTTCAGCAAATTAAGCATGAGTTTCAATTCTTCCTGCGAACCGTGACCGGACACATGCACTCGTTTTTGGGCGAAAATGACTTGAGCGCCGGCGCGGGCAAGCAGGTTGACGGTTTTGGAATATATCAATTCATGCCCCGGAATCGGTGTTGATGCAATGACAACGGTGTCTCCTTCTTCAATGTTAAGCTGCTTGTGCGCCTGCTTGGCCATCCGCGTAAGAGCGGCCAGCGGCTCACCATGGCTTCCGGCTGTAACAATTGCCACTTCCCGCTTCGGATATTTTTTCACATCCTGCACAGGAATAAACATTTCATCTTCGGCTTCAATATAGCCGAGCTTGCGCCCAAGCTGAAGCACGTTTTGCAGATTTTTTCCGGCGATTGCAAGTTTGCGGCCGTTCTGGACGGCAGCCTGTATCACTTGCTGGATCCGGTTGATATTAGACGCGAATACAGCAATGATGACACGGTTTTCTGAACTGTTCATCGCATCGGAAATTTCACCGCTTACATATGCTTCTGACGGAGTATACCCCGGGCGCTCCGCATTGGCGCTGTCAGAAAGCAGGGCGAGCACGCCGCTGTTTCCGATTTTGGCAATTTCGCCAATATCACATGATTGGTGATAAGCAGGCGTCTGGTCAAATTTAAAGTCTCCCGTGCATACAATAGAGCCAAGTGATGTTTTGAAGCTGACTCCCACTGAATCCGGAATACTGTGAATCGTTTTAAAGAACGATACTTTCGTTGATTCAAATGTAATGACTGATTTAGAGTGAACTTCACGCAAATCAGCTTTTCGATTATGCCCGTACTGCTTGAGTTTTTCTCTCAGTAATGCAAGAGTAAGCTTCGTTCCGTATACCGGCACCGACAGCTTGTTCAATAAATAAAAGACGCCTCCGATGTTTTCATCGTGCCCGTGTGTCAGAAAGATGGCCTTCACGCGGTCAGCCCGTTCTACTAAGTAGGAAATATCCGGAATGACGACATCAATACCGAGCATTTCATTTTCAGGGTGCATCAGCCCTGCATCCACTACAAATATGTCTGAGTCAATTTCAATGACATATAGGTTCTTCCCAATTTCTCCGACGCCGCCAAGGGCGATAATTCTGACGTTTTCTGTATTTTTCTTTTTCAAAATCTGTATCCTCCTAGTCTCATACCCGTCCATCATCACTTGTTCCTATTATAACTGATATCAATTTTAGAAAACAAGAAGAAGCGGAAGGTTTAGGGAAAACCAATATGTATACAAAACGGTCAAACTCACGATAAAAATGAGAATGACCGCGTATTTTAACTGTATAAATTTTTTCTTACAGTTCGCTGATGACGCTGCTCAGGCTCAGACGTTCATCTTCATTCAGCGGGATAAGAGGAAGACGCACAGATCCGACATCAAGGCCTTTCAGCTGTAGCGCCGTTTTGACCGGAGCCGGATTAGGCGCTTTAAAGAGCTCCTTCATGATCGGCAGAAGCTTCTGATGAATCAGCGCCGCGGTTGCCGTCTGCCCGTTCGTATAGTTTTTAATCATCTGCTGCATGTCAGAACCTACGATATGGCTGGCCACTGACACGACTCCTCTTCCGCCGACTGCGAGAATAGGAAGCGTTAACCCGTCATCACCTGAATAGACGTAAAAATCTTCCGGTGTTTCGGCAATGATTTTCGTAATGGCATCAAGATCGCCGCTCGCTTCTTTAATCGCAGAGATATTCGGAATCTCCGCAAGTCTGATGGCCGTTTCCGGCGCAAGTGAAGCGACCGTTCTGCCCGGCACGTTGTAAAGCATCACAGGAAGAGACGTTTCTTCCGCAATGGCTTTAAAATGACGGTACATGCCCTCTTGGGAAGGCTTATTATAATACGGCGTGACAAGCATAACGCAATCGACGCCGGCTTCTTCAGCTTTTTTTGTCAGTTTAATGGAGTCTTTCGTATTGTTGCTTCCCGTACCCGCAATAACAGGCACGCGTCCGTTCACTTCTTTGACTGTAAATTCAAAGAGTGCAATTTTTTCTTCCGTTGAAAGTGTCGGAGATTCGCCGGTCGTGCCTGCGACGACTAAAGAATCCGTGCCGTTTTTCAACAAATAGTCGATTAATGTAGACAGTTTTTGAAAGTCTACATTCCCTTTACTGTCAAAGGGGGTAATCATCGCTGTAGATATATTTCCGACATTCATTTTTTTCACCTCATCATGATTCAATCACATTTACTTTGAAAGTTCAAACACTTCATGCAGCGCATTTACGGCCGTTACCATATCTTTTTCATGAACGAGCACCCAGATCGTCGTATGGCTGTCGGCAGATTGCAGAATCGGAATGCCTTTATCAGAAAGTGCGGAGACGATTTTTGACGTGACACCCGGAACACCCATTATCCCGGCGCCGACCGCTGACACTTTCGCACAGCTCTCCGTCACTGTCGGCTCATACCCTAATTCAGCCAAGATGCTGCGCGCGGCTTCCGTTTTACTGCCGGCTACGGTATATACGATTTCACTCGGCGTAATGTTAAAGAAATCTACGCTGATTCCGGCATTTGCCATTGCTTTAAAGACTTCAGTCTGAACGTTGTATTGCCCCATTTTGGCGGGAACCTTAAATTGCGTCACATCTTTCACATGGGCGATCCCCGTAATCAGCCGTTCGAATACATCGCTGCCGATGTTAGACGAATGATGGGACGTCACCAAAGTGCCTTTGTCTTTTGAATAAGTGGAGCGCACGCGGATCGGCACCTTTGCCTGCATGGCGATTTCCACCGCGCGCGGATGAATGACTTTCGCGCCTTGATAGGCAAGGTTGCAGATTTCCGTATATGTGACGTTCGGAAGCGGCTTAGCATTTTCCACGATTCTCGGATCGGCTGTCATAACGCCTTCCACGTCCGTAAAAATGTCGATAAACTCAGCATCTACCGCCGCGCCGAGCGCCGCTGCTGAAGTATCGCTTCCTCCTCTGCCGATCGTCGTCGTGTCGCCTTTTTCAGTCGCTCCCTGAAATCCTGCGACAACGACAGCGTCATGGCTGGCGAGTGCAGCGAAAAGCCGCTCTGTTTTCATTTCTATAATTTTGGCGTCAGTATGCTGGGCATTGGTTAAAAAGCCGGCTTGGGCTCCTGTTAAAGCTGCGGCTTTTATGCCGTTTTCCTTCAGCATGCTGGAAAAAACAACGGACGAAATCGTTTCTCCGCAAGACAGAAGCATATCCTGCTCTCTCGGAGAAATGTCGGACTGGCTGCCGTAAAGGAGCCCGATTAAAGAATCTGTCGCGTACGGGTCTCCTTTTCTTCCCATCGCCGATACGACAACGACAACTTTATAACCTTCACTGATGGCATCTTTAATGTGTGCTAGCGCAAGCTTGCGGCCTTTGTCATCTTTTACGGATGTTCCGCCGAATTTTTGAACAATGATCTTCACTATTTTCACTCCAAATTAGTCTGACGTAACAGAAGAGAGCAGGCAGAGCCTTACTCTCTTCTATTCGCCTATAGAAAATACGTTTGTTTTATACGAGGTTCAGTTTTTGCAGGCTTTCCGCGATTTGGACTGAGTTCCAAGCGGCGCCTTTTAACAGGTTATCAGAAACAACCCACAAATGAAAACCGTTTGCTCTGTCCAAATCTTTCCGGATTCTTCCTACAAATACATCGCGTTTGCCGACGCAATCAGCAGGCATCGGGTAAAGCTGCTCCGCCGGATCATCCTGAAGCGTAACACCCGGAGCTTCTTTTAAAAGCTGTTTAATATCTTCAACGGTTGCGTCATCACGGTCAAGCTCAATGTAAACAGATTCTGAGTGCCCTGTTTCAATCGGCAGTCTGACACATGTCGCAGCCACTTCCAGCTTCGGCATATGCATGATTTTTTTCGTTTCATTAATCATTTTCATTTCCTCAAACGTATAGCCGTTGTCTTGGAATTTATCAATTTGCGGAATGGCGTTAAATGCGATTTGATAATGCTTTTTGTCGCCTTTAACCGGCATAATGGACGGTTCTGCGGGTTCATTGTTTAAAATCGCCTTTGTCTGGCTGTACAATTCTTTCGCCGCTTCATTGCCGGCCCCGGACACAGCTTGGTAAGTAGATACAATGACTTTTTTCAAACCGTACGCTTTGCGGATCGGTTCAAGCGCAGCCACCATCTGAATCGTTGAACAGTTAGGGTTGGCGATAATGCCGTTATGTTTGTGCAGATCACCTTCGTTCACCTCTGGCACCACGAGCGGTGTATTTTCGTCCATACGGAATGCGCTGGTATTGTCAATCACGATGGCTCCCCGTTTTACAGCCTCAGGCGCCAAGCTTTGTGATACGCTTCCGCCGGCGCTGAATAACGCGATATGAACGCCTTCGAAGCTTTCAGGAACAGCTTCCTGCACTGTATATTCTTCGCCTTTAAACATTACTTTCGTACCAGCAGAACGCTTTGAGGATAGTAGTGTGAGTGTTTCGATTTCAAAGTTTCTGTCTTCCAGTGTTTTCAGCATTTGCTGTCCTACGGCTCCCGTCGCTCCGACAACTGCTACGTGTAATCCTCTTCCCATCTGTAAAACTCCTTCCGCCAATTAAGCATCATTTATTGAATTGACTTTGCATTTTACGTTTTATTTTACCATAGAATAGTCACGGATTGACCGAATTTTTTTATTCCGGAATGATTTTCTGTCATCATTCATGATGGTGTACGAGCACCGGCTGAACCTGCTGGTGCAAAAGAGCTTTTTCTACCGTAATCGGAAGGAGATCCATTCTGGCGACGAGAGATGTCGGTTTTTTCACGTGGTCATCCTGGCCGAACGGGATGAAATATATGTTTTTTGCGGACATCAGCCTCATTAAATTCGTTCCGTTTAAACCGAGTCCGTCGTTTGTCGAAATTCCGAGCACGACCGGGCGGCCGTTGCGGATCGTCGCTTTCGCAGCCATAAGGACGGGGCTGTCAGTCATCGCATTTGCGAGTTTGCTCATTGAATTTCCGGTTAAGGGGGCGATGACCATGCAGTCGAGCGGAAGTTTCGGCCCGAGCGGCTCTGCTTTTACGATGGAATCAATCGCCTCAAAGCCTGTTGCTTCTTCAATTTTTCTGACCCAATCTCCCCCCTCCCCAAAGCGGGTATCGGTCGATTGAACGGTTGACGTCACGACCGGCCGGACTTCAGCTCCTTGACTGATAAGCGCCTCTATTTGCGGAAAAACTTCCTCATATGTGCAGTGCGAGCCGGTTAATCCGAATCCGATTCTTTTCCCTTTCAGAGACATGGTTATTCCCCCTCTTTCTTTAAGTCTGCCAAAAGCTTGCTCAATACGTTCGCAATAATCTGTCCGGCTGTTTTCGGGGCCACAATTCCCGGAAGACCCGGGGCAAGCAGCGCTTTAATGCCTTGTTTTTCAGCATATTTGAAATCCGTCCCGCCCGGGCGGGATGCTAAATCCAAAATCAAGGTCTTCGGCGTCATGCGCGATAAAACGCTTTGATTCAGAATCAAGCTCGGTACGGTGTTAATGCAGATATCAATATCATTTACATGTTCAGTAAGCTCTTCAAGTTGAAAAGGAGAAAGCCCCATTTCCGTTATACGGGCCAAATGAGCCGAACTCCGCGCGCCCACTTTTACCTTCGCCCCTAACGCCGCAAACGTCCGGGCGATCGTCATACCGGTGCGCCCCATGCCGAGAACGGCGACATTTGATCCGTGAATGGTATAATCCGTATGCTGAATCGCCATCATGATTGTTCCTTCAACAGTGGGAATCGAGTTGAATATCGCGATATCGTCCCGTTCAAATAATTTCACAAGTTTGCGGCCCGCTTCGCTGGCGATCCCCTCAAGATACGCGTTGGAGATGCCTGAATAAATGACGCAATGCTCCGGTGTCCGCTCAAGATAGCTCTGCTTTAATATCACTTCTTCATTTGAAAAAACCGTGGAAACAACGCCTTCTCCGGTCGTTGCCGATACGGGCAGGATGATACTGTCTATTTTTTGAAAGGGAATCTCATCGATTTTGCATTTGACGGTTCCTGTAAAACCGTCATCCAATTGGTCAAACCCTGCAAGATAAATATCGGCATGCTGTTCTGTCAGCTTTCTTATAATCTCTAGCTGTCTTGCGTCACCGCCAATGATCGCAATTGTCAATCCGGTTAACATCTGAAACGTTCACCTTCTTTACAGTTACTGGATCTTTTAAGTGTCATCCTCCTCTTCATCGTATGTGCGAAGAGAAAGGGCGGTGAATGTACAGCGTCTTTTTCATAAAAAAAGCACCGGCTGTATGAGCCGGTGCTTGCAACAATTGAATAAGATCTACTCTTCGGGAGGCGTGATCTCCCCCGGAACGTCTAAAATGATCATGTCTGACCCGATTTTTTGGATATGGTTCCAGGGGACGCGGATGTCATGGCCTTGTTTTCGCAATCCGAACCATTTTACCGTCGGTATCAACAGCGCGGTAATTTGTCCGTCCTGTTCATTAATTTCCAAATCGGTCTGGCCGAGCACACCGAGCCGCTCTGCCCGTTTAATGTCCACAATTTCTTTACCTGACAGTTCACTGAGCCTCATGATAGCCACCCCCTTGTACTATATGACCCGGAGCAAAAAAAAATGCCTGCCCCGTATAGAGGCAGACTGCTTTTCTGCTTAAGATGAAGCCGGCATATTGCCGGTCGGGCTGATAAGCGATAGTGCGTAATCATCCGTAAATAAGCGGCGGCTGAGGCCGTTGACGCTTTCCAGGCTGACCGCATTTAATTCAGTGATAATTTCATCCATGGTCTTATGCTTTCCGAGCAGGAGTTCGTTTTTCCCGTTCCGGCTCATTTTGCTGTTTGTGCTCTCTAAGCTGAGCATTAAGCTCCCCTTCATTTGCTCTTTGCTGTTTTCCAGCTCTTTCGGGGTGATACCGTCACGTTTTAGAACCGATAACGTTTCCTGAATGGTTTCAGACAGAAGTCCGAGCTGATTCGCGCCGGTGCCTCCGTAAATCGTCAGCATACCGCTGTCTTCATAGGAACTGTGATAGCTGTATACAGAATAGGCCAGTCCTTTATCTTCGCGCACATCCTGGAAAAGACGGCTGCTCATGCTTCCGCCCAGCACGTTGTTTAAGACGATCAAATCGTAAATGTCCGGGTCTCCGACTTTCAGGCCTTTGAAACCGAGACAGAGATGCGCCTGTTCGGTGTCTTTTTTTCTGGTCAGCTTTTCATAATGAAACTCAGGCTCGCTGATGCCGCTTGCTTTGCCCTTCGCTTCGTATGTACCGAACCATTTCTCCACGTCTTTAATGAATTGTTCTGTTACATTTCCGGCGACAGAAATGACGACGCGGTCCGGCGTGTAAAAGTCATCCATATGCTGTCTGAGAGAATCACCGTTAAATGACGAAAGCGTTTCCTCCGTCCCGAGAATCGGGTAGCCGAGCGAATGATTGCCGTATGTCGCTTTGCTCAGCAGATCGTGGACAATGTCATCCGGCGCGTCTTCATACATTTTGATTTCTTCATATACGACGTTCTTTTCTTTTTTGAGCTCATCTTCGTCAAAAGCAGAATGAAAGAACATATCAGCCAGCACATCAAGTGCGTAGTTTGCATGCTCATCCAGAACTTTGGCGTAATAGCACGTATATTCTTTTGAAGTGAAGGCATTCACTTGGCCGCCTATCCGATCGAAGGATTCTGCGATTTCCCGTGCGGACCTGGTATTTGTTCCTTTAAAAAACATATGCTCAAGAAAGTGCGAAATACCGTTTGTCTCCGGTGTTTCATGACGTGACCCCGTCCCGATCCAGACGCCGATTGCCACAGACCGCACCGTTGGATTATTTTCAAGCACAACTCTTACACCGTTTTGGCATGTATAGCGTTTTATCAAGTCTGTTCCTCCTATTCAAAGACAGGCAAACTGCCGCCTGCTACTTCATCAGCCTGTTTTCATCCATTAAGTCAGACACTGAGCCGAGCGCGTAGCCTTTTTCTTTGATTTTTGCAATCAGTGTATCCAGGCTTTTCGCAGTCGGATCAGTCGGATGCATTAAAATCATGGCTCCGTTATGTATTTTGCTCAACACCCTTGTTTGTAAAACAGCCGGAGACGGTTTTTGCCAGTCAATGGTGTCAACGGTCCACATGATGGTGCCCATTCCTTTTTCCGCCGCAAGGTCGACCACGGCTTTTCTGAAGCTGCCGCTTGGCGGCGCAAACCATTTTGGCTTTATGCCGAGCGTCTCGCTGATTTGTGCATTGGTTTTGTCAAGCTGTTCGGAAATGCTTCCTGAAGTCAGTTTGCTCATATCAGGGTGATTGTATGAATGATTTCCGATTTCATGTCCGTCTGCCGCTATTTTTTTCCCAAGTTCCTGATTGTTTTTCAGCCATTTCCCTTCAAGAAAGAAAGTTGCTTTGACCTGGTGCTGCTTCAGAATAGGCAGCATTTGCTCCACGTATTCGTTTCCCCAGGCGACATTTATCAGGAATGCGACCATCGGTTTGTCGGGATGTCCTTTATAAATGGGTTCGGGCGCGAGAGAATCAAGATGGACTTTCGGTTTCACCTGCTCATAGACAAGGTCGTCTTCGTGAAATTCTCCGTCCTTTTTCATTTGCTTATAGGATTTTTCCACATTGACTTTTAAACCGTTATATCCCGGTATACTCTTCCATATTTTATCAATCCGCGCGTCTTGCGGCTTTACTTCATACTCTGACGCTTTTTGCAGTAATTCTTCATAGAGCGGATCTTTTGATGCTGACACTGTTACAGCGTCTTTTTTCATTGCGTCTATGTAATCAACTGTATACGGATTTTTTAACATTTCAAACGAAACAAAAAAAAGAAATAAAAAAACGGCAAACGGCACGAATTTTTTCAACATGTCCTTCCCCCCTCATCACACATTATGTATGAGGAGGACAAGGTAGAACCCGTCTGTTGTCTTTCTCAAAATAAAGAAGCCGGGTCTCCCAGGCTCCTTGTTAGGTTTTCATTTAAGATTGTTGTTGTTCCTGTTCTTTTTCTTTCTCTTCGCGCAGCACTGCTTTACGCGACAGATTCACTCGTCCCTGTTTGTCAATTTCAGTTACCTTCACAAGGATTTCGTCACCGATTTTCACAACATCCTCAACCTTGCCGACCCGTTCGAGCGCTAGTTCAGAGATGTGAACGAGACCGTCTTTTCCGCTGAAGATTTCAACGAAAGCGCCGAATTTCTCAATCCGTTTGACTTTACCGAGGTAAAGCTGGCCGACTTCGACTTCTCTGACAAGATCTTCGATGATTTTTTTCGCTTTTTGGTTGCTGCTTTCATCAGTAGAAGAAATAAAGATAGTGCCGTCTTGTTCAATGTCAATTTTAACACCGGTATCTTCAATGATTTTGTTGATTTGTTTACCGCTCGGTCCGATAACGTCACGGATTTTATCCGGATTAATGTTCATCGTTAAAATTTTCGGCGCATATTGAGAAAGTTCTTTTCTTGATTCACCAAGCGTGCTGAGCATGCTGTTCAAGATTTCCATTCTTCCTTTTTTCGCCTGCTGAAGCGCTTCTTCAAGAATTTCTCTTGAAAGGCCTTCAATTTTAATGTCCATTTGCAGCGCTGTCACGCCTTTTTCCGTGCCGGCTACTTTAAAGTCCATGTCACCGAGGGCGTCTTCCATCCCTTGAATATCCGTTAATACCGTATAGTACTCGCCTGATTTCACAAGTCCCATCGCGATACCTGCAACAGGGGCTTTAATCGGAACACCTGCGTCCATCATGGCAAGCGTGCTCGCGCAAATGCTGGCCTGTGAAGTGGAACCGTTTGATTCAAGCACTTCGGATACGAGGCGGACCGTATACGGGAAGTCTTTTTCATTCGGAATGACCGGCTCAAGCGCACGCTCTCCAAGAGCGCCGTGACCGATCTCACGGCGTCCCGGTCCGCGCATCGGGCCTGTCTCCCCAACGCTGAACTGCGGGAAGTTATAATGATGCATAAAGCGTTTTGATTCTTCCACGCCTAAACCGTCAAGAATCTGAACGTCCCCAAGGGCGCCTAATGTACAAACGCTGAGCGCCTGCGTCTGTCCTCTCGTAAACAGCCCGGAGCCATGCGTTCTCGGCAGAAGGCCGACTTCTGAAGAAAGCGGGCGGATTTGATCAACGCCGCGGCCGTCCGGACGGACTTTTTCTTCTGTGATCAAACGGCGCACTTCGTTTTTCACGAGTTTAGACAGTGTCTGTTTCACTTTTTTAATCGTATCTTCATCATGCTCTTCTTCTTCGAATTTCGCGACAACTGCATTTTTCACTTCATTGATCGCGTCTTCGCGAGCATGTTTTTCGTGAACCTGAATGGCGCTGAGAAGATCCGGCTCCGCAAGGCTTTTTACTTTTTCGCTGAGCTCTTCGTCAATTTCATACAGTTCGATTTCTGTTTTTTCTTTGCCGACTGCTGCGACGATTTCTTCTTGGAATGCGATCAGGCGCTTAATTTCTTCGTGACCGAACATAATCGCCTCAAGCATGATTTCTTCAGGAACTTCATCCGCTCCGGCTTCCACCATGTTGATGGCGTCTTTTGTGCCTGCAACGATGAGGTTGATATCACTTTTTTCAAGCTGGTCAACCGTCGGATTGATGACGAATTTCCCGTCAATGCGGCCTACCGTCACACCCGCGATCGGGCCTTCAAACGGGATATCGGAAACGCAAAGAGCGAGTGATGAACCGAACATTGCAGCCATTTCAGATGAGCAGTCCTGATCAACACTCATGACAATGCTGATGACTTGTACTTCGTTACGGAATCCGTCTGCGAAAAGCGGGCGGATCGGACGGTCGATCAGACGGCTGGCTAAAACGGCCTTTTCACTTGGACGGCCTTCTCTTTTAATAAAACCGCCCGGAATTTTACCTACTGCGTATAATCTTTCTTCATAGTTAACGGTAAGCGGGAAAAAATCTAGCGGTTTCGGTTCTTTTGATGCGGTTGCTGTGCTGAGCACTGCAGTATCGCCGTAGCGGACCATGACAGCGCCGTTTGCCTGTTTGGCAAGCTGGCCGGCTTCTACTGTAAGCTGTCTGCCGGCCCAATCTATGGTAAAGACATGTTTCTCTTGTCCCATTCGATTACGAGCTCCTCTCTTAATGTGTGAAATAATCAATTACTCCTATTATGAACGAAATGAATTGAACATATCAATGTCAAAGTAGTATGTAAAAGGATTTCATTGTTTTTTTATCATTATTTTTTTCGCTTTAATACGATAAAAAAGCGGGAATCCTCCCGCTTTTTACGATTATCGACGTAAGCCTAGTTTGTTAATTAACTCACGGTAACGAGTTACGTCTTTATTACGCAGATACGTAAGAAGATTACGACGTTTACCTACCATTTTAAGAAGACCGCGACGTGAGTGGTGATCTTTCTTGTGAGTACGCAAATGCTCGTTCAAGTTGTTAATTGAGTCTGTTAGGATAGCGATCTGAACTTCTGGAGATCCAGTATCAGATTCGTGTGTTTTGAACTCGCTGATGAGTTGATTTTTACGCTCTTGAGTAATTGCCATCCTGTTTCACCTCCATATCATAATTAGCCCCAGTTACCTAGCAACCGTCGGTGACTTCGGATTGCCAAGCAATGGTTTTAAGACTACGAAACATATGATACTAAAAATCGCGCCCATATGCAAATCTTTTAGAAGAAAATTTGTGTACTTTTGATGTTTTTCCCGTTATTTGCTGAAAAAACGGATCGCTTCTTGTTTGTCTTTCCCGATCTGAGCCGTCAGTTCATCGATGCCGTTAAACTTCCGTTCGCTTCGGATTCGTTTGTACCACTCGATTTTAACGTCTTCTCCGTATACATCCTGTTGAAAATTAAACAAATGTACTTCAATTGACGGCTGATCGGGACGCTTTTCATAAAAGGTCGGTTTGTAGCCGATGTTGCAGACGCCTTCATACACCTCGCCTTTTATTTCGGCTTTCACTGCATACACGCCTGTCGGCGGCACGATATAACTGTTGTGCAGGCCGACATTCGCGGTCGGAAAACCGATGGTGCGGCCTCTTTTGTCTCCGTGAATCACAGTGCCCCGGATAAAATACGGCTGGCCGAGAAGAGTGTGCGCCAGTTCAACGTCACCATCCTGCAGCGCTGACCGGATATAAGTAGAGCTGATCTTTCTGTCCTGCTCGGTCTGTTTCTCGACAGTCGTGCATCCGGCCTTGCCGTTTAAATCGTCCGGCAGCGTCTCCATCGTGCCTTTTCCGTATTTTCCGTACGTAAAATCGAAGCCTCCCACAGCGTGCCGCGCGTTTAACCCTAAAATATACTCCTCGGCAAACTGTTTTGGAGAAAGAGACGCAAACGCTTCATCAAACTTTACGACATACAGCACATCAGCGCCTAAACGTCCGATCTGGCTGATTTTATCTTCAAGCGGCGTAATCAGATCCTTTGGCTCTTTGTCCCTGCCCAACACATGGGAAGGGTGAGGATGAAACGTCATAACGGCCAGCGACAGGCCTTTTTCTTCGGCAATTTGTCTGGCTGTTCCGATTACTTTCCGGTGTCCCAAATGAACGCCGTCAAAGTAGCCGAGCGCCATGACAGACGCCGGCTGCTCTTCTTTTTGTAAATGATGCGGATGAGAAATATGTATCGTCTTCACAGAACGGTCACCTTTTTTCTTATTGTTCGCTTTTTTGCATGAGCACTTTAGCCGGTTTCAGCAGTCCTTTTTTTGAAGGATGCGGCATATAAATGGCCACACATTCTCCGTCTTCAGTACAGACCGCTATACGGGCGTCAGCTGTCATTGCAGAAAATTCCGCCGGGATGTCAAACACTGACCCGTTTTCAGCTTTCTTAGCTAATGTATCACTTATGACCCATTTCGGCAAATGATTGAGCGCTCTTTCAATCGGCACGGCATGCTCTGCAACCGTTCCGTCTGAAACCTGCTGTTCAAGTTCCTCAAACGTGAAACACTCATCAAGGCTGAAATCGCCGGAAGCGGTGCGGATGAGATGCGACATATGCGCGGGATAGCCGAGTTTTTCACCGATTGTCACTGCCAATGTTCTCACGTAAGTGCCCTTTGAGCACGTGACTGTAAAGCGGAATGATGATGTGTCTTCTTTATAAGTGACAGGGGAAGTGAGCGCGATATCTTCAATCGTGATATTCCGCTTCGGCCGCTCCACTTCAATACCGGCTCTGGCGTATTCATAGAGCTTTTTTCCGTTGACCTTTACAGCGGAATACATCGGCGGCACTTGCTCCTGCGGTCCCTTCAGTTCGTCTAAAACGGCTTTGATATCCGCTTCTTTCAGCGGCTCCTTGACAGGTTTTACGCTGACCGTTTCTCCAGTCTGGTCTTCGGTCGATGTGGAGAAGCCGAGAGTGATCTCAGCATCGTACGTTTTTGACTTGTCGGTGACGTACTCAACGATCTTTGTAGCCCGTCCGACACAGATCGGCAGTACGCCTGACACTTCCGGATCAAGCGTTCCCGTATGCCCGACTTTCTTTGTTTTTAACAGTTTTCTTATTTTCATTACACAGTCGTGAGAAGTCATGCCGACCGGTTTATGTAAAAGGAGAACTCCGTTAACCATCTGTCTTTCGCTCCTTTGTTATCAATTGTATCCCGTAAAACGCAGAAAAGAGGACAGACGACACTCGCCCATCCTCTTTCCTTGTTATTCAGACGGTTTATCTGAATGCAGTTCGTGAATCAATGTTTCAATACGGTTGCCGTACTCAATTGATTCATCAAATTCAAATTCAAGCTCAGGCGTTTTGCGGAGTCTGATTCGGCTGCCGATTTCAGAACGGATAAATCCTTTCGCTTTCTCAAGCCCTTTCAGCGCCTCCTCTTTCTTTTTCTCTCCGCCGAGAACGGAGATATACACCTTCGCTATTTGTAAATCACCTGAAACACGTACGTCTGTTACAGTGAGAAATCCGATTCTCGGGTCTTTCAGCTTTCGGCTGATAATATCCCCGAGCTCTTTTTTCATCTGCTCGCCGACACGGTTTGCTCTCATACTCAATTCAATCACCTCTAAGTTAAAACCACTCTGTTCTAGTGATCGTCCGTTCTATTTCGGGAAAGGAGTCAATAAACGCGAGTACGCGCTGTATCTCCTTTTCCGCCTGAACGTGAGAGGAGGAGACGACGGCGATTCCGAAGCTGGTCCGCTGCCAAGTGTCCTGATAGCCGATTTCTGCAGCCGACACGTTGAACTTATTCTGAACCCTCGTTATAATCCGCTTCAGAACGGCTCGTTTCTCCTTTAATGATCCCGCATCATAAATGATGCATTCACATTCCGCAAATCCGATCACTTTCTTTCGATTTCCTGCATGACATACGCTTCAAGGATGTCGCCTTCGCGAATGTCATTGTATTTCTTAATTGTAATACCACATTCATATCCTTGTGAAACTTCTTTCACATCATCTTTGAAGCGTTTCAGAACGTCTACTTCCCCTTCGAAGATGACCACGCCGTCACGGATCAGGCGGAGTCCGCTGTCACGTGTAATGTGGCCGTCTGTTACATATCCGCCGGCAATCGTGCCGATTTTCGACACTTTGAATGTTTGGCGCACTTCAACCTGGCCGATGACTTTTTCTTCGTATTCAGGATCAAGCATTCCTTTCATCGCCGCTTCAATTTCTTCGATGACTTTGTAAATGATACGGTGAAGACGGATATCTACATTTTCAGCTTCAGCCGTGCTCTTAGCATTTCCGTCTGGGCGCACATTAAACCCGATAACGATTGCATTTGAAGCAGATGCGAGAATGATGTCTGATTCCGTAATCGCACCGACGCCTGTGTGAATGATTTTCACTTTTACGCCTTCTACTTCAATTTTTTGGAGAGCGGCTGTTAACGCTTCGGCTGAACCTTGAACGTCAGCTTTTACGATTAAATTGATGTCTTTGACATCGCCTTGTTTAATTTGTTCAAACAGATCATCGAGGCTCAGCTTCGCTTTGTCGCTGCGCTGTTCTTCCAGTTGCTTGGAAGCGCGTGCTTCACCGACAGAACGGGCTGTTTTTTCGTCTTTAAAGACGAGGAATTGATCGCCAGCCTGCGGTACGTCGTTTAAGCCCGTGATTTCTACAGGTGTGGACGGTCCGGCTGTTTTCACGCGGCGGCCGAGATCATTAACCATGGCCCGCACGCGGCCGAATGTATTTCCGACAACGATCGGATCTCCGACATTCAATGTTCCCGTTTGAACGAGAAGTGTCGCGACAGATCCTCTTCCTTTATCGAGCTCAGCTTCAATAACCGTTCCTTTTGCCTGACGGTTCGGATTGGCTTTCAGCTCTTCCACTTCACTGACAAGCAGAATCATTTCGACAAGCTCGTCAATTCCCTTGCCTGTAAGAGCGGACAGAGGAACGAAAATCGTTTCTCCTCCCCATGCTTCAGGAACGAGTCCGTATTCAGTCAGCTCCTGCATGACACGGTCAGGGTTCGCGCTTTCTTTATCCACTTTATTCACGGCAACGATAATCGGAACCTCAGCCGCTTTCGCATGGTTGATGGCTTCGACTGTCTGCGGCATAACGCCGTCATCGGCCGCTACGACTAAAATGGTGATATCAGTTACTTCCGCACCGCGCGCCCGCATTGTTGTAAACGCCGCGTGTCCCGGAGTATCTAAGAACGTGATTTTTTTGCCGTTTTCTTCGATCTGGTAAGCCCCGATATGCTGGGTGATTCCGCCGGCTTCTCCTTCAACAACTTTTGTTTTTCTGATGCTGTCAAGGAGGGTCGTTTTCCCGTGGTCAACGTGGCCCATGATCGTCACGACAGGCGGACGGATTTGAAGATCTTCTTCTTTGTCAGCCTCTTCATATTTTTCAAGCTCAGTTTCTTCAAGCACAATCACTTCTTCTGTTTCTACACCGTATTCAGATGCGATCAGTTCGATTGTGTCTTTGTCAAGCTCCTGGTTAATGGTAGCCATTACGCCCAGAAGCATCAGTTTTTTAATGAGTTCAGACGGCTCTTTGCCCAGTTCCTCGGCTAAAGCTCCGACTGTTAAAGAGCCGGAAAACGTAATTTTCTCAGGAAGCTCTTTTTTCGGCTTCAGCGGTTTTTGCTGATACTGATTTTTGTTGTTATGATTGCGTTTGTTTTTGTTTTTGTTGTTGTTGTTGTTCTTCTTGTTTTTGTTAAATTGATTATTCTGCACGTCATTCTTCTTTCCGTCTCGAATTTTGTTTGGTTGATTCCCAGCAGGCTGCTGATTAATCCCTTGCGGCTTGTTTTTGTTCGTTTCCGCAGGCTTCTGAGATGTAACGCCGGCGCCGCCTTTTTTAAATTTCGCATCAAGCTGCTTAATGGTCTTTTCTTCAAGCATTGCCATATGGTTATTTACTACTATATCCATGTTTTTCAGCGCAGTCAAAATTTCCTTGCTTGAAACATTGATGGCTTTTGCATATTCGTAAACTCTCATTTTAGCCATTCGTTCACCCCCAAAAATATTAATCGAGCAAGCTGATCAGCTTATTCGCAAAACCTTGGTCAGTGACGGCGACAACGACACGTGATTCCTTGCCGATAGAGCGGCCGAGATCCGCGCGGCTTTCGACTTTTTTATAAGGCACTTTATAATAATTGCATTTATCGGATACTTTTTTTGCAGTATTCGCAGATGCATCTTCTGTCAGCAGAACAAGTTTTGCACGCGCATTTCTAATTTCTTTTATAACCAAGTCCTCGCCCGACACGACCTTACGAGCTCGATTGGCCAGACCCAGCAAGGGAAACCATTCCATTCCAGACATGTTATTTTTTCACCTTTTCCGCCAGTTCCAGCAATTCTTCGAAAATCTGGTCATCGATTTGTGATTGAAATTGATTTTGCAATGTGTTTTTCTTTTTCGCAGCTAAGATGCATTCTTTCTCAAGGGTGATATAGGCACCCCGCCCGTTCTTCTTTCCGGTCGGATCGACTGAAATCTCTCCTTCTTTAGAACGGACAATTCGGATCAGTTCCTTTTTAGGCTTCATTTCCCCCGTTACCACGCATTTGCGCAGAGGAATTTTTTTTCGCTTATTCACCTAAAGTCACCTCTTATTCATCCGATTCGGCTGTTTCAGGCTCCATAAAGAGCGGCTCTAAATCGTCATCTTCTTCATGCTCTCTCGGATAGATGCCAAGGTCTCTTGCATCCGTTTCACTTTTGATATCGATTTTCCAGCCTGTCAGTTTCGCAGCTAAGCGGGCGTTTTGCCCTCTTTTTCCGATTGCCAGAGAAAGCTGGTAATCAGGAACGATGACAGTCGTGGCTTTTTCTTCTTCGTTGACGATGACATCCAGCACTTTAGACGGGCTGAGCGCATTGGCAACAAATTCAACCGGATCATCAGACCAGTTGACGATATCAATTTTTTCGCCTTTCAGTTCATTGACGATCGCCTGCACGCGCTGGCCTTTGGGACCCACGCATGAACCGACCGGATCAACGTCAGGATCATCAGTGCGGACGGAAATTTTAGAGCGGTCGCCCGCTTCTCTGGCAACGGATTTCAGTTCGACCGTTCCGTCATAAATTTCCGGCACTTCAATTTCAAAAAGACGCTTCAACAGACCGGGATGCGTTCTTGATACATAGATCTGCGGCCCTTTTGTCGTTTTTTCGACTTTTGTGATAAATACTTTAATCCGATCGTGCGGTTTATAGCTCTCATTCGGCATTTGTTCATTGACGGGCAGCAGCGCTTCAATCTTGCCGAGAGACACGTAAATAAACTTGCTGTCTAAGCGCTGTACAATTCCCGTCATAATGTCTTCTTCACGATCGATAAATTCTGAGTAAATCACGCCGCGCTCAGCTTCACGGACACGCTGCGTCACCACTTGTTTCGCCGTCTGTGCAGCAATGCGGCCGAAGTCTTTCGGCGTTACTTCTATTTCAACGACATCTCCGACAAGGTAGTTCGGATGGATGTGCTGGGCGTCGTCAAGCGAGATTTCAAGTCTTGAATCGTATACCTCGTCTACGACATCCTTTCTTGCGAACACGCGGATCGTGCCCGTCTCACGGTTCAGATCGACCCGTACGTTTTGCGCCTGGTTAAAATTTCGCTTATACGCGGAAATTAAGGCAGCTTCAATTGCTTCGATGATAATGTCTTTACTGATGCCTTTTTCTTTTTCAAGAATAGTGAGAGCATCTAATAGTTCACTGCTCATGTTAGCGGTCTCCCCCCTTAAACACTAATACTTCATTCATTAAAATGTTACAGCTAATCTTGCGTTAGCTATTTTTTCATACGGAATATTGACCCGTTTCTTTCTTGTTTTGACCGTCATCTCTATTGTAACAGTTTGTCCATCAAATTCAGCCAATTTGCCTTCAAACACTTTTAAACCGTCAATCGGTTCGTACGTTTTCATGTACACATTTTTGCCCAGTGATTTTTCGAAGTCGGCTTTTTTCTTTAATGGACGCTCGGCTCCAGGAGAAGATACTTCAAGAAAGTAGTTCTGGGTGATCGGATCGGCCTCATCCAGCTTTTCGCTTAACGCTTCGCTGACTTTAGCGCACTCCTCAATATCAACACCGTTCTCGGAATCAATAAACACGCGAAGGAACCAGTTTTGACCCTCTTTGACAAATTCAATGTCTACGAGTTCAAGCTGAAGGTCATCCAGTATGGGCTGAGCCATTTCTTGAACGGTATCAGTCACTTTTTTGCTCATGTTTTTCCTCCTTGTGCTGTCGATATCATATCAGCCGTTCCTCTGCATAAAAACCCTGCTTCAAAAGAGCAGGGGCATTGAGAAAACGATGAACATGTCGAGGCAAAATTGCCTGTTCAATACAAAAGAGCGGGTTTCCCCACTCTTTGCCTCGGTAATCGTTAGCATTTCCAATAAAACTATACCATAACCATATATTTAATGCAAATCAAACTCCGCTCGGAGGCTGTGCACAAAGCTTAAAACAGAGACAGCTGATTTTGGTCCGGAAGGGACTCAAGACAGCCGTGACGGTCTAAATACTCTAAAATGGTTTTTGACACTTTTCCGCGTTTTTGAAGATCCTCTTTTGAAAGGAACTCCCCTTCTTCCCGCGCTTTCACAATATTGAGAGCGGCGTTGGTTCCGAGTCCCGGAATTGAGTTGAACGGCGGGATGAGACTGTTGCCGTCAATGATAAATTCCGAAGCGCTCGAACGGTATAGATCGACCTTCTGGAAGGAATAGCCGCGCTCACACATTTCAAGCGCAAGCTCTAACACGGTAAGGAGGTTTTTCTCCTTCGGCGAAGCATCAAGCCCTTTAGAGCTGATATCATCCATCACCGCTCTGATAGCGGTCGACCCTTTAATCATTGTATCAATGTCAAAGTCATCTGCGCGGACGGTAAAATACGCAGCATAATATAAAAGCGCGTGATGCACTTTAAAGTATGCAATCCGCACCGCCATCAGCACGTATGCGGCGGCGTGGGCTTTCGGGAACATGTATTTGATTTTTTTGCATGAATCAATATACCAGTTCGGCACATTGTTCTTTTTCATTTCTTCTTCCCATTCCGGCGTCAGGCCTTTGCCTTTACGGACGAATTCCATGATTTTAAAGGCCAGTGAAGGCTCAAGGCCCTGATAGATCAAGTAAACCATAATGTCATCACGGCAGCCGATCACTTCGCTCAGTTCACACGTATTGTTGTGTATCAGTTCCTGCGCATTGCCGAGCCATACGTCCGTTCCGTGGGAAAGCCCGGAAATCTGGACAAGCTCGGAGAACGTCGTCGGCTTCGTATCCTCAAGCATCTGCCGCACAAATCGCGTCCCGAATTCAGGAATGCCGAGCGTCCCCGTTTTACAGCCGATCTGCTCTTCAGTGACGCCTAGCGATTCTGTACCTTGGAAAATCTTCATAACTTCCGGATCATCTGTCGGAATCGTCTTCGGATCAATTCCGCTTAAATCCTGAAGCATCCGGATGACTGTCGGATCATCGTGCCCCAATATATCAAGCTTCAGCAGGTTGTCATGAATGGAGTGGAAGTCAAAATGAGTCGTTTTCCATTCAGACCCCGTCGCATCTGCCGGGAATTGTATCGGTGAAAAATCGTAAATATCCATGTAATCCGGGACAACGATAATCCCCCCCGGGTGCTGGCCGGTCGTTCTCTTAACGCCGGTGCAGCCTTGCACCAGACGATCGATCTCCGCGCCGCGCATGTGTAGGTTGTGATCGCCCGCATAGCCTTTCACATATCCGTAAGCCGTCTTTTCCGCGACGGTGCCGATCGTTCCCGCGCGATACACGTTATCTTCACCGAACAATACTTTCGTGTAGTTATGGGCATGGGGCTGATACTCACCTGAGAAGTTCAAGTCGATATCGGGTACTTTGTCACCTTTAAAGCCTAAGAACGTTTCAAACGGAATATCATGTCCGTCCTTTTTCAAAGGCGTGCCGCAAGACGGGCAGGTTTTATCCGGAAGGTCAAAACCGGAACCGACTGATCCGTCGTTAAAGAATTCGGAATATCGGCAGCTCGGGCACACATAGTGCGGAGCGAGCGGGTTTACTTCAGTGATTTCCGTTAAGGTCGCTACAAGCGATGAACCGACGGACCCCCGGGAGCCGACGAGATAACCGTCATCCAGAGACCGTTTTACAAGCTTATGAGAGATGAGATAAATAACGGCGAATCCATGGCCGATGATACTTTTTAATTCTTTTTCTATTCTCGCTTCCACAATTTCGGGAAGCTCTTCACCGTAAATGCTTTTGGCGCGCTGATAGCTCATTTCACGGATTTCTTCATCAGCCCCGTCAATTTTCGGCGTGTACAGATCGTCTTTGATCGGTTTGATCTCATCGATCATCGAAGCGACTTTCTGTGTATTGTCAACCACGATTTCTTTCGCTTTTTCCGCACCGAGGAAGGAGAAAGCCTCCAGCATTTCATCTGTCGTTCTGAAGTGCACTTTAGGCAGTTCGTGTCTGTTTAACGGGTTGGCGCCGCCTTGGGAAGATATTAAGATCTTCCGGTAAATTTTATCCTCATCGTTTAAATAGTGGACATTTCCCGTAGCCACGACCGGCTTATTCAATTTTTCCCCGAGCTTCGTAATGTTGGCGATGATTTCTTTCAGCGCTTTTTCATCCCGGACGAGCTCAAGCTGCAGAAGGTGTCTGTATACTTCCGGCGGCTGCACTTCAAGATAGTCATAGAAGGATGCGATATCTTCAACCTCTTCAGGAGATTTTTGCATCATGCCTTCAAAGACCTCTCCCCTGTCACAGGCAGAGCCGATTAACAGACCTTCTCTGTATTTATTAAGCTGCGACCTCGGAATGCGCGGCACTCTGTAGAAATATTGAATATGAGAAATGGACACGAGCTTAAACAGATTTTTAAGGCCGGTCTCATTTACGGCAAGCAATGTAGCGTGATAAGGCCTTGATCTTTGATAAGCATTGGATTGTCCCATATTCTCATTCAGCTGATCATGATAAAAAATGTCTTTTTCAGCGGCATCTTTGAGCATTTTCAACAGCAGGTAGCCCGTTGCTTCAGCGTCAAAGACCGCTCGGTGATGCTGGGTTAATTCGATATCAAACTTCTTACATAACGTATTTAAGCGGTGATTTTTAAACTCAGGATACAGGAAACGCGCGAGTTCCAGCGTATCAATGACCGGATTTTTCGCTTTTTCCGTTTTCAAAAGACGCTTGTACGCCACATTTAAAAATCCCATATCAAAGCTGGCGTTATGAGCCACAAGCACGTCATCGCCGATCCATTCTTTAAAATCCCGGACGACGTCAACGACATCGGGAGCGTCGCGGACCATGTCGTCCGTAATCCCGGTAAGCTCTATCGTCGTTGCTGACAGCGGATGGTGCGGATTGGCGAACGCTTCGAATTTATCGATGATTTCTCCGCCTCTTATTTTGACTGCGGCAAGCTCAATGATGGTGTCATACACTGCGGACAGACCTGTCGTTTCAACGTCAAAGACGACGTATGTGTCTTCTTCCAGGAGACGGTGAGCTGGATTGTATGCGATCGGAACACCGTCATCTACGATATTGGCTTCCATTCCGTAAATCATTTTAATGCCGTGTTTTTTCGCGGCGGAATAGGCATCCGGGAAAGACTGCACAACGGCATGATCAGTTAACGCAATCGCTTCATGTCCCCATTTTTTCGCCTGTTCGACAAGCTTTCCGATGCCCGTTACAGCATCCATTTGGCTCATCGGAGAATGCAGATGAAGCTCAACCCGTTTTTCGCCTTCAGGAGCGGAGTCTTCACGGGTTTTGGCTTTTATTTCATTCACGTCATTTGCAATCATGACGAGGTCTCTGACGAATGTATCGTTTTGAATGCTTCCCCGCGCCTTCACCCACATGCCTTTTTTCAGCGTTTTCATCAAAGCGGCGTCTTCTTTTTCTCTGGCGAACATTTTTACTAAAATGCTGTTTGTATAGTCCGTGATTTTGAAAATGCAGAGCGTGCGTCCGCTTTTCAGCTCGCGTGTTTCAGCATCAAACACAAACCCCTGCACCGTAATTCTTCTTTCTTCATCCATGATGCTGTCAAGCGTCCGGATTTCTTCGTTCTCTTTAATTTGATAGCCGATGACAAGCGGTCCGGACGGAGCCTGATCCTCATCGCCCTCTTTTTCCTTCTTCTCCATTTCGATAAGCGCCTGCATCGCCCGCTCCTGATCTTCAGCAAGCTTTTGCTCGCGGAATTTCTGGACTTCTTGGTCAGATACGAAAATTTCGGTATCCAGCTGCAGTTCCGGAAAGCCGAATTGGCGATAGCTGTGCTGAATCAGTGCGCTGTATTTATTTTTGAGCGCAGATGCTTCTGTATCTGTTTTTGTTTTCACGATCAGCTTGTTTCCCTTGAGCTTCGGCTTCTGCTGATTCAAAAGAGCCACCATCGGCGGCGAGGTTCCTTCAAGCTCTTCAATACAGCGTGTCCAATAATCCTGTACAAGCTCCTCTGTCACTGTAGGGTCAATGACCTGAACAGACGATGTGACACGTGCGATGTGAGCAAACGATTGTGTTAACCTCATCATGAATGAATCATATATTTGATACGGCAAAAGAGCCTTAAAGCGAAATTGGAAATGCCAGGCTTTTTCTGCTTTATGGATTGTCAGTTTATCAATCTCTCCGTCTTCAAAGTATGTCATGAAGGTATCATCTGTCATATTAAGCTGCTGCAGAAGAATCTGAAACTGTCTTCTGTTTACTGATAACTGTTCCATTCAGACAGTATCCCTCCCTTAAAACATCATAAGTGAAGGTACCTCCGCAGGTGATGAGGTACCTTCTTTTTTCTCTATTTTAACATGATTTTGTATGATTCGTTATGGTGATTACTTCGTCTTGATAAATTCAGAAAGCTCATCCACTGAAACTTCGGCAGATTCACCGGTTTTGCGGATTTTCACTTCTACGATGCCCTCGTCGGCACGTTTTCCGACAGTGATGCGGATCGGAAGGCCGATCAGATCAGAATCAGCAAATTTCACGCCTGCGCGTTCAGCGCGGTCATCGTATAATACCTCATAACCTTCCGCCTGGAATTTGCCGTAAAGCTGTTCAGCAAGCTCTTTTTGCGCTTCGTTTTTCATATTCAGCGCCAAAATATGAAGATCATACGGAGCAACGCTTTTCGGCCAGATCAAGCCTTTTTCGTCGTGATGCTGTTCAGCGATGGCTGAAAGCGTTCTGGACACGCCGATTCCGTAACATCCCATCAGCATCGGCTGCGCACGCCCGTTTTCATCAAGGTATGTCGCATTCATCGCTTCAGAGTAACGCGTGCCGAGTTTAAAGACTTGTCCGACCTCAATCCCTTCAGCGAAACGGATCGTGCCTTTTCCGTCAGGTGACGGATCGCCTTCCTGAATGATTCGAAGATCGGCATACGCTTTTACAGACGCATCACGTTCGATGTTTACGTTTCGGTAATGACGGTCTCTTTCATTCGCGCCGCTAACAGCGTTTACCATTACTTTCACGGCTTGGTCGGCATAAATCTCAATGTCGCCGGCAGCGCCGATCGGCCCCGCAAATCCCGGCTCCGTGCCAAGTTTCTCCGCTACTTCTTCATGAGACGCAAGCTCAACCACTTCCGCGTTCAGAAGGTTTTTCACTTTCACGTCATTGACCTCATGATCGCCTCTCACTAACACGAGAACAAATCGGTCATCAGCTTTAAACAGGATTGATTTGATGCAGGCGCTCGGCTCGATCTGCAAGAACGAAGCGAGCTCTTCAATGCTTTTGACATTCGGCGTATCAATTTTCTCCAATGCTTCGGGTGTTTCATCTGACGGCTCGCTGTTCATGACAACTTCCGCCATTTCCGTATTGGCTGCGTAAGAGGATCCATCGGAATAAGCGATGGTATCTTCCCCTATTTCAGAAAGAGCCATAAATTCATGCGTATCTTTTCCGCCCATCGCGCCTGAGTCGGCAATAACGGGACGGACGTTTAATTCACAGCGTGCGAAAATGCTGCTGTATGCGCCGTACATGTTTTGGTATGTTTCCTCCAGACTTTCTTCAGAAGCATGGAAAGAATACGCATCTTTCATGATGAATTCGCGTCCGCGCAATAACCCGAAACGCGGGCGTTTTTCATCTCTGAATTTAGACTGGATCTGGTAAAGAGTGAGCGGCAGACGCTTATAAGATTTCACCTCATCGCGCACGAGAGAAGTAATGACTTCTTCATGTGTCGCGCCTAAAGCAAATTCGCGGCCGTGGCGGTCTTTCAGACGCATTAATTCAGGCCCGTACGTATACCATCTGCCTGATTCCTGCCATGTTTCAGCCTGCTGAAGGGCCGGCATCAGCATTTCCACCGCGTTGATTTTTTCCATTTCTTCACGCACGATCTTCTGAATGTTTTGAATGACCCTGTAAGCCAGGGGCATGTAGCTGTAAACCCCGCTCGTATTTTGTCTGATAAATCCCGCTCTCAGCAGAAGCTTATGGCTTTTTGCTTCAGCATCAGCCGGCACTTCTCTCAGGGTCGGAATAAGCGTCAAACTTTGTCTCATGTCTTCGCACCTCTGATTTTTTACTAGTCAATTATAAGAATAAACGCTGGATATCGTTCCATGTGACAACCAGCATAAGAAGCATTAAGAAAGCTACGCCGATAAATACGACAAATGCTTCCTTGTCACGGTTTATCGGCTTGCCGCGGATTGCTTCAATGAATAAAAACAGCAGCCGCCCGCCGTCAAGCGCCGGTATCGGCAGCAGGTTGACGATTCCCAGGTTGATGCTTAAAAACGCCGCAAACCGCAATAAGTTGATGATGCCGGTTTTTGCAACTTGATCCGTCATATCATAAATGCCGACAGGACCCGAAAGCATATCAAGCTTAAACTGGCCTGTCACAATTTTGCCCAGATTGGTCAGAATCGCTTTTGTGACATCAACGGTAGATGTCGCGCCGTAGGCGATCGCTGCAAGCGCGCCTTTTTCAGTCGGCGCATAAGAGCCGAAGCGGCCGATTGTTTTTTTATTTTCATCTTTTACAGCTTCAGGTGTAACCGAGATATGAAACGATTTGCCGTCCCGTTTGACGGCGACATCGATTTTTTTCCCGGGATTTTCTTTTACCGCTGTCACGATGTCGGTCCATGACCTCATTTTTTCACCGTTAATGCTCTGGATATAGTCGCCTTCTTTTAAACCGGCAGCCGCTGCGCGTCCATTGTCTGTCAGCTTCCCGAGCTCAGGCTGATTCGAAGGCACGCCTTGAATGAATCCAAGCATGACGAGAATGACATACGCTAAGATGAAGTTCATTATCGGACCGGCAGCAATCGCCTTAATCCGCTTCCATACGGGCTTAGACCCGAATTGTCGATTGTAAGGCGCAATCTGCACTTCTTCTCCGTCTACGATAAAAAAAGAGGTCTGACTGACAGTAAAGCCTGCCAGTTCATCTTCTTTCCCCTGCTCGTACCCGGTAATCTTCATTTTGTGCTCAAGATCAGCCGTCTCCACCTCGATAATTAAAGCGTCGGGATATTTTTCCTTTTGATTAATGATGACTTTTTCCACTTCGTCATCTTTATTAAAAAGAAGTCCGACGGTATAACCGGGTTTAACTTCGATCATCTCCGGGTCTTCACCGGCCATGCGGACGAACCCGCCGACCGGAAGGAGTCTGATCGTATACACGGTTTCATTCTTTTTAAATGAAAAGATTTTAGGGCCGAAGCCGATCGCAAATTCACGGCAAAGGATTCCCGCTCTTTGGGCGAGCAATAAATGCCCCAGCTCATGGAAAAAAACGAGCGTTCCGAAAATAATAATAAACGCGATAACTGTATTCACGAACATACCACCTTATGTGAGTATTGAATTAACGTATCCCCGGGTGTCTTTGTCCACTTCTTGGATATCCGCAAGACTCGGATCCTGAATTACGCTGTGGCGGTCCAATGCTTTTTCAATCAGGTCCTCAATCGATAAGAATGAAATCCGTCCGGCAAGAAAAGCGGCAACGGCTTCTTCGTTGGCCGCATTTAAAACCGTCGGCATTGTTCCCCCTATTTTACCTGATTCAAAGGCAAATTGTAAGCAGCGGAACCTTTCAAAGTCAGCTTTCGCAAAATGAAGGCTTCCGATCTCCCATAATTCAAGCCTTTTTGTTTCAGGCAGAGGCAGCCGGTCCGGATATGTCAGCGCATATTGAATCGGCACCCTCATGTCCGGATTTCCGAGCTGGGCGATGACGCTTCTGTCGTGAAATTCAACCATCGAATGAATGATGCTCTCCTTATGTAATACAACGTCAATCTGTTCATACGGAATGTCAAACAGCCAATGCGCCTCAATAACTTCAAGTCCTTTATTCATCATTGTAGCCGAGTCAATCGTGATTTTTGCGCCCATCGACCAGTTCGGGTGGTTAAGGGCGTCGGCAATCGTTACAGACTCAAGCTCCTGCCGCGTTTTATCTCTGAAACTGCCGCCGGATGCCGTAATGATCAGGCGCTCGATATTTTTGCTCTGTTCGCCTTGCAGCGCCTGAAAAATAGCGGAATGTTCGCTGTCGACCGGAAGAAGAGGAACACCGTATCGTTTTGCGTGTCCTTTCACTATATGCCCGGCAGTGACGAGAGTTTCCTTATTTGCAAGCGCAATTGTTTTTTTCTGTTCAATCGCTTTCAAAGTCGGGATTAAACCGACGCTTCCAAGCAGCGCATTGACCACGATATCCACTTCGTCCATGACTGCCGCTTCAATCAGGCCTTCTTCTCCGATGCCGATTTGGCATTCATGAGAAAAAGACGCTTCTTTCACTTTTTGGTATGTATCCATGTCGCCGACTGCTACATATTTCGGCTGAAACGTTCTGATCAACGGGATCGCTTTCTCGGCGTTTTTACCGAAAGTCATCGAGACGAGACGGAACTGATCTTGATGCATGCGCAATACGTCTAACGTCTGCTCCCCTATTGATCCTGTTGCTCCTAAAAGACAAATATTCTTCAAAATGCCACTCCCATTCTATGCGTCCAGATCGGTCTTATTTTCATATTAGCCTTTCTCATGAAAAAAGCGCAAGCAGAAAGTATAAGAACGGCATGACAAACAAAAAGCTGTCAAATCGATCTAAAATGCCGCCGTGCCCGGGAAGGATTTTTCCCGAATCCTTCACATCATAGTGCCGCTTTAGCGCTGATTCAACCAAATCCCCGATCTGTCCGAACACAGACAGAACAAGCGTGATGACCAAAAGAACCGGGTATGAAATCGGAAGGTGCGCAAACAGCTGAAAAACAGCCGTAAAAATAAGGGCGATGACAATACCGCCGAGAAACCCTTCCACTGTTTTGTTGGGACTGATTTCGGGCCACAGCTTCCGCTTCCCGAGCGACTTTCCGACGAAATATGCGCCTGAGTCCGTTGACCATATGACAACGCAGGCATAAAAGATATACAAAAGCCCGTTTGTTTCAATGTTTCTGATTTCAATAAAATAATGAAAACACAGTCCGATATATACCGTCGCGAGAACGATAAACCCGACTTCGTCAAACGTAAAGGTGTTTTTCACGAGCACCGTGTAGCTGAGCAGAATCAATACGGCGAAAATCGTTACTTCCATTTTCGCATCGAAAAAATGATACTTGTCCGGCATCATATACAGCCATAACAACAAGAGGCTGATCAGACCCGGAAAAGAAAAAAATCTGAGCTTTTTCATCCGCAAAAGCTCAAAAAGCGCTATACTTCCCATCACGTAAACAAATACGGTGAACGGCAATCCTCCGAAAATAACCAAAAATAAAAATAGTGCCGCTGCCAGAACACCTGTTAACAATCTTTGTTTCATTTCCACCATCCTCTAAATTCCGCCAAACCTCCGGCCCCGCTGCTGAAATTCTCCCACTGCCTGCAGAAAGTGATCTTCTTTAAAATCGGGCCACAGGACATCTGTAAAAACAAATTCACTGTAAGCCACCTGCCAAAGCATAAAGTTGCTCAATCTGATTTCTCCGCTCGTTCTGATGAGCAGCTCCGGGTCCTGGATTGATTCTGTCATTAAATGCCCGGAAAAGAGCGCTTCATCAATGTCTTCGATATTCAGCGTGCCGCTTTTCACCTGTTCGGCCAGTGCTTTTGCCGCATTGACGATTTCCGTGCGTCCGCCGTAGTTCAAAGCGAAATTGAGAATCATCCCGTCATTTTGTTCTGTATCTTTTACGGCTTTCTCAATCGCCCTGTACGTATGAGAAGGGAGCGCGGATTCATCTCCGATAATTTTCACCTGTACATTTTCCTCTATCAATTCAGGAAGATACGTATTCAGGAACTCTTCCGGAAGCTTCATCAAAAAGTCGACTTCCATCTTCGGGCGCTTCCAGTTCTCCGTTGAAAACGCATAAAGAGTCAGAACTTTAACGCCGAGCTGACTTGCGAGCTTTGTCACCCTTTTTACCACTTTCATTCCTTCATGATGTCCGGCAATCCGAGGGAGTGAGCGCTTCTTCGCCCAGCGTCCGTTTCCGTCCATAATAATAGCAATGTGTGCGGGAATTTCACCCTTCAGTATGTCTTCTTTTGTATACCGTTCTAAGTTGGAAGCCGCATTCTGCTGATTCTTCCAATTTTTGAGTATGTTGAGCATGAGATTCCTCCGTCACCCAAAAAGGTTGCGTTGCTGATGATCAATGTAATCAACAGTATTAACAAAAAAACCCCCTGTAAACATGAGAGGGTCTTTTCACATTATCTATTGTACATAGTTTTTCATTAAACTTCCATGATTTCTTTTTCTTTGTCCTTTGTGACGCTGTCAATTTTTGACACATATTCATCTGTCAGCTTTTGAACGTCTTCACTGGAAGCACGAAGCTCGTCTTCTGTAATGTCTCCGTTTTTCTCAAGTTTTTTGAGATCATCGTTGCTGTCACGGCGGACATTACGGACTGCTACTTTCGCTTCTTCCGCGTATTTTTTCACGACTTTGACAAGTTCTTTACGTCTTTCTTCCGTCAAAGCCGGGATCGCGATACGGATAATTGTGCCGTCACTTGTCGGCGTTACGCCAAGATCAGCTTTCAGGATCGCTTTTTCAATATCGCCGATTGCCGTTTTGTCATACGGTGTGACAACAAGCATACGCGCTTCAGGCACATTGATGGAAGACAGCTGGTTTAAAGGTGTTTGGGCACCGTAGTATTCTACTGTCACTTTATCCAATAGAGATGGGTTGGCACGTCCTGCGCGGACTGACGCCAATTCGCGTGAATAAGCGGCAACCGCTTTTTCCATGCGTTCTTTTGTTTGTGTTAATACTTCGTTTGACAACGTTATTTCCCCCTTACGATCGTTCCGATTGATTCGCCGATTACGGCACGCTTAATATTTCCTTCTTCCATAATAGAAAAGACGATCAGCGGAATATCATTATCCATACATAATGAAGAAGCCGTAGAATCCATGACTTCCAGCCCGTCTTTTAACACATCGAGATAAGATAATTTTTCGTATTTAACGGCTGACTCATCTTTTCTCGGATCAGCATTATACACACCGTCGACATTATTTTTCGCCATTAAAATCACGTCCGCTTCGATTTCAGCGGCACGCAGCGCTGCGGTTGTGTCCGTAGAGAAATAAGGATTTCCTGTTCCCGCGGCAAAAATAACAACGCGTTTTTTCTCCAGGTGGCGGATGGCTTTTCTTCTGATGTAAGGCTCAGCGACCTGACGCATTTCAATTGATGTCTGCACTCTGGACTGAATTCCGAGCGTTTCCAGGCTGTCCTGCAGGGCAAGTGAGTTCATGACAGTAGCAAGCATGCCCATATAATCGGCCGTCGCACGGTCCATTCCTAAGTCACTGCCTGTTTTTCCGCGCCATAAGTTGCCGCCGCCTACGACTACGGCCACTTCGACGTCAAGCTCAGCGATTTCTTTTACCTGTTTAGCGATGGATTGGATGACAGTCGGATTAATGCCATTTCCCTGCTCTCCTGCCAATGCTTCTCCGCTAAGCTTTAAAACGATACGATTGTATTTTGGTTTTTCCATAATAACCTCCAAGTGTAAACATTGCCGTTTCCTATTATGCAAGAGAAAAAAAGGTTTGTAAATATAGTTTTAAAAATAGGGAACACAAGTAGTGTCCCCTATACTGCCTGAAAAGCCGCGAAAGATTCGCCAAGGCTTTCCGCCATTATTTTTTCACTTGGTTCATAACTTCTTCAGCAAAGTTTTCTTGGCGTTTTTCAATACCTTCTCCAACTTCGTAGCGGACGTAAGTTTTAACAGATGCGTTTTTCGCAGCCACAACTTGTTTCACTTTTTCGTCTGGGTTTTTAACGAAAGCTTGGTCTAATAAGCAAATTTCTTCGAAGAATTTGTTCAGACGGCCTTCAACCATTTTAGCTACGATGTTTTCCGGTTTGCCTTCTTGAAGAGCTTGCTGAGTCAGGATCTGACGCTCATGGTTTGCTTCTTCTTCAGACACTTGGTCGCGGGAAATGTAACGAGGATTTACCGCTGCAACATGCATCGCGATGTCTTTTGCAAGATCTTCGTCAGTTGTTCCGCTAAGAACGGATAATACGCCGATGCGGCCTCCCATGTGAAGGTAAGCACCGAACGCTTCGCTGTCTTCTTTTGAAATAACAGCAAAACGGCGAAGAGTGATTTTCTCTCCGATTTTAGCAACGTTGCTTGTGATGTATTCTTCAACAGTAGAACCATTTTCCATCTTTTGACCCATTGCTTCTTCAAGATCAGCAGGAGCGTTTGCAAGAAGGTGGTCAGCAAGCGTGTTCAGAAGCTCTTTGAAGCCTTCGTTTTTCGCAACGAAATCAGTTTCAGAGTTTACTTCTAAGATAACGCCTTTGTTGCCGTCAGTTTTAATAAGAGTAGAACCTTCAGCAGCGATACGGTCAGCTTTTTTAGCCGCTTTCGCAATTCCTTTTTCTCTCAGAAGGTCGATTGCTTTGTCCATATCTCCGTCAGTTTCAGTCAATGCTTTTTTACAGTCCATCATACCAGCGCCTGTTTTTTGACGCAGTTCTTTTACCTGCTGTGCAGTAATAGCCATTTGAATTCCTCCTTATATGTGTAAACAAGATATGTATAGATACATTTTTCTTGAAAAAAGGTGATAAAAGGCAGTCCCTTCTATCACCTTTTGATTAGGTTACGCAGTTGTCGTTTCTGTTTCAGGTGCAGTCTCTTCAGCAGCTTCCGCTTCTTCTTCGCCTTGCTTCGCTTCAAGAATAGCATCTGCCATTTTAGAAGTAAGAAGTTTGACAGCGCGGATTGCGTCATCGTTTGCAGGGATTACGACATCAATTTCATCAGGATCACAGTTTGTATCTACGATTCCGATGATAGGAATGTTCAATTTGCGAGCTTCCGCAACAGCGATGCGCTCTTTGCGAGGATCGATGATGAATAATGCATCAGGAAGATCCTTCATGTCTTTAATTCCGCCGAGGAATTTTTCAAGACGCTCTAATTCTTTTTTCAATTGAACAACTTCTTTTTTCGGAAGTACTTCAAATGTACCGTTTTCTTGCATTTTCTCGATGTCTTTCAGACGCTTAATGCGTTTTTGGATTGTTTCGAAGTTTGTCAGTGTACCGCCCAACCAGCGTTGGTTGACATAGTACATGCCAGAGCGTACAGCTTCTTCTTTAACAGAATCCTGAGCTTGTTTTTTTGTGCCGACGAAAAGGATTTTTCCGCCTTCAGCAGCAAGGTTTTTCGTGAAGTTGTAAGCTTCCTCTACTTTTTTCACTGTTTTTTGAAGATCAATGATGTAGATTCCGTTACGCTCCGTGAAAATGTAACGCTTCATTTTTGGGTTCCAGCGGCGTGTTTGGTGGCCGAAGTGAACACCAGCTTCAAGCAATTGTTTCATAGAAATAACTGACATGTGATTTCCTCCTAATAAAATGGTTTTTTTCCTCCGCTTAGGTCATTTTTGTGCAGAACTGCCGTTTGCAGCACCCTCTGCATAAATCGTTAAGCGTGTGTATTTAACACCAAGAAATAATATAACACAGCTTTATGCGACAATCAAGAATCCTTTACAGCTTTGCCGCGAAATTTTAAAAACAGCTCGATTTCTGTCTTTCCGCTCTGCATCCGTTTGGCAATTTCCGCGGGGGTGAGCCCTTGTTCATATAATTCTGAAACACGTTCTTCAAACGAATGCGCGCCGCTGTTTTCGTCACTTTCAGCCCGTTCCGTTGCACTGATGAGCTTTTCCATGTGGTCCGGAATATCAGGCTCTTCTTTCGGTTCCGGCCGGGGTTCAGCGTCTTCTGCGTCCGGCGCTTGACGGCTTTTTGCGTCTTTGAGTCTTTCATTTTCTTCTTTCAGCTCAAGCAGAAACGCTGCAAGGGTGTTTTCCGTCTCTTCAAGAATCTTCTTCTGCTGGCGCTCCGTCTCCTTGAGGGCTGAAAACCTCGTGTACAGAATAATGACGGCATAAAGCAGTACGCCGTGAAGCACAAAGCTTAAAAGCCATAATAGTGTTGACATGTTTTTCACTCGCTAACCATGAGTTCATTATTGAATTACTTTTTCAAGCAGGTGCTTTAATTTGAACAGCGCCTTTGAATGAATCTGTGAAATCCGCGACGTCGAAAGGTTCAGGACTTGTCCGATTTCGGTCAAAGTCAGTTCTTCTTTATAGAATAAACTGACGACAAGCTGCTCTTTTTCAGAGAGCTCATGAATTTTGCCCGCAAGCTGAGCGATCAGCTCGTCCTTCATGATTTTTTCTTCCGGCGGCACATTTTTGTCATCTCTGATCATCACTTGAATATTCTCACCGTCATCCTGGTCGTGAAGCTTTTCATCAATTGATAAGAGATTGGCAAAAAACCCTTCATTCATCGTTGATACTACGTCCTGCTCCGTCATCCCCAGCTCTTCTGCGATCTCTGAAGGCGTCACATTCCGAAGGTAGCGCTGTTCAAGTTTTTCGATCGCCGCTTCGACTTTTTTTGTCTTCTCCCGTGAAGTTCTGGGCAGCCAATCTTCTTTACGCAGCCCGTCGATGATTGCACCGCGAATTCTAAACGAGGCATAGGTATCAAATTTTAAATCCCGGCCGGGGTCAAATTTTTCTAGGGCATCATATAAACCAAGCATACCAAGGCTCATTAGATCGTCTTTATGCACCGATTTCGGCAGTCCGACGGAAATTCTGCCGACATGATATGTGACCAGCGGCATGTAACGGCGCATTAAATCATCACCGGCTTTAGGATCTTTCCACTCTTTCCAGCGCGACCAAAGCACCTGATCTTCATAATTCAAGGATTGCATTGTTATCCCCCTACCTCATACCTTTATTAAATCGTTGTTTCACCTTGTTTAACAGTTCGAATGTGCAGCATGCAGGACTTTGGCTCAAATTCAATCGTCCGGCCGCTTGAGCCGCCCGTATCTTCACTGATGACCGGAATGTTATACAATGAAAGCTGCTCTTTGATGGCCGCTACATTCCTCGGACCGATTTTCATCAGGTCGTTTGTCATTTTAAACTTAAACATCTCCGCTCCCCCGGCGAGTTTTGCCTTCAGGGCAAACTTGCGGCAGCCGGCTTTCAAAAGCATATCAATCGTCATCTTAACGGCGGTGTCCGCGTATTTTGCACGGTTGAGCTCCGCCGTTTTTGATAAACCGGAGTCCGGCAGCATGACATGAACGAGTCCTGCCGTTTGTTTGTCTTTATCGTATAAAACCAGCCCCACGCATGAACCGAGTCCCGAGGTCCGGATTTTATCCGGGTAACGCGCGACTTGAACATCCGCAATCCCCACTTTAACGACTGCGGCTTCAGCACGGCTCATAAAGCCGCACCCAATGAGACGAAGAGCTTTTCAAAAGAATCATAGTCCGGGAGCATAAACATGTGGGCTTTGAGCTCCTGCCGGCTGCCCTGGTCAAAAATAGAAGTATCCACGACAATGGCATGCTCTCCGACTTGGCTGAGCTCCATCAGCCCTTCACTGATAACCGCGCCGAACATATCAAGTGAGATTTCCGGCACGCTCGGGTAAATCTCAAGCTTTGTCAAATCAGCCAATGCCGTTAAATAGGAACCTGCTAAAATATTGCCGAACTCATGTAAAGCAGAAGAACTCAAATGATCTTCGCCCAGCTGGTCAATATCAAAATCCGGATTTCCGATCAGCTCTCTGATAAACTGTTCCGCCTGATCAAAAGGCATGATGAGAAAGATAGAGCCGGTCATGTCGCCTTCCATTCTTAAAAAGATACTGGCGACCGGCGTTTCAGCCCCGCCGAAAAAATCAGCGAGCTCATCAAATGTCAATAAAGTCGCAAACGGCACTTCCATGTCTATCTTTCTGTTCAGCAGCTGAGCCATTGCAGAAGCCGAGTGACCCGCCCCGATATTTCCGACTTCCCGCAAAATATCCATCTGCTCTTCTTTGATCGCTTCAAACTTACTCATGTTGTCTTTTCCCCTTTAAGCATTAGGCTCTCCGGACGCAGATGCCGAAGCACCTTTATCCAGCACCGCATGCGCATCGATAATATTGAGGAGCCTGTTATCTTGCTTAACGATCTGTTTAATCCACACATCCGTTTCCTTTGTCTGGCTTTCAGGCGCGGATTCGATTTCATTTTCATGCACGGTGATGACGTCATTGGCCTCATCCACGACCCATCCGACATCGGCGTCACGATAAGAAATGATGATAATCCGAGTCTCTTCTGTGATGTCCTGTTCAGGCTGATTCAGACGTTTTCTTAAATCAAGAACCGGGGTAATCACTCCGCGCAGATTAATAACGCCGCGGATATAAGATTCCACACCCGGGACCCTCGTCGGTTTTTGCCACTTTTCAATTGATTTCACCTGGGAAACTGAGATAGCGTATTCTTTCCCGTTTATCATAAACACAATCATTTTTTCACCTGTTTTGATTTCAGCAGTCATTCGGGCACCTCCTCGTGTCGTTTTAGTAGATCAGCGCATTACAATCAATAATCAGCGCCACTTCTCCGTTTCCGAGAATCGTAGCGCCGGAAATCGCAAAGACGTTCGTCAAATAGTCGCCGAGTGATTTCAGTACGACTTCCTGCTGTCCGATAAAAGAGTCCACGACAAAAGCAGTGGATTTATCGCCCTTTTTCACGACGATTACATGGAACTGATCGGCATCCTGTTTTGAATCCGTAATGCCGAATTCTTTTTTCAGATAGACGATCGGAACGATTTGGCCTCTGAAATCAATCACTTCTCTGTCATGCGTCTGCAGGATATCTTTCTTATCAATAACAGCCGTCTCTATAATAGAAGAAATCGGTATCGCAAACGTCTCTTCTTCCAGTTTAATGAGAAGAACGGATATAATTGAAAGTGTCAGCGGAAGCTGGATACTGAAAAGAGAACCTTGGCCTTCCGCGGATTTGACACTGACAGAGCCGCCGAGTGATTCGAGTTTATTTTTCACAACATCCAGACCGACGCCCCTCCCTGAAATGTCAGAAATTTGATCGGCAGTCGAGAAGCCCGGAGCAAAAATAAGCTCGTAAATCTCATTATCTTCAAGCGTTTCAGCATCACGTTCGGTGATTACACTCCGTTCGAGCGCTTTTTCAAGAATTTTCTTTCTGTTCAAGCCGGCCCCGTCATCTTCAACCTCAATAAAGACGTGATTGCCGCTGTGATATGCCTTAAGCACCACATGACCTGATTCCGATTTTCCTTTATTCACCCGCACTTCAGGCGATTCAATGCCGTGATCGATGCTGTTTCTGATTAAATGGACAAGCGGATCGCCGATTTCATCAATCACCGTACGGTCCAGCTCCGTTTCAGCTCCGATGATGGACAATTCGATTTTCTTGTTTAATTCCTTTTGAAGCTGGCGGATCATTCTCGGGAAACGGTTAAAGACGGTTTCTACCGGCACCATCCGCATATTAAGAATAATAGACTGAAGGTCGCCCGAGATTCTGGTCAGGCGTTCAACGGTTTCAGTCAGCTCATTGTGGTCAAGCTCTTTGGCGATCTGCTCAAGACGTCCGCGGTCAATGACAAGTTCTTCAAAAAGGTTCATCGAAGAATCCAGTCTTTCAATGTTGACGCGAATCGTTTTCGAGCCGCTTTGATGCTTCGGCTGTTCTTCCGTTTTCGCTTGCGGCCTTGGCTGTTTCTCAGCCTTTTTAACCGGAGCTTCCTTCACCGGTTCAGCCGCTTGCGGTTTTTCGGCCGTTTTTAACGGCGCACCGGCAGAAATTTTGACATTCTCCACTTCTGAAATGCCGCTGATGAGTTCTTTAATTTCTTCAGCAGGCTGCTTTGTCAAGAAACACACCTGAAAATCCGTTCCGAAATCTTCCGTCTCAAGCACTTCCGCGGCGGGTATCGTTTTTGCGACTTCCCCGGCTTCATTCAGCTTTTCAAATATCATGTACACCCGCACGGCTTTGAGCATGCAGCTTTCATTCAGGGAAACCGTTATTTCATAGCGGCTGAATCCTTGCTCTTCCGCCTCTTCAATAACAGTCCGTTCGAACTCATCATAATTCCATTCAGTTGAAGCCTGTTGTTTTGAAGCCGGCGGTTCTGCTGTTTCGGCTGAAGCCGCAGTCTCTTGCACCGCATTTACGTCGAGCTTCGCACTCACTTCAGAAATATCACGTTTGCCGTCTCCTCCGTCAATAATGGACTGCACCATCTCTTCAAGATGATCAAGCGCTTCAAACAGCACATCCAGCCAATCTGATGTAACGGGCATTTCTCCGTTGCGGATGGCGTCCAGCACATTTTCCATCAGGTGGGTTAAATGCGCCAGATCTGTATATCCCATCGTTGCGCTCATGCCTTTCAGCGTATGGGCAGCTCTGAAGATGTCATGCACAAGCTGAAGGTCTGCCGGATCTTTTTCCAACAGCAGCAGCTTTTCGTTACATGTCTGTAAGTGCTCTTTACTTTCATCAATAAAGACATCTAAATATTGATTCATATCCAATTGATTCACACCCTCTCTTTTTTCACACATCCGGTGATGGATGCCGCGATATCTTCCACATGTTTAATCTCATGAATGAGGCCCGCCTTTATCGCTGACTTCGGCATTCCGAACACAACACAGGATTCGTCCGATTCCGCAATCGTTTTAACGCCGCCTGTTCTGAGCATTTCTTTTACGCCTTCGGTTCCGTCGCTGCCCATGCCGGTCATAATGACGGCTACCTTTTCGTAATCGGATAAGCGGCTTGCCGACCGAAACAAATAATCGGCTGACGGTTTATGCCGGCTTTCCGTATCATGAACGTCAAGAATGAGGCGGAGCCTTCCGCCTTCCTCTGCAACCGTCATATTTTTTCCGCCGGGCGCGATGTACACCCATCCGTCTTTCGCTTCTTCACCGTTTTCCGCTTCTTTGACCTGAATATCTGACAAATGGTTGAGTCTGTCTGCAAGTGAAGCGGTGAAGCCTTCAGGCATGTGCTGAACGACAAATACAGGCGCCTTTAAATCCTTCGGCAGTTTCGGAATCACCTTTTGCAGAGCCCGCGGTCCGCCTGTAGAGGTCGCGATGAATACGGCCTGCTTGGCGGATTTTGCTTTCGGTCTTTCAAATCCCGCCAAAGCCGGACGTTCCGGGATAGAAGACTCTTTCACTGCCGCCTCAGGTTTTTGTGCGCGGGACAGCCCGGCTGCAATCACCCTCTCAATCAGCTGCTCTTTAATTTTATAAAGATCAAGTGAAATCGCTCCGGAAGGCTTGGTGATAAAATCAAAAGCGCCCATTTCCAGGCAGTTGATCGTTCGGTCCTTCCCTTGCTGTGTCTGGCTCGATACCATGATTACGGGAAGTTTATATATGCTGATGATCTTCCGCAATGTATCCGTTCCGTTCATGACCGGCATTTCAATATCAAGCGTGACAACATCCGGTTTGAGAAGCTCTATTTTCTTCAGCGCCTCTTCCCCGTTTCTGGCTGTCCCGATGACTTCTATCTGCACTTCCGCAGCCAGAAAATCGGTAATCATCTTTCTCATAAAAGCTGAGTCATCAACGACAAGCACACGAATCACTGTAAAGTCCTCCTCAATAAAAAAGAAGATAATCTCTCAATAAATGCCGGTTTCTCTTCTCTTGGTTTGTTTTCTTCCGTTTGAAACAAGACATCCGTCAGAAGACGGACGGACCTGCTGGCTTTTGCTTGAGGACTTTTTATTAAAAAAGGCACCTGGTCAATGACGGCTTGACTTACTAGCGGGTCATCGGGTATGGAGCCGGCGAAACGCACTTCCGCGCCTAAAAACGTGTGAATCGCATGAGAAAGGCGGTTGTACGTGTCCAGCGCCTGTTTTTGGGAGCGGGCGCGATTGACGGCAATGTTTACGGTCAGCCGTTCATCCGCGAGCAAAAGATGTTTGATCGCGCTGTAGGCATCCATAATGGCCGTCGGCTCAGGCGTTGTCACGGCGAGAATGTCTTCCGCCGATAAAATAAACGGCAGCTGTTCTTTTGAAAGTCCCGCTCCCATATCAAACAGAACGTAATCAAAATCGCTTAATACAGCGGAAAGACCATTCATAAAAGCCGCCCACTTCTCTCCGTCAGCTTGATAGATCGCCCCAAGCCCCGTTCCTCCAGATATGTAGCGAAGGCCTTTCGGACCGGAGGAAAGTGATTGAGCCAACGCGTGCCGATTCTCCATCACATCAATAATGGTGCGGGAAGAAGCAGCGCCGATCAGCACATCAATGTTGCCCATTCCGATGTCAAGATCAATGATGAGTGCTTTTTTTCCTTTCTCCTGCAGGGCAACTGCCATGTTTAATGTTAAATTAGATTTTCCGACGCCGCCTTTACCGCTGATGACGGCTAATGTCTTCGCTTTTTTCTCATAAAGCTCCGGCTTGATCATTTGCCGCTCTCTCATTTTCCTTCTTAATGACTCTGCCTGATCGGGTTTCATGTCAAAAGCATCCTTACAAACTCTTTTGGTGAAGCCGATAGGATGTCTTCAGGCACATCCTGTCCATTTGTCAAATAGGCGGCGCCGATTCTTGATTCCGACAGCACTTGAAACACGGAGCCGAGTGAGGCGGTTTCATCCGTTTTCGTGAAAATGAATTGATTGACCGGCACACCGGAAAAACGTTTCAGCACCTGTTTCATATCTTCATATTTTGCAGATGCCGATAATACGAGAAAGGATTGTAAGCCTGATTCAAACGGAATCATCTCTTGTAATTCCGTAATATACTGCTCTTCTTTAAAGTTTCTACCGGCTGTATCAATGAAAACATGGTCATATTCAGCGAATTTTTCCAGTGCCTTCAGACATTCTTCCTTTGAATAGCATACTTCAAGAGGAGCCTGAAGCAGCTCCGCATATGTCTTCAGCTGCTCGACCGCGGCAATCCGGTAAGTATCCGTCGTCATAAATGCAATTTTTTTATGCTCTGTCAGCATTGATGAGGCCGCGAGTTTCGCAAGTGTAGTCGTTTTGCCGGCCCCGGTTGAACCGAAAAGCACGACGTATTTTGATTGAATCCCTTCCTGCCACCTGTCTGCCGAAGGGAGTTTTTTCACTAACAAATCCTGCAGTTTTGAGCTGACATTATCTTCAGTTAAATCTCCGGAAACAATTGAAGAACGGAGCAATTCACTGAGTACGGCGTTTTGCGTATGATCAGGAAGCCCGGCTTGCTTCAATAGTCTCTCGGCTTTTTTTAATGGTTCAGGGAGCACTTCTTTATAATGCGCCAGTTCGCCGGAAATACTTTGATCCGGAAGACGCGGCGGCTGAACAGGCTCAGCTTTCTCCGCCGTTTCCGTCTTTTTCATTTCTTCAGCGGCAGCCGGCGGCGTTTTTCTCGCTTCCCTGACGTCACGATCTAAAACCGCTATCACTTCGACGGCCTGCTGTGACCGCAGCCCCAGCCATTTTCGTTTCTTTACTTGTTTGGAATGTAAAATAACGGCATCATTGCCGAGTTCCTTTTTGATTTGCTTCGCGGCATCCTGCATTGAAGCGGCTGTAAATTTTTTTATTTTCATTAAATATCCACCACTCCAATGCTCTGTACTTCAACATTTGCTTCCAGCTCATTATAAGAAAGAACCGGAAGATCAGGGAAATACCGTTCTAACAGCTGTTTTACATACATTCTGACAGCAGGCGAGCAAAGAAGAATCGCCGACTCCTGGCGGATGGAAAGCTGCTCAGCCTCTTTAGCGACAGAACGGATGATGCTGTCTGAAACCTCAGGGTCGAGTGACAGGTAATTGCCCTGTTCAGTCTGCTGTACCCCGTCTGCAATCGCTTTTTCCACCCGGCCTGAGCATGTGATGACCTTCAGCGTTTCATGCTCTCTCGCATATTGTGCCGTGATTTGTTTGGCAAGCGACTGTCTCGCGTATTCTGTCAAAAGATCTGAATCTGTCGTTAATCTTCCGTAATCGGCAAGAGTTTCAAAAATGGTCACCAAGTTTCTGATTGACACTTTTTCTCTCAGCAATTTGGCAAGCACCTTTTGAATATCGCCGACAGAAAGAGGGTTTGGCGTGACTTCCTCAACAAGCACAGGATAATTTTCCTTCAGATGATCGATCAGCTGCTTTGTTTCCTGTCTGCCGACCAGTTCATGGGCATGCTGCTTAATTTTTTCTGTAATATGCGTAGATACGACTGACGCCGGATCAACAACTGTATACCCCAGCATGTCCGCTTCATCTTTTGCAGCTTCGCTGATCCATTTTGCGGGAAGTCCGAACGACGGTTCTATCGTTTCAATTCCTTCAATGACGTCATCTTCAGGCGTCGGTGACATCGCTAAGTAATGATCCAGCAGGAGCTCTCCTTTAGCGACTTCATTGCCTTTAATTTTCAATCTGTATTCATTCGGCTGGAGCGCGATGTTATCCCTGATGCGCACAACCGGAATGACAAGTCCCAATTCAAGCGCAAGCTGACGTCTGATCATGACGATGCGGTCAAGAAGATCACCGCCCTGCCCCGCGTCTGCAAGCGGCACGAGTCCGTATCCGAACTCAAATTCAATGGGATCAATATGTAAAAGCTGCACGACGCTTTCCGGGCTTTTCAGTTCATCCGCCTGAGCCTCTTCTTCAAGAATTTCTTCCTCTTCTTCGCTCGGCTTATCCGTTTTGGACAGCATGTAAGCGCCGAATGCAAGCAGACCGGCGATCGGCCCCGTCAGCAGAATGCCGATCGGTGTAAGAAGACCGAGCAAAAGTACAGTTCCCGCGGCTACATACAAGAGCTTCGGATAAGCAAACAGCTGGCCTGTAATATCATGACCGAGGTTTCCTTCAGATGCCGCTCTCGTCACGACAATCCCCGTAGCCGTTGAGATGAGCAAGGCCGGCATTTGAGAAACGATACCGTCACCGACCGTCAGCATTGTAAAGTGAGACGCAGCTTCTTGTATGCTCATCCCCTGCTGCAGCATGCCGATTACGATTCCGAAAATAATATTGATCATCACGATGATGATACCCGCGATGGCATCCCCTTTGACGAATTTGCTCGCACCGTCCATGGCGCCGTAAAAATCGGCTTCCCGGGCGACTTTTTCACGTCTGTGCTTTGCATCCTGCTCCGTAATCATGCCGGCATTTAAATCCGCGTCAATACTCATTTGCTTTCCGGGCATCGCATCGAGCGTAAATCTCGCCGCCACTTCCGATACCCGCTCGGCGCCTTTTGTAATGACGATAAACTGAATAATAATCAAGATAATGAAGACAACAAGCCCTACCAGCACATTTCCGCCGACAACGAAATTCCCGAATGTCTCAACAACCTTTCCCCCTTCTCCGTGAGAAAGAATCGAACGTGTCGTCGACACATTGAGCGAAAGCCGAAACAGCGTCAATAACAGCAGCAATGACGGGAATATCGAGAATTGCAGCGGTTCTTGCATATTCATTGTGGTGAGAAGCACGATCAACGCAAGAGAGATATTAATGATGATCAAAATACTTAACAACCATGGAGGGAATGGAATCACCAGCATTGCCACAATGAGGACAACACTTATTAAAACCGATAAATCTCTTGTTGACATGCTGTTTTTCTCTCCTTTTGAATCTGAAATTCACTATACTTTTTGTTTCGTTTTATATACATAAGCCAAAATTTCCGCAATGACTTTGAAAAACTCTTCCGGCACAGCCTGGTCAATGTCAACCTGATCATATAACGCACGCGCGAGCGGCCTGTTTTCAATCGTCATGACATCGTGTTCTTTGGCGATCTGCCTGATTTTTAATGCGAGATGGTCGACCCCTTTGGCAACAATGTAAGGGGCGTCCATTTTCTTTTCATCATATTTTAAAGCTATCGCATAATGGGTCGGGTTGGTAATGATGACATCCGCTTTCGGCACTTCCTGCATCATCCGCCTCATCGCCATTTCCCGCTGCTTCTGCTTAATTTTGGACTTGATTATCGGATCACCCTCCGATTTTTTGTATTCATCTTTTATATCCTGCTTTGACATTCTGATATTTTTCTCATAGTCAAAACGCTGATATAAATAATCAAGCCCGGCCAGCAGCATTAAAGCCCCTGATCCCGCAAGCCCCATCCAAAGCGTGAGCTTAGAAACGAAAGTGAGCACTTCCGCAGGCGTTAAAAGCGGAAGGCGAAGAATATCGCCATAATGAAGCCAGAGCACCATAAAGGCGGCAAAACCGACCACAGTAATCTTCAAAATGGATTTGACCAGTTCAACAATCGCCCTCATGCTGTAAATCCGCTTAAATCCTTTCAGCGGGCTGAGCTTATTCAAGTCAGGCTTGAGGACTTCCGCAGAAAACAGAAAACCCACCTGCATGTAATTGCTCACGACACCTGCCACAAGCGCGACCAGCATAATCGGCGCGAGGATGAGGCTGATATCTTTCACCGTATCCACGAACAGTTCATGCACGGCAGATGCTGACAGGTGTAATGTTATCGATTTCGTATAAAACGTTTTAATAAAGGACAGCAGCCTGTCCCGCATATAAGGACCGAGCGCGATCAGCGAAAGAAAGATAATCAGTAAAGAAACGGCTGTATTCACATCCGTACTTTTCGCGACCTGTCCTTTCTTTCTTGTATCCTTCCGTTTTTTCGGAGTGGCTTTCTCCGTTTTTTCACCGGCAAAGAATTGCAGATTCAGTCTGAGTCTCATCATGTCACACCGACCAATGCCAATAGATTCCGCATGGTTTCAACGGTAAGGCTGAAGATGTTGCGGACGACGACAAACATCACCGACATACAAACGATCAGCATAATAAAGCTCACGGCTATTTTCAGAGGAAGCCCGACAACGAAAACATTCAGCTGCGGCACCGTTCTCGCTACAATACCGAGCGCCAAATCAACTAAAAACAGACTGGCCACAACCGGCGCAGACATTTGAAAAGCGATAATAAACATGGCATTGAAGCTTTTTGCGATAAAAAGTCCAAACTGATCATTTCCAAACGACGGAAATGCCTGGTCAAGCGGGATATACTGAAAGCTGTAATAAATCCCGTCCAATAAAAGATAATGGGCGTTTACGCTGAGCATAAATAACAGCGCAAGCGTATAAACGAATTGTCCGATCAGCGGGCTTTGCGTTCCTGATTGCGGATCAATGACATTGGCGATGGAAAAGCCCATCTGAAAATCAATAAAGGAACCTGCTATCTGAATGGCTGTCATCATCATGAAAGCGATCAGCCCGAGGCTCAAGCCCACAACGGCCTCTTTTATGACAAGCAGCATATACTGTTCCCCTATTTCTATTTCCGGCGCATGTTTCAGCGTGCTGAAGCAGATCACCGAAAGAAAAAAAGCAAAGCCGATTCGGTGAACCGCCGGCAGATTCCGATGTCCGAACACCGGCACCGTTACAAAAAAAGCAGAGATTCTGATAAAGACCAATAAAAAAGCGGGAAATAAATCAATGATGGAATTCATTTGATTCTACCCTGCAAATCGGTTCAGATGAGAAAACAGATCAGTTGTGAACGAAAGAATCGTCGACAGCATCCAAGGACCGAAAAAGATCAGTCCAAGCATCACCGCCACGATTTTCGGAATGAACGCAAGCGTCTGTTCCTGTATTTGAGTTGTCGCTTGAAAGATACTGACGAGCAAACCGACGATCAGCGCGATCGCAAGCAGCGGCCCACTGATCATTAGTGTTACATATACGGCTTTTTCCGCCATGGAAATTACAAATTCTGAACTCACAATTAGCACCTACCCTAAAAGCTGTCAAGCAAAGATTTCACGATTAAATACCATCCATCGACCAAAACGAAAAGCAATATTTTAAAGGGCAGAGAGATCATAACCGGCGGAAGCATCATCATTCCCATTGACATTAAGACGCTCGCCACGACCATATCGATAATTAAAAACGGAATAAAAATCATAAAGCCCATTTGAAAAGCGGTTTTGAGTTCTGATATCGCATAAGCGGGCACCATCGTCGTCAAAGGAATATCCTGAATCGATTCAGGTTTTTTCATCTTGGCATAGTTCATAAACAGCGCCAGATCCTTCTGCCTTGTATGCTTGCTCATATACTCTTTAATCGGCTTCTCGGCTTTTGTATATGCTTCATCGAGACTGATTTTGTTGTCCATCAGCGGCGTTAAGGCTTCCTTATTAATCTCTGAAAAAGTCGGCGCCATAATAAAAAACGTCAAGAACAGCGCAAGGCCGATTAAAACCTGGTTGGGAGGCATGTTCTGCGTCGCCAGTGAGGTTCTCACAAAAGACAGGACGATGACGATTCTCGTAAAGCAGGTCATCAAAATCAGAATCCCCGGCGCCACTGAAAAGACAGTCAAAAGCAGCAGTAATTTAACAGTGGAGCTGACTTCGGTCGGACTGCTTGAATTAAAAAGATTAATAAATTCATTCATGATGATAAGGGCCTTTCTTCTTTCCTTCAGAACGGCTTTGTTTCAGCTCGTTCAACTGTTCTTTCAGCGCTTTTGAAAACGACGGAAGCATCGTTTGCGGCTTTTTTTCTCCATCCTTACGCGGATTTACGAGCTTGGTCCATTCCACTTTTGAAGACATCGACTCTTCGTATTGGCTCAGAATCGCCTCGCGCTCTTTTTCATCTTCAATTTCTTTTAAAAGCTGTATCGTTTCGCCCACACCGACTACGAGAACGCTGTTTCCCACTTTAATCAGCTGCACGGAACGGTTTTGGCCGACTGACGTTCCGCCGATATTTTCTACATATTGAAACGGCTTCAGCAGACGGTTTCTTCTATTCATCAGTTTGACAAATCCATAGATCAGCAGAATGACGAATAATAACGCCCCAATCATCTTTACAAAATCAAAAGCGGAGACAGAAGATGCAGAAGCATCCCCTATCTCTTGATCAGCCGTTTGTTTCGATGTATCGCTTTTTTTCTCTGTTTTGTTTGTTGATTGTTTGTCAAACCATTCGTTGACGGTGGAATTGTCAGACTCCGCCGCAAAAGCAGGGAACGGATGTACATTGAGTAAAACGAAACAACAAATCAAAGCTAGTAAACCATGACTCTTTTTCAACAGTCGTACACCCTTTAGCTTAATGTTTTATTAATGGCTTCGAGCACGCGGTCCGCTTGGAACGGTTTCACGATAAAGTCTTTTGCGCCGGCTTGAATCGCGTCAATAACCATTGACTGCTGGCCCATAGCCGAACACATGATGATTTTCGCCTGCGGATCGATTTGTTTAATTTCCTTTAGAGCTGTAATCCCGTCCATTTCAGGCATTGTAATATCCATTGTCACAAGGTCGGGGGAATGCTCTTTGAATTTTTCGACCGCCTGCGCTCCGTCTGAAGCTTCAGCTACAACGTCAAAACCGTTCTTCACTAAAATATCTTTGATCATCATTCTCATAAATGCTGCATCGTCTACAATTAAAATTCTGTGTGCCATAATCTGTTTCTCTCCTCTATGTTCGCTTATTTTAAATTGTTAAGGCGGTCTGCCTGACTTAAAATATCAGTGACTCTCACGCCGAAGTTTTCTTCTATAACAACGACCTCGCCCTTTGCCACGATCCGCTGGTTGACCAGGATGTCAACGGGTTCACCAGCCAGCTTGTCAAGCTCAATAATACTTCCCGCAGAAAGTTCAAGGATTTCTTTGACGCTTCTCTTCGTTCTGCCGAGCTCAACCGTAACGGAAAGCGGAATATCCATCAGCATATCAAGGTTATTCCTTGATCCTTGCGCCGCTTCGTTATGATCAAACGCCTGGAATTCTACCGGAGCGACTTGAACAGGAGCAGCTTTTTTTGCGGTTCCCTGTCTCTTCGGAAGCTCAGGTTTTGCCTGTGGCTCCGGCTGCATGGCAGGTTCCGGCTGCGGCGTTTCGTATGTTTCCTGTGGTTCTGATACGGTTTCTGCGGCCTTGGACTCATGCTGGTCTGCAGTCATCAGTTCTGCGATCAGATCTTTCGCAAACGTAATCGGATAAAGCTGCATGATGCTCGAATCGATTAATTCACCGACTTTCAGACGGAATGACACTTTTACGAGCAGGTCATCCTCAGGTATTCTGTCGGTCCCTTTTTCTTCTGTCACATCCAGAAGTTCAACCCTTGGCGGAGAAATGTCAATCTTTTTACTGAACACGGTCGACATTGACGTCGCAGCCGAGCCCATCATTTGATTCATTGCTTCCTGCACGGCGCTCAGGTGGATTTCACCGAGTGACGGATCGGCGCCCAGGCCGTCTCCGCCGATCATCAAATCCGCGATGATGGCCGCGTCGCTTTGTTCGACGACGAGCAAATTGCTGCCGTCAAAGCCTTCTGTGTAGTTCACTTCAATGGCAACATACGGATGAGGAAATTCATCACTGATTTTGCTTTTTGAAATGACGGTCACACTCGGCGTCGTAATGTCCACTTTTTGATTTAAAAGAGTGGACAGCGCCGTAGCCGAGCTGCCGAACGAAATATTCCCGATTTCTCCGATCGCATCGCGCTCAAGTTCAGACAAGTTCGCCTCTTGAGGCTGTTCTGTATCCTCTGATTGACTGCTTGTGCCGTTAAGAAGAGCATCGATTTCATCTTGAGATAATCTATTGTTCATCTTGTTCACCTCTTATGTCGTGATCTAAAATTTGCACTGCCTGTCTTCGATTCACCCGGCCGGCCTGCCCTAAAAACTTCGGTTTGTTTCCGACCAATACAGTAAGAGGATCAGTCACTGATTTGTCCAGAGTTATACAGTCCCCGACTTCCAAACTTAAAAATTCTTCTATTGTCAGTTCAGAAGCGCCCAAGAGAGCCACAACGGGAATTTGAGCCGTCATGATGCGCTTTTCAAGCAACTTCGTTTCTTCGGGCTTCGCTTCATTCCGGTCTGATTGCATCCAATAATGTACGGAAAGCTTAGGGATAATCGGCTCAAGTACGACATGGGGAATACAAAGATTAATGACACCGCTGATTTCACCTATCTGTGTATTGAGAGAAATGACAACGACTGTTTCATTTGGGGAAACCATCTGTACAAACTGAGGATTCACTTCAAATTCAGTCATTTCAGGGTCAATATCAGCAATCGATTGCCACGCTTCTTTGTAGTTGCCCAGTGCATTTTCAAATAAGTTAGAAATAATATTCGTTTCAATTTCCGTAAGGCTGTCAGCTTTGTTATGAGTGATGCCGATGCCTCCCATGACGCGGTCAAGCATTGCGTATGCGATGGTGGGATTAACCTCCATCATGATTCTGCCTTCCATCGGATGGACATCGAATAAATTTAAAATCGTCATGTTCGGTATGGAACGGATAAATTCTTCATACGGCACCTGATCAACTGAGCTGACGGATATATGAATATACGTTCTGAGCTTGGCGGAAAAGTGTGTTGTGAGAAGCCTCGCAAAGTTATCATGTATCCGGGTTAAACTGCGTATCTGATCTTTCGAGAATCTGAGAGCCCGTTTAAAATCATATACCTTTACTTTTTTCTCTTTTACTTCCTTTTTCAGCTCTTCCGCATCCGCCTCACCCGTGGAAATGGCGGAAAGCAGTGCGTCTATTTCATTTTGGGAGAGAACTTCTCCTGACATTTTCTTCACCTCCGTATTCTGTCAAATTTGTTTTTATTGCAGATTAAAGGAGGTAATGTACACTTTCTGAACTTTTCCTTCTTGGAGATAGCTGTTTACTTTCTCTTTTAATGATTGTTTAAACGCTTCTCTTCCTTTATCTCCCTCAATCTCTCCGGCGCTTGTGTCGGCTAAAATGGAAATGATGTTGTCTTTCACCTGAAAATCGCGTTTTTCAAGTTCTTCCTTCGCTTTAGCCGAGTCGGTTTCAAGCTTGATGCCGATACGGATGATGCTGTCAGACTTTAAGTTTGTCGTAATATCGTCGACAGACACAGTGGCTGCAACGACTTCGTCAATTGTCGGCTTTTTATCTTTGCCGGAATTTCCGCTGACGACAAAATATGCTGCCGTTCCGAGGCCGGCGATGACAATTAAAATAATCAGCAAAATGATGACTAATTTTTTCTTCATTCTTCTTCCTCTATTCCCTGATCCAGTGAAAATATTTGTATGCTATGGTAAAACGATATGACTTTTTTGAGAACTGCTTCTTCCGGTTCTTTCACTACGAACTTTTTGCCGTTGGACAGTGTAATCGTCGTGTCGGGGAAGCACTCAATCTGTTCGATAAACAGCGCGTTCAGCGTAAAAGGCTGGCCGTTTAAACGGGTGACTTGAATCATGCAATCCGGAGAAGCGGCCTAACCGCCTCTCCTCCCTCCTTACCGTTTCAGATTAACCAGCTCCTGAAGGATTTCATCTGAAGTCGTAATGATTTTTGAGTTTGATTGGAAACCCCGCTGAGCAACGATCATTTCGGTAAATTCATCTGTCAGATCTACGTTTGACATTTCAAGATAGCCAGCCAAAAGCTTACCCGTTCCGTTTTCGCCCGGCGTGGTGACTGCGCTCGCAGCTCCTGAACTTAATGATTCTCTGTAAAGGTTGCCTCCGATTTTTTCCAGGCCGGCGCTGTTAGGGAACGTGACCAGACCGATTTGTCCGGCATCATGAACCTCATCCCCTGCATCAGTGTATGTAACGGTTCCGTCTGCACCGATGCTGTAATCTTTCGCATCAGTCGGAATATTGATTTTGCCGCCGCCGATTTTTTCAAGGTAGTACCCGTCAGTCGTAACAAGGTTCCCTTGATTGTCCTTTCCGAAATTCCCCGCACGTGTGTAAACAATTCCCGCACCTGTATTAATCTGAAAGTAGCCGTCTCCGTCAATGGCTAGGTCGGTTTTATTCTGTGTAGCCTGCGGGGCGCCGGTTGAATGAACGACATCAATGGAAGAAGTCGCGGCACCCAAGCCGATTTGTTTTGAATTGGTCACGTTTGAACCGCCGGCGACTGTCTGGCTGATCATATCTTTAAATGTAACGCGGCTTTTCTTAAATCCCACTGTGTTGACGTTGGCGATGTTATTGCCGATTACATCTAATTTTGTCTGAAAGTTTTTCATGCCGCTGATTCCGGAATATAATGAACGTAACATGTTAAATTCCCCCTGGGTTTCTTTTTATTTAGATGTTTCGCTGACGGCCGTGACATTCCACGGACTGACCTCTTTGCCATTTTCAAGCACGAGCACGTAATTGCCGTTTGAATGCTTGACTGAATTGACCGGGCTTGTCTGATCCTTCCCGTCGCTGTCGCCGAATGTGACATTTTTGCCGATCCAGTTCACATACATCGTAAACGGATCTTGATTTTCTACAAATTTAGTCATCGTCGTATTCATATTCATCATTTGCTCCAATGAAGAAAATGTCGCCATCTGGCTGATGAATTCTTTGTCATCAACCGGATTGAGCGGGTCCTGGTTTTGAACCTGTGTCATTAAGATCTTCAGGAATTCGTCTTTCCCTAAATTCGTGCTGCTGTTTACTGCGGAGGTGCTCTTCGCGCTTGATGTGGTTGAAGCGCCCGCCGCGGCATAATCCGAGTTTACTGATGTCAACTATTCTTCCTCCATTTCATTGAGAGAAAGCTCCTCCAGCATATCTCCGAAATCGCCTGACTGCTGCTGGTTCTTCTGCTCTCTCTGTCCCTGATGCTGCTGTTTATTGTGATCGGCCGTCTGTCCGTAAACAGGCTGCTGATCCCCGCTTTGAAGCGGGACTGAAAAACGGTCGACCTGGACCGACATATTCGGAAGCGACTGTTTCAGCTGAGGAAGATGCTGTTCCAGCAGCTCTTTCGCAGACTGGCTGGATGCGATTATTTTGCTTTGAAACATCCCGTTTTCGTTTGTCACCTTAATTGTGACAAATCCGAGGTTCTCGGGATTAAGACGAATCGTAAAGCTTCCGGTTGTTTTCCCGAAAGGCGTGTATTTCATCTGTTTCCAGCCGCTGATGACCTGATCCGTTAACGGTTTATTTTCTGCCGGCTGCTGTTCAGCTCCTGCGGACGTTTGCTGAATACCGGCAAGGCTTCTCGTTCCCGAAAACAGTATATGTGCAGACAATTTGCTGTCAGGCGCATTTGCGTGAGAAACCGTGCCGCCGTTTTGCTGTTCTGTTTTCCCGGCTGACTCTTGGGATGATTCAGATGATTGAGATAACACAAAAGCTTTCAGCTCAGTTTCAGCCATATCCCAATCCTTTGTCCCCTTTTGAGAAAGGCCCGCAAGCTGCTCCGTGACGCTTTGAAAGCTCTTCAGCTCAGCGGCTGTCATGGAGTAAAGTTTAGATGCAGATTCGTTTTTCGGAAAAAATGTCTGCCGCAGGTCTTGAATCACGCGGTCCGGGACACCTTGTTTTTTCAATGCCTCTAATAAACGGGCGCCTTCCTGGTAAACCGCCTTTGCCTGCGCGCTGTCAGGCAGTTCCTGCTGAGATGTGAAGAGCTGGGATACGGCTTCTTGAATGAACAGCAGCCCCTTCTCAAGCGCATCCTTGACGGAATCCCCGTCTTTTGCGGAAGAATCCGGTTCATCCGTTTCAGGCTTCTCCCCATGCTGTTTTCCCGCTAACATGTCTTCAACAGATTCGGCAAGCTGTTTCAATAAAGGAAGAGCTGTTTCAGCCGTCTGCTTTCCTTCAAGAGCTTTTACCGCCTCAAGCAGCTGTTTCAGCTGCAATTCTTTATCTTCCGGGCCGGCTTTAAGCCAATCACCGATTTTCGATAGGGCATCATTCAGCTCTGCATCACTTGTTTTTGTTTCATCTCCGGGCTGCCGGGGAGAAGTGATTTCCGACAGGAGCCAGTTCTGAAATAGACCTAAGCTGTTTACATTCATCTTCACATTGCTGTTTTGCGCAGTCTGCGTACGATTACCCGTTAATTCAAGCAGCTTCAACTTACATCACTCCTTATTTCCGTCAGCGGATAGTTTTTCTGTATATTTAGCCGCTTGTTCAGGAGTCATTTTCGTCAAGATTTCAGCAAGCTGCTTTTTACTTAATCCGTTTAAAATATCGAGGGCTTCTTTTTCTTTCAGCTTTACGATAATGCTTGCCGCTTTACCGCTGTCCATACTTTTATAGATGTTGATCATTTTATCTTTTCCGGCTGAATCCGAAGCGTCTTTTTTCGTTTCATCCGTCTTCGTTTTCTGCTGCTGTTCAGCTTCCTGTTTCAGTGAACGGATTTTCTGATTCAGATTATCGATTTCGGACTTGCTTGTGTCTAAATCTTTATTCAAAATGTTAATTTCACTTTTTTGTTCCTTTATGGTCTTTTCAAGAGAAGCCGTTCTGTCTTCCTTCTGCTTTTCCGCCGCACTTTTCATTTCTTTCGTTTCGGGAACCAATTCTTTTAAAACAGGCGTTTTAGCGGCTGTTTCCTGAATCGGCTTCATCACATCAACGCCGGCAGCCCAAAGGATGATGCTTGCGACGATGATCAGAAAAATCAGCGGGATCATGATAAAAAGCAGGATTGAACCGAACTTTCCAGATCTCTTTTCTTTATCGGCCATTTCATTCGCTCCTAATGCCCCTGAATCATAAACTGCTTGATTGAAATGTCGTCCATTTCCCTCATCTCTGCAGCTTTGTCTTCAAGTGCGAACATATTAAATTGTTTTTCCCGCATTTTTTCAAATTTCTTTACTTCAATGTTTTTTTCGGTGAGCTGTTCCTGCTTCTCATTCATTTCATTTCGTTTCATGATGACAAGCTTTTGATAATGATAGATGGTGTTCTCAAGATTGGAAACGAATTGCTGATAATGTCTCATTTCCTGAACGCTCATCCCGCATTTCAGCTTTGATTCTTTGTCTTTTTCGAGCAATTCTTTTTTGCTCATATTTTCATATAGTTTTTCAGCCACTGTCTCAAATTCAGAAACCGATTGTCTGTATTCAGTCAATGTTTGGTCTTTTTCATTTTCTTTTAATTCCAACAGCTTTTGAAATCTGAATTGGTATGCCACGATGTTTATTCCTCTTTTCCTGTCAGACTCGTCAATGCCGCAATGCTGTCTTCCAATTGAGCAGGTTCTTCCGTTCCTTGTTTTAAAAATTGAATAAGCTGCGGATAAAACTGAATCGCTTCATCAATTTCTCTTGATGACCCTCTTTTGTAAGCTCCGATATTAATGAGATCTTCAGAGTTTTGATAAGTTGACAGAAGATCGCGGAATTTGTTGGCCGCCTCTATATGCGATGTGTCTGAAATATTAGACATGACCCTGCTGATGCTTTTCAGGATATTCACGGCCGGGAACTGCCCTTTGTTGGCAAGCGCCCGATCGAGAACGATATGCCCGTCTAATATTCCGCGCACCGTATCGGCAATCGGTTCGTTCATATCATCTCCGTCAACGAGAACCGTATAAAAAGCGGTTATCGTTCCTTGTTCATTCGCGCCCGTTCTTTCCAGCAAACGGGGCAAAATAGCGAACACAGAAGGTGTATATCCTTTTGTTGTCGGCGGTTCCCCCGCTGCCAGGCCGATTTCCCGCTGAGCCATCGCGACCCTCGTGACGGAGTCCATCATGAACATCACATTCCGGCCTTTATCGCGGAAGTACTCTGCAATGGCGGTGGCCGTATACGCCGCTTTCAAACGCATTAAGGCAGGCTGATCAGAGGTCGCGACTACGACGATCGAGCGTTTCAGACCTTCTTCGCCTAAATCCTTCTCGATGAATTCACGCACCTCGCGCCCCCGTTCACCGACGAGTGCGATAATGTTTAAATCAGCTTCAGTCTGCTTCGCGATCATTCCCATCAGGGTGCTTTTTCCGACTCCGCTTCCGGCAAAAATCCCGATTCTCTGCCCTTTTCCTACTGTCAGCAGACTGTCAATCGATCTGACGCCGACACCCATCTTTTCCCGTATCGGCGGCCGTTTCATCGGGTTTGGCGGCGGCTGCTCTGTCGAAACGGGGGACAAACCTTTCGGAAGCGCCCGGCCGTCAAGAGGTTCGCCGAACGCGTCGACAACTTGTCCGATTAAACCCGCGCCTACTTTGATGCGGAGCGACTCGCCAGTGGCCTCCACAATGCTGCCCGGCGCGATGCTGGCCGCTTCCAGATAAGGCATTAACAGAATGTTTTCATCCTGGAAGCCTACAACCTCAGCTTTAATCGCTTTTTTCGCATGGCCTTTCGGATAAATGAGACAAACATCTCCGATTGAGCTTTCGGGCCCTTTTGATTCAATCATCAGCCCGATGACCCGTTTAACCTTGCCGTAGCGTTTGTACGGATCCGCTGTTTCAATTGAGTCTATTAAATGCTGTGTCTTCATTGCTCCGCTCCCGCCTCAAGCGCCGTTAAAAGTTTTTGCTTTAATTGCATCAGCTGGGTGTCTATGCCTGCATCGACACGTCCGAACGGAGTTTCTATCGAGCACGTTCCCTTCGCGGCTTTTTCATCGGCATATAAGCTTAATCTGCATTCTTTGTATAACAGCTGCTGAATTTCGTCCATATGCTGATGAACCGTCTCATAATATTCAGGGTCCACATAGATGGAGATGTCATCATAATCTTTTACTTCGGCTACTACCTGTTTGACCAGCAGAAGGAAAGCCTCTTTATCATCACTTTTTTGCCGCCATACTTTTTTAGCGAGCGCAACGGAAAGCTCAATGATTTCTTCCTCAGCGCTTTCCAGTTTTTCCTCGACTGACTGTCTCGCCATTTCCATAACGGCATTGGCCCGGCTGATGAGATTGGCATATTCAGCTTGAGCCTCGGCTTTTCCCAATGCCATGCCTTCTTCATATCCTTCTGCCTTTGCTTCTTCTATCAATCTTTGTTTTTCTTCCGCCCAGCGGTGTTTCTCTTCTTCAATCTGACGAAGAGTGTGCTCAAATTGATTTTTCGCTTCTTCAGACACCCTGTCGGCTTCTGCTTTGGCAAAAGCCATGAGAGCCTCTGGATTTTCGGGTTCCTCCCGGTCTGGCTGGGAATGTGTTTTCCTGACTTCCTGCAAGGAAAGCTTGCGTCGTTTTTGTTCAGGAGAAAATGATGATTGCTGTTTAATGATATTAGACAATAATATCGTCTCCTCCGCCTCGCGCGATTACAATTTCTCCGGCTTCTTCCAGCTTGCGGACGACGCCCACGATTCTTGATTGCGCCTCTTCCACATCACGCAAACGCACAGGCCCCATAATTTCCATTTCCTCTTTAAACGTTTCAACCATACGCTGTGACATATTGCTGAACACGATTTCTTTGACTTCCTCGCTTGCAACCTTCAACGAAAGCAGGAGGTCGTCGTTTTCAACGTCTCTGATCACGCGCTGAATCGCACGGTTATCAAGGGTGACAATATCTTCAAAGACAAACATCCGTTTTTTGATTTCATCCGCCAACTCAGGATCTTGGATTTCTAATGAATCAAGAATCGTTTTTTCCGTTCCTCTGTCTACGCCGTTTAACACTTCAACAACGGCTTCTATGCCGCCGGTCTGCGTATAGTCCTGCGTAAAGGAGGAGGACAGCTTTTGTTCAAGGACCCGCTCCACTTCATTTATGATTTCAGGAGACGTTCTGTCCATAACCGCAATCCTTCTTGCCACCTCAGCCTGAACGTCCGGGTTCAGCTCAGACAAAATCTGTCCGGCCTGCACCGGGTCAAGGTAGGATAAAATCAGCGCCATCGTTTGCGGATGTTCCTGCTGAATGAAATTTAAAATCTGTTCGGGCTCCGCTTTTCTCGCGAAATCAAACGGCTTTACCTGCAAAGAAGAGGTGAGCCTGTTTAAAATGCTTACCGCTTTGTCTTCTCCGAGCGCTTTTTCAAGCACTTGGCGGGCGTAATTTAAACCGCCTTGTGAAATATAGTCCTGAGCGATTGCGATATTATGAAATTCTTCAATGATTTCATCTTTTCTTTGATGATCGACGCTTCTGACTCCCGAAATCTCGAGTGTCAATCTTTCAATTTCTTCTTCAGACAAATGCTTGTACACAGAAGCTGATACATCAAGGCCTAAGGAAATCATGAGGATGGCTGCTTTTTGTTTTCCTGTAAGCTTGTTCTGATCACGTTTCGCCATTTTCCATTCCCCCTAATCCTCGTCCAGCCAGCTTCGAAGCAATTTAGCAAAGTCTTCCGGTTTTTCTTTAGCCATTTTTTCAAGCTGTTTTCGTCTGACTGTTTCTTCCGTTTCAATTTTCTCTTCGTTGATATCAGGCAATCGAACCGGCTCCGGCGGTGTTTCATATTCATATTCTTCGTATTCATCCTCTTGTGAGCGTTTCTTTCTGATAAGGAGAATAATAAGCAGAATAATGGCCGCAAGCAGTACGCCGCCTGTAATGTATACCCAGATCGGAAGCCCTGAAGATTGTGCCGAATCTGTGTTCAGGCTTGTTTTTCCGTCAAACGGCTGAACGGATACAACGATTTTATTGTTGATATCATTGTCTGTCAGGTTTTGATTTTGCGTTTCGTTTTTATCAAGAGACGTTCTGACGACCGTTCCTAAAATCTTCTGTATATCAGCCTGTCTCTGTGCTGATAAGGAAGCGGCATTTTTCGGATTAGGCGGCTCCACCATGACCTGAATGCCTAAATCACGCACTTTATACGGGCTTTCCGCGATTTCTTTATGAATGCGGTTGACTTCATAGTTGATTTTATTGCTGCTTTTTTCGTAGTCCCCGCTGTTTGAACCGTCATTTGTACCTGCATAATTTTTGTTCGCGATATCATCGCTTCCCGTTCCGGCCGTGCCGCCGTTGGCCGCGCCGTCGCCTTTATACGTTTCCGCAACTTTTTCGGCGCTTACCGCTATGCCTTCCATGTTATCTTTATCGACAGGTTCGACAGTGTCTTCAGTGCGTTTTTCCTTCGTGAAGTCAATATCCGCCGTCACGGAAACAACGACCTTATCCTGCCCCATCATTGTGCCGAGCAGTGACTGAACATGTTTTTGAACGTCCTTTTCGACCTGCGACTTAATACCTTGCTGAGAAGCATAACTGTCAGAAACGGACCCTGCACCGCTGTCACTTTTGTCATAATATGTAGAATTTTGATCCATTATGACGATATTATCTTCTTTTAAGTTCGGAACACTTTTAGAAACGAGATGGTACAGCCCGTTGATCTGGTTTTGATCAAGCGAGTAGCCCGGTTTCATCTGCAAAACGATTGAAGCGGACGCTGCCGGCTGATCTTCACCGACGAACACGGCTTCTTTCGGCATATTGATCATGACCTTCGAGCTTTTAATACCGTCCATTTCATTTATCAGGTTTGACAATTCGGTCTGAGTCGCCTCAACCTTTAAAACGTCAAACTCATTATCCGTCAGGCCGAAGCCCGCATTTTGTCCGAAAAACGAATAATCAATTGATCCCGTTTTCGGCAGGCCTTCTGCGGCAAGCTGGACTTTAAGCGAATCCACTTGGCTCTCAGGAACCTTAATGACCGTGCCGCCGTCAGCAAGTTCAGAAGACACCTTTTTCGTATCGAGCTCTTCTTTAATCTTCCCCGCTTCTTCCGCGGACAAATCTTTATAAAGAGGCACCATCTTTTCAGACGAAGTAAAAATAATAACGACGATGAGTAAAATAATGAATGCGGCCAAGCCGCTTACCATGAGTATCTTCTGTGTTTTTGATCTGTTGTTCCAAAACGCTGCCGTTTTGGTTTTCATTTGCATTAGAGTACGATTCATGTTAACCCCCGGTCATTCCAGTCATTCTCTTCAATCTGACCACTACATCTGCATTCTCATGATCTCCTGATAGGCTTCCACGGCTTTATTGCGGAATTCGGTAGCGGCCGTCAGAGAAATATTTGCTTTTTGGGCAGCGATCATGACCTCGTCAAGGTTTACATCCTTTCCTGCAGCCAGTTCGTTCGTTATTTGGTCAGATTTCACTTGTGACTCATTTAACGAATCAATAGAGTTTTTTAAAAGCTCCGAAAAGCTTGTTTGGTTTGAAGAATCAGTTTTTTGAGTTTGGTTTAATTGATTCGTTATGTTTTGAGTGTTTTGGGTTTGTTGAAGCTGAAAAGGAGTAATAGCGTTAACCACTTACATCACCTTACTTTCCGATTTCTAAAGCCTTCAAAAGCATGCCTTTGGAGGCGTTTAATGCAGTTACGTTTGCTTCATATGATCTCGTGCTGCTGACAAGATCCACCATTTCCTTTAATGGATCTACATTTGGTTTTTGTACATATCCGTCTTTATTCGCATCAGGATTCTCCGGATCATAAACGAGATTAAAAGCGGACGGGTCTTCCGTAACACCAGATACCTTTACGCCATTTCCCGCGCTTCCTGTTCCGTTCATCTTGGAATGTAAAAGGGACGAAAATGATTCGCCTCCGGATTGGAGAGATACCAGCTTTCTTCTGTAAGGCACCCATTCGCCATTTACCTGCTTCGCTCTCGTTGTATCCATATTGGCCAGGTTGGACGATACGACGTCCATCCGGACACGCTGTGCAGTTAAAGCGGAACCCGAAATATTTAAGCTTTGAAAGCCACTCATTATTTTCCTCCTGTCAAGACGGTTTTCAGAGAATTGAATTTGCCGCTCATTCTTTCAACCAAAGCCTGATAATTAATTTGGTTTTCGGCTAAATCTGTCATTTCTTTGTCGATATCGACATTGTTTCCGTTTTGCTGGTACGATGTATCACTGCTGGACACGATAGAATAATCGTCCCCCGAACCCGTAAAGTCAACGTGCCGATAGTCGGTTTTTACAGCCTCAAGATTGGATGTTTCCTGATCTAACAAATTTCGGAAAGAGACTTTTTTTGCCTTATAGTTCGGTGTATCTATATTGGCGATATTATTAGTTAAGACTTTTTGCTTAATGTCCGCTCTCCCCAAGGCATTCTCAAGATTTTGTATAGTTCCAGAAAATAAGTCCAAATCCACTTACCTCCATTTCAGATATTTTTCTCCTAAAAATCCTTGTCGAGAATTGTAAAACCATATGCTTATTGTAAGAAATAACAGGCTTAAAGTCTATGAAGTTAGGCTAAAAAAAAGTGCTCAATTATATCTATTTTGCATGTGGGTATTAAGTCCTAGAATATTTGTACTACAAGGATTTGTTTAATATAAGACTGAAAATAGCAGAATTTCTGTATCTTCCTCCTTTTTTCACACAGCAAGATGGATTATCTCAGATCAGATTCCAATAAGCAACTTTAAACTGCAACTTTTCACCTATTGTCCATAAAAAAAGCAGGACCCCCATTTTCAGGGACCCTGCTTTTGTCTTAATGAGATTTAAGATTTTCCAATTCAATAAGGAATTTGTTGTTCAGAACTTTAATGTACGTCCCCTTCATTCCCAGTGATCTGGATTCAATGACGCCTGCGCTTTCCAGCTTTCTCAGCGCGTTAACGATTACTGAACGCGTAATGCCGACACGGTCCGCAATCTTACTTGCCACAAGCAAGCCTTCGTTTCCGTCAAGCTCTTCAAAGATATGCTCAATCGCTTCAAGTTCACTGTAAGACAGAGAACTGATCGCCATTTGAACAACTGCTTTGCTTCGCGCCTCTTCTTCGATTTCTTCCGCTTTTTCTCTTAAAATCTCCATTCCTACAACGGTTGCTCCGTATTCAGCAAGAATGAGATCATCATCTTCAAATTGATCCTGCAGACGGGACAGAATCAGCGTGCCCAGTCTCTCTCCTCCGCCGATGATCGGCACGATCGTTGTTAAGCCCGCTTGGAACAGGTCTCTGTTTTCCACAGGAAACGCCGTGTATTCGCTGTTGATATCAAGGTTTGAAGACGTCTCCGGAACATTGAACAGATTTCTCGTGTACTCTTCCGGGAACTGGCGGTCTTCAAGCATTTTTTTCATACGGTCATTTTCAATCTGCTGATTAATAGAGTAGCCCAAAAGCTTTCCTCTGCGGCTGACGACGAAAATATTAGAATCAATGACGTCACGAAGCGTTTCAGCCATTTCTTTAAAGTTTACGGGTTTGCCTGCCGCAGCCTGCAGCATGCTGTTAATAATTCGTGTTTTTTGTAGTAAAGCCATGATAAATAATCCTCCTAGAATTCCTCTTATTAAATTTTCACAATATAAATTGACTTAGATCTTTGTTGTTTGCAATCGTTCCGAGCTTTTCTTCAACGTATTGCGGCGTGATGGCTACTTTTTCCATCGTTACGTCCGGCGCTTCAAACGACAGGTCTTCCAAGAGACGTTCCAATATCGTGTGAAGCCTTCTCGCTCCGATGTTGTCCGTATCCTGATTCACATGATAAGCCACTTCGGCGATCTTACGAATAGCTTCGTCAGAAAATTCAAGAGATATACCTTCTGTCTGCAATAAAGCCTGATATTGTTTTAACAGCGCGTTATCGGGTTCGACGAGAATCTTCACAAAATCATCTACCGTCAGTTTGCTCAATTCTACACGAATCGGAAAGCGGCCCTGCAGCTCCGGAATCAGATCAGACGGTTTGGCCATATGGAATGCCCCGGCTGCGATAAACAGCACGTGATCTGTTTTGACGGAGCCGTATTTCGTGACGACGGTAGATCCTTCGACAATCGGAAGGATATCTCTTTGAACGCCTTCTCTCGATACATCTGCTGAGGAAGAAGCCCCTCCGTTTTTTGCGATTTTATCTATTTCGTCAATAAAGATAATGCCGCCCTCTTCAGCTCTTAACACGGCCTCTTGGCCGACTTCATCCATATCGATTAATTTGCCTGCCTCTTCATTGGTCAGAACCTTCCTTGCTTCTCTGACCGTCATTTTGCGGCGTTTTTTCTTTTTTGGCACCAGATTGCTCAGCGCATCCTGCATATTCATGCCCATCTGCTCCATCCCGGAGCCTTGCAGCATGTCAAACATCGACGGCTGCTGCTCTTCCACCTCTACGGAGACGTAATGGTCTTCGAGCTCTCCCAATGCGAGCTGATGCGCCATGCGCTTTCTTTTCTCTTCAAGGCTTGCTTCTTCCTGCTGGTCGGTTTCATCATCATTTGCCGCCTGGCTTCCTCCGAAAAGCATTTCAAACGGATTTTTCACACCCGCTTGTTTTTTCTTTCCCGGAACGAGAAGCCGCACTATACGTTTGTTTGCATTTTCTTCAGCCTGTTCTTTCACTTCGCTGATTTTTTCTTCTTTAATGAGCCGCACGGATGTCTCAACGAGGTCTCTGACCATTGATTCAACATCTCTGCCTACATAGCCGACTTCTGTAAATTTTGTCGCTTCAATTTTTATAAATGGCGCACCGGTAAGCTTGGCGATCCGTCTGGCGATCTCTGTTTTCCCCACCCCGGTCGGGCCCATCATCAGGATGTTTTTGGGAACGATCTCGTCTCTCAGTTTTTCATCAAGAAGACTTCTGCGATAGCGGTTTCTTAATGCCACGGCGACAGCTTTTTTCGCATCCTGCTGTCCTACAATGTATTGATCCAACCGATCTACGATTTGTCTCGGTGTTAACGGTTTGTTTTCCATGCGCCTCAAGTCCTTTCTAATCAAGTTCTTCCAAAATGATCTGATCGTTTGTGTACACACAAATCTCGCCCGCGATTTTTAAAGCGGCTTTTGCAATATCTTTGGCGGACAGATTCTCTCCGGCATAGGTTTTCAGCGCTCTTCCTGCTGACAGGGCGTAGTTTCCGCCGGAGCCGATTGCCAAAATGCCGTCATCCGGCTCAATCACTTCACCTGTTCCCGATACGAGAAGCAAGGTATCCTGGTTCATGACAATCAGCATGGCTTCCAGCTTACGCAGCACTTTATCGCTGCGCCATTCTTTCGCAAGCTCAACCGACGCACGTTTTAAATTGCCGTTGTATTCTTCAAGCTTCGCCTCAAACATTTCAAAAAGTGTGAAAGCGTCTGCAACAGATCCCGCAAATCCGGCCAGAACCTTTCCGTTAAACAGCTTTCTCACTTTTCTCGCGGTATGTTTCATGACTACAGCCTGACCGAATGTGACCTGGCCGTCTCCTGACATAGCGCTTTTCCCGTTATGCCGGACGGCAAAAATCGTTGTCGCATGAAAAGATGACATGAGAAGGGCCTCCTTTTAATTTTCTTTAAAAGCTCTCGGGTGGTGGGACATATATGTGTTTCTCAGCATTTCCTTCGATACATGCGTGTATATCTGCGTAGAAGACAGATTGGAATGGCCCAAAAGCTCCTGGACGCTTCTTAAATCAGCCCCTTCATTCAGCAGATGAGTCGCAAACGTGTGCCGAAGCATATGCGGGTGTATATGTAAAGTGCCGGATGCTTTTTTTACAAGCCCGCTTAAAATATACCGGATTCCTCTGGCGGTCAGCGGGCCGCCTCTTTGATTGACAAACAGCACATCATGAGGCTCTTTTGCTTTTTCAAGCAGGCACTGCCTTCCGCTGTTGATATACAGCTCCAGCGCATCACGGGCATATGAGCCGAACGGGATATAGCGCTGCTTCTTGCCTTTCCCGTGAACGAGCACCGTATCCATGAACAGGTCAAGATCGCCGACAGTAAGCGTACAGCACTCACTGACCCTCATTCCGGTCGCATAAAGAAGCTCAAGCAGGGCCTGATCGCGCATCCCTGACGGCTGACTTCTGTCTGAAACAGCGAATAGTTCCTCAAGTTCTTTTTCATAAAGAAACTTCGGAATCCGTTTCTCTTGTTTCGGCAGATGAACAAGCTGAAACGGATTCTCTTCAACAAGCTTTTCCCTCATTAAAAATTTATAGAAGCTTCTCAAAGCTGAAATTTTCTTGCTGATTGTTTTTCTTGACAGGCCTTTTTCATAAGCCTCTGTCAAAAATATTCTCACATCATGATATGCAGCTTCTTTCATTCCATTTATATTTTGAGCATGCAGAAACATCCCAAATTCTTCAATCGAATTAACATAATTCACAATAGTATATTGTGAATAATTTTTTTCAATTTGTAAATATTCAACGAATAACTTTAAAAAAAAGTTAACATTCTCAGTCATTATGAAGACCTCCCTCTCCGAAGGGCTTTTAAATGGTATCATATAATGCATCGAAGTTGCAATGAAAAGCTATATCGTTTTCGAAATAGTTTGAATAGTCTCAATTGCGCGTTTAGCGTATTCTTCATTTCGTTCTTTTTTGTTTTTAATTTTTACAGGCAATTCTTTTAAGAGGCCGAAGTTTGCATTCATCGGCTGGAAGTTCTTCTGATTTGTCGTCGTAATGTAGTGAGCCATGCTTCCGATCGCCGTCTCCTGCGGGAATGTCACAAGATCCTGACCGAGCACAAGTTTGGCGGCATTGATTCCCGCTACAAGACCTGAAGCGGCAGATTCAACATAACCCTCTACGCCGGTCATTTGGCCCGCGAAAAACAGATCGTTCCGCTGTTTAAATTGATATGTCGGGTTCAAAAGGCTCGGCGAGTTGATAAATGTGTTTCTGTGCATGACGCCGTATCTGACGATATCAACATTTTCAAGGCCGGGGATCAGTTTAAGCACTTCTTTTTGGTCTCCCCATTTTAAATGTGTCTGAAAACCTACAATATTATAAAGCGTTCCCGCCGCATCATCCTGTCTGAGCTGAACGACTGCATAAGGGCGCTTGCCTGTTTTCGGATCTTCCAGTCCGACCGGTTTCATCGGTCCGAACAGCATCGTTTTCTTGCCTCTTTTCGCCATGACTTCAATCGGCATGCAGCCTTCAAAGAAGATTTCTTTCTCGAATTCTTTTAAAGGTACCGTCTCAGCCGTCGTCAATGCTTCATAGAAACGGTCGAACTCTTCCTCTGTCATCGGGCAATTTAAGTACGCCGCTTCTCCCTTGTCATAACGGGATTTTAAGTACACTTTCTCCATATCAAGGCTGTCTTTTTCGACAATCGGCGCCGCCGCGTCATAAAAATACAGATACTCTTCTCCCGTGAGCTCTTTCAGCTGCTGTGAAAGCGATTCTGACGTAAGCGGTCCGGTCGCGATAACAGTCGGGCCTTCCGGAATCTCTGTTACTTCCTCAGTAAGAACCGTTACGTTCGGATGGTTTTTCACGAGATCCGTCACGCTTTCCGCAAATTCATGACGGTCAACGGCAAGCGCTCCCCCTGCCGGAACCGAGCATTTATCAGCAGATTGAATGATTGCCGAGTCAAGGGCCCGCATTTCTTCTTTTAATACGCCTACCGCATTGGCGAGTGTATTTGAACGGAGGGAGTTGCTGCATACCAGTTCGGCGAATTTATCAGTATGATGGGCTGCCGTCTGCCTGACGGGCCGCATTTCATATAGTTTCACTTGAATTCCTCGTTTTGCAAGCTGCCATGCCGCTTCACTTCCGGCAAGGCCTGCTCCGATTACATTAACTGTTTGCTGGTTCATTTCTTTTCATCTCCTGTTGTTTGTCCCTTCCACACAAAGAAGGTGAGCAAGGCTCTGCTCACCGCTACTTCTGTGGTTCTTCCTTATAATCGCATTCGACGCATTGGACTTGTATGCCTTTTTTAAGCTTTTTCTCTACGAGCATATTTTCACATTTCGGGCATTTTCGTTCAATCGGTTTGTCCCAAGATACGAAGTCGCATTCAGGATAACGGTCACAGCCGTAAAAGACGCGTTTCTTTTTTGATTTTCGTTCGACAATGTTTCCTTCATGGCACTTAGGACATTTTACGCCGATTTGTTTGACAATCGGTTTTGTGTTCCGGCAGTCAGGGAAGTTGGAGCACGCCATAAATTTGCCGTATCGGCCCATTTTATAAACCATCCGGGAGCCGCATAATTCACAATCTTCATCGGCGTATTCAGGTTCGATTTCCACTTCTTTCATTTCGGCTTCCGCTTTTTTCACGCGTTTTTCGAAGTCGGTGTAGAAGCTATCAATGATTTGAACCCATTCTGTCTGGCCATCTTCAACATGGTCAAGGTCTCTTTCCATTTTAGCCGTGAATTCAACATTGATGATTTCCGGGAAAAACTCCATGATAAGATCCAGCACGATCTGCCCAAGCTCAGTCGGCACAAACCGTTTATTGTCTAATCCCACGTAACCGCGGCGCTGGATGGTGTCAAGAGTCGGCGCATATGTCGAAGGACGGCCGATCCCCAGTTCTTCAAGTGTTTTAACCAGGCGCGCCTCTGTATAACGCGGAGGCGGCTGAGTAAAGTGCTGCTCAGGCTCAATATCTTTCGATAAAACCGTGTCTCCCTCTTTAAGGTCCGGAAGCATGCGGTCTTTTTCTTCCAGCTGATCGTCTTTACCCTCTACATAGACTTTCATGAAGCCGGCGAATTTGACTTTACTTCCGTTTGCCCGGAATGTCAATCCGTTATTGCTGAGATCGACGCTCATCGTATCTAGGACTGCAGGCGCCATCTGGCTTGCAACAAAGCGCTCCCAAATCAGCTTGTATAATCTGAGCTGGTCTCTTCCAAGCACCGCTTTTAAGTCGGCAGGTTTTCTGAGCACCGAAGTCGGGCGGATCGCTTCGTGGGCATCTTGAGCATTTTCATTTTTCTTTGCCGGTTTCCGTTTTCCCGCTAAGTACTCTTTTCCGTACGCCTGATCAATAAAAGCTGACGCTTCTTCAACGGCTGTATTGGAAATCCGCGTTGAGTCCGTTCTCATATACGTGATGAGCCCGACTGTCCCTTCTTTGCCGAGATCAATTCCTTCATATAATTGCTGAGCGATCATCATCGTTTTCTTCGCTCTGAAATTCAGCTTCCTGGCAGCCTCCTGCTGCAGAGTGGACGTTGTAAACGGCAGAGCGGGATTTCGTTTGCGCTCTTTTTTCGTAACCTTGTCAACTGTATACTTATTGCCTTTCAGCTGAGCAAGGATGGCTTTTACGTCTTCTTCGCTTTTTAAAGGAAGCTTTTTGCCGCTTTTCCCGAAAAATCCGGCTTCAAACGTCTCTTTTCCCTTTAAAAATGAGCCGGTAATCGTCCAGTACTCTTCAGGTTTAAAGTCGTTGATTTCCTTTTCCCGGTCGATGATCAGCCGGAGCGCAACGGATTGCACACGGCCCGCACTGAGGCCTTTTTTTACTTTTTTCCAAAGAATCGGGCTGATTTTGTATCCGACGAGTCTGTCTAGTATGCGGCGCGCCTGCTGCGCATCGACAAGATCCATATTAATCATGCGCGGATGTTTAAATGATTCTTTAATGGCGTCTTTCGTTATTTCATTAAAGACGACCCGGCAGTCCGAGCTGAGATCCAGATCAAGGCTGTGTGCGAGATGCCATGCAATCGCTTCCCCTTCTCTGTCGGGGTCGGCCGCGAGATAGACTTTTTTTGCTTTCTTTGCCGCTGTTTTTAATTCTTTTAAAACAGGGCCTTTTCCGCGGATCGTAATATATTTCGGTTCAAAGTTCTGTTCGATGTCAACTCCCATTTGACTTTTCGGAAGATCCCGGACATGTCCCATTGAAGCCTTGACTTTATATTTCTTCCCTAAATAACGTTCAATCGTTTTCGCCTTTGCCGGCGATTCCACGATGACTAGATAATCAGACATTTTCATCCCCCTCAAGAGGTGTTCTCTCTCTTTTCAAGTATCAATTCATTTTAGAGCTGCCTTTTTATGGCTTTCAACATTTCATTCTTTATGATGAACGTCATTTTATACATGAAAATAATGTGCAACTTTAAATCCTCACTATTATTAAATATTACAATACCGTTTGTCAAACGATATTTCAAAAGGGTTCCGTATACTGAACGCATCGGGCGGTCAGCTCTCCGTCAATATCCTCTGCGCATAATACAGCTTTCGCCCCTTCTTGAATGAGTTTTATAGGTCCTCCGGAATATGGATTAAATATGGAACCCGGAACGGCAAATACCTCTCTGCCTTGATCGAGGGCCTGGTAAGCTGTGATTAATGAACCGCTTTTTTCTTTTCCCTGCACGACCACAATTCCTTCACTTAGTCCGCTGATTATGCGGTTTCTCATCGGAAAGTGCCATTTTTTCGGCTTTGTTTCAGGAGGATGTTCTGAGAGTAGGAGATGGTGTTCAGCCATGTATTCTGCTAACAGGAGATTTTCCCGGGGATAGATATGATGGAATCCGCCGGCTATCACGCCGATCGTAAGCCCTTTTGCCCTGATGCTCGCCTTATGAGACAATCCGTCTATACCGGATGCAAGCCCGCTTACAATGACCCAGCCTTTTTTTGAGAGTTCGGCGGAAAGATGCCCAGCCGCTTTTATTCCGTCTTCCGTCGGTTTCCGCGTTCCTACAATCCCGATTTTTCTGCCTTTTTCAAGAAGCAGCGTGTTCCCTTTTGCATACAAGACAGCCGGCGGATCATAAATCGCTTTAAGCCATGTTGGATAACGGCTTGATGAAATCGGAATGACAGTAATGCCTTCGCGGCGGTAATCGGACAGAACTTCATCAAGTTCCGGTTCCTTGCGCTCTATTTCCCGAAAAATTGCTTTCGGGGCTGTTTTCCCTTCTGATAAAACAGTTAATGGATGCGGATCCGGTAAAAAAGACAGAGAGTGATCAGCTTTCCACCATTTTAATAGAAGAGACGGGGAAATGATTTGATTAATACTGCAGACCATTAAACAGCGCGATGCTTGATCCAAATCTTGCAACCTCCTCTTTTTTTCAGCAAAAACAGGAACAGCCATTACGGCTGCCCCTGCTTCGATCAGTGCGTTTTGCACGTTTCAAATAAGCCTTTTTCTTTTAACACCTTAATCAGCGTTTCACCCATTACAGAAGGGGTTTCCGCGACTTCAATTCCGCAGGCGTTCATCGTTTTGACTTTTTCTTCTGCCGTGCCTTTTCCTCCGGAGATGATGGCGCCCGCGTGGCCCATGCGTTTTCCCGGAGGCGCGGTTTTACCGCCGATAAAGCCGACAACAGGCTTCGTCATGTTCGCTTTCACCCACTCAGCCGCTTCTTCTTCAGCTGTGCCGCCGATTTCTCCGATCATGATGACGGCATGTGTTTCAGGATCTTCATTGAACGCTTTTAACACGTCAATAAAGTTCGTGCCGTTGACCGGATCGCCGCCGATCCCTACAGCGGTAGATTGGCCTACGCCGGCTTCTGAAAGCTGATGGACGGCCTCGTATGTCAATGTTCCTGAACGGGATACAACGCCTACATGGCCCTTTTTATGAATGTATCCCGGCATAATGCCGATCTTGCATTCTTCAGGTGTAATAACACCCGGGCAGTTCGGCCCTATTAATCTCGTTTTCTTGCCTTCCATAAAGCGCTTCACTTTCACCATGTCCAAAACCGGAATGTGCTCAGTGATACAAATGACAAGATCAATTTCCGCGTCAACCGCTTCCATAATTGCGTCCGCCGCAAACGGAGCCGGCACGTAAATAACTGACGCATCAGCGCCCGTTGTATGAACCGCTTCTGCGACCGTATTGAATACCGGTACGCCTTCCGCTTCCGTTCCGCCTTTTCCAGGTGTTACACCGCCAACGATATTCGTGCCGTATTCCAGCATCTGCTTTGTATGAAATAAAGCGGTAGAACCTGTAATCCCCTGTACAATAACTCTTGTATCTTTATTGATAAAAACACTCATTATCTGGTCCCCTGCCTTTCATTCTTTCCTAAACTAAGGATACGATTTTCTGTGCGCCGTCTGCCATTGATTCCGCAGATGTGATGTTTAAGCCTGATTCATTCAGGATTTTCTTTCCTAAATCTACGTTTGTCCCTTCAAGGCGCACGACCAGCGGCAATGTCAATCCGACTTGTCTCGTCGCTTCAACAACGCCCTCGGCGATGACATCACACTTCATGATGCCTCCGAAAATATTAACGAAAATTCCTTTTACGTTTTGATCGGAAAGAATGATTTTAAAAGCTTCCGTAACTTTTTCTGCGGTTGCGCCGCCCCCGACATCAAGGAAGTTTGCAGGTTCTCCGCCGTAGTGTTTAATGATATCCATTGTAGACATTGCAAGACCCGCGCCGTTTACCATACAGCCGATATTTCCATCAAGGGAAATGTAGCTTAAATCGTATTTTGACGCTTCGATTTCTTTCGGATCTTCTTCATCTAAATCTCTGTATTCCATAATGTCTTTTTGTCTGTATAACGCATTGCTGTCGAAGTTCAGTTTAGCATCCAGCGCCATGACGTTTCCGTCCCCCGTAACGACGAGAGGGTTGATCTCGGCGATGGAGCAGTCCTTCTCAACAAATGCTTTATATAAGCCGAGCATAAATTTAGCGGCTTTGCCGACAAGCTCTTTCGGGATGTTAATTGCGAATGCAATTTCCCTTGCCTGATAGCCCTGAAGGCCGACAGCCGGATCAATTACCGCTTTTTTAATTTTTTCAGGTGTTTTTTCCGCTACTTCTTCAATCTCCGTTCCGCCTTCTTCAGACGCCATTAAAACGATTCTTGAAGTAGCGCGGTCAAGTACAAGCCCGACATAGTATTCCTTTTTAATATCGCAGCCTTCTTCAATAAGTAAGCGTTTTATTACTTGTCCGTCCGGACCCGTTTGATGTGTGACGAGCGTCTTGCCTAACAGTTCTTCGGCATACTCTTTCACTTCATCTTTTGTTTTTGCAATCTTTACCCCACCAGCTTTGCCGCGGCCGCCAGCATGGATTTGCGCCTTTACGACATAAACCGAGCTTGACAGGCTCTCTGCTTTTTCAACTGCTTCCTCTGCTGTAAAAGCCACTTTACCTTCAGGAACAGACACCCCGTATTTTCTGAGGACTTCTTTTCCCTGGTACTCATGGATATTCATTTCCCATCCTCCTAACTTATGTAGCAAAACTAAAAATAGACTGCGCTTTCATTCTATATAATACTGGAAGAATTGTCTAGGGTTCAAAACAAAATCTTTATATCCTTCCAAACATTCTAACTTTTATTTTATTGAAAATATAAATTTAAACGGAGTCCGGGAAATGAATGGTCCTTATTTTTCGTTTTTCAGGGTTTCGTCCAGTCTGTAAACAAATGAAAAAATTTCGGCAACGGTTTCATAAAGCGCCTCCGGTATCTGATCGTCAACCGTCAAATGGCGCATTAATTCGACAAGGGTCCTGTCTTCCTGAATGGGGACCCCAGCCTTCTCAGCTTCTTTTATAATATTTTCCGCCACGTGCCCCCTGCCTGTTGCGACAACCTTCGGGACTTGGTCTTTCTGCCGGTCGTAATGCAGGGCGACAGCTCTTCTTAACGGCGTTTGCTCTTTCATATTTTCACATCCACTTTTCTTCCGCCGTCTTTTTCTATAAACTCTTCCACAAGAGCGCTCTGGTCTTTCGGGCGCCGTTTTTTAGCCGTGACGCCTGACAGGCTGAAGCCCGTTTCTTTTACGGCTTCTTTTAAAGCCGGTACGAGAGGGTCGATGGCCGCCTGAAGCTCAAAATCAGTCTCAACCGTAATGGTCATTACATTTTGCTGAATGATGCAGTCCACGACGGTTTCTTGCAGTGTTTCAAGATGCAGCAAAAACAGGAGCCTGCAATGTGACGGATCGAGTTTTCCGTCCGGCTTCTTCCGTCCTTTAAAGAGAACTGTGATGTCATTCTCATACGCGGACGCTCCCAGCGGAAATGACAGCACCATCTGCGTAAAAGAAGGGTTATGCTGCTCAATAAACAGCTGGCCGTTTAATTTATGAATAAGCGGTTCCGCCTCTTGTTTAACGGATTGGGGCGCTTCTTGAAGCGTCCGGACGGCTTGGAGGGCTGTTTTCAGCGCTTGTTTCTCCGGCTGCGGAGACATGCCTTTTTCAAGCGCTGTAATAAATGATAATTCATCACGCGTGCCCAGTCCTTTTTTGATTTTCTGCAAAAGGCTTAATACATCATGTTTTTCCGCATATTTCAATTCGGTGAGCTGAACGGCTTTTTCGAAAACAGCCGCCTCCTGTTCTGTCAAATGTGCTTTTTGAAGAACAGGTGCTGTTTTAAATGTTTTTTCTTGAGAAATGAAAGCCTTAATGATCTCCGCCGTTACTTTTACGGGACGGTTTTCAGTTTTTTCTGCCGATGTCATTAATTTCTCTATAATCTGTTTTGCCGTTTTTTCAGGCAGTTCCGGATCTGTCCGTGCACTCGGAGGAGAAGGTTGGCTTGAGACTGCCTTTCCGTTTTCACGAGTCTCTCGGACAAATGGTGATTGTTTTGATTCCGTCCGTTCTCCTTCATCCATCAGCCCGGTTTCTGAGATCGGCATGCGTGCAGCCTCGGCAAGCTTCTTCAAGAGACGTTCTGCATGTAGATCCGTTTCCGCATTTAACACGTCAGAAACCGCCTCTTTGAGCACAGACAGCTCTTTTGCCGATTGCGGAGCCTGATTGATTGCCTGAAGCAGTCCTGAGAGGAGGCGACGGGCCGGAACCGGATATTTAACGGCATGAATGGCTGACAAGACTTCCGGATGTGCGGGCAGTTCCCGTTTCAGCGCAAATACGATTGTTTCCGCCGCTTTTTTCAATTCGGCGGCCGGAAGCGATTCAGCCCAGCGGATGCAAGCTTTGAGGCTGTTTTCCGTCATCGGCAGCTTCTGCTGCATAAATGTTTCGGCAATCTGCAGAGACACAGGGCCCGGTTTGACAGAAAGAGCGTTTAACAGTCTTCCCGCCGCTTCCTGAACGGTTTTCGGGCTTCCTTCGAATTGGTCAATGACATGAAGCCGGCCCGTTTTTTCCGCCGGCTGTTTGTCATAAGAAAACCAGTAATACGCCTGCGGACGAAGGGCGGTTTCAAGTTTTCCCTGCATCGTCCGGCCGCCGATTTGGATAAGGGCGCTTTGATCGTCCAGCAAACGGAGAACCTTCCCTAACAGCAGCCTTTGAGCGCCGCTGTCTTTACCGCCGTCTTGCCGGTCCGGAGGGATTTCCGCCGTCAGCTGTCTGAAAGCCGCTTGGATTTCGCCGCTTATGTTCATGTCTTAAGCCTCTTTTCTAACAATAAGATTGAACGGGAGCGAACGTTTTTCGGTGAATAGTTGTCGGTCCGTATGCCTGAAGAGCTTCAAGATGTTCTTTCGTTCCGTAGCCTTTATTTTTTTCAAAGCCGTACATGGGGTAGGTTTTGGCGTACTCAGCCATGAGACGGTCCCGCGTTACTTTTGCGATGCAGGCTCCGGCGGCAATTGACACGCTTTTGGCATCCCCTTTTATAACTGATGACTGCGGAATGTCAAGCGGAAGGGTCATGGCATCAACAAGCAGATAATCAGGTATTTCCGTTAAAGCATTGACGGCTTTTACCATCGCCAGTCTCGCGGCCTCATAAATGTTGATCCGGTCAATGACGTCCGCATGGACAATGCCGACTCCTACAGCCGCCGCTTCTTCCGTGATCCGGCTGTAATACTCCTCGAGCTTCTTTTCCGACAATTTCTTCGAGTCCGTGAGACCGAGAATCTCGCATTCTGCCGGCAAAATGACGGCGCCGGCGACAACCGGTCCGGCAAGCGGCCCTCTTCCGGCTTCGTCAACACCCGCAATCAGGCGGAAACCCTTTTTGGATGACAGTCTTTCGTATGCCGTCATGTTCAGCCATTGCTCTTTAAGAGCTTTTTCCTTCGCGTGCTTTTTCAGCCATTGCTCTAAAAGCGTCTGTACGCTTTTTCTCGGGTCTTTCTCACATTGGGCAAGGAAGGGGTCGCTTTCGTCCCTGACCTCTTGCAGGCGTTCTTTTACGCTTTTTACGGTTAATGTATTCACGTTCTCTTCTCCCTTACATTATGTATATCGGTGTTCTGCGGAAAAAATAAAGACCCGCATCGCTGCGCGTCTTTATTCTGATGGTGTTTCAAATGAAAGCCTGCCGAATTTTTCCGTCCGGATGTCCCGAATGATGACTTCCGTTGTTTTATCATAGTCAACCATTCCGCCGCCCATCAAACAGCCGCGTTTTTCACCGATCGCGTCGAAAAGAGCGGCGATATCCTCAGGGATTTCCTGAAGTCCGTAGCGCTCCTTCAAGCGGTCGGGATAATGCTCTTCCAGAAAGCGCAGCCCGAAGACGGCCACATCCTGCAGGTTGATAATCGTATCTTTAATCGCCCCGGTGATCGCCAGGCGCAAGCCGACAAGCTCATCTTCAAATTTAGGCCATAAAATTCCCGGTGTATCGAGCAGCTCTAATTCCTTGCCTACCTTTACCCACTGCTGTGAAGTGGTAATGCCGGGCCTGTCTCCCGTCTTGGCAATGTTTTTCTTGGCCAGCCGGTTAATGAGCGTAGATTTGCCGACATTCGGAATGCCGATGATTAATGCGCGGATTGCTCTTGGCCTAATGCCTTTTGCTTTCATTTTATCGAACTTATCTTTCAGCAGCTCTTTCGAGGACGGCACGATTTGATGCAGTCCCTGCCCGTTAACGGAGTTTATTGAAAGAGAGGGAATGCCCTGTTCCTGAAAGTGGTCCTTCCACTGGGCAGTCACAGCCGCATCCGCCTTATCGGCTTTATTTAAAAGCATAATGCGCGGCTTATTTTTTAAAATCTCCTCAATCATCGGATTTCTCGATGACATCGGGATTCTCGCATCCACCAATTCGTATACGATATCAATTAATTTCAGTTTTTCTGTTACTTCCCGTCTCGCTTTAGCCATATGGCCCGGGAACCATTGAATGGTCATGTGACTTCGACACCTGCCTTATTTACCGGAACCGGATGTTCCGATGATCTCTTATGTATTTTACGTTGCTTGTTCCGCTTTTACAAATTTCATATAAAAAAAGAGCCTGTTACGGGTAACAAGCTCTTTTCGTTCGTTATCATTATCGTCTGATTTCTTTAATACGAGCCGCTTTTCCGCGAAGTTCACGCAGGTAGTAAAGCTTAGCGCGACGTACTTTACCGTAACGTACAACTTCGATTTTCGCGATTTTTGGTGTGTGTACAGGGAATGTACGTTCAACGCCAACACCGTAAGAAATCTTACGAACTGTGAACGTTTCGCTGATTCCACCACCACGACGCTTGATCACAACACCTTCGAAGATCTGGATACGCTCACGGTTACCCTCAACAACTTTTACGTGTACACGTAAAGTGTCACCAGGACGGAACGCAGGAAGATCAGTGCGAAGCTGTTCTTTTGTGATATCTTGAATTAGTTTTTGCATCGTTTTCAACTCCTTCCAACAGATGCTCTTGGCCACAACTGCAAGGCACAGCGGAACATCGTTTTCAAGCTTCTGAAGGATAAGCCTCCTTAAGCCACAAGTAGTATCTTATCATATCTTCATCGCCTGCGCAATAGAATCTATTCGTTTTCCCACTCGGAAATCCATTTTCTTTGCTCATCAGTGAGAGGATAGTTTTCAAGAAGATCCGGACGTCTTAAAAAGGTTCTTCTGATTGATTCTTTATTGCGCCATTCTTGTATTTTGGCATGGTTGCCGGACAGAAGGGTCTCAGGCACTTTTAAGCCTCTATAATCTGCAGGCCTCGTATAGTGCGGATGCTCTAAAAGCCCCGTGCTGAAGGAATCCTCCACGTGGGATGCTTCTTTTCCGAGGACGCCCGGCAAAAGCCTGACAACGCTGTCGGCGATCATCATGGCTGGGAGCTCTCCCCCGGTCAGCACAAAATCCCCGATGGAGATTTCATCAGTGACAAGATGTTCCCGGATCCGTTCATCATACCCTTCATAATGTCCGCAAATAAACATGAGATGTTCCTCTTCCGCCAGCTCCTCGGCTTTCTTCTGCGTATAACGCTCACCTTGCGGGCAGACGAGAATAATGCGCGGCTTGGCGTCCGTACCGGCTGTCAGCTTTTCAACCGCATCAAATACGGGCTGCGGCTTTAACACCATCCCGGCTCCCCCGCCGTACGGGTAATCATCAACCGTTTGGTGTTTATTATCCGAAAAAGCCCGGAAATTGATGACGTCAAAACGGACAGCCTCTTTTTCCTGTGCTTTTTGCAGAATGGATGAGCCGAGCACCCCTTGAAACATTTCGGGAAACAGTGTTAAAAAGTCGATTTTCATTCGTCTATTAACCCTTCCATTACATGAATCTTAATTTTCTTCTCATTTATATTAATATCCTTTACCACAGAAGCAATATACGGAATAAGCGCATCTTTTTTGCCTTTTCTTGCAACCACCCATACGTCATTAGCCCCGGGCGTCAAGATTTCCTTCACTGTGCCGATCAGTTCCCCGTCTTCTGACACAACCTCGCAGCCGATGATTTCATGAAAATAAAATTCATCTTCTTCAAGCTCTCCCAAGTCTTCTTCAGGGACTTTGATCACCATGTTTCTTAGGTGTTCGACTTCATTGAGACTCGGCATTTCTTTGAATTGCAGCAGGTGAAACTGCTTGTGAAGCCTGTGGGCGCTGACCGTTACTTTGATTGGCTCCGCAGCCCCTTCCGCAAACAAATAAAGCGTATTGCCGGGCTTGTACCGTTCTTCGGCAAAGTCCGTTTTAGAAATGACCCGCACTTCGCCTTTAATGCCGTGGGTATTTACAATTTTGCCTACATTAAACCATCTGTTTGTCATATTATCACCTCGGGCGGATTTCAATTACTACCCCGTCTTTTATGACGATGGTATTTGCCGCTGTTTTTTCATGCCAGTTATCACCGACGTTGATTGAAAGCAGCGCATCGATCTCCTTTTCCTTCACTTCGCTTCCAAGCGGGAGCGACTCTGTCTGGCTTATTTGGAAATCGATCATTTTGATTTTGTCTTGTCTTTTCTCAATGGCTTTTTTAAAAGATTCCGCTACATCGGGATTCTGCTGATCTTTTTCATGTTTTCTAAGCTGAAAATAGAGCTGGCTGCATTCTCGTTCAAGCGTTTGCTTTTTTTCTGCAAAAGAGGCCAAAAGCTTTTCCTTGCTTTGCTCGGTCAGAACCTGCATAACGGTTACCCTGTGAATAATCTGCATAGGACCAGACTCCCCACTCTTCCAACATATTTCTGTTCATTTGCCTTTTTTACGTGTAAAAAAAGGGGAGGTGCCGGCCCTCTCCCTTTTTCAGTCAAATATTTCAAATTGAACTTTCTTAGAAGACTGTGCGCCAGCTGCAAAAACGACGGTTCGAATCGCTCTTGCAGTCCGGCCTTGCTTTCCGATAATCTTACCGGTATCTGACTTATTGACAGATAAGCGCAGCGCAATCTTTTGATCAGTCTCTTCCTTTGTGACCGTTATGTCTTCCGGATGGTCGACAAGCGGAGCCACAATGCTGACAATCAAATCTTCCAAGTTCTGATCAGTCATTACTTGCCTTGTTTAGCGTTGTGGAATTTTTCCATAATTCCTTGGCTTGAGAACAAGTTGCGGACTGTGTCAGAAGGTTTAGCTCCTGTTTGAAGCCATTTAAGAGCAAGCTCTTCGTTGATTTTCACTTCAGCCGGCTTTGCAACCGGGTTGTATGTGCCGACTGTTTCGATGAAACGGCCGTCACGCGGTGAACGAGAATCTGCTACAACAATACGATAGAAAGGAGATTTTTTTGCTCCCATACGTTTTAAACGAATTTTTACTGCCATTTTACTAGCACCTCCGAAAATATTTCAACAAGATAGTATATTAACAATGATAAAAGTGTTTGTAAAGTGTTTTTTCTTAACAACGGTTTTATCATGTATAACCGATTACATAAAAGGTAATTTAAAGCCTTTTTTCTTCCCTTTTGTCATGTTGGTCATCTGCTTCATCATTTTTTTCATTTCCTCAAACTGCTTTAAAAGACGGTTGACTTCCTGAACGGATGTTCCGCTTCCTTTGGCAATCCGCTTCCGCCGGCTGGCGTTAATGATATCCGGCTGTTCTTTTTCAAGAACAGTCATTGATTTAATGATCGCTTCCACATGATTCAGCTGTTTTTCATCGACTTGGATGTTTTTTAAGCCTTTCATTTTGCCTGCGCCGGGCATCATTTGCAGCAGTTCGTCAAGAGGCCCCATGTTTCGGACCTGGCCGAGCTGCTCCAGAAAATCATCCAATGTGAAGCTCATCGTTCTCATTTTCTGCTCAAGCTCTTTGGCTTTGTCTTCATCAACGGTCGCCTGAGCTTTTTCAATCAGCGTCAGCACGTCACCCATTCCGAGAATCCGGGATGCCATCCGTTCAGGATGGAACGCTTCAAGAGCATCGAGCTTTTCTCCCATTCCGGCGAATTTAATCGGCGTTTCGGTGACCGCGCGGATAGAAAGCGCCGCACCTCCGCGGGTATCCCCGTCAAGCTTTGTTAAAATGACACCCGTTAAACCGAGCTGGTCATTAAAGCTTTTGGCGACGTTTACCGCATCCTGACCGGTCATTGAGTCGACGACAAGGAAAATTTCCTCAGGATTTGCGACTTCCTTTACGCCGGAGAGCTCATCCATCAGTTCATGATCGATGTGCAGCCGTCCGGCGGTATCTAAAATCACATAATCATGATGCTCTTCCTTCGCTTTTTCAATCGCCTGTCTGGCAATTTCCACCGGGCTGACCTGATCGCCAAGCGAAAAGACCGGCATATCAAGCTGTTTCCCCAGGGTTTCCAGCTGTTTAATCGCGGCGGGGCGGTAAATATCCGCAGCCACGAGCAGCGGTTTGCGATTATGTTTTTTGCGCAGCAGGTTGGCAAGCTTCCCCGTGGTTGTCGTTTTACCGGCACCTTGGAGCCCGACCATCATAATAACGGTCGGCGGGCGTTTGGCGACGGCAATTTTGCTTTCTTCGCCGCCCATCAGCTCGGTAAGCTCTTCTTTTACGACTTTAATAACCTGCTGACCGGGTGTCAGACTCTGCATAACGTCCTGTCCGACAGCCCGTTCACTTACTTTTTTCACAAAATCCTTTACGACTTTAAAGTTAACGTCAGCCTCAAGAAGCGCAAGACGAACTTCACGCATCATCTCTTTTACGTCTTGTTCGCTGACTTTTCCTTTTCCGCGGATTTTTGAAATCGTCTTTTGCAGTCGGTCGGCTAATCCTTCAAATGCCATTGTTTGCCGCCTCCTAATCTAATTTCTCAAGCGCTTCAATCAGAGCCGTCATTTTTTCCTCTTCCTGCAACCCGGAAGCAAGCTCTTTCAGCTTTGTAAACATTTCTTTACGCTCCTGAAACTTTTTAAAAAGGAGCAGTTTTTCTTCATATTGTTCAAGCATCGCTTCAGTCCGTTTGATGTTATCGTAAACGGCTTGCCTTGAAACGTCATACTCTTCGGCTATTTCACCAAGGGAGAAATCGTCCAGATAATAAAGCGACATATAGCTCTTTTGTTTTGACGTCAGCAACGACTGATAGAAGTCAAATAAATAGTTCATTCTCGTCGTTTTTTCGAGCGACATTTGAGCTCTCCCCTTTGTTAAGTCAAATCCCTTTACAAAAACTTAGTTTACATGGTTTCAGAGCGTGTGTCAAGTTTTTATCTTGTCAAAGCATGATGCTCTTTTTACATCATAAGTTTTTTCAAAAAAATTCATATAGACCGTCGTTAAAATACTCGAATTCTTGTTTTGATACACGGTAGCGGCAATAGCCTTCGTAAAAAGCATTGAGGCATGCTTCATTTGTGACAAAATGACTGATCGCTAATGATTCATCATATCGCGGATCTCCCGCCGATATTCCCGCAGCATCGATAAACAGATAGACCTCTCCGTCTTTCACCAGCACATTATCAGTCGTGCAGTCACCGTGAATCATTGTCTGCTGAACAGGAACAGGCCTGTACCTGTCCAATTCCTTCAAAAGCTCTGCACTTCCTTCAGCCTGTCCTTTTTTGACATATTCCCCGGCTCGTTTGATTTGCAGATCGAGCCAGTCTGTTTCCGGCTGTAAACCAGAGACCATGTCGGTTTCATGCAGCCGTTGCAGAAACCGGCCGAAACTTTTGATCAGCTTTTTCTTTTCAGTATCCCCTTTTGCTTTTCTTAAAGCCGAAGTCAGGGTGATTCCATCCTCAAATGACATGATGATATGGCTGGCATGCTGTTCCTGTATCATCCCATAATAAACAGGAACAGGCAGACGACGAGTTTCCGTCAGTTTTTGTAAAACGAAGGCTTCTCTCATTAACCATTCCCGATACTTCTGTTGAAAAGAACTTTTCAGCAGAAATGCGTCTTGGCCGGTCACTATTTTTCGAACGGTTGAAGTGCCTCCCTGTTCATCCAACAGCGACATATGGTTTATCGCGCCGATCTTACTTTCCAATTCAGCTTTCAGCCATTTGTCCAACAATTACCCCCTCCATTCCGATCTATCAATGCGTATAAAAAAACGAGTATAAAACCGTCCATTTTATACTCGTTTTTTATTCATTAATCCTCGGCTTTTTCAACTAAATCAGAAAAGAGACCGTATACGTAAGATTCTGCATCAAACCGCTGGAGATCGTCAACCTTTTCTCCGAGGCCGACCAGTTTCACGGGGATGTGAAGCTCATTGCGGATTGCCAGGACGATACCGCCTTTTGCGGTGCCGTCAAGCTTCGTTAACGCGATACCCGTCACATTCGTCGCTTTGGAGAATTCTTTCGCCTGCGCCATCGCATTCTGGCCTGTCGTCGCGTCCAGCGCAAGGAGAACCTCATGCGGAGCCTCAGGCACTTCGCGTTCGATGACGCGTTTGACTTTTTCAAGCTCTTTCATTAAGTTAACTTTATTCTGAAGGCGGCCTGCCGTATCACAAATCAGCACATCCGCTCCTCTTGCTTTAGCCGCGTGTACGGCATCATAAATAACCGCCGCAGGGTCGCTTCCGGCAGCCTGCTTAATGACAGGCACGCCTGTACGCTCCCCCCACACTTCAAGCTGTTCAATCGCCCCGGCTCTGAAGGTGTCTCCGGCAGCGAGCACAACGGATTTGCCTTCATTCTTCAGCTTATGGGCAAGTTTTCCGATCGTTGTCGTTTTTCCGACGCCGTTTACCCCGACAAGCAGAATAACGTTCAGGCGCCCGTCCTGAATATTTAATTCAGAAATCTGTTCGTCGCCGCTGTTATAAATGTCGACAAGCTTTTCAGAAATGACGGACTGCACTTCCTGAGGATCCTGGATGTTTTTCAGCTTCACTTCTTTTTTGAGCTCATCAATCAGCTCCATGACGGTTGTAAAACCGACGTCAGCGCCAATCAGCACTTCCTCAAGCTCCTCGAAGAAATCCTCGTCGACTTTCCGGTAGCGGGAGACGAGTTCGTTCACTTTATTCGAGAAGGAATTTCTTGTTTTTTCAAGACCATCTTTAAATTTTTCAGAGACGGAGTCTGTCTGTTTCGTGATTTTCTCTTTTAATTTTTTAAAAAAGCTCATCTTTCAACCTCTTTCCTCGTTACTGAACGAATTCTTTTGTTTCTTCCAGTTTGACCGAAACCATTCGGGAAACGCCGGATTCCTGCATCGTAACACCGTAGAGGACATCCGCTTCTTCCATGGTGCCTTTTCTGTGGGTGATGACGATAAACTGGCTGTCGCCGCTGTATTTTTTTAAATATTGCGCAAACCTGAATACATTGGCTTCATCAAGCGCAGCTTCCACTTCATCAAGGACGCAGAACGGCACGGGCCTTACTTTCAGAATGGAGAATAAAAGGGCAATGGCAGTCAGCGCCCGTTCTCCCCCTGACAAAAGATTTAAGTTTTGCAGTTTTTTGCCCGGAGGCTGCGCGATAATGTCCACCCCGGAGTTAAGAAGATCATTCGGCTCAGTCAGCTTCAGTTCAGCCCGTCCTCCTCCGAATAAAGAACGGAACACGTCGTTGAATTGAGAACGGATCTGGATAAACGTTTCATGGAATCGCTTCGTCATTTCAGAATCCATTTCTTCAATGACTTGAAACAGTGTGTTTTTCGCTTCCGTCAGGTCATTTTTCTGCTCTGTTAAAAACTGATACCGTTCGTTTACTCTTTCAAATTCATCGATGCTGCCGAGATTGACCGTTCCGAGCTCTTCAATTGAAAGCTTGATCAGTTTGACCCGTTTTCTCGCCTCTTCAGGCTCGAGTTCGAGCTGATATTGTTCTTTTGCCCCTTCAAAGGATAAGCTGTATTCCTCGCGTAAATATTGCAAGAGATTATCAAGCTCAACTTCCATCCGGCCGAGTTTTACCTCTTCATCTTTCAGAATTTCTGTTTTTTGCTTGTAGAGACGCTTCATCTCTTTCAGCTCAAGTTCGTTCGTATCAAGCGCCCGCTGGAGCTTCACACGCTGGTCGCGCCTGCTGGCGATCAATTCAATCGTTCTCGTTTTATCGTGAAGCTTGTGATGGGCTGCTTCTTCAAGCTGCTCCTCACCGCTTGTGCTGGACGTCATCTCTGAGGTCAGGAGGCTTAAATCTTCCCGTGTTTCTTTCAGAGCGAGCTGCGTTTCCTCAAGCTCTTTTTTCAGCCTTTTGAGGTTGTCTTCTTCACTCGAGCACGCCTGTTCTTTTTTCGCAGCGGCCACTTTACATTCCGTCAGTTCATGAGAGAGCGTTTCTTTTGTTGAGGATAGGGTCTGCTTTTGTTTTGTCAGCCTTTCCATCTCTTCCTCAAGCTCTTTCAGCTGGCCGGATGCCTCACTCAGCTGTTCTTCCAGAGCTGATTTGCGCGTCTCTTTTTCCCGGCTGCTTTCCGTCAGTGATGCTTTCTCCTGATCGTAAAGCTCCAGATGGGTATTGATGTTCTTTTCAGCGACTTCGAGTTCATACAGCCTGCCTTTTACATCCTGCTGCTTTGTTCTGAAAGCTTCACCGTCTTCACGGAGACCGCTCAGCGTATGTTCAAGCTCTTGAATGGCCTGCTTCAGCGTTTTGACCTCTTTTTCGAGCAGAGCTGTTTTTTCTTCCATTTCGGCAAGCCGCGCAGTCACCGTCTCAAGCTCACGACTTCTGCCGAGCAGAGAATTGTTTTTCTTTTTGACCGCGCCGCCTGTCATTGATCCGCCTGGATTGACGACATCGCCCTCAAGCGTCACGATGCGGTAGCGGTGCCCGAGAAGCTTGGCCAGTTCATTCGCGCCTTTTAAATCTTCAGTGATCAGCACGGTGCCGAGAAGGTTTTGAATAACATTCCGATATGCCGCATCATATGTGACAAGCCCGCTCGCTGTGCCGAGGAAAGACGGATGCTTCTGAGCCGTCTGTTCATCACGGGTTTGGAGCTGGCGCGGTTTCATAACCGTAAGCGGCAGGAACGTCGCGCGGCCGAAGGAATTCTGTTTTAAATATTGAATCGCTTTCCGCGCCGCCTGCTCATCGTCTGTGACAACGTGCTGCGCCGCTGCGCCGAGTGCAATCTCGATCGCCGTTTCATATTTTTGTTCGGTGGCAATCAGTTCGAGAACGGCGCCACGGATGCCGCCAAGCTGCTCTTTCTGTTTCAGCACTTCTTTTACGCCTTGGTAAAATCCTGAAAAATCGCCTTGCATCGTTTCAAGCATATCTTTTTTGGATCTGGCCTGCTGGACGAATTGATATGCCTGATACAGCGCAGATTCTTTCTTTTCATATTGGCGTTTTTTCTGTTCATATGCTGTCTGGACTTCACGAAAGCGGACGACCTGATTGTGAATATCCTCTTCAACGGAGGCCAATTCTTCTTCGCACGCCGCTTTGCGGACTGCAATATCGTTACGTTCTTCAAGGTATTTTTCATTGTTTGCTGTCAGTCTCGCCTGCTGGACCGCAGATTGGGACATCTGGTCATCTAAAAGCTGCAGCTCGTTGCGAATCGACGCCTGGCTGTTTAACAATTCAAAGTAATCGCTTTTTAATTGTTCGATTTTGTCTTCTACATTTTCATTATGCAGACTGAGAGCCTGCTGCTTTTCTTTCACCTGGGCGTTTAACCGCTTCACTTCCGCACGAAGTTTATCATAGACGGCAGACTGTTTTTCAATGTCCGCTTTCAGTTCGGCTTCTTTGTTCGTGTAATGTGTAACGGATTCCTCAAGCTGTTCCCGGTTTTGCGCGGCGTTTTTTTTTCGCTCTTTCAGCACTTCTTTCCGGCCTTCCAGCTTTTCCAGCTCTTCACTTGTCACGAGCAGAACCTGCTGCAGTTCGTTGACGGATTCATCAAGCGCGTGGATTTTATCTCTCGTCTCTTCTATCATCGCTTCTTTTGCGGACAGAGCCGATGATTCCTCCAATTCTTCTTCTTTTGCCGCCTGCACCTTTTCTTTTAAACCCGACCATCTGCCATGCAGTTCTTCGATGTCAAAGGCGGTAAGGGCGATTTCGACATGTTCAAGCTCTTTCTTTTTTTCTAAGTAGTCTTTGGCGATTGAAGCCTGGATTTTCAGCGGTTCGACCTGATCTTCAAGCTCGTGGAGAATATCTTCCACCCTGTTTAAGTTATCCTGCGTCTCAAACAGTTTGTTTTCCGCTTTTTTCTTTCTTGTTTTATATTTCAGCACGCCGGCCGCTTCTTCAAAAATACTGCGGCGGTCTTCCGCTTTGCTGCTGAGAATCTCTTCGACTTTCCCCTGGCTGATAATAGAGAATGCTTCTTTCCCGAGCCCGGAGTCCATAAATAAGTCAATGATATCTTTCAGGCGGCACTGCTGATTGTTGATGAGAAATTCACTTTCTCCGGAACGGTACACCCGTCTCGTCACGCTGACTTCGTGGTAATCGATCGGGAGAAAATGATCTTCATTATCAAGCGTTAACGTGACTTCGGCAAGGTTCAGCCGCTTGCGCGAATCACTTCCCGCAAAAATGATATCTTCCATTTTTCCGCCCCGAAGCGAGCGGGCTGATTGTTCGCCGAGCACCCAGCGGATGGCTTCGGTAATGTTGCTCTTTCCGCTGCCGTTCGGACCGACAACGGCCGTGACGCCTTTTACAAAGTCAACGGATATCCGTTCTGCAAATGATTTAAATCCTATAACGTCTAAACGTTTGAGGAACATCCCAGATCCTCCTTATCGTATAAGTATCTCAATATTATCATAATCACCCGCTTATATCAGGCGCAGACATACTGAAATCCCCCTAGGGAAACAGGGGGATTTTATTGTTTCGTATGATGTTTTTGCATTTTTGCAAGAGCTTCCTGTGCCGCATGCTGCTCGGCTTCTTTTTTGGAACGTCCGTTCCCGATACCGAGCGCCTCACCTTTAAGAGAGACAAGCGCCTCGAATTCCCGGTTGTGGGCAGGCCCTTTTTCATTGAGAATTTTGTACTCAAGCGATCCTTTTCCGTCCCGCTGTACAAATTCTTGAAGCTGGCTTTTGAAATCCATCACATGAGAAAAAGCACCATCGTTTATTTTAGGGAACACGTACACTTTCAGGAATTGCTGAACCGGCTCAAGGCCCTGATCCAGATACAGTGCGCCGATAAACGCTTCAAACACATCCGCTAAAAGCGCAGGACGCTTTCTGCCGCCCGTCATTTCTTCTCCTTTTCCCAAGAGAACAAGGTCGCCGAATGACAATTCATGGGCAAGTGAGACGAGTGACGGCTCGCATACGATAGCGGCTCTCAGCTTCGTCAAATCTCCTTCACTCATGGCCGGATATTTGGCAAATAAGAATTGGGAGATCGTCAGTTCCAAAACAGCGTCACCTAAAAATTCAAGCCTTTCATTGTCTTCATACGGCTTTTTCCGATGCTCATTCACATAAGATGAATGTGTAAATGCTTGATACAAAAGTTTCTCGTTTTGAAAATGAACCGAAATCCGTTCTTGGAACTCTTTAAATTGCTCTATTTTTTTATAGAACTTTTTTTTATCTTTAAAATGTGAGTGTTTTGACATAGTAACCTCCATAGGCACATCAGGTTCACCGCGCTCCCCGCCGTAAACGGAATCGGCAGCGCGTACAGCGTCAGACGCCGGTAACCGAACGATTAAAGGGCTAAAGCCCCGCTGTCAGGCGGGACTTTTAGCATCAGCTTATTGCTGGTTTTGTATGTAGTTCACAGCGTCGCCGACTGTTGCAATCTTTTCAGCATCTTCGTCAGAAATCTCCATATCAAACTCGTCTTCAAGTTCCATAACAAGCTCAACTACATCTAGGGAATCAGCACCTAAGTCTTCCTTGAAAGAAGCTTCAAGTTTGACGTCAGCTTCATCAACGCCAAGGCGGTCTACGATGATTTTCGTTACACGCTCTAATGTATCTGCCATAGCAATTCACCTCCCCTCAAGTATTATAGTGGATTCGTTTTTAAAAAACTAGAGAAACTAGGATGAAATTTTAAAAACAAATCTTTACATCACCATTCCGCCGTCAATATGAAGGGTTTGGCCCGTCATATAACGCGATCCTTCAGAAGCAAGGAACGTAACAACGCTGCTGATATCGGAAGGATCACCGAAACGCGCGAGCGGAATCTGCTTCAGCATTTCATCTTGGACTTCTTTAGAAAGCTTGTCCGTCATATCCGTGGAAATAAAGCCCGGAGCAATGGCATTAACCGTAATATTGCGGCTCGCAAGCTCTTTGGCTGATGACTTCGTTAAGCCGATTACACCGGCTTTTGCCGCCACGTAGTTCGCCTGGCCGGGGTTTCCGCTGACGCCGACGATTGATGATACGTTGATAATCCGGCCGGAGCGCTGTTTCATCATCTGTCTTGTAACGGCTTTCGTGCAGTTGAATACACCTTTTAGGTTAATGTTAATGACATCATCCCATTCATTTTCTTTCATTCTCATCAGAAGATTGTCTTTTGTGATCCCCGCATTGTTCACGAGAATGTCGATTGAAGAAAATGCAGCGACAGCCTCTTTCATCATGTTTTGTACTTCTTCGGAATTTGATACATCGGCTTTTACCGCGATCGCGTTTCGGCCCAAAGATTTGATTTCATCTACGACTTCGTTCGCTTTCGCTTCATTCCCGGAGTAGTTGACTACTACGTTACAGCCGTTTTTCGCAAGATCAAGCGCGATCGCCCGCCCGATTCCGCGGGACGCTCCCGTTACCACTGCTGTTTTTTCATTAAGCATCCTGATTCTCCTCCTTCAGCGTTTGAATCGCCAGTTCGATGGTTTCATGGTCAGAAACCGCGATTGTTTTAAGGCGGCGGTTCACTTTTTTCACAAGGCCTGAAAGCACTTTTCCGGGCCCGATTTCAACAAACGTCGTGACACCTTCGTCAATCAGTTTGTTAATGGTTTCTTCAAAGCGAACAGGTGAATACAGCTGTTCGATCAGTTTTTTCTTGATATCGTCTTTTTCTGTCATAACGTCAGCCGAAACGTTTGAAATCACGGGAACAGCCGCATTTTTCAACTCACAGGCGCTGAGCACCTCCTCGAGTTTTTGCGCTGCCGGCTTCATTAATTCAGAATGGAACGGTCCGCTTACTTCTAATGGGATTGCCCGTTTTGCTCCGTTGTTTTTCGCTTCTTCTGAAGCCAGCTCCACGCCTTTTGCCGTTCCGGAAATTACGATCTGGCCGGGGCAGTTCAGGTTTGCAAGCTGTACGAGATGACCGTTTTCCGTCACTTGATCCGTTACCTTTTTCAAGGACTCTGCATCCATTCCGAGAATAGCTGCCATGGCGCCTTCTCCGGCCGGCACGGCTTCATTCATGAATTCTCCCCGTTTTCTTACCGTGTAAACGGCATCTTTAAATGTCATCGCTCCCGCCGCAACAAGCGCCGAATATTCTCCGAGGCTGTGGCCGGCGGTGAAATCAGGGGTGATGCCGGATTCTTTAAACTTTTCCAATACGGCGATGCTCGTTGTCAACAGCGCAGGCTGCGCATTGTATGTAAGGGTCAATTCTTCGGCGTCACCTTCAAAAATGAGCGAGCTCAGCTTTGTTTCAAGCGTTTCATCCGCTTCATCAAAAATACGTTTTGACGCTTCTTCGCGTTCGTACAGGTCTTTTCCCATACCGATATATTGTGATCCCTGTCCGGGAAATAAAAATGCAATCTTACTCATGATGCGGTAACCTCCAGACTACTCATCTGTTTTTTCTTCTTTTACTTCTTCTTCTATAAATGCGGCCACGTTTTGGCTGACCATTTCTCTCGCCTGGCGCAGCGCATGGTAAACAGCGCGTGCGTCAGAAGAGCCGTGCGCTTTAACGACGGGCGCTTTCAAACCGAAAAGACTCGCCCCGCCGTACTCAGAATAGTCCATTTTCAGTTTCATTTCCATCAGCTTCGGCTTCAGCACTCCCGCTGCGAGCTTAGAAACAAAACTTGAAGTCAGTGTATCTTTCAGCATTTTGAAAATCGATAACGCTGAACCTTCCAATGTTTTCAACGTGACGTTGCCCGTAAAGCCGTCTGTGACGATGACGTCAGCAGCGCCTTCGAGCAAGTCTCTCGCCTCAACGTTTCCGACAAAATTCACGTTTGTTTCTCTTAATAATTCAAACGTCTTTTTTGTCAGGTCGTTTCCTTTCTTTTCTTCCGTGCCGACATTTAACAATCCGACGCGGGGCGAGCTGATTCCGAGAACCTGCCGGGCATATACAGATCCCATAATTCCGTACTGGACGAGATGCTCCGGTTTGGCATCGACATTGGCTCCCACGTCCAAAAGAAGGAAACCGTCGCCTGAAACGGTCGGAAGCGTCGGCGCAAGCGCAGGCCGGTCGATTCCTTTAATTCTGCCGACGATAAACAGTCCCGCTGTCATGAGTGCGCCTGTATTCCCCGCTGAGATGCAGGCGTCCGCTCTGTTTTCAGCCACTTCCTGCGCCATCAGCACCATAGAAGAGTTTTTCTTTCTGCGTACGGCGCGGACCGGTTCATCCGTCGGTTCAATCACTTCATCGGCGTGCAACACAGTGATGCGGTCTGATGTTGTTGGCAAGTGTGATTCTATCGTTGTCTTGTCACCGACCAGCGTAATATGAAGATCGTCAAATGCCTCAATACTCTTCATTACTCCGTCAATAACAGCTTTGGGTGCGTTGTCGCCTCCCATTGCATCTACAGCTATTCTCATGCATGCTCCACCTTTATGATTGTTTTGAACGGTACATGTCAAAGCTGCCGGAGAACACGACTTCTTCTCCCACATAGCTGTTGACTTCAACTACCGTTCTGCCTTTTTCTTTTTCGACTGCCGTCACTTTGGCTTTCGCAACGACGCGCTCGCCTTCTTTCACCTGTCTTGTAAAGCGGATATTTGCGCTTGCGGTCAGCGCCAGCTCATCATCAATGACGGCTACGGCGAGTGAGTTCGCCTGCGCAAACAAATGATGCCCCCGCGCAATTTGATTGCGGCTGAAGACATGTTCGCGTCTTACTTCTAATATGGAAATGGCCTGGCCGTCAAGCTCCAGATCAATAATTTCACCGATCACTTCGTCTAAAGACAGTGATTTCACTTCATCATCAAGCGTTTGTTCTGCCACGTTTTTAATTCTTTCCCTCAGCTCCGGTATTGAGAGCTCTAAGCGGTCTAAACGGATCGTCTGAATGCTGACGCCGAATTTCCCCGCTAATTCTTCATCTGTGATGAAGGGTGTCGATTTGATCGTCTGCTGCAATAATTTTTGGCGTTCTTTCTTGCTTCTTCTCATCTGTAAACACCATCCGGACAATTAAGACTAGGTACTAATAGTAGTATATAATCTCATAGATTGGAATGCAATGATTGTTTTTTGAAAGCCGCCGAATTTTACAGAATCAGCTTAATTTCTCCCCTTCTAGGACGCCGCTTGAAAGTAATTGGCCGCGCAGCATACGGTATTCGTCATCTTTCCAAAAAGCCTCTGAAGACACCAGATTGGCCGCATCCTGGCGGGCCGTTTCCAAAGCTCTGTAGTCATGAACCATATCCGCCACCTTGAACTCGGGCATACCGCTCTGTTTTTTTCCGAAGAAATCACCGGGTCCGCGCAGTTCAAGGTCCTTTTCAGACAGCTCGAACCCGTCGTTTGTCTCCGACATGATTCTCATCCGTTCCTTCCCGGTTTCGGATTTCGGATCGGCCATCAAGATGCAGAAAGATTGGTGGTCTCCCCGCCCGACCCGGCCGCGGAGCTGATGAAGCTGAGATAATCCGAAACGGTCGGCGTCATAGATGACCATAATCGTCGCATTCGGCACGTTCACCCCGACTTCTACGACGGTTGTTGACACAAGTACCTGACATTGATTGGCGCTGAATTCTCTCATCACCTGATCTTTTTCATCAGAATGGAGCTTCCCGTGCATCAGGCCGACATTCCATTTACCGCGGTAAACGTCAGACAGCATGTTATATACGTCAATCGCATTCTGCACATCCAGTTTATCCGACTCTTCAATGAGCGGGCAGATAATATAGGCTTGCCTTCCCTGTTTCAGCTCTTTTTCTATAAAAGCCAAAATCCGCTCCAGCATGTCGTGTTTCACCCAATACGTTTCGATTTGTTTTCGCCCCGCGGGCATTTCATCTATCACGGAAACATCCATTTCTCCGAAGACGGTAATGGCCAACGTTCTCGGAATCGGAGTGGCTGTCATAAACAGCACATCCGGATCCTGACCTTTATTCTTGAGTTTTTTGCGCTGTTCGACCCCGAACCGGTGCTGCTCGTCCGTAATGACAAGGCTCAGCGCTTTAAATTCCACTTCATCCTGGATTAAAGCATGGGTCCCTACTAAAATATCAATCTCTCCGAGAGCAAGCCGCTCCAAAAGCTCCCTGCGCCGCTTTCCTTTTACAGAACTCGTCAAAAGCGCGATATTTACATCTTCATTTGCAAACAACGATACGAGAGAATCTGCATGCTGTTCGGCCAGAATTTCAGTCGGCACCATTAATGCCCCCTGATACCCCGACAGAATCGCAGCGTACAAAGCGATGGCGGCGACGGCCGTTTTCCCTGAACCGACATCACCTTGCAGCAGACGGTTCATTCGGTAAGGGGATGTCATATCAGCGGTAATTTCCCGAAGCACGCGCGTCTGTGCGGTTGTGAGCGAAAACGGCAGGCTGTCTGTGAAAGCGGCGAGCTTTTCAGCAGGAAACACATGGCTGATGCCTTTTGACTGTTCCCTTTCCGCTTTACGGAACGCCTGCATTTTCAGCTGAAATAATAAGAATTCCTCGTAAACAAACCGGCGTCTTGCCTGCTGTAACGATTCCCTCGTTTCAGGCTGATGCATCGTCTGCAGGGCATGTTTGTAATCAGGCAGCTTGTAGCGGATTCTCAATTTTTTAGGAAGCGGATCGGCCGCACTGTCCAAATGATGCTGCAGCGCTTCCTTAATAAACCGTCTCATCATTTTTACGGTGACGTTTTCTTTAACGGAATAAACAGGCTCAATGCTTTTATCTTCTTGATGAGGACCGTTTTTTAATTCCTGCACGGAAACGGTCTGTCTGTGTTTATCCCATTTCCCGGATATCGTGACGACAGAACCTAACGTCAGTTTCTTTTTTAAGTAGGGACGGTTAAAGCAGACCGCGGTAATTAAATAATTGCCGACAAGCACCCTGAATGTCAGCCTGTTTCGTTTTTTGCCGTAATAGGTAAGAGAAGGTTCTGAATGAACCTTCCCTTCTACCGTCACTCTTTCTTCATGTTTTACTTCTTCTAAATCCCTCAGCTCATAGTCGTCATAACGGTAAGGGAAATAATTCAGAAGATCAGAAATGTCATAGATACCAAGTTCGTGCAATGTTTTTTCTGTTTCCGGCCCAATGCCCTTAATCTCCGCTATACTAGTTTGCTGATGGTGTGTCACTTGATTTCAGCGCTCCTCCGAAAATTTTTTTCTCTAATTCTCTTCCCGTCGGTGTCGCGGCTAAACCGCCTTGTCCCGTTTCACGCAGTGCTGTCGGCATTGTCTGGCCAATCTTGTACATCGCGTCAATCACCTCATCGCAAGGAATGCGGCTTGTAATCCCGGCCAGCGCCATATCCGCCGCGATCATTGCGTTGGATGCTCCCATTGCGTTTCGTTTGACACACGGCACTTCTACCAATCCGGCGACCGGGTCACATACGAGACCGAGCATATTTTTCAGTGTAATCGCCATTGCTTCCGCTGATTGCTGAGGCGTTCCGCCCGCCATTTCCACAATCGCAGCCGCTGCCATGCCTGATGCTGACCCGACTTCCGCCTGACAGCCTCCTGCCGCTCCTGAAATACTCGCATTGTTTGCTACGACAAAACCGAACGCGCCGGCTGTAAACAGAAAACGGATCATTTGTTCTGTCGTAGGGTTCAGCTTATGCTTTACGGCGAATAACGTTCCCGGCACAACCCCGGCAGAGCCGGCGGTCGGTGTAGCGCAGATCGTTCCCATCGCCGCATTGACTTCATTTGTCGCCACAGCTTTAGAAACGGCGTCTAAAATCAGATTGCCCGACAGGCTTCTTCCCGATTGGATGTATGCCTGAAGTTTCACGGCATCTCCGCCTGTTAAACCGGTCTGACTCGTGACGCCCTTCAGCCCTTTTTCAACAGCTGCTTCCATGACGGAGAGATTGCGCTCCATTCCTTGAAAGATTTCTTCCCGCGTTTTTTGCGTCACTTCCATCTCTTGCGTGATCATCACTTCCGAAATCGGAATTTGTTTTTCTTGAGTGATTTCTATTAATTCTTTTACATTACGAAACATGTCATTTTCCTCCTGACTTTTTAGTCAGCTATCTTAGTAACCTGTATAATATTAGGAAGTGTTGAAAGCTCGTCAAGCACTTCTTCTTCAATATTCTGATCGACCTCAATCGTCATCAGCGCAAGCTGGCCGACGTCCTTACGCGCCACTTCCATATGTCCGACGTTGATGGAGAATTTCGCAAGCACATTGGCAACGCCTGCAATCGTGCCGAATTTATCATTGTGAACGACTAAAATAGCCGGATGGTTTCCGGAAAGACGCAGCTCAAAGCCGTTGAGCTCCGTGATTTCTATTTTTCCGCCGCCGATGGAAATACCGGTAAGGGCAAGCTCTCCCTCATCATCAGAAATGACGATACGCGCCGTATTCGGATGAACGGGCACGGCATCCTCTGTACGGAACTCTACATATATGCCCTTCTCTTCCGCAATTTGAATCGCTGTTTTAATCCGTTCATCAAATGTATCAAAATCAAGCAGGCCGCCGATAATCGCGACATCAGTGCCGTGACCCTTATACGTCTCCGCAAATGATCCGTAAAAAGACACAATGATCCGGCGGGGCTCCCGCCTGAATAGGCTTCTGGCCACTCTGCCGATCCGGGCGGCGCCTGCGGTATGTGAACTGGACGGACCGATCATTACCGGGCCGATAATATCAAAAACGCTTCTATACTTCATGCTGGTTTGTTCCTCCTTAACATCACTTCATTCAGCGCTTTTCTTTAGACTAATTGAACATTTCTCAATTGGCAAGCAGGCACACTGCCGCACTGCCGCAGGTAAATAAAGACATAAGAATAGAAGGGCCTGATAAGCCCTTCTATTCTGCCGCAAATATATATGGATACAGAGGCTGTCTGCCGTTATGGATTTCAACCTCGATATCTTCACAGACGCTAGCAATATACTCAGCGAGTTTCTCAGCTTCTTCTTCCGGCGCGTCCTCTCCGTACAAGATGGTGACAATTTCATCTTCTTCCCCGATCATTTCATCCAGCAGCAATTTCGCCGCACTTATCCGATCTTCGGCGCTGCCGATAATTGAACTGTTTAAAATGCCGATAAAATCACCTTTTTTAATATCTTTGCCGTCAATATGGGTGTCTCTGACTGAATATGTCACCTGTCCGCTTTTCACATTCCGGATGGCCTCAAGCATATTGGCTTCATTTACGTCAGCCGGCTGGTCAGGGTTAAACGCAAGCAGGGCGGTCATACCTTGAGGGACCGTTTTTGCCGGAATGACAATGACATTTTCTTCAGCCACGCTCGCCGCCTGATTGGCAGCCATCACAATATTGGAATTGTTCGGAAGAATGAAAACCGTCTCCGCATTGACAGACTGAACGGCTTCAACAATATCTTCCGTGCTCGGATTCATTGTCTGGCCGCCTTCGATTACGTGTGAAGCGCCGATGCTCGTAAACAATTCAGAAATGCCCTCTCCCATTGCCACAGTCACGATGCCAAAAGGCTTGCGGGCTTCTTTCATAACGCCGGCCGGCTTTTTTTCATCATGTTCTTGGCTGATGATTGAAGTATGCTGTTCCCTCATGTTTTCAATTTTAATTTTAATCAAATCGCCGTAACGCTGTGCGAGATTGAGTACATTCCCTGGTTCTTCGGCATGAATATGGACTTTCGCCAGCGTATCATCAGCCACGACCAGCAGTGAATCGCCGAAACGGCTCAGTTCGTTTCTGAACGTCTCTTCCTTGAACGTCCGTTTATCTTGATCCAGCCTCACCATCACTTCCGTACAAAATCCGAATTCAATGTCTTCTGTACTCAGCATGCTCTGCGCGCTTTTATGATGCTCGGCATTCACCATATCATCAAGTGCCGGAAGAACCGCTTTTTTCGGTACGGCCTCTCCTTTTAAAGCAGCCAAAAAGCCTTCATATACACAAAGCAGACCTTTTCCGCCGCTGTCAACGACACCGACGTCCTTTAGAACAGGAAGCAGATCCGGCGTACGGTTCAGCGACGCTTCCGCTTCTTCAATAACGGCCTCCATGACCGAAATAATATCGGTTTCTTCTTTGGCCGAGGCGACCGCTTTTTTAGCCGCATCCTTGGCCACGGTTAAAATCGTTCCTTCAACCGGTTTCATGACCGCCTTATATGCCATATCCACTCCCGCTTGGAGTGCTGCGGCAAATTCTTGGGCGTCTATTTGGTTTTTGTTTTCAATGCTCTTTGTGAAACCTCTGAACAATTGGGACAAGATCACCCCTGAGTTTCCTCTCGCTCCCATAAGCAGGCCTTTTGACAGGGCGATGCCGACTTTGCCGATGTCGGGTGAGTCAATGTGCTCTACCTCTCTTGCACCGGATGACATCGATAAATTCATATTTGTTCCGGTATCGCCGTCAGGCACGGGAAACACGTTCAGCGCATCCACCGCGGATGCGTTTTGAGACAATGTCTCAGCCCCCGCCAGAATCATTGCCGCAAAAGCTCTCCCATCTAAGTTTCGTCTAGACAATACTCATCCTCCTCACTACGGGTTCGTTACTCGTACGCCTTGGACATAAATATTTACAGAATCAACTGCAAGTCCGATTGTTTGATTTACTGTGTATTTTACCTTCGTCTGAACATTGTGGGCTACTTCGGATATTTTAGTGCCGTAGCTGACAATAATGTACATGTCGATATGTATTTGTTCGGCTTCCTGACGGACATGTACGCCTTTTGCGAAGTTCTCTCTCCGGAGGATTTCAGACAAACCGTCTTTAATCTGGTTTTTTGAGGCCATCCCCACTATTCCGTAACAGTCAATGGCAGCGCCTCCGGCAACCATTGCGATGACTTCGTTGGATATATCAATCTGTCCGTATTTTGTCTTCATTTCAATGGACACACAGGTTCCTCCTTCAGGTGCATAGAGTTATCATTATTCTACTATATGTATCCCATTATGAAAAGAAAAGATACAGACAGCGGCCTTCAGCGCGGAAATGTGATTGGTTTTACATGTCAAGTGATTTTTCTTGAAAGTAAGGGAAACAATAGTTGCAAACGGTTTTTAGCTGTGGTAAATTATTTAAAGTATTGTATAACGAAAGCATCTGAGAAACTATGTTTGAAAAGATGTTTCGCGCAGTTAGGAGGGAAACAAATGGCACGTAAATGTTTTATTACAGGTAAAAAAACAAAAGCCGGAAACAACCGTTCTCACGCAATGAACGCTTCTAAGCGTACTTGGGGCGCCAACCTTCAAAAGGTCCGCATCCTCGTTGACGGCAAACCTAAAAAAGTGTATGTATCTGCCCGGGCTTTAAAATCCGGTAAAGTTGAGCGTGTATAAGCAAAAATGAACGCCTGCCCTTTTATGCGGCAGGCGTTTTTTATGCGTTCAAAGAGGGCAATTTCAGCTTCTTGGGCTTACTCTTTTCTAAATGAGCCCAGCATCGCCCGGACAATTCCTCCTAAAAACTTCGGCAATTTAATGGTATAAAATTTCATTTTGTCCCCTCCTATAAGTCCCGTATCCGCTGCGTTCATCACTTTAGGATTCATGGTTTTTTCCGCATATGGCAGAAGCCGCTTTTCTAATCCGCGCTCCTTACCATTATTAATATGCCTTTTGCAAACGAAAAAGTACCTCGTGAATGAATGAGTTCGTTACTAATACATAGTGTGGAACCCAGAGGAATATGACAATTATCAAGGGGATATTTAAAACCGTCGAGTGTCAGGCCGTCTGCCGCTTCCGTAAACGGAATGAAAGAAATATAGCGTCTGCGCGCTTTTTCTTCAATTGTATAACGGCCGGGCCCGAACATCTGAATGTCATTCTGCCGGTCGATCAGCTCGACATCGGTATTCTTGTGTAAGGCTTTATACAGCAGCTGGATGTTCCCTAAAAAGTGATCGGCTCTTCCGCCCGTCACACCGAACATCCGAATGGTTTCCGGTTCTTTTTGTAAAGCCCAGTCAAGGGCGAGTTCAAGATCGGTATAATCTTTTTCCGCCTGATACACATGGAGGGCCGGCGCCGCTTTTTGAATCTGCATGAGCTCCTCTTCCGTAATGCTGTCAAAATCACCGAAAGCTTCCTGCGGAATGATTCCGGCTTCCAAAAGAGAAACCGTCCCTTTATCGACTCCGACCCACGTCGTATCTCCGTCAGTGTATTCGGATAGATCGGGAATAAGCTCCCGCGGGCCGCCCGCAACGATATTGATTGTCTTCATATGTTTTCCTCTCTCTTAGACGCGAAAAGAGCCGGCGGCTTTCACCGGGCTCTTTTTCAGCATGTTTATTACGCGTTTCGGATGTCAGCGATGGCTTTTTTCCGATCCGGCTGATTATATACGGCAGACCCGGCAACAAGCAGATTGGCGCCCGCTTCAGCGCATAGAGGGGCTGTTTCTTTATTAACGCCTCCGTCCACTTCGATTAAAAGCTCAGACAGGCCTTTCTCCTCAGCCAGCTGTTTGACCTGACGGATTTTCGGCAGAACCGAATGAATGAAGCGCTGGCCGCCAAAACCGGGGTTAACCGTCATTAACAGCACAAGGTCAAGTTCCTCGATCACATGTTCAATCATTTGGACGGGCGTATGCGGATTGAGCACAACTCCCGCTTTTACCCCCTGCTCTTTTATCAATTGAATGGTCCGGTGAAGATGCGGACACGCTTCAGCATGAACGGAAAGGATGTCCGCACCGGCTTTTGCGAATGCCGGGATGTAGCGGTCCGGGTTTTCAATCATAAGATGGACATCCAGCGGCAGATCAGTCACCGGACGGACGGCTTCAACGATAAGCGGCCCGATTGTAATGTTAGGGACGAAATGGCCATCCATGACATCAATATGGATATAGTCCGCCCCTCCTTTTTCCACGTCTTTAATTTCCTCGCCCAGTGAAGCAAAATCGGCGGAAAGAATTGATGGCGCAACCTTAATCATATTAATACCTCGGCTTTCTCTCTTTTATTTCCTGCATAAATTCTTTGTAATGCTCATAGCGGTACGGCTGAATCTCTCCTTCTTCCACCGCTTGCTTTACCGCGCATTTCGGCTCCTTAAGATGCAGACAGCCTCTGAATTTGCAAGAGGCGCTTATTTCTCTGATCTCAGGGAACGTGCTGCCCAGCTCTTCTTCCTCAATGCCGGTAAATTCAAGCGAACTGAACCCCGGAGTATCCGCCACCAGACCGCCTGATGTATGAATGAGCTCCACATGGCGCGTCGTATGTTTTCCGCGTCCCAAATGCGCGGAAATCTCGTTTGTTTTCAGCTCAAGCTCCGGGCTGATCGCATTTAAAAGCGAAGATTTTCCGACTCCGGACTGACCGGCAAACACCGTCGTTTTGTTCTCGAAGTGTTTCACAATGCCTGTTAAACCGCTGTTTTCTTTTGATGACGTCACATATACGTCATAACCGATCCCCTGATAGTCTTTCACGTAAGAAAGTATCGCCTCTTTCGATTCCCCGTCTGCAGCTAAGTCCATTTTGGTTATGCAGATGATCGGGTGAATGCCGTTGGCTTCCACAAGGACGAGAAAACGGTCCAATAAAGACGTGCTGAACGCCGGCTGAACGGCAGAAAAGACGAGAACGGCCTGATCGACATTTGAAATCGGCGGCCTGATCAGCTCGTTTGTTCGTTCTTTGATTTCCAGCAGGTAGCCTTCTTTATCATTTTCAGCCTGATAAACGGCATAATCGCCGACCAGAGGCGTTATTTTATTTTTTCTGAAAATGCCCCGGCCCCTGCATTGAATGATCTTGTCCTGTGATTCATCCAAGACATAATAGAATCCGCTTAACGCTTTTATAATTTTGCCCTCAGGCATAGGGTCCCTCCTTGTCAGTCATTATCTTTCGGGTATTCAATCGTTTTGTAGCTGACGACTTTATGATCGACCATCACTTGATAATACCCCTTCTGTCCCTGATCAATCTTCAGTTCAATTGTTTTTTCAGTCGGCTCTTTTATTTTAAACGAGTCATACGTATCAGAGATGCTGTGGTCCTTATCATCGATGGCGATTTGCACTTCAAGCTCGTCCCCTTCATGTTCGGGTTCGTAAGGAATGCCGATTTTTTCTTTTACCGTTTTCGCCGGTTTTTCTTCAGGTCCGAGCGAGAACGTCACTTCAACATTACTTCCCGGCTTAACCGCAGTGCCGGCTGCCGGCTCTTGCTTCATGACTTGTCCTTTTGGCACGTCATCTGAATGGGCTTGTTTTTCAACAAGCTGCAGGCCGTTATCTTCAAGATACCCTGAAGCCGCTTCTTTGCTGTAAGTCTTTAAGTCCCTCAGCGTAACGTCCGCCGGGCCGAGGCTGACCGTTAGATTGACTTCATCGTCGCTTGCGACCATGTCGGTGCCGGCTGACGGGTCCTGATCAATTACGGTGCCGGCCTCGCTGTCATCGTTCTCTTCTTTGACATTGACATGTTTGAAGCCTTTTTCCTTCAGCGCTTTTTTTGCGTCGCCGATCTGCCGCCCTTTCACGTCGATCAGCTGGGTTTTCGGTTTTCCGATGCTTTTGTACAGTTTTACAGAAGAGCCTTCTTTAACGGTAGACCCCGCTTTTGGGTCCGTTTTGACCATTAATTCCTCTTCTATTTTGTCATCTTCAATGTCCGTTATATCAGGATCCGCCCGGAGCCCGTTCTTTTCAAGCAGTGCTTCCGCTTTTTCGTACTTCATGCCCCGTACGTCGGGGACGCTTACATCTTTAGGCATAAACAAAGACGGGAACACGGTGACCGCAAGAACAGCCGCCATAATGAAAATGAAACAGACGGACAGCAAAACCCACGGCCATTTCCGTTTTTTCTTTTTGGCGGGCTGCTGTTCCTTATCATCCGTCTCCCCCGGCGTTTCCGCCTGAGGCGCGGCTTTTGCGCCGTCAGCAATAACGGGAATGGCTTTTGTCATTTCCTCATCATCCTGAACGGAAAATTTTTGTTCATTCAGCCTGCCGGCGTCAAAAGCCGTTCTGATGTCCGCTTCCATGTCCTCGGCGCTTTCATAGCGGTGAAACGGGTCTTTAGCGGTTGCCTTTAAAATAATGTTTTCGACGCTCTGCGGAATGGAAGGGTTCCATTTTCTGGCGGAAGGCGTTTCTGTTTGCAGATGCTTAAGCGCTATGCTGACTGCTGATTCTCCGTCAAAAGGGATTTTGCCTGTTAAAAGCTCAAACAGCACGATGCCGAGCGCGTAAATATCTGATTTTTTCGTTGCAAGACCGCCTCTCGCCTGCTCCGGAGACAAATAATGAACCGAGCCCAGCACAGAATTCGTATGTGTGATTGTCGTAGACGTAAGCGCTGTGGCGATGCCGAAATCCGTCACCTTGATATGCCCTAAATGGTCTATCAATATATTGTGCGGTTTAATATCCCGATGCACGATATGGTTTTGATGGGCATGGGCGATGGCCGAGACGATCTGCTCCATAACGGACAGCGCTTCTTTCGGATGAAGCGGTCCGTGTGTGGTTATGTATTCCTTTAATGTCATGCCTTCCACATATTCCATGACAATGTAATAAATATCGCCTTCCTCCCCGATATCGTAAATACTCACGATATTCGGATGATCGAGGCTTGATGCCGACTGTGCTTCTCTTCTGAAACGCCTGATAAAATCATTGTCATTCACAAAGTCAAACCGCAGAATTTTAATTGCGACTTCACGTTCGAGAATGATGTCCTCAGCTAAAAAAACGTTTGCCATTCCGCCGCCGCCAATGGGCCGGAGGATATGATAACGCCCGCTGATCCGCTTGCCGGTTAGCACTTGTCTTCACCCTCTTTTGCATCTGCGGAAAACTCAATCAACACAGCCGTGATGTTATCTTCGCCGCCGTTTTGATTCGCTTTGCTGATGAGAAGGTCTACTTTTTCCTGAGGATCAGATTCGGCTTGAAGCATTTGTTTGATCTCGTGATCTTCTATTTTATTTGACAGTCCGTCAGAGCATAAAAGCAGCTGATCGCCGTCAGACAGTTCAAAAGAACGGGCGTCGGGACTGATGGTTTCATCTGTCCCCAGCGCTCTCGTCAATACATTTTTCCGCGGATGGTGCTCGGCGTCCTCTTTCGAAATTTCCCCCGTCTTGACCAGCTCATTCACAAGCGAATGGTCCTCAGTCAGCTGAGTGAATTCCCCCTCTTGAAGCAGGTAGCACCGGCTGTCACCGATATGAGCCACAGTGACAAACTTCCCGGTGAATAAGGCGCAAACAACGGTGGTGCCCATTCCCCGGCATTCTTCATTCGCTTTAGCGTGGTCATGTACTTTGACATTCGCCTCATGAATCCGGTCTTTCAGCCAATCCTCGCAAGCAGACGGCAGAGAAGGAACCGTTTCGGTCCGGTTCCACTGCTCTTCCATCGCCGCAACCGCCATCCTGCTCGCTACATCTCCGGCAAGATGACCGCCCATGCCGTCGGCGACAACCGCAAGCACCGCGTCTTCTTTTGTGAAAATGCCCGCCGCATCTTCATTATGCCGGCGGACTTTACCTGTATCTGTTTTCAAGGCTGTAATCAACCTCTTCACCTCGTCTCGTCTTGACGCTCCTTCGCGCGAAGCTGACCGCAGGCCGCGTCAATGTCATGGCCTTGCTCTCTTCTGATCGTGACATTTACACCGCGGGATTTTAACGTTTTTTCGAATGCGAAAATCTGATCTCTCGGTGTGCGGACGTAATCCCGTTCAGGCACATAGTTTACCGGAATTAAATTGACATGGCATTTCACGTCTTTTAACAGTTCTGCAAGCTCTTCTGCATGTTCGACCTGATCATTTACGCCGCCGAACAGCCCGTATTCAAAGCTGATCCGTCTGCCTGTTTTCTCGATGTAATATTTGACGGCCTCCATAAGGTCAGGAAGCTTATAGGCTTTGTTAATCGGCATCAGACGGCTTCTGATTTCCGTATTCGGAGCATGCAGAGAAATCGCGAAATTGATCTGCATTTTTTGATCGGCGAAATCGTAAATCTTCGGAATGATTCCGCTGGTGGAAACTGTGATATGACGCGCTCCGATGTTCAGCCCTTTATCGTGGTTAATGATTTTCAAGAAAGCGAGCATTTCGTTAAAGTTATCAAAAGGTTCACCGATTCCCATGATCACGACTGAGCTGACGCGTTCATCCGTTTCATCAAGCGCCTTTTGCACTTTCACGACTTGAGCGACGATTTCTCCCGCTTCAAGATTCCGTTTCAGACCGCCGAGCGTTGACGCGCAAAATGTGCAGCCGATCCGGCAGCCGACCTGTGTCGTTACACATACAGAATTACCATACTCGTGTCTCATTAAAACCGTTTCGATCGTATAACCGTCATGAAGCTCAAATAAAAATTTCATCGTGCCGTCTTGAGATGTCTGTTTTACAGCCGTTTTCAGCGTTGTCAGCACAAAATGGCTCTCGAGTTTTTCACGCAGGCTTTTTGAGAGGTTTGTCATTTCATCAAATGAAGAAACCCGCTTTTCATAGAGCCATTCAAAAATCTGTGCTGCGCGGAACGGCTTTTCGCCATTCTCAGTCAGCCATTGTTTGATTTCATCTAATTCAAAAGAGTAAATGGACGGCTGCTCAGTCCGCAGCTCTTTCCGTACGCTTGTCTTTTTTAATTGTGTCATTTTTTATCCCTTCTTTCTCATGCTGCTAATAAAGAAACCGTCTGTTCCGAAATAATGCGGAAGAATTTGAAGGCTTCCATCCTGAACAAAGGGTCTCGCCTTTTCAGGCAGCCGCTTTTCAAGAGACAAATCGGGTTCAAACTCAGGGTGTTCTTGTATAAACGCATGCATAACTTCTTCATTTTCTGTCCGGTCCATTGTACACGTACTGTATACGAGTGTGCCACCTTTTTTTACTAATGGGGCGATTTCCCTTAAAATGCCGAGCTGGATTTCTGACAGCCGTCTGCTGTCCTCCGGCGTCTTCGTATATTTCATATCGGGTTTTCTTCTGATGACGCCGAAACCTGAGCAAGGGGCATCAACGAGAATACGGTCAAACCGTTCTGCGCCAAAGGCCTCTCCCGCTTTTCGCGCATCCATCGTTTGTGCGTCGATGATCGTAAGTCCGAGCCGTTCTGCGCCCTCTTTAATCAGCTTCACTTTATGGCGGTGAAGATCAAGCGATGTGAGGCTCCCCTCGTTCTCCATCAGTTCCGCAATGTGAGCCGACTTTCCGCCCGGTGCGGCGCATGCGTCTAAAACGGTTTCGCCCGGCTTCGGGTCCAGCGCCCGCGCGACAAGCATTGAGCTTTCATCCTGTATGGATACCCGGCCGTTTTGGAAAAATGCCGTGTTCGCGATGCTTCCTTTTAAAAGCTTAATCGCATCAGGAGAAAGGTCTCCGGCTTCTGCTTCCAGACCGGCATTCTCCATCTCATTCAGCACCGTTTCCCTGTCGCTCTTTATGTGATTGACACGGAGCGTCTGCTTCGGCGGAATGAGATGAATCCGGCAGATCTTTTCAGCCGCCTCAAAGCCGTACGCCTCGACCCACTCTTTTACGAGCCATTCGGGATGGCTTGTCTCTGTAGAAAGACGGAGAACCGGGTCTTCAATTTCAGCGAATGACGGCGCCCCCTCACGCTGCAGGGAGCGGAGGATGCCGTTGACAAAGGACGCAATGCCCTTATGCCCGCGTTTTTTGGCGATTTCAACCGCTTCATGGATGGCGGCGCGATCCGGAATTTTTTCTAAATACTCCATTTGATACGCGGACAGACGAAGCAGCTGAATCACCCACGGCTTCACCTTATTCGGCTTGCGGATAAAAGGCTTCAGCATAAAGTCTAAGGCGATTTTATTTTGCAGCGTTCCGTAGACAAGCTCTGTCAGCAGCCCTCTGTCCTGATCGCTGAGCGTGTTCGTTTTGATAACCGATGTAAGAAGCAGGTTGCTGTATGCCTGATTTTGCTCAAGCTTCTCAAGCGCTTCAAGGGCGAGCTCCCGGACATTAATTTTCTTCATTTGCTTCTCCTAACACGTCACCGGGCTGCACATTTTTGCCTCTTACAAAATCTTCGCCCTTCATCCGTTTTTTTCCCGCCGGCTGCAGCTCAGTGATTAAAAGGGCTGTGCTGTTTCCTGATGCGACGACAATGCCGTTTTGCTCCGTGCGGATGACTGTTCCGGACGCAGCTTCAGTTTTTGCCGCAACTTTTTCAGAAGCCCATACTTTAATATTTTGACCGTTCAAAGTTGTATAGGCGACAGGCCAAGGGTTTAAACCTCTGATCTGGTTGTAAATCTCTTCTCCGGGCTTTGCCCAATCAATCCGCTCCTGCTCACGCTTAATGTTAGGCGCGTAAGTCGCTTTTGATTCGTCCTGTTTGATCGGTTTAATATTTCCGGATATGACGTTCGGAACGGTCTCTGACAAAAGCTTTGCCCCCGCTATGCTTAATTTGTCGTGAAGCGTGCCGACGTTATCCGCTTCATCAATTTCCACTTCGATTTTAGAAATCATATCGCCCGCATCAAGCTTTTCAACCATATACATGATCGTTACGCCCGTTTTCTTCTTGCCTTGGAGAATCGAATAATGTATCGGCGCTCCGCCTCTTAATTCAGGCAATAGTGACGCGTGTACGTTGATACAGCCGTATTTCGGGCCGTCCAGCAGCTGCTTGGGCAGGATCTGTCCGAATGCCGCCGTAACAATCAGGTCCGGCTTCAGGCTGAGCACTTTTTCTATTTCTTCTTCGAGCCTTACTTTTTCGGGCTGAAGCACGGGAATGCCGTGACGTTCAGCTTCAGCCTTTACAGGAGGGGGCGTCATGATTTTTTTTCTGCCTTTCGGGCGGTCAGGCTGCGTAACGACACCAACCACTTCATATCCGTCTTCAATAAGCGTGCGCAGGACGGGAACTGAAAAGTCGGGCGTTCCCATAAAAACGATCCTTGTCATCCAATCATCCTTCCATTTCTGCCAGTTCTTCTTCAGTGTAGTAAGCCGTAATTTTTGATGTGAATAAAATGCCGTCTAAATGATCCATTTCATGCTGAACGGCTCTGGCCAAAAAACCCTCCGCTTCTAAAATAAACGGTTTTCCTTTACGGTCGTGGGCTTTTACCTTTACGTAATCCGGGCGGGTGACATCGCCGTAAACCCCGGGAAAGCTTAAGCAGCCCTCGACTCCGGTCTGTTCACCGCTCTTTTCAAGAATAACCGGATTTATAAGGTCGATCCGGCCGCTTTCTTCACCGATGTCCACGACGGCCGCTCTTTTTAAAATGCCGATTTGCGGCGCGGCGAGGCCGACGCCATCCATTTCGAGCATCGTATCGTACATATCGTCAAGCAGTTTTTTTAATTTTTTATCAAACACTGTCACTTCATCGGCAGGTGTTTCCAGAACCTCCGCCGGGTGTGTGACGATTTTTTTCACAGCCAAAATTTTGCCCTCCAAAAACTAATGTTACATCAGCATGTACGGATTCATATCGATTGAAATCATTACATGCTTTTGCGCAATGTCGCGTTTATAGTGCTCCAGTATCTTTTTCAACTGAATCTGCAACTCGTTTTCCTGTCTGTATTTTATCACGCATTGATAGCGATATCTATCTTTGATCCTGGCGATCGGGGAAGCCGCCGGCCCGAGAATTTTCGTGTCAGGCCCGCATCCCGCTCTTAAATAGTTTGTAATCTTTTCTGCGGTGACCGCGGCTTTTGCCGCCTCTTCATGAGAAACAGTCACCAGCGCCACGTAATAATAAGGCGGGTATGACTGGGCCCTTCTGTGCGCCATTTCCTGCTGAAAAAAAGTTTCATAGTCGTGCGTTTTCGTCAGCTGAATGCTGTAATGAGACGGTGTATACGTTTGAATGACCACCGTTCCCGGCTTTTCATGCCGCCCGGCCCGTCCGCTTACCTGCGTCAGCAGCTGGAATGTCTTCTCCGCAGCCCTGAAATCAGGGATGTGAAGCGTCGTATCTGCGCTTAATACTCCGACGAGCGTCACGTTCGGAAAATCAAGCCCTTTTGCGATCATTTGCGTACCGAGCAGGATATCCGCCTTCCCTTCACCGAACGCTGACAACAGTTTTTCATGGGCGCCTTTTCTTGAAGTGGTGTCCACATCCATCCTGATCACGCGCGCCTGAGGCAGCACTTTGGTAAGCTCCTCCTCCACACGCTGCGTGCCCGTGCCGAAAAAGCGGATATGTTCGCTGCCGCATTCCGGGCATGTTCCCGGGACAGGTTCCTCATGGCCGCAGTAATGGCATTTCAGCCTTTGTCCGTAGCGGTGATAAGTCATTGAAATGTCGCAATGCGGACATTGCGGCACATAACCGCAGTCCCGGCACATCACAAACGAGGAATACCCCCGTTTATTCAGGAAAAGGACAGCCTGCTCTTTTTTTGCAAGCTTCTCTTCCAGCTGTTCCATCAGCTCTCTTGAAAACATTGATCTGTTGCCGTTTCTCAGTTCTTCTCTCATATCAACGAGAGAAACGTCAGGCATGAGCTGGCGATTTACGCGATGTTTTAACGGTAGCAGCTCATAAACGCCTTTTTTCGCCCGCGCAAATGATTCCAATGTCGGGGTGGCGCTCCCGAGGACGACCGGACAGCTGTGATGCTCGGCCCGGCGGATGGCTACGTCCTTTGCATGATACCGCGGCATTTCCTCCTGCTTATAGGAAGATTCGTGTTCTTCATCAATAATGATCATGCCGAGATTTTCAAACGGGGCAAAGATGGCCGATCTGGCTCCGACGACAAGCCGGACTTCCTTGCGCTGAATCTTCCGCCATTCATCGTATTTTTCACCTGTGGATAATCCGCTGTGCATGACCGCAACCTGTGAGCCGAAGCGGCCTTTAAAACGGTTGACCATTTGCGGTGTCAACGAGATTTCCGGAACGAGCACGATGGCTTCTTGTCCTTTTGCCAGCACTTTTTCAATGGATTGCAGGTAAATTTCCGTTTTGCCGCTTCCCGTGACGCCGTGAAGCAGAAAGACGTGATGCACATGGTCGGCTACAGCTTGTTTAATCGGCTCAAAAGCGGCCCGCTGCTCTTCTGTAAGAGAGAGCGGCTCTGTTTTTTTGAACATTCTGTCCTGATAAGGATCGCGGTAAACCTCCTCAAAGCTTTCCGTAAGAAGCCCCTTTTTAAGAAGCGTTTTCAATGTCGCTGAACTGGAATCGGTCTTTTTGCAAAGCTCGGCCGCGGAAATCTTTGCTCCCCCGCCGATAAAATAAGTAAGCACGGCGAGCTGTTTAGAAGCCTGTTTTGTCAATGAACCTGCGTGCCGGGCGAGTTCTTCTTTGTCTGCCCCCGCTTCGATCATGCGGATCATTTTTTTATTCGTTTTTTGGGCGACTTTATATGTGACATCAATGCTTCCTTTGCGCACGAATTTCTGAAGTGACGAAAGAATGCTTTCATCGGTAATATCCGAGTACAGAAGACTTTTTTGATTCCTGAAAAGCTGTTTGATGTCCGGTGTCAGCGCTTCTTCGTCAACGACTTTCAGCTCTTTCTCGTACTTCGCCTTCAGTGCGGCGGGCAGCATTGCCTGAAGCGCCGTAATTTTAAACGACAGCGTTTTGTCAGAAAGCCATGAAGACAGCTGCATCAGTTCCTCAGTCAGAACGGGCGTCAAATCAAGAAGCTTCTCGACTTCCTTCATTGAGCCGCCGTTTAATTCAGACGAATCTTTCAAACCGGTCACAAATCCTTGAAGCTTGCGCGGGCCAAACGGGACAATCACCCGCATGCCGACTTCGATCATCCCTTTTAAATGATCGGGAATTTTGTAATCAAAGGGTCTGTCAATGTTTTTGGAGCTGACATCGACAATGACTTCTGCTACATTCATACCGGTTTTCGGTCCTCGGCTTTCAAAGCGGTCATTTCCTTCAGCATTTCAAAGGAAACGTCAAGTTTAGACATAAGCGCAAGCTCCCGTTTTCTTCCGTCCCGGAAATAGAAGGTGACGACATTCGTATCCGTGCCAAATCCGGCTCCTTCCGCTTTCACATCATTTGCAACGATCATATCAAGGTTTTTCTGTTCGAGTTTTCTGCGCGCATAGCGTTCGACGTCTTGCGTTTCAGCCGCAAATCCGACCAGCAGCTGGTGTGTTTTCCGTTCGCCGAGTTCTTTCAGTATGTCTGCCGTACGGTTGAATTCGATCACGAGCGAACCGTCTTTCTTCTTCATTTTGTGATCAGAAACAGCCGCCGGCGTAAAATCGGCCACGGCCGCCGTCTTAATCACCATGTCGCATGAATCAAACACAGAAAGCACGGCTTCTCTCATATCGGCTGCCGATTGCACAGGAAGAAACTGATACAGCCCGACTGGCGGCTCTATTGACACCGGGCCGGAAATCAGCGTCACCCGCGCCCCGAGACGGACGGCGGCTTCAGCAGCGGCGTAGCCCATTTTGCCGGTGGATTTATTTGTGAAGAAGCGGACAGGGTCCACGGCTTCGCGCGTCGGACCGGCCGTAATGACAATATGTTTTCCTTTCAGCGGCGCATCGTCTTCAGGCTCCTTAAAATGCTCTCTGACACGCTCAACAATAAGCTCCGGCTCCTCCAGCCTTCCTTTGCCGACATATCCGCATGCCAAATAGCCTTCACTCGGCTCGATAAAGCGGACCCCGTCCTGATAAAGCACAGAGATATTCCGTTTCACCGCCGGATGATCATACATATGGACATTCATCGCAGGCGCCACCCAGACCGGGGCCTCAGCCGCCAGCACCGTCGTTGTGAGCATATCGTCAGCAATTCCGTTGGCAAGCTTGCCGATGATATTTGCCGTAGCGGGCGCGACAATAATTAAATCCGCCCAGTCAGCGGCATCAATATGAGAAATCACCTTCGGATTTTGTTCATTAAATGTATCTGTATACACTTCATTCCGGCTCAGCGCCTGAAATGTCAGCGGAGAAACAAACTCACGCGCGGACTCAGTCATAATCACTTTGACATTTGCGCCGGCCTGAACCAGCTTGCTCGTGAGTGCGGAAGCTTTATAAACGGCAATTCCTCCGCTTACGCATAGCAGAATGTTTCGGTTTTTCATGAAGTCTTCTCCCCTTTATGAAAGCATTGGACAAATCCCAAACGGAAAAAAATAACAACCTATGTAGAGATAGGTTGCTACGTGTGCTTGTTATTCGCTGTCTTCTCTTTCAAACGAAAGCAGGCCCGCGTCAATTTCTTCTAAAGCTTTGCCTACATATTTGTGAGAAATGGTATGTTCAATCTGCTGGTCTTTTTTGATCTGCATTTCACGCGCGCGTCTTGCAGACACGGTCACCAGCGTATATTTAGAATCTAATTTATTCATTAAAGAGTCAATTGACGGATCTAACATAAGTTATTCTACCTCCAGCATTTTCTTATATCTCGGAGCGACGCGTTCACGTTTTAAGTGCTCGGCGAGAACGATTGCGTTAATCTTATCGCAAGCCGTTTGGATATCGTCGTTTTCAACGACATAATCATACGCGTCCATCATTTCGATTTCAGCTTTTGCGGCATTCATTCTGTTTTCGATTAAATCGTCGGTTTCAGTCCCTCTTGTCACGATTCTGTTTTTCAGTTCAGAAAGACTCGGCGGCGCTAAGAAGATAAACAGGCCTTCCGGAAATGCATTCCGCACTTGGAGCGCGCCCTGCACTTCAATCTCTAAGAAGACGTCTTTTCCTTCTTGAAGCGTCTGTTCGACATAATCAACGGGCGTTCCGTAATAGTTGCCGACATATTCCGCCCACTCAAGCAGTTTGTTGTTTTCAATCATGCGTTCGAATTCATCTCTTGATTTAAAGAAATAATCGACGCCGTCGACCTCGCCCTCTCTCGGGTTTCTCGTCGTGACTGAAATTGAGTATTCAAATTTCGTGTCCTGTTGTGAAAATATTGCTTGCCGAACCGTTCCTTTTCCAACTCCGGAGGGACCTGAGAGAACGATTAATAACCCTCTTTCTTTCATGCGGCAATTACCCCTGCCCTTCATCCATAATTTCTTCTTTCACAGAAAGTCTGTGTGCAACTGTCTCAGGCTGGACGGCAGATAAGATAATGTGATCACTATCCATGACGACAACTGCACGGGTTCTTCGTCCGTATGTAGCGTCTATTAGCATTCCGCGGTCTCTTGCATCCTGGATCATTCGCTTTATTGGCGCAGACTCCGGGCTGACAATCGAAATCATCCGATTGGCGGAGATGATATTGCCAAATCCGATATTAATCAGTTTAATCGTCATCTTCTACGTTCCCCCTGTAAAATAGACGTCTCTAGTGTAACCTGAAGAGACCGTCTGTAAACAATACGCACAGTCGCTATTCTATATTTTGCACTTGTTCCTTCAATTTTTCAATAGAACTTTTCATTTCAACGACAAGCTTTGTGATTTGATGATCATTGGCTTTTGAGCCGATCGTGTTCGCTTCCCGGTTAAGCTCCTGAACAAGGAAATCAAGTTTGCGGCCGACTGCCCCGCCTTCTTTTAATATATCACGGAATTGAACAAAATGGCTCTTCAATCTGGTAATTTCTTCCGTAATATCAGAACGGTCGGCGAAAATGGCGCATTCCGTGATCAGCCTGCTTTCGTCGAGTGCGTCCTCCGTCCATTCCTTCATTCGGGCGTAAAGACGCTCGCGGTATTGAATAACAACGGCCGAAGCGCGCTCTTTCACCTGTTCGGACAGCGTCTCAAGCCGCTCAATGTGCAGAAAGCAGTCTTCCGCCAAAAGCCGTCCTTCTTTTTCCCTCATGTCACAAAGTTCCTTTACAGCCAGCTCAGCGGCTTCCCTGATGACTTCTTCAAGCTTGTCATCACGCATCTGTTCTTCGTGTATCTGCGCAATATGTTCAAATTTAAAGAAATCCATTGCATCGGGTTCTGCGGCCAGGCTGTAGCGCTCTTTCATGACGCGTGCGGCGCTCACATATTCATCAAGGAGCTCCCAATCGATGTTCAGGCTTCTTTTTATGAGCGCGTCACTGTTTACAGTGAGAAACAGCTCTACTCTTCCGCGCTGTATATGCTGCAATATCGTTTGTTTCAGCTTATCCTCTACATATAGCAAAGGCCGTGGCAGGCGGGCGTTCACTTCTTTGAACCGGTAATTGACGGATTTCAATTCAACGGTTGCCGAGAGATCGCCTTTTGTGCTGCTTGCGCTGCCGAAGCCTGTCATACTCCGTATCATATGAAACACCCAATTCTTTCCCGTTATCAAAATAAAAGGGCAATAGACATGCTATTACCCCTAAGATTATATCATATGGAATTATTTTTTTCTTGTCAAAAGTGAACCCGCCAGCAAAAAAGTAGGTATGCCCGACATACCGATAATCAGCATCCAATCGCCCGGCGTAATCGGCACTGTTTTGAAAATCGGCTGCAGCGGCGGATAATAGATGACGATGACCATCAGGAAGATAGAAGAAATGATGGCGCCGAGCAGATAGATATTTTCAAACGGATTCCGGGAGAAAACAGACGTTTCGCTCCGGCAGTCAAACACGTGTATAAGCTGAGCTAGGACAAGAGTCGCGAATGCAACGGTCTGTGCGTAAGGCAGATTTTCAGGATTGCGGTGATAGACGATGATAAACGCTAAAATGGTTGCGGCACCGATTAAAAACCCTCTTGATACGACTTTCCAGCCCAGTTTTCTCGCAAACACTCCTTCTTTCGGATGCCGCGGCTTCCGCCTCATCAGATCTCCTTCCGGCTGATCCATACCGAGGGCCATCGCCGGCAGCCCGTCAGTGACTAAGTTCACCCACAATATCTGAATCGGAACGAGCGGCAGCGGCAGAGCGAGAAGCATCGCAAACAGCATCACTAAAATTTCACCGACGTTGGAGGCGAGCAAATACCGGACGAATTTTCTTATATTTTCATAGATATTCCGTCCCTCTTTTATGGCTGATTTAATCGTAGCAAAGTTATCATCTACCAGAATGAGAGAAGAGGCTTCCTTTGCCACATCCGTTCCCGTCACGCCCATGGCAACGCCGATATCTGCCTGCTTTATGGCCGGCGCGTCATTAACCCCGTCTCCCGTCATGGCGACGACGTGTCCGTTTTCCTGGAACGCTTTGACGATTTTCAATTTATGTTCAGGCGACACGCGTGCGAAGACGTAGACATCATCGACCGTTTCGATAAGTTCTTTCTCCGTAAGCTCATTCAGCGTCTTGCCGTCCATCACACGCCCCTTTTTCGGAAGAAGACGCAAATCTTTTGCAATGGCCTTTGCCGTTTCGACGTGATCCCCTGTGATCATAACCGTTTTAATGCCGGCTTCACGGCATTCTTTAATCGCCTGTCTGACCTCCGGACGGGGCGGATCAATCATGCCTGACAAGCCGAGCATCGTCAGATTTTTTTCCGCCTGCTCCATTGTCGGCTTTTCTCCGGGCTTAAGCGGTTTATAAGCAATCGCGATCGTACGCAAAGCTTGCGACGCCAGCTCTTTCAGAACCGCTTCCGTTTCTGCTTTCTTTTCTCCTGAAAATGGCGCGCTTCTTGCGTCGTACATCAGATGTGACGAGCGGTCAATCAGCACATCGGGCGCTCCTTTAGTGATGACGAACTGCTTTTTTTCCTTATCCTCTACAATGACGGTCATCATTTTGCGGACGGAGTCAAACGGAAACTCGGCAACCACGCGGTATTGCCCGCTGAGCCAATCGTTTGAATAGCCGCCCTTTCTTGCAGCCGTCAGCAGTGCTCCTTCTGTCGGATCGCCGTCGAGTACATAATGGCCGTCTTTCAGTGCGATTTCGGATGTGTTGCACAACGCGCCGAAAACCAGCATCTGTTCAAGAATCTTCTCATCTTTCAGCTTGATTTCCCGCTCATCTCGGGTGAAAACGCCCTCCGGCTCATAGCCGATGCCTGACACTTTAAATGTTTTTCCCCCTGACCACATATGGGTGACGGTCATTTTGTTTTGTGTCAGCGTGCCGGTTTTATCAGAACAAATGACAGAGGCGCAGCCCAATGTTTCAACCGCCGGGAGCTTTCTGACAATTGATTTTTGTTTGATCATGCGCTGGACGCCGATTGATAATGCCACCGTAACAATGGCGGGAAGCCCTTCCGGAATCGCGGCGACGGCCAATGACACCCCGGCCAAAAACATGCTGTAAAGCTCATGTCCCTGTAAGACGCCGACTGCAACGACCAATACCGTTAAAAGGAGCGCGACGATAATTAAAATTTTGCCGAGCTCTTCAAGTCTTCGCTGCAGCGGTGTTGAAAGGCTGCCGGCGGATTCCAGCATATCGGCGATTTTCCCCATTGCCGTATTCATTCCTGTACCGACGACGACGCCGACACCGCTGCCGCGCGTTACGATCGTACCCATAAACGCCATATTGCTGATGTCGCCTAACGAAACATCCGGCTTTCTCAGTTTATCAGCTTGTTTAACCACCGGAATTGATTCCCCGGTCAGCGCCGATTCCTCAATTTCAAGGCTTTTCGCTTCAACGATCCGCACATCCGCGCCAATCCGGTCGCCGCTTGAAAATTTCATGATATCGCCGGGAACGAGCTCCTTGGACTGAATTTTCTTCCAGCTCCCGTCCCGCAACGCTGACACATACGGCGTTGACAGCTCTTTTAATGCGTGTAAAGACTTTTCCGCACGCCGCTCTTGAAAAAAACCGAGAACCCCATTGACAAATACAATCGCCATAATCGCTACGGCATCTACATATTCGCCTAAAAACCCGGATATTAAGGTTGCCGCCAGCAGCACGAGCACCATAAAATCTTTAAATTGGGCGAAAAACACGGCGATCGCCGGTGTCCTCTTGCCCTCCTGAAGCTCGTTCGGTCCGTGCTTTTCAAGGCGTTTTTTCACCTCTTTTTCGGTCAACCCCTGTTTAATGGACGTATTTGTTGCTTTCAGCAAATCGGTTTGTCCCATTTCATGAAACTTCATTCTTCTCGTCCACTCCCCTGCCTCGCTTTAGAGATGTCACTCTGTAAACAAGCTTATTCTGACTCGTCCCTTTTCATGCTATAATTATCGAATGCAGGAAGAAGGAAAGGGTGTTTTATATGTCTTTTGATGGCATGTTTACATACGGAATGACACATGAATTAAACAGCCGGATTGCCGGAGGCCGGATCACGAGAGTCCATCAGCCTTTTAAGCACGATGTGATATTCCATATCCGCGCTAACGGAAAAAACCATAAATTATTATTATCGGCGCATCCGAGCTATTCACGGGTGCACATGACGAATCAGGCCTATGAAAATCCGAGCGAGCCGCCGATGTTTTGTACGCTGCTCAGAAAGCATATAGAAGGCGGATTTATTGAGAAAATAGAACAGGCCGGATTAGACCGGATTATGATATTCCGCATAAAAAGCAGAAATGAAATCGGCGACGAAACCGTCAGAATGCTGTATGTTGAAATTATGGGGCGGCACAGCAATATTATCCTGACTGACGGAGAAGGAGCCATCATCGACGGGCTGAAACATTTATCTCCGTCGATGAACAGCTACCGGACCGTTCTGCCGGGCTATGATTACAAGCTTCCTCCCGCTCAGGAAAAAATTTCGCCGCTCGCCGCGGACGAAGAAGACGTTTTGCGTTATCTCAGTTTTCAGGAAGGACGGCTTGACCAGCAGATCGTCAGACATTTCTCCGGTGTTTCTCCGCTGTTTGCAAAAGAAGCCGTTCACAGAGCGGGTCTCGCTAACAAAATAACGCTGCCGAAGACGCTGATTGAAATGTTCCATGCCGTGAAAGATTGCAGGTTTACACCGAACATTACGACAGCCGGCGGAAAGGAATACTTTTATCTCCTGTCTCTCACACATGTAAACGGAGAGGAGCGCACCTTTCACTCTCTGAGTGAGCTGTTGGACCGGTTTTATTTCGGCAAGGCGGAACGCGACCGCGTCAAACAGCAGGCTCAGGATCTCGAGCGGTTTGTCGCAAATGAACGGAAAAAGAACGCCAATAAGATAAAAAAGCTGGAAAAGACGCTCGACTACTCAGAAAATGCGAAGGAATTCCAGCTATACGGCGAACTGCTGACGGCGAATTTATATATGCTGAAAAAAGGTGACAAAGAAGCGGAAGTCATCAATTATTATGATGAAGAAAGTAAGACGGTGACCATCCCTTTAAATCCGAACAAAACACCGTCAGAAAACGCGCAGATGTATTTTACAAAGTATCAAAAGGCGAAGAATTCCGTCGAGGTGGTAAAAGAACAGATCCGTCTGGCCGAGGAGGAAATCGCTTATTTCGATCAGCTGATCCAGCAGCTCTCCTCCGCCTCCACAAAGGATATTCACGAAATAAGGGAAGAGCTTGTGGAAGGCAAATATCTGCGACCGAAACAGCAGCGAGGACAGAAAAAGCAGAAGCAGCACGTTCCTGTTTTGGAGCAATATGAATCTTCACGGGGATTGACGATTCTTGTCGGCAAAAACAATAAACAAAATGAGTACTTAACGACAAAAGCTGCCGCAAGGGATGATTTATGGTTCCACACGAAAGACATTCCCGGTTCCCACGTTGTGATTAAAAGCAGCGATCCGGATGAACAATCCATACTGGAGGCGGCTGCGATCGCCGCTTATTTTTCCAAGGCGAAAGATTCCGGCTCCGTTCCCGTTGATTATACAAAAATCAGACACGTGAAAAAGCCAAACGGCGCAAAGCCCGGATTTGTCACCTATGACAGCCAGCATACCGTATTTGTCACACCTGATGCCGACCTTGTCATACGGCTGAAAAAATAAACGCACCTCCAAGCTGAAACCCGCACTCAGCTTGGAGGTGTTTTTTATTACTTATAAACGGAGACGAAACTCTCCCAGCCGTCAGAACCGATCTTTACAGTATCTGATCAGTTTCCCGTCATGTCTGCCTGATCCGCCGGGGCCGTCTCTGATTAAAACGGTCACACCTGATTTGGCGGCGGATACTGTCACCTTCCCTCGCCGAACCTGAGCACATCCGGGCGGGTCTCTGACCTTTCCTTTGTATGCGGGCGGAATCCAGGCGGCATCGGGACCAGATAAATATTCCGCGTCACTTCGCAATCCTGACCGCTTGTCGGCATATAACATTCAAACTGCCCGCTTTCGTTTTGAATTGTTCACATTCGGGGACTGTCAGGACAGTATAAAAAATACCCTGCCTGATGACAGACAAGGTGTTTTTTATGGTCTTCTTCTTTTCTCAAATAATCGATCCACTTCTTCAGCCAAATCAGCAGTAATGAGAGGCTCTATGTCCTCAGCCAGTCTTTTCGTATGTGCCGGGCTTGCGCCGCTTGTTGATACGGATACTTGAATGCGCCCTTTGCGGATGATCTTCGGCATATACACGCTGCCCTGTTCAGCATCGCTTACACAATTGACCAGCTGCGTTTCAGAAGCGCTCGCGGCTATCTCCTGATTCACGCTGCGGTCATTTGTCGCGGCAATGATGAAAAAAGCGGGCGCGAGATCCTTCATTTCAATTTTACGGGAAACCCAGCGGATACGTCCATCATCCGCCAGCTGTTTCATTTCAGGCAGGGCATCGGGACTGATTACAGTAATATCCGCGCCTTCCGGAAGCACCGTTTTGAGCCTTCTTAAGGCAACATTGCCTCCGCCCGCGATGATAATTCTTTTTCCGCTTAAATTAATGTGCAGAGGCAGCATACTGTCCCCCCTTAAAATCAAACTGACCGCCGGGGTTTCGAACAGCTTCTGTCACACGGTTCAAAAACGCCTGCTTAATATGCGGGTGAAAACCTAAGTATGAAGCGAGATGAACATTTTGATTGATCGTTTGAAGCTTTTGAACTTCCCGTTCAATCTCAGTCATTAAAAGCCCGGTAAACAAAAGATATGGAACGATAAAAACGGGTGCTCCGTCATCCTCTTCAAGGCCGGCAAACACTTCTTTATAGTGCGGGTCACATGCTGTTAAAAAACAAGGGATGACTTCTTTAACAGGTGTAATCGCCTCAAGTTTTCCGGCAATCTTACTGACTGCGTTTTTAACTGCCGGATCTGTGCTTCCTCTTCCGATCAGCACCACTTTCGCCTGCTCAATGGGCACTCCGGTATCTTCAATGCGATGATGCACCGCTTTTACGACTTCATCGTCCACTCCGATCGGAACACCATATGTCACTTTTATATCGGGATGCAGGGCCGCCGCACGGGCGATTTCAGCCGGAATGTCATGTTTTGCGTGGGCAGCGGTCAACAGCAGCAAAGGCACGGCCGCAATATGAGTGGCGCCTTGTCTGACACATGCTTTAAATCCCGCTTCAATAGACGGTTCCTGCAGTTCTAAAAAACAAATTTCCTGAATGGGAGCGTCAGCGTGCGGCATGCACCCTTTTAAAAACGCCGCCGACTCTGTCTGCGCTTTTTTCAGCCTGCTTCCGTGCCCGATGTATAAAATCGCCTGCTTCATTTACAACGCCTCGCTCAAATCCAGATTTTTCTGTTCAGATGCATACCAGTCCAGTTTGCAGTGATAATTGACGACATCACCGATAACAATTAAGCTCGGGTTTTTGATTTCTTCTTTTATCACTGTGTCTGAAAGCGTGCCGACGGTGCAGACGACAGTTTTTTGCCTGTCCGTCGTTCCCCAATGAATAAAGGCTGCCGGGGTGCCGGCGTCTCTGCCGTTTTCCAGCAGCATTCTTTCAATCTGCCGGATATTTTTAATTCCCATATAAATCACCAGCGTATCAATACCCGTCGCCAGCGCTTTCCATTTTTCTTCAAAGTCGTCTTCTTGTTTATAATGCCCCGTAACGAATGCAACATTGGAGCTCGCCTCTCTGTGCGTCACGGGAATGCCGGCATAAGCAGCAGCCGCGATTCCTGATGTAATGCCGGGAACGATCTCAAACGGAATGGCGTTTTGCGCGAGAGCCTCCGCTTCTTCGCCCCCGCGGCCGAAAACAAACGGGTCGCCCCCCTTTAGCCTTACAACGGTTTTTCCTTTTTTCGCATACTTCACAAGGAAACGGTTGATCGTATCCTGTTTCATAATGTGAAAATCCGGGAGCTTGCCGCAGTAAATCAGATCCGCTTCTTCTCCGGCATACTGTAAAATCTCTTTGCTTACCAATCTGTCATATAATATAACGTCCGCTTTCTGTATGGCTTTCATTGCCTTCACCGTTAATAAGTCCGGATCTCCCGGACCGGCTCCAACGATAAATACTTTCCCCATAGCATGTCTCCCCGATCCGTTTTGAAATCTTCCCAGAACAGCCGCGAGGCCGCACTTCAGCTATTTTACCATATCCCGCCATTAGGGGGGATATCCGGCTGATTGCGCGGCCTTTTTGGACCTATTATGCTAAGCTGTTTTTCACAAAGTCAACCAGTCTTCCCGTGCATTCTTCGCGTTCACATTTGCCTGAATCAAGTACGAGCTCAGGCGCTTTCGGCTCTTCATACGGTGAGTCGATCCCCGTAAAGAACGGAATTTCACCATTTCTTGCTTTTTTATATAAACCTTTCGGATCGCGCTTTTCACATATATCGAGATCGCATTTCACGTAGATTTCATTAAATTCGCCCTCTGCCACAAGCTCTCTCACCTGATCTCTGTCCTCACGGAACGGAGAAATAAACGCCGTGATGACGATGGTTCCCTGCTGAACGAAAAGCTTCGCCACTTCCCCGATGCGGCGTATATTTTCCTTGCGGTCATCATCGGAAAAACCTAAGTCCTTGTTTAAGCCGTGGCGGATGTTATCACCATCAAGCACGATGACTTGATAGCCTTGTTCAAACAGCTCGCGCGCTGCGGCGTTTGCAATCGTGGATTTCCCTGAACCGCTTAAGCCCGTCAGCCAGAGGATAGAGCTTTTATGCTTGTTTTTCTGCTGGTATTCTTCTTTCGTTATTGAGGCTTCATGCCACACGATATCACGATTTGTCACTCTATTTTCCTCCTTAAGAAACGCCTGCTTCTTCTTTCGTTTTCAGCCCTTTAATCAACACCTCAACAACTTCAGGACGGCTGAATTCCGCCGGCGGCATGACGCCGCTCCGCAGCATTTCTCTGACCTTTGTTCCTGACAGAATGACGTGGTCTTCTCTGTCATGCGGGCATGTTTTGGCCGTTCCCATGTTGCCGCATTTCCGGCAGAAGAAGCTGTGCTCGAACTTCATCGGTGTAATCCCGAGTTCATCCGCTGTAAATTGATCAAACAGCTCTTGCGCTTCATATGTGCCGTAGTAATCACCGACGCCGGCATGATCGCGGCCGACGATAAAATGCGTGCAGCCGTAGTTTTTGCGGACAAGCGCGTGGAAAATGGCTTCTCTCGGCCCCGCATACCGCATTGCCGCCAAAAATACGCCGAGGAAAACGCGGTCTTTCGGATAATAATGATCGAGCAGCACCTGGTAGCTTTCCATTCTGACATCCGCCGGAATGTCATCTGATTTTGTTTCACCGACGAGCGGATTCAAAAACAGGCCGTCAACCGTCTCAAGCGCGGTTTTTTGGATATATTCGTGGGCGCGGTGAACCGGATTTCTCGTTTGGAAACCGACGATGGTTTTCCAGCCCTTTTCTTCGAAGCTTCGTCTTGTATCGGCAGGTTCAAATGTAAACTCGGGAAACTGCTTTGACGCTTTTTTAACTAATGTGATCGGCCCGCCGACATACGTATCACCGCGTGAAAATAATTTTTTCACGCCCGGATGCGCGGCATCATCGGTTTTATATACGTGAACGGCTTCTTTTTGTTTATCCGGCGTATAAATATCTTCGATGTCGACGACGCCGTATGTTTCTCCGCCGTAAGTCAGTTTCACCGTGTCGCCGACGGCAAGCTCAGCCGCTTTTTCTGAATCGACCGGAAGCGTGATCGGCAGGGACCAGACAACCCCGGATGCCAGACGCATATTTTCAACGACTGACACGTAATCTTTTTCTGTGAAAAATCCTTCAATCGGGCTGTATCCCCCGATCCCGATCAGCTCTAAATCAGCGAACGAAATCAAATCAAGCTCAATTTCTTTTTGGACGGATGTAAGATCATACTGCTCATTCACCCGATTAATTAATGTTCCTCCGTGCGGTGCTAAACTCATAATACACGATTCCTCCCAGTTAACAGATAAATAAACTCAGATTAATAGTTAAATGCCTCCGCCTTGTTCATGGACAGAGCGTTTCTCTTTTCGGATGGCTTTCATCAGACTGGCGGCTCCGCCAGCTGCCAAAAGCACGCTGGCCATCATAAAGATGGAATAGTAATCTCCTTTTAACAGCAGGGAGACAAGCAAATACGAAATCGACAGTGACAAAAACGGCGAAACGACCCATACTTTGAGCATCGTTTTCACGACTTCTTTATGAAAAACGTTCGGCCCGTTTTTGGCCATTCCGATACCGATAATTGATGATGATGTGACTTGCGCCAATGGGACCGGCAGACCGAAGACGGAACTGATAATGACAAGCCCCGCGCCGGTTCCTGAAAGCAGTATGCCTTCTCCGGCTGAAAATCTCGTAATCTTTTTCCCGTTGGTTTCAAGCACTTTACGTCCTAAAAGCAGAGCGCCGAGAGCGACAAAGATGCCTCCGTACAGCGTTCCTTTGGACACGCTGAGCACGCCCGCAGCAACCAGAGGGCCCACCGCATTTGCGACATTGTTCATTCCGGCTGAAAAAGCTTCCCAAAACCCCGCAATCAGCAGCACAATCCCCAAAATCTTCTGTTTCCGATTCGAAATGACTCGAATATTCAGAGAACTGAATACCTTCGAGACGAGAAACGTGAAACAGAACGCGACAAACGGTACAAGCACCCAAAAACTCACGATGACCAAAAGATGCTGTAAAAACAATATTTTGTACGCGACGCCGACACCGACAATCGCCCCGACAGTGACCTCACTCGTCGACAGCGGAATGCCGAGCACATTCGCCGTGAATAACGATAGCGCCGCCGATCCGATAATAATGCAGACAATGGTGAGCGTAATGGTTTGTTCGGGAATGATTCCGCCGCTGATCGTCTTAACAACTTCACCGCCGCCGATAACTGCCCCTGACAGGACTCCGGCCGCGCAGATGATCAGCGCATACGTTTTCTTTTTAACGGCGCCGGACCCGTAAGCGACTCCCATTGAAGCCGCGGCTCCGCTGGCTCCGATATTCATGGCAAAAAACAGGCAGAATAAAATAGCGGCTAATTCCATCGTGCAGCTCCTTTATTCATGCAGTCCGCATTCTGTTTTCGCCATGCCGTTCCATCTGCCGCTCCGCAAATCTTCCGCGGTAAATGCAGGTGAAGTGCACGGTTCACAGCCGATGCTCGGATACCCCTGATCGTGGAGGATATTGTAATCCAGCTCATGCTTGGAAGTATATCTCCAGATGTCTTTCCATGTCCAATGGATCAGCGGGCATACTTTAATCGATTGAAACTTGTCGTCTTTATTCAGGAAATTCGTATTCGCCCGGCTCGGCCCTTGATCCCGGCGAAGACCGGACAGCCATGCCGGATGCCCCGCGAGCGCTTCTCTTAACGGCAGAATTTTTCTGATGTAGCAGCACTGGTTCGGTTCTCTTTCCCACAGTTTATCTCCGTGAGCCTCGGCCTGTTCTTCAAGAGTAAGGCTTGGCTTTTTCAGGATAATGTTCAGTCCCGGGTAACGCTCTTTCACTTTTTCGATCGTTTCATATGTTTCTTTAAAGTGAAGACCCGTATCGAGAAACACGATTTCCGCGTCTTTCTTTACTTTAGAAATTAAATCGATCAGGACGATGCCTTCAATCCCGAAGCTGCACGCGTAAACAAGCTGGTCTCCGTAGTGGCCGTATGCCCATTTTAAAACGGACAGCGCGCCTTTATAGGAATCGTCTTCCGGAAATGTAATCGCCGGCTCTTCCCATGTGTCATACGTTAGCATTTTTTCTTTCCTCCTCCCGGAGACAATCAAACAGCTGTTGTTTTCTGCCGGTTGTCTTATCCCTCAATCTTTTTTTCATATAAAAAACTTTCAATCCAGCGGAATGAAAGACAGTGACCCGGTATAGCCCTTATCTTCAAAATGCTGTGCATTTTTCTGGATGCGGCACCTTGCAATTCACGCAGGTTGCCGGGCGTCATCGGTCCAGTCCCTCAGCCGCTCTTGATAAGCTTTTTAGATTTGTACTAAATTTTAGCACAATTCTAACAGAAGTCAACCCGAGTTTTTTGATAGGAATAATAAAACAGGCCCTGAGGCCTGTTTTTATTGTCATTATTTTTTAAACCAATCTTTTGACTCGGGATTCAATTTCCATGATTTCAGTTTCTCAATGTCATCTGAATGAATCGTTCCGTTTTCAAGCGCGACTTCAATCAGCGTGTCATAATCCGTTAACGAGTAATAAGGAAGACCCGCTTTTTTAAAGGCTTCTTTTGCTTTCGGCAGTCCGTATGTAAAAATGGAAATGACACCGAGGACTTCCGCGCCCTCTCTTTGAAGGGCCGCCGCAGCTTCAAGCACGCTGCCCCCGGTAGAAATCAAGTCTTCAATCACGACTGTTTTTTGTCCTTTCTTAATGGCGCCTTCTATTTGATTTCCTTTGCCGTGCGCTTTCGGTTTGCTTCTGACGTAGCACATCGGCGCGCCTGTACGATCTGCGAGAAGCGCAGCATGCGGAATGCCCGCCGTTGCAGTGCCCGCGATCATCTCCGCCTCGGGGAAATGCTCTTTCAGCAGTTTGCCGAGCCCGTCCGCCACATCATTTCTCACTTTTGGATACGACAATGTCAGACGGTTGTCACAATAGATCGGTGATAAAATGCCGCTCGCCCACGTAAACGGCTCATTCGGGCGTAAAAAGACAGCTTCAATGTGTAATAGATGTTTTGCGATAGCCTGTTTCATCGGCGAACGCCCTCCCATTCCAGTTTAATTGCTTCATATGCTTTAACGGGGTTTTCCGCTTTTGTAATTGAGCGGCCCACGACGATGGCTGACGACCCGTTTTCTTTCGCAAATAACGGAGTCGCCGTCCGGACTTGATCGTCAGCTGCGTCACTGGCCGTGCGGATGCCCGGTGTGACTGTCAGAAATGAAGGCCGGACCGCTTCATAAATGGCTTTTGTTTCATGTACCGAACATACCACTCCGTCCAGCCCGCACTCTTCCGCCATTTTGCCGTAATGCACAACCGTTTCTAACAGCGGCTTATGCAGCAGAAGCTCTTCCTTCGCCACCTGCTCTGAAGTGCTGGTCAGCTGAGTCACCGCGATTAAAGACGGTCGTTTTCTGCCTGCCGGCGTGCCTTCTTCAAGCCCCTCTAGGGCCGCGCGCATCATGCGTGCGCCCCCTGCCGCATGCACATTGACGAGATCAACGCCGAGGCCGGCAAGCCGCTTCATCGCTTTATTGACCGTAGTCGGGATATCATGAAGCTTTAAATCTAAAAATATATCACAATTCCGTTCTTTTAATTGGTGAATGATGGCGGGGCCTTCCTGATAAAAAAGTTCCATCCCCGTTTTGACAAAAAGCCTTTCCTTTTCAAACAAGTCTAAAAACGTTAAAGTCTCTTCCCCTGATGCAAAATCAAGCGCGATGATGGGCAGGTTGTTTTTCATGTTTCCAGCTCCTTCCGATGCATTCACTTACAGATTGAAAGCCGTGTTGGCGCAGCACACGGGGGAGCTGTTCTATGATTTCCGGGCAGACGAACGGATTGACGAAGTTCGCCGTGCCGACGGCAACTGCACTCGCTCCCGCAAGAAGAAATTCTAATGCATCCTCTGCGGTCTGAACGCCGCCCATCCCGATAATCGGGATTTGAACGGCCTGGCTGACTTCGTATACCATCCGGATGGCGACCGGTTTGATCGCCGGGCCTGACAGTCCGCCCGTTTTATTTGCTAAGATCGGCCGTCCCGTCTTGAGATCGAGCCTCATCCCGATGAGTGTATTAATCATCGTCAGACCGTCAGCACCGGCCGCTTCAATCGCTTTGGCAATTTCGGCTATGTTTGCGACATTAGGCGAAAGCTTCACATACACAGGCACTGCAGAAACTTCTTTCACCGCTTTTGTCAGTTCGGCCGCCATGACAGGATCAGTGCCAAAAGCAATCCCCCCCGTTTTGACATTCGGACATGAAATGTTAAGCTCAAGCGCATGCACATTCGGCGCTTGGCTGATGTGCTCGGCCACTTCTTTATAGTCGTCCACCTGAGAACCGGCGACATTTGCGATAATCGGCGTGTCAAATTGTTCGAGCCAAGGCAGCTCATGATTGAGCACATGCTCAAGGCCGGGATTTTGCAGTCCGATGGCATTCAGCATTCCCGCGCTTGTCTCCGCCACTCTCGGCGTAGGATTTCCGAAGCGGGCTTCGTTCGTCGTGGCTTTAATCATAATGCCTCCGAGGCATGATAAATCGTAAAATCCGGCATATTCTTTCCCGAAACCGAAACATCCGGAAGCGGGGATGATCGGATTTTTCAATTGGAGACCCGGCAGATTCACTTCTAACATTACAGCGCCACCTCCTCAGCTTTAAATACCGGCCCGTCAAGGCAGACCTTTACATAGGATGTATCGCTTTCACCCGTGCGGCACACGCAGGCGAAGCAGGCCCCGATGCCGCAGCCCATCCGCTCTTCCATCGAAAGGTAAACCTCTTTATGGCCGTACTGCTGCTTCAGAGCTTTCAGCATCGGTGTCGGTCCGCAGCTTAGCAGGACATCGAATTCGAGCTGCTTTTCACGGATGATATCGGTGACAAATCCTTTCTCTCCATATGTTCCGTCAGCCGTCGCCACATAGGTGTCTCCGTACGCACGACATTCCTGTTCGTAAAAAACATCCTTTGCTGATTGAAATCCAAGCACATGAATGACGTTTACGCCTTTTTCCGTCAGGCGCTTTGACAGTTCCTGCAAAGGCGGAACCCCGACTCCGCCTCCGACTAACAGCGCGGTTTTGCCGGGTTCAATCCGCCGGACGGGGAATCCGTTGCCGAGAGGGCCGAGAACGTCTATCCTCCCGCCCTCTTTTTTCTCGGACAAAAGACGCGTTCCCTCACCGTCAGCTCTGTAGATAACGGATACTTCATTCGCGGCGAAATTGACGTCCGCAATGCTGAGCGGTCTTCTTAATAGCGGCGTGACCGCGTCACTCACCTTCAGATGAAGAAATTGACCCGGCTCGGTAAGGTGCCGGACAAGCTCTCCTTTCAGCACCATCTTATAAATCCTGTCGGCAATCTCTAAGTTGGATTGAACAGTCAAATGCGCTTTTTTCATATCGTGACTGCCGCCTTTTGATTGGTTTCGGATGCAGGCATATGATCCGTCCGGAATGTCATGCTTTCCAGTACCCGCAAAATGGCTTCGGCCGTATCTAAAGATGTCAGGCAGGCGACTCCGTTCTCAACGGATTCGCGGCGGATTCTGAAGCCGTCTCTGGCCGGCTGTTTGCCCTTTGTCAGCGTATTGATGACAAATTGCGCTTCGCCGTTTCTGATGACATCGAGCAGATTTTTCCCTTCTTCGCCGATTTTTCCGACGACCTGAGCCGGAATCTGAGCGTCTTTCAAATAAGCCGCCGTTCCTTCCGTTGCCAAGATTTTATAGCCGATGGCGTGGAACCGCTTGGCGATCAGCAGTCCTTCTTCTTTATCTTTATCGGCAACGGTCAACAGCACTGAGCCGTAGTTCGGGATTTGAATGCCAGAAGCAATCAGCGCTTTATAGAGCGCTTTTTCCAGGGTTGAATCTTTGCCCATGACCTCTCCCGTCGACTTCATTTCAGGGCCTAACGTGATATCCACTCTTCTCAGCTTCGCGAATGAGAAGACAGGCGCTTTCACGAATACCCCCTGCTGTTCAGGCTGCAGCCCCTCTTGATAGCCGAAATCAGCAAGCTTTTGACCGAGGATGACCTTTGTCGCCAGGTTCGCCATCGGGATTTTTGTGATTTTGCTTAAGAACGGCACGGTTCTGCTTGACCGCGGATTTACCTCAAGCACATACACCTCACCTTTCGACAGTACGAACTGGATGTTCAGCAACCCGATGATGTTAAGGCCTTTTGCCAAGGCTACAGTGTATTGTTCGATTTTTTTCTTTATGTCTTCGCTTAAAGACTGAGGCGGATATACGGCGATTGAATCCCCTGAATGGACGCCGGCCCGCTCGATATGCTCCATAATTCCCGGAATAACGACTGTTTCGCCGTCAGATACGGCATCGACTTCGATTTCTTTCCCCGTCAGATAACGGTCGATTAACACCGGATGCTGCGGGTTGATTTTGACCGCATTTTTCATATAGTGAAGCAGCTCTTCTTCGTGATAGACGATTTCCATCGCCCGGCCGCCGAGCACATACGAAGGGCGGACAAGTACCGGATAGCCGATGGATGCGGCGATTTTGACAGCTTCGTTCACCGACACGGCGGTTTTTCCAAGAGGCTGCGGCACATTCAGCGCCTCAAGCGCCTGCTCGAACTTATCCCGGTCTTCCGCACGGTCTAAATCTTCAAGTGATGTGCCGAGAATTTTGACGCCGCGGGCGCTCAATTCTTCCGCAAGATTGATCGCCGTCTGCCCGCCGAATTGGACAACAACGCCTTCCGGCTGTTCCAAATCAATGATGTGCATGACATCTTCAACCGTCAGCGGTTCAAAATACAGTTTGTCTGATATGCTGAAATCAGTGGACACCGTCTCAGGATTGTTGTTGATAATAATCGCTTCATAGCCTGCCTGCTTGATCGCCCAGACAGAATGAACGGTCGCATAGTCAAATTCGACGCCCTGTCCGATACGGATCGGCCCGGAACCGAGGACGACGACGCTTTTTCTTGAAGTAACCTCAGACTCGTTCTCTTCCTCATATGTGCTGTAGAAGTACGGGGTTTCTGATTCGAATTCCGCCGCGCATGTATCCACCATTTTATATACAGGCTTGATGTCTGCTTCTTTTCGCATTTGATACAGCTCTTGTTCCGGCATATTCCATTCCCGGCTGATATATTTGTCGGAGAAACCGAGTTCCTTCGCTGTTTGAAGGACGGCGAGGCTGCCTTTTTCCGCTTTCAGCTCTGTTTCAAAAGCGACCAGCTTCCAGAGCTTGTGCAAAAAGAATACGTCAATTGCGGAAAACTCATGAAGCTGCTCCACTGTATAGCCTCTTCTGAACGCTTCAGCAAGATAAAACAGGCGTTCATCCCCGGCTTTTCTGATCCGTTTTTCCAAAAGTCCGTCAGAAATCTCTCCCGCATCCTTCAGTTCCAGGTGATAGACATCGGCTTCCAGTGAGCGGACCGCCTTTAACAGCGATTCTTCAAGGGTGCGTCCGATGGCCATGACCTCTCCGGTGGCTTTCATCTGCGTCCCGAGCCTGCGGTTTGCCGACTCAAATTTGTCGAACGGCCAGCGCGGGATTTTAGAAACGACATAGTCAAGCGCGGGCTCAAAAGCCGCATATGTTTTTCCTGTTACGGGATTCATCATTTCATCAAGAGAAAGCCCGACTGCGATTTTCGCCGCAAGCTTTGCGATCGGGTAACCCGTCGCTTTTGAAGCGAGGGCAGATGAGCGGCTCACCCGCGGATTCACTTCGATAATGTAATATTGGAAGCTGTCGGGATCGAGCGCGAGCTGAACATTACAGCCGCCTTCAATGCCGAGCGCGCGGATCAGCTTTAATGAAACATTGCGCAAAAGCTGATATTCCCGGTCGCTCAAAGTCTGGCTCGGGGCAACGACGATGCTGTCGCCCGTATGGATGCCGACCGGATCGATATTTTCCATGTTGCAAACGACGATCGCGTGATCTCTGCTGTCTCTCATGACTTCATATTCGATCTCTTTGTAACCGGCAATGCTTTTTTCCAGAAGGCACTGATGGACGGGGCTGAGTTTTAATCCGTTTTCGACGATCTCTTTCAGTTCTGCTTCATTCGAGCAGATGCCGCCGCCCGTTCCGCCTAATGTGTAAGCGGGGCGCACGATAACCGGAAACCCGATCCGGCCGACAAATTCCTCGGCTTCCTGTAAAGTGCGGATGATCTCACTTTCCGGCACCGGTTCATTCAGCTCATTCATCAGCGTACGGAATAAGTCGCGGTCTTCCGCCTGCTGGATGGCGGACAGCTTTGTGCCGAGCACTTCCACCCCGCATTCCTCAAGAACCCCGAGTTCAGACAGCTCGACGGCAAGATTCAGTCCGGTCTGTCCTCCCAGAGTCGGCAGGATGGCGTCCGGCCGTTCTTTTCTGATAATACGCGTGAGAAACTCCGGCGTCAGCGGCTCTATGTATACCCGATCAGCCATTTCCGTATCCGTCATAATCGTTGCCGGATTCGAGTTGACGAGAATGACTTCATAGCCTTCTTCCTTTAAAGCGAGACACGCCTGTGTGCCCGCATAATCAAATTCCGCCGCCTGTCCGATAATAATCGGGCCTGATCCGATCACTAAAATCTTTTTAATATCTACGCGTTTTGGCATACCGCTTCCCCTTCTTTCTCAGTTGTTTCGATCAAGTCAATGAATCTGTCAAATAAATGATTGGCGTCTTCCGGCCCCGGTGAAGCTTCAGGGTGGTACTGAACCGTAAATGCCGGCAATGTTTTATGCTTGAGTCCTTCGATCGTTTGGTCATTGATCGCAATGTGCGTCACTTCAAGCTCTGTCTCATCTATTGAAGAAACTGTATATCCGTGGTTTTGGGCGGTTAAAGCGACTTTCCCTGTCGCAAGCTCTTTAACCGGATGATTGGAACCCCTGTGTCCGAATTTCATTTTTTCCGTTTCCGCTCCGGATGCCAGCGCAAATAATTGGTGGCCGAGGCAGATTCCGAATAACGGCACCTTCCCGAGTATGCCTTTTATCATTTCAATGGCTTCCGGCACATCTTTCGGATCTCCGGGTCCGTTAGAAAGCATGATGCCGTCCGGCTTGAGCTGAAGCACTTCTTCCGCCGTTACATTGTACGGCACAACGATGACATCGCATTTTCTTTTGTTTAACTCTCTTAAAATGCCGTGCTTCATACCGAAATCGACGAGTACGATGCGCTTGCCGCGGCCCGGACTCGGATATGCCGTTTTCGCAGATACTTGAGCGACTTGATTTCTCGGCAGTTCCGTTTCTTTCAGCCTTGCAAGAACCTCTCCGACATTCTCCTCGCTTGAAGCAAACGTTCCTTTTAATGCGCCGGCCGTGCGGATCATTCTTGTGAGCTTTCTCGTGTCAATCCCTTGTAAGCCGGGGATATTTTTCATTTTCAAATACTCGTCAAGCGTGTAAGCCGAACGCCAGTTGGAAGGCAGCTCGCACAGTTCTTTTACGATCAGCCCTTTTACAAAAGGAGTGATGGATTCAAAGTCATCTCTGTTAATTCCGTAGTTGCCGATCAGAGGATACGTCAGCGTCACGATCTGCCCGCAGTAAGAAGGGTCTGATAAAATTTCCTGATAACCGGTCATTCCCGTGTTGAATACGACTTCACCCGCTGTATGTTCCAGGCTCCCGAATGCTTCACCCTCAAATACCGCTCCATTTTCCAGCACTAGTCTTCTTTTCATTTGACGAGTCTCCCTTCTTCGTATGCAAGCTTACCGGCTGCCATCGTTGCAACAGGCCAGCCGAAGCACTTCATCTTGTTGAATGGCGTATTTTTTCCTTTAGATAAAAATGTATCTTTGTCAATGGCCGCTTCTTTTTCCAGATCAATCAGGGTGATGTCAGCAGGCGCGCCCGGTGCAAGCGTTCCGTACGGAAGACCGAATGCCTCGCAAGGTTTTACCGTCATGAAATCAACCAGCTGCTTCAGCGTCCACGTCCCGTTTTTCACAAAATGTGTGTACAGAAGCGGAAAGGCTGTTTCTAAACCGACGATACCGAAAGGCGCAAGCTTCATATCCGTGTTTTTCTCTTCTTCCGTATGCGGCGCATGGTCAGTGGCGATGAAATCAATCGTACCGTCTAACAGCCCTTCAATCAGCGCCTCTCTGTCCTCTTTGCTGCGAAGCGGCGGATTCATTTTAAAATTGGTATCAAGTCCCGGGATATCTTCGTCACAAAGCAGCAGGTGGTGCGGCGACACTTCCGCCGTCACGCGGATTCCCGCTTTTTTTGCGTCTCTTACGGCTCTGACGGATTCTTTCGTGCTGATATGACACACATGGTAATGGCAGTCCGCCGCTTCCGCCAGCAGGACGTCACGGGCGATATGTACCGCTTCACAAATGGAAGGTATGCCGTTCAGGCCGTTCGCTTTTGAAAAAGATCCTTCATGCACGCTTCCGCCGTAAATAAGCGAGTTATCCTCACAATGAGCGACAATCGCTTTATTCATTGAAGCCGCCCGTTTCATGGCTTCATACATCATTCCCGACGTCTGAACGCCGACGCCGTCATCGGTGAAGGCGAATGCGCCCGCTTCATGAAGCGCCTCAAAATCTGTCATTTCTTCGCCGGTTTGTCTGATCGTAATTGATGCGTAAGGAAGGACCCTGACAGATGAGGTTTCTTTGATCCGGTTTTGCAGCCATTCCATCTGCTCTTTCGTATCCGGCACCGGCCTTGTATTCGGCATGGCTGCGACTGTGGTAAAGCCGCCCCGCGCCGCGGCTTTAGAGCCCGTCTCAATGGTTTCTTTTTTCTCGCCGCCCGGTTCTCTGAAGTGGACATGAAGGTCTACGAGCCCCGGTGAAACGAACAGTCCCTCAGCGTCGATCACCGTTTCTCCGTCTTTCGCTGTCAGAAGCCCGGTTTCCGTAATGAATTCACCCGTTACCCGGATATCCTGTGCCACTTTTTCTCCCTGTTCATTTAACATCCAGCCGTTTTTAATGAGATAAGACATAAGCCGCTTCTCCCCTTTTCACATTGGTTTGCAGTGCTCTTTTTAAGACTGCCATTCTGATATACACACCATTTTCCATTTGTTTAAAGATTCTTGATTTTCCGCATTCCACTAATGTTGTGTCAATTTCGACTCCTCTGTTCACCGGTGCGGGATGCATGATGATGGCATGCCGCTTCATGCTCTCCGCCCGCTTTGCGGTCAGCCCGTATGCTTCCAGGTAGCCTTTTTGGTCGGCTTCTGTCTGATGCCTTTCATTTTGGATGCGGAGCAGCATGACGACATCTGAAGCTTGTATGGCTTCATCCGTCTGAACACAGGTGCCGAAGGCGTTTTTCTCATCCTGCCATTGCGGCGGACCAGAAAACAGCACACGTGCGCCGAGCCTTGTCAGCACCTCGGCATTCGACCTTGCCACCCTGCTGTGTTTGATATCGCCATGAATGGAAACCGTCAGGCCCTGAAAGGTCTCAAATTCCTCTTGAATCGTCATTAAATCGAGCAATGACTGAGTCGGGTGCTGGCCGCAGCCGTCGCCGGCGTTTAAGATCGGAATATTGACTCTGCCGGTCAGATCTTTGTAATATTCATCCGTGCTGTGCCGGATGACGCAGGCGTCCGCTCCGATTGATTCCAGTGTTTTGACCGTGTCATATAAGGACTCGCCTTTTTGAACGCTTGTGCTCGTATCGTCTAAGCTGAGCACGTTCATTCCGAGTTTCTTTTCCGCCACTTCAAAGCTGAACCGCGTTCTCGTGCTCGGTTCAAAAAACAGATTCGCAACAAATTTTCCCGCGAGATCGGGGCGGACTGTTCCCTCTTTTATCGCTTTTGCCTCACGCAGCAGTTCTGTAATTTCAGCAGTGCTCAGTTCAGACATCGCCGTTAAATGATTCATGTTTTTCTCCTCCGTTTCCGCTTGAAGGCCGTAAAAAACACCCCGGTCTATAGACTCGGGGTGCGGTTAAAGAGAGAAGCAGCGTACAGCTTCTTCCCGTTATAACCCTTCCAAGCCTCTCTGGACTTTCTTTAAAAGGTTTTACATATGATTTTGTTTTTCTGATGCAATCGCGTCTTCTTCATTTGCATGCGGCAGGATAAGGTTCAGGATGACTCCGACGATTGCCGCAAGCGCCATGCCGGATATTTGGAACCCGCCTTTTGATACTTGAATAAAAGCCCCTCCGACGCCGATCACGAGGATGACGGATGTGATAATTAAATTTCTCTTGTTTTCATAATCAATGTTGTTGTCAATCAGCATTCTTAAACCGCTGGAGGCGATAATTCCGAAGAGCAGGAAGGAAACACCTCCCATAACCGCGGACGGAACAGAACTGATCAGCGCTGATACTTTTCCGATAAATCCGAAGCACAGCGCAATCACTCCCGCGCCGCCGATGACAAAGACGCTGAAAACTCTCGTAATTGCCAGGACGCCGATGTTTTCGCCGTATGTTGTCGTCGGCGGGCCGCCGATTAACGAAGCGATAATCGTCGCTACGCTGTCCCCCATTATGGAGCGGTGCAGTCCCGGCTTTTTAATGAAATCCTGTCCGACGACTTTACTCAGCACCATTTGGTGGCCGATATGTTCTGACATCGTCACGAAAGCGACCGGCACCATCGCAGCCGCAATGCCCAATGTCACTGACGGCGTATAGTCTTTGAAAGGGATGATAAATTCAGGAACGGCGAACCACTTTGCATCAATGACCGGCTGAAAATTGACGATACCCTGTGTCAGCGCAAACAGATATCCGCCTATAATGCCGATCAATACCGGAATCAGGCTTAAAAATCCTCGTAAAAAGATGGCGCAGATAATGGTGATTGCCAAAGTGACGCCGGCTACACTGAAATGTTTCAGGCTGTAGACGAGTTCCTTCGCATTCGGATCAGCATACATTGCCATATTGACGGCTGTGCTTGCCAGTCCGAGGCCGATGACGATGATGACCGGCCCGACGACCACCGGGGGCAGCAGCTTCATCAGCCACCCCGTTCCAAGCTGCCTGATGAGAAGTGCGATCAGGCCGTACACAATTCCCGCCAGGAAAGCGCCGACCATGGCAGCCCCCGGCCCTCCCGTCGCCTTCACCAAGATAATCGGTGATATAAAGGCGAATGATGAGCCGAGATAAGCGGGAATCTGGCCTTTTGTCACCAAGAGATAGGCGAGTGTCCCGATTCCGCTTGTGACAAGCGCCACTGCCGGGCTCATTCCGACCAGTTTCGGCACGAGTATGGTTGAGCCGAACATGGCGAATAAATGCTGCAGGCTGAATGACAGCCAGGACAATGGATTGGGGACGTCCCTGACTCCCAGGTTTACTTTTTTCTTACTCATGGCGTTTTCCTCCCGGTTGACTTTCAAATGGTATAAAAAAACCTCTTTGCTTTTTGCGCAAAGAGGCATACAAAACCCGGCCGCGTCGATCCGCCCGGCTTTGTGTTTTAAAATCCTCTTTGCAAACTCTCTGGAATGCATTTAAAAAGGGTGATTATTCATTTTCATAAATGGCGACCATATCAGTCTGATCAACTTCGCTCAGCTGAACCATCACTTTTTCAGCTTTTGAGGTCGGAATGTTTTTCCCGATATAGTCCGCTCTGATCGGCAGTTCCCGGTGCCCTCTGTCGACAAGCACGGCAAGCTGTATCGATGACGGCCGCCCGACATCAACGAGGGCATCCATCGCAGCTCTCACCGTCCGGCCGGTATAAAGCACATCATCAACCACAATGACCTTTTGGTCTGTGATATCGGCCGGAATGTCCGCGCCTTTTACAAGCGGCTCTTCATTGCTCGTTTTTTTCGTGAGATCGTCACGGTAAAGGGTGATATCGATTTCCCCGACGGTGACCGGATTCCCTTCAATCTGTTCGATCCGCTCGGCCAGCCGCTTTGCTAAATAAATGCCTCTTGTTTTAATCCCTACAAGAATGCAGTCATTCATTCCTTTATTCCGTTCGATCATTTCATGGGCTATCCTTGTGAGCGCCCTTCTGATGGCCTGTTCGTCGAGAATAACAGCTTTTTGATTCACTCGTGACACCTCTCCATTCGTATATAAGAAGAAAAAACCCCTCCTGCCAGAGCATAGAGGGGTTCCTTTCCAGGACGAAGACACACGTGTATCTCTTCTGTCCTATCCGTTATCCTTCTCAGCCTCTCTGGACTGTGTTAAAGAATCTATTCAGCTTGTTTTTATTATTTCAGAAAAGAAACTCGCTGTCAATGGCTATTTCTTAAATCTTCAATGAGTTTTTTCATATCTTCAGGAAGGGGCGCTTCAAACTCCATGTATTCGCCCGTCCGGGGATGATCAAAACCTAATATTCCGGCATGAAGCGCCTGACCGTTAAAATCAACGGTTTTTCTCGGTCCGTATTTCGGATCGCCTGCCAAAGGAAACCCGATATATTTCATATGAACACGGATCTGATGCGTTCTTCCGGTCTCAAGACGGCACTCTACGAGCGTGAAATCTTGAAAACGCTCAAGCACGTGGAAATGCGTGACGGCGTTTTTGCTGCTTTCTCTTGTTACGGTCATGCTTTGACGGTCTTTTTTATCTCTTCCGATCGGAGCGTCAATCGTTCCGTCATCATGTGAAATCAACCCGTGGACAACCGCTGTGTACTTTCTGGTCACGGTTTTATTGACAAGCTGATTAACGAGTGATTCATGCGCCATATCGTTTTTAGCGACCATTAACAGACCGGAAGTATCTTTATCAATCCGGTGGACGATTCCCGGGCGCATGACGCCGTTAATGCCGGAAAGGTCGTTGCAGTGAGCCATCAGTCCGTTTACAAGCGTCCCTGTCACATGGCCGGGCGCCGGGTGTACAACCATGCCCCGCGGTTTGTTCACAACCAAGACGTCCTGATCCTCATAGTAAATGTCCAAATCCATCGGCTCTGCAAGCACGTCCAATTCTTCCGGTTCAGGAATGGTGACGTTTACCTGATCGCCGGGCTGCATTTTATAATTCGCTTTTACGGATTTGCCGTTAACAGATACCAGTCCCTCTTTTACCCATTGCTGTACTTGAGTGCGTGACCAGTTTTCTCCCGTTGAAGCCAAAAATTTATCAATCCGTTCGCTCTTTTGTTCAGGCTGAACGGTTATCTCAAATTGATTCATGTTATTGCTCCTTCTTTTTCCCGCTGTCAAACAGCATATGAATAAATAAAAGTATTACACCGACGCACAGTGAGGAGTCCGCGATATTAAAAATCGGATAGTGATAATCCACGATGATGACATGAATAAAATCCACCACTTCCTGGCGCGCCGCCCGGTCAATAAAGTTTCCGGCCGCACCGCCCAGCATTAAGCCGAGAGAAATTCCGAGTAACATCTGCCCTTTTGCATAACGCTGTATGTAATAAACGATTCCGATAATCACGGCGATGGTAATGACGTAGAAAAACCACATTTGGCCGGCTAAAATCCCCCACGCCGCTCCCGTGTTGCGATGAGATGTGATATAAAGCACCTGATTGATGACAGGTATGCTTTGTCCCAATTCCATATGGCTGACGACAAGCCATTTGGTCAATTGGTCGGCAATAATAATAAAAAGAGCGATAAGATAATAAAGCACACACGTTCCTCCAGTATACAGTTACTTTTATCCTTTATGAATTTTATCAGTAAAAGATGCCAGAGTAAAGGCAGATCATAAGCGCATGCAAACAGACGCTGTCACTCATACAGCGCCTGATCATATGCATAATCTCCGGGTTCCCAATATGGAAGGGTTTTCTTTTCAAATTGAGCGGGATAATAAAAATCATCAGCGGTTCTGGCCGTCGGCAACACCGCAAGTTTTTCAATCGGAATGGGGGCGCCTGTTTTTTCACAATAACCGTACGTATTGTTTTCAAACTTAGACAGGGCAAGAAGAACGTCCTGAAGTTCTTCTTTTATATGATAGATCAGAGTTGCTTCTTGGTCGTTCATTGAAGGTTCAACAGATGCTGACATTTGAAAGCAAGAATATTCGAATAATCTTGATTGAAGTTCTTCTTTCATCATGAGAAGCTCCGTGTGGATTGCGGTCAGTTGATCATTCATTCATCACAACTCCTGCTCTTGATGTTATGGCTTTATTGTTGCCCCCAGAGTGCCATTTGAAGCCCATAAGATTTTTCCTGTCGTTCTAATCGATGACATTGCTGGCATGTAAAAAAGCGCCCGGCTGACACCGGGCGCTTTCCCATTTATTATTTTTGATAATATTTTTCAACGATTTCCGCATTGCGCAGTGATAATGTCGGATATTTCGGATTGGCTCCGACATCTTTAGAAATGACGCGGGAACGTTCACACATCTGGCCTTCCGCTTTTTCTACGGTCATTTTTCCTGTTGTGAAACTTTGCGCGTTTTCAGGCGCTTCACTTTCGTCTTTTACTGTCAGTTCTGAGACGATAAACAGCTGCGCGATATTTTCTTTAATGGATGACAAGAGGTCGCGGTTTTCTTTGTTCGGATACAAAGTCAGGCTCGCTTCCAATGATCTTCCGATAATTTTTTCGTTACGGGCTGTTTCCAAAGCTTTCAGCACGTCGTTTCGAAGCTCCATGAAGCGGTCGAATTTTTCTTCTGTCGCTTGACTGTCCGGAACTGCAATGGTTTCCGGCATATCTGTCAGCTGCACGCTTGCTTCTTCAACAAATGATAAGTGAGACCACATTTCATCCGCCGTATGCGGGAGAATCGGCGCCGTCAGCTTCACTAACGCCAGCAGCGTTTCATAAAAGACGGTCTGCATGCTGCGGCGGTCCGGATGATCCGCATGCTCGATGTACACAACATCTTTTGCAAAATCAAGATAGAAGGAGCTGAGCTCGATCGTACAGAAATTGTGAATGCTGTGATAAACAACCGCAAATTCATATTCATCGTACGCTTTTTTCACCTTATCAATCAGCTTATTCAGCTTGACCAGCATATATTGATCCACTTCGCGGAGATCTTTTACATCCACGGCATTGACGCTTGGATTGAAATCGAACAGGTTGCCGTGAAGGAAGCGGAACGTGTTGCGGACTTTCCGGTATACTTCCGCAACCTGCTTCAGAATGGCGTCAGACACGCGAACGTCCGCCTGATAATCCACTGACGATACCCATAATCTTAAGATGTCGGCACCAAGCTGTTTCATGACTTTAGCCGGAACAACAACGTTACCGATTGATTTACTCATCTTGCGTCCTTCTCCATCCAGTGCGAACCCATGGCTGAGCACACCTTTATACGGCGCTTTTCCTGTTACGGCTACTGCTGTAGAAAGAGAAGAGTTAAACCAGCCGCGATATTGGTCAGATCCCTCTAGGTATAAATCAGCCGGGCGAACGAGGTCATCACGTTCTTCAAGCACTGCTTGATGTGAAGAGCCTGAATCAAACCAAACATCCATGATATCCTGTTCTTTTGTAAATGTGCCGTTCGGGCTGCCAGGATGCGTAAAGCCTTCCGGAAGAAGATCCTTTGCTTCTTTTTCAAACCAAATGTTTGATCCGTGCTGTCTGAACAATTCAGAAACATGTTCAATGGTTTCATCTGTAATAATCGGTTCTCCGTTTTCAGCGTAAAATACCGGAATCGGCACACCCCACGCACGCTGTCTGGAAATACACCAGTCTCCGCGGTCCCGAACCATGTTGTGCAAACGCTGCTCACCCCATTCAGGAACCCATTTGGTTTCTTTAATGGCATCCAGCAGGTCTGATCTGAAATCTTTAATAGACGCAAACCATTGCGCTGTCGCTCTGAAAATGGTTGGTTTTTTTGTTCTCCAATCATGCGGATAAGAGTGAGTAATGAATTCAAGCTTCACAAGTGCGCCTTTTTCATCGAGCTGCTGTGTGATCGCTTTGTTTGCATCATCATAGAACATGCCTTCAAACCCAGGAGCTTCGCTAGTCATTACACCTTTTTCATCGACCGGGCAAAGCACATCTAAACCGTATTTTTGGCCAATGATAAAGTCATCTTCCCCATGTCCTGGCGCTGTATGAACACAGCCTGTTCCGGCATCAGTTGTTACGTGTTCACCAAGCATAACGAGAGAGTCTCTGCCATATAGCGGGTGTTCAGCGATAATGTTCTCAAGGTCTTTTCCTTTGACCGTTCTTGTCACTTCATACTGATCAAATCCGCATGCTGATGCAACATTTTCGACTAAGGCACTTGCTACGACAAAGCGGTCTTCACCTACTGCAATCAAGCTGTACTCAAGATCAGGGTGCACTGAGATTCCGAGGTTCGCCGGAATTGTCCAAGGCGTTGTTGTCCAAATGATGATGCGCTCGCCGTTTTCAAGAACGCCTTTTCCGTCTTTTACACCAAAAGCGACGTAAATAGATGCTGAACGTTTGTCTTGATATTCGATCTCGGCTTCAGCCAGAGCAGACTCACTTGAAGGTGACCAGTTAACCGGTTTAAGGCCTTTGTAAATGTAGCCTCGTTTTGCCATTTCACCAAATACGCGGATTTGCTGCGCTTCGTATTCCGGTTTTAATGTCACGTATGGGTTTTCCCAGTCACCGCGGACACCAAGACGTTTGAATTGCTCACGCTGTCCCTCGATTTGCTTCCAAGCGTACTCTTCGCATAGTTTGCGGAATTCCGCTACTGACATTTCTTTGCGGTTGACCTTTTTGTTTTTCGTCAGCGCCGTTTCAATCGGCAGTCCGTGCGTATCCCAGCCCGGCACGTACGGTGCGTTGTAGCCGCTCATTGATTTATAGCGGACGATGAAGTCTTTCAGGATTTTGTTCAGGGCATGGCCCATGTGGATGTCTCCGTTTGCATAAGGAGGTCCGTCATGCAGCACGAATTTCGGGCGGTCTTTCGTCCGTTCTTGAACAAGACGGTAAATGTCCTGCTCCTCCCAGTCTTTTTGCATGTCCGGCTCACGATTCGGCAGATTTCCGCGCATCGGAAAATCTGTTTTCGGCATTAACAGCGTATCTTTGTAATCCATTTTCATTCCTCCACAACATTTTTCAGAAAATAAAAAAAGCCCTCTCATCCCATAAGGGACGAGAAAGCTTATCTCGCGGTACCACCCTTTTAGAAAAAACGGATCATCCGTCTTTTCCTCTCGAACATCGTAACGTGATGGAACGTCCTATCCTACTCTCGGTTCAGAAAGGAAACTAAAGGGCTGATCTGCATGATTCCGGCCATCCCGGGCTTTCACCTTCCCCGGGTCGCTTTATAGCCTGTTTTGAGTCATGCCGGTCCCTTTCAATCGTCTTTTCATCTGAATTTATGAACGTATTATATTCGAACGGGCCGGAGAATGTCAAGAAAATCAGAAAATTATTCTTTTTCCTCAAAAACCGCGTCGACTTCATATTCCAGCAGATGATCCCAATCATCGTTCTTCAGCAGGTCGAGCTGCGCCTCAATCAGCATTTGGAAACGTGTTCTGAAGACTTTAGACTGTTTTTTCAGCTCTTCAATTTCCATTGCGATTTTTCTTGATTTGGAAAGCGACTCATTGATGATGCGATCAGCATTTTTTTCTGCTTCACGGACGATCAGCTTCGCTTCTTTCTGCGAGTTGCGCTTTACGTCTTCTGCGGCTTCCTGGGCTACGAGAATTGATTTATTCAGCGTTTCTTCGATATTGGCAAAGTGGCCGATTTTTTCGTCCAGCTCGTTCACTTTCGCCTCAAGCTCCGTTTTTTTACGGAGTGCGATTTCGTAATCTTTTCTGACCTGCATTAAAAATTCATTTACTTCATCTTCATCATATCCGCGAAAACCTTTTGTAAACGTTTTGTTATGGATATCATTCGGCGTTAATGGCATATTGCCACCTCCATTTTTACATTTCAGTACGGTTATCTAGTTCACATTATAAAACAAATACGGCACAGATGGAGAAAAAAACTGAAAAAACGACTTATTTTTGCCGTTCAAATGTAACTTTCCATTTGTCTTTTTTCGTTTTTCCGTCAACTTTTGCCAAACTGCATCGTCCGAAGCCGCGAATCGAGAGCATGTCCCCTTCAGCAACCTGAAAAGACGGATCTTCAATGGCTTTCCAATTCACCTTAACGAGGCCGTTTTTCACAAGCGCCTGCGCTTTCTGACGGGATTGCCTGCTCATTGAAGCGCAGACGGCGTCGAGACGCAATGAAGAAACCGTGTCATCCCTTATTTCGACATCTGAAGCGGGAATGTGAAGAGCGGAAAGCTCGATTTTCTCAAGCTTTACCGGCGCTTTGCCCGCTTTGGTCAGCTGAGTGCTGACAAAATCGGCGATTTCACCGGAGACGATGAGCTGCACGGCTTCCTCTGAGAAAATCAGATCGCCGTATTTCTGCCGCTTTAAGCCGATCCCCATTAATGATCCGAGAAGAGAGCGGTGGTCAATGCTGACGAATTTTTCAGCGTATTGAACGTCAAAAGCCCGAAGCTCAAAATCATCCTGTTCAGGTTCCATATATTCAGGGTATAAAATCGCGCGTTTGCGCTCAGCTCTGTCATATCCTCCGAAAAACGCAAGACCGCAGGCGTCGCCGATAACGGCTTTTACAATCACCTGTTCTCTGGGATCTAAGAAATCAGTCAGCTTCATCCGATACTGGTCCAGGACAATCTGTTTCCATTCAAGCGCCTGATCAATAAAAGGCCGCTCGTCTTGTCTGAAGTGCTGGTAAATATCGCTCATGTTCTTTCCTTTCTATGTAAAGAGGCTTGGCTGGTGCCAAGCCCGTATCAAACTGTCGCATTCAAGTATACATTGCGATCATGCGGTATAGGCCCCAAAGTCCCGTCGTGGCAAACCGAAGCACGATAATCGCTACAATCGGGGATATATCCAGCATGGCAATGGGCGGAATGATCCTTCTGAACGGCTCTAAATACGGTTCGCAAATCGCTGCGAGAAACCGTCCGACCGCCGTTTCTCTCGTACTCGGCACCCATGACATAAAGATATAGATGATCAGGGCAAACGAGTAGATGTAAATTAAATAACTCAGAACGGAAAAAATTTGATAAAGAATCATCCTGCTTTACCACCTCTGATGTTCGTCTTCATTTATAAGCTCCGAAATCGTGCCGGAAACGTCGACATTATCAGGCGTGCACAGAAAAATATCTGAACCGATTCTCTGAATGTCGCCGCCGATGGCGTAGACGGTACCGCTTAAAAAGTCGACGATTCTTTTCGCCTGATCATGCTGGATGCGCTGCAGATTGACGACAACCGCCCGCCTGTTCTTTAAATGATCGGCGATTTCCTGTGCTTCCGCATATACACGCGGTTCACTCAACACCACTTTAGAGGATTTCTGAACACTTTGCAAGCTTACTACGTTCTGCTTGCCCTGCGGCTTCTGAGCGTAAGCAGGCTGTTTATCTTTCTGCTGTTCATGCTCTTCCGGATGATCCTGCTCCGTTTCAATGTATTCGTACTCGTACTCCTCCTCATCCATTGAGAAAAAGTTTTTCAGTTTATTTTTCATGCTCATTTGTTTACACCCCCCGGTTCATTTCCGACTAATGAAGAGCCGATTCTGATAAAAGTTGCGCCCTCTTCAACAGCGATTTCATAATCATTTGACATGCCCATTGACAGTTCCCGGCACGGTGCGTTTGTCTGATTCAGTTTTTGCACCTGATCCCTCAGATCACGCAATTGCCGGAAGCAGGCTCTGATCGTTTCTGTATCGTCTGTCAGGGGAGCCATCGTCATCAGGCCCTCTACAGAAATGTTTCTAAACTCAGAAAGCTCTCTGATAAAGGGGATGACCTCCTCTGTTTTCAAACCGTGCTTTGACGGCTCAAGCGAAGTATTCACCTGCACAAAACAGCGAACCGCATGCTGCGCCCGTTTTTCAATCTCTTTTGCCAATGACAGTCTGTCTAAGGAATGGATATAAGATACACGGTCAACGACGGCCTTCACCTTTCTGGACTGAAGACTGCCGATAAAGTGCCACTCCGGGCTGCCTTTGATGACTTCCTGCTTATGGATAAGCTCGGCATCCCGGTTTTCTCCCAGACTTGTAATACCGGCATCAACGGCCTCTTGAGCCCTTTCGGCTGATACGTATTTTGTAACCGCGATGACGGTAACATCTTCGGGGCTTCGGCCCGATCTGTTACATGCTTCGTTTATTCTTTCGTTTATATGTCGTAATTGATCAGCAACACGCAAGATCTTACGCCTCCTTCATTCCGATAAAGGACATCATGCGTCCCGTTTTCCCTTTGTCGCGGCGGTGTGAAAAGAATAGTTCACGCTCTCGTTCAGTGCATAAACCGCTGACTGAAATGTTTTCTTCCGGAATGCCGCAATGTATCAGAAGAAGACGGTTGACCTCTTTTAAATCAAGCTGATACTGGCCTTTTTCCGTTTCGCATATGGCGGATTCAGCCGTAAAAGGCAGCGCCCGCACTTCATTGATGACGCGGTCGTCGACTGTATAGCTTCCCGCGCTGATGGACGGACCGATGACAGCCTGAATATCTGTTAAACGGGAGCCTTCTTCGTTTACCCAGCGTTCCGTCATGATGCGTCCGATTTGTTTGACCGTCCCCTTCCATCCGGCATGGGCAGCGCCGATAATGGATTGCACCGGGTCATAAAAATACAAGGGCACACAGTCCGCAAAACAAAGGGCCAAAAAAAGATTCGCATCTTTCGTGTAGAGCCCGTCCGTCCCGCGGAATGCGGAAGAATAGTCTCTCGCTCCTTTTCCTTTATCCCCGGCTGTCACGCGCCGGACGCGGTTTTCATGTGTCTGGTCGGCGAACACCCAGGAATCCAGATCAGTACCGCATAAGGACGCTATGACTTCACGGTTTGTCACAACATCATGAGCCTCGTCCCGGACGTGCAATCCGGTATTTAATGACTCATACGGAGGATTGCTGACCCCGCCGTTTTTCGTCGTGAATCCGGCGATGACCTTTGTGTTAAGCTGATTCACACAGTTCCAGTCTTCTATCATGAGTGCCGAGGGGGTGGTAAGACTAAACGGGTGATATGTATTCATGGAGATCCAACCTTTCGACAAACATTAAAAAAGCGTAATTTCCCACTCATTTTAACACAATTTTAAGCATACGTTTAGCGGCTGATTGAAAAATGAGATAAATAAATGTGCCGGAAACATTGAGATTTCCGGCTTTTTACAAGTGAAGGGAGGATTACGCTCCCCCCTTTGGTTCGTTTACACGCACTAAGATGACATCTTCCCCAATTTTAACTATATTTCGCCAAGGAATGATCATTTCCTCTTCTTTTCCGAAAAAACCGAGAACTTTTCCGCTTCCGCCTAAAATAATCGCCTGAATTTTTCCCGTTGTCACGTTAATATCAATATCACCGATGCTTCCGAGTTTTTTTCCGTTCGACACGTTTACCACATCTTTTATTTGAAATTCAGATATGCTGATCATCCGTATCACGCCCTTTGCCCGTTCTTTTTCCTATTATATGAACGGCCGGGCTGAACCTTGTCACATCGGGCAATCTTTTTTGCGGCTGCACCAGCCGAGGATAAATCTCAGCATGATTTTCGTATAGTCCATAAGCTCATCAACGGACACTTCCTCGTTTACGGAGTGGGCGTTTTTTAAATCGCCGGGGCCGTATATGACGCTCGGAATCCCGGCATGATAAAGCCACCCTCCGTCTGTTACGGTTTGGGAAACATCAATGACGGGCTCCTGTTTTTTGACGGCTGAGTGTGATGCAGCCAAGACAGAAACTGCCGGATGGTCCGGGTCGATTTCCAGCGCCGGGAACACCTCTCCTCTGTCTTCAATCATCGAAGATCCGCCCCATTTGAACACCGGCCTGTTTTCTTTGAGCCACAGATCACTGTCAGCGACACGATTAACATAGTCTTCGATTTCTGCGGCTGCTTGTTCGTGCGTTTCGTTCGGATAAAAGTGGACGGTGATCCATAAACGGCATTCATCGGCGACAAACGCTGCGTGTCTTCCGCCTTCAATGACGGCGGGGTTGATCGTATTGGTGCCGGGCGCAAAGCCGGGATAGCTTTTCGTTACCGCCCAGTGGCGCTCCAGCTCTCCCAAGGCAGCAATGATTTTCGCCATTTTTTCGATGGCGCTCGCTCCGAATGTGCCTCCGCCTGCATGAATCATATTGCGCCTCATGCCGTCATGAAATGTTTGTTTGCTTTTCAATTCTATCCAGCCGGTGATGACACCGCCCTGCCCTTGAATATGCAGGCTGCTCGTATCCGCGACAACCGCAAAATCCGCGTGATAGCCGTGTTTGCAGCATTCCAGCGTCCCCGCCTCACCGACTTCTTCTCCGATTACAGACTGTACAATGAGGTCGCCCGGAAGCTTAATGCCGGCATCATGGATCAGCTTCAGAGAGAAAAGAACACACGCCAATCCCCCTTTCATATCAGCGGCGCCCCTTCCGATCAGCATGCCGTCTTTTACGAGCGGCTGAAAAGGATCAGAGTGCCAGTCTTCGCCCCCGGCTTCTGCCACATCAATGTGTCCGTTTAAAATCAGGCTTTGATGCCTGCTTGAATCTGTCCCTTTTAAAACACCGACTACATTCGGGTCTTCCGGATACACATCCCACATATCGACCGAGCAGCCCGTTTCTTTTAAAAAGCCGGCCACCCACTTTTGGGCTTCTGCCGTATTTCTTGCTGGCGGGGCCGGAGTGGGAAAGGCTATCAATCTTTCAGCAATATGTATTAAGTCGTGCCGCCGTTTCTCCGCCTGGTGTAACAGCATATCAATCTGATGCATTGGAAATCTCCCCTTTGGCTGTATCAAAAAACCCGTTCATTCATGAAATGAAACGGGTAAAAAACGGATCTTCCTCCGCTTTTTCACCGCTTCCCTCCGCCGGCATGATCCGGATCAGGTCCGTTAAGGGTTGAGACAACGTCTCTCTCAGCCGCGTGGCAGCACCCCCAGGGTGAATATATGTTATTTTACGGATGATGCCTCTTTTGCACGTGTTAAAAACGGGCGGCCATTGTTCCATAAGACATTGACAGGCATATCGAAAAACGCTGTAAGCCGCTCGTCAGAAAGCATGTCCCTGATTTTCCCGGAGGCGAACACCTCGCCCTGTTTTAAAAGAAGCGCCTGATCAAATACCGGCAGAATTTCTTCAGCGTGATGGGTGACATAAAGGATGGACGGCGCATTTTCTTTTTCGGCGATCGACGTAATCGTGTCCAGCAGCTGCTCCCTTGCCATAAAATCAAGACCCGTCACGGGTTCGTCCAAAATCAGCAGTTCCGGATCAGCCATAAGCGCCCGCGCAATCAGCGCTCTTTGTCTTTCCCCTTGTGATAATGTTTCATACCGTCTGTCGGCGTAACCGATGGCGCCCAAATCCTTCAGAAGACCGATCGCTTTTTCCCTTACTTGCTCACTCGGAGTTTCGTACAGCCCGATTGAGGCGTACGCGCCGCTGAGGGCGATTTCAAAAGCGGAGTCCGCGGCATATAATTTGTGCTGAAGACCTGCCGAAACAAGGCCGATTTTCCTTCTGAGCCTGTCACCGAGCTCTGTTTTGCCGAATTGATGGCCGAGCACCTGCATCTCTCCTGAAGTGGGGAAGTAATAAGAGCATAACATATTCAGCAAAGCCGTTTTCCCGGCTCCGTTTAATCCGTACAGCACCCAATTTTCGTTTTTCTCGACGCGCCAGTTGATATCTTTCAAAATCCATTTCCCGTTTCTTTTTAATGACACACTGTCCAGCTGTAAAATCATTGCAGTTTCCCCCGTTTACTTTATTTAAATTTTCTAAAAACTTTTACACATTAGAATACATCACTTCTTTGCAAACGTAAACCATCGCATGAAAAAAGCCTTTAAACAAGGTTTAAAGGCTTTTTCCGTTATTGATGGATATTCTTATTCATTTGTTTAATGGCTGCCTTTTCAAGCCTTGAGACCTGAGCTTGGGATATGCCGATTTCTTCAGCGACTTCCATTTGGGTTTTCCCTTGGAAAAAGCGCTTTCGCAAAATCATTTTTTCCCGTTCGTTCAGTCTTCTCATGCCTTCTTTCAGAGCCAGCTCCTCAATCCATTGTGTATCCTTGTTGCGCTCATCGCTGATCTGGTCCATCACGTAAATCGGATCGCCGCCGTCATTATAAATCGGCTCAAACAGTGAAACCGGATCCTGGATGGCGTCAAGGGCAAACACAATTTCTTCATGGGGCACTTCAAGAACTTTGGCGATTTCCTCTGCTGTCGGCTCCCTGCTTGTCTCACTGATTAACCGCTCTCTTACTTGAAGCGCTTTATATGCGATATCGCGAAGCGACCTCGAGACGCGGATCGGATTATTATCCCGCAAATATCTGCGGATTTCTCCGATGATCATCGGTACAGCGTATGTTGAAAACTTAACATTATGGCTTAGGTCAAAATTATCAATGGATTTCATTAGTCCGATGCAGCCGACCTGAAATAAGTCATCAACATACTCTCCTCTGTTGTTAAACCTCTGAATGACGCTTAAGACAAGGCGCAGATTGCCGTTTACAAGCTTTTCCCTCGCTGAATCATCGCCCTCATCCTGTAATTGCCTAAACAGCTTTCTCATCTCTTCATTCTTGAGCACCGGTAATTTGGAGGTATCCACCCCGCAAATTTCGACTTTATTTCTTGACACGTTTTTCCCTCCCACTAGGAGCTGCTGTACAACGTTAAGTATCTCCTCGGGTGGGAAAAATATGCACCGCCATTTTACAGAAATAAACATCCGGCTGCGGCAATCCTTGCAGCAGTAAGGGCTGTCAGATGGAAAAAATTTTACACCATTTTGTTAAACTCTTTTCTCAGTCTTTTGATAATCCGCTTTTCGAGCCGGGAGATATAAGATTGTGAAATCCCCATCATGTCGGCTACATCTTTTTGTGTTTTTTCTTCTTCTCCGACAAGCCCGAAACGCAGTTCCATAATCTGCTTTTCTCTTTCGTTTAATTGCTCAAGCGCTTTTTTCAGAAGTTTTTTATCCACATTGGCTTCAATGTCTTTTGTAATAATATCATCATCTGTGCCGAGCACATCCGAAAGCAGCAGTTCGTTTCCGTCCCAATCAATGTTCAGCGGTTCATCAAATGATACCTCTGAACGGATTTTGTTGTTACGGCGCAAGTACATTAAAATTTCGTTTTCGATACATCGCGACGCGTAGGTGGCGAGTTTGATTTTCTTTTCCGGATTAAAAGTGTTTACCGCTTTGATCAAACCGATGGTGCCGATGCTGATTAAGTCCTCGATATTGATGCCGGTGTTTTCGAATTTGCGGGCAATGTAAACGACAAGACGTAAGTTTCTCTCAATCAGGATGGCCCGCGCCGCCTGATCCCCGCTCGGCAGCTTTAATAAGAGCACCTGCTCCTCTTCTTTAGACAAAGGCGGCGGCAACGCCTCGCTTCCTCCTATGTAATATACTTCATCGCTTTTCAGTCCGAGTTTCATCAGCCATTTATACCACAAATATGTCAGACGCAGCTTAAGTTTTTTCATCTTCCTCCCCCTTCTAAATACAATGCATTTTGAGTATGATGAATAACAGACTTTTCGTCAGGAAACATGTTTTACAGCCTTCCCTGTCAGCATCTTCGGATGAACGATTCCGTCAAATTCACCGTCCGCGGATAATGGTTTCGTGCTGATGCCGATCAGGCATTTTTCACAAGCGATCATTTCGTCTTTTGTTAAAATCGTGACGTAATCCGGCTTTAAACAGAGTAAAAATTGATTGTCCTGGCCGACGCCCCTGTACGGAATCAGCCTCAGCTTATCCGCATGGCGGAACGAATCATCAAGCTGCTCTATCACTTCAAGCGGACTGGCGGATTTGATGAGGTCCGTTTCCTTTTCGCTGAGAATCGGAGCGAATTTGTCAATGCAAAGGATCATGACCGGCGTTTTCGTCAGCGGATCATACAGCTGATTCCCGGAATCCACCAATCCTTTCGCGCGGATTGTCTGTCCGCTGAATTCCGCCTGCACCATGACAAGTTCATCGTACTGAATGGACTTCGTCTCGATGTCTTCAATTCTCTTTTTCGAAAAAAACCATATGGCCGGAAATCCGATAACTACAAACATCCAGCTGATCGGGTCGCCGAATCCGGTCTGGCTTGTGACCATTACGCCTTGCTGCACAATTGATTCTGTCTGCAGCAGGGAATGTACGCCGATCATTCCCCCGCCGACGAGAAAAGTCGCGAAATAAAAGGCGAACAAATTTTGAAAAAAGTATCGGAACCGTTTAAAGCCAAAAGCCGTAAGCACGATGACTACTGAAAACGCCATTTTTCCCGCCGGATGCTCCACAAAGGGAGAAACAGGCGTAAACATCAGAAGCACAATGGCTGACCCGATGAAACCGCCGGCGGCCACTCTTCTTTTTTTCACCTGGCGTTTTAAAATAAAGGCGGTCAATAAAAGCAAAAGAGAATCAAAACAAAAGTTCAACAGCCAAATGACATCCAGATAGATTTTCACATCTGACCCCTTTCCACTTTTGTCTTACTTATCTGTTTCTCTCTCTTGTTTCATAAGTATAAAGCAAGCTCTGTGGGAAAGTCTGTCAATTAATGTTGAGGGTAAAGTACAATTTTTAAGGGATAACCGTTTTATTTGTCGAGGGCCGAAAGGGTTGATTTCCTATTGTCCCCTTCAACTAAAAAAGCGCTGCCGTGATTTGGCAGCGCTCTGTTTTACTCATTGATATAAAGTTTTCCTTTAGCCGTCTGTCTCGTTTCATTTCCGTAGTCATCTCTTGCGATAACGTCAATTTTTGCTCCGCTTGCTTTGATGGAAGAAGTCGCCGTCCAGTAACCCTCATATCGTCCCGGAGAAATTTCTCTCAGCGGAAGCTCTGTTGCGTTTTGGCTCCCTGCCCGGGCGTTTGTCAGAGGCAGACGGATCACGAAGGAAGCGTCTAATTTCTTTCCGCTTGAAAAAGCGATTTTCACTGATTCTCCGGCTTTTAATTCCTTATCCGCTCCGGGAACCAATCCGGAAATGACGGGAGCATTGTAATTGACATCGATTACCGTCTTTTTCGTTGTTTTGTTACCCGCTTCATCTGAGGCCGTGACCTTGATCTCATTGCTGCCGTTTTCCAGAAGGGTTCTCGCTTGATAAGAACCGTTATTTACTTCAGCTTTTTTTCCGTTCACCTTTACCCATTTTAAATGGGCGTCGTGCACTTTTCCTTTTACAGTCACTGCTTCTTTATTTGTTTTATCACCGTTTGCCGGACTGTCAATCGTCACATCCGGCTTATCCTCATCTAGTATAACCGTGACAGGGCGTGACTCATCGGTTGACCCGCTGTCTGTCACAGATGCCGCTGTCAGCCGATTGGCATCTTTAGTGAGTGTGACATCAGCCTGGAAATTGCCGTCTGCATCTGCTTTCGTTTCTGCGGCGGTTTTACCGTTATTGGTAAGACGGACAGCGGTTTTTGGTGAAGCCGTTCCCTTCACCGTGATTGACTTCTTGTTTGTAAATGACTGATCTTCAGGCGACGTTATGTCAGGCACAGAAGCTTCGTAGTCGACCAAAGCTCTGATCATATAGTTTCCGTCTGATTTATCGGCTTTTGACCAGCGGCCGTCGAGGTATTGCCAGTTTCTGTTCGAGTACGGACTGCCGTCATCAGATGACAGGGCAGGTGTATAAGGATCGGGTTTCGTCTGGCGGAACACAAGATAAAAATCCTTTCCGACCTCGATTCCTTTTGAGCTGAGATCCACTTTGGTCCATTCTCCGTTTCGAAGCGCTTCAGCTTGGAACGGGCCGGCAATTTTGCTGCCCGGAGCTCCATCAGGGCCGGATGCATCATATACTTCTGCTTGAAATTCGGTACCTCCCGGATCAGGCCAGTCTGCGCCCCAAAATTTAAAAAGGCCTCCCGTCAGCATACCGTGTTCTTTTCCGTCTTTAAGCGTCATCTTAACGGCAGATTTGCTGCCGGCTTTAAAATATGACAGCGCGGCTTCTTCTGTCCCGTTATCATAGGCAATTTCCCCTTCATAACCGATATACGGCTTAAGCTTGACGTTTTTTTCAGCATCCCCTTTGATGTCAACAGAAAATTCGCTATTGTAAAAGCCTTTTGCCGCTACTTTGATTGTGTAGGAGCCTTCGTACGCCTTAAGCGAATATTCCCCTTTATCGTTTGTCACCGCCGGTTTAATTGCGGCATCCTCAGCCACATAAAGCGCAGCCCCTTTTACCGGTTTACCTGTTGACTGATTGGTGATGGTTCCTTTTAGCGTGCCGGACGGCATTTGCTCCAGTGTAAAGTCTGCCTGTGCGGTTTTGTCTGATTGAATAGAAACTTGTTTCGAAGCGGACTTAAATCCGTAAGCCTCGGCTTTCAGCGTATAGCTTCCCGCCTTATGTGACAGGTTGTAGCTTCCGCTTGCAGGGTCGGAATATACGGATTTCCCCGTCTCGGAGACACTGATTTGCGCTCTGAGCGGCAGGAGGTTTGTTTCACGTTTCACTCTTTTTCCGGGTGATTTCACTGCCGGTTTGGCCTGTTTCGGACTGACGGCTTTTTTCTTCAGGTGGCCGGGAGGTGTTTGTCTTTTGTGTTTATTTTTTTTGGCCGCCTTGCCGAGAGGGCTGCTTGAAAGCCGGACATCATCGATATACCATCCGTTTTCATTCAGTACTTCGTCTGACTGCATATTAAACATGAGCTTTATGTTTTGGCCTTTATACGCAGATAAATCAGCCTCTTCATCGTTCCATCCTGCGGAGTCACCATTGTAAACGGCCGCCTGCTCCCAATTTGATTTTCCTTCCGGCAGAACGAACACATACCCGTAATCAAAAAATTCTTCGAGCTTGTGCCAGCTTTTAAATTGCAAAAACAGCCGTCCTGTTTCCGGAACTTGAATCGGAGGCATCACCAAATTCATGTTGGCTGAATCGGCATAAGGGCCGGACAGATTCGTCGCATACACTTTATCTCCGGAAAATGCGGTGCCGGGCCCTGAACCCGGGGTACCCCATTCCCATTGGTCATGTGTCCCGTAACTGGACCAGCCCGCCGGCTGTGATTCAAAATCCTCTTTGTATCCCGCCGTAATGCTCGGTTTCACGTCAGCCCGGTACGTATCAGATTCTACAGAATGACCTCCGAAATCTTTTATGGTCCATTTATAACTTATCTTGCTTCCCGTTACATCCGGAATTTCCGCCTGGTATGTTCCCTTTTTTTCATCACCGCTTTTTTGAACGGCGGCTGTCGTTTTCCACTCTCCTTCATCAAACTGATAGGAAAGGATGACTTCAGTTACGCTTACATCGTCTTCTGCTGTAACCGTTAACGGAAGGTTTGCCCCTTTGTAAGCCACTGAGACCGGTTCATGATGAAAGCTGGGCGGATTGTGGTCTTCGCCCGCAGAAGAGACCTTGCCTTCTACGCTTCCGATTCCGTCCGTTACGGCAGAAACGGCATCAAAAGCGTTAACGAGACCGTGGCCGTAACCGTTATTCGGTGATTCCGGAAAAACGGAATCTGTCAGCTTTTCCGCGGTGCGCGTCAAAACGTCTTCCATTTCATCGACCGTAATAGAGGCGTTCGCCTGCCTTAACAAAGCCGCCGTCGCCGCCACATGGGGCCCGGCCATTGAAGTTCCGTCCCAGCCGCCTTCGTATGTTCCTCCAGGAATCGAAGAACGGATATTCACTCCCGGAGCCGAAATGTCCGGTTTTGTTTCATGATACGGTGAGGGGCCTTGAAGTGAGAAATCAGCGAGTTTCTTGTCGATGTCAGTCGCACCTGTCGCAAATGCTTCAGGATAATTGGCCGGATTTGCGATTGAACCCGGTCCTCCCGGTGTAAATAAGTCTTCATTTCCCGCAGAGAATTCCGGAAAAATCCCTGCCGCTCTCCACGCATTCACCATATCGCGGTACCACTCGTCCATTCCCGAACCGCCTGCCCAGGAATTATTAACAACATCCGGCGCCATCTCGGGATGCGGCGTGCCGTTTTTATCTTTAGGCGCGAGCACCCATTCACCGGCATCCAAAATATCGGCATCGGTTCCTCCGTCATCTGAAAATGCTTTTACTGCGATCCATTTCGCCCCCGGAGCCACACCGATTTGATTTGAGCCGTCAGGTTCTGAACCCGTCATGGTCCCTGTTACATGAGTGCCGTGTTCAAGATCATCGTAGGGAGCGTCTTTATGGGACACGGCATCATACCAGTTCATTTCATGATTCGGCGCTGCGGGATTTGCAGGATCGTAACCCCGGTATTTTTCCTTAAGCGCCGGATGATCCCACTGAACTCCCGTATCAATGGAGGCGACAACCGTGCCGGTTCCGTCGTATCCTGAGGCCCAGGCCTGCGGCGCATCAATTTGGCTGATATTCCATTCGATGCCTTCCTTTGCTTTGATCTCTTTTTGTTTTTTCTTCATTTGAAAAGGAGCTTTTGATTGTCGTTGAGTAAGCTGACGTTTTTCATTCGGAAGAACTTTTTCTACTTCAGGAAATGAGGCGGCTTTTTCCATTACCTCTTTCGAAGCAGTGACTGCCATTCCGTTAACAATATAATAGGAATGGATGTGATCAGCCTTGCCTTTCTTTTTTTGTTTTTCCAAATATGTTTTCAGATTCTGCTGCGCATCATGAGCCGCCAGTTTTAAAGAAGAAACGACGGCTGACCGCTTTTGATATTCGGTTTTTGCTGCGGAAAGCGATTGGGACTTGGCGTTTTTTTCTGCTTCTTTGACCGCTTTTTTCGTATTGGCTTTCTCTTGAAATTTGATAAGAAACGTGACTTTATCATTTTTTTCAAAACGCTTCTTGACTGAATCGGAAATCTTATGCTGAATGCTCTTAGAGGAAGAAAGATCTTTGGTGAAAGAAACTGCTCCCGGTGCGCTGTTCGCTCCGGCTGCACCCGGAAACAACAGGGAACTGACGACAATCGCGCTTAAAACGGAGCCTGTCCATCTGTTTCTCGTTTTTTTCTTCAATCGTATCCCCCCTTATTTGGTAACGCCCTATAAAATGTGTATCCCTCCTTCATAATTGGAATCGTTTGTCATTTCGATGCTGTACGTTAAATGTAGACAATCTTCCATCCAGATATTGTCACATTCTGTAGAAAGCAGTATGAAACTAAAAAACAATCAATTCGTCATAGGTATAAAGTTGCTTTTTTCACCGTATAGATCATGGGGGTAGGAAGGAAGACTGGCACAAAAAAGAAAAAGGACAAAACCATGTGGTCTTGTCCTTTTTTACATCAGCCGCGTTTGTTGCGGTTTCTTAAAAATGTAGGAATGTCGAGGGCATCATCCGCAGGCTGTGATGTATGGCGGTTCGACGTGTTTTGATGCTGTGTTTCTTCTCGTTTCGGCTCACGTTTCGCAGCGTTTTGGCTTTGAGACTTCAATCCTTGGTTTAAAGTCGGGCGCTGCGGTTTTGAGTCATCTTTTTCCTGTTCGATAAAACCGGTCGCAATAACGGTGACGACGATTTCATCTTTCAGATTTTCATTGATAACTGAACCGAAAATCATATTGACATCAGGGTCAGATGCAGAAGCGACGATGTCGGCTGCTTCCTGCACTTCGTAGAGGCTCAGGTTTGTACCTCCCGTAATGTTCATCAAAACACCTTGCGCTCCGTCGATTGCCGCTTCCAGTAACGGACTGGAGATCGCCTTTTTGGCGGCTTCAGCAGCACGGCTTTCGCCCGTAGCGATCCCGATACCCATCAATGCTGAACCTTTGTTGGACATGATGGTTTTGACATCGGCAAAGTCCAAGTTGATTAAACCAGGCGTTGCGATGAGGTCAGAGATACCTTGCACCCCTTGGCGAAGCACGTTATCAGCTTCACGGAATGCTTCAAGCATCGGTGTGTTTTTATCGACAATTTCAAGAATGCGGTCATTCGGAATAACGATCAGTGTGTCAACGGCTTCTTTCATTGCCGTGATACCGCCTGCAGCCTGCAGCTGACGTTTTCTTCCTTCAAATGTAAACGGTCTTGTTACGACACCGACAGTCAAAGCGCCTAAGTCCTTTGCGATTTGCGCGATAACCGGTGCGGCTCCCGTTCCGGTACCGCCTCCCATTCCGGCTGTAACGAACACCATGTCAGCGCCTTTTAGCGCTTCTTCGATTTGTTCCTTACTTTCTTCAGCGGCTTTTTTGCCGACTTCCGGATTCGCACCCGCTCCGAGACCGCGGGTCAGCTTTTCCCCGATCTGCATTTTCACTTCCGCTTTTGACAGGTTAAGAGCTTGCGCGTCCGTGTTTACCGCAATGTACTCTACACCCTGTACTTCATTTTCAATCATTCGGTTGACCGCGTTATTACCGCCGCCTCCTACTCCGATTACTTTAATTGATGCTAAGCCGTCTATGTTTGTTTCGAAATCCAACATGCTAAATCCTCCTAATCTGCCGAATGACTATCAATCTATTCCCAAAACATGCTTAATAGTTTTTTCATTTTGCTCGGTTTGTTGTGTTCGGCTTGTGTTTTTTGTTTTGCTTTTGGACGCTGCTGCGCCTCTGGCCGCTGATGATGTTCTTCTTCGTGAGAGACCGCGATTTCCTGCACGGCTTCTTCCGGCATATGAAAGCCTATTTTTCTTCCCTGAATTCTGGCATTTCGGCAGGCAAATTGTATCAAGCCGACACCCGTCATATACTGAGGGTCTCTTACACCGATATAATTCGGGCTTGCGACCCTTACATTGTGCCTCAGCACTTCCTGTGCCAATGAAAGCACTCCGGGCATTGCGGCCTGTCCGCCGGTCAGCACAAAGCCGCCGGGCAGATCTGTAATTCCCATATGCTCAATTTCGGCTGCGGCAATCTCAAGAATCTCTTCCACTCTTGCTTCAATAATATTGGCAATTTCCTGCTGTGTAAAAGATTGCTTTTGATTCGTTCCTATGACGGTGACTTCAAATACTTCATCTTCTGAAGCCTCATCGTAGAATGCATGTCCGAATTGTTTTTTTACTCTTTCAGCCTCTTCGGTGGAAGTGCGCAATCCGATCGATACATCTTTCGTGATGTTTTCGCCTCCGAGCGGAATGACGGCTGTCTCCTTCAGGTGCCCCTGTTCAAATACCGCCACCGTCGTCGAGCCGCCGCCGATATCAATCATGGCGACTCCGAGGTTTTTTTCGTCTTTTGACAAAGCCGCCGAACCGGCCGCAAGCGGCTGCAGGCAGATATCAGTAATTTCAACGCCCGCTCTCTCCACACAGCGAAGTAAATTATGTAAGATCGTTTTGGATCCGGTAATCAGCGTGCCTTCTACTTCCAGGCGCACGCCGAGCATTTTTTTCGGATCGGTAATTTCGTCTCTTCCGTCAACGATAAACTGTTTAGGAACGACGTCAACGATCAGCTGCTCATGCGGAACTGACACGACCTGTGCCGCTTCCATTACCCTGCGGACGTCTTCAACGTGAATTTCTTTGTTTTCACTGGAAACAGCGACAACGCCGTTCGTATCTTGAATATGAATATAATTTCCATTAACGCCGACAATGGCTTTTTTCAGCGGAAAACCTACCATTCTTTCAGCTTGGTCAAACGCTTTTCTTATAGAATGAACGGTTTCATCTATATCAACGATTGAGCCTTTTTTCAACCCTTCAGACGGTACATTTCCCACTCCGATAATGTTAAGGGAATCATCTGTCATTTCTCCGACGATCACTTTTGTATTGGACGTACCGATGTCAAGACTGACGTAAAGTTCATTGTTGTTCATTCTATGGCACCTCCTCACATTTCGATCAAATTCTATTCTATTATTTGCGGAACAACAATACAATGAATGTGGCTTTACAAGTGTGTAACAAAAACAACAGCATCAACAAATTCTTATCTGATTTCTCACAATTTATGTTTAATGAAACTATTCGTTATATTCTATGTATATCCTCTTTTATATCGCATTTTTTTTATTTTTTTTAGAGACGGCCCACCTTACCGTAAGATTTCCTGTCACGGTGCCATAATGTGCAAACCAGATGCAAATATACCCGCTTTCCATTAGTCTACACTAAGATGAACCTCCAGAAAAGCTATAGATATTGCCAGAAACATCCGAAAAAAGAAGAAACAGGAGGAAAATTCCAAATGCAATGCTCATTGCAGAAGACACGCCCATTGCATTGAGAATTTTCCGCTTGTCCGGCAGCCATATCCCGGGCAAAAACAAACATAGTCATAATGATTCCGCTATCGGTTATATCGGCTGCCCCGCTGATTGTAATAGATTCTTTTGAATCACCTTTAAATTAGTTCTTTAGAACTATTAATCATTTTCTTTTTTCTTGCCGGATTTACCTTTGTTAAATTCTTCAAAATACGTAGCGACTTCTAAGTGGATAATCCCCTTTTTCCCGCCGTCCAGCTGGGAAACGATAGAAGGATAGGTCTTCATCCGGCCGGCAAACGTTTTAATAGAAGCGGTAACTACATACCCGTCGTTCATATACAGCTTGATCCGGTCCTGATCCATTTTTACCGGTGTATAATAGATTTCAGAAATCGACTGCTTAAGCGAACCGGAAAGCTTATCAAGCTGCTCCGCCATTTTGACCCGCTTTTTCGCGTTTGTCCAGTCAACCAAAATCGGGCCCGCGTCATCCGGTGTGACTTCGTTCGGCAGCACGGTGCCGTTTTCGAGCACTTCATAATACACATCATGTCGCTGCAGATACGCGATCGTCTTGTATTCTTCAATGTGAATGCTGACTTTGTTAGGAAATACTTTTGAAAGTTCCGCCTTTTTCACCAGCTTATTCTGCTCAATCTTTTCTTCTGTTTGTTTCTTGTTCAGACTCCAGAACTCGGTTTGTCCGTTATGTATATCAGAAAGCGCGTTGATCTCTTTTACAGACACGTTTTCGTTTCCGGAAACGGTGACAGAAGACACTTTGCTGATCGGCATCTGCAAGTACACGATGATCAGCACCATCATAAAAAAGAGCACAATGAATGAAATCAGCCGGCGGTTTGCTTTTTGTTTCCGCTGCTCTTTGATTTTCGGAATCCGCTCTTCAATATTTACGATTTTTTCTCTTTCATGATTTGGGTTCACTGCCTGTCCACCTCACTAAGAATGAAACAGCTTGACATTCGTCTGATTGAAAAACAAACGGCATGCTGTGATGCCGTTTGACATTTGTTAAAAGTATATCACATGAGCTCATGTAAATCAGAGAACCTTTTAACGATTCCCTCCGATGATTTCAACTTCTGTATGCATGTCAACATCATACTGCTCACGGATTGTCTTTTTCACATACTCAATCAGGTCTAGAACGTCCTTGGCAGTCGCTCCGCCGGCATTGACGATAAAATTCCCGTGCATTTCGGATACTTTCGCTCCGCCGATCTGATGTCCTTTTAATCCCGCTTTTTCAACGAGGTTTCCGGCATGATTCGGCAGCGGATTTCTGAATATGCTTCCGGCGCAGGGGCTTGAATACGGCTGAGTATTTTTTCTATAATCTTTGTTCTGCTGCATTTGCGCCGTAATGGCTTCCCGTTCCTTCTGCTCAAGCTGAAGAACTGCCTCGAGACAGACGCCGGGGCGTTTTTTCTGCAAAACAGACGTTCTGTAGCTGAAATCCATCTCTTCGTTTGTCAGCCATTCGATTGTGCCGTCTTCAAATAAGATACGGGCTTTCACAAGAATCTCACTCATATCAGATCCGTGCGCCCCGGCATTCATATAGACGGCTCCGCCGATTGATCCGGGAATGCCCGCTGCAAATTCGAGACCGGACATTCCTTTTTTACTCATGGAAGTCGCAAGCCGGACGACCGAATAGCCGCCTCCGACCGTCACTTGATCACCGTCAATCTCCAAATGATCCAGACCCGCGCCCAGTTTGATGACAACTCCTCTTATGCCTTCATCAAGCACGAGCAGATTTGAACCGCGGCCGATAACCGTCCATGGCAGATCATGTTTCTTCACAATATCCATAATATCTTTGACCGCTTCCACACGGTTGGGGATGATTAAAATGTCCGCCGGACCGCCGATTTTCATCGTTGTATGGTTCGCGAGCGGTTCTTGTTCCAGCACTTTGCCGACTTCGCGGTCTCTTAATTCCTGAATTACGTTCTCCATCATAAACCTCCGCATTCCATTTGCTCTATTTTTTTATGTCTTCCATGATACTGTACAGTCTGGCTGCCGCATCCGGAACACCGAGTGATTTTGTCCGCTCACTCATGTCTTTTAAGGTTTCTTCATTCATGACGATTTTGTCCAGCGCAGCGATCAGTTTTTCTCCGCTGAGCTCGGTTTCCTTCAGTACGATTGCAGCGTCATGCTGGCTGAGCGCCTTCGCATTGACTTCCTGGTGATTGGCTGTCACATACGGGCTCGGAATAAGCACGCTCGGAATGCCGAGAGCGGTGATCTCCGCAATCGTCGTCGCTCCGGCTCTGGCCACAATGACATCAATTGATTGTAAGTACTCCGGCATTTGGTGCAAAAACGGTTTTGTCACCATATTATCAGCGGCTTTTCCGCCTTTCAGCTCAGCCGTTACCTTCTCGTAATGCACTTCCCCGGTAATATAAAGGACTTGGTAAGGTCTCGTTTTCAATTCTTCCTGCATATCTATAACGGCACGGTTAATGGGAGCCGCGCCTCTGCTTCCGCCGAAAATGAGCACCGTTTTTTGATTGTCTTTCAGCCCGAACTCAGTTAATGAGCGGCCTGTCTTAATTGAGACGACTTCAGAGGCTCTCGGGTTTCCCGTAAACACAACTTTTTCAGCAGGAAAATGCGATTTTGCCTCTTCAAAGCAAATTGCCACCTTATTAACATATTTCGAGAGAAACTTATTTGTGATGCCGGGCAGGCTGTTTTGCTCATGAATGATCGTCGGAATCCCCATTTTTGCCGCCGCGTATACGACCGGACCGCATACATAGCCGCCTGTACCGATAACGGCATCCGGTTTAAACTCTTTTAAATATGATTTGCTTTTCGTCACGCCTTTTAAGAAACGCATGACGGTTTTTACATTTTCAAAAGAAAGTTTTCGTTTGAAACCTGTAATTTCAATGGCGCGAAACGGAATATTTTCCCGTTCAACAATTTTTTTCTCAAGGCCGTTCTCTGTTCCGATATACAAAAATTCCACATCCGGATGCCGGCGCTGAACTTCTTTAATAAAGGCCAGGGCCGGATAAATATGTCCTCCGGTTCCGCCTCCGCTTACTGCAATACGCATTCGTATGTCCCCCTTAATCACATAGCGATAACCCTGTTTTTTAGGACAGGGTTATTGATGTTGTCTGTTTTTTTATAGATAACGAATAAATCATGAGTGATGAGGCAAGATACAGATCAATACCTCGAGTACCGGCTGACATTTAAAAGCACGCCGACCGCTGCGAGCATCAGCGTCAGTGATGAGCCTCCGTAGCTTAAAAACGGCAGCGTAATTCCTGTTACCGGGATCAGCCCCGTCACAACGCCGATATTAATCATGACTTGAATAGCTATCATAGAAATAATACCGATGGCGACAAAGCTTCCGTATAAATCCGGCGCGCCGAGGGCAATCCTGACGCCCCGCCATAATAAAATACTGAACAGCAGCAATATGAGCGAACCGCCGATAAAGCCGAGTTCCTCAGATAAAATAGCAAAAATGAAATCGGTTTGCGGCTCCGGCAGGTAAAAAAACTTTTGCCGGCTTTGACCCAGCCCCATCCCGAACAGTCCGCCCGGACCTACGGCATAGAGCGACTGAATGATCTGAAATCCGCTTCCAAGCGGATCCTCCCACGGGTTTAAGTAAGAGGTAATCCGTTTAATCCGATAAGGAGCGGACAGAACTAGTGCCGCAAATCCGCTTAAACCGATGAGTCCGAGGAACGCAAAATGAGCGATTCGCGCACCGGAAACAAAAATCATCACGATGCACGTGCCCACCATTACCGTCCCCGTTCCCAGGTCTGGCTGGCACATAATAATAATAAATGCAGAAAACACGATTCCGAGCGCGGGAACGAATCCGCGTCTGAATGACGTAATATTCTTCTGTTTTTCAGAAAGAAATTTAGCCAGAAACGCAATCATCGCGAGTTTCATAAACTCCGAAGGCTGAATGCTGAACGCTCCCACTCCGATCCAGCTTCTTGAACCGTTCCGCACCATTCCGACTCCCGGAATCAGCACAAGCACAAGCAGAAAAAAACAAATAATCAGAAGCAGCTTCGACCATGTGCGCCATGTCCAATAATCCACATTCATAATGAAAAACATGGCAATGACGCCGATCCCCGCAAACAGCAGCTGCCGTTTCGCGAAGAAAAACGAGTCGTCAAATTTATAATCCGCCCATACCGCACTTGCACTGTAGACCATAATTAATCCTATTGTTAAAAGCAATAACGTAATGATAACTAATAACAAATCAGGCGCTGTTTTTTTAGTAGTCAAAGCAATCGACACCCCAAGCATAAGTCATTTAGGGCTGCCGATGAACAGAGACAAGCCCTTACTTAAGCATATGCACGGCATCTATAAACATGTCACCGCGTTCTTCAAATGTTTTGAACTGATCCCAGCTTGCACACGCGGGTGACAAGAGGATGACGTCTCCTTCATTTGAGAGCGCAAACGCCGCAGATACTGCTTGTTCAACATTATCGACACGTTTGACATGTTGTATTCCCAGCTCATTGCCCAGTTTTTCTATCTTCGGCGCTGTCTGTCCGAACGTCAGGACCGCTTTGACATTATCCATATACGGTTTCAGGTCGTCAAAACCGTTGCCGCGGTCCAGTCCGCCTGCAAGCAGAATAACCGGTGCTTTGAATGCGGAGAGCGCTTTGCTTGTGGCCAAAATATTCGTCGCTTTGCTGTCATTATAAAATTTACGATTCTGGATCGCAGTTACATACTGCAGACGGTGTTTGACACCGGTAAAGCTTGTCAGCACCTTCTGAATCGCTTTATTAGACGCGCCCGCCGTTTTTGCCGCGGCTACAGCGGCTAAAATATTTTCTAAATTGTGCGCGCCCGGCAGTACGATGTCATCAACAGGCAGAATCACTTCATCGCCGAACATCAGCATTCCGTCTTTAATGAATGCGCCGCTTGACAGTTCCTGGTGAACTGAAAACGGAACGGTGCCGGCTTTTCCGCTTTCGGCAAGCCGCACGACTGTTTCATCGCTTTGATTCACGATGGCCGTATCACTCTCAAGCTGATGAAGATACACGTTCTGCTTGGCTTTTTCATAGTTTTCACGGCTGTGATGGTAATCCAAATGAGCGTCGAACACATTTAAAATCAGGCCGATTTCAGGTCTGAACGCATGAGTCCCCATAAGCTGGAACGAAGAAAGCTCTGTGACGATCCATTCATCACCGTCAGCATGATAAGCCACTTCACTGGCGACAGTGCCGATATTCCCTGCGATCAGCGCCTTTATCGAGTCAGCTTTCAGCATTTCATAAATCAGGGTCGTCGTTGTTGTTTTCCCGTTTGAACCTGTAATGCCGATAAATTTTGCATTGGTGATATAATACGCAAGCTCGATTTCCGTCCAGACCGGGATGCCTCTTCTTTGCGCTTCCTCCACCATGATATTTTCATACGGGATTCCGGGATTTTTGATCAGAATGGTAATGTGATGCTGATCAAAAAGTGACGTCGGATGCTCACCGCAGATGACTTCAATTCCTCTTTCTGAAAGCCTTTGGGCAGGTTCGTTCTCTTCAAAGGCTTTTTGATCATTCACGACGACGTTAACGCCTTTTTCATGAAGAATCGACGCAGCCGCATATCCGCTTTTCGCCAGTCCGAGGACCAGAAAGTTTTGTTTTTGCAAAAAAAGTTCGTTTTCCACTTATAACCACACCTCGATGTAAATTCCTAAAACGGCAAGCAGCAGTCCCGCAGTCCAGAATGTGACGACAACTCTCCATTCAGACCATCCGACCAATTCGTAATGGTGGTGAAGCGGACTCATCTTAAAGATTCGTTTTCCTGTCGTTTTAAAGCTGATGACTTGTAAGATAACAGATAAGGTCTCAATAACAAATACTCCGCCGATAATGACGAGCAGAATTTCAAGCTTCGTCAGAATGGCAACGGTCACGATCGCTCCTCCGAGCGCAAGCGAACCGGTATCCCCCATAAATACCTTGGCGGGATGGGCGTTGAATACAAGAAAACCAAGAACGGCGCCGACAACGGCAACCGAGAAAATCGCAACGTCATATTGTGACTGGTTCCACGCAAGGATGGCGAAAGCGCCGAATGCGATAGCCGCGGTACCGGACAAGAGACCGTCCAGACCGTCTGTCAGGTTGACGGCATTTGAACCTCCGACAAGCATAAAGAGAACGAGGATAAAGTATCCCCAGCCGAGATCGATTGACAGATGTGTGCCCGGCACCCTGATACCGGTTGAAAAATGGCAATAATGATATACTCCGTAAAATACAATGGCAATAATGATCTGGCCGATCAATTTCTGCTTCGACGTCAATCCGAGATTCCGTTTCATTACTACTTTAATATAGTCATCCAGAAAGCCGAGCAGGCCGTATCCGATCGTGACAAACAGCAGAAGAAACATTTCCGCGCTCAGATGCGAAAATTTCTGCGTCATGACAATCGCCGTAATGGCGATGGATACGATAATCATGACTCCGCCCATCGTCGGCGTCCCTGATTTTTTCATATGTGATTTCGGCCCCTCTTCCCTGATGCTTTGGCCGAATTTTAAACGTCTTAAAAACGGGATAAGAATCGGAGATATCAGAACACTGATTAAAAATCCCATTATTATTGTAAATAAAATCACTTGCTCAAGCATTGCTCTTTTCTCCTCCCGTTTCGTTCAAACGACATACGTATTTATCATATTCACATTGTGTCCCCGTAATTCTTTTCATTTCCCTCATTCTAACACTCTTTCCTGTTTTACTTTTTATTCAGCTCAACAATAGCTCTACCCGCTACTTCGGCGTCATCAAAGTCGAATGTTTCATTGCCGATCTGCTGATAGGTTTCATGCCCTTTCCCGGCAATCAGAACCACATCTCCCTTTTTCGCGTTGGCAATGGCAAAAAAGATAGCCTGCTCGCGGTTTGCGATACTGTGATAGTAAGTGCCTTCTACCCCTCTTTCCATATCTCTTAATATGGCCAGCGGGTCCTCGCTTCTCGGGTTATCTGAAGTGAAAATCGGTTCGTCGGCAATCCGCACCGCAATTTCGGCCATTTTCGGGCGTTTCGTTTTGTCCCGGTCTCCGCCGCAGCCGACGACGACGAAAAGCTTGCCCTCTGTCATGTCTTTACATGTATTCAGAACGTTTTCCAGACTGTCAGGCGTGTGCGCGTAATCGACGACCACAGGAAACGGCTGATTATGATTCACCAGTTCAAACCGGCCTCTGACACCTTGAAGCTCTTCAAGAGCGCTTGCGATCGTATCAAACGGCAGTCCCGCTGCGATCGCTGTCGCCGCTGCAGCCAGTACGTTATACACGTTGAAGCGGCCGACGAGTGAAACCGTGATCTGCTTTGTTCCTTTTGGCGTAACGAGTTCAAAGCTTGTGCCTTGCGCAGAGATCTCGATTTGTTTCGCCATGACATCGGCATCGTTCTCGATTCCGTATGTAAGGATGTGCGCCGCCGTCACTTTTTCAAAATAAGCACTGGCTTTGTCATCTGCGTTTAAAACGGCCCGCTTCGGCTTTTCGTGGTTAAAGGAGCCGCCCAGCTGGGAAAACAGGAGGCTTTTAGCCTGTCTGTAGTCTTCCATCGTCTTGTGATAGTCTAAATGGTCCTGCGTCAGGTTCGTGAATACGGCGATATCATAATCGCAGCCGTGAACCCTGCCGAGTGACAGAGCGTGAGAAGACACTTCCATAATAGCTGTGTCAACATGCTCATCATTCATTTTCTTGAACGTTTTTTGCAGTGTGACGCTTTCGGGCGTTGTATTTTTGACCGGGAATGTCTCATCCCCGATTTTAATGTACATCGTTCCGATTAAACCGGTCTGCCTTCCCGCTTTTTTGAAAATCTCATCAACCATGTGCGTCGTTGATGTTTTGCCGTTTGTGCCGGTGATGCCGATAAGCTGAAGCTGCTTTGTCGGCTGCCCGTAAAACGCGTCAGAAAGAACGCTGAGCGCCCGCTGTGACCGGCGGACGATAATGACAGGAACATCGACGTCAAGCTCTTTCTCGGCAACGATGGCCGCTGCGCCGTTTTCTGCGGCTTTTTGGGCGAAATCATGTCCGTCTACCGTATACCCTTTTATACATACAAAAAGACTCCCTTTTCTCACTTCCCTGGAGTCCATCTCAATTGAAGTTATGTCAGGGTCATGAAAGTCATTTTGAACAGGTTCGGCCATTAAATATGTAAGCAGCTTTGTAAGTTTCATTGTATCAAACCTCTCAGAAATTCTATTCATTCTTTTATCATGATAACCGTTTATAAAAGTCAGAATGGCTTTTAAACATACAGTTCATATTTTAGCGTAAATAAAAGGATACATCCAGTTAATCTTAAAAGTTATCTTCTTTTTTTCTCTTTATGATAAGAGGCAGCCGAAAACAATCGGCTGCCTCAAAAAGACTCATTCTTCACTCAAGTAAACACGGATCTTTGAGCCTTCTTTTACTTTCGTTCCGGCTGCAGGTGATTGTTTCACAATTTTGCTTCCTTTTCCTGAGGAGTCTATATTCAAATTGACAAGCAGCGACTCAAGATCAGAGACAGACATCCCTACAACATTCGGAACCTCTATTGTTTTTGTGTCGTTCCATTGATATTTTTTCTCGATTTGATTTTTTCGCGGTTTGACGCCGAGCTCAGGCAGACTGTCTCTCATCATATTTCCGACAATCGGCGCGGCGACGGTTCCCCCGAATTGAATCGTGCCTTTCGGATTATCAACCGCGACATATACGACAAGGCTCGGGTCATCAGCCGGCGCAAAACCGATAAAGGAGACGATATGGTTGTTTTCGAGATATTTGCCGTCTTTAACCTTTTGTGCGGTACCTGTTTTTCCGCCGACGCGATATCCTTCCACAAAGGCATTCCGCCCCGTTCCCTGAGCGACGACGCTTTCTAAAGCATATCTGATCTGCTTTGACGTTTCCTGGGAAATAACTTGCCTTTTCGCAATCGGCGATTGTTTCTTAACGGTTTTTTTCGTAACGGGATCAACCCACTCTTTGGCGATAAACGGAGTATAAAGCGTTCCGCCATTTATTGCTGCGGAAACGGCTGCCACCTGCTGAATCGGCGTGACGGAAACCCCTTGTCCGAAAGCGGTTGTCGCCTGTTCGACCGGTCCGACTCTGTCAAGCGGGAATAAGATCCCCGTTCCTTCCCCTTGCAGATCAATGCCTGTTTTCTTTCCAAAGCCGAAGTCCTTAATATATTGAAACAGCTTTTGTTTTCCGAGCCGTTCCCCCAGCTGTACAAACCCGGGGTTGCAGGAATTTTGAACGACTTCAAGATAAGATTGCGAACCGTGGCCGCCCTTTTTCCAGCATCGGAGGCGGGCGCCGTCGACCTCGGCAAATCCTTTGTCATAAAAGTGGTCTCTTTGCAAGTTTACTTTTTGCTCTTGGAGAGCCGCCGCAAGCGTAATAATCTTAAAGGTCGAACCCGGTTCATATGTGCTCCATACCGGCAGGTTCCGGTTGTAAACGGACGAATCCACCGATTGATAGTCAGCCGGATCAAAATCAGGACGGCTTGACATGCCGAGCACTTCCCCGTTTTTCGGATTCATTGCGACCGCAATCATTCCGTCCGGGTTATATTTCGCCGCTGCATTGTCGAGCTCCCTTTCTATAATCGTCTGAACCTTGGCATCAATCGTCAATTTCATATCAAGTCCGTCTTTCGGAGGGGTGTAATCATCCGCTTCATCAGGCATTTTCTTCCCCTTGGCATCCGTATAAAATTTCACAGATCCCTTGACACCTTTTAAGTCATCATCATAATAAGCCTCCAATCCGAGAAGGCCCTGGTTATCAATACCGGCAAAACCGAGAACATGGGACAAAAAGCTTCCGTACGGATAATGGCGGATGCTGTCTTCAGCCACATAAACCCCTTTTAAGTCGAGCGCTTTGATTTCTTTCGCTTTTTTATTGGAAATTTTCCGACCCTCGGGTGAGATTTTTTCTATGGAGGTTTTCTTAGTAATGTGTTTGTAGACCTTCTCTTCCGACATATTTAAAACTGACGCGAGAAGCTTGCCCGTTTTTATGGGATTTTGGATCTGGCGCGGTACGACAAAGACGGTCGGCGCGCTTTTATTAGTAGCCAGCTTCACGCCGTTTCGGTCAAGAATCTCTCCCCGCTCAGGCTCAAACGGCAAATTCCGGCTCCAGGAATCCTTAGCCAGTGAAGTCAGCTTTTCTCCCATCACAAATTGGACATAGCCTAATCTGCTGTCAATGATCAAAAAAATGATTACGCCAAAAAGCAAAACCAGTAATAAACGTTTTCGAACCGTTACATTTGAAACGCGCAAGGGACCGTCCACTCCTTATTTAGGCTTGTTTCAATTTATGCCTCAGCTTGGACACATAGAACGGCGGCGCATAAAAAAGAAGCCCGCGGCATCCGCGGACTTCTCTCTCCCGTTAATCAGGATTTTTAAATTTCACCTTAATCACGGTATTTTCTTTCAGTTCTTTGCCCTTTTTCACACTTTGGCTTGAAGCGTAACCTTCACCGCTCACATCAATGTGAATGCCTGATACTTTGCTGAATTGAAGCACTTCCCGTCTCGACCATCCGGACATATCCGGCATCGTCATCTTTCCGTCTGTTTTTAAGAAGATTTTCTGATTGGTGATCACATCTTCTCCGGCTTTCGGATACTGCTCTTTTACGGCAACATCGCTGCCGATGACAATCGGTGTGAGATGTTCATTTTTCGCTTCCTTCTCAGCGCTCGTGACCGTCTTATCTGTCAGGTCAGGCATCTTTTGGCTTTTCGTTTCTTCCTGACCGGAATCTGTTTTTTCCGTCGGTTCAATATTCAGGTAGTGGAGGCTGTTTTTCATCGTCGGGTTAAAGATTTCCGCGACAGGATCAGTGCTGCTTTGGCCCGCTTTTAATTGCGGCTGCTGCACGGCTACATAGATGACGAGCTTAGGATCATTTTTCGGCGCCATGCCCATGAATGAAAACACATAGTTGCTCGTTCCCTTTAAATATCCGCCCGTCCCGGCGATTTGCGCGGTTCCCGTTTTACCCGCGACGTCAAATCCTTCAATTTTATAAGGTTTTCCCGTTCCGATGTCTGACGTCACGACTTCTCCGAGCAGGTTCCGGACTTTTTTCGCCGTATCGGCTGAAATCGGCGTGCCTACTTGCTCTGGTTTTGTCTGCTTGACGACTTTTTTCGTATCGGGGTCGACAATATGATCAATGATGTAAGGTTTCATCATTTTGCCGTTATTGGCAATCGCCGTGACGGCCTGAAGCTGCTGGATCGGCGTTATCGCCGATGCTTGGCCGTAAGCCGTAGACGCTTTGTCAAAATCATATTTGTAGTTAATTTTACTTGATACTTCACCGGGCAGATCAACCCCTGTTTTTTGATAGAGCCCGAATTTGTGCAGGTACTCATTAAACCGGTCAAACCCCAGTTTTTCGTTGGCCAGTTTGGCGAAAGCAACATTCGATGACCTCATGAGGCCGTCACGGAAGCTTGTCATACCCCATCCGGCGCCATCGTTCCAATCTTTAACAGGTTTGCCTCCCACTTTATATGTTCCTGATTTATATTTCTCGTTTGCAGAAAACACATTTTCCTGAATCGCCGCGGCAAGCGTAAAGATCTTCATCGTTGAACCCGGTTCATACGCGTACGACACTAAGTCGTTGTAATAATTGGTGACGTTTCTGATATTCGGGTCAAAACTCGGACGCTGCCCCATCGCAAGCACTTTGCCTGTTTTCGGTTCTACGACAGCCGCCATAATTTTTTTCGGTTTATATTTTTCCGCTACTTTCGTCATGCTGTCTTCTAAAAAGGTTTGAATTTTCTGATCAATGGTTAAATATACATTGTCACCGTTTTTAGGTGCGGTGATTTTTTCTTTGCTGTTCGGAAGTTTCCAGCCGGATTTATCACTTTCGTAAGTGACGGATCCGTCGCGTTCCGTCAGATAGTTATTCAGTATTTTTTCAAGCCCTAAAGAGCCCTGTATCTCGTTTGTTTTTTCATTCACATCGGCATAGCCGAGAACATTTGACAAAAATACACCGTTCGGATAGTAGCGCTTCGTATCTCTTAAGAAAGAAATACCCGGAAGATTCATTTTTTCGATCTTTTGTTTTTTCGCATAAGAGATATCGCGGCCGGCTGAACCGAATTCCACCTGCTTCGCGCCATCCCTGTTTAAGATGTCCAGAATCTCGCTTTTATCAAGATTGATAACGGTCGCCAGTTTTTCCGCCGTTTTCTCTTTGTCTTTGACATGCTGAGGATGCTTCTTGTCGGTCGTCATCTTTTTATCAAGCACGGCAATGAGCTTATATGTCGCCGTGTCCTCTGCAAGCACTTTGCCGTTCCGGTCAAGAATAGAGCCGCGGCTCGCTTCTATCGTCCGCTTTTTTTCGTGCTGCTCGGTCGCTTTTGTTGCAAGTTCTACACCGTTTGCTTTACCGGTTAATTGAATGTACGCCATTCTCCCGAGAATGACAAAGAAAAAGAGAGCGAAACAAATACTGAGTATCGCTGCTCCTCTGTTCATAAACTTATTTTTTTTCGGCATGGGTTATCATTCCTGTATGTTTTTCACTTTTTTATCTTTCAGATTCAAACCGTGCTTTTTGGCGATATCCATCAGGCGCTGCGGCTGGCTTAAGTCAGCAGCCGTCTTTTCGAGATCACCGATCTGCTTATTCTTCTCAGATACTTTCTCCTCCAGTTTTTGCACCTCAATATTGGATTGGTACGCCGCGTATGCCTTTGATACGATAAACATTGATGTGGAGAGAACGGCAATGGCAAACAGGACGAGCAGCACCTTTTCCCCGAGTGTAATGGAAGCCCTCTTTTTGACAATCACCTTTTTTTCGGGACTTATCACTGGCCGTTGTTGTTTTTCCTGCTGGTAAGCTAAGTTGCTCATAGGCTGATGACCTCCTTTAATGTTGTCATTTGCTGCCCGTTATTTTCGTTTCTCCGCAATGCGGAGCTTCGCTGACCGGGCGCGGTTATTTTCTTCAAGCTCCTCTTTTGATGCCGTAATGGGCTTTCTCGTAATCAGTTTTAATTCCGGTTCAAATTCTTCCGGTATCACGGGAAGACCCGGAGGCAGTTCGGGAAGTGATGATTTTTCCTTGAATGTCGTCTTGCACATTCTGTCTTCCAGCGAGTGAAAAGTGATCACAGACACCCTTCCGCCCGGCTTCAGCACCTCTATCGCTTGCAAGAGGGCCTCTTCAAATACTTGAAGCTCGTCGTTTACGGCGATTCGAATGGCTTGGAATACACGTTTGGCCGGATGACCTCCGCTTCTTCTCGCCGGAGCCGGTATCGCGTCCTTTATTAGATCGACCAGTTGGCCGGTTGTTTGAATAGGCGATTTTTCTCTAGCCTCTTCAATTTTTCGGGCGATCTGCTTGCTGAATTTTTCTTCTCCGTATTTAAAGAAAATCCTCACAAGGTCCTCATACCGCCATTCATTTACGACTTCTTTCGCCGTAAGGGCGGCCGACTGGTCCATCCTCATGTCCAGCGGTGCGTCATGATGATAGCTGAATCCCCGTTCCGGTGTATCAAGCTGCGGAGAGGATACTCCTAAATCAAATAAAATTCCGTCAACACTCGTAATGCCGTGTTCATGTAAACACTCTTTTAAATAACGAAAGTTGCTTTTCACCAGAATAAGCTGTCCTTTGTATTCGGACAATGTTTTCTTTGCGTTTTCAAGTGCTGTGTCATCTTGGTCAAAGGCGATCAAGCGTCCTTTTTCCGATAATTGCTGCAATAAATATGTACTGTGCCCGGCGCCGCCAAGGGTGCAGTCCACATAGGTTCCGTCCGGTTTGATATTTAAACCGTCGACGGTTTCACGAAGAAGTACTGTCTTATGCTGAAACATTTGTGTCGGTCCCACCTTTATCAGGAATGAATTGAATTGTCAGTTGTTGTTGTGATGCACGAAGATCCATTATATATCAAATCCAATCATGTTTTCAGCAATTTCAGCGAATGAATCTTCTTGCTCTTCTGTGTATTGTTCCCATATTACCTTACTCCACAATTCAATTCGATTGGAAACCCCGATGACAACACATTCTTTTTCCAGTTTTGCGTAATTCAGAAGAGATGACGCAATATTAACCCTTCCCTGCTTGTCCAGTTCGCATTCGGTCGCACCGGAAAAAAAGAATCGGGTAAATGCGCGGGCGTCTTTTTTGGTGAGCGGCAGAGCCTTCAGCTTTTCTTCAATCAGCTTCCATTCATTCATCGGATAGCCGAAAAGGCATTGGTCCAGTCCTCTGGTCAGCACAAACTGCTCACCGAGGCCTTCTCTGAATTTTGCGGGTACGATCATGCGGCCCTTTGCATCAACAGTATGCCGGTATTCACCCATAAACATGATAAGGACCCCCACTTTCTCCCCTAAACTCACCACTATCCGCCACTTCTCTCCACAACCTCATTTTACACTGTTTACACATAAAAAAAAACCCTGAACTATTCAGGGTTCTTTAAAACTTTATTTCAAAGTTTGACAATCTGATGTTGGTTTTGAAAAGAAAATGGCAGATGTTTGAAGGTTGTGAAGAATTTTGGACCGTAGCGGTTCAGATAATACATCACATTCCAAATCCGTTCCTGCGGAGCGCCGAGCGGTCTGATGCTGTTTTGGATTCTTTCATAGTCACGCAGCACAAAGCCTTCTTTTTCTTCAATTCTTTTCGTTACCGTCCGTTCTAAAAACAAGAGCTGATCTTGAATGAAAGCGGCATTCTTCTGTAAGAGCGGCTCAAGGCTTGAATCGACCTTCAGCGCTTCGTCCCTTGCGCTTTTATGGACAGCTTCAATCTGCGACTTCGCCTGCTCCATTACAGAAGAAAACTCTTCCGGAATCTGCTCTTCAAAATAATTGTCTTTCAGGTGTCCGGTGCCGTGTTCGATCGCTTCCTGAAGCGGGATATTCCGTTCTGAAAGCTTCTTTTCAATATGGCGCTCAAGAATCGTAATGTTCAGTCTCGGCACTACCGGCGTCATGCGAAAGCCCATTAATGAGAAAGCCTGCTTCAGCTCCCCCCAATAATTGATCTCCCCCGGTCCCGCGATAAACGCCAGAGTCGGGATGAGAAACTCCTGCATAAGCGGCCTTGTCACAACGTTATTGCTGAAACATTCCGGTTTTTCTTCCATATGGGTATGAAGCTCGTCGTTCGTCCACTTCAGGTCAAGCTCTTTAATCATAAAAACGCCGTTTTCTTTTTCAATTAAGAAACGCTCTCCCTCATGTTCGTAAAACAGATTTGCCTGATCTTTGTCCGATTCAATAATCGGGTGATAACCGGCTTCCCGCATAAAACGCTGCTGGTCTGACACGGCTTTGGCAAGCTCATGATTGTGTTTTAAAATCTGCTGAAACATACCCGTTTCCAGCTTTTTAATCCCCGGATCTCCCGAATTCATCAGAATAAGGCCTTCTTCTTGAAACAAGTCGGCGATCAACAGCTCAAAAAAGTCCGTGAATGTCTCTGATGAGCGTAAACATCGCTTCACGTTTTGAAGGAGTGTGTTTGTGTGATCCGTTTCCTCAAAAGCAGCGAACACTTCATCAATCCAAGCCGAGCATTTTTCCTGATCAAGCTCGGTTTTAGCCGCCGATGTTTTTTTCCAGTACGACTGCGGCAGTTTCTGTTTCACCGGACCTTTATTCTCTGTTGACATATGCACAAAATTGATTTCTTCCAGATCGTGATCTTCACCCGCCACCCAGAAAATCGGAACGACAGGAATCTGTAACGCCTCTTCCTGCTGTCTGGCAAGTACAATAATGGAGATAATTTTATGTATGGTGTAAAGAGGCCCCGTTAAAAGACCGGCCTGCTGGCCGCCTACAACCGCTGCGCTTTTTGGATCTCTCAGTTTTTCGACGGAGGCCTGCATGGCGGCGGAGTGAAATTTTTCGTGATAGGAAGATAAATAATCCGCTAATTCCTCTCTGGCAAACGGCCGCGAAGACAAGTCATGGAGCCGCTTTTGCCATACGTCCTCTGAATGAATATCATAATCAAAAAATGAAGACATGTTTTCTCCATCTATATAGTGCTGCACAAACTTATTTTGACTTTTGATGGAAAGTTCAGTTAGCTGCATCTGTCTGGAACTTCCTTTCTCCAATAAATAGTTAGGTTTCCGAAATGAGTATAGCATGTTACCGGAAAACCTCAAAAGACTTTGTTTCAGTTTCTTTCTAACGCTTTTATGCTGCGGTGTAAAAACGTGAGATGAACGGCCGGCAATCCGCGGCTTTCCGCTTCTTTTACAAGGTAGCCGATAATCGCATCAACCTCTGTCCGCCTGCCTGCCATGATATCGACGAGCATGGAAGAATGATTTTTTTCCGTCAGTCTGCAAACTTCGCAAACCTTGTTCCACGCTTTTTCTCTATCGGCGAGGCCAAGAATTGTCTCCGCTTCTTCAAACACGTTTCTCATATACTTTTTGTAAGCATCATTTCTTAACAGCTCTCCGTTTTTCACGCGCAGCAATGCAGTTAACGGGTTGATGCATACATTTATGATCAGTTTTCCCGTTAACAGCCGATACCAGTCGTTTTCATCATATACGGGAAAATCCCGGTGCATGCCGGAAAAGATGCTTTTGATCGTTTCCGGCCGGGATGCGCTGAATACACTCCATCTTACGGCTCCCGCTCCCGTATGTTCAACGGCATGATCTGATATCTTTTTTGCTCCGTGCTCAACAGTGCCGGCATAAAGCGAATGATCCGTATGCCAATCTTTCATGTCGTGTATGTGTCCCATACCGTTTTGCAAAAACAGCACATTCGTCCCTTTTATCGTCTCAAGGTCCCGCAGCACAGCACTGAGCTGATGCTGTTTAACGGCTGCGATTAAAAGGTCGAATCCGGAAGTGATGCCGGTTTGCGCTCTGCATGCCGCCGTACATTCTATTCCGTCTTTCAAAAGCCGTATACCGCCTGAGTTAATCGCATCAGCCTGCTCCGTCCGCCGCGTAATGACCGTTACCTGATGGCGGGACGATAAGTAGTAAGCACATAAAAGGCCTACCGCTCCGCCGCCGATAATTCCGATTTTCACACTGTCACACCCTATATCTGCATTTTTCCATATTATCATAGCAGAAGCCGCCGCAAATTACTTCAATTTCGTTTTGAGCAAAAAGACTGGCAAGCATATTATAGTTGGAATTTTCAATTAAAGCGTTTACAATAATGGTAGAACACAACAAAGGGGGAGTTTGTGTTGAAAATAGAGCGACTGCTCATCAACTTTAAGACACTCGAAGAATTTAAAAGGTTTAAGGAATACGGGATGCAGGAGCTGTCGATGCTTGAAGATCTTCAGGATAATATCATTGAAAATGACAGCACCTCGCCTTTTTACGGGATTTACTTCGGGGATAAACTAGTGGCGAGAATGAGTTTATATCAGGTAAATGGAGGTGCGAATCCGTATTTTGATCAGCGTCAGGACTTTTTGGAACTTTGGAAGCTTGAGGTTCTTCCGGGCTATCAAAATAACGGATACGGAAAAGCGCTTGTTGATTTTGCAAAATCCTTCAGAATGCCGATCAGGACAAATTCACGCATGAAATCAGCAGATTTCTGGGATAAGATGAATTTTGAGCCCGTTAAATATGATATGGCGCGTGATAAAGGAGAAAATCCTTATATCTGGCATCCCGATATGGACGGTGAAATGACATCCGGAGAAACGGCATAATAAAAAACCGGCGGGGCGCCGCCCCCAGGCCGGTTCATTTTACAGGCTCTGCGCCGATTTTCTGTCGTCTTCTTTTGAATTGACCATCCTTCTCGCTCTGTCCATAATGTCAATTAGCGCTTTATAATCTTCTTCCGTCATCTCCAGCTTGTTTCTCAAGCTTTCATTTTCCTCACGCAGATCCTCGACTTCTTTTTGCAGCGCGGTCAGCTGTTCTGTGAGTTTTTCTTTTTCATGACGCACATCCGCTGCGGCCGGCGACTCTTTAAATTGCTGCAGAAACAAAATGACATCATCAATGGACAGCTCTTTTTCTCCTTCCGCCCTGCGGATCGGAGGCTGTTTGACGGTTCCCGGCATATTGGCGGAATGCACCCCGATCTGCTTTCTTAATTCCTTCCGCTGTTTTTTCGCCAGTTCTATCCCTGACTGATATTGTTTTCTGACATAAGAATTCCATCTGAACCCGCAGGCGGCAGCCGTTCTCGTCAGCGCTCTGCCGACTTCTTCAAAAGCGGAAAGCTGGGTCCCGCCTTCCCGAATATGCCTGAGCACCACTTCGGCCAGCAGCAAATCTTCATCTTGCGTCCACGCGTCTTGTCTCGTTATCGTCAATCGTATCTCCCTCCATATTTGCTCATTTACCTCATACATATGCCGCTGATAGATTAGATAGACTACTGGGGCTCACAATTTTTTCGGCGGAAGCAGGCCGGAGGGGCAAAAAAAAAGAAAAGCGCAGGAACCGAGATTCCCGCGCTTTTCTTCATACATTAATTGCTTTTAACATTTATGTCTTTGCCGTTGTATGATCCGCATGCTTTACATACACGGTGAGACAATTTCATCTCTCCGCATGACGGGCATTCTGTCATACCAGGTACATTTAGTTTGAAATGTGTACGGCGCAATCTTTTTTTCATTTTAGAAGTTCTTCTAAAAGGTACAGCCATTATTCCCACCTCCTTAAAGAGTTAAGATTCATCATCTTGTGTTAAGAGCTTTTTCAGATCCGCAAGTCTGGGGTCGATTTGATTTTTCTTGTCTTCCTCAGAAATCACTTGCCAATCCTTCCCCACTTGGGGAGCGGCTCCTTCTTTTTGTTCAGTTTCACAAAAGACTTGCATAGGAATTTCTAAAAGAATCTCTTCTTTTACGATCGGAGTTAAGTCGACGGTATCGTCTTCAGCAATATGAACGTCCTCATCTTCTATATCATCCGACTTATGAAATCTAAACAGTTCTTTTGTCGCGATTGTAAATGGATACGGCACATCAACTAAAGTTCTTGAGCACGGCAAAACCATTTCGCCTGAAATCGTAAAGTCAAACGAAACTTGCTTGGATTCAATCTCCGCGCGGCCCTTCACCCGGACGGGAGAAATGCGGCGGATGTCAGAATTCAATTTTGTCAGCTCATTTAACTCAACTGTTTCATCAAATTCAAAGCTCTTTTTCGCCATTTGATGAAGCTGATAAATCGTCCATTTCATTTGTATCACCTCAGGAAAGCAACAAACATGATTATAGCTTTTCAGAATGTTTTTGTCAATATTTTTTCTTTACAGCATAATGCCGCCGTCATGCAATCGTTGACAGCCGGATAGGCTATGCATACACTAAACGAAACGGACTAAAATATGCACTTCATTTGCAAATGTACCACACGAAGCAAAACATAGCAAGAAAGGCGGGACAAATATGAAAGCAGTCGGCCTGGTTGTTGAATATAATCCCTTTCATAACGGACACCGCTATCATGCGGAACAAGCAAAAATCAAAACGGACAGCAGCGTCGCGGCGGCGGTGATGAGCGGCCCTTTTTTGCAGCGCGGGGAACCGGCCGCCGTCTCAAAGTGGGCCCGGACAAAAATGGCGCTGGAAAACGGCGTGGATATCGTCATTGAGCTCCCTTATATATATGCCGTACAAAAAGCGGAATTATTCGCGCGCGGCAGCGTTTCGCTTCTTCATCATTTAGGATGCAGCAGCTTGTTTTTCGGCAGCGAAAACGGGCGGATCGAACCCTTTATTGAAGCGTCTGAAGCGTTCAGCCGAAAGGAAGATGACTGCAGCCTGATTCTGAAAGAGGAGCTGAAAAAGGGTCTCAGCTATCCGGCCGCCGCCTCAAAAGCTTTTTCACACATATTCAAAGGGTGGGACATGCTCGATTTGTCCAAGCCGAACAATATTCTCGGTTTTCACTACGTTAGAGCGATACACACCTCCGGTTCCGCTATGAAGCCTTATACAACAGCCAGAATCGCTTCCCAATATCATGACGCCGAGCTTCCCGGAGATAACAGCCGGATAGCCAGCGCAACAAGCATCCGGAAAGCGCTGATAGAAAAAGGAACGGCGGCCGCAAGGAGCTTTCTCCCGGAAGCGTCTGCGCGTGAGCTAGAGGCATACAGAAATTCATACGGAATATGGCACAGCACGGAAGACTATTTTTCATATGTAAAATACAGCCTCAGCACTCTTTCCGCTGAAGAATTGAGCCGAATCTATGAAGTGGAAGAAGGCCTTGAGCACAGAATTCTGCGCACCATCAGACAAGCCCGATCCTATCGCGAAATGATGGAACGATTGAAAACAAAACGATACACGTGGACGAGGCTGCAGCGGATGAACACGCACATTCTGACACGGACGAAAAAAGAAGACATGCATCGGCTCTTGCAGCCTTCAAGCGCTCCTTATATCCGTCTTCTCGGAATGACGAAAAAAGGACAGGCGTACCTGTCGGCAAAGAAAAAAGAGCTTACCGCACCTCTCGTCAGCAAGCTCTCTTCTTTCTCTCATCCCGCTCTGGATCTGGACATACTGGCGGGACGGGTTTACAGCCTGCCGATAAAAGAACCTGAACGCACATTGTTTGAGAAGCAGGAATTTTCACAAGCCCCGATCCGCTATGATGAAGACGAAAAGCGTTTTTTGAATGCGTAAAAAAAGCACCTGACTGTATCAGGTGCTTTTTACTTTCAGCTGATCCAAATAGTCAAGTGCGTCCTGCATGGTGTCGACAGGGACGATCTTCATATCGGACTTGATTGCTTTCGCCGTTTTTACCGCATTTTTGTAATCAGAATTTTCAGCTCCGTTTTGATTCGGCGCAAAGAAAATATCTTTTCCCGCTTTGTCTGCGGCGACGACTTTCTGATCGATTCCGCCGATCGGTCCGACTTTGCCGTCCACGTCGATTGTCCCCGTTCCGGCTATATTATAGCCTTTTGTTTCGTCAGGTTTTGTCAGCTGGTTGTAAATTTCTAAAGACATCATGAGACCCGCAGAAGGCCCGCCGATGTTTTCAATGCTGAAATGAAGATCCGGCTTCACTTTCACGTTCCGGTCCGTATATAACGCGACGCCGATTCCCGCTCTTTTCGGGTCGTCCGGGAATGATTTCAGCACAATGTCAACGGTCTTTTCTTTCGTGTCCCGTTCAATGTGAAACGTTACTTTTTCCCCCGCTTTTTTGCTGCTGATATAATCAATCAGCTTTTCAGCGGATTCGTATGTTTTCCCGTCCGCGCTGATGATTTTATCACCGACCTCTATTTTTCCTTTTGCCGGCATGTCAGAGACGACTGAGCTGGCATAAATGCCGTTAAATGAGTATTTCACCTGTTTCCCGGCTTTTTGATAAGCGGCAATGACCGCGTTTTCTTGGGAGCTTTTCATCATTTGCAGCTGGCGCTTCATATAATCCGAGTCCGATTCGCCCTCTTCTTTTATGCTTTCGTCAGGGACGATTTCATCGTAAGGATGCACTTTCGCCCAAAGATATGTATACGGATTGGCAGGGCCTACTTTGACAGTCATCAAGGAAAGGCTTCCTTTTTCAGGATAGCCTCCGTCCACCTTAATCAGCGGTCTCAGCTCTGATGCTTCTCCCGGCTGTGTGATGTAATACGGAAGCTTAATAAATGTAACAGCGATTAATAAGATCAGGATGATAAACACCCAGCGAAAATGTTTTGCTTTCATATGAGTTAGCCCTCCCAGTTCTCTATTTCTTGTTTAATCCGGCCGATCATCCGGTCTGCGGCTTCTTCGCCCGCTGTGATCATATGATCAATGTTGGCAAAAGAACTTGAGCTGAATGATTCAAGAGAAGGGCGGATCATGACGTCTGCGGCAATGGTCTGGTGACGGACCAATTCATTTTGCAGTATATCCATACTTTGCATGATTACATCAAAAATATGTGCCGCCTTTTCCGTTTTTTTCACCCGGGATACGTCAGAGGCGATGACGATATCAGCACCCATATCTTTTACGGCGGAAACCGGTATTCTGTCGACCACCGCGCCGTCGACTAACATACGTCCGTTCATTTTTTGCGGGACGAAAACGCCCGGTATGCTGATGCTCGCTCGGACGGCTTCGGATACTGAACCTTTCGTAAAAACAAGCTTTTCGCCGGTCTGAAGGTCGCAGGCCACAATGCCGAGCGGGATCCGCAGTTCTTCTATCGGCTTGCCGTACGTATAGGCATGAACGAGCTGCCTGATGCGGTCTCCTTTTAAAAAACCAAGCCTCGGCATCGTATAATCCGCGTACAGCCGCCGCTTAAATGCTTTAGCGACTTTTTTCATCGTGGCCACGTCATGCCCGGCCGCATAAAAGCTCCCGACTAATGCTCCCATGCTGCTGCCGGCAATCATATCAATTGGAATCTGATGCTTATGTAAACTGGATAACACTCCGAGATGAGCGATGCCTCTTGCCCCTCCCGAACCTAACGCTAACCCGATTGTAGGTTTGGCCAACGCGACGAACCCCCTAATAGACATCCTATACATGAATTCTATGGTCTAAATTGAACCCCTATGCTCGTATATTAGTACAGGATGACAAATAGGTACTTGCCCGGCCGCCTTTAAGGTCTGTTCTATATTTTATCATGATATAAATGTCAGTGTGCAATTTTAGCATCGGGGAGGTAAGAATGAATTTGTCTAAGTTTCATACATTTTTGATTTCATTGTTTTTCATTTTTTTGACGGCGACGGTTATTTCACACCCTCAGGCCTCATTCGAAGCCTCCAAAACCGGTCTTTCCATGTGGTGGGAGGTAGTTTTTCCTTCATTGCTTCCGTTTTTTATTCTATCTGAGCTTTTAATCGGATTCGGCATTGTCAAGTTTGTCGGCCTTTTACTCGAACCCTTTATGCGTCCCATTTTCAGAGTGCCGGGGGTCGGCGGATTTGTACTGGCTATGGGCATGGCTTCAGGCAATCCGGCCGGCGCGAAGCTGACTGCACGGCTGCGCCAGGATAAACAAATCTCCAGAGTAGAGGCTGAACGCCTCGTCTCTTTTACCAATTCATCCAATCCGTTATTTATATTCGCTGCTGTAGCAGTCGGCTTTTTTCATAACGCGTCTCTCGGCATTCTGCTGGCATCGGCTCACTATCTCGGAAACATCGCCGTCGGCCTGACGATGCGTTCATACGGACGGAAAGAAGAAGCGGCGTATACCGGTAAAAAGACGATCGCTCTCCCTTCTCTGAAGGAAGCATTTCTGGCCCTCCACAAGGCGCGGCTTTCGGAAAAGCGGCCGCTCGGAAAAATTTTGGGCGACGCCGTCACCTCTTCTGTACAAACCTTGCTGATGGTGGGCGGTTTTATTATATTGTTTTCGGTTTTCAGCCGGTTATTATCAATCGTACAAGTCATGGATGTGCTTTCTGTATTTACAAACGCGCTGCTTTCGCTTTTTCATCTTCCGGCAAATCTGGACATCCCTCTTATCAGCGGGATGTTTGAAATTACACTTGGGAGCAAACTGGTCAGTGAAGCTGATGCCGACTTGCTGCCGAAAGCCATGATTGTGAGTTTTATTCTCGGGTTCAGCGGCCTTTCCGTACAGGCCCAGGTAGCCGGCATTTTATCGGAAACAGATATCCGCTTTAAACCGTTTTTCGCGGCGCGTATCCTTCAGGGCATTTATGCCGCACTCTTTATTCTCTTACTGTGGAAGCCGCTTTACCTTGCGTTGGACGAACCTTACCAGTCCGTATTCCTCCCTTTCCGCGATCAGGAAGCGGTATCTGCTGCCGTCAGCGGTTGGAATACACTTGTTGAAACCGGTCCCGCCATCACGCTGTCAGCTCTCGCCGTATACGCATTGATTTATTGCTACAGGCTGTCAGCACGGACAAAAAAAGGATGAGACGCCAATCAGCGCTTCTCATCCTTTAAATTTCTGCTTCAGCGCCTGTTCAACTTCCGGAGGAACAAACTCTGAAACAGGCCCGTTATATTTTGCGACTTCTTTTACGATGCTTGAACTTAAAAAAGAGTACTGATTGTTCGTCATCATAAAAAAAGTTTCTATTGATTCGTCGAGCACGCGGTTGACGGAAGTCCCCTGCATCTCATATTCGAAGTCAGAAACGGCTCTGAGCCCCCTGATAATCGCCTTCGCCCGCTTTTTTTTCGCATAGTTGATTAACAGTCCCTGTGACGTCTCGACCGTAACATTCGGTATGTCTTTTGTCACTTCTCTTAACAGCTCACATCGTTCCTCAACTGTAAACAGCGGCTGCTTAGAAGAATTATTGAGCACGCATACGTACACCTGCTCAAACACGTTTGCCCCCCGTCTGATAATGTCCAGATGTCCGTAGGTAACGGGATCAAAACTTCCGGGACATACAGCTATACTTGCCACATCACTACCCCCTATTTCGGTATATCGTCACTCCTGTAAGCCCGTAAATTTCCCTTCTTGTTACGGAAAGCGCGCCGACGGCTTCAGGAAGCGCAACGGCTTTATCATGCTCGGCTACGACAAAACCGTCTTCATTCAGCATGTTCTGCTCATCAATCATTTCGATAAGCGCTTTCAGCTTTTGCTCCTTATACGGAGGATCTAAGAAAATTCCGTCAAAACCTTTTTCCCGTTTCGCCGCGGCATAGAGAGCCCGCTCTGCATCATTGCGGTATACTTCCGCTGAAGACAGCAGATCAAGCGCTTTGATATTCGCTTTTACCGTTTGGATGGCTTTGAAATCACGATCCACAAAGATACAGCGGTCAAATCCGCGCGACAGCGCTTCAATCCCGAGACCGCCGCTCCCCGCAAATAAATCCAGCCCCGTTCCTCCGTCAAAATACGGGCCGATCATATTAAAAATAGACTCTTTTACTTTATCCGTCGTCGGCCTTGTTGATGTGCCCGGCACAGCCTTTAAGGCTCGTCCTTTTCTTGAACCGGAAATTACTCTCATTATTCACACCACTTTTTCTGAAAACTTTGATGTTTCTCATCGGCTGAGCCGTTATGTATCAAAACAATCCTTATCTTATCATAAAGCATTCTTTCAAACAATGAACGTGAAACCGTGTATACATATTCACATTCCTGTCAAGACTACGTGTAACAGCATCAATGAATGATGTTGTTGCCAACCGCGGAGAAGACTTACGTTTCCCCATAAGTTCTTCCTCCGGTTTCTCCTCTCCCTTTTCCTTCTCCTTAACTTGTTAAGGAATAGAAGGACCCCGCAGGTATCTGCGGGGATTTTTTTATATACCGACTTTATAATCGTACTCTTTCGCTTTATCAAGCTTTGATTCAAATTCCAGCTTTAAAAAAGGTTTATAAGAAGGCTCTACCTTCTTCACATAAGAATAAGAAGAAATCTTTTCCATTGTTTTTTCGATTAGATCCATATCGCAATACAGCACAACGTATTTCAGCCGCTTGGAAACATAATGAACGTTGCCGAATTTTCTCAGCATTTTGCTGTGTTTTAAAGAATGCAGATATACGATTATGCCTTGGCGCTTATTTTCCATCATGATCACCCGCCTGACTTTCTGTTCATTTTATGTAAAAGACGAGACGGCCGTCTCGTCAGGAAACTTTGCATCCGCAGCCGCCGCCGGAACCGCACCCGCCGCCGCAGGATGACAGGCCGTCAAAATAAGGATTCCCCGTCGGAACTTTTACATGCTCCGAGACGGCCGTTCCGAGTTCAATGCTGATCTCGTCAAGCAGCGACTGAAGCTCAGTCTCCGCTTTTTTAAATTCGGCCACCTTATCGTTTAAATCCAGTTCCCGCTTCATTTCTCTCATTTTGCGGGAAATCTCTCTATAATCAGGATGGTATTTGCCAAAGCGCTGCACATCCTCATACTGCTCTTTAACGCTCATAAAAGAACGAATGATCCGCCCTGCCTCTTCATCTTCACGGAGACGCTTGTAACAATCGCGGTAATTTTCAGCCGTCTCAGACTGCAGAATCATGCCGGCAAGCTGCTCCGCTTCACTTTGAAGCTTGACGGACTCAATTGTTGCATACATAAATACGCACCTCCAGTTGCTAGTTTACCATGAAACCACCCAATTGGAAAATGCGGCGTTTAAACGCTTTTTAATCCTGTGAACGCATGGCGTGAACCATCTGCATCATCATCTGCGCCATTTGAATCCCGTTTGAGAATTGGCTTACCCGATGCGGTATCGTCTTTTCATAAAAATTCATCATGTCAAGCTGAAAGGAATTGAGATCGTCCGGTTTTCTCGCAAGTCTGCGGTACCAGACGGGACGCTGCCGTATAAACCGTTTCCGTTCCTCATCTGCGGATATGAATTCCTGAACCTCTTTTCGCATACACGATCCCCTTCTTTAATCCTTCCTGAACGAAAAAGGATGTTGTCCGGAGCCTTGCCGGGGCTGCTTCGTGCTGCTCCCCGAAAATTGGCTTAAAAGGCTTTGCAATGATGAAATGGATTGGCTCATTTTATTGATCTGCTCATTCATTTGGTTGATATCCATCTTTTTGACGGCAGTGACCATTTTTGAAACGAAATCGTTTTTTTCAGCTGGTTCCTGTTTGGTTTCCGCGTCGGAAGAAGGCTGAACGGCCTCGTCTTTAAAAGGGGTCCATATCGGATCATCCTCGCCCAGAAGAACCCAGTTTTCATAGACTTCCTGCCAGCTTCTTTGTTCCTTGCGAACATTTTGGATCAGTTTGGGATGCTTTTTTACGAATTGTTTAAAATCATCGATTGATTGCCGTGATTGCTGATTCGCCACAATTCTCACCCCCTCCGAAAAGTTTTGCCTGCTATAATGTATCGGTTCATTCGCCTTAATGTTCGCCTAAATTGCGAAAAAAAGCAGGTATATTTTTTTCAGCAGGAGCGCCGCTCGCGAAAAAACATAAAAAAACCGCGGGGGACGCGCCCCTCTGCGGTTTTTACTGCCAAGGCTTAATGAAGTTTTGCGTATAATACTTCCGGTCCACGCCGACACCGAGGTGCGTATAATCCGGGCTTAACAGCGCCTTTCTGTGGCCTTCGCTGTTCAGCCAGCCCTCCACGGCTGCAGGACCGTCCACATAGTTGTAGGCAATATTTTCACCGGCCTCCCGGTATTTCACATCGCCTTTTTCCAAGCGGTCCTTCAGAGTCCCGTATTTCTTTGAGACGTGAGAGAAATACTTGTTATCCTTCATGTCCTTGCTGTGGCCGAATGCCACTTTTGCGGCGCCTTCGTCCCATTTCAGCCTTGCCAGTCCGTGTTTCACGCGGATGACATTTGTAATGTCGAGAATCTGCTGCTCACTCGCTCGTTCAATGTCGTTCCATTTTTCATCAGAAACTGGCTCGGGTTCTGTCAGCTTTCCTCTGTACATGACTTCATACGGCCTTTGTTTCACAAGTGTTTCCGCATCAAATGCCCTGATGCTTGACAGATTCCCGTCAAATTTGTCCATGTACAGCTGAACATACATCCCGCCTATTTTAACGGTGGGACGGGTATTGATATCTTCTTCAGAAAACTCGAACCGATACGTGTTTCCCTTGTCAGTCACATTGACAAAAGGAGAAACCTGCGTCGTTTTAAAAACTTCGCCCGTCGATTCGCCGATCTTAAACGGTTTTGCGTTGATGCCGCTTCCCGAAGCATATAAAGTCACGGCTTTATCATTCAAAATACCGACTTGTACGTATTGGTCTTTCCCCTGGTTGTACACCCACCACTCGTAATCGTAGGCAGAAGGATCTTTCCGGGACGGTTCCCCAAGTTTCTTTTTCACATCGGCGGCAGATTTCCCCATGAGAGAAAGCAGTCCGGATGACGGCATTTTCAGCCGTTTTCCGCTCTCTTCTTCATTGGAAACCTGAGGCTCCTCCTGATCCGTCTTTTTCTGAGGAGCCGATCCATATTGTATAAACAGAACATACGCTCCGTAAATAAGCAAAAGGATAACGAGAGCCCTTGCGATATTTTTCAACCTCTCACCCCCATATGTTCAAACCGTTCTGTTTTTGTTTACTCTTATACAGTACAGCCTATTTGCATCGTCCGTGATTTATGTTTAATGGATAAACCCCTCCGGACCGCCGTCTTCAGAAATGTCAGACAGCGCCCGGCCTGCTTGCTCATTTGATTGCTCGGCCAACGAAAGATCGCCGAGCGTAACAATGCCGACCAGTTTTTTATCCTTTGTGACGGGAATTCTTCTGAGCTGATGTTCAGCCATCAAATGGAGCACCTCCTCCACAGAGGCGTCTTCTTCTGCACTGATAACCCGCTCTGTCATTGCGTCGGTTATTTTTTGAGAGTTCGGCTTTTTTGAAGCAATTCCCCGTAATACGAGATCTCTGTCTGTCACGATCCCGACAAGTGTGGCGCCGTCTTCATCCACTATCGGAATGGCGCCGACATCCGCGTCTTTCATCTTCACCGCAGCTTCATATACATTATCTAATACTGTACAATATTGCAAGTCTGACGTCATGAGCTTATTGATCTTTGTCATTGCGGAATTCCTCCTTTTTTCTGCTACTATTGTCGTCAAATTTTTCTTTTTGCATACTTTCACCGTATGAATCATTGAAAGTGTAACGCTTTCATACTATGATTGTCAGGAAAGGGCATTTTTAAAAGGAGGGGGAAGGTTTGAAGTTTGAAAACAGCGGTCTTGAAGGGGTAACAGCGGAGCTCAGCCGCTTGAATGATCTGATGGAAGGCAAAGGGCTCATTCTGGCTGGACAATGGGATTATGAAAGAGTGACTTACGACAAAAAGTTTTCAGTACCTGAGGGAACATTTTATCTGCGGATTCAAGGAACGGCAAAAGAGGGCGATGTCGGCGGCAGCCGGGCCGTGATTCAGCTGAAGGCCCCTCTTTTAGGAAAGCATTATTATCCGCACGGCGTAGAATACGGCGGCGCTGAAGAATTTCCGGAACATGTCGTCGCTGAAAGCAAAGCTTTACTGCTTGAATTGGAAGAGTCATTAAAAACAGTGCAAATGTAATAAAAAAGTACAGCATATTCTGCTGTACTTTTTTTATGAGACGGTATGCTCGATATACGGCGGCTCTGACAGCGTATCTTTTTCCCGTTCCGTTCTGACCCACTGAAAAAAGATGACAGCCAAATATGTTCCGTAGACCGCCTCTTGAATGATTTTCATCAGCACTGCCCCAAGCTGCTGATCTTCCAGAGGAGGCAGCGTGTTAAACATCTCCGGTCCGGATAAAGGAATCTCCTCCAGCAAATCTAAAGGAACGCAAAGCTTCATTGCTTCGGCCCAAGCCGCCGGATCTGTATACGTGGCATACATGGGCGCCCCGCTGAACATAATGAGCGCGCAGGCCGGCGTTAACAGAATCCCGTCTGCCATAATATACCCCAGCTTCATTAAACCGCTGAGACGGGGCAGACCGTCCACCTTATGCACGAGCGGCCACCACATAAAAAACGCCGTTACAAAGATGAGTCCGTTCATCAGCGTGTGATACAGCGAATCCGTTTTGACGAAATCAAATATAAACGGGATGTGATACAGTGAAAAAATACCGTTAAACAGCACTAATGCGATAAGCGGCATTGAAAAGAACGAAAACAGCGGCTTTACGACAGGACGGAAGATCAGTTTTTTCCATGCCCAGCCGGGAATTCCGGAAATCAACAGCGGCGGTACGACTAAAAACAGAACCGCCATCTGCGCCATATGGGCGCTGAACATCACATGGCCCAATAAATCAACCGGACTTCCCGCAGCCGCGTAAAAAAACAGCGCAGAAAGCACAAACAGCACCTTCTCCTTAGCGGCCACACGTCCTTTATGCCGGCTGCACCAGTAAAAGTAAACACCTGTTATCACGGCAGTTATGCAAAACAGATACGGGCTCCACATTGCGCGAAACCCGAACATTTCTAAATTAATCAAATCTCTCACTCCCCGCCGCCCCGATTACCACCAAATAATCGTGACAAATGCAAGCACGGTGATAAACGCGACAAATATTCCCGAATACAGAAATAATGACGGCGCTTCATGCCCTTTCTGGCTCATATGCATAAAGTAAAACAGCTGAAAGATGACCTGGATGACCGCAAGCAGGATCAGAAACGGCATCGTAAACCATCCGGCAATGCCGTCTGCAGCCACCGTCAAAAACGCGACAAGCGTAAGACCGATCATCAAACCGAAGGATATGACCTGATATTTCATCTCCTCGGCATTTTTCTTTTTCCGATATTCGAGATCCGTACTGACAGTTCCTCTGTTTTTGTTATCGTCCATCGTTATCCCACCATCCCCATCAAATATACAACGGTAAAGATAAAGACCCACACGACATCGATAAAATGCCAATATAAGCTGGCCACATAATATTTCGGCGCATTATAAAGGCTGAGCCCTCTTTTCGCATTCCGGATCATAAGCGCGCTGATCCACAACAGCCCGAACGCCACGTGTGCTCCGTGTGTGCCGACGAGCGTGTAAAACGCTGAGCCGAGCGCAGAGCTTGTAATGGTAAAGCCGAATTCGTGAGTGTAATGCATAAATTCATAGATTTCTACCCCTAAAAATCCCGCTCCCAATAATACGGTAACCAGAAGCCACACCTGCATTTTTTTAAAAGAGAAATTTTTCATATGATACATCGCATACACACTCGTTAAGCTGCTCGTTAAAAGAAGCATCGTCGCGATAAATACGATCGGCAGCTCAAACATCTCAGCCGTTGACGGCCCTCCGGCTTTAGATTCCCGTAAAGCAAGGAATGTTGCAAATAGCGAGGCGAACAGAACCGTTTCGCCGCCGAGAAACAGCCAAAATCCCAAAAACTTATTTTTCCCCTCCAGCGTTGCTTTTTCAGGAGAAGCCGGAAAGGTTTCAGCCGTCATTTTTTCCTGCAGCTGCATTACGCCTTCACCCCTTTATCATCATTCGGCAGATCTTCTTTGTGAATATGATAGCCGTAATCATCGACCACAGAGCGAAGCAGCATGGTAAAGAATGTGATGCCGAGCCCTATGAAGATAACCGGAAGCCCCCATGAATAATCGGAGTGGTATAAAAACCCAAACGCTGCGACAAACAGCCCGAAAGATATGATAAACGGCATGATGGAGCCGTTCGGCATATGAATGTCCTCTACAGGCTCTGCAGGCGCCATCCCTTCATTTCCGGCCTGCTTTTCAATCCACAGCGGGTCAAGTCCCCGGACAAACGGAAGCTGTTTAAAATTATATTCCGGCGGCGGCGAAGAGACCGCCCATTCAAGCGTACGACCGTCCAGCCACGGGTCGTTCCCGACGTATTTCCCCTTTATTGAGGTATAAATAATATTGACGACGAGTAAAACAGCCGCGCCCGCCATGAAAAACGCGCCGATTGAACTGATCAGGTTGCCGGTATCAAGCCCCTGGCCGGGCAGATATGTGTAAACGCGCCGCGGCATTCCCATCAAGCCGAGGAAATGCTGAATGAAGAAGGTAAGATGAAACCCGATAAAAAATAAGACGAACGAAATTTTCCCCATCGTTTCATGAAGCACCTTCCCGAACATTTTCGGCCACCAGAAATGCACGCCCGCCAGGATGCCGAACACAACGCCGCCGATAATGACATAGTGGAAATGCGCTACGACAAAATACGTATCATGGAACTGATAATCTGCCGCTGCGGCCGCCAGCATGACACCCGTGACTCCTCCGAGTACGAAAGAAGGAATAAAGGCGACGGCATACAGCATAGGCGTCGTGAATTTGACATTTCCTCCCCAGATGGTCAAAAGCCAGTTGAAAATTTTAATGCCCGTAGGCACCGCGATCGCCATCGTCGCAACCGCAAATATCGCATTAGCGATCGGTCCGAGTCCCGTCGTAAACATGTGGTGAACCCAAACCATGAACCCGAGAAAGCCGATCAGCACAATCGCAAAGACCATAGACGAATAACCGAACAGACGTTTCCTCGCAAATACGGGAATGATTTCTGAAAAAATCCCAAAGGCGGGAAGAATTAAAATGTATACTTCCGGATGCCCGAAAATCCAAAACAGATGCTCCCAGATTATCGTATTGCCGCCCAATTCAGGATTAAAGAAATTCGTTCCGAACAAACGATCCAGCATCATTAGCGCCAAACCGACGGTGAGCGGAGGAAATGCGAATAAAATGAGTGCCGACGCCACAAATGTCGTCCACGTAAACAGCGGCAATCTCATATACGTCAAACCCGGCGCCCTCATATTAATAATCGTGGCGAGAAAATTGATCCCCGCAATCAGCGTACCTAAGCCTGATATTTGCAGGCCGAGCACGAAAAAGTCTATGCCGTGCCCTTTCGAATTCAGCGCAAGTGACGCGTACGACGTCCATCCTGCATCAGGAGCGCCCCCTAAAAACCAGCTCAGATTCAAAAAGATGCCTCCGAAGAAAAACAGCCAAAATCCGAGCGCATTCAAAAATGGGAATGATACGTCACGCGCCCCGATCTGCAGCGGCACAACCGCGTTCATCAGCCCGAATAACAGCGGCATCGCCGCCAGGAAGATCATTGTCGTGCCGTGCATCGTCATAATTTCATTAAACTGCTGCGCACCCATAAAATCGTTCCCCGGCCTCAAGAGCTGAATCCTGATAAGCATGGCCTCAAGTCCGCCGACGACGAAGAAAAATCCCCCGGCGATCATATATAAAATCGCGATTTTCTTATGGTCAACCGTCGTCAAATAATCCCAAAGCAAAGAGCTTTTTCTTTGCTGTCCTGTAAGCGTATTCATCATTTGCGACCTCCCCCCTGATATCTCCCTGTCCTCACTTGTTCTCCGCTTTCAGCCCTTTTAAATATTCATACAGCGCATCCGTTTCAGCGTCCGAGAGCTTCGGATAAGTGCCTGTCATTTTATTGCCCGGTTTAATGCTGTCCGGATTTTTCAGCCAGGCTTTTATATTCTCTTTATTCGCATCCTTAATGCCGGCCACTTTGACCCGTTCACCGAAGGTAGCGAGGTTCGGAGCCGTTCTTGCCGCTTCAGCCCGTTTATCATTGGGCTCAACCGCATGACAGCTCAGGCAGTTTTTTTCCTTAAACAGCTCTTCTCCTTGCGCGGCTAAACCGGAATCTGTTGTATGCTTATAATTTTTCATCGCTTTCGTCCATTGTTTAAATTCTTTTGACGGCAGCGGTTTCACTTTGAAATCCATCAGCGCATGTGAAGGTCCGCACAGCTCTGCGCATTTCCCGAAGAAATATTCTCCCGCTTCTTTGCTGCGTTTAGAATCGAAGGTCAGAAAGAAAGTATTGTCATTATCCGTATTCGTATCGATTTTCCCCCCGGCTGACGGAATCCAGAAAGAGTGTTTCACATCTGAGGACTTCAGCTTGAAATAGACGCGTTCATCTGTGGGAACGATCAGCTCCTGACTTGTCACAAACCCGTAATCAGGATACTCGAATTCCCACCAGTATAAATTCGCCCTTACATTAATCACGAGCGCATCCTCTGCTTTACGGTTTTTCTTATCCATCGGCGACGTATCCGCCAGCGCCAATGTGTCGATGACAACCGGAATGACAAGAATAATCAGAAGCAGGATCGGAATAACGGTCCAGGTGATTTCTAAAAAACGGTTCCCCTCCACCTGTTTCGGTATCGTGTCTTCCCCTACACGCGACCGTCTGAATCTCACAATGACGTAAAAGAAAATAACTGCTACGACCGCAACGACGACAACCATGATAAGTGTGCTGAGCACCGTCAGATCATATTGTTTATCAGCCACTTCGCCGGCAGGCTTGAGTGTGGACAGAAACGGTTTTCCACAGCCGCTCAATAAAAGCGGCACTAAGGCTAATAATGATAAAAGACGCCAACGCTTTAACATTTCACCCAACCCCTTTTTTGAATCAGTACGAGATGCACAAGCAGTAAATCTGCTTCCAGCCGAAATACTTCATTTCCTCATTTCTTAAAATATGAGATTTTTTACTTAAAATTCCATCTATGTATAAAAGCAAAGCCGCCTGATTAAACAAAAGGTCAAGGCGGCGTTTACTAGTTGTCATTGTTTGTTTTGGCGATCAAACAAGCTCATTATTCAATTAAAACAGCGTGAAGACCACCATCGCTACAAAATAAATGGTCATGTAATTAAGCGAATAGACAAACATAAGAGTTGCCCACTTCATGATGTTTTTCATGCGGAATCCCATCAGTCCGAGAACAAGCCATCCGACATTCAGCAAAGTGCCGAGAATGACGATCGGAAGACCGAGACTGCCGAGGAAAAACGGAAGAGGCAGCAGGCATGCGACCCAGACGATAATCTGTCTTTTCGTCACTTCAAAGCCGTGCACTACCGGAAGCATCGGAATATTCGCTGCTCTGTAATCTTCCGTCTTTTTAATCGCAAGCGCTAAAAAGTGCGGAATCTGCCAGATGAATAAAATCATGAATAAAACCCACGCGACAACACCGATGTGCCCTTCAACCGCTGTCCAGCCGATTAACGGCGGCACGGCGCCTGATACACTTCCGACAACCGTATTAATCGTATAACGGCGTTTCGTCCACATTGTATAAAGAACAACGTACGTAAACACGCCGATAAAACCGATGACTGCTGCCATCACAGTGGTCATCAAGAGCATGATAAGTCCTAAAGCAATGAGTAAAATTCCTGACCACAGCGCTTGATTCGGCTGAATCTTTCCGGTTACCGTCGGTCTTACTTTCGTGCGTTCCATTAAATGATCAATATCACGATCGTAATAGTTGTTAACCGCACAAGAACCGGCGATGATCAAAGAAGATCCTATTAATGTAAGAAGCACGGTGTTTAAATTGCCTAAAAAACTCAGACCGGATATATGTAACGCAAGCCACATGCCGGTAAAAGTCGTAATTAAATTCGAATTGACGATTCCTATTTTGATAAGCGAAAGGAAATCCTTCCATGCCGTCGTCTCTTCAATCTGTCCGTCTATAGCTGTATCGTTTAAAATTCTGGAATTAGCCATAACGTAAACCTCCCTTACAAACCTAAAGCAGGTTTTTTAAGACCTGCAACTCTATCATACAAGATAATGACCTGTAAAAAAACATCCTCTTAAATATTAAACGAGAAACAGGAATTTATTTGTGAACTTTTTATGAATTTTACCAAATCCGCCGGTTTCTTAATAAAGCGGTTACTTTATTTCTATCAGACCCATCTGGAATAATCAACCCCATTATCTAAGAAGTCCTGATTCTATTATATTTTTGTGAACAAACAGAATTGAGAATTGCCACAAAACACATATTCGCTTACACTTGGTACGTATATCATTTTGTCCAGTTTGTTAAGAAGGTGAATGTAAAATGAATAAAGCTTTGAAAGCGCTCGGCGTACTGACGACATTCGTCATGCTCGTCGTGCTGATCGGCGGCGCTCTTGTCACAAAGACAGGATCGGGTCTCGGTTGCGGAAGGCAGTGGCCGCTTTGCCACGGCCGGTTTTTCCCGGAGCTTAACGCCGCTTCTATCATTGAATGGAGCCACAGACTCGCAAGCGGTGTCTCAATCGTTCTCGTGCTGAGTCTCGCTTTTTGGGCATGGAGAAAAGTCACGCCTGTTTTCCGTGAAACAACCTTTCTCGCCATTATGTCCATTATCTTTTTATTTTTACAGGCGCTTCTCGGCGCATTAGCGGTTGTTTTCGGATCAAATGCGCTCGTTATGGCGCTTCATTTCGGCATATCGCTGATTTCTTTCGCTTCTGTTCTGATTTTGACGCTGCTCATATTTGAAGCTGATAAATCAGACAAAAAGCTCGTCAAGCCGCTCAGAATCGGCAGAAAAATGCAGTTTCATATGATCGGTCTTTCGATTTACACGTATATCGTCGTTTATACGGGGGCTTATGTACGCCATACGAAATCAAGCCTTGCCTGCCCTGACGTTCCGCTTTGCAGCAGGCTGAATCACGGGCTTCCGTCCCATTTTCAGGAATATGTGCAGATGGGCCACAGAACGGCAGCACTGCTTCTGTTCGTATGGATTCTTGTCGCTTTTGCACATGCGGTGCGCTCCTACAAAGATCAAAAACAGATTCTTGGGGGCTGGATAGCGGCTCTTGTCTTTGTTTTATTACAGGCGCTGTCCGGAATCATGGTTGTTTATTCAGAAATGGCCACCGGTTTTGCACTTGCCCATTCGCTCTTTATTGCCGGCCTGTTCGGCGTCTTATGCTATTTCTTATTATTAATCGCCCGCTTCCGCTATGAATCAAAACAGCGGAACATCTGAGGCACATGAAAAGGCCGAAGCATTAGAGCTTCGGCCTTTTTACATATAAAAAACCTGATCGCACACGGGGGCGGATCAGGTTTTTTATATTCATTTTACGCTTTTTCAATTTCGATCAGTAAATCGCCTGTCTGAATCGGTTCACCGTTTTTCACATGAATCTGCTGTATCGTCCCGGAGAACGGCGCCTGTACCGTCGTCTCCATTTTCATCGCTTCATTAATCATCAGATGATCGCCTTTATTCACCTTTGCCCCGGTTTCCGTTAACAATTTAATGACGGTTCCCGGCATGGATGCCGCAATGTGGCTTGGGTTTGTCCGATCTGCTTTTAATTTTTCCTGTACGGACGATTTAATGCTTTCATCTTTAATGACCACCTCGCGCGGCTGGCCGTTCAATTCGAAATAAACGACACGTGTCGCATCTGGCTGCGGTTCACCGATAGATACAAGCTTCACGATCAGCGTTTTTCCGCGCTCGATTTCCACTTCAATTTCTTCACCGAGCGTCATCCCGTAGAAGAAAGTCGGTGTGTCTAATACGGAAATATCACCGAAGCGTTCAGCCGTTTTAACATATTCAGTAAACACCTTCGGATAAAGAGCATACGCGATTGCGTCCTGATCACTCAATTCCATCTGATGTGTTTCTTTCCATTCTTCTTTAATACCTTCAAAAGATACCGGTTCAAGCAGCTCACCCGGTCTTACCGTGATCGGCGTCTGTCCTTTCAGAACGAGCTTTTGCAGTTTTTCCGGAAATCCGCCGTGCGGCTGGCCGATCTGCCCTTTAAAGAGCTCAACGACTGAATCCGGAAAATCAAGCATTTCGCCTTTATCATAAACATCTTGTTCTGTTAAATTGTTTTGCACCATGTAAAGCGCCATATCTCCGACGACTTTGGAAGAAGGTGTTACTTTCACGACGTCGCCGAACATGCGGTTGACGACGCTGTACATGTCTTTCACCTCATTCCAGCGATCACCCAGGCCGACTCCTTTTGCCTGCTGCTGCAGATTGCTGTACTGGCCGCCCGGCATTTCATGATTATAAATCTCAGTATGAGGAGACTTCATCCCGCTTTCAAATTCACTGTAATACTGACGGACGGATTCCCAATATTGCGACAGTCTTTCCACCTGGCGGACATCCATTTCAGGACGGCGGCTGTTCCCTTCAAGGGCATGATAAAATCCGCTTGCGCTCGGCTGTGAAGTCAGACCCGCCATTGAGCTGACGGCGACATCCACGATGTCCACACCCGCTTCAACAGCTTTGGCATAGAGAAAGACGCCATTGCCGCTCGTATCATGCGTGTGAAGATGAACGGGAATATCAATCGTTTCCTTCAGCGCTGAGATAAGTTCGTATGCGGCTTGAGGTTTCAAAAGACCGGCCATGTCTTTAATGCCGAGAATGTGGGCACCAGACGCCTCAAGCTCTTTCGCCATAGAAAGATAATACTTCAAATCATATTTCGTCCGGGTCTTATCAAGAATATCTCCCGTGTAACAAATCGCAGCCTCCGCCACTTTTCCGGTTTCACGGACGGCATCGATGGCCAGCGTCATCCCTTTTACCCAGTTCAGGCTGTCAAAGATCCGGAATACGTCAATACCTGACTCCGCTGACTGCCGGACAAATTTTTGGATGACATTGTCCGGATAGTTTGTATAACCGACGGCATTTGATGAACGAAGCAGCATCTGGAACAATGTGTTCGGCACTTCCTTGCGAAGATCTTCAAGGCGTTTCCAAGGGTCTTCTTTTAAGAAACGGTACGCTACATCAAATGTCGCGCCTCCCCACATTTCAAGGCTGAACAGTTCAGGCCACAGGGCAGCAGTAGGATTCGCGATTTTTTTCAAATCATTGGATCTGATCCGGGTTGCAAGCAGGGACTGATGGGCATCCCTGAACGTTGTATCGGTCAGGAGCACGGATTTTTGCTCTTTCACCCAGTCTGCAAGCCCCTCAGCGCCTCTTTCATCAAGGATCTGTTTCGTACCGCTTGCCGGCTTTTCCCTGATATCTAACGTAACGGTCTGAGGCTTATCAAATGCAGGTTTTTCTTTTTTCCCGATTCCCGGAAAACCGTTCACTGTGACATTGCCGATATAGGAAAGCATTTTTGTTCCGCGGTCCTTCTGTTTTGGGAAAACAAACAGCTCAGGCGTTGTGTCGATAAATGATGTGTCGTATTGGCCCGTCAGGAATTTTTCATGCTTTGCCACGTTTTCAAGAAACGGAATATTGGTCTTAATGCCTCTGATCCTGAATTCCTGCAGGTTGCGGACCATTTTCGCTGATGCCTGTTCAAACGTCAGCGCCCATGTCGACAGCTTGACGAGCAGTGAATCATAATAAGGCGTGATGACGGCGCCCTGGAAGCTGTTTCCCGTATCAAGGCGGACGCCGAAGCCGCCGCCTGAGCGGTAAGCCATAATTTTACCCGTGTCAGGCATAAAGTCATTCAGCGGATCTTCAGTGGTCACACGTGATTGGATCGCATACCCGTTTGTAAAAATGTCTTTCTGCTCAGGGATATTGACGGCACGGCTGTGCAGTCCGTGGCCCTGCGCGACGAGGATTTGCGTCTGAACGATATCAACCCCCGTTATCATTTCCGTAATCGTATGCTCCACTTGTACGCGCGGGTTCACTTCAATAAAGTAAAATTCACCGCCCGCTACGAGAAATTCCACGGTCCCCGCGTTGATATAGCCGACATTTTTCGCAAGCGCCACAGCCGCTTCACAGATTTCGTCCCTTAATTCAGGCTGCAAAGATACACTCGGCGCCACCTCAATGACCTTTTGATGGCGTCTCTGAACGGAACAGTCCCGCTCATACAGATGGACGACATTGCCTTCTTTATCTCCGATCACCTGAACTTCAATATGCTTAGGATTTTCGATCAGTTTTTCAACATACACTTCATCGTTTCCGAATGCAGCTTTCGCTTCTGATTTGGCCCGCTCAAACGATTCTTTCAATTCGCTTTCGCTTCGGACGATTCTCATTCCGCGGCCTCCGCCTCCGAGCGATGCTTTAATAATAAACGGAAATCCGTGGACTTTTGCGAATTGTTCGACATCTTTTAATGTTTCAGCCGGTCCGTCACTCCCCGGAATAACGGGGATGCCGGCTTTTTCTGCCTGCTCCCTCGCCTTTACCTTATCTCCGAACATATCCAAATGCGCTGACGTCGGTCCGATAAATACGATGCCCTCTTCTTCACAGCGCCTCGCAAATTGGATATTTTCAGAGAGAAATCCGTAGCCCGGATGAATGGCATCTACGCCGTTTCTTTTTGCGATCTCAATAATCCCTTCAATATCAAGATACGCGTCAATCGGTTTTTTGCCTTCTCCCACAAGATAAGCTTCATCCGCTTTATAGCGATGATAGGAGCCCGAATCTTCTTTTGAATAAACGGCTACCGTTCTGATGTTCAATTCTGTGCACGCCCGGAAAATCCGGATCGCAATTTCTCCCCTGTTTGCTACTAACACTTTTTGGATGGATTGTTGTGACAAACTTTTCTCCCCCTTGGCCTAATAAATATGTAGTTTATAATAAAGGAATATCCGTCCTGTGTATACACTTGTTTTTTAGAGATACACAGATTTTTCCGTCTGCCGTCTTTTTACCCCCTTAGACGGAAAGGGCTCCCTCTTTTTCTTCTTTTCTGAGTACTTGACATGCATGCTGACATTCACCAATATACCGGCGCTCGTTAATAACAAAAACATTGATGAGCCCCCGTAGCTGATAAACGGCAGCGGAACACCTGTGATCGGAATTAAACCGCTGACACCGCCGAGATTGATAAAGGTCTGAATCGCAATCATGCTGGATATCCCGATTGCCAAAAGGCTCCCGAACGGATCTTCACATTTTCTCGCAATATAAAAACCTTTTAACACGACAAAAGCCAGCAGCACAATGACAAACAGGACGCCGAAAATGCCGAGCTCCTCTGAAATAACCGCCATAATAAAGTCTGTATGCGATTCAGGCAGATAACCGTATTTTTGAATGCTTTCTCCAAGACCGAGACCGAAAAAACCGCCTGAGCCGATCGCATAATACGAATTTATAATCTGCAGGCCTGATGTGCTGGCATATTTAAAGGGATTTTCAAGGCTTTCAAACCGGCTCATACGCCCGGGTGTCAAAATATCGTCCCATTTCAGATAGATGATCGGGCTGACAAGGAGTAATACGATTCCCGCCATGAGAACCAGCTTGAGCAGGGTCCTTCCGCTGAATCCCGAACACATAATAACGCAAAGCGCGATCAGACCGATAATCATCGCCGTTCCGAAGTCAGGCTGAATAGCGATAAGCGCACAAATGACTACGGTGACGATCACCGGCGGCGCAACCCCCGTCAAAAGCTGATCGATATAGCTTTGTTTCTTTGCGTATACCGCGGCAAGGTACAGTATCAGGGTCAGCTTGACAAATTCCCCCGGCTGAATGGCCATTCCGCCGATTTTAAACCAGCTTTGCGCGTTTCCGGCAACATGTCCGAAAACAAACAGCGCGCAAAGCGCAGCCACTGACGCAAGCAGTATGAATTTCTGAATCTTTTGATGGGCGAACACTTTGTACGGAAAAACGGCCGCGATAATAAACAGCACAAACCCCGCGATGACGGCGAACAGCTGCCGTTTAAAGAAATAGTCGCTGCTCACGCCGTAACGCATAACGGCGGTAATCATGCTTGAGCTGTATACCATTACCAATCCGAAACTGCACAGCAGAATGATAGCGCATATCAATGAATAATCGTAAGATTTTAACATTCTTTTAAACATAACATCCTCTTTCCTGCTTAAAGCTTACGTTTAATACCTATTGCGTATTATATTTTACTATAATTCATAAACAATTTACGCAGTTTCTTTATAGTTTTTCGGATGAAATGCAGATTAAGAGACCGTCTTACGAAAAGAAGATGCAAAAAAAACGGTTTACGGTTATAAAAAAACCCAAACCGTTGAATAGTTTGAGTTTGATCATTTATTTTCCTGTAAACGCGTCATGCAAAGCAGACAGTTCTCTTTCAAGTCTGTCCAGCAGCTCTTTGCCGTCGTTTTCGTCAACTAATCCCAGGCGGACAGCAAAATCGATTTCCCTCGACAGTCCGAACATCTGAGTATCCAAGACCTCTTCATACAGAGGACATTGAGGCATCGTTAAGTTATCCATTTGTACTCGGATCAGCTTCAAAATCTTCTCAGCATCTAACTTCAACAGCTCGAATGCTTTCTGCTGATGGTCGACTATAATCTCTGAAGCCAAAAGTATCCCTCCGTTCCCCAGGCGAGTACCTAATTCTTCTATTTATCATAAAGGGTATCAGGTGAAATTGCAAGAGGATTTAAGCAGATGTTATGATAAAAAATGTTTCAAAAAATACTCAGCCTGTATTTCTCAGACATGATTTCCAAAAGCTTCACACCCGCGATGCTGTTGCCTTTTTCATCAAGCGCCGGGCCGAATATACCGATTCCGAAGTTGTACGGCGAAATGCCCATGATTCCTCCCGAAACGCCGCTTTTAGCGGGAATGCCGACCTTGATTGCGAATTCCCCGCTCGCATTGTACATGCCGCATGTCACCATAAACGTCTTGCAGATTCTCGCCACATCTTTTTTAATGACCTGCTCCCCGGTTTCCGGATGCTTGCCGTCAAGGGCGAATACACAGCCGATTTTGGCTAAATCCAGACTGCTCATCTTAATCGCGCACTGTTTTGTATACAAATCCATGACCCCTTCAACATCGCCTTTAAAAATGTCATACTGCTTCATGTAATAACACATGGCCCGATTAATCATGGAAGATTTGAATTCCGATTCCGCGACATGGCTGCAATATGTAATGTCCTGATTATTCGCAAGTCTTCTGATGAATCCGAGCAGGTAATCCAGGCGGTCTTTCGGCGAATGCCCTTTAATTAAACCCGTAACGACGAGGGCTCCCGCATTAATCATCGGATTTAAAGGCTTGCCCGGATTCATTGTTTCAAGCTTAATCATGGAATTAAACGGGTCGCCGGTCGGCTCCTGACCCACGCAGCTGAACACCTTTTCCTTTCCGTAATCCATCAGTACGAGCGCCAGAGAAAGCACTTTCGAAATGCTCTGCAGCGTAAATGTCCGGTCGGCGTCTCCTGCCGACAGACATGTATTTTCCGCATGATAAATCGTGACCGAAAGGCTGTCTTGTTCAGATTCAGCCAGAGCCGGAATATAGTCTGCCACTTTGCCTTCTTCGGTCCTTTTTTTCGCTTCCTGAACTAATGCGTCCAGCTCTTGGTAATGCCGGCATACCATGTCGATCACCCTCACTTCGCTGCCGTTGTATACATCTAATTTGCGACGCAAAGTGACAATTCATGCGAAAACTTTTATACTTTAAGTAAAGGGGGGCTTCACCATGAGCGTTATTCAAGTAAAAGGCAATGTTACATACCCGATTACAATTGATCCGAGTGTCTGGATTTTCGATGACCGTAAGTTTCCGTTTGAAAAAAATCAGCCCGTTCATCCGGACGGCTCTGCAGAAACCCAGGAGCATACGCTTGATCCGGAACGGGTGATCAGAGAAGGGCGCATTTCGCCGCCGACTTTAAAAAGCGAAAAACGTTATGAAAAAGAAAGACTGATGAACGGCAGCTTCGCCATGAAGCTCGGCGCTGTTTTAGCAAATGCCGAGCCGAAAGAAAGCGCTGTCCTGTGCGCATTTATTTCAAAATCAGAAAGAACCGAAGTGCCGCTCGAAAAGGCGATGGACGCAATCGCGCATTTCAGCGATGCGGGGAAACCCCTTCAAGACGGCGGCCCGGTCCATTTTTACGTGGACGGAGACTTTGAAAAACCAATAACGGGCGTCACAGAAATCGAAGTTTTATAACAAATCGGCGGCAAGCTGTGCAAGGCCGGATCTCTCACCTTTCACAAGCTTCACGCTGCCGGAGACGGTTTGTTCTTTAAACCGTTCTACAACATAAGCAAGTCCGTTGTTTAAACTGTCTAAGTATGGGTGATCTATTTGCTCCGGATCGCCCATCAGGACAATTTTGCTGCCCTCTCCCACCCGAGTCAAAAGCGTTTTGACCTCGTGCCTCGTCAGATTCTGAGCCTCATCAATAATAATAAATTGATCCGGAATGCTTCTTCCCCGAATGTATGTCAGCGCCTCCACCTGAATCGATCCGATTCCTGCCAAAATCGCTTCAAGTTCACCCGGCTTTTTCGCATTGAATAAAAATTCAAGATTATCAAAGATCGGCTGCATCCACGGCTTGAGCTTTTCCTCTTTTTCGCCCGGCAAATATCCGATATCCTTTCCCACCGGGACGATGGGACGCGCGACGATCAGTTTTTTATAAATACCGAGATCCTCCGTCTGCAGAAGCCCTGCCGCGAGAGCAAGCAAGGTTTTTCCCGTTCCCGCTTTTCCGATCAGGGTGACAAGCGGGATATCTTCCCTCAGCAGGAGTTCAAGCGCCATTGTCTGCTGGACGTTCTTCGGCCTGATACCCCATACGTGCTCATCATCGAAAACGAGTCTTTTTACGGTCTCGCCTTTCTTATCTGCCATGCCGACCGCAGACGAAGATCCTCCTAATTCATCTTTCATCAGCACAAATTGATTCGGATAAACCTGATGCTGCTGAAGCTCCTTGACTGAAATTTGTTTGTTTTTATAAAACGAGGCAAACCGCTCTTTATTCATAAATATATCTTTGTACCCGCTATATATTTCATCATGGTCAACGACTCTGTCGTTTAAAAAGTCCTCCGCCAAAAGCCCGATGGCATCCGCCTTTACCCTGACAAGCACATCTTTGCTGACCAGGATGACGAGGCGGCCGTTTTCTTTCGTTTCCTCCTCAAGGCTTAAATTTTTTGCCACCGCCAAAATGCGGTTATCATTCGTTTTTTCGATAAAAATTTCTTGGAGCTGGTGAAATGACCGGTGGTTCAGTTCAATTCTGAGCGTTCCTCCGCTTTCAAGCGGAACTTTCTCGTGCAGCCTTCCTTTCTCCCTGAGCCCGTCTATCAGCTTAGATACGTGCCTCGCATTTCTCCCGACCTCGTCCATATACCGCTTTTTTGAATCGACCTCTTCCAGCACGACGGCGGGGATGACAACTTCGTTTTCTTCAAAGGAAAAAATGGCGTTAGGATCCTGCAAAAGTACATTCGTATCTAACACATAAATTTTACTCAAGTCTCAGCCTCCTGAAATAAGGATCAAAGCCCATCGTGTGCTTCTCTTTCCGCGAAAAACGGGGATGCCTGCTAAAATATATGATTTGGTGAATAAAGATAGAAGGTTAATTCAACAATAAAATAAATGAAAGCATTCAAGGAGGAAATCTGACGTGCGAATTCTTTTCATTATCATACAAGCCTTATTTATCCTTACCGGCTGCACTGCTGTACAGGACGGCCGCGGCCGCAATATTCAGAACGAATCAGCCGATCAGCGCGATGCAAAACCGATCCATGTGAAAAATACGGCTCCTGAGACAGCTGAAAATCCCGGCCGGACAGACATCGCTAAGCATCTCGTCGAGGTAACCGAAAAAATCCCCGGCATTTCAGATGCCACCGCGGTTGTACTCGGAAGATACTCCGTTGTCGGTATCGATGTGGATGACAATTTAGAAAGAAGCAAAGTGGAGAGCATTAAATACACGGTTGCCCAGGCGTTAAAAAACGATCCTTACGGTGCCAATGCCGTTGTCGTGGCTGATCCTGATACGGTTTCCCGTCTGAGAGGCATGGGCAGCGACATTAAGGCCGGCCGCCCTGTTTCAGGCATTTTGGACGAACTTGCCGCCATCGTCGGCCGCGTCATGCCGGAAGTCCCGAATGATGTGACCGACAATGAAAAAGAATCACCGACTCAATCGAATGATGATCAGCTGAACCAAAGAGACCAGAACAAGCTGCAGAACGAACAGAACGATCAATCGGATCATCATATGAAAAACCGCCGGTAAAAAGCAGCGCCCGCTCCAAAGGAAGGGCGCTGCTTTCTTTCCCTTTGGCAGGAGGGGCATCCATGATATAATGCTTGTCATAGTGAAAGAGGTGAAAAATCAATGAGAGTAAAATGTTCCATTTGCGACAAAATCGAACAAATTGATGATGAAACACTGACAGCCAAACGCCTCCGCAATCGTCCGATTCATACATATATGTGCCGGGAATGCCATGACCGAATCAAAGTCAAAACGGAGGCGCGGCTGAATACCGGACACTTTTCCTTTCATCCCGGACAAAAAGCGAAAAAAGATAAACTGAAAAAATAAACCGAATAAAAAATGACCCGCCGGAAGGCAAGGTCATTTTTTTATTGCGGTTTAGCTGACTGGCTTTTTTTGGACTGGTGCAGACGGATTTTGTAAACGATCAAAATCAAGGCGGCGACAACAAGCCCTTCTCCGACCGGCAGAAACACACCGAAAAAAGTCAGCACGGTGCAGCCGAGCACGAGAAAGAGATAAACTGCCGCAGCCTTCAAAACCGGCAGCCGTTTGGCAAAGCCGAGTTTAAATACAATCACCGAAAGCACGACGATCGTTCCGTATAACAGCCACATTCCCGTCAGCGGATGCTCATCCACTTGGTAAAGAGCCGCAAAGAACGACAGCCGTTCACTTACTTCATTCAAAAGGATCCCCCTCCCCTTTTCCGTTCGGGTTCTACCTTTTCAAATTCTGCAAGTGATTAAGACATTCCTGCTGTTTTTTTCTTTTTCGCCGCTTTTTCACGTTCGTTTTTATTCAGGATTTTCTTTCTTAAACGGATGGATTCCGGCGTTACTTCACAGTATTCATCTTCGTTTAAGTACTCGAGTGATTCTTCAAGCGACATAATGCGCGCTTTCTTAATCGTAGTCGTTTGATCCTTCGTAGCGGAACGGACGTTTGTCTGCTGTTTCATTTTGCTGACATTGACGACAAGGTCATTGTCACGGTTATGTTCGCCGACAATCATGCCTTCATATACTTCTGTGCCCGGCTCAACGAAGATGACGCCGCGGTCTTCAATACCTTGAATTCCGTAAGATGTCGCTTTTCCGTTTTCCATGGAAACGAGCACACCCTGACGTCGGCCTCCGACTTGGCCTTTTTGCATCGGCTGATAGCTGTCAAACGTGTGGTTCAGGATACCGAAACCGCGTGTCAGTGACAGAAACTCAGTAGAATAGCCGATGAGTCCGCGTGAAGGTACGGTAAAGATCAGGCGGACCTGGCCGTTTCCGTTATTAATCATATCAAGCATTTCGCCTTTTCTCGCACCCATTGATTCCATAACAGAACCGGTATGCTCTTCAGGCACGTCAATCTGCACGCGCTCTACAGGCTCGCAGCTTACGCCGTCGATTTCCTTAATGATAACTTCAGGCTTAGACACTTGAAGCTCATAGCCTTCACGGCGCATGTTTTCAATTAAAATGGACAGGTGAAGCTCACCGCGTCCTGAAACAACCCATGCGTCAGGTGATGCAGTCGGTTCGACACGGAGACTGACATCTGTTTGAAGCTGCGCGTTCAGACGCTCTTCAATTTTACGGGATGTGACATATTTGCCTTCACGGCCTGCAAACGGGCTGTTGTTTACGACAAATGTCATTTGGAGCGTAGGCTCATCAATGCGCAGAACCGGCAGCGGCTCATGGTGTTCAGCCGGACAAACCGTTTCACCGACGTTGATGTCTTCCATGCCCGAAACGGCAACGAGGTCTCCCGCTCTCGCTTCTTCAATTTCCACGCGTTTCAATCCTTGGAAACCGAAGATTTTCGTTACGCGGAATGATTTTACCGTTCCGTCAAGTTTCATCAATGAAACCTGCTGACCCACTTTCATCGTGCCGCGGAAAACGCGTCCGATACCGATACGGCCGACATAATCATTGTAATCAAGCAGCGCCACTTGGAATTGAAGAGGCTCTTCGGCGTTATCAACCGGGGCAGGGACATGTTCAAGAATCGTTTCATACAGTGATTCCATATTTTCGTCCTGCTTTTTCGGATCCAGACTTGCCGTTCCGTTAATCGCAGAAGCGTAGACGACAGGGAACTCAAGCTGTTCTTCGTTTGCGTCAAGCTCGATGAACAAATCAAGCACTTCATCAATGACTTCTTCCGGACGGGCGAAATCACGGTCGATTTTGTTTACGACGACAACCGGATTTAAGTTCTGCTCAAGGGCTTTTTTCAGTACGAAACGGGTTTGCGGCATGCAGCCTTCATATGCGTCAACGACTAACAGAACGCCGTCAACCATTTTCATAATCCGTTCTACCTCTCCGCCGAAGTCGGCGTGTCCCGGAGTGTCCAAAATATTAATGCGTGTATCTTTATAGTTAATCGCAGTATTTTTCGCAAGAATTGTAATACCGCGTTCACGTTCAAGATCGTTTGAATCCATTGCGCGCTCGGCAATATTTTCGTTGGCACGGAATGTTCCGGCTTGGTGAAGCAATTGGTCTACCAAAGTCGTTTTCCCATGGTCAACGTGGGCAATAATCGCGATGTTGCGAAGATCGTTTCGAAGTTTCACATTTTCATCTCCTAAAAAAATTAGATAACTTTCATATTATACCACACATCCTCTTTAAAAGCGTTACGTTTTTCTGTAAACTGAAAGTATGACGTTAAAGGGGATGGAAATATGAAAAAATTGAATTGGCTCTTATTATTATTTGCATTCGCAGCAGTCTTCAGCATGATGCTGATCGGCGTATCAATCGCTGAGAAAAGCGCATGGGGCATCATCGGAAGCATTGTTCTCGTTATCGCCATGATGGGAAGCGGTTTCACCGTAAAGAAAAAAATGCGCGAACAGGGACTGCTTGATTAAAAGCATGGCCCTTTGCAAAATTCGGTAAACATGGAAAGCACAATATCTAATGAAGCCTGAATCAAAGATTCAGGCTTTTTCACATCCTCAAAACAGGCTTTAGATGTAAGGCTTATCTCCCCCGCCGCCTAGTCAGGAAGCCGGAAATGACAGCTCCCATTCTAGTTACATCAGCAGATTCCCTCAGAAGATGCAGTCTGAAATAGTCCGGCATCGTTATGCAGAAAATACCATACCTCCTATATCAATTCCATCATTGTCTTTTTATACTTGTGGCTGTAAGCAAATACACATGACAAGGAGAGAACGAAATGAAAACATCTTTTTTGAAGAAAACCGCTGTAACTGCCGCCGCAACCGCCTCAGCCGCCTTGCTTGCATTCAGTCCGCTTGATTCTGCCGGCGCAAAAACGATCCAGGCAAATGAACCGCATGTCCTGCAGGCTTCCGCAGAGAAAACACCGGAAGACGCGGCAAAACTCATTGACATCATCAGCCAATCGATTTACGAAAAAGACGGTGTCTATTATTTTGACAGCGAAAAAGCGGTGGAATTGGGATTAGATCAAGAACAAGCCCAGATCATTCAAAAGCTGTGGGACAGTTCAACCGAATTTTTAACTGTTCTTTCCCAATGTATTGAGAAAACGGACGGCGAATATACATTTAATAAAGAAAAAGCGGTGGAGCTCGGCTTTACGGAAAAAGAGGCCCTTATCGTTGATCAGCTGTTCACCGCTTTTTCCCAAAGTCTTCATATCCTTCAATCTGCGCTGATTGAAGAAGACGGTGTGTATACGTTTGATCAGAACCTTGCTGAAAAAGCAGGAGCAGGAAAAAAAGAAGCAAAGCTGTGTGCCGGATTCTTTAATTCACTGCCCCAGGAATTGCTTGAAGGCATTTATACAGCCTTTCATCCGGCTGAGTAAACGGATTAAAACGCCCGGTCATTCAGCCGGGCGTTTTTTTAAATCAGCAGTTTAAGGATCAGCATGATAAAGAAAACAGCGCCGAACAAACAGGCTGCTTTTATCAGCAGCTTCCCGTAATACCGTTCCTTAAACCGCCTTTCTTCTTCTGCATAACAGGCTGGCGCCTTCATCTCAGGGCTGCCGAGGTCAAGCGGCTCCTTCATCATATGATATAAACTCCCGCACTTACCGCATGATTCAAGATGGCGGGAAATAAACCGCTCCGTTTCTGTTTCACAATCGCCTTCAATATATAAAGGGAGTAAATCTCTCACTAAACAGCAAGTCATATCTGTCCGTCCTTCCTTTTTTCCGCCAAGTGCTGTTTCAGCTGCATTCTCGCCCTGTACAGGGTGCTCTTCACCTTCGAAAGACTCCAGTCCAAAACATCAGCAATCTCTTCGTAAGACAGCTCTTGAAATTCCCTTAAAATTAAAACGGTCTGCTGATCGCTTTTCAGACGCTGAATCTGCCTGGTCAGCGCATTCTGAGTGTCTGTCCGGGCGACGTAATGCTCCGGCAGTTCATATGTTGTTTGCTGAAGCCCTTCATTCAGGGTGATATCTGAAAATTGATATTTTCTATCACGTCTGTACCAATTGATGAAGGTATGATGGGCAATTGCATAGAGCCACGTTCTGATAGACGAATGGCCCTTAAACGACTTAAGCCCGTTAAATGCTTTCATAAATGTATCCTGAGCGAGGTCTTTAGCGGTCTCAGCATGTTGTGTGCGTCTGTAAAGGTAATACATAATATCTTGATAATGTTCACGGTACAGCTGTTCAATTGACATCTTGTTTTTCATTTAAAAGTAAAACCACACTGTCATCCAGATTGAGAGCACAATGAAGAATCCGTACAATCCATACGTCAGGCATTTCATGTACTTAATCTGGCGGATATCGCCGGACGGCGCATTCAAACCATGTTCATTCTGCCCTTTTCTGTTTTCCGCCTCAGCTCCGAATAAAGGCTCATGTTCTTTCATCCACTGGAGCGTGCCGCCTTCGAGTTCCCCCTCCTTATATAGGTCGTATAAATCGAAGAAGACAGCCTTGTTTTCTTTATTGTTCATAAAGGTTCACCGCCTCGTAAGTATCCGCGTTCACTACATATACGTCATGACGGTTTGAACCGAACGGCTGAATAATGACAAGCCATGCGTTATATGTTACGCCGTCTTTCACCGCTATGACAGGCTTCACCCGCTTTTTGTAAATGATGCCGTTATAAGCTGCCGCCACTTTTTTGAATGCTGTTTGTCCGTCTCTGTATGTATGCGGGAATGTTTTGGCACTTCCCTGTCCGTAGAATGAGGCCTCTTTCATGCCTTCTTCATTCCGGAGCGTATAAACGAATGTGCCTTCAGAGTTTTCAAAAACGAGATTGCCTTCCGATTTATCAATTTGTCTAAGCTTTGAAGTATCCGCGTCCAGCAATGAAAAAAGCTTCTTCTGAAGTTCTGTTTTTGTTAAAACGGTGCTGTCAGGTGAAACTCTGATTTTCATAAGACGTCCGGATACTGCATCAAATATCAGCTCCGTTCCGTTATTCGCAGTTACGGTCAAACTGCTGCCGATCAGGCTGTTTATATCTGTATTTGTGATTTCAAATGTCTGATCAGGCATTTGAAGCGTACGAAAGGCGGCTTTTGATGCTTTGACTATGTCTTTTTCCGTCATATGCACCTGCGGTAGTGACTCAAGCTGATAAATAGACGGATCTTCTGAAAAACCCATAATGGTGTCTTTTTCCCAGTAAAATACTGTGCCCGAATCTTCGTGTTTCGTCCCTTGTGTTTTCGGCGCAATCTCCACGACAAACTGTCCGTTTTCTTTTCTCACTGTTGTCTGAATGCCTTGTGTTTTTATTTTTCGGCCGTGCGCCGACAAGAAATCCAGCGACTTTTTCCGGTATTCCTCTTCTGTTAAAGTGCGGCCTTCCGGTTTTTTAAGATATTGATAATTTGTAATCAATCGGGAAACCTCGTCCACTTCCGCTTCGTAATCTTCCGTTTTAAAACGGTAAAAGTAATGGAGGTCCTGATTGGTTTCTGTTAAATAAATCGGATTCTCAGCCGGAAAAAATGAAGTAAGGATCCGTTCCGCTTGGTCTGAAGTGATATGTTCACCCACATTATCAACAGAATCTTCAGCTATCGGCTTTGAAACCGCAAAAGCTGCATCGCCCGCATTGTATACCGGATTCAAAAAGACAATAAAACCAGCGGCCGTTGCCGCCGCAAGAAAGCTTTTCGTCCGCTGTCTGATCCTGTCTGACCGATGAAATAAATGATGGGTCATCAGAAAACCGGCCATCGTTAAATACACCGTAAATGGGAGAAGTCTGCCGTAATCTTTTGTTACACCGGCCGAGGGCGCAGCGAGCACCCATACCAACAGCCCGATGACCCCGGCATAAAACACGCCGATAAAAACGGGTCTCGGTTTCCAATACATTTTAAAGAATAAAACATTCATAGAAATCAGCAGAAGTAAAACAACCGTAATAAAACATAGCATCGAAACTATATCCTCCCCCGCCATCGCATCGGGACTGATATTCCAGAAAGCGAAAAAGCTGAAGATCAGCTGAATGACGGGCAGTGTCACCACAGTGAGATCAAACGTATAAAACATGCCCTTTCCCCTCTGCTCCTGCGGCATGAGGATATAGTGAAACGCGGTGAGCAGCACATACCCATACATTAAGAGATGAACGATCGGCAGAAGCTCGCTTTCTTCCGATATCAAATAGTGCGCGCTAAAGTGAGTACTCTGCACCTGATGAACCAATTCGACTGTTATGCCCGCTAATAATACGGCCCTGAGCAGAATTCCTGAATAAAACCAAACTCTCTCACGACTGATTTTCGGATGAAAAGTCAGCGCGTATAAAACAGCAAGGCAGACGGATGACCACTGAATGATCAACACGCTCTGTCTGCTTAAAATGAAATATCTGTCGAAATGCTGAATAAAATGACTGAAAATCTCTGACATCTGAAACAATCCTTTTCGTTTATTAAGGCCTCACCCGTTTAGACAAACGGCTATAAAAAAAGTTTTACAAATCGGAACATTTTTCCCCTATCATTTTTCCCGACTTCATTTGTCATTTTTTTCAGAATAAATCGCATCATTCGACTCATGTCTGATTCAACACGTGCCTCTCGGCTTATCCCCCGATGCTGGCCTCCGGAAGCCTTTCCGGGACGATTCTATCAATTCATCAGCGGAGTCTAGTTTTATATTGCAGAATGAGAGAATGCTGGTTTATTATAACAATATAAGTTTTCATTATTTTCAAAAAGGGGGATTTATTGTGGGTTTAGGTAAGAAATTGTCTGTTGCTGTCGCCGCTTCCTTTATGAGTTTAACCATCAGTCTTCCGGGTGTTCAGGCCGCTGAGAATCCTCAGCTTAAAGAAAACCTGACGAACTTTGTGCCGAAGCATTCTTTGGTGCAATCTGAATTGCCTTCAGTCAGTGACAAAGCAATCAAGCAATACTTGAAACAAAACGGCAAAGTCTTCAAAGGCAACCCTTCTGAGAGACTGAAGCTGATTGACCACACGACCGATGATCTCGGCTACAAGCACTTCCGTTATGTGCCTGTCGTTAACGGTGTGCCTGTGAAAGACTCGCAAGTCATTATTCACGTCGATAAATCCAACAATGTCTATGCGATTAACGGAGAATTAAACAACGATGCTTCTGCCAAAACGGGAAACAGCAAAAAATTATCTGCAAATCAAGCGCTGGATCATGCTTTTAAAGCAATCGGCAAATCACCTGAAGCCGTCTCTAACGGCAACGTTGCAAACAAAAACAAAGCCGAGCTGAAAGCAGCGGCCACAAAAGACGGTAAATACCGACTCGCCTATGATGTAACCATCCGCTACATCGAACCGGAACCAGCTAACTGGGAAGTAACCGTTGATGCGGAAACAGGGAAAGTCCTGAAAAAGCAAAACAAAGTGGAGCATGCCGCTGCAACCGGAACAGGTACGACTCTTAAAGGAAAAACGGTCTCATTAAATATTTCTTCTGAAAGCGGCAAGTATGTAATGCGTGATCTTTCTAAACCTACCGGAACGCAAATTATTACGTACGATCTGCAAAACCGACAATATAACCTGCCGGGCACGCTCGTATCAAGCACTACAAACCAGTTCACAACTTCTTCTCAGCGCGCTGCCGTTGATGCGCATTACAATCTCGGCAAAGTGTACGATTATTTCTATCAGACGTTTAAACGCAACAGCTACGACAATAAAGGCGGCAAAATCGTATCTTCCGTTCATTACGGCAGCAAATACAACAACGCGGCGTGGATCGGCGACCAAATGATTTACGGTGACGGTGACGGCTCATTCTTCTCGCCTCTTTCCGGTTCAATGGACGTAACGGCCCATGAAATGACACACGGTGTTACACAGGAAACAGCCAACCTGAACTATGAAAATCAACCGGGTGCTTTAAACGAATCCTTCTCTGATGTATTCGGATACTTCAATGATACTGAGGACTGGGATATCGGTGAAGATATTACGGTCAGCCAGCCGGCTCTCCGCAGTTTATCCAATCCGACAAAATACGGACAGCCCGACCATTACAAAAATTATCGAAACCTTCCGAATACTGATGCCGGCGACTACGGCGGCGTGCATACAAACAGCGGAATTCCGAACAAAGCCGCTTACAACACGATTACAAAAATCGGCGTGAAAAAAGCGGAGCAGATTTACTACCGTGCACTGACGGTATATCTCACTCCGTCATCAAGCTTTAAAGATGCAAAAGCAGCTTTGATTCAATCAGCGCGGGACCTTTACGGCTCTCAAGACGCTGCAAGCGTAGAAGCGGCCTGGAATGCGGTCGGCTTGTAAACAAGAAAAGAGACCGGATTTCTCCGGTCTCTTTTTTATATCTGAAACATTTCACAATGGCTTCACCATGATCATATATGTTTTTTCCCGATCGTCTTTTTCAAGCTTAAGCTGTTCAAAGCCGCATTGGCTTAAAAACAAAACCCATTCCTGCCTGTCCAGGGGAACGGCTGAAAACATCGCTTTATGCTCCCCTCTCAGCCGGCCCGCAATCTCTTCAATGACCGCGCGTCCGATTCCTTTCTCTTTTGCCTCCGGAGCGACGGCCACGGTTCCGAGCCACGGTTTTCCGTTTGAAGGCGCCCATTCCAAATGAAAACTGACGGCGGCAGGAGCGCCGTCAATCTCCCATACGAGCCACGTTCCATTGTACATGGAGTATGCAAGCATAAACTCCGCCGCATTTTTTGTTCCGAACTCTTCGCTTTTCCACACCGGGTGTGATGCCGCCAGCTGCTCCAGAAACCCGAGATCTTCTTCTTCAAAATCTCTACCTGTCAGCATGTAAATAGTCGTCAAAGATAATTTTATGTATTGCCGGATTGCCCGCAAGCACGCTGTGGTTGTCTAAAAACGTAAACGGTTCGCCGTCTGTGGTCGTGTAAATGCCCCCGACTTCGTTCAGCAGCACGCAGCCGGCAGCGTAATCCCACGGCGCGAGCCTCATCGTAATGTATGCGTCAATCCGGCCGGCCGCAACACTGGCCAGCTCAAGTGCCGCCGAACCGTAGGAACGCGTTCCTCTGACCCGTTTTACGAGCGGCGCCAAAATACTCGGGTCAATCCTTCTGTTTTCCGTCACCCATGTGGCATTGATTGCAATAATGGCTTCTTCAATGGAAGCTTCTTTTAAAGGAGCAAGCGGCGTGTCGTTCAGATAAGCCCCTTTTCCGCTGAATGCGTGATACAGTTCGTCCTGCATCACATCATAAATTAAGCCGATTTTGCCTTTTCCGTCTTCAAAGATGCCGATGGAGATCGCGAAATGCCGCTTTTGATGGACAAAATTCATCGTTCCGTCAATCGGATCAATGATCCAGACAATTCCGTCAAGGGAGCGGAGTTTATCCCCCTGCCCTTCTTCTCCGAGAATCCGGTGTCCGGGAAAAGTTCCCTGTATACGGTCAATGAAAAAGCGTTCCGTCTCTTTATCAATATTTGTGACTAAATCATTCGGATTTGATTTTGTTTCAATCGTCAAGCTTTCCTGCATGGATTGTCTGATTCTCGTTCCGGCTTCTTTTACCCATTTTTTTGCGATATCATCAATTTCCGTCCAATTTGTCATACCGTGTACCTCTTTTCTATGTATAGCTTATTCTATAGCATACTGATAAAGGCGATGAAAAAGCAAGGAAAATGAAAAAAATGCCTTCTCACGTAAAAACGAACCATTTCCTGCGGTTCGTTTTTACTATTCTTTATCCGTTAAGCCGAATCCATTCTTTTCTGAGACGTTCCAGTTTTCTTTTGCTGAGATCGATTTGATCTTCATTCTCTTTTTGCATGGCCTCATACAGGGTTGCCAATTCATAATCAACCTCTAGTCTCCAGACAGCTACACGGTTATTTTTTTCCTCCCTGAATCCTTCCTTCACCACTTGCCTCATTGTCTTTCGCCCCTTCCAGAGATCATTTGTTAAAAAAGCATCCCATTTTTCCAATTTATTAATGATACTTCTTATATCGTATGGAAACTTATATTCGGCTGTAACAACATTCTTAAAATTGTGTGTTTACCTATTCGTTTTTTACCCCAATCCTCTCGGCTCAAACGTTCTCAATGTTTTTGCGGCCGGCGGCGGCTGTGGTAAAATATGAATACTTACGATAAGGAGGAAAAAGATGACTCAGATGCGTTTTACAAAAGAAGACTTCGATACATTTACAATAGAAGGTTTAGATCCGCGCATGGAGGTGTTAAAAGAACAAGTCCGTCCGAAGCTGACCTTGTTAGGAGAGCATTTCGCACCGACATTGTCAGCATTGACAGGAGATGAAATGTTCCCGCATGTCGCCAAGCACGCGAGAAGATCTGTCAACCCGCCGGCTGACAGCTGGGTTGCCTTTGCCAACAGCAAACGCGGTTATAAGAAACTCCCTCACTTTCAGATCGGTTTATGGGACACCCATATGTTTGTATGGTTTGCCATCATTTATGAATCTCCGATAAAAGAGGAATACGGCAGATTGCTGGAAGCGAAGCAGGAGGACATCACAAAACAGATTCCCGGTCATTTTGTATGGTCGCCGGATCATACGAAGCCAGGTGCGTACAAGCAGTCCGACATGGATCAGGAGCAGCTGAAAACATTATTTGAACGCCTGCAGACAGTGAAAAAAGCAGAGCTTTTGTGCGGCATTCAGCTGCAAAAAGAAGACGTGATCAACATGAACAACAATGAATTCCTGCAAACCATTGAAGACGCTTTTAGGAAGCTTTCCTTTTTATACACACTGACTCAGAAAGTCTCATAACATAAAAAGCGGGCCGATTGCCGGCTCGCTTTGTCTACATTTTGATAATCGCTTGATCTGATTGTTTCGCCTGTTTCACAGTCCGATACGGGGAATAGGTGCTGTCAGCTTCAAATTGGCTGCAGATTTTCTTTTCTTCCGCTTTCCCGGGAACGATTTCTTTAAAGCGGCGGTACGCATTCAGAAGTCTGTCTCGGTCAGCTCCTTTTTCATAGGCGTTTTCCACCTGCTGAAAAAAAGCAATGACATCCACGGCCTCCTCTGTCGTCCAGTCCTCATTCATCGGATATTGATATTCCAAATGTCTTCACTCCTTTATAATCATGCTCAAAATAAGCATCTTCCATAGATCATAAATTGTTCTTTACTTTCTTTCAAGTTCATAATATAATTCATTTGTTTTACGTTTAAAAAACGGGTAATAAAACTGAATGTAATACAAACTAATCCGTAGGTATTATGATAAAGGTGGGAAAACAATTGCCGCAACATGAAACACCCCTGTACAGCGGACTGAAAAAGCACGCGGACAGACAGCCTGTCCAATTCCACATTCCGGGCCATAAAAAAGGCGCGGGAATGGACCCGGAATTCAGACAATTTATCGGAGAAAACGCGTTAAGCATAGATTTAATTAATATCGAACCTCTGGATGATTTACATGCGCCAAAGGGCATTATTAAAGAAGCCCAGGATCTGGCCGCTCGAGCATTCGGCGCAGACCATACCTTCTTTTCCGTACAAGGGACGAGCGGCGCCATTATGACGATGGTCATGGCCGTATGCGGACCCGGAGATAAAATCATCATCCCGAGAAACGTTCATAAATCCATTATGTCGGCCATTGTATTTTCCGGAGCGGTGCCGATTTTTATACACCCGGAAATTGACGATGAGCTCGGAATTTCTCACGGCATTACGCTTGAGTCCGCCGAGCGGGCTTTGACGGAGCACCCTGACGCAAAAGGCCTGCTTGTCATAAATCCGACGTACTTCGGTGTGGCAGCGGACTTGAGCAGCATTGTAAAGCTCGCGCATTCTTTCGATGTGCCTGTGCTTGTCGATGAAGCGCACGGCGTGCATATTCATTTTCATGATAAGCTTCCTCTGTCCGCCATGCAGGCGGGCGCTGATATGGCAGCCACAAGCGTGCACAAATTGGGAGGCTCCCTGACGCAGAGCTCCATTTTAAATGTGAGAGAAGGCCTTGTTTCCAAAGAAAGAGTACAGTCGATTTTAAGCATGCTGACGACAACGTCAACATCCTATCTGCTTCTCGCTTCACTGGATGTCGCAAGAAAACGCCTCGCTACAGAAGGCCGCGATCTTCTTGAAGATACGATTCTGCTGGCGGATCAGACACGGGAACGCCTCAATCAAATTGAAGGCATCCGCTGTGTCGGCGAAGAAATCACAGGGTCTAAAGCTGCCTTCAGTTATGATCCGACTAAATTAATCATTTCGGTCAAAAACCTCGGCCTGACGGGTCATGACGTTGAAAAATGGCTCCGCGAATCATATAATATCGAAGTCGAGCTGTCCGATTTGTATAATATTTTATGTATTTTCACCCCCGGAGACAGAGCAGGAGATGCCGACCGTCTTGTAAGCGCGCTTACAGACATTTCAAAGCAGGCTTCCGCCAATGACTATGCTCATCAGCAAACCGAAGTTCTGCTTCCTGAAATTCCTCTGTTAGCGATGACGCCAAGAGACGCGTTTTACGCAAATACGGAAGTCATTCCGTTAAAAGAATCCGCGGGACGGATCATCGCAGAGTTTGTCATGGTGTACCCGCCGGGAATTCCGATCTTTATTCCGGGTGAGATTATTACTGAAGAAAATATCAGCTACATTTTTAAAAACTTGGACGCCGGCCTTCCTGTGCAGGGTCCCGAAGATGCAACGCTTGAAATGATCAGAGTCATCAAAGAGCAAAAAGCCATCCAATAAATATAAAGAAGCCCGAAACGAAATCGTTTCGGGCCTTTTTACGCTTTTTACTCTTCTTCAAGATGACACTGGCATTGTCCGCAGCATGTTCCGTATAACGTCGTGACCTTCTCATCCTCAAAGTAATGAATCGCTTCGTTACAGTCTTGGCAAACAATTGTACCCATCTGTCATTCCCCATTTCTCAGAATTTGAAAACGCTTAATTTTTACTTGTTGTTATTATATTATTATGTCACATTTAATATGTCAACTGATAAATTGTATAACACATTTATTTTTTACGGTCTTTTTATAGCTCGAGGGTCAATCACGGTATATCCTTTATGACGCAATCCTTTTACAATGTCCGGCATGGCTTCCGCCGTCCATTTGCGGTCATGCATCAATATGTTGGCCCCGTCCCGCAGATAAGGACTGCTCAGTGTGATATCGGTAAGCGCTTTTTTGGATTGATATTTCTGATCCCAATCATACCCGAAGGTCCAGTTCATTTTCACCATACCTTCTTTTTTTATAAGTCTGTCACTGTAGTCCGTATTGCTTCCGAAAGGCGCCCTGAAAAATGCGGGTTTCTCTCCTATTACCTTTTCAACCTCTTTATTGACGCCAATGATTTCTTCCCGTTGTTTTTGTTCGGAAAGATCTTTTAAGTTTTGATGAGTCATTGTATGATTTCCGATCATAAAACCTAACTCATGAATATGCTTAAGCGCTTTCTTATTTTCATCTTTTTTCAAAAAATGTCCGTTTACAAAAAAGATCGCTGACGCATTGAGATCATGCAGTTTGTCCGCAATCTCAGCGGCATGCTGATCAGGCGCGTCATCGATCGTTACCAATGCGATCGGTTTTTTCTCTTTCTGTTCATCCATTTTTTCCACAGAAAAGGTTTTCGGATTGATATAGTAACGAGGCTCCGCCTTCTGTTTTTTCTGTTTTTCCTCTTTTGTATGGTGGTTTTCCCGTTTGGCATGATTGGCCGCGGCTTGAGAATGGGGTTTGTTTGTTTGCATTTTTTCATTTGATTGGCAGCCGGCGAGTAAGCACATACATACGACGGCTGCAGCGGCTTTATACATGACAATCCCTCCTGATACGGTTTTGCCCCCAGTATAACGAAAAAACAGCGCTCTCACGAAAAACAATGTGCCTTTTTTACACATCGGCTGCGCAAGTTGTCACACGTATTATTTCTTCATTAAAAACGGTTTCAATTATATAACAATTCAGTAACAAGCCTTAGGTTTTTCACCTCTCGTGATACACTTGATATAGTCCTTATAAATGGATGAACCAATATATTATATAAAACAGAGGAGTAAGATAGATGCGCTACCGTACGGTGATTCCCTTTTTTTTAATGCTGTTCGTTCTGTCAAGCTGTTCGGTTTCTACTGTCAGTCCATTCAAAAAAAACCGGATCGACAGCATTCATCACACTCAAATCTTGTTTTTTTCCGATGAAAATCATATAGATAAAGAAGTGCCTTATTACGATGCGATCCTTGATTTAGAAAAGAAATATCCCCATCATGTCGATCAAATGAAGGTTTATGACAACAGAAAGGGATGGGAAGAGGAAATCAACACGTTCCCTGCGCTGATGGTGATCAATCATCGGCATGTGGTCATGAAGATTGAGGGATCCGTAAAGAAAAAAGAGGATATCATCAAACCTATGCAGCATGTGCTTGCACAATAAAAACAGCCCCCGCTTTTACAAACGGGGGCTGTTTCTTTGTTACATTATTATTTTACGATATGGATCGGGCTTCCGATTGCTACTTCGGCAGCTTCCATAGTGATTTCGCCCAATGTCGGGTGAGCGTGAATTGTCATTGCGATATCTTCAGCAGTCATTCCGCCTTCGATCGCCAGGCTCAATTCAGAAATCATGTCAGAAGCGCTTGCGCCGGCAATTTGCGCACCGATTACAAGACCGTCTTCTTTACGAGTGATCAGCTTCATGAAGCCGTCAGTTTCGTTAAGAGACAGCGCACGTCCGTTTGCTGCAAACGGGAACTTAGCTGCAACGACTTCAATGCCTTCTTCTTTCGCCTGTGCTTCAGTGTAACCGACAGAAGCCAGTTCAGGCTCAGAGAATACAACCGCCGGAATACCGAGGTAATCGATTTCAGCCGGCTCTCCTGAAATAGCTTCCGCAGCGATTTTACCTTCGTAAGACGCTTTGTGAGCCAATGGAGGTCCGTCAATGATGTCACCGATTGCGTAAATGTTCGGTACGTTTGTGCGGCACTGCTTGTCTGTTTTAATGACACCGCGGTCAGTCATTTCGATACCGACTTGCTCAAGGCCGAGCTCATCAGTGTTCGGACGGCGTCCGACAGTGATTAATACGTAATCAGCATCAACCGTTTTTTCTTCGCCTTTTACTTCGAATGTAACTGTTACGCCGTCAGGTCTTTCTTCAACGCCTTTAGCCATAGCGCTTGTATGGATTTCAACGTTGCCTTTTTTCTTCAGTCTGCGGGTAACGAGAGAACTCATTTGTTTTTCGAAGCCAGGAAGAATTTCATCTCCGCCTTCTAAAATAACCAATTCAGTTCCGAAGTTCGCATACGCTGTTCCAAGCTCAGTACCGATATATCCGCCGCCGATAACAACGAGCTTTTTCGGAATTTCTTTAAGCGCAAGTGCGCCTGTAGAGTTCAGAACGCGTTCGCTATATTTGAAGTTTGGCAATTCGATAGGGCGAGAACCGGTAGCAATGATTGCGTTTTTAAATGTGTATGTTTGCGCAGAGTTCTCATCCATTACGCGGACAGAGTTGCTGTCTACGAAATAAGCTTCCCCTTTTATAACGTCCACTTTATTTCCTTTTAAAAGACCTGCAACACCGCCGGTAAGCTTATTTACAACAGAAGCTTTCCATTCTTGGACTTTTGTAAAGTCAACCGTTACGTTCTCAGCAGTGATTCCCATGTCATCTGAATGTTTTGCATTCTCGTAACGATGGCCTGCATTGATGAGCGCTTTTGAAGGAATACAGCCGACGTTCAGACAAACGCCTCCAAGAGTTGCTTTTTCAACGACTGTTACTTTTTGTCCAAGCTGAGCAGCGCGGATGGCAGCTACATAGCCGCCAGGTCCCGCACCAATCACAAGAGTATCTGTTTCAATAGGGAAATCTCCTACTACCATAACATTACGCCTCCATTAAAATAAGTTGTGGATCGTTCAGTAAACGCTTGATGTGGTTTAACGCATTTTGTGCAGTTGCTCCGTCAATCATACGGTGGTCAAAGCTGAGAGAAAGAGCTAAGACAGGAGCAGCTACAATTTCACCGTCACGGACGATCGCTTTTTCAGCAATACGGCCGATACCGAGAATCGCAACCTCTGGGTGGTTGATAACCGGTGTGAACCATTGGCCTCCGGCAGAACCGATATTTGTGATCGTGCAAGAAGCGCCTTTCATTTCCGCAGGTGCAAGCTTGCCTTCACGCGCTTTTGTAGCAAGGCTGTTGATTTCATCAGAGATTTCGAAAACGGCTTTACGGTCGGCATTTTTCACTACCGGCACAAGCAGGCCTTTTTCGGTATCCGCTGCAATTCCGATGTTGAAGTAATGTTTTTGGATCACTTCATCTGTTTTATCATCAATAGATGTGTTTAAAACAGGGAATTTTTTCAAAGCGGATGTTAATGCTTTGACGACGTAAGGCAGATAAGTCAGCTTGATGCCTTGATCAGCAGCAACTTGTTTGAACTGTTTGCGGTGAGCAACAAGATTTGTTACGTCAACTTCATCCATAAGAGTTACGTGCGGTGCAGTATGCTTAGAGTTCACCATTGCTTTCGCGATCGCTTTACGGATACCGCTCATTTTTTCGCGTGTTTCAGGGAATTCGCCTTCAGGAGCCTGAGCCGCTGCAGGTTTAGCTGTTTCCTGAGGTGCAGCTGTTTCTTGCGGTGCCGCTTCTTGAGCCGCTCCTCCATTTGCAAAGCTGTCGATATCTTCTTTTACAACACGTCCGTTATTGCCTGAACCTGTTACTTTACGGATATCCACGCCTTTTTCACGGGCATATTTGCGTACGGAAGGCATCGCGATCACGCGTTTGTTCGGATCAGCTTCCGCTTGGTCCTGCTGTCCTGCGCCGGTTTCTTTTGCAGGCTCTTTAGGAGTCTCTTCTTTAGCGATATCCTGCCCTGCTTCAGCAGACGACTGAACTTGAGCTTCAGTTTTCGCATCTCCTGAATCATGGCTTCCTTTAAATTGAAGATCTTCGTAACCAGGTGCGTCAAACGTAATAATCGTTTGTCCAACAGTTGCAACTGTTCCCTCTTCAACTTTTAATTCTAATACTTTTCCTTTAACAGGTGAAGGAATTTCTACCACTGCTTTATCATTTTGCACTTCAGCCAGAACATCGTCTTCTTCTACCTCGTCGTTCGGCTTAACAAACCATTTTACGATTTCGCCTTCGTGGATACCTTCCCCGATATCCGGAAGTTTAAATTCAAATGCCACAGTTTTCGACCTCCTAGTTGATTAAGCAAATTTTAGCTATGCATTCGCAAGCATTGAACCTAGTAAACAGACTCCTTCATATAGAGAAAAGGATCTCTCTTTACCGTCTTTTATGATGCCTGATTAAAATTCAAGAACTTTTTTCGCAGTTTCAAGAACGTCTTTATGGTTTGGAAGCCATACGCTCTCAGCAAGCGAGAAAGGAAATACTGTATCAGGCGCCGCAACACGCAGAACCGGAGCTTCCAGGCTCAGAATCGCGCGGTCATTGATTTCAGCTACAACGTTGGCAGCGATGCCGGCTTGTTTTTGAGCTTCTTGCACGACAATTGCGCGGCCTGTTTTTTCAACAGAAGCAATAATCGTATCAATATCAAGCGGACTTACAGTGCGAAGGTCGATAACTTCAGCAGAAACGCCTTCTTTTTCAAGCTCTTCAGCAGCCTTAAGCGACTCATGAACCATCGCGCCGTATGTGATGATAGAAAGGTCAGTACCTTCGCGTTTCACATCAGCTTTGCCAAGCTCGATTGTGTATTCCTCCTCAGGAACTTCCTGACGGAAAGAACGGTAAAGTTTCATATGCTCTAAGAAAACAACCGGATCATTGTCTCTGATAGAGGCAATCAGCAGTCCTTTTGCATCGTAAGGAGTGGAAGGGATAACAACTTTAATACCCGGCTGCTGAGCGATAAGGCCTTCCAAACTGTCAGCGTGAAGTTCAGGTGTATGAACCCCTCCGCCGAATGGAGAACGGATTGTCACCGGAGAAGTCCAGCGTCCGCCGGAACGGTAGCGGAGACGAGCCATTTGTCCTGAGATTGAATCCATTACTTCATATACGAATCCGAAGAATTGGATTTCCATAACAGGACGGTAATCTTGCAGGCCTAAACCGAGAGCGAGACCGCCGATACCGGATTCAGCAAGCGGCGTGTCAAATACGCGGTCCTCACCGAATTCTTTTTGAAGGCCTTCAGTTGCACGGAATACGCCTCCGGCAACGCCTACATCTTCCCCGAAAAGCAGAACGTTTTCATTGTTTTTCAGTTCTGTGCGTAACGCATCAGTGATCGCTTGAATCATTGTCATTTGCGCCATGGCTTACTTCGACTCCTTCGCTTTGTAAATTTCAAGTTGTTCTTTTAAGTTGAACGTCGGCTCTTCAAACATATTCTCAATCAGCTCTGTTACTTTCGGTTTTGATTCGCCGTCAGCCTTTTTGATAGCTTGTTTGATTTCTTCTTTGGCCTGTTCAATCACTTTGTTCTCTTCTTCTTCAGACCATAGTCCTTTGTTTTCCAAGAACTTGCGGAAACGTACGAGCGGGTCTTTTTGCTCCCATTCATTTTCTATTTCTTTCGTACGGTATTTAGTCGGATCGTCACCGGACATTGTATGAGGTCCGTAACGGAATGTAAGAGTTTCGATCAGAGTCGGACCTTCACCGTTAATTGCGCGCTGGCGTGCTTCTGCGGTTGCAGCGTAAACGGCAAGTGCATCCATTCCGTCTACTTGAACACCTGTAATACCGACGGCAACTGCTTTTTGGGCAATTGTCTGTGCGGATGATTGCTTTTCTACAGGAGTTGAAATCGCATAGCGGTTATTCTGAACAACGAAGATCGCTGGCGCTTTAAATGCTCCGGCAAAGTTCATTCCTTCATAGAAGTCACCTTGAGAAGCTCCGCCGTCACCAGTGTAAGTAATAGCTACCGCTTTTTTACCGCGCTTTTTAAGACCTAAAGCTACACCTGCGGTTTGGATAATTTGAGCACCGATAATAATTTGAGGTGATAAAGCATTTACTCCCTCAGGCATCTGATTACCTTTAAAATGGCCTCTTGAGAACAGGAATGCCTGATGTAAAGGAAGCCCGTGCCAAATCAGCTGAGGAACGTCACGATAACCCGGAAGGATAAAGTCGTCCTGTTCAAGCGCGAAGTGTGATGCAATTTGAGAAGCTTCCTGGCCCGCTGTCGGTGCATAGAAACCTAAACGTCCTTGACGGGAAAGAGAAATTGAACGCTGGTCTAAAATGCGGATATACACCATTCTTCTCATTAATTCCTTTAACTGATCATCTGAAAGATCAGGCATTGCGTCTTTATTTACGACTTCTCCTTCAGCATTTAAAATTTGGAACGTTTCAAACTGCTTATGAATAGCATCAAATTGTTTTTTGCTATCAACAATTGAAGTTTTTGTCTTTGCAGCCATTTTTTAAACCACCTCTTCTTTTGATTTAACAGGGTTAGGATACCGTTTAGCCATCCGTATTAAAAACAGTCTTATCATGCTCTGCAATTCTAAAATTAATCATTCAGAAATTCACATAGCGCTTAAGCAAAGATAATGACGTTTAAACTGTACTAATAAAAAAAGATTTTTTATTAGTACAATATGATCAACAACCATAGTTTACAGTAATTAAACAAAGCCGTCAATTATTTATAACCTTATTTTGAAACCGCTTATAAAACTTAAGATCATATTGCGCCAAACTGTACTATAAAAGACTTTAAACTGTATTATAAAAATGCTCTACTGTACTATAATTAAAAAAAATTACAAAGAGTAAATTAAGTTATTTAACTTAGGGGCAGGCTTTGAAAAGATGCCGCGGGATAAAAACGGGCAGTTAGCAATCGTCCCGCCTGCCGAACAGACGGGACGATGGTTTTGTCTAATTATTCAATACCCGCCCACACGATATTCAGCGGCGTCAGCACGGCATGAGGATGAAACTCGGAAATCGGAGTGAAAAATACATACGTAAAATCTTCGGCTGGATCAGAAAACATGCCGCACCAACCCATTCCAAGATGTGAGAAGGTGCCTTCTGTCATGAAATAATGGTCCCCGGCCGGCCACAAATTAACGCCTAAACCAAAGCCGCCTTCCTCTCTGGGCGCTCCGAAGAAGTAAAAAGGAAGACCGGGCTTTATTTGATTTCTCAGCATAGCTTCGACTGTTTTTCTTCCAAGCAGCTTCTTATCTTTCAATCTGCCTTTATTTCTAAACATTTCAGCCAACTTCCAAATATCCCGCAACGAAGAGTACAGACCGCTTGTCGCTTTATTCGGAAAATACGGGTGATGACTTTTTTCCAGCTGTACGCACTCGTGTTCATTGATCACACAAACTTCTTCTTTTAAAGCATCAGGCACATAAAAATACGTTCTTTCTAATCCGAGCGCTTCAATAATATGCTTTGTTACATACTGTTCGTAGGATACGCCTGTTACTTTTGAAATAATGATGCCAAGTATAACAAAACCGGTTCTGGAATAGTTCCATGCTTCATCCACTCCGTACTCCAAAGGCGTACTGACGAGATAGTTTATCCATTCTTCCTCATTCGTTAAGTCAATGCCTTCAGCCTTTTGAATATCCAGCTCAAAACTTAATCCCGCCGTATGAGTCAAAAGGTGCAAAATTTTAATTTCTCCGAAACCCGATTTATCAAACGCAGGCAAAATGAGCTTGACCGGCATTTTCAGATCGAGCAAACCTTTTTCGACGAGCTGCATGACGGCTACAGCGGTAAACACTTTTGTCAAAGAACCGATTTCTCTGATTGTATCAAGCTGAAATGTTTGCTTTTCGTTTTGTCCGCCGGTAAATTCCCCTAACGACTCAGCTGCAAAAACCTCACCTCCTCTTGACATCATATAACTCGCACATTGCAGATCTCCATTGTCTATCATCGTCTGATAATGGCTGTTAAGAGCGTTAATTTGTTTCATATCAAATGCCGGATTGCTTATTGTTTGTTTCATTGTTTTCTCCCCCTGTACTGTATGTATCGTTTTCATCCTTTACTTACCGATTTCTTGATGAATTCTGACACCGCTTTATTAAATTCTTCCGGATGTGTGATGTTCGGAAGATGCCCCGCTCCCTTAATTTTCTTTAATTCTGCATTGCTCAGCAGTTTCTGCAGCCTTTTTGTTTCTTTCTGATCAACTACGCTTTCCTTCTCACCCGTAAGGATAAGCGTTCTTGTATGAATGTCTTTTAAAAAGCCGATCGTAGAATAGCCTTCTTGTTGATGTATCTTCATAAAACGTTCAATAGAAGCATTTAAGAATTGATTACTGTATAAACTTTCATATTCATGCGACTTTCCTATAGCTATAAAATCATTTTTCAGTTTTTCCTCGACACTGCTTTCAGGGTCTTCTTCGTATTCGGTGTAACTTCCGGAAAGAATGAGCGTTTTTACTTTTTCAGGGTATTCATAGGCTATCCTCTGCCCTATCATGCCTCCCCAAGAAGCTGCCGCAATGTGGATCGGCCAAGCAACCCCTATCTCGTTCAGCACTTCGATAAAAGTCTGAGCCAGCCCGCTCAGTGTAAAATCGGCGCTCCCCTCACTCAGCCCGTAACCCGGTGTGTGTATGACAATTACATTAAATTGATCTGCCCACTCTTTCATTTGTTCTTTCCACATGTAAGCAGTGGTAGCAAAACCGCAAATCAGTAAAATTGTTTCGCCCTTACCGCTCATCAATATCTCCATATGCCGGGCATTTTCTGTGTTTGCCAGAAAATGAACGGTTTCCGTTTCTTCTGTCTGGTAAAAAGCGATGAGTTTTTTTGCGGCATCGCTTTGATTGTGCTGAAGGGCTCCTTTCTTCAGTCTGCTCCAATAATGCAAATAATCATCGAGATGACGATTGGAAGCTGTGCCGAGTATCCGGAAAGGACTTTCAGCTCCTTCCGTAACGATTGACGAAGCATCAAAATCGGCTGCAATCGCTGAATCTCTTACCAGAGGCGGTGCTGAACGGGCGGATAACGGCTTGAAATCGTTTTGTATTTTTTCTTTTTCTCCGTATAACACGATCAGCTGGTGGCCTTGGCCGAGAAGCGAGTGTTCAAAAGCTTTGATTCCGGCAGTATTTTCTAATGGGTGAAGTCCGTACTCCCTTTTCATAATATCTTGGATGCCGGGATCAACTGTCATGCCTCCGTCTTTCCAGAAAGGCCAATTTACAGCGATGGTTTTTCCTGATCTTCCCCCCGCCTTTCTCATACATTCCCTCCACTCGGCAAAATGCTCCAGAAAACGATTGGCGTAGGCATAATCGGCTTGACCCAGACTTCCGATTTCTGAGGAGATGGAAGAAAACAAAACAAAAAAGTCTAAAGGCATATCTCTGAGCGCTTCATCCAAATGAATCACACCATTGACCTTTGATTGCAGCACCGCTTGAGCTTCCGCGTCTGTTTTATTCATAATGAGAGAGTCTTTTAACACGCCTGCACTGTAAATGACCCCGTTGATTTCGGAATAATCAGCACGAATTTTTTCCGCTAACTTGATGACCTGCTGCTTATCTGACATGTCAGCCTGGATATAAGAAATGCTTGCCCCGTCATATCGGATGCTGTCTAATTTTTCTTCCATGTCTGCTGTCATTTTCGATCGCCCGGCAATGATAACGCTGGCTCCGTGATTTGCATAAAGAAACGCTGAAATAATCCAGCCGATGCCGCTTAACCCTCCGATGATGAGATACACCCCGTTTTTTGCAAACTTTGCGGCCTTTTGTCCTGTTTGCAGCGAAGCGTCTCTATATGCTGTCACCCACCTTTTTTGATCGCCGTCATATTTCACAGCCTGATGATGTCCGGCACTTAATTCATTGAGAAGCAAAGGTGCTTTTTCAATGGTTTGTCTTGAAGAAATCTCAACCGTTTTACACTTTATATTCGGCTGCTCCGCATTCAGCGTTTTAAAAAAGCCTCCAATCGCGGCGTAAACCGGATTTGTATATTGATCCTTGTCATGCACGTACAGAATGTTGATGTTTTCTTTTGTTTTTTGACGGATCAAAGCTTTACTTAAATAAAGAATTGAATAAAAGCTGTGAGTCAGGTCTAACGCCGCTTCAGTATAAGCTTTTTTTGACAGGTAATGAATGATTGACGCCGGAAACGCTCCGGACTTTTTCATATCATCTAACAGTCTGGTGTAATGAGCAGACTGCTCCGGGTTAAATTTATAATGCTTTTCATTTACCATTTCATATTCAGCGGCGGCTTCCGCATAAATAACATTTTCACTGCCGGTGTAGTTGCGGATTTCATCACTCAATGAACTGTCGAAATCGAAAATCAAAGTATTTTCCTTAGACACTTCTCCGGACTTTAATGGCGACTCAATCCATTCTTTTTGTAAATACAAAGATTCAAGCATCGGCTTTTCAGACGGCTCTTTCGTTTGCGTTTTTTCTTTAAAAGCTGCAGCCGGTGTATTACGCACATTATATTTTTCTTCTAAATAAGCCGCTAAATCATGAATATTGTTATAATCAAAAAGCAATGTCGGATACAATTGTGTATCCAATCTTTCCTCGAGCATTTTCGATATATGCAGCAGCTGTTTTGAGTCAAGACCCAGTTCGTAAAAAGATTGGTGTTTGTCCGCTTTATTTGGCGGTGTGTCTGTAACCTCTCCAATAATGGATGACAGCTCATCTGTTAATGTTTTTTGACTGTCTTGGTGCAAAACTGTATCAGAGATAGAGTCTGTAATGTCAGCTCCGTATTTCTCCTGCAGATATTCCGTCAATTCACCGATTGTGGAGTAATCAAATAATAAAGTCGGGTACAGCTTTGTATCTAACATCAGTTCTAATTTTTTGGATAAGTCTAATAATTGTTTAGAATCCAAGCCCATCTCGTAAAAGGAAATATCATTCTTCACTGTTTCAGCAGGTTTTTCAATCATGCCGGCTATCTCTTGGATCAAATTATTTCTGATCATTTCTTTATTGTTCGTTGCGCTGCCAACCTCTTTAGCTTTTTGGGAATGCTCCAGCCTTTGTATTGATTTTTCATTTCTGACTCTTTTCACACCGAATCGCTCATAATAAAAAGCGAGCTCTCCATCAGGCCTGTATACTTCTATGTCCGCATATAAAATGTCTTTAGAAGGCGGCTGCGTTATACTGTTTTTATCAATATACACAAAACAAGACCCAGTTGTTTTATGCAGTGCCCGGAATGTCTCAATATATATAGGGATAAACGCATTTGTTCCTTCATCCGGCAAGTCTGATGTAAGGATTCCCAACAAGCTGAGAGACCCATCCAAAAATGCGGGATGCATGTAAAAGTCATCTGTATATTCTTTTGAAAGTCCGCTTAAACTGACCTCTCCCAGAATATAATTTTCACCTTCATATACCGTACCTTCCAATTTCATAAAATCTTTATGAATCAGGCCGCCCCTGCGCAAATTACGATAGGCGGATTCAGCATCCGAAATCCGGACGGCTCCTTTCTTTAATTCTTCGATTGAAATTGTCTTTTCGTTTATCGCATTTTTTCTTATGATTTCCGCCTGCAAGTTGACTGACGCTTCACCTTCCGCCTTTTCAGCGACCCATTTCCTGCTTGTTGTTTCAACAAGCCAGCCGTTTTCTTGTTCCGTAAACTGGAAGGTGACTTTTTTATCAAAATGGACTGACGTCGCAACAGGTTCACGGAATAAAACATGTTTGATTTCAAAACTTCGGGGGGATATCCCTTTCTCAGCTAAAAATCGTGTTATTAAATCCAGATACGTTACGCCGGGTATCGTACGCACTTGATGAAGGACATGGTCTGAAACAATATAATCGTCATGTTTGACTAATACGCTGAACCTCATGCAACTCGACAACCTTTCTTCTTTTACAAAGTAAAGAAACAGAGCAGGTGCTACTCTGTTTCATCAATAATTTCAAGAAGCCGTTTTTTATTCTGTTTGATTTGTTTTTTCCGATTTGAATCCGGCCAGTACTCTTTTCTGACAAACTCGGCAGGCGGCAGCGGAGTTCTGACGGAATGATATGAATCATCCAGGCCGCTTACCAAAAGGTGGGCGTTTGTTCCGCCAAAACCGAAAGCGCTGATGCCCGCCCTCCGTTTTCCATCCTTCCAGCTTCTCAGCTCTGTATTCGGATAAAAAGGCGACTTTTCAAATTCAAAGCGGGGATTTGGCGTTTCACAATTCAATGTAGGCGGAATTTCCTTATGCCATATTGATAAAATCACTTTAATGAAACTTGCCGCTCCGGCAGCGCTTAATAAGTGTCCGATATTGGTTTTTACACTTCCTACTCCGCAAAATTGCGTTTTGTTTGTGTCTCTTCGGAATACTTTTGTCAGAGCCTGTAGCTCAATCGGATCTCCAATCATCGTGCCTGTGCCGTGAGTTTCGACGTAGCTGACTGATCCGGGAGTGATATCGGCTTTTTCAAATGCATCTTGAATAACCTGCTCTTGAAGCTTAGGATTCGGGGTCGTAATTCCCATTGTCGCACCGTCGTTATTAATAGCTGATGCTTCAATGATACCGTATATCCGATCTCCGTCCGCTTTCGCTTTCTCGAGCGGTTTTAACAGAACAGCGCCAAAACCCTCTCCGGGTACAAAGCCGTTTGCCCTTTCATCAAAAGTAAAACACTGACCGTCCGGCGAAAGAGCTCCTCCTTCTGTTAACATCAGGTAAGGAATTTCATCCAAAAGCAGATCCGCCCCTCCTGCCAGCGCCATCTCTGAATCACCGTTTTTTATGCTTTGGCAGGCTAAATGAATGCTGACTAATGAAGAAGAACAAGCGGTATCAGAAACCATGCTTGGACCGTGAAAATTAAAGAAATGCGACACATGTGAAGCAATAAAGTTTTGACTAAGCCCGACGATGTGGCTGCTGCTTTCTTTCGGCAGTTTGTGACCGTAGCCGCCCATTCTGGAACCGACAAATACGCCGACTTTTTTTCCCGATAATTCTGTTTCTTCATAACCGGCATCCCGTACAGTCTGTACACTCGTTTCTAAGAAATGTCTTATCAGCGGGTCCGTTTGGATGGCTTTCTCCTCTTCCATGCGGAAATACTCCGGATCAAAGCTGCCGATTCCATTGATAAATCCTCCCCATTTGCTGATGCTTTTTCCCTTTTGCTGCACCGGAGAGTAATTTTCTTCTATATTCCACCGGGAATCAGGTACTTCTTTAATATGATTCTTCCCTTTTCTCAGATTGTCCCAAAATTCCTCTTTATCAGCCGCTCCAGGGAACTTACATCCGATTCCGATAACAGCTATCTTTGCAGAGGAAGCCGTCTGCGGTTCTGTATTTCGGCTCGTCACAGACTGCATATCATGCTGATTGCTGCTTTGAGAATCAGTCTGTTCGATTTGTTTTTTCAACGGCGGCGCCGTCTTACCGATATATTCCGCAAGACCATGAATCGTGTTGTGTTCAAGAAGCACAGTAGGGTCAATTTTTTTCTGAATCATTGCTTCTATACGATGTATAATGCTGACAAGAAGTATAGAATCCACACCGTATTCCTGAAAATCCGTATTTGGGTTAAGCTTTTCAAGGGGAATGCTCAATTCCTCGGCAAATACGGCAGAAAGTTCACTGACAAGCCCTTCTGAATGATCAAAAGTGTCGGGAGTCTCCTGTCTTCGCACTGGAAATGAAGCCTTGCCGGTTTTATTGATATTCAGGAGACTGTCTGCATGAAACACTGTTCCTTTTTTCACGATAGGAATGATATTGGCCGATTTTCTCTCCAGTGCATGATACAAAATCGCCAGTCCTTCCCGTGTGGAAAGAGAGTCCAATCCCAATTCATCATATAAAGGACTCGTCACAGTACCCATTCCGACTTCTTTCCAGCTCGGCCAATTGATGGACGTGAAATACGTTCTCCCCTTTTGAAAATGATAAGCCGCGAAATAGTCCATATATGCGTTTGCAGACGCGTAATCAGTCATTCCTTTCGACAGTTTGGGTGACTGTGCAGCAATTGATGAAAATAGAATAAAGAAATCCAGCGGCCTATTATTAAAAATCCGCTCCAAATTCTGAAGTCCAGTGACTTTCGGGCCGTACACCGTCTTAAATTCACTCATTCTTTTATGAATAAAGGCCGGATTTCCGCCGCTGTGCAGTCCGGCACAGTGTATGACACCGCTTATATCTTTAAATTCAAGGCTTACTTGGTGAAAGAATGAACGCAGCTTCTCTTCATTTGTGAGAGAACCGCTGTAATACAGATAGTTGACACCTTTCTCTTCAAAACTTTGAAACAGTTTGATATTGCTGACTGTCTTTTCGTCCTGTCTGCCCTCTTTCAGCAAATGATCCCATTCAATTCGCAAAGGTAATGGACGCGTCCCCGTCAGCACGAGTTTTTTCACTCCCCGTTTCACCAAATCTTCAGCTATTGCTCTGCCAATGCCCCCTGTCCCGCCGGTAATCACGATGGCTTTATCCGCAGGAAATGAAACAGGCCCGCCGGTATGGATTCTTTCTTCTTCAAAATACGGAACATATCTGACGCCGCTGCGGTAGCATACTTCATTCTCTCCGGTACATTGCGCCCTTTCATTCTCAAAGATTTGTTTCAGCTCATGCGTTTCTTTCATGCTGTCTATATCTATTGTTTTCACATGAACAAAGCCGTATTCCGCAGAAAGGGCTTTCAGAAAAGCCGCTGATTCCGCCCCCGTCAGCTTTGGTTTTTCCGCTTTAAATACCTGCAAGCCATTGGTGATTTGTAAAATGGATAATGGTGTTTCCTTTTTACTCCGCTTAATTATTTCTTGTATAAATAAGAATTTACCATATGGGATGCCGTTCTGATTTTCACTCTGGTTTCCGATATCTGAGAAATCAAATATATTTTCGACCTGCCGCTCACCGCCCGAGAAGATCTCACGGATAACGTCGTATGCGTGGTTTTCATCTAATAAAGAACACTCAAACATTTGATCAGAGTGTTTTATAAATGAAGAGTGATGTTTTATGACAATCAGATTCTCCTGATCTATATCCGAACAAATGGTGCGGGCAATTGATTCTGTGTCTTGATTTACAAATGCTACTGTCAGTCCGTACTCTTTTGTTTCGGATGGATTTACAAACGGATTCTCCCTCCATTTTTTTTGCAAATGATGTTGAAAAGAATGCTGAGGGATCTCTGCCTTCTCAGTCCTGGACGGAACCCAATAACGTTCTTTCGCAAACGGATAAGTCGGAATTGAGATCCGTTTACCCGGCTGCTGTAAATGTTGATGAACGGATTTCCAGTCGATATCCGCCCCCCAAACCCATAATTGAGCCAGCTTTTCCGCTTCACCGGTCTCAATAATGGTCTTTACAAACAATTCACCTGCTCTGCCTCCCGTTAACGCCTTCATTTTTTCAGCAAATGCATCTGCTGATGGCTGATTAACATATACGCCTGGAACTTGCTTGTCACCGCGGCAAAACTCAAATAATTTATCTTTCATTTCTTTAAGAGAGGTACCGGTAATCGCCGCTCTGGCCTCCATCGCTTCTCTGCCCGATTGTGTAGTGTATGCCAGATCCCGTAAAAAGACGCTTTCCGATTGGCTGCCTTCCATCACTTCATTCGGGAACAGGTTTCTTATCGCTCCGGCATATTCCTTCAATAAGTATTCAGTAACCGCTTGAATGGAGGCGCAATCAGTTAATTCATACATCGTGAGTTCAATATGAAACATTTCGTTAATAAAATCCGCCATCCGGCTTAATTCCAAAGGCCCTACGCCAAATTCACTCAGGTGATCAGCAATATTAATTTCTTCCGGATGGATATGAAGCAATTCCGAAACAAACGGTTTGAGTACTTCATTCACCTTTTCTTTCATATCAGGCTGTTTATCCTTTACTTCAGTACTTAGTGAACGTTGAATAAAATCTTTCATGTTTTCGGCATACTCAAGAAGACGTTCATTGTCTTTGGCAGATAACAGGACAATATGCGGTTCGTTCTCAACATGTTCTGTTGAGACGTTTGTTTCTTCATATTCTTCTATAATGATATGAACATTCGTTCCTCCGGCTCCGAATGAGCTGATCCCCGCTCTTCTCGGAACAGTTACTGTTTTTCCGTTTTCCTGCAGTTTCGGTTTCTTCCAGTCTTGCAATGACCGCTGTACATAAAAGGGAGATGCTTTAAAATCAATATTTGGATTCAACGTCTCCGCATGTATGGAGGGAAACAGTTTTTTCAGTTTCATTTGCAAAAGAACCTTTGTCAAACCGGCAATTCCCGCTGCGGCCTCAAGATGGCCGATATTTGATTTGACAGAACCGATTGAACAATATTGAGTGTGCTCCGTAAATTCCCGAAACGCTTTTGTTAATCCGGTGATCTCAATCGGGTCTCCCAGAGAAGTTCCCGTTCCGTGAGCTTCAATATAACTAATTGTACGAGGGTCAATACAAGCTTTCTGAAGCGCGTCCTGTATCAGTTCAGACTGACCATTTGGATTAGGAACCGTAAAACCGTTTGTTCTCCCTCCGTGATTGACCGCTGTCGCTTTAATCAGCGCATAAATATGATCTCCGTCCCTTACCGCTTCCGCCGCCGGCTTTAAAAGTACGGATCCCACTCCTTCTCCCGGTACATAACCGTCACCGCCCTCGCCGAATGTACGGCATCGGCCATCACTTGCAAAGAAGCGGCTTTGATTTAATAATGTATATTTATTCGGATGAAGCGTAAGATTGACCCCGCCCGCAACAGCAAGTGTGCTTTCTCCTCTTCGTATACTTTCACAGGCTAAGTGAATGGCGTTAAGAGAGGATGAACACATTGTATCAACCGCCATACTCGGCCCCTTAAAATTAAAGAAATATGATATTCTGTTTGCTATTGCAGAAAATGGAGACCCGACGGCCAGTTCATTTCCTTTAAGTGATTCTTCAACGCCGAAAAATTGATAGCTTCCATATGTGACGCCTGCAAATACTCCGACCTTTTTGCGGGTCAGATCTGAAGGTTTATAACCCGCATCCTCTATGGTATTGTACACTGTCTCTAAAAAGAGGCGTTCCTGAGGATCAAGAAAAGCCGCTTCTTTCGGTGATATCCGGAAAAATAAAGGATCAAACCGGTCTGGATTTTTCAGAAAACCTCCCCACTTATAGCAGCTTCCCTCCAGCATTTCCTTCCGGTCATCGGGAATTTCGCTTACGCAATCCCGTCCATTCATCAGCACATTCTGGAACTCCCTGATGTTTTCCGCACCCGGGTATCTGCCGCTGACACCGATAATGGCTATATCAGCAGAAAGGGGGTCGGCCGCAATGTGCTCTTTTGAATCTTCTTCTTCAGAGCGTACCGGCGCTTTTGTTTCCACTGGTTTTCTTTTTTGCTTTTTTTGATATGAAACAAGTTCAGATGTGCCGGCCGGGTTCAGCAGTTTCATCATTCGTTCGCTGTGATGACTCAGGAAATATTCGGCTAACTGCGATATTGAATGATATTCAAAAAATAATGTTTTCGACAATCTGCCGATACTTTGCTCCAGCTTTTTGGTCAGACGCATGATCATCACTGAATCAATGCCGTATTTCTCCAGATATTGTTTTTCATCTATGAGTGAGGCCGGTAATTTCAATTCCTCTGACATTATATTTTTCAGATAACTGATTATATTTTGTCTTAATTCATCGTTTTGCAAATCAGCATCTTCCTGCTGCTCTGAATGAAAGCTGATTGTGCCGGCACGCTTCAGCACATCCTCAATCTTTTCTTTACGGCCTTTCAGGGCAATCAGCTGTTCAGATGATTGACACAAGCTGTTCTCCAGAGCCTGTATTCCGTCACTGTCATCTAACGGGTCAAGACCGAGTTCCTGTTTCATGTAGGATACTCCTTCATCGTCAATATTCATCCCGCCGGAAGTCCATAGCGGCCAATTGACTGACACTACCCTTTCGGCAGACTCTGTCGCGCTCATAACTGCTGCATACTGATCCAGAAAGGCATTGGCGAAAGCATAGTCACATTGGCCGGCTGAGCCGAAGACTGCCGATGTGGATGAAAACAAGACAAGTAATTCAACTTTCATTTTTTTGATTTCTTCCGCCAGCCACAGCGTGCCATAAACTTTCGAACCTGTGACTTGATCAATTTCTTCTTTTGTCTTTCTTAAGATAAAAGAGTCACGGAGTACGCCGGCACTGTGAAATACTCCATGTAAGGTGCCGAACTGCTCTTTTGCAAAAGCAAATATCCGTTCAGCATCACTTTGTTTTGAAACATCAGATCGGATATATTCAACTGTTGAACCTGAACTTCTTAAATATTCGATCTTTTTCTCCTGCTCTTCAGTTAAATCAGAGCGCCCCGTTAATATGAGATTCGCTTTCCATTTTTCCGACAGATGTTTTGCCAGAATATAACCGAGACCGCCCAGGCCTCCTGTAATCAGATAATTCCCATGATGTTTCAGCGGCTGAGTTAAATCGAATGAGCCGGCTTTATTATAGCTTTTCGTAAAACGTCTGCCGTTTTCATAGCGCACTTCAAAACGGATATCCCGTTTTTCGTCACACTCTCTCTGATATATGTCCGCTATTGCTGGAAGAGCGGCTCCCGCACCCTCTGATTGCGTGATATTGATAATCTGATAGTGAAAATTGGGGTGTTCTTGGTGAACGGTTTTCACCAATCCGCCGAGCGCATGATGCAGCGGCAGTTGTTCTTTATTCTCAGTTTGAAAAATATGCGTCAGCTTTATTATCTTTTTCCATTTTAGTTCAATCAGCGCCTGTGTAATATACAGAAGAGAAAACAATCCGTTTTCCAATTGTTTCTGTATACCTCCTTTACTCATGTCAGCCTGAGAATCAGACCACAAGTGAAGAATCTTTTCGGGCAGCTGATAATGATCATGAATGTATCGGAACAGCTTTAGATAATCGTGTTTTTTCACGTGGTTCATACAAATCGTATCATCATGTAAAACAGCAAATTCTTTTCCGCGGATGACAAACAAGAGAGTACAGCCCTTAAACAAACCGCTCAATTCTTGTATTTGCCGTTCATTTTCTGCAAAAATCAGGAGCAATCCCGTCAAGGGTACGCTCTTCTTACTCGGAATGAACGATTCTGTCCATTCCGGCTTGTAATATAAAAGCGGATGGTTCGATGCCCGTGATTTTTGATTCTGAATGGATGTCACACGGGCATAGCCTTCGTCAGCCGACATTTGTCCTGTTTGAATCAGATCAAGAATATCGCTGATTTGTTCACGTTTTCCGTTCATCATTCTTCCCCCATTAATTGTTTCAATACAGCCTTCTGATCAATATCATTGGTTTCCAATTGACGCAGGAGACGAATGAGTTCATCGTCCGTCTGAACAGTATCTTTTTCATGACCATACCTGAATCTCACATCTCTGCACTCTGCCAGAATGCTTCCGTTTCCATCTGTAAATGTCATATGACACGTTACATCACGGCTGTTCTGCCGGTTCTCTTTTTGAGTATAGACATAAAAATTTTGAGCGAGAGGCTGATAGACATCCGCCGCTCCCATTCCGATCAATTCCGGGAAGGTTTCTCCGCTGACAAAAAACGCACTGGCTTGAATCGCGGACTCAAGCGCTTCAGGAGAGATCGTAAAATTCTCTCTTTTTGCATAAAGCTCATCCGGCAATGAATGAAACGACAGCATTCCGTCACTGTTTTTCGCTGATTCAATGACAAAAGGCGATTCAGCAGGATGTTCAGTCATTTCTGATTTGACTTCAGCAATATCAAGCGCTTCAGGAAGCATACCGCTTTCAGGCTTAACAATATGCGCATTTCCCCTGGCAAGACGTACTTTATTCTCATTTTTTGTGTTTGCATATATGTCAAATCGCGCAAAGTCGCGCTCAGGCGTCAGCGTAATCATCAGTTCCCGTACAGTCATTCCGTTCATGCTTTCGGTCCACAATAAATCAGTTAATGTATGAACTGGTTGTCCAAATGCCTCCGCTGCATTGACGATAGCCATTTCAGCCAAAGATGCATAAGGGAAAAAGGACACGTTTCCTTCAGACAGACTTAGTGCAAACGGATGATTACGGCTGATTTTTTTCGTGAAACTGAACTGATTAAAATCGGACGTGTTACTCCCCAAGAAAGGGTGACCCGGCTTACTCACATCCGCTGAAACAAGTGCGTCCCCTTTTTCCGCTATCCAATACCGCTGTTTGATCAGCGGTTGTCCCGGAATAGAAATCCTGCGAGCATTCCGATTCACCTCAAAAGTCTCCCAATCTATCTTTCTTCCATTTACCCATTTGGATGCTGCTTCGGCGTAATCTGAACAAACGTGAGGTATTTCATTGTGAACTTCTGATTCGAATGTATGACCGGTATGGCTCAAGCTGCTTTTTTCACCCCTGATATAAGCTGAAAGCTCTTCAGCAATGACCTGCCCGGAATCTGCCACTATCGCCAGCCGTTCTTCCATATGATCGCGTCCCGTCTGAAGTGTATAGGCAATATCCTGAAGACGCAGTTTATGATTGTTATCCTTCGATTCATTTTCTGATAGAAAATCAGCCATAACCTTTGCATATTTTATCAGCCGTTGTTTGTCTTGGGCCGATAAAACAAAGATCACTCGGCCGCTTTGATGATCAAAAGCTTTTGGCGGCTCATACGCTTCCAATATAAGATGCGCGTTTGTCCCTCCTGCCCCAAAAGCGCTTACCCCGGCTCTCAAAGGATGAACAGCATTGCTGTTTTGCGGAATATTCCATTCAGCCGCTTTCCGCTGCACTTGAAAAGGAACCTGATCAAAATCTATAAACGGATTAACAATATCGGAATGCAGAGAAGGAACAAGCTGCTTATTCTTCATTTGGAGAAGCACTTTCGTTACCGCAGCGATTCCTGCCGCAGATTCTAAATGTCCGATATTTGATTTCACCGAACCGATGGCGCAAGGATGGTTCAATTGATAGGAATCTTTCAGTCCTTGAATTTCAATCGGATCGCCTAATGACGTCCCTGTTCCATGCGCTTCAATATAATTGACGGTGTTCGGATCAATGTCAGCTTTACGAAGCGCTTCTGAAATGACCTCCGCCTGCGCATCCGGATTCGGTATGGAATATCCGCTCGTCTTTCCTCCGTGATTAACGGCGCTTCCCTTAATCACACCGTATATTTGATCTTGATCTTCTATTGCTTTTTTCAATGGTTTTAACAATACGGCTCCGACTCCCTCACCGGGAACATAACCGCTTCCGTCTTTTCCAAAACTCCGGCATCTGCCGTCACTTGATAGAAACTGTCCCATACTGAGGAACTTATATTTATTCGGATGTATTGACAAATTCACTCCGCCGGCTAATGCCATATCGCTCTCTCCGCAATGTATGCTTTGGCATGCGTAATGAATAGAGGTCAGTGATGAAGAGCACATTGTATCCAGAGCCAAACTCGGACCTTTTAAATGAAAATAATAAGACACCCGATTGGCTATTGAAGAATAGACGGACGCCGGCGAGAAAGCCACTCCATTTTCTTCCCCTTCAAATAGTTGATATTGGCCCCACATTGCACCGACAAATACACCGACTTTCATCTTTTCCAGCATGTTTCTCGGGTACCCTGAGTCTTCAAAACAATTTTTGGCCGTTTCTAAAAAGAGCCTTTCCTGGGGATCCATAAGTTCTGCTTCCCTTGGGGAAATATGAAAGAAAAGCGGATCAAATTGATCGGCTCCGCTGATAAAACCTCCCCACTTGCTGTAAGACTTCCCTTTCATATCTCTGTCTTCGCTGAAGAAATCATCCATATTCCAGCGGTCAGGCGGGATTTCTGTAATACAATCTTTTCCGCTCTTTAAATTCTCCCAAAATTGAGATAAGTCTTCAGCCATCGGATACTTCCCGCTTAATCCGATAATGGCAATGTCACCATGCCTTGTATCAGCTTTCTCATTTATTTTGATCTCGCAGTTTTCATCCTCTATGAAGGTATCTTGAAGTGCAGATTCTAATTTTTCTTTGTCACCTTCAAACACTATCAGCTGTGATGCGTTCAGAGAGAGTGAATCTTGAAAAGCTTTGATCCCATTGGTTTTACTAAGGGGAACCATACCGATTTTTTGTTTCATCCATTTTTCAGTTTGTTTATCCACTTTCATGCCGCCGTCTTCCCATAGCGGCCAGCCGATGGCTACTGAGACGCCGGAGCGTTCTTTTTTCCGCCTCATTCCTTCACGCCACTCAGCGAAAAGATCGATGAACCGGTTGGCCAATGCGTAATCCGTCTGTCCGATATTCCCGTACATCGAGCTGCTTGATGAAAACATCACAAAGAAGTCCAAAGGTTCGGTTTGCAGCAAGCTGTCCAATAAGACCGTCCCATTTATTTTCGGGGCGATCACTTCCTGAATTTCATCTTTTGATTTTTGAATCAATAAAGCGTCGTGCGTCACACCGGCACTGTGTATCACACCGTTGATTTCTCCGAATTGCCTTTTAATGGTTTTTATGATTCGCTCTGCATCGCGGCTATCTGAAAAATCACCTCTTATATATTGAACCGAAGAACCGCCTGCTTTCATTCGGCTGATTTTGTTCTTTTTGTCTTCCGTAAGTTCAGAACGGCCCGCTAAAATAATATTGGCTTTCGTTTGGGCTGCGATATGTTCTGCAAATATAAGGCCTAAGCCGCCGGCCCCTCCTGTAATCATGTATACTCCGTTTTCTTTAAAGGAGAAATCTGAGTTTGGAGCCGGTTCTGCTTCCCGTAAGGCACGGACCCAGCGCACATTTCTTTCATAATAAAGATCGGTTTCTCCCGGATGCGCTTCCGTAGATTCGACTCTGATGATTTCAGCTGTAAGTTCCGGCAACGATGACTTGTCTGAAACTGATATCCCGATTGTCTTAAGGGCCAGTTTCGGGTTCTCAAGCAAAATAGACTGCCCTGCGCCATGGACTGAAGCGTAAAGCGGCTGATCATTTTTATGGTCCGCCGGATAAAGGAAAAGCGATACAACCTTTTTTTCCGCCTTGCTGCGCATCAATGCCCGGCTGAAAAAGAATAGCGGGTAAGCCCCCTTAGAAAGCTGTTCACTTATTTTTTCCGGGCCGGCAAATGACCCTTCCGGCCACCCGTAAACCACGGTGTCGGGCATTTGCCCCCTTTTTTTCAGATCAGCTGCAAGCCTGTCAAAGTAAGCTTCCTCCCTGTGATCTATCTCATAAACACCGTCTCCGTGATAGGAGAAACGATTCCCTGATAAAACGAGAATGATCTGTGTATTTTCGAATCCATTTTCAGCATTTTCCCGCATAAAATGAAAAAGTTCTCTGTCATATTGAAACAGCAGGCATGTTCTTTTCTTTTTATTTCCGCAATTCGGGTCCCAAGCGGCAGCCTTTTGTCTCCAATGCGGCGTTAAATAGGTCAGAGCCGTATGATTCTCTCCATGATGAAGAGGGCGGTCTTTTTCAACGGAAGTCTTTTCGCCGCTCTCTGTAAAATAATTTGCAAGTTTTTGAATCGTCGGATACTCAAACAATAAAGTAGGGTACAGTTCCCTGCCTGTTTTCTCTTCCAATGCCTTTACGGCTTGCATAAGTGTTACGGAATCGAGGCCTTGTTCATAAAAACCTTTTACCACAGAGAGTGTTTCAGGGGCAGTCCCTTTGATATCTGCGATCAGCTGCTGAATGTCTCCTTCTGTTATAAGAGCGGAAAGATTTTCGTTCTTACTTTCTTTCATGTCAGGCTTTTCAGCCGGTTGATTTCGCGTTAAGAAATAACTGGACATTTTTTGATTTTCTTTAATATACGCGGCGAGTTCCCGGATCGTTTTCTGCTCAAACAGGAGTGTAGGATACAGCTGTTCCCCTGTTTTGTTTTCAAGTTCTTTGACAATGGCAAGCAAAGAAGCTGAATCCAGGCCCTGTTCATAAAAACCAATGTCTGTCCTTATGTCACGCAGATCTATATTTGAAACCCCGGATATTAATTCTTTAAGGTGTGTCTCGATGCTTTCGCTTCGATTTATGATTGAATCTTCTCTGATCAGGCTGTCTTTTGGCTGAGAAGCCGCTTCAGTTTCCAAACGAGTCTGCTTCAGGTTTTCAATTAAATCTTTTGAGCGAATATGTTTCACAGACAGCCGCGTAAAATAAGCGATCATCTCCCCGTGTGCATCGTACAAACCGTAACTTACTTGGATGACATCCCCTGAATCATGATTTTGGTCTTGCTTCTCTATGTACACATAACACCTGTCTTCCAGGCGCTTCGTCATACGGAAAGATTCAATATGAATGGGAATATACGTTTTCATCCGGCTTGCCGGAGATCCTTGTGTAAAATATTCGGGACATGCCTGATAAAGGATCGATATGATGGTAGACGCATCAAGAAAAGTGGGATGCAATTGAAAATAGCCGGTATATTGATTGGCAATTTGGCTGAGCGTCAACTCTGCAAGTACAGAATGGTCAGACGCATAAACCTTCCCCAGACTCTTCATAAATTCAAAATGCTCTATATCAACCTTTTTTAAATAGTCATAACATATCTCCATTTCGGCTTCACGGACGGAGGCACGTTTGATTTCATCGATATGAATTGAACTCATGCTTTCCGGAATTTTCGGCATGAGCCTGCAGTTCATATTCTCATCCCAGCTTTCATCCAGAATGCGGTCATCTTTTACTTTTCTGCTCTTCGCCTGAATTTCCCATCCCTGTTCCAATCCCTGAAAACGGATGCGGATTTCTCTGTCAAAGGTATCCGATGTTGCTACAGGTTCCAAATACAAAATATTCTGACACTCGAGTTCTTCAATAGGCAAACCTTTGCTCAGCGCCATACGGTATATCATATCTAAAAATGTGACACCGGGTATAATCCGGGTGCCATGCACCCGGTGATCCCTGACAATATAGTCCGTATGTTTAATTGTTAATGTGAACTGATAGTTTTGATTACTGGCCACCTGTCTCATTCCTTTTCTTTTCTTTATAATTCTTTGAAATCAAGTAAAGGAATCAGCAATTCTGACTCTTCCTTTTCTGGAGTTTCTCCATTGTCGATCCAGCATTGTTCCTTATTGAATATAACCGGAGAAAGCGGGTGTCTTTTTGTCTCTCCATATCCTAATGTGAGATGGCTGTCGCTCAATATCATATGTGCGTTCGTGCCCCCGAATCCAAAAGAACTGATTCCGGCTCTCAAAACCCCTTTTCTGGGACGCCATTCTTTTAAAGACGTGTTCGGAAAGAATGGCGACTGATCAAATTTAAAACGCGGATTTGGCGTTTTACAATGTAATGTCGGCGTGAGCATCTGATTTTTTATGGATAAGGCAACCTTTATAATACTCGCTATCCCCGCTGCGCTCATTAAATGTCCGAAATTCGTTTTTACGCTGCCTACTCCGCAAAATTGCGTTTCTTCCGTAACCTCCCGGAACACTTCAGTCAGCGCTTTTAATTCAATCGGATCTCCTATCATCGTACCGGTGCCATGCGTCTCGACATAACTGAGAGTATCTGCATCAATTCCGCCTTTTTTCAGGGCTTTTTTTATCACTGCGCTTTGCGCTTTCGGATTAGGTGTTGTCATTCCCATTGTCTGTCCGTCATTATTAACCGCGGATGAGTCAATTACCGCGTAAATTCTGTCACCTTCGGCAAGAGCGTCATCAAGTCTTTTCAAAAGGACTGCGCCGCATCCCTCTCCCGGTACAAATCCATCTGCCTTCTCATCAAATGTATGACATTTTCCTTCAGGTGAAAGCGCCCGAGCCTCACTCAGCATGACGTAAGGCTTTTGATCCAGCAAAATGTCAACCCCGCCCGCAATCGCCATATCTGACTCTTTTGACATCAGGCTTTGACAAGCGAGATGGACGCTGACCAATGAAGAAGAACAAGCCGTGTCTACAACCAGATTCGGTCCTTTCAGATTAAAAAAATGTGAGATATGCGCGCCTATGAAATTTTGTCCTATACCAACGATCGTATTTTTTGAAGGGGAACCTATTTTGGACATAAACGTCCCGGTACGCGAACCGATGAAGACGCCGACTTCTTTGTTTGATACTTCTTCTTTTGTATAGCCGCCGTCTCTCAATGTCTGGACGCTGACCTCAAGGCATTTTTTGATTAACGGATCAAGCTCTGATGCCTCACTTTTGTTCATATTAAAAAACGCGGGATCGAAAGACTCAATATCTTGAAGAAATCCGCCCCACTTACTGATACTTTTTCCCTTTTCATAGGTGTCAGAGTAGTATGAAGAAATATCCCATCGCGACGCCGGGACTTCGCGGACACTATTTTGTCCTTTCTTCAAATTTGTCCAGAACGTTTCTGTATCCGGAGCATCCGGAAACTCACAGCCCATTCCGATAATAGCGATTTGGTTCAGACTGGTTTGTTGTATTTGTGATCCGTTGTCCCGTATTTCGGAAGCATTTTGATTTATATGTTGCTCTTTTTTCCGAACCTCAATGTTTTCCGAATCAATTTGAGGACTGATCCCCTCACTTGCAAATAACTCGTTCAAATAGACGCCCAGTTGTGAAAAACTCGGATACTCCAGAAAAGCTGAAGGTTCAATTTTTATTTGAAATACATCTTCCGCTTTTTTGACAAGCTGAACCAGTAAGATTGAATCAACTCCGTAATCCGCAAAAGACGTATCCTGATCTAAATTCCCGTAAGGTATTTTCAGCTCCGCGGAAAAGATCTCCATCAACTTCCTGATAATGGATTCATTGTCTCCCTGACCAGAAATCACTTTTTCCTCAGCATCCGGGTTATTTTTAGCAGCTTGAATTCTTGTCTGAAGCAGCTGCTGCAGCATGAATTTCTCCGGATGTGTCTTTGCCGGTATAAGGCAGGGGTATCCGTTTATCGTCATCATTTCATCCAGCATGGCAATACCTGTTTCTGTTGAGTGTGAAAGTAAACCAAGTGCCTGATATGATGGACTTGTCACCTCGCCCATCCCAATGTCCTTCCAGCTCGGCCAGTTAATTGATTGATAATACGTTCTGCCGGCTGCATGCTGATACGCCGCAAAGTAATCCATAAAAGCGTTCGCCGCGGCATAGTCACTTGTTCCGGCGCCTAATAAAGGAAAAGCGCTCGCAACAGATGAAAACAAAATGAAGAAATCAAGTTCGTCATCAATAAAAATGTCATGAAGTACCTGCATCCCCTGCACCTTTGGCTCAAATACTTCTCTTATTTCTTTATCAGATTTATGAATAAAAGCCGGATTCGAATGATTGGCTGCACCAGCGCAATGAATCACCCCGCCGATTTTGCCGAACTTCAGTCTCACCTCTGAAAAGAAGCGATGTAATGTTTCTTTTTCCGTGAGCGGCCCGGAATACACTTCCACCTGAACTCCCTTTTGATCCAACTCATGCAGCAGTTGTAATTTCGAATAAAGAGGTGACTTTTCATCGGTGTCTTTTAACATGCCGGCTATTTTATCAGATTCCGGAAGGTCGGTTACTCCCATCAACACAAGTTTTTTGACTCCCTTGCCGGCATAATGTCTGGCAAGTTCTGCTCCGATCCCTCTTGTTCCCCCTGTAATAACCAGGGTTTGATCCGTACGGCATACTGGCAGACCGGATAGTTTCCGGTTCAATTCTGCTACATATAATTTCTCGACGTATGGAATATAACGTTCACCGTTCCGGTAGCAGATTTCACTATACAGACCGTCAGCGCAAGCTTCATCTGTGATTATCTGTCTCAGTTCCGCCGCAGTCCCGACATACCCGTCTACATCTATTGTTTTTGATTTTATCTTTTGATACTCCGCACTCAGCATTTTATATAGTCCGGCTGTTTCGGCTCCGGCTAACGACGGCTTGTCATTCAGAAATGTCTGCAGCCCTCTGGTCACATGTAAAACGAAAAGCTGTTTACGTGTCTTTATGATTTCCTGCAGCAGTGTCAGCTTCCCGATTGTGCCGGTGCGTGCCCCGTTTTGATCACTCCGCAAATCTGACAGGTCAATCATGCCGATGATTTCCGGATTTTCTTCTATGACCGCTAAAGCCGTTTTTTTGGCTTCCCAATCCGAATGATCCCAGTTATCTGCGCAAATGACAGCGGCTTCAATCATAGGGTCTGAATCAAACAATTCGAATGCAAGCCGCTCACTTTCACTATTAGCCAGGATCATCACCTGTCCTTTCGTAAAAGCGGAAGGCGCAGCCTTTTGTTTTTTCCACGATTTTTTTAATACATCAAATGATAAGTCAGTCGGTGCATGGGGCAAACTCTGCGGTACGCCTGTTTTTTTCTGTTTCTGTGCTGCTTTTGCGGCAGGCACCCAATATCTGTTCCGTTCAAAAGGATATGCAGGAAGAGAGATAAGCTTCGGTAATTCTGAAGTGTACATCTCTTCCCATTGAACGTCTCCTCCGTTCACCCAGTGAATGGCCATTTCTCTTGCACTATTAAAGTGAGCGGCTGACAGGGCATCCTTTTGACCAGTGCCTCGGCGGGCCTTTCCCCTATATAAACCGTTTAACTTATGATCTGACCGCAAATACATCGTCAGCTTATTGCGAAGGTCGTCAATGCTGCTAACCTCAACAGCGAGCCGCTCTTCCATAGCGTTTCTCCCGGTCTGCGAGGTGTACGCAGCATCAGCTAGTGACGTTTTTGGCTCGAGTTCTTTTATATATGCATCAATCAAGAGTCTGAGCCGTTCTTCATTTTTGGCAGAAAGCAGAATAATTTGCGTCTTGTTGCTCTTTACCGTTTCCACCTTTTCTTCATTCTTATACTCTTCGATGATAATGTGGGCATTAGATCCTCCAGCGCCGAAAGAACTGATGCCTGACCTTCTGGCTTGATTTTGCGGCGTCTCCCAATCGGTCAGTTCAGACTGCACGTAAAACGGTGTTTCCTCAAAATCAATATTAGGATTTAAGTGATCGGAATGAAGGGAAGGAGCAAGCTGTTTATATTTCATTTGCATCAGCACTTTTGTAATAGAAGCAATTCCCGCCGCAGCCTCTAGGTGTCCGATATTTGACTTAACCGAACCAATTGCACAACGATAATCGCTTTTCGAGCTGTGCAAAGCTTTGGTTAATCCTGAAATTTCAATCGGGTCTCCCAAAGATGTCCCGGTGCCATGCGCTTCAATATAACTTATGCTGTCTGCATCAATCCCCGCCTTATCAAGAGTTTCACTGATGACGTTTGCCTGCTCGCCCGGATTTGGCACAGTGTATCCGTTTGTTTTTCCGCCGTGATTTACAGATGTTCCCTTAATCACACCGTAAATCCTGTCCCCGTCAGCCTTTGCGGCAGAAAGCGATTTCAAAAGAACGGCCCCGACTCCTTCTCCCGGCACATATCCGTCTCCTCCCGCTCCAAAGCTTCTGCAGCGCCCATCGCTTGAAACAAAATGATTTTGTGAAAGCAAAGTATATTTATCAGGGTGTAAGGATAAATTCACTCCTCCGGCAATAGCGAGGGTGGATTCTCCCCTTTTTATACTTTCACATGCAAAATGAACAGCAGAAAGTGAAGAAGAACACATTGTATCAATTGCAAGGCTGGGTCCGTGCAGGTCAAAGAAATATGACACCCGGTTTGCGATAGACGAATAAGAAGACAAGAGCGCCTGACGTTCCTCATCATCTGAAGCACCGGCTGCAAATAACTGATAGTGGCTGTAGGTGACACCGACAAATACACCTGTCTTATGCCGTTTCAACTTTTTCTTTGTGTAACCCGCATCTTCAAACGTGTGCCACGCTGTCTCTAAAAATAACCGTTCCTGAGGATCAATTAACTCGGCATCACGGGGCGAAATTGAGAAGAACAGCGGATCGAATTTATCAGCGTCTTTTATAAAACCTCCCCATTTGCTGTCATGACGGGCATTGTCACCTGTGTGATAATATTTCCGAAAATCCCAGCGCTCTTTCGGTATTTCCGTTATACAATCTTTTCCGGAAGAAATATTTTCCCAAAACTGTTCCACATCCTTCGCCATCGGGTAGCGGCCGGCTATACCGATAATTGCAATATCTTCCTCGGAAGGTGCGGATGGTATGCGGGAAACGGAAAGCTTCTCCCGTTTCGCCGGCGCCGAATGATCAATTCGCTGTTCGGCTGCCGGTAAAAACGCCTTCTTCAACTCATGATGATAGTGTTCAAGAAAATACTCTGACAGCTCTTCAACACTGCTGTATTCAAAGAAAAGAGTCTTAGACACTCTTCCAAAATATTTTTCCAGACGTGAGTTAAGACCTAAAATCGTTAGAGAATCAATTCCGTAACGGTCAAACGTATCCTCGGGTAAAATACTGTCCGCCGGTCTTCCCGTTTCCGCACCGACAATCTCTGTCAAAAGACGGACCGTTTCCTTTTTCAGATCTTTTTCATTTAATTGCGGCAGATTACTGTTGTTTTCAGGCACAGTCTCTATCTTTTTATGGTCAGTTGAGAGTAATTCACTTATTCTATCTTTGTCTCCGCTGATAACAGCCAGCTGAGAAGCAGAGCGGCTCATACTGTCCTGAAAAGCGGCAAGCCCTGCTTGGGCGGATAAAAGTTCCAGCCCTGCATGTCTTAAAGCTTGCAGCTCTCCCGGCCCGACTGTCATATTGCCCGCATCCCATAACGGCCAATTAATAGAAAGTGTTTTCCCGGGACGTCCTTTAATGCTTCGATACTGAGTGAATCCATCCATACATCCGTTAGCGAAGGCGTAGTCGCTTTGACCCGCATTAGGCAGAACGGCCGAAAGGGACGAAAACATAACGAAGAAATCAAGAGGCTCTTCTTCAGCTGCTTTATCCAGCCAAACGGTTCCGAATACTTTAGGCGCTATAACTTCTTCTATGCTTTCTTTCGTTTTTTTTATGATAAATGCATCCTTAACAAGTCCGGCACTGTGCAAAATTCCGTTTAATTCTCCGAATGTCTGCTTAATGTGCTTAATCAAAGCGTCCGTCTCTTTTTCCTTTGAAATATCTGCCGGGACATATAAGGCTTCAGCGCCAAGATTTTCAAGAGCGCTCAATTTTTGCGCCGTTTCACTGGAGGCCGGGGAACGCCCGGTTAATACCAGCTTGACTTCTGCCTGTTTCGCCAGATATTCAGCAAACAGATACCCAAGACCGCCGGCTCCTCCCGTAATTAAATACACACCGTTCTTTTTTACACTGAAACTATGTTTCTCCCCATCTTCTTTTTTTACTCTTTGAAGCTGCCTTTTATAATAATGCCTCGGCTCATAGCAGGTAAAGTGGTCCGTTTTACATTGATTGTTCCATTCAAAAGAGATGACATCTGCAATATGCTGCTTTGTAAACGGCTCGTCAAACATTGATTTCAGCTCTGCAGCCTTACATGTGAAATTCGGATTTTCGGCCTGTACGGTCTTAAGAAAACTTTCAACCGCGTTATAAATCGGCTGAACCTCGCCCTCGGTATTTTCATACAGGTACAAAATTTCTGCTTTCGGACAAAGTTTGTTCGCCATTAAGGCCTGAAACATTTGAAACAAGGAATACAGACTTTTATTGAGCTGCTTTCTCATTGCATCTTCTGTATTTTTGAAGATCCCGGCAGCCAAAAAATGAATAATATGGCGGGGTCTTATATTTTGAGAACGCAGAACCCCGCATAACGCATCATAATCCTCACCTTTTGTAAAGTTCATTGTAAAACGACCGTTCCGGCAATCTTCGAAACGCTCGCCGGAAGTCACGTAAATGAAAGGTGCCTCATAGCCTTCAAGCTGTCTCTTCATTACGGTATACATGCTGTCGTCTTCGCAAAAAAATAAAATTGGCTCTTTCGTATGCGGGAATTTTTCACTGCCTTTAAATTCATGTCTATCCCATACCATTTCATATAGATGGGTTTTCCCCAAGCTCTTAATGAATTCCAGCCCTTCTTCAGGCGTCAGGCTGCATTCTTTCACCTTTTTCACGATTTGCTCAATTTGCATCGTTTTTTCATTCATGGAAAAGCAACTCCTCTATCAGCTCTGACGTCTCTTTCGTATTCATCTCACCTGTTTGTGCTTTTTCAAGAAGCGACATGATTTCTCCATCTGCTGTATCTTTATTTGAGTTGTGAAGCTCAGTGTTCGAGAAAGCCTCAGCCTTCTGCGCTTCATCTTTATTTAAATGAATCCAATGTCTGTTCTTGCTGAAAGGATAGAGAGGAAGAGACAGTTTAACCGGTTTGAGTTCCTCCTCATACAAGTCTTCCCAGCTGATTTCACAACCGATCGTCCACAACTGAGCCAGTTTGGCTGGCTTGTTTTGCTGAATTAGTGATTGAACATATGCATGACCTTCGGGGCCGCCGAATAAAGGAGCGTACAGACTATCAAAATCCGTTACATTTCCTTCATAAACACCTTGCAGCCTGCTCCCCTGGATGTAACCGTTTAATTTTTCAAGAAGATCTCCGGTATTCGAGCAAGTGATCGCAAGGCGGCATTCAAATGGTTCCCTTCCGGTTTGCAGCGTATATGCTATTTCTTCAAGACCGAATCCGGACTTTTCTCTAAAATTGCCGTTATGCGGTTTATCAGCTGATCGATTCCGGATGCGGCTGATATAGCGGCACAGCTCGCTCAGTGTCTTTAATTCCTGAAATATGTCAAGTGATATTTCTGTGCCGTACATTTGGTTTATAAAAGAGATTAATTCGGAATAAGCCAACGGATCAAATCCGAATTCCGAAAGAGGTGTCTTTGCATCTATATCTGCGGTATCTAAACGCAGGATACCCGCTGCCGCTTCCCGAACCGCCTCTTGTAAATCACGTTCCTGCACCTCTTGCTGACTAAATTGAACTGATCGTTCTTCATGTAAAAACGTTGTTAACTCTTTGGCTTTAACAATCAGCCTTTCCTTTGTTTTGGCCGATAGAACAATGATTTGTTCCCGCTCGGCAGTTACTGCTTTATCTTGGCCGTATTCAAATTCTTCCACGATGACATGAGCATTTGCCCCGCCGAATCCAAAGGAACTGACTCCGGCACGGCGCGGAATTTCATTTCCTTTTCGATCTTTTAATCTGGCCCACTTCATCGTTTTATTGACAATATGAAACGGTGTTCCGCTTAATTGAATGTAAGGGTTCAGCTCCTTGACATGAAGTGTGGCAGGCAATGTTTTATACTTCATGGATAGTAATACTTTAATCAGCCCCGGCATTCCAGAGGCGGGCTCTAAATGACCGATATTCGTTTTTACTGAACCGATGCCGCAATATTGGTCATGATTCTTTCCTGAACGCGGCTCAAAAGATCCAAACGCTTTTTTCAAGCCTTCAATCTCAATCGGATCTCCCAGTTCTGTCCCGGTTCCGTGTGCTTCAATATAAGATATCGTATCAACAGGAATACCGGCATTTTTGTAAACAGACGTTAACAGTTCAGCCTGAGCTTCCGGGTTCGGAGCGGTCAATGAAGCAGATCTTCCTCCGTGATTTTCTCCGGTTCCTCTCAGGACTCCGTAAATATTGTCTCTGTCATTCATTGCCGCCTGCAATGGTTTCAATAACAGAACAGCTGCACCTTCACCGCGGACATAACCGTCGGCAAGTTTATCAAACGTCTTACACCGGCCGTCCCTAGACAAAATACCGAGTTTATCAGTATACATATGCGTGACTGGATCTAAGAGCAGCGAAACCCCGCCTGCTACCGCCAGCTCACTTTCGCCATTTTGAATCGAGCGCACAGCTCTGTGGATTGCTGCAAGACTGCTTGAGCAGGCTGTATCAATGGACTCACTCGGACCTCTGAAATTAAAATAGTGGGATACACGATTGCTGATGAGCGCCTGGCTGTTTCCGGTTCCCGCAAACGCATGCGCCCCGTCCGAATGCCTCATCAGCAGCTGGCGGTAATCATTAAATTGAATGCCCGTAAACACCCCGATATTTTTGCCAGACAGCTTTGAAGCTTTGTAACCCGCATCTTCTATCGCTTTCCAGGTTTCCTGCAAATAAATTCTGTGCTGAGGATCCATGAGTTCTGCTTCCCGCGGATTAATATTGAAAAACGCCTCATCGAATTTATCGGCATCTGTGATAAAGCCGCCCCATTTCGAATGTACTTCGCTGCTTCCTTTGCCTTCGGCGTATTTTTTCCAATCCCAGCGATCCGGGGGAATTTCCTGAATCAAATCTTTTTCATTGATTAAATTGAGCCAAAACTCATCTGCATTTTTTGCTCCCGGAAAAACACAACTCATCCCGATAATGGCAACTGGCTGCTTCTCTGGATGATGGTCAGCCTGTCTTGTTGTCTTTTTTTCAAACGGAAAACTTCGCGGCGGCTTCACGGTTTTCCCGGCGGTTTTCCCAGCGTGCACTACTTTCCTTTTTTCAGAAATGTTTTTTTCTGCATCTGTATTCCCTTTTGCAACAGTACGCAGTTCACTGTTTAGAAATTCTGAAAGAGACTTAATATGGCTGTAAGTAAAGAAAACGGCAGGTGTCAGCTTAAGCTTGTATTTTTTATTCAGCCGGACAGCTAATGTTTTCAAACTGATAGAATCAAAGCCGAGATTGCCGAAATTCTCTGCCGTATCCAGCTGTTCAATGTTAATTTTCAATAATTCCGATACCATTTGCTTCAGTTCTTCCAGGACATTGTCTGTATAAGCCGGTGCTGTATAAGAAATTTCCTCTTGACGAACCGGAAGCGTATTTACTTTTTGATGCGGCAGATCTTTTTTTGCTTGTGTTGTTTCGGCATCCCCGGTAACAACCGAAATTTGCGGACAGTCACTTGCCAAAATCGTCTCAAAAGCCGCTATCCCTTCTTCCGTTTCCAAATAATCAAACCCGGATGCGGAAAGATATGCTTCTTCAGCTTCTTTGTTTAAATGCATTCCGCCTTTACGCCACAACGGCCAGTTAATCGAAATGCTCTTGCCTTGTCTCTCTTGCCGGCGGCTCTGTTCGGATCTCCAATTTATATATTGATCTTGAAAATAATTGCCCAACGCATAATTAACCTGTCCAAAATCTCCGAAGACCGAAGAAATAGAAGAAAATACGATAAAGAAATCAAGCGGCTCATCTTTCGTTAATTCATCTAAGCATACCGTTCCTTCAATTTTAGCAGTCATGCCTTCTGAAAAATCAGTCAGATTCATCTCTGTAAATAACCGATCATCGGCATGACCAGCTGAATGAATAACGCCTTGAATGGAGCCCCAAGTCCGTTTCGTTTCTTCTATGACCCGTCCCATCGTCTTTTGATCTGCGGCATCAGCTTGATAATATACCGCATCTCCTCCAAGCGCCTGCAGCCGGTCAATGTTATGTCGTTTATCAGCTGTTAACGGTGACCTTCCCGTCAATACTAATTTTGCTTGATACTGAGAGGCTAAATATTTTGCAAAAATCAGGCCCAGACCGCCCAAACCGCCCGTTATGAGGTAAATCCCTTTCTGTTTCAGCTGATGAGAGTGCTCTGTATGATTGAATACATACTCCTTTAATGTCTTAACATACCTCTTGTCATTTATATATTTAACTTCTTCCGCCTGCCGTTCCACGCCTGAAACCATTTCGTTAAGACAAAATTCAGCCATTTTTTCAATTGATATACGTTCTGAAAAACCGATTGACTTCACATTCTCTGCGGATGGCACCAACATATTTGCCGTTTTTAAACAGCCTGCAAGAGCGCCCGTATACGGATCATTCACGCCTTCTTTAAAAGAGTGAACAAGAAGCAGAGAATGAAGATAAAGAGAGGCGTCACTGCGGGCGCTCAGCGCTTTTAATAAATAAAAAATTGCTTCCAGGCCGCTGAGAAGGCGGTCACCCGCGTAAAATGTTTCTCCCGTGTGCAAGATGACATCAGGAGAAAACCCCTTTTTCTCCAATTCTTCGAATAAACGAATGTAATCTGACGTCACTTCCGGGTTTATACAGAATGTCAGCAGATTTTGATCGGTCTGCCGCTGATCCGGCGTGACGAGAATGATACGGCTGTCTGATTGATTTTTCAGAGCTCCAGCCAATGCTTCATCTTTTGCAAAGACCAGAATTGTTTTTGGCTCCCTATCTTTCATTTCAATCAGAGGGTTTTTTTGATCCCACTTATGCTCATAAAAACGTACATTTTTATTAGGCTTTCCGCCAAAAACCAGTCCGCTCAGTTCCATCAAAATCCCGCCGGCATTGTCTAATACATACACATCATAAGCCGAATCGCTTTCTTCAGTTTGTTCTGCATATACATAAACGGGTTCAGTCTCATGATCAAAAATCGTACATTCTTTAATATTTTCCGGGAGCTCTCCGGCATTTTCCCCCGCAAGGTATATGACGGCTTGATATACGCTCTCAATAACTACCGGTTTGATTATGCACCCTTTCGGCTCGGCCTTTGCTTTTATCTTTAAAAGTACCTGTCCGTTCCTGCTGACGCAGTGCTCTGCGGCTTTCAGACTGTCACTGCAGCTGTATCCGAATTCGGCAAGCCGCTGATAAAACGCTTCGTACGGTATGCGGTCTGCGCGCTGAGACAGGAACGGCTCAAGATGAATATTTCCGTTCTCGTACGCCCCGCCTTCTAATTCGATCCGCCCTGAGGAATAAATGGATGAGTCGCTCTGTTTTTCTATAGAATACGATGCACCCTGATTATCCGGGGTTAATACAATCCGGATCTGCTCATTGCTTCCGCTTTGTAACATCGGTTCTCTAAAGGAGAGCTCTGTTAATTTAATAATCGGATTCCCTGAAGCCATCGCTCCGGCAGCTCTCGCCATTTCAATCTGGCTGAGAAACGGAAACATTTCCTTGTCTTGATACTTTGTTTTTATATACAAACCGGTATCGCTTACATTGATAAGAAACTTCTGTGCTTTAAAATCAGATATATTGCATGAAATGTAAGGATGCAGATCGTTATTACCGTTCATCCGGCGGCTTCCCGTATTTTGCGCATCTATTCTGCACAGCTCTTTGGCAAATGGATATCCGGGTGCTGATACCCGTCTCAGAGTAGCACCTTTATAAAGTGACGGCCAATCTACCCCGTTTCCGGCAACCCAGTATTCAGCAATCTTCACAAGATCCCTGTTTGCGGCTGCTTCTTCAATCTCAGCTTTGTTCATCCTTTTTGCTTCTGTTGTGTCTTTGCCGCTTGTAAAAATATGATCCATCGCGTTTCCGAGGGTATAGTCTGTCAGTCCTTTAAGCAATTCATCTCTTGTGGAGGCGATAACAGCCAATCTGTGCGGCATTTCTTCTCTGCCGGTTTGTAAAGTAAATGCTGTATTTCTAAGTGTTTCTAATGGATAATCTCTGGCTGCTATATGTTCTTTTGCGCGTTTTGCATATTCTTCCAGCCTGTCGGCATTTTTTGCAGAAAAAACAAATAAAAGCTGTTCAGGTTCTTCAGCCGCGAGAGGAGAGATAGCTTCATCCGCAAATTCTTCTAAAATAACATGGGCATTAGCTCCTCCTGCCCCGAAAGAACTGATTCCGGCACGCCTGGGAACGGATGACTCCCATTTTTCGGCACTGTCCGGTACATAAAAAGGTGTTTTTTGAAACGGTATATTTTCATTCAATTCAGCAGAATGAGTCAGTGACGGAACAATTGTTTTATGTTTCATTTGAAGAATAACTTTCGTAATGCCCGCTATGCCTGCAGCAGCCTCAAGATGTCCGATATTTGATTTAATCGACCCGATCGCGCATGTCTTCTTATCGCGTTCGGCACCTGAAAATGCTTTGGTCAGACCGGTGATTTCAATCGGATCTCCTAACGCGGTGCCTGTTCCGTGAGCCTCTATATAGCTGATGCTGTTTGGATCAATAAATCCTTTTTTTAAGGCTCTCGTAATGACCTCACTTTGAGCTTTGGGATTCGGCACGGTATATCCATTCGTCTTAGCACCGTGGTTGATGGCTGTTGCCTTAATAACTGAATAAATCTGATCACCGTCAGCAATAGCCTTTTTTACGGGTTTCAGCAGCACGGCACCTGTTCCTTCTCCCGGCACATAGCCGTCTCCTCCTGAACCGAAGCTTCTGCACCGGCCATCACTGGATAAAAATCCGCCTTGGGTCAGGAGTTCATATTTATGAGGATGAATGGATAAATTGACGCCTCCTGCAATTGCAATTTCACATTCATTCCTGATTAAACTTTCACAGGCAAAATGAACAGCCGTTAATGATGAGGAACACATCGTGTCCAAAGCAATACTTGGCCCGCTGAAATTAAAGAAGTAGGATACCCGGTTGGCGATTGATGCATATGAGGAAGAAACGGCCGCTTCGTGACCAACGCTGTACAGCTGATATTGGCCGTACATAACCCCTGCAAAAACACCGACGTTTTTTCTTTCAAGCGTTTTCTTTGCGTACCCCGCATCTTCTATGGTGTGCCAAACCGTCTCTAAAAACAGTCTCTCCTGCGGATCAATTAATTCAGCTTCGGCAGGAGAAATATTAAAGAACAACGGATCAAAATGATACACATCGTCAATAAATCCCCCCCATTTGCTTTGGTTTTTTACTTCATCGCCCGCTGCGGGCTGATAGTGCAGCCCCGAATCCCACCGATCCTTAGGTATCTCAGTTATACAGTCTTTACCGTTCAATAAGTTTTCCCACAGAGTATCAAGATCATTTGCCATCGGGTAACGTCCGCTGATACCGATAATCGCGATATCATTGTCATGATACTTCTCCTGCTGCTGCACCTGATTTTTCATCTGGATTTTCTGTTTCCCGTTAACTTCGGCTGTCTGTTTATTGTCTTTTTTCTTCTGAGATGGGGTGCTGCTCCCGTTTTCTCCTAACCGGAGTTTATGAAGAAGAGTATCCCTGTGCTCCTCAACGAAATACTGTGACAATTCTGCCGCAGTCTGATATTCGAATAACAGCGTTTTTGAGAGCGCGCCGAAATGTTTTTCAAGCTCATTCGTCATATTGATAATCATAACGGAATCAAGTCCGTATTTTTCCAATGCCTCTTCTGCATCTATTTTGTCCGCAGGCATCCTGAATTCTGCAGCAATCATTTTTATAATAAAATCAGATGTTTCAGCTGTCAGTTTCTCTGAATCAAATGATTCGATATTTCTCCCTGTTCCTTCATCTGCCGGAATATTGTCTTTTCGTTCATATAATTGATGAACATGATTGTCAATTTGCTCATCTCCGTAAAATACAGTAAATTGCGAAAAACCGGAGGACAATGCGACTGCAAACGCTTCTTTACCTTCTTCTTTTTCTAAAGGATAAAAACCCGCCTTTTTCATTGTCTCTACCGTGCGCTCATCCACTTGCATGCCGACTTCTTTCCACAGCGGCCAGTTCAGAGAGAGAGAAATCGTATCAGAATCCTGGGCAGAACGCATATTCATGAAATGATCCATATAACTGTTTCCGAACGCGTAATCAGATTGCCCGACATTTCCCAACACTGCGGAAGTAGAGGAGAAGCAAATGAAAAAGTCAGGATTTTCTTTCTCAACAGCATCATTCAGCCACATCGTACCCAATACTTTCGGTCTGATTACCTGATCGAATTCCTCTCGTGACTTGTTAAGAAGGAAAGAATCACGGATGATTCCCGCGCCCTGAATGATCCCGTTTACTTTTCCATAAGAAGTTTTGGCTTTTTTGACTACATATTCGGCTTCTTCCTTATTGGTAATATCAGCCTGAACATAAACAGCTGAAGAACCGGCATCCTCCAATCGTCTCAGCTGTTTTCTTATATGATCTGAAAGCGGAGATCTCCCCGTTAAAACAAGGCAGCATTTTGTTTGAAAAGCCAAATATTCTGCAAAGGTAAATCCTAATCCGCCCGCGCCTCCCGCGATAATATATACTCCATTTTCTCTCAGCGGCACATCTCCGCTTCCGGAATTTTTTTCGGGTTCATACGTTTTGAGCTGTTTAACATAACGCTGCATGTCTTTATAACGGATCTCTACATCTGAAGGCTGGAAATCACTCAGCTCATTGCGTATGATATCAGCCGCGTGAACGGCTGCTATTGACTGCTCCAATTCAATGCTTTTTGCTGAGATTAACGGATTTTCCAGCTGCAATGTCCGCAAAAATCCGCTTGCCGCCGCGTAAAGAGGCTGTTCTCCAGAAAGATGCGAAAAATATCCGTATAACAGCTTGATCGGTTTGCGGCAGTTATTTTTGAAGAGCGCCTGTTGCAGTAAAAACAAAGAATAGACTCCGCTGTCGCATTGTTCACGAATCGCTCTCTCAGTCTTTTCAAACGGCATGTCTGACCATAAATGCACCGCTTCCCGTATATCTGACTTCTCTTCTTCTATAAGCCATCCTAACAGGTTTATGTAATCTCTTTCAGAGCGGGGGTCGATTTCAAATACACCGTCCCCGGTTTTTCGAAACTCTTTCCCCGGCTTAACCAAAATAACCCTTGTATCATGCAATGCAGCAAGTTCATTTCTCACAATTTCATTTTTATCAAATAATAAAAGGCTGCCCTCACGTCGGCCGCCTTTTACATGAATGCTGAGATCTGTCCGCTGCCAGACCGTCTGATAATATATCGCCTGTCCGTTACCCCCTGCGGAATGAGAACCAAGCTGCTGTATCCGCTTTACTCCTTCTTCCAAAGAAATAATGCCGCTTTCTATGTCAGAAAGTACTTTTTTTCTAATATGACGGGCTTCTTTCATAAAAATCTTCATCCCCTTTACAAATGGCACTGCCGCAAAATGATAAACTAATCCTGCATACGCTCCAGCGCATAATCTGCTTCCTCCGCAGTCAGTTCGCCCGCTTTTAATTGTCTGAGGAGCTCTTTTACTCTCTCGTTCTTTCCATTGGAATCCGCTGTTGCACGAGTCTGCGCCTCCGCGGAAAACGTTTCTTTTTTACGAATGGTTACATCCTTCAAACCTGCAAGTCTCTCTCCTTGTTCATTAAGCAGCTGAATATCGTAAATAAGCTCGGATTGACCTTTTTGGCCTGTTTTACGCGCATAAGCCCAGCATTCTGCTGAAACTTTTTTCCGAATCGTAATCTCTCCTATTGAAAAAGGAACATAAACAGATGCCTCTTCTCTTCCGTCGGTAATTCCGAACAAAGATTGCAGAGCCCCATCAATTAAAGACGGATGCAATGTATAATTTTCAAGTGCATATGCGGCTTCTTTTGGCAGCAATAAGTGTGCAACCGCTTCCGTTCCGCTGCCCCATAAACGTTGAATCGGCTGAAAAGCGCGCCCATACAGGAACCCGTTTTCCCGAAAATACTCGTAACATTCATCTTGTTCACGGACAAAAGCACTTCTGTTTATCATCTCTTGTCTGTCGATGTTCTCTATATCATCATCACTGTAATGATGATCATAATCTAATTCCCCCATCACAAATCCAGTCCTTACAGCAGCATCCTCGTCAGGTGACATGTTAAATAATATGCTGCCGTCTTTTACGGAAATGTGAGTGTAAATGGTCAGGCTCTCTTGCAAAAGCATGGCCGGTCTGGCAAATATCACGTTTTTTAAACGAGTGACCTTTTTCTTTCGATATGACCGCGTTCCCGCTGCGCATGCCATTTCAAGAAAAGCAGCTGCCGGGAGAATGCTCTTGTTTTTTACAATGTGGTCTTTTAACCAAATCTCTTTTTCTCTTAATGTCGTTTTAAAAAACTGCTGTTCCAGAGTAGATTCATTCGAATCCAGAAGCGGGTGCAGTGAAGACTGCTGCGGCAATGTTTCCGGAAATACTGCACTTTGGCTTCCAGGCACCCAGTAAGACTCCTCAGCAAATGGATATAAAGGAAGCTTGACCTTTTGCGGGGTATATTCTTCATATAACTCTCGCCATTGAATATCAGCCCCGAAAGACCATAATTTTGCAAGAAGATTCAAGTCCTTTGTCTCCATCATCGCCTCGAGGAATTTATCTTTCATCTTTTGATCATGAAAGATAAAGACTTTATCAAAATCTTTCGTAACATTGCCTTTGTATACGCCCTCTCCAATTGTTCCTTCGGTACAGAAAGTTCTCAGCTTCTCCTTAAGCTCCGGCAAATCGGAAGCTACAACAGCAAGTCTGTCTTCCATCGGTTCCCTGCATGTCTGCAATGTAAAAGCGATATCAGCTGCCGAGGCCTTTGTCTCCCGCTCTGTGAATTGCAGAAGGCGCCGAGCGTATTCTTTCAGTCTGTCTTCATTTTTGGCAGAGAGAACTGCGGCAAACGGCCCGCTTATTGTTTGTGTGTCCGCATGGTTTTGATATTCTTCCACAATGACATGGGCATTTGCTCCTCCCGCTCCGAACGAACTGATTGCTGCTCTCCTGTTGGAGGCGCCTGATTCTTTCCGCCACTCTTCTTCTTTCCGCTGAACGTAAAAAGGCGTCTTTTCAAATCGGATATTTTGGTTCAGCTGTTCCGAGTGAATGGATGGCGCCAATTTCTGATGCTTAAATTGTAAAAGAACTTTTGTAAGAGCTGCTATACCTGCAGCAGACTCCAAATGTCCGATATTAGACTTCACTGAACCTATAGCACAAAATTGTTTATCATCCGTAAATTTCTCAAACGCTTTTGTCAATCCTGCGATCTCAATCGGATCTCCGAGCGAGGTACCCGTTCCGTGTGCTTCCAAGTAGCTGACGGATCGCGGACTGATGCCCGATTTCTTAAAATTTTCAGCAATCAGCTCAGCTTGTGCATTCGGATTCGGAACCGTAAATCCATTGGTTTTTCCGCCATGATTTACAGATGTTCCTTTAATCACTCCGTATATATGATCCTGATCAGCAATTGCTTTTTCCAGAGGTTTCAACAGGACGGCTCCCGAACCTTCTCCCGGGACATAGCCGTCTCCGCCCTCTCCGAAACTTCTGCACAATCCTTCGGTGGAAACAAAATTACCTTGACTCAGCCAAAGGTATTTGCTGGGATGTATGGACACATTAACGCCGCCCGCAAGCGCAATTTCACTTTCCCCTCTTTTAATACTCTCACATGCCAAGTGAATGGCCGTCAGCGATGATGAACACATCGTATCCAGTGCAATGCTCGGGCCGGAGAGATTAAAAAAGTATGAAACCCTGTTCGCAATAGATGAAAAGAAGGAACTGAGCGCAATCGGATTGCCCCGCGCAGTTTCTTCTGCGCCGAATAATTGATATTGTCCGTACATGGCTCCGACAAACACACCGGCTTTCATACCGTCAAGCTTCTCTTTTGTATATCCTGAATCTTCAAACGTATGCCAGGAGGTTTCGAGAAAAATTCGCTCCTGAGGGTCCATCAGCTCAGCTTCTTTATGAGAAATGTGGAAAAACAGCGGATCGAATTGATCAACACCGCTGATAAAACCGCCCCACTTACTGTTGATTTTCCCCTTCTCCATTCTGTCGGGACTGTAATTCGATCTGAAATCCCAACGTTCCTCGGGGATTTCAATAATACAGTTTTTCCCTCCGGCAATGTTTTCCCAGAACTCCTCAAGAGTATCGGATTTCGGATATCTTCCGCTCACACCGATAATGGCAATATCCTCACCCGGCGGAACCATGCTCGGTGCAGATGTATCCTTCTGCTGCCGGTGCTGTTTTTCACTCAGATTTTCTCTTTTCTTCGGCACTCTTGTTACCGGAGCTGCCCCTGCGGCCTTAAGCACTTTTTCTTTAAAAGATGTTAGGAAGAAGTTTGAAAGCTCTTCAATGTTCTGATATTCAAAAAAGATTGTTTTTGGAAGATCCCCGAAAGTATCTTCAAGCTTTGAAATAAGTGACATGATCATAAGTGAGTTGATTCCGAATTTCTCAAAAGAGTCTTTCGCATTTATTTTATGAGATTGGATTTTCAAGACACCGCTGATGATCTTGATTAAATAGTCATTGACTTTTTCTTTCGCAGCATATTCCTCTTCTTCATCGTGTTCCGCCGTGAGTGTATCTTGATCTGCTGCAGCTGTATTTCTTTGAATCGAAAGCGCTTTTATCATTTTATCCCGCTCTCCTTCTGCAGGCATTAAGCTGGTAAATGAAGACCGCAGCATTTTCAGAAACGCTTCCAAAACAGAGGAAGTTCGCATCGGAGTCATTCCGTATTTTTCTTTTATTTGAATGATTCCACTGCTGTCGAGACTCATCCCGCCATCTTTCAATAACGGCCAATTGATTGAAAGGGTTTTTCCGTTTCGGGAGAGCTGAGATCGAAGCACTGCAAAACTGTCCATAAAATGATTTGCGTACGCATAGTCACTTTGGCCGGCATTTCCGTAAGCCGAAAAAGAAGAAAAGAGAACAAAAAAATCAAGATCTTCGTCTTTTGTCAGCTCATCCAGCCAGATTGTCCCGTAAACTTTCGGTTTCAGTACGTCCGTAAAATCACTGAGGCTTTTGTTTACAAGAAATGAGTCACGAAGGATGCCGGCAGCATGAATGATCCCGTTTATGCTGCCGTACCGCTGTTTAACGCCGAAAATGAATCGCTCTGTCTCTGTTCGATCTGTTATATCCGTCCGCTGATATTCAACAACAGAGCCGCTCTCATTAAGCTTACTGATCCGTTCTTTTTGATCAGCGGTTAAAAAAGAACGGCCTGTAAGTATAATCACGGCTTGGTTTTCTTTAGCGATGTGTTCCGCAAACAGCAGCCCGAGTTTTCCCGCTCCTCCGGTAATGATATATATGCCGCCTTTTTGATACGTTACAGATCCGTTATCGTGTTCCGGATTATCAATATGCTGCAGCCCTTTCACATAACGGGTATGTGAGTCTATTAAAACCTCACATTCATCGGATTGAAAGTGCTGTATTTCACTGATTGCAGCATCCCACACCTCGGAAACTGGAGGATTTATCTCAGAATGCTCATGGCGAATCTGTATGGTTTTCGCTTTAAGCTTAGAGCTTTCCATGTTTACCGTTTTCATGAACCCTCCGACAGCTTCGTGAAACGGCTGATTCAGACCGCTTGTCCAATAAATATGCAATAACGTAACAGGTTCGTTTCTTCGCATTAAAGCTTTTAATAATAAAAAGAGCGAGTTTATCCCTCTGCGAAGAGTTTCGTTAACGGATTCTTCAGTGAATTCTCTGATTTCTCCGTTCCATAAATATAGCACGACATCAGGTGTAAATCCGTTTTCAGCCAAATCAGACAGCAGCATTTCGACATGATTTTCATCAGAAGGATTGATTGTGCATCTATTCCGCTCAATTCTATAATCAGAATCGGGCGTTACGAGAATGACACGGTTATGTTCTCCATTCATCATCTCGGCATGCTGAAAAAGACGGTTATCCTGATCAAAAATCAGCATATTTCCCGGTGCCTGCTGATTCGGCCTATCAATGTTATTTGTCCTTACCCATTCGTTCTTAAAAAAAATGGTTGGGGACGGAGCTTGTGATTCCGGCTCCGCCTTTTTTTCCATTTGTTCTTTTCTGTAAGTGCGAATTAGCTCCAGTCCTGCATCAGGAGACATTTGCTGTTCTTCAATTAAGGAAAGTATTTGTTTGATCTGCACTATTTTCCCTCCAGCAGCTGATAAACTTGGTCAGCAGAAAGTTCACCGTTTTTCAATCGTTCTAATAAGAAGAGAATTTCCTGATCTTCATTTTTACGTCCTGCGGTTAATTCTCCCCCGGTCACTTTTCTGACAGAAAAGTCTTTCATGCTCACGGCTATTTCGCCGCTCTCGTTAATAAAATCAATGTTATACGTATAAAAACCGGTTTCTTTCACCGAAACATGGCATCGGGCAGTAAGCGCCCTCTTAATGTGAAGCTCTCTAAGTGAATATGGAACAAATAAGCCCTCTTTCTCATTATCTCTTAACAAAAATGCCGCCGCTTGAAAACCGCCGTCAATTAATGAAGGATGAAGTGTAAAATGTGAAAACCCGTTCGCTAAATGAGCAGGAAGCTCCAATTCTGCCATTAACTCCATATCACCGCGATATACGGCTTTCAATGTTTGAAAACTGCTATGATATGTCAGGCCCATACGGCTGAAGCGGTGATAACACTCTTCCCGGCTTATGACCGGCTCACTGCTGCGTATGAACTGATCAATATCGACATACTCAGGATTGCTGTTTATGTCTCCGAATACTGTTTCACTTTGTGTGCAGATTTGCTGCACGCCATCCGGACCCTCTTTACATATCATTACGTTCAACTTATCTTGTTTCATTTCCAAGTCGGTATAAATGTGCAGCGTTTTTCCTTTATATAATATAGGTCTGTTCCACATCACGTCTTTTATTTTATATACTTTACTTTCTCCGCTTATTTCCGCACAAACAAGAGCCATTTCAAGCGAAGCGGCTCCTGGCAGCACATAGTCTCCTGAAACAAGATGATCAGTGACGAAAAATTCAGTTCCGGAAATAACAGTTTTAAATGCTTGTTTCTTTAATGTTGAGACATTCTCGCTGATTAATGGGTGAAGACTTTTACTATTAACCTCGCTTTTGTTCTTTTTCGGAGTAAACCAATAACTCTCTTTTGCAAACGGATAAGTTGGCATCGGCACTCTATTCAATTTCTTATTGCCGATTGTCTTCCATTCAAACTCGGCTCCATTGGCCCACCATTGTGCGAGCAGCTCCTCTTTTCCGCTTTGAAGAGCCTCCTGAATCATATATTCAGAAACAGCTGTGCGCTCTTCAGTGTTTTCGCTTATAAATACGCCTTTTTGCACCTTGCTGTCATCAAGAAAGCTGACGTATTTATCTCTCAGCTCAGTCAGACTCGCTGCACATACGGCAATTCTTTCGTTCATTGCTTCCCGGCCGTTTTGCAATGTAAATTCCATGTCACTGGCATTAACGGTCATGTCACCGGCAATCACGCGATCCAAGTACTGAACCATAAGCCGGATATACTCAAGTAATTGATCTTTGCTTTTCGCAGATAAAACAAAAATATGTGTGTTACCGTTGTTTTCCGGCACTTCTTTTTGAGGTTCCCTATATTCCTCTAATACAATATGCGCGTTCACACCGCCGAATCCGAATGAGCTGACACCTGCTCTCCTCGGCAGATCGTTGTTCTCTTCATCTTTTATCGAATTCCACTTTTGAGCGGTTTCTGTGATATAAAATGGCGTATTTTCCAGTTTGATGTATGGATTGAGTTCTAAAAAATGGGCGAGTCCCGGAAGTTTGCGATATTTAAAAGCCAGTAACACTTTCAGCACTCCGGCTATTCCGGCAGCGGTTTCGAGATGGCCGATGTTTGTTTTCACAGACCCGATTCCGCAGCATTTCTGTTTCGCAAAAGGAATGTCCCATTCTTGATATAACGTTTTAAATGCCTTTATGATGCTGTTCACTTCAATCGGATCACCAAGACTTGTCCCTGTGCCATGCGCTTCTATATATCCCGCAGTGGCAGGGCTGACCCCCGCCTTCCGCCAAGCTTCGGTTAATAAGTCCGCCTGTGCGTTCGGATTCGGAGCTGTCAAAGAATTGGCGCGGCCGCCGTGATTTACAGCTGATCCTTTAATCAAACCATATATATGATCACCGTCTGCCTGTGCTTTGCTGAGCGGCTTGAGCAATACTGCAGCCGCCCCTTCACTCCTTACATAGCCGTCAGCGCTTTTATCAAACGTTTTGCACTTTCCGTCTTTGGAAAGCATCCCTGCTTTATCAAAAGCTATAAACAGAGTAGGGCTTGTCATAATATGCACTCCGCCTGCAATCGCCATTTCAAAATCGCCTCTTTGAATCCCCTCAGCCGCACGATGGAGCGCAACTAACGAACTTGAACAGGCAGTGTCAATCGGTTCGCTCGGACCCGTCAGGTTCAGCTGGTAAGAAATACGATTTGCCAATATACAATGATTTAAACCGGTTGCGGTCTGCGCCTGAACAGAGACGCCATTTTCATTCAGACGTTCAGCATAATCCGTTGTGGCGACCCCTGCAAACACCGCGGTTTTCGTCCCTGCCAAATCAGACGGCTTATAGCCCGCATCTTCTATTGTTTTCCATACAGTCTCCATAAAAATTCTTTGCTGGGGATCCATTAATTCTGCTTCGGCGGGAGAAATCCCGAAAAACAACGGATCAAAACTGTCCGCGCCTTTGATAAATCCGCCTTTTTTTATTTTTGTTCTATTGACGTCCCTGATCGGATCGCCGTCAAACTCTTTCCAGTTCCAACGGTCTTCAGGAATGTCTGTAATCATATCCCGGCCTTTTTCAATTCCTTCCCAAAAGTCTTCCAGCGTATCTGTTTGGGGGAAACGGCCGCTTATTCCCACTATTGCAACCGGCTCATTTATATGTCTTTCCTCTTGCCTAGTTTTATTTTCAGGCTCAGGGGAACGTTCATAAGATTCCGGCGGAGGCGTGCTGTACAATGTTTTTTCGTCAGCTGCAGAAAAAGATTCTGTCTCAGCAAAAAGGATTTCTCCGTATTGCTCGATTACATAATCAGTCATTTCAGCCAGTGAATTGCACTCAAAGAAAATGGACGGCAATAATTCCGTACCATATTGTTGATTGATTTCATTTCCGAGTCTGGTAAACGTAATAGAATCAAATCCGTACTCGCCGAATGAAGTCTCTTCTTCTATTTCCTTTCTGTCAATCTTCAAAATACTTGACATCATCTTTGCGATGCCCTCAATCAGATTTTCTCTCCGGTCTTTCGCCGCAGATTCATCTGAAGAAAAAGAGCCGCAGAGATGAAGCTCCTCGGAATACTCACTCTTTAAAAACTCAAGAAGTTCATTAAAATCAGTAAGACCGAAAAAATCTGACGGCATCATTGATATTCCTAATGACTCGTTTAATTCGCTGCCCAGCATTGTAAACATAATTGAATCAAATCCGTATTCACTTATCGGCAGTTCAAAATCAAATTCCCGTTCTTCAATTTTTAATACGCCGGTGATGATGCGCGTCAAAGTGTTTTTTAAAGATTCAGTTGTTGACAGCTCTTTCGGTTCTTGATTTTCGTCGGCGATTGCCGGGTCACTTTTTCCGCTGTCAATCGTTATCATTCGTTCCAGCTTTAATTCATTACCGCTAAATACCATTATTTGATGTTCACACCCTGTCATTGCTTGATCAAATGCTGCAAGGCCTTCCCGTTTTCCCAGAGGCAGCATTCCGAAACGGTCATAAAGGAACTTCTCTGAATGAATATCAATTTGCATACCGCCTTCTTTCCATAAAGGCCAATTAATCGAGACTGTTTTTCCAGGTTTATTTTCCGCCGCTCTCATTTCCGCAAAATAATCCATAAACCGGTTTGCATAAGCATAATCGGTTTGTCCCGCGTTCCCGATTATTGCGCTGATAGATGAAAACATTACAAAAAAGTCCAGAGGTTCTCTGTCTGTATACCGGTCAAGCCATATCGTTCCGTAAACCTTGCTGGCCACGACTGAATCGAGATCCTCTTCACGCTTATTGATGAGTAATGAATCTTTTATCACACCGGCACTGTGAATAATTCCTTTAACAGGACCTAATTTGTTTTTGACGAGGTTTATCAGGTTATTGACATTTTCCTTATCAGAAATATCGGTTCTTACATAAAAAACCTCTGATCCGTTTTTTTCCAGCTCTTTTACATTGCTTACGGCTTCCTCAGAAAGCTCTGACCTGCCGATAAGGACAAGTTTTATTCTCCCTTTTCGCACAAGATGTCTGGCGAAAATCAGTCCCAGACCGCCCGTTCCTCCTGTAATGAGGTAAACTCCCCCTTCTTTTACTTCCATCTTTTTGGGGGGCTCGGCACTTTCAATTTCTGCAGAGTGTTTCACCTGCCTGATTCCATCTCTGTATCTGATTTCTGAAGTATCATCGCTGATGATTGTTTCTTTCACAAGGTTTTTTAATTCAGGCAGACCGGTGTTCATCTGTAACTGAATTTCATCGCTTTGTATTTCAATATTTTTACCGGACAACATTGGATGTTCTAAATGAAGTGACCTAAAAAAGCCGCTGATTGCCATTTGATAAGGTAAAATTTGATTTTCCCTTGTGAAAAATACATGTGATATCAGGATTTTATGTCTTGGGATTGTTGCTAGCAGAGCTTTCGTTACATTGAAAACCGGCAAAACAGCCTCTTCCAGCTTTTCACGAATGTTATGCTCAATTCCCGTTTCAGGGCTCATCCCGATTAAAATGACGCGGTCAATTGTCACTTGTCTTTCTTTAAGAATCGCCAGCAATTTCTGATAGCCTTCAAGTTTGACGCTGTTCAATTCAAAGGAATCAGCTTCTTTTTCTTGAAAACTGCCGCCATGGCGGACAAAGATCATGTTCAAGCCGATATCTTTATATGCCTGGCGGATCAGCGGTTCTGATATATCCCGACGGAGTGAAATCACAAGGCAGCTGTTTAAACCGCTGGCTTCAGGCTGATGAAGCAGAGGATCCCGCTTCCACATATCAGTGTAGTACTTAACTGAATGCCGCTCATCCTGAGTCTGCGGTACAGCCCTTAACGCCTTTAACGCTAAGTTTTTTATTTTAAGACTTACAGATCCGTTTTCATCCATAAATAATATATGAAACCTTTTGACATCATCATGTTGTCTTTCATCGGCAGCTGTAATGTAAGCATAGCCGTTTGCCGAAGGTGCATGAAGAATCTCCAGCTCACCTAATTCAAAAGGCAAATATGCGGTGTGATCCCCTTCTTGACGGGACGTAAACCCGGTTGTGGATTGAAAAATGCCATCCAATAAACACGGTTCCAGCAGCGTGCCGGATTTTTTATGAATGCTCTCAGGAAGTGATATTCGTGCAAGAACAGCATTTTCATGGATAAACAGCTGTTTTATTACCTGAAAACTGGTTCCATAGTCCAAACCGCTCTGCCGGAAATCCCTGTAACACTCAGCGCCGCTGATTAATCTTTTCTGTCCGGTTAACCAGCTGTCCAATTGAAAACGCTCTGTTTGAGAGGCATCTTGATCTCCGCATGTGATAATGTTTCCTTGGCAATGAACTGCCGCTTCAGGTTGCATATCGGTTTTCACCACAAATCTGCCGTCTTTTTGATTCGGCAGCAGATCTATCATTATCGTCTTTTCTTTTTCAACGTTTATCGGAACCGCCCATACAACCTGACTCAGTTTTATGACTGATTTTCCGTACAGCCTCTCTCCCGCTTCTCTGGCCGCTTCGATGATTGCCGCTCCTGGCAGAACCATATTCCCATGCACAACATGATCTTTTACATAATATTCAGAATCTGAAAGCGTTTTATAAAATCGGCACTCACCTGCAGAAAAATCAAATAAAGGAGCTTTATCAGCTGTTGATTTTGATTGCGCCTTATTTGACACCCACAGTCTGTTTTTTAAGAAAGGGTAAGTCGGCAGGGTAATTTTCGCCGGTTTTCTGCCGGTGCGGAAATCTTCCCAGCTTAAATTGCCTCCTGATACCCAGAATTCAGCCATTTCGGTTAATGTGGTTCTGCCGGATTTGAGCGGAAGTTCCGATTGCTGCTGTCTGCGTTTATGATTCGGTTTTTTCCCTCTAAATATTTCGTGATCGTCAATTCCATTATAAAAGTGATTTAATTTCAACATCAGATCATCGATATTATTTGAAATGACAGCAAGCCTTTCCGCCATGGCTTCACGCCCTTCAAGAAGGGTATACGCAATATCAGAAAGGTGAAGCGGCTTGTTTGTTCCCGCTTGCTGCAAAAACTCGCCCTGTTGTTGACGGACCTTTTGAAGATATTCCACCAGCTGTTTTGCCGATTCCCGTAAACTCAGTGAATGCTTGGCTGAGAGTACGATAAGTTCCTCACTTTCCTCACAATCCGTATGACAGTCAGCAGCAGACTCATACTCTTCCACAAGAATATGAGCATTCGCCCCGCCCGCTCCGAAAGAACTTAATCCCGCACGCCGCGGATATTTGCTGTCAGAATGTTTTTCATTCGCGGGTTTTATCCAGTCGGCGGTTTCCTGCTGAAGGCAAAAAGGTGTCTCTTCCAGATAAAGATCCGGATGCACCCGTTCAGCATGCAGTGTTGCGGCTATTTTTTTATACTTCATTTGTAAGATAATCTTTGTCAGGCCGGCAATACCCGCAGCCGCTTCAAGATGACCGATGTTAGATTTAATCGATCCGAGAGAGCAATATGAAACATCTTCGGTATAAGCTCTAAACGCCTTGGTCAGGCCTCGGACTTCAATCGGGTCACCCAGCGGCGTTCCCGTGCCGTGAGCTTCAATAAAGCTGACACTTCTGGCGCTCCAACCGGCCGCTTTAAGAGCTCCTTGGATTAAATCCGCCTGTGCGGCAGGATTAGGCACCGTATAGCCATTCGTCTTTCCGCCGTGATTAATTGCCGTTCCTTTAATGACGGCGTACACAGTATCATTATCACGTATGGCATCTTTAAGCGGTTTAAGAATTACGGCCCCGACACCTTCCCCGGGTACGAAACCGTCGCCGCCTTCTCCAAAACTTCTGCATTTTCCCGATTTTGAAAGCATCCCCATCTGACATCGGTATAAATAGTCAGAAGGATGAAGATACAAATTTACTCCTCCCGCAACCGCAACCGAGCACTCACCTTTTTTTAAACTTTGGCAAGCCATGTGAATTGCCGTTAAGGATGAAGAGCAAGCCGTATCTACAGGGACACTGGGACCTGTAAAGTCAAATGTGTAAGACACTCTGTTCGCGAGAGACCATGGGAACGAATTTGGAAGTACATCGTTTTTGTCCGTCGGTATTCTTTCGCCGAGCAGCTTGTAGGAATTGGTCGTCACTCCCGCAAATACACCGACATGTTTTTCGGTCTGCTTTCTCAACCCTTCAATGGTATATCCCGAATCTTCAAATGCTTTCCATACGGTTTCGAGAAATATTCGTTCCTGAGGATCCATCGCTTCTGCTTCTCTCGGAGATATTTGGAAAAACAAAGAATCAAATGATTCAGCATTCTTTAAAAATCCGCCCCATTTGCAATAAATTTTCCCCTCATGCGCTTTAGCGGGGTCTGGATCATAGTAGGTCTCATAATTCCATCGTTCTTTCGGAATTTCTGTGATTGCGGTTCTCTCTTTTGATAGAAGCTCCCACAATTCTTCGATATTTTCAGCCCCGGGATAACGGCCGCTGATACCGATCACCGCTATCCCGTCAAGATGTTCTTTTTCCTCCGCCGCAGGTGCAGTGATGTTTTGTTCCGGCCTGGCAGGGGTAATGCTCTGAATCTGTTTTCCTTTTTCCTCCCGTGAAAATAAACGCCCCAGCCGATCCGGATATTCCTTTACAAGATGATCTGCTAAATCTCTGATTGTATGAAATTCAAATAAAAGCGTTTTCGAAATTGCTCCCAGTGACTGCTCCAGCTTTGTGTTGCATTGATGAATCATAACCGAATCCATTCCATATTCAGCCAGATGCACATCTTGATCGATCTCTTCCCGTTCTGCACCGACCTCAGAGGAGATGATATTGGTTAAAAACAAAACTGTCTGATCCAAAATATCGCCTTGAGCCAAAGGGATGGCACTGCCTGTCTCTGTTTCGTCCGTCAAAAATCTCTGCCGCATAAATTGTTCAAAGCGCTCATGATCACCGCAGACTGCAATATTATGCAGCTGACCCGAAGTTACAATCCGCGAAAACCATTGCGTTCCGTCTTCAGCAGGAAGTTCTTCGAGCCCGGAACCATGAAAAAGAGACGTCCGCCCTTGACCTGACAGGTTCGCTCCCATTCCGATGTCTTTCCATAAAGGCCAATTGATTGTCAGCGTGCGGCCGCTGCGCAGAGAATTTTGCCGTTTCCATTCCCGATATTCTGCAAAATGATCTAAAAAGCCGTTTGCATATGCATAATCACACTGGCCTTCGTTCCCTGCAATAGAGACGACTGAAGAAAAAACGGCGAAAAAATCCAATTCCAGCGACTTCGTTGCATGATCAAGATTCAACGCACCATGAACTTTCGGAGCAATCACCTCTGAAAGTTCCTGCTTTGTTTTTTGAAAAAGCAGCGAGTCTCTGATAACTCCTGCGCAATGAATGACGCCATGAAGACCTGCATGCTGATCGGTAATACCGTCAATCATTGTTTTTACCGCTTCTTTATCGGATATATTCGCCTGTATATAATAAACCTTTGCTTTAAAGCTGTTCAGGTATTCTAAATGTTTCTGCTTATCTCCGTTTAAAGCAGATCGCCCCGATAGAATAATGGTGGATCTTTCAGTTTTCGCGCAATATTCAGCGACTTTACTGCCAATCCCCCCAAATCCCCCTGTAATTAAATATACTTTATCTTTTTCAGGGTATTGAATGGCCTTTCTGTTTGTTTCTCCCTGCTTTTCTAACATCCGTGCATATCTTACGCAGCCTCTGTAAGTGATATGAATATGCCGATCAGGTGCTGTGTTTATTTCTTTATAAAGAATGGCAGCCTTCTCTGAAAATGAAACGGCTGCAGAATCATGTTCAAAGCAAACCGTCTTACAATGCAGCTGCGGATATTCTTGTTTTACCGATTTAAAAAAACCGTTCACACCTTCAAAATACGGCAATTTTTCTTTTTGATCTGCGCTGAATGTATAAATGAACGTTACTTTGTTTATAAGGTTCTCGCTGATTAAAGCCTTAGTCAGATAAAACACGGAATAAATTCCTGATTCGAGTGTTTCTTCCAGTTCAGGCTGTTTTTCAGACCACGTATGCAAAATTGCATCAGGCGCTGCGCCTTTTTCTTTTAACAGACGAATGACACTTTGATAATCATCGGGACGCTGCCTGTTGATCGTGAAAACACTATCGCTTATCTGCTCTAAACGGTCACCGGGCATAATAAGATATGCGGACGTATTCTCTCTTTTTTTCATCTCTTCAAAATAGTCTTTATTCTCGGAGAACAGCAAAATAGTACAGGCTTGTCCGCTGTCCGCTTCATTCTCAAGTGCGGTTTCTTTCCATATCGGCGTATAAAGTGCCTGATTCTTCTTTGCTGAAAAAGCCGCGTCTGATTTTACCTGCTGAGGGTTTAAAGAAAATTGACAGCGCTCAAACGGATAAGGCGGAAGCGGGGCTTTTCTTTTATGATAGTCACCTAGTTTCGCCCATTCAATCTCTTCTCCTGAAAGCCACATTTGCATAAATGAATGATAAAGAGCCTCATCAGCTGCTTTGTCCGCTTCAAAAGCAGCCGCTTTGTTTAGTTTTGCTGATGGAGGGAGCGATCCGAATTGAAAAACTGAAAAATCAGAAATATCCACATCCGGCTCCGTTCCCTTTTCTTCCGTGTGAAGCGGCATATGATCAGCTATCTCCTGAGACACGGCATCCATTTGATTGTATTCTGTCATCAACGGAAAACGAGTCTTATCATAAAAATCTGCCGGCTGCTCATTAATACAAGCAACAGCCTGTTTAATTCCGTCTTGCTTTTTCAATAACATGCTCAGAAAAAGTTCTTTAGACAAAATTCCTTCGTCCAGTAAATTTAATATTTCCAGAACATAATCATTATTAAAGAATCCATCATAATCTGTTAAATCCCATCTCTTATACAGTCTTCTCATAGAGGCAAGGATAGCCATGATCGCCGCTTCCTCATCAGCCGGCAGTGCGTTTCTTTTATCCGCCGTGCGATTCACAATATAAGATAAAATCTCGATTTCCTGAGTCTTTCCCGCTTTATCCCACTCTTCTAAGAACCCTTTAAACGTATATTGGTGCTCAAGAAGCAGCCGTGTTTTCCCGTACAGGCGGTCTGTAAAATCAGCCGGGAAGCTCAGACCGTTCAGCAGCATCCTTACATATTCTTCATTTAATCGAACCGGCGGGTACGTTTTTGAAGTGTACGGATTGACAAATGGAATGGACGGCGGCTTACAGGATAAGTGCGAAGGTTTTTCAGCGCCTGTGATGACAGAAATGGCCTTTTCAATTTTGATGATATCCGCTGCTGCAAGAGCGACGTAATATCCGTCTCCGGCGCCTGTTATGAGGCTTGGCTTAAAACCGGATGCCAGGATACTTTTTATGATTTCCGTATTGATAACTAAAGAATACAAGCGGATTTTCTCAGGCGTCCATTTTCTTTTAAATGAACTGTGCAATGTTGGTATACCCTTCAGCACCGGCCTTACGTTCTTTTCCAGATCAGGGAACACGCGTTTCAAAACGGCAAATTGTTTATAGCTTTCCCATTTGAAGTCACCGATGGCAAGCGCCCATTCAGAATCTTGTTTCCTCCGAAAACTTAATCCCTCTTTAAGCTGATTTTTAAATTCCTCCTTGCTGCCTGCCAATAAACCAGCCCTGTAATCAAACGATGTCCTCCCTGTTAAAAGGGTGCTGCTGATCACTTCATTTGATATTTTGCAAAATTCCTCTGAATCGTCAGAAAAGGTTCTCCAATGATGTATCATTTGTTTCATACTTTCTTCACTTTTAGCGGAAAAAAGGAAGGGTACCCTTCCTTTTCTGTCAGATTCGTCTTTGGTATGTATAAATTCTTCGATGATGACGTGAGAGTTGACACCCCCAAAACCGAAGGAGCTGATTCCCGCCCTGAGCGGAGCCCCGTCTGCCGCCTTCCAATCACTTGAATCAAGTGCCGGCCTAAACGGTGTTTTTTCAAACTGTATAATTGGATTTACCGTATGTACATTCAGGCTTTTCGGCACCCTCCGGTGTTTCATCATCATTAGAACTTTTATCAATCCGGCCATTCCCGCCGCTGCTTCTGTATGACCGATATTTGTTTTCACACTTCCGATCCTGCAATATTGAGTATCCTCAGTATATTGCCGATACGCTTTTGTCAATGCTTCTATTTCTATCGGATCGCCCAGAGATGTACCTGTGCCATGTGCTTCTACATAAGAAACCGTCGCAGCATCGACAGCAGCGTTGTGTAAAGCTTCTGAGATGACCAGGCTCTGCGCTTCTGCTCTGGGAGCGGTTATGGAACGGGATTTACCGCCATGATTAACAGCTGTCCCTTTTATGATCCCGTATATATGGTGACCGGCTTTTACTGCATCACCAAGGCGCTGCAGCAATACAACGCCTGCCCCTTCTCCGGGAACGTACCCGTTCGCCGCTGCGTCAAAGGTTTTACATTTGCCGTCAGGACTCAGCATTCTGGCTTTAGAAAAAGAAATATATTTTCCGGGTTGGAAATTCAAGTTTACTCCCGATGCGATTGCATACTCGCTTTCTTTTGTCCGCAATGACTTAACCGCTTCATGTAAAGCAACAAGCGATGATGCACAAGCGGCATTTACAGACATGCTTTTTCCGGTCAAACCGAATGTGTATGAAAGCCGGTTGGAAAGCATAGCTTCGAAACTTCCTAAACAGGCGTAACTGTCGATTTCCGATTCAGCATGACCTGTCTGCCGGTAGTCAGAATTCATAATACCCGCAAAAACAGAAGTGGTTTTACGCTGGAGATCCTGCAAAGAGACCCCGGAATCTTCGATACACCGCCAAGTTTCTTCTAAAAGGATTCTTTGCTCAGGATCCATGTTTTTCGCTTCCCGGGGAGAGATATTAAAAAACTTATGGTCGAAATGGTCAGCTTTATGAATAAAACCTCCCCACTTGCTGATTGTTTTGTTCGGTATACTGATATCGGCTGAATAATAAAGATCGGGATCCCACCGTTCAATCGGCACTTCCCGGATGGAATCTTTGCCGCTATTTATGTTTTCCCAGAATTCATGATAATGATCTGCATCGGGGAATCTGCAAGCAACCCCGATTATCGCGATATCCGCACTCTGTTTATTCAAATGAACCATTGGCCTCCACCCGCCCCTTCTTTAGTGTAGAAATAACGTATCCAATCTGCGCCTCAGCAGACTTTCGGTCTCATTCATCAATTTTTCACCAATGTCATCGACATGTCTGTTTCTCCATGATTCCAAATCCGTGCCCTTTACCCAATGATTAAAAGCGCCTAAAGACGGGCCGCAATGAACTTGGAAATTCACCTTTTGTTCTTCCTGCCCTTCCAAAGCAAGCAGACATCCTCTTTGCAAATACCACTTAAATAGTAACAGCATCTTATATTTTTGATTGCGCTCAGCTTTTCGGGCCAGGTTCGGCTGTTTTTCTATTATGCTTTCGTAGATTTCATCAAAAGTCTTGTTAAAATAATCATTTTCGAGCTGAATCTTTGTCTTTTCATCTATCTCATTCAAAGACTCGTATTGTTGGTAGATTTGAAATAATTTATTTGCCCTGACCGGAAACAGCGTGCCCTTTTTCAGCACCTGAACCTTTGTTCCGAACTCAAACAGAGTCTCCGAAGGCGCATAAGCAGTATCGCATATTCCTGTCTCACTCAGCATTTCTTTAACAAAACCGCTTGTTTCGGCTTCAACTGTACATTGATTAATGGATCCCGCCATAATAAAATCAGCGCCCATTAAAAAAGCAGACGCGGCAGACTCGGGAGTCCCGATTCCTCCCGCAGCCCCGATCCTTATCTTCCTTGCGTATTTGTGTGTTTCCATCATTTCATCCCGCAGGTTAACAAAAAACGGCAGCATCGCCGTCAATGAGCCCTGTTCGGTATTACTTCCGCAATCTGCTTCAATAATGATATCGTCTGCTGCCGGAATACGGCTGAGCCACTTCGCCTGCTCTTCCGTCAGCATACCGTTCTGACACATTCTCTTTACGATACTTTGAGGAGGCGGACTCAGAAATGCGGCCGCAACTTCCGGCCGTGAAACTTTGGCAATGATCCGATTATGAGGTATGACGCTGCCGCTTTTGTCTATCTTCAACTGATGCGCTTTGTAATAAATTAATGGTGCGCTGACGGAAAGATACGAAGACGCTTCTATTACTCGTACGTCATGCTTGATATATAAATCTATCAATTCCTTTTCTCTATCTTGATGATCCGGATCAAATCGCAGATTCATTCCGTAGGGCTGGCCATTTTTGAGTGTCTTCTTAATAGAAATAAGGGCCTGTTCAATTTCCTTTATCGTTAAACCCGCTGTGCCAAAGAACCCCAGCATTCCTTTCTTCCCGAGGCGTATCAGCATTTCAGCGGAAGAGATCCCTCTATGCATCGCACCTGCCAAATACGCGTATGTCAAACCGTAATCTTCTTTGAAAGATTGATCACCCAATCGGGACACCGGTGAAGCTGCACCGCTCTCTATATTTTTGGCCAAGAGGCTATGCTCTTTCCCGCTTTCCGAATTGTCCTTGTTCCCTTCAGAAAAGAAGAGACTGTCTTCCGGCGCACTGATAGTAAGCGGTTCCTCATCTCCTTGTATGGTTTGAATTAATTTAGTCAGAATGTTGCCGGGACCGATCTCTTCAAACACAGTGACGCCTTGTCCCATTAGATACCTGATGCTTTCAGTCCATTTTACCGAGTTTGTTATTTGTTCAATTAAATTCCGTTTGATATCTTCTTGTTTATAAGGTCTTGCCGTGTAGTTAGAAATGACCGGGAAATTCAATTCAGAAAATTGAAACCCCTCGATAAATTCCGCAAATTCACGCTGTGCACTTTCCATGAAACGAGAATGAAAAGCCCCGCCGACTTGCAATACGATATAAGCTTTCGCCCCTTCTTTTTCAAAAAAAGAGGCTGCCCGCTTTATCTCTTCTGCAGCCCCGGCTATCACAATTTGTGAAGATGTATTGTAATTGGCGATATCTATTTGGCCGAATTCATACTTTTGAAGTATTTTTTTTATGTGGTGCTCATCCAGTCCGATCACGGCAGCCATTCCGCCCTCGGAAGCCTCACTCATTAACTCGCCTCTTTTAGCAACCAGCCGGAGACCTGTTTCAAAATTAAAAACGCCGGCCGCAAAAAGCGCAGTATATTCACCCAGACTATGTCCTGCAACAGCATCTGGGCGTGTATGACCTTCTTTTAAACCCTTTAAATATTGCAGTGCGCTCACTGTATAAATTGCAGGTTGTGTATACTTCGTATCAGTCAGCCTCTCTTTTTCGTCTGAAAGGCATAAATCCTTTATGGAGTATCCTAAAATATGATCTGCCTTTGTAATGAGCTCACTGAATTCATCGAATAAGTCTCTGCCCATTCCTTTAAACTGCGCTCCCTGTCCGGGAAAGACGTAAGCAAGCATTTGTTTTCCTCCTGTCCCGTATTTCTGCCGTTTCTTTTCGTTCCGATTTTGATAAACGTTTTTCACTTCAATTTTAAAATTGTCGTTTACTTTCAGCACCCTTACTTAATAAGCATTACTAAGCAAAATAAAAAAACCTTTATGCCGGATAAAGGTTTAAAAGCAAAAAGCATGTACAAATATCATATTACCGTAAATATAAATAGATAGAATTTTCTGATAATTAAAATCGCATTTTCATTCTGTTTTTTATATATATCAATATAATAAAAACATTCCAACGTGCCGAAACAACGATTGGTTTTATGTGAATATTTCCCTAAATAAATACTATACCATGATTTACTTGTTGTCAATGGGAAACACACGTATATACCAATTCTTCAGCCGCCTTTTTACAGGCGGCTGAACTCGGTTGTTATCAGTTCATCAGCCCATGCCGATATGCCTTCACTATACTATTTGCGGAATAATAGTTCTTTCTCTTTGTTGTAGTCTTTAGTAAATTGATTGAACTCATCTGCTTGTTTATGCACCTTTTCGTAAACTGAGTTTACTTTGCTGATTTGCTCTTCCAGCTGCGCTAATGTGAGCTTTTTATCTTTAATCAGTTTATAAAGGTCCTTATCAAGTGAAATGGCTTTTTCGTACTTTTTGTACAAAAGGTCATAAGATGCATACCTTTTCTCCATTAAAGCGACCGCATGCCCGGCTTTTTCTTTTACTTTCTCATCCTTTATTTCTTGAGAAGTTTTTTTTGCGGATTCAAACGCTTGTTTTGAATCATCAATACTGTCTTTTTCTGCTTTCAGATGTTTTTTTCGCTGATTTGCATTGCTCAGAGCCTGATCAGACAGTGTGACAATTTTCTGGTAATCATCCATATTCAGTTTAACCGCGCTGTCATATAGATGATGCTCTTTTTTCTCCAATTTTTCTAATGTTTTCTGCTCTTTTTGAAACGGTTTTTCCGCTTGAACGGCTTTTTCCATCGAGTCATGAAGCGATTCAACCGGATCTTTTCCCCCGCAGCCGGCAAGCAGCATACTTGCGGCGCCGAGCGCTCCGATTCCTGCTAATACCTTTTTTTGAATCATATTCACTTAAAATCCCCCAATCTTGACAATTTCCACTATAGAAGCCCGAACGCTTTTTGACAATAGCTGAGCTGTAATTGGCATGACCGGGTAAAGACGCTTACGGTGCTTTCAAAGAATACTTGCGTAAAAAATTGAGAAAACAGGGCGGATGACCATACATCTTTTTGGCTTTTACATAGTTTATAGTAGACGCCGGCCCTGCTGACAGAGGGTCAGCGTAATTAAAAGAGGAGGTTTTTTTATGTACGGATATGGATTTGGCGGCGGATTTGGCGGCGGTTGTTGCGGCGGCGGATTTGGTTATGGCGGCGGTTACGGTTACGGCTGCGGCGGCGGATACGGCCGCACATTCGCATTAATCGTCGTATTGTTTATCTTATTAATCATCGTCGGTGCCGCTTATTTAGGCTGCGGCTGCTGACCTTATACACCATGAACATCGGCCGGCCTGCTATGGCCGGCCAATTGTTTCGTTGCGCCGCGAGAAAGAAATTCGCTATAATTTACATATTAAGCTTTAGGAGTGAAGTTTCTTGATTACTATGGAAAATATTGTACGCGACGGACATCCCGCGCTCAGAGAGATCGCTGAAGAGGTTCAGCTTCCCGCTTCTGACGAAGAAAAACAGCATCTTGCTGATATGATTGAGTTTGTGAAAAACAGCCAAAATCCTGAATTAGCCGAGAAATACAAGCTTCGTCCGGGCGTCGGTCTTGCCGCTCCGCAAACAGACGTAAAAAAACGGATGATCGCCGTCCATGCAGAAGATGCGAAAGGCACTTTATACAGCTATGCTCTTTTTAACCCTAAGATCGTCAGCCACTCAGTGGAAAAAAGCTACTTGACGAGCGGAGAAGGCTGCCTGTCGGTAGACGAACCCATTCCCGGCTATGTGCCGCGCTACGCACGCATCCGCGTAAAGGCGGTGACGCTTGAAGGAGAACAGATTGACATCCGCCTCAAAGGTTTTCCGGCCATCGTGTTTCAGCACGAAATCGATCATCTGAACGGCGTGATGTTTTACGACCATATCGATAAAGAAAATCCGTTCAAAGAACCTGAAAACGCCATTGCCATTGACCGTTAAAAATAACCGGCACTTCCCAAAGTGCCGGTTTTCTCTATTTCAAAAGGCCCAGTTCTTTGACGGCCCAGCTGATTCCTTCCTCATCCACCGGCTTTGTGACGAAATCAGCGGCAGCTTTTAATTCCGGAACCGCATTTCCCATCGCCACCCCGGTGCCGACAAAACGGATCATCTCAAGGTCATTTAGTCCGTCGCCGAATGCATAAGTGTCACTTACGCCGTACGGAAGCCGCTCAAGCACTCTTTTAATGCCTTCCGCTTTTGAACCGCCTTTCGGAAGCACATCCGTTGACAATTCGTGCCAGCGGACATAATCAAACTCCGGAAAAGCGGCATATGCTTTTTCTTCATGACCGCGGCAGAATAAAAGCAGCTGATAAATTTCTTTTCCTTTATAAAAAGTTTCATCAACTTCGGGATAAGGCGCTTTCAGACTGCCGATACCTTCCGAGACGTGCGGATGTCCGGGGACGGTCGTTTTCATCGTGTCTTCCGCCATAAATACGACGGGGTGCTCCCCTTCTGCCGCCTGCTTTAATAAACGCGCAACCGCATCTTCAGGAAGCGGATTTTTATAAATGACCTCACCTTCAAATACGACATACTGGCCGTTGTATGAAATAAATGATTCAATCTCAAGCTCTTCCAGAATCGGTTTTACCATAAACGGGGACCTTCCGCTGGCGATAAAAACGTGATGGCCAGCCTCTTTAAGCGCCTTCACGGCGTTTCTTGCGCTAGCGGGAATATGTTTATCATGGTCATAGATCGTGCCGTCAATATCAAAAAAAATCAATTTTGGTTTCATGTCAATTTCTCCTTTTTCCCGTTTATCAGTCGTGTCTTTTTCAATATCATCATACATAAAGTTTTTCTTCCGGAAAACCGCATTGATGAAATTCCAGTTTTACCCACGAAAACAAATTCATTTTTTCCGCATACTACTGCTATAAAGGGCTTTAAAGGAGGTATACGATGCTGCGCCGATTACGGAAGAAACTCAGAAGACAGTGGGGCGGAATGCTCCGGAAAAAAGTCATCGCGTAGAAGGGATCTTTCGGTTTTTGAAAGTCCCTTTTTTGCTCGAGACTTTCCTTATAATCCGTTTTCGAATATAATAGAATAAGCGAGTCTAACATACGGCATTTAAGGAGAGATTTGGATGATTTATAAGGTATTTTATCAAGAGAAGGCTGACGAAGTACCTGTTCGGGAAAAAACAGATTCACTTTACATTGAGGGCGTTTCAGAACGGGACGTCAGAACGAAACTGAAAGATCAGAAATACAACATTGAATTTGTTCAGCCTGTGGACGGTGCTTTTTTAGAATATGAGAAGCAGAGCGAAAATTTTAAAGTATTGGAGTTATGAGCGGAATGAAATTTGTAAAAAATGACCAGACTGCCGTTTTCGCCCTCGGCGGATTGGGCGAGATCGGGAAAAATACGTACGGGGTGCAGTTTCAGGATGAAATTGTACTGATTGATGCGGGAATCAAGTTCCCGGAAGATGAACTTCTCGGCATTGATTACGTAATCCCCGATTACACGTATTTAGTAAAAAATGAAGATAAAATTAAAGGTCTGTTTATCACCCACGGTCACGAAGACCATATCGGCGGTATTCCGTACCTGCTCAGACAAGTAAATATTCCCGTTTACGGCGGTAAACTCGCGATCGGATTACTTCGGAATAAACTTGAAGAGCACGGGCTGCTAAGACAGACCAAATTAAACATCATCGGTGAAGACGACATCGTGAAGTTCCGCAAGACGTCTGTATCCTTCTTCAGAACGACACACAGCATTCCGGATTCATACGGAATCGTCGTCAAAACACCGCCGGGCAATATCGTACATACCGGGGACTTTAAGTTCGATTTCACACCGGTAGGCGAACCGGCAAACTTGACAAAGATGGCTGAAATCGGGAAAGAAGGCGTTCTGTGCCTGCTTTCTGACAGTACAAACAGTGAGGTTCCTGATTTCACCATGTCAGAACGCCGCGTAGGCGAAAGCATTCACGATATTTTCCGAAAAGTGGACGGCAGAATTATATTTGCGACATTCGCTTCGAATATACACCGTCTTCAGCAGGTGATTGAAGCAGCCGTTTTAAACGGCAGAAAAGTTGCCGTATTCGGACGCAGTATGGAATCGGCTATTGAAATCGGACAAAATCTCGGTTACATTACCTGTCCTAAAAATACGTTTATTGAGCATAACGAAATCAATCGTATGCCTGCCAATAAGGTAACGATTTTATGTACGGGAAGCCAAGGTGAACCGATGGCGGCGTTATCACGCATCGCTAACGGGACGCACCGGCAGATTTCCATTAATCCCGGAGATACGGTCGTCTTTTCTTCCTCTCCGATTCCCGGAAACACAATCAGCGTAAGCCGCACCATCAACCAGCTGTACCGTGCGGGCGCAGAAGTCATTCACGGTTCATTGAATGACATTCATACATCCGGACACGGCGGACAGGAAGAGCAGAAATTAATGCTCCGCCTGATCAAACCGAAGTTCTTTATGCCGATTCACGGTGAGTACAGAATGCAGAAAATGCACGTCAAACTCGCGACTGATTGCGGCATACCTGAAGAAAACTGCTTTATCATGGATAATGGCGAAGTGCTGGCCCTCAAAGGCGAAGAAGCCGCTGTGGCAGGCAAAATTCCGTCCGGCTCCGTTTACATTGACGGAAGCGGAATCGGTGATATCGGCAATATCGTGCTCCGCGACCGCCGCATTCTTTCAGAAGAAGGCCTTGTTATCGTTGTTGTCAGCATCAATATGGACGACTTTAAGGTTTCAGCGGGACCTGATTTAATCTCAAGAGGTTTTGTATACATGAGAGAATCCGGTGATTTGATCAATGACGCGCAGCAGCTCATTTCGAACCATCTGGAGAAAGTAATGGATCGGAAAACAACGCAGTGGTCCGAAATTAAAAACGAAATTACCGATACGCTTGCTCCGTTCCTATACGAAAAAACAAAACGCCGCCCGATGATCCTTCCGATCATTATGGAGGTCTAAAAAAAACTGCACTCATTACGAGTGCAGTTTTTTTTATTGCAGCGGAATATGCTGAAAGGCTTTGACATCAAACAGACCGGCTGCTGTCATTTTAATATCCGGAATCACCGGAAGCGCTAAAAACGATAATGTGAGAAACGGATTGAAATCACCGGTGAATCCCAGCAGAGGAAGCTTTTCATGAAGCACGCCCAAGCTGTCATTGACCCATTCCGCCGACTTATCAGACAAAAGCCCGGCGATCGGAAGCGGAACGGAATGAAGCAATTCTCCGTTTTTCACGGCTGTTAATCCTCCTCCGGTGTCACGGAGCCTGTTGATTGCTTTTGCCAAATCGGCATCGTTTGTACCGACGGCGATGATATTATGGGAATCGTGAGAAATGGTTGTGGCGATGGCGCCTTCTTTTAACCCGAACCCTTGTACAATCCCGAGTCCTATCATTTTTTCGCCGCTGTGCCGCTCTGCGACGGCGATTTTTAATAAATCATTTTCTGTATCAGGACGAAACGCGTCAGCAGACGGTGCAGGCACTTCTTTTTTTCTCGTCTCCAAATGATTCGGTATCATTTCGATTACATTCATTTTCTTGCCCTCTTGAATCGGTATATGAAAATCCGATTCAGTCAGCGGCGCTTTCAGCCGCACTGTATCCAACAACGCCTGGTCCGGCGAATAGGAACCGGCAGACTGTTCATAAACCGTGCGTCCGTTCTCGGCAACGGTCCGGCCGGCGACCATGGTCTTCGTGACGGCAGCCTCCCGTACATCTGAAATGAACAGCAGATCTGCGTCAAAACCCGGCGCTACCGCCCCTTTTGTTTCAAGACCGTAGCACTCAGCCGCATTTAAGCTGGCGAGCTGATACGCAAGGAATGGATCAAGTCCCGCCTTTATCGCCAATTTGACTTGGTGGTTCACACTTCCTTCTGAAAGCAGATCATCTACATGCTTATCATCCGTGCAAAAGAAAAAGCGCCGCGCGTTTTTTTCATTCACCGCCGGCAGCACATTGAGCGTATTTTTTGCCACCGATCCTTCGCGCAGCATGACATACATTCCCCGTCTGATTCTGTCCAGCGCTTCTTCTTTTGTCGTCACTTCATGATCATTTGACACCATTGCGGTTCTATATATATTGATGATATCTGAAGAGAGTCCGGCTAAATGCCCGTCGATCCGTTTTCCGTGACGCTTGGCATCAAGCAGTTTCTGAAGCATATCCTCTTCACCTTCCGCAACAGACACATAATCCATTACTTCCGCAAGTCCGAGCACCTCTTTCTCCTGATAAAAAGGCTTTAAATCCTCGGCTTTTAATACGGCTCCTGAGCGTTCAAAGCTAGCGGCGGGAACACAGGAAGGAAGCATGAAACGGATGTTCAGCGGCGCCTTTTTCGCCTGCTCTATCATAAATGAAATGCCTTTTGCTCCGGAAACGTTCGCAATTTCGTGAGGATCAGTAATGACAGTAGTCACTCCGTGTGGGAGGACGGCTTTAGCAAATTCAATCGGAGTAACCATAGAGGACTCGATATGAACATGTCCGTCAATAAAGCCCGGAACGATCATTTGACCTTCTGCATCAATGACTTCTTCCCCTTCATATTCGCCCAGCCCGACGATCATTCCGCCCGTAATGGCGATATCTGCAGAAATCCATTCCTGGTTAAATACATCCATGATTTTTCCGTTTTTAATGACGGTATCGGCTTTTTGTCTGCCGGCTGATGCATTCAGCCGTTCAGCCAGTGTTTCTTTGTTCAAAATGAGGCCTCCTCTTTTTCTTTATATGGTACAATATGCTATCGGATCGCCTGATCATAGTCAATAAAAATTTCAGAAAATACCGCTTACACGATAAATGTCTTATTATTCTGACATAATAAAAGACCGTCCTTTTACGGACGGCTTTTCACTTTGTATGAAGCACTCTTTTTTCAAATCGGGAAATGTCCGTAAGAGAGCCGATAACGATGAGAATATCTTCTTTTTGGATCATTTCAGTCGCCAGCGGAGATACGATCACTTCTTTTTCTCTCTTGATGGCCACGATATTAATGCCGTACTTCGCCCGGATGTCCAGATCAAGCAGTGTGTTGCCCGCAAGCCTGCTGTTGGCCACGATCTCCACAATGCTGTGTTCGTCGGACAGCTCCAAATAATCAAGTACATTATTTGATACGATGTTGTGGGCGATGCGTTTTGCCATGTCACGTTCAGGGTGGACGATGTGGTCGGCGCCGATTTTCGCAAGCACTTTCTCATGATAATCGTTCTGCGCTTTTACCGTGATCGTGTTCACGCCGAGTTCCTTTAAGATCAGCGTCGTTAAAATGCTCGCCTGTATATTTTCGCCGATTGCCACAATGACATGGTCAAAGTTGCGCAGCCCTAAGTTTTTCAGCACCGATTCATCGGTTGAATCGCCGATGACCGCGTGTGATGCGATTTTGGCGTATTCATTCACTTTATCTTCATCAATATCCATCGCCATGACCTCAAGGCCTTCTTCACTTAATGCTTTGCAAATACTTCCGCCGAAGCGTCCGAGACCGATAACGGCAAACTCTTTTCTCATAACAGTACTCCTTTAAACAATATCTCTAATAGGAATAGTATCACATTTTCGGCAATGAGTTCATATAGCGTTTAAGCTTTTCTGAAAAGGCGGGCGATAAATACAGGTCCGCTCCGCGTTCGATTTCTTCCTGATAGTGACCCGGAGGCGCAATTTCCTCAGCTTTATCAAGAACGAGAAACGTCAGGACGCCTCTGTATACACGGCCGCCGGCACACACTTCTATGAATGCTGGACGGTATGTGTGGTTATCAACACCTTCTCTTTTGTACAGATAGGTTGCCGCTTCAAACGGGAGCTTGTACAGCACGCCTTCAGTTCGTCCCCCGTCTTCAACAAGATCGGCTCTGGAACCGTCAGGACGCCTTAACGTGAATCTCGTCGAATACCCTTCAACAACCGCCCCTCCGACCGGCTCGGCAAAAAAGTGGTCGACCCCCGCCTGTTTAAACCGGGCATTGTCCATACAGGAGCCGTAAGCGAAATAATAAACCGGACTGTCATCCTCCCGTTTCATAAAACGGTATTCTTTCCAGTCTCCGCTTTTGATACGGCTGAATGAGGCACACTGGCCGGGCTTTACGACATATGCGAAGGCGGTTTTATTCCCGGCATCCGTCGTCACGGCAACCTCTTTCCGATCAAAATCAGCATAATACGCATCCAGCTTACGGATCATCTGATGATCTGTTTCATACAATTCCCCGTACACAAAAGCTGTTTCTGCTAAAGACGCCGCAGGCTGACCTTTATCCGTTTCGTACAGCACGCCGTTTATCGCGGCCTGCTCGCACACACACGGAGCGCCTTTCAGCAGTTCATGGTTTTCTTCACGCTTCCGTAACAAACCGTATACAAAAAGAAGCAAGTTATTTTTCCTCCTTTTGGACAGCAGCCGCTTCTAACGGCAGAATCACCTGAAACGTACTGCCTTCTCCATTTTTGCTCTTAATGTTAAGTTTACCATTATGCTCCTTCAGAATTCGTAAACAAATCGGAAGACCGAGACCCGTTCCCTGATCTTTTGTTGAGAAAAACGGTTTCCCGATGTTTTCAAGCTTTTCTTTCGACATGCCGTTCCCTTCATCCTGTATGCTGATCACCGCGTATTCTTCATCCCGTTTTGTATAAATATGAATATTCCCGCCGTCAGGCATCGCTTCAATCGCATTTTTAATAATATTGATAAATACCTGTTTCAACTGGTTTTCGTCACCGTTGACCATACAGGACTCAGTCTGCCTGAAATCCTTCTCAATCACAGTGTTCGACAGCACCGCGTTCGTGTCAAGAAGCGTCGCCACCTGCCTTAAAATATGGTTGAGATGATGAGCGGTAAACGTCACGGTCTGCGGCTTGGCGAGCAGAAGCAGCTCCCCCAGCACGAGATCAATCCTTTTAATCTCCGAAAAAATAATATCAAAATAATCCGTTCTTTCCGGATACTGGGCTTTCATCAGCTGGAGAAAGCCGCTGACTGACGTTAAAGGATTTCTTACTTCATGGGCGATTCCTGCCGCAAGCTCCCCGGCAATGGCCAGCTTTTGAGATTGCATGGCAAGGCGTTCGTTCGTTTCCAGAAGCTCGTCGACCGCTTTTTTCCGTTCACTGATATCAGACATCGTCCCCAGACTTCCGACAAATTTCTGTCTGCGGTCATAATACAGCTTATAATGGACTTCTCCCCAAAAGATCGAGCCGTCTCTTTTAATATATTTGGCCGTAAACATTCCTGACGGGGACTGCTGCTTGATTTGGGAGATAATATAATCAATGATATGTTTTTCTTTTATAAAATAATCATTATACATCGTGCCCATACATTCGCTGATGGAGTGGCCCGTAATCGCCGTCCAGGCTTGATTCAAATATGTAATATTCCCTTGTGCATCCGTCTGAAAAACGATTTCCTGCAGATTGTCCATGATCCGGTTTTTCTCATCTGAAAGCGCCTTTGCTTTCTGCTCGCTGTCCTTCAGCTCCGCCAGCAGCTGCTTTTTATTGTCCACATAATAAGCCAGCAGCCAGACGCCGATTAATGTGACGGCGGTAAAGGTGATGTCAACTGGCCAGTTAATCGGATTCCGTTCAATCATATAAAATAAATAATCCCAAAACATAATAAAAATCATTGCCAAGATTAAGGAAATGATACGCGCTTGATATTTTCCCATAGTCCCACCTGCCGCTAGCATTTCTACATATATTGTAACATTGTTGACTGCATTATTGACTAAAAAATGATAACTATTCCCAATTAATTGAGCAGGTTCGCTTACTTTTCCCGTGAGTTTTTGCACAAGTTCATAATAAAAGGACGGAATGATGCTCCGCCCTTTTTGCTGATTATGATCTATCTTTTAACGCTTCCTCGATTTCCTCAAGCAGCATTTTCGCTCCTTCAGGACTTAAAATAATTTTGCCGTTGCCGTACTCCTGATTTTCGGAGGTAATTTCCCCCGTCATTAAGCAAATGCCGTGCGGCTTGTATTTTTTTAAGACAATTTTGTCTCCGTCAACGAAAAATTCAATACTATCTTTAATAGCGATATCCAATGCTCTTCTCAATTCAATCGGCATGACAATACGCCCGAGTTCGTCTACTTTTCTTACTACACCAATTGATTTCATAGAAATCCCCTACTTCCTTTAATGTCTCTTCTTTATGTCCAAGGAAAATCCTTCATAAACGTAGACGAAAGGAACGGAGCAAAAGTTTCTCAGCATCCGGAACTGAATGTTTTTTTACAAAAGAAAATCCTTTTGAAATATGGGATACAGACTTTCCCTCCTTTTTTACAAAAACATTTCATTCCCGGCGGAAACCCCCAAAAATCGTGGTTTTTCTCAGAAACTTTAAATGTAGAATCAATTAAATCAGGATAGGGATTGGGTGAAAACATGTTTCAATCAACTGAGATCGGAATCGACTTAGGAACCGCTAATATACTTGTTTACAGTAAAAATAAAGGAATTATTTTAAACGAACCTTCCGTTGTCGCTGTAGATACAACAACGAAAGCGGTGCTTGCCATCGGAACGGATGCCAAAAGCATGATCGGAAAGACGCCGGGGAAAATCGTCGCCGTACGGCCGATGAAAGACGGTGTCATTGCTGATTATGATATGACAACTGACTTATTAAAACACATTATGAAAAAAGCCGGAAAAAAAATCGGAATGACTTTCCGCAAACCGAATGTCGTCGTCTGCACGCCTTCAGGCTCAACAGCCGTTGAACGCCGCGCCATCAGTGACGCTGTCAAAAACTGCGGAGCGAAAAATGTTCACTTGATTGAAGAACCCGTAGCCGCTGCAATCGGGGCCGACCTCCCTGTTGACGAGCCGGTCGCAAACGTCGTCGTAGATATCGGCGGCGGTACGACTGAAGTCGCCATCATCTCATTCGGGGGCGTCGTATCCTGCCATTCGATCAGAATCGGCGGCGACCAGCTTGATGAAGATATCGCCTCGTTCGTCAGAAAAAAATACAACCTGCTGATCGGGGAACGTACAGCAGAACAAGTGAAAATGGAAATCGGTTTTGCATTGATTGAACATGTGCCGGAAACGATGGAAATCCGCGGCCGTGACCTTGTAACCGGTCTGCCGAAGACAATCAGACTGCAGTCTAATGAAATTCAGCACGCGATGCGTGAGTCGCTCTTACATATTCTTGAAGCGATCAGAGCGACACTTGAAGATTGTCCGCCGGAGCTCAGCGGTGATATTGTTGACCGCGGCGTCGTGTTAACCGGCGGAGGCTCCCTTTTAAACGGGATGAAAGAATGGCTGACAGAAGAAATCGTCGTTCCCGTTCATTTGGCGGCAAATCCGCTTGAATCAGTGGCTATCGGCACGGGGCGTTCATTAGACGTCATCGACAAGCTGCAAAAAGCGATTAAATAATAAGATTGTGCTTCTTTTTTCTCCGGCCGGCTCATATTGTGAGAACTGGAGAAACATTAAGGAGGAAGCATATGCTTAGAGATGTGGGAAGACGCGTAGCAGTAGCCGTCATTTTAAGCGGAATTATTTTGGGGGGTATGAGCATTTCACTGGCCAATATGCCCCATTCTCCGGCCGGCGGCGCCGTAAAACTGAATCACCCGTAAAGACGCAGCAAAAGCTGTGTCTTTTTCGTTTGTGCTCCTTTCTTTCCTTTATGAGGCGATATTTGATATGATGAGAAAAACCGATGAGGAGGAATGAACGATGAGTTCGTTTACTGAAAAGTTACATACATATGCTCAGCTGGCGGTAGAAGTCGGCGTCAATGTCCAAAAAGGACAGCATGTCGTAATCAATGCCTCAACTGATGTTAGGGAACTTGTCAGACTGCTTGCCAAACATTCTTATGAAAAAGGCGCAAAAAACGTCACCGTAAATTGGCAGGACGATGAACTGTCCAGATTAAAATACGAGATGGCACCGTTTGAAGCGTTTGAAGAGTATCCTGAATGGGAAGCAAAAGGAAAAGAAGAGCTCGCGAAAAAAGGGGCTGCGTTTATTTCTGTCGTCTCATCCGACCCCGACCTGTTAAAAGGCACTGACGGCAAACGGATTGCAGCGTTCCAAAAAGCCGCCGGAAAAGCATTGCATACATACAGACAATATATTCAATCAGATAAGGTCAGCTGGACGGTGATCGGAGCGGCTTCAACAGGCTGGGCGAAAAAAGTGTTCCCGGATCAGCCGGAAGAAACAGCCGTTCAGCTTTTATGGGAAGAAATTTTCAAAACGACCCGCGTAAATGAAGAAAACCCTGTGGAAGCATGGAAAAAACATGATCAAAATCTTCATGAAAAAGTGGAACACCTGAACAAAAAACATTACAGCGCCCTGCATTATCAGGCTGAAGGAACAGACTTAACCATTGAACTGCCGAAAAAACATGTATGGGCAGGCGCGGGAAGCGTGAATGAGAGCGGGCACGAATTCATGGCCAACATGCCGACAGAAGAGGTTTTCACCCTTCCGCAGCGTGACGGGGTGAACGGCACGGTTTCCAGCACGAAACCGCTGAGCTACGGCGGCAACATTATTGATAACTTCACTCTTACCTTTGAAAACGGCCGCATTGTCGATGTGAAAGCTGAAAAAGGCGAGGAGATTTTAAAAGGCATCGTCGAAACCGATGAAGGCTCACACTATCTCGGAGAAGTGGCCTTAGTGCCGTACGATTCACCGATTTCACAATCAAATATTTTATTTTACAACACACTGTACGATGAAAACGCCTCTAACCACTTGGCGATCGGCAGCGCGTATGCCTTTAATATTGAGGGCGGTAAACAAATGACACGGGAAGAGCTTGTCAAAGAGGGCTTAAATGAAAGCATTACACACGTAGATTTTATGGTCGGTTCCAAAGATATGAATATCGACGGCATTACGGCGGACGGCAAAAGAGAACCGATCTTCAGAAACGGAAACTGGGCATTTTAATAAAAAAGGAGGCGATCAGGCCTCCTTTTTTTTATTTCGCTTCATACATTTGCAAGTTGGCGCAGACGGTTTCCAAAACAGGTGTATCAACTGACAAGCCTTTCGCTTTCTCAAGCAAAAATCCGTGTAAATGATCACCTTCCGTCACCCTGCCCTTTTCCATATCTCTCAGCATCGACGATTTCATATGGTAAGACATGCTTGTCAATGTGCGATAACTCTCTTCTTCCAGACCAGGATCTTTCGGGATGCCGGCAGCCTTGAAAATGGCTCCGATTTCAGCAAAGAGGCGCTTTGCCGTGTTGCGGCCGCCTTCTGTTTCTAAAATCGGTCCGATCGGCTGTTGAAACAGAGTGGTCACTCCCGCCTGCGCGGCAATAAACATATATTTTTTCCAAATGTCCTTTTCAATATCCCGGCTGATGATGACATCCGCTTTCACACCTGCAAATGCGTTTTCCAGCTCGTTCATACGTTCTGTGCGTTCCCCGTTCCATTCACCGAAAACAAAGCGGTGGGCAGCGCTCGTATGAAGAATTTCCCCTTTGTCGTTAAGGGCGCTCTCAATAAAGCAGAGGCCGCCCAGCACCTGCCGTTTTGAAAAAGCTTCAAACAGCTGGTTATAGTGCCTGTATCCGTTTAAAAAAGGAATAATGACCGACGAAGGTTTGACAAACGGTTTGACATCCCGAATGACGTCCTGCAAAGAATACGCTTTTGAAGCGATAATAACGGCGTCAAATGCTCCTTCTTCGCCCGCCATCATTAATTTCGGCTTGATTGAAACATCACCTTTTGCACTTTTGACGGTCAAACCCGTTTCTTGTAATTGTTCCGCCCGTTTCTTGCGGACGAGAAACGTAACGTCATTTCCCTTTTCTGCAAGACGCGCGCCGATATATCCGCCCACTCCTCCAGCTCCGACAATTAAAAACTTCATGATGCATTCCTCCGTATCTTTTCAAGTTATGTATTCATTTATTGTAACGGGAAGTCAGAAGATTGAAAACTTTTTTCATAAATAAAGAAGCAGAGTCTCCCCTGCTTCTTTATTACGCGTATAGCTCTTCAAGCTTTTTCTGTACATCCGCGTTTTCAAGAAATTCGTCATAAGACATTTGTTTGTCAACAATGCCTTTAGGCGTTAATTCAATGATGCGGTTGGCAATTGTCTGTACAAACTGATGGTCATGAGATGAAAACAGCATAGCGCCTTTAAAGCTGATTAAGCCGTTGTTAAGCGCCGTAATGGATTCCAAATCTAAGTGGTTTGTCGGTTCATCCAGAATTAAAATATTCGCGCCGGAAAGCATCGCTTTTGAAAGCATGCAGCGCACTTTTTCTCCTCCGGAAAGAACGTTTGATTTTTTGTTGACTTCTTCTCCTGAGAACAGCATGCGTCCTAAGAAACCGCGCAGAAAACTTTCGCTTTGGTCATGCGGCGAGTATTGGCGGAGCCAGTCAACAAGGTTCGCATCGCTGCCGTCAAAATACTCGCTGTTGTCTTTAGGGAAGTACGCCTGAGAAGTGGTCACGCCCCATTTAAATGTGCCGCTGTCTGCTTCCATTTCCCCGGAAATGATTTTAAACAATGTCGTAACGGCAAGTTCGTTGCGGCCCGTAAAAGCGATTTTATCTTCTCTGTTCATAATAAAGCTGACGTTATCAAGCACTTTTACCCCGTCAATCGTTTTTGTTAAGCCTTCAACCCGCAGCACGTCATTTCCGATCTCGCGTTCCGGCGTGAAATTGACATAAGGATAACGGCGTGATGACGGTTTGATATCATCAAGCGTGATTTTATCAAGGAGTTTCTTTCTTGATGTCGCCTGCTTTGATTTAGAAGCGTTGGCGCTGAATCTGGCCACGAACTCCTGAAGCTGTTTAATCTGCTCTTCTTTTTTCTTGTTGGCTTCCTGAGAAAGCTTTAAAGCAAGCTGGCTGGATTCATACCAGAAATCATAGTTGCCGACGTACACTTGAATTTTATTAAAATCAAGATCGGCGATGTGCGTGCACACTTTATTTAAAAAGTGACGGTCATGGGATACGACGATGACTGTGTTCTCAAAGTTGATTAAAAACTCTTCCAGCCACTGAATCGCTTTCAGATCCAAGTGGTTGGTCGGTTCATCAAGCAGCAGAACGTCCGGCTTGCCGAACAGCGCCTGTGCCAAAAGCACTTTCACCTTTTCTGAACCGCCTAAGTCCGCCATTTTCTTCGTATGCAGGTCTTCAGAGATGCCCAGGCCCTTTAACAAAATAGCGGCTTCACTTTCAGCTTCCCATCCGTTTAATTCCGCAAACTCTCCTTCAAGCTCAGCGGCGCGGATGCCGTCTTCATCTGAAAAATCAGGCTTCATATAAATCGCGTCTTTTTCCTGCATGACTTCGTATAAACGTTTATGTCCCATAATGACGACTTTCAGCACTTCGAAGTCTTCATATTCAAAGTGGTTCTGCTTCAGAATGGCAAGACGTTCACCCGGGCTCATATGGACATCGCCGGTCTGCGGCTCCAGCTCACCGGATAAAATTTTCAAAAATGTTGATTTTCCGGCACCGTTTGCGCCTATTAATCCGTAGCAGTTGCCCGGCGTAAATTTAATATTGACATCTTCAAATAACTTGCGATCCGCAAAACGCAAGCTCACATTATTTACAGCAATCATTTAGAATCCTCCATCGTGTCTATCATCATTAAAAGTATACCATGAATAAAGGGGAAGAGAAATGTTTCCCTGCGAATATACGGGTTTGAAAAGATGCAGGCGTCAAACCCGGAGCGCTGTGATACAATAGATATATATACATATTCATCACGGAGGAACAAGTTGAAGCTTTTAACACTCACAGAATACTGTCTTATGATTTTCTTCACCGGGGTTTTTCTGGCCGTCACAGGCTTTACGGCACGTGACATCGGCTTGTACGTCGGAATCGCCCTCATTTATACGTTTTCGCATCTCTTTTCAAAACGGATGCTTGAAAAACGCGGCAAAGAGAAGAAGCAGGTGAACCTTTTTTTCAGCGTTCTGGCCATTGTCGGATCAGTGCTGGCCACGGTATTGTTCATCGCCGTCGCCGCCTCGTTTGCCAAATAAAAAACGCCTGCTGTCCAAATCGGGCAGCGCGGCGTTTTTATTTTGTCTGACGCATATCATGAAATGGGAAGAACACAAACTTCGAGGTGCCGACGATCCGGTTTTCGGCAATTAAACCGAGTCCGTTCCGGCTGTCCATTGAGTTCAGCCGATTGTCGCCCATGACGAAGTATTTGCCTTTCGGAACCTTTACGGGGCCGAAATCTCCCGTCAGGTTGACTCCCAGTTTTTTCGCTTCTTTTTTATTGCTCGCGAGGTACGGTTCTGCGATTTTTTTGCCGTTTATATAAAGCGTGTCATTTTTCATTTCCACCGTTTCTCCCGGTTTTCCGATGAGCCGCTTTACATAATGGACTTTCGATGTATCGCCGTTAATAATGACGATGTCCCCCCGCTCGATTTCTCCGATATAATTGACGCTTTTGTTGACAAACAGCCTTTCACCGTCATGTAATGTCGGGTACATTGATGATCCTTCCACTAAGTACGGTTCAAACAGGAAATGGCGGATTAACAGCGCAAGTGCGACTGCTATAATGATGGCCTTTCCCCATTCCCAATACGTGTTGGATTTTCTTTTTACCGATTTTTCAGAAGTAGGTTTTTGTTCTTCAGTCAACGTGGTTCCTCCTAGACGATCACTGTTTCAGTTCATGTACCATCTTTACTTTATCATAACTCATCACAAAATACATAACGCTTCTATGCGTACATGATTGAAAAAAGCGCCCGTAAAGGACGCTTTTTGCTTATTTCTCTACAACCGGTTTTTTGACGATTCCCAAGATAACAGCCGTTACAATCGCTCCGATCACGATGCTCATTAAGTAAAGCAGCGGATGGTTCGTAATGAATGCAACGAATATTCCTCCGTGCGGTGCAGGAAGCGTTACCCGGAAAAACTCTGTCAACCCGCCAGCTACCGCAGAACCGACAACGGCTGCAGGGATGACGCGAAGCGGATCAGCCGCTGCAAACGGGATGGCGCCTTCTGTAACGAAAGCTGCTCCCATGAAGTAGCACGTAATACCGGCTTCACGGTCACGTTTAGAGAATTTGTGTTTAAAGAATGTTGTCGCCAGTGCGATTCCAAGCGGCGGAGCCATTCCGCCCGCCATGATGGCCGCATGCGGCGCATAGTTTCCGGCATCGATCATCGCAATTCCGAATGTGAACGCCGCTTTATTGAGCGGGCCGCCCATGTCGATAGCCATCATACCGCCTAAAATAATACCCATTAAAACAAGGTTTCCAGTTCCAAGGCTTTCAAGCCAATTTGTTAAGAAATTCATGAACGCTGCTACAGGTGTGTTAATGACAAATTGCATCAGAACTCCTGTGATAAAAATACCGAGCAGCGGATAAATCAATACAGGTTTTAATCCGTCAAGAGATTGAGGGATAAAGACAAACAGCTTTTTCAGCAGGATTACGACATAACCGGCTAAGAATCCGGCAATCAGTCCGCCCAAGAATCCGGCATTCGCCTGCGTAGCCATAAATCCGCCGACCATACCCGGCGCAAATCCCGGACGGTCCGCAATACTCATTGCAATGAATCCGGCAAGAACTGCAACGATCAGTTTTAACGCATTATCGCTGCCGATAAAGTTCAGCGCTGCGGCAAACGTGTTGTATGTCGGGTCTTTCGGATCAGCTGAATGAATTCCCCAGAAGAATGAGATCGCAACGAGAATTCCGCCGCCGACGACAAATGGCAGCATGTTGCTGACACCGCTCATTAAGTGTTTATAGAAAGTGCTTCCGATACTTGTGCCTGATTTCTGTTTTGGGCCGTCTTCATCTGAAGCGGAAGATCCTCCGCCGCTGCCCTCGTAAATCGGCGCATCTTGGTTAACGGCTTTTTCAATCAGTTCCTGAGGACGTCTGATACCAGCCGTCACAGGCACTTGAAGAACATGTTTGCCTTTAAAGCGTTCCATTTCAACCTGTTTATCAGCCGCCACGATGATCGCAGGCGCGTCTTCAATTTCCTGAGCCGTCAGCTTATGCTTGATTCCGCTTGAGCCGTTTGTCTCGACTTTAATGTCAACGCCGAGCTCTTTCGCTTTTTCCTTCAGTGCGTCAGCTGCCATGAACGTATGGGCGATACCTGTCGGACATGCCGTAACGGCAAGGATTTTGCCTTTTCCTGACGGCGCTGCCTGTTCTTCCTGCTCTTCTTCTTCCTCATCGTCATCTTTGTCATGCTGATTGATGATGTCAATGATCGCATCTTCTGATTCAGCTTCAAGAAGCTGTTTGCGGATTTCCTCACGCATAAGAAGCGTTGAAAGTCTTGATAATGCCTCAAGGTGCGTATTATTCGCTCCTTCGGTTGCCGCAATCATAAAGACCAGGTGTGCAGGCTGACCGTCTAATGATTCATAATCCACACCATCTTTTGAACGGCCGAATGCGATGGCCGGGTTAATGACGCTCGCCGTCTTCGCATGAGGAATGGCAATGCCTTCGCCGATTCCCGTCGAGCTTTGGCTTTCACGATTTAAAATGGCTGCTTTGTAAGCCTCTCTGTCATTTAATCTGCCGGCTTTGTCAAGCACTGTCACCATTTCATCGATAACGTTTTCTTTCTCTTTGCTTTCTATATTGAGATGAATTGTATCTCTTGTTAACAGCTCAGTTATCTTCACTTTTCTTTCCTCCTCTATAGACGTGTGACTTTAACTTCAGGAAGAAGCTGCTGTACAAACTCTTCAGTTCCGAGTTCTTCAGAAAATGCCGTCGCGCTTCCGGAAGCAACTCCTAAACGGAACGCATCTTCCAAAGGCAGCTGTTTTGAAATTCCCGCAAGGAATCCCGCGACGACGGAATCACCCGCGCCTACCGAATTGACAAGCTTTCCTTTAGGAACATTGGCGAGGAAAACCGCCTCTTTCGTAAATAAAAGCGCACCGTCGCCAGCCATCGAAACAATCGCGTGTTCAGCGCCTTGTTCAATTAATTTTTTACCGTAAGGAACGGCAGCTTCGGCTGAATCAATGACCGTATTGAACATTTCCCCAAGCTCATGATGATTCGGCTTCATCAAAAACGGTTTCATTTCTGTCGCTTTCATCAGCGCTTCACCGGAGATGTCCACCACTACCCGGGCATTCTGCTTTCTGCATGCCTCAGCAATTTTTTCATACGTGTTATGCGGCAGGGAAGAAGGAATGCTTCCCGCTAAAACGACGATGTCTCCCTCTTCCAGAGCGGAGAACTGTTCTAAAAAGGCATTGAACACTTCGTCTGAAATCGTCGGGCCCTGTCCGTTAATTTCCGTTTCATCGCCCGTTTTCAGTTTTACATTTATACGCGTGTCTTCATCTACCTCAGAAAAAGCCGTTTCCAGACCTTCCTGCTGCAAAAATGACGTGATATAATTTCCGGTAAATCCGCCGACAAACCCCAATGCTTTTGACGGCACATGGTGTCTTTTCAGTAATCTCGAAACGTTGATGCCTTTTCCGCCGGGATACTTCGTGTCATAGCTGGAACGGTTTAAACCGCCTACGGCAAAATCTTCAACGTGAACGATATAGTCAACAGACGGATTGAGGGTTACAGTGTAAATCATGGTTTCACTACCTTTACGACAGTTTTTTCTTGGTAATTATCGAATGCAAGTTCTTCAGCTTCAGTGGTAATGATAGCGGCATCGCCCAAGGCGGCGAACGCTGCGAAAGAAATCTCGCCGAATTTAGAAGGATCGGCTAAAACATACGCATTTTTCGCCTGTCTCACAGCCTTTGTCTTCAGAAGAGCCTCATCCGGATCGGGTGTTGTAAAGCCGGCTTCAATGTGCACGCCGTTCACCCCGAGAAAGCTTTTGTCAAAACGGTACTGGCTGACCGCCGTTAATGAGGCGCCGCCGATCATCGCACCTGTTCTATGCTTCACATATCCTCCGAGAAGATAAAAAGGAATCCCTTTCCTTATTAAAGCGTCGATATGCATAACTCCGTTTGTGACAACCACAATGTCCTTTGTATGATCTATAAAATCAATCATGTGCAATGTAGTTGTTCCCGCATCGAGGTAAATACAGTCACCTTCTTCTAATAAAGATGCCGCTTCTTCTGCGATCTTCAGTTTATCTTGAAGGTTTTTGGAGGATTTTTCAAGCATATCGGGTTCTTGCCTGCTGTTGGAAAGTTTAGACGCCCCGCCGTGAACGCGCTTTAAAAACCCGCGCTCTTCAAGTGTTGATAAATCTCTTCTGATCGTTGATTCAGAAGCGTTTGTCATGCTTATCAGCTCTTGAATCTTCACCACATCTCGCTTTTCAATCTGATCCATAATCAGCTGATACCTTTCAGGAGTGAGCATATTCCGCCTCCTTTGAAAACGTATTCATTTCGGCTGCAAGATAATTGTAAACGCTTTTTTTACTTCAAGCAACTAAAATCACTCAAATTCATTCAATAACTATCAAAATCTTTCACATTTGTTCATATTAACGTATGTACATAGGGTTTGTAAACTGTAAATTCGACAAAAAGGGGGACAATTGTATGACATTTTCTTTTTATCATAAATGAAAAAAGTCTATTATATTCATTCAATCATTAAAACACAAAAAACCCCATGCAGACTGCATGGGGTGCCGGTTATTCATACCTTAATGCTTCAATCGGATCTAAGCGTGATGCTTTGTTGGCGGGCAGCATGCCGAAAATGACACCGATCAGCATACTGAACAGCACACCGATACAAACCACCTGCCAGGAAACGAGCGACGGCCAGCCTGCGATAAGGGAAACGAGTGATGCTCCCCCGTAGCCGAGACCGATTCCGATTAAGCCGCCGATTAATGTAAGCACAACAGATTCAATTAAGAATTGTGTCAGAATCTGTCCTCTCGTGGCACCGAGCGATTTGCGGATGCCGATTTCTCTTGTCCGTTCCGTCACTGATACGAGCATAATATTCATGACCCCGATCCCGCCGACAATGAGAGAAATACCGGCGATCGAACCGATGATCGTCGTCATGACGGTCGTGACCTGACCGATTCCCGCCGCGATTTCTTCCATATTCATGACTTGATAGGCCTCTTTTGTACCGTGATTGTCATTTAAGAGACGGGCCGCTTCTTTTCCTGTTGTTTTGATTTGATCAGCGGACTCCGTCTGAACGGAAACGTTGCTGTAGTCGTTAGTACCGAAAGACGTTTTCAGCATGTTGAACGGCACATACATTTCACTGAGTCCTAACGATAAAAAACCGCTCTCTTCTTTCAGTACGCCGATTACTTCAACGGGCTGTCCGCCGGCCCAGACGATTTTTCCGAGCGGAGACGTTTTCCCGAACAGCTTTTCAGCCATTTTTTTCGAGATGATTCCCGCTCTTTTCCCGGAAAGAAAATCATTGTCCGTAAATGTCCGTCCATCTTGAACGTCCAGCTTTTTTACGTCCATGTAGCCGCTGTTAATGCCGTTCAGCGTAATATCCGTGTCTTCTTCATGGTAACGGGCCGTCATGGATTTTACCGCGGAAGCGACAACCTGCTTTACGCCGTCCACTCCTTTTAATCCATTAATATCTTCTTCTGTAAAACTCGCTTCCTGTAAGGCGTTCGGATTGGCTGTTAATTCTTCATCACTCGGAAGGTAAAACAATTCAATCGTATTGCCCGGCCCGCTGATGGATTGCTTCAGCATTTGCTCTCCGCCCTGGCCGACAGCCACAACCACGATTACTGAACCGACGCCGATAATGATTCCGAGCATTGTCAGGATCGATCTCAGCTTGTGAGCTCTTACGGAACTGAGGGCCATCCGGAGATTTTCTAACAGGCTCATTCCCCCACTCTCCTCTGCTCAGCATCGCGGGAAACGATCATGCCGTCACGGACGAAAATCACTCTGTTTGTACAGTCCGCCACTTCAGGCTCATGAGTCACAAGCACCACGGTCACGCCCTCTGCATTAAGCTCTGTGAACTGCTCCATAATGGATATGCTTGTTTTCGTATCCAGCGCGCCGGTCGGTTCATCAGCTAAAATGAGCTTCGGTTCGTTCACGATGGCTCTTGCAATCGCGACACGCTGCTTCTGGCCGCCTGACAGCTCATTCGGCATGTGACGCATCCGATCCGCCAAACCGACTTTTTCCAGCGCATGCTCAGCCCGTTCCTCACGCTCTTTTTTGCCGATACCGGCGTAGATCATGGGGAGTTCGACATTTTTTCTTGCATTCAATCGCGGCAGCAGCTGAAATTGCTGAAAGACAAATCCGATTGATTTGTTCCGGACCGCCGCAAGCTCTTTTTCGGTGCATGAAGAAACATCTTCGCCCGCAAGCCTGTAACTGCCGGACGTCGGTCTGTCCAGACAGCCGATGATATTCATGATCGTAGATTTTCCCGATCCCGACGGTCCCATAATTGACACATATTCTCCTTCTTCAATCGTCAGGTCGATTGAACGAAGAACATCAAACGTCTCCTTGCCGATCTGATAACTTTTTTTCACCTTTGAAAGCTGAATCATCTATGCTTTCACATCCGTTCCGTCAGTCAAACCGTCAGCCGGATTCAGAATGACTTTATCATCCTTTGAAAGCCCCTCTTTTATCTCCGTAAGCTGATTTGCGGTATCACCGACTTTAACTTTCACGCGTTTGGCCTTCCCGTCTTTTACCGTAAAGACCCAGTGCTCATCTCCGTCTTTTTTGACCGCGGAGGACGGCAGCGTATCGGCTTTCCGTTTGTCGGTTTCAATGTTCATAATTAATTTAAACCCCGGCTTGCCCTCCGGAAGGTTTCCGATCAGCTTAACCTGAAACGGATACTGCACAGCCTGTTCCGTGCTTTCCCCCGAAGCAGCGCTTGACTTTTGATCAGGAACGAGGCCGACAGCCGCCACTCTCCCTTTCCACGTTTTACCGGGAATGGCGTCTGAGGTAATCGTAACGCTTTGGCCCTTTTTCACTTTCAGCGTGTCGTATTCGGACAAATTGCCGGCAACGATCAGGTGTTCCGGGTCTCCTATATGTAAAACCGGTTCTTGAATATCCGATTTTTTAGAAGCCGCTTCTTGATTTACCGAGATAACCGTCCCGTCCATCTCACTCTTAACATTGAGATTCGCCACTTGATTTTCAAGAGACTGCTTTTGCAAATCAGATTGCTTTAATTCGATTTCCGCCGTTTTTTGCTGAAGCTGCAGATCAGTCCGTTCGGATTCAATTTGTTTTTTGGCTTCAGCTTCTCCAACTTGTTTTGCCAGATCTTGTTCCTTGCTGTTTAATGCTCTGAGTTTTTCTTCAACTTGTTCGATTTGCATCCGTTTTGATTGTTCTGTCAACTCATTTTGTTCTTTATCAAGATTGAGCTGCTCATTTGTATACGTGACTAACGACGACCCTTTTTTTACTTTGTCGCCTTCTTTTACTTTCACTTTATCAAGAGTTCCTTTATCCGCTTCATAAAAAACATACTGTTCTTTAGAGAATTTAAGTGTTCCCGGAACCATAACCGTAGAGGAGATTTCTCTGTTTTCCATGGTTCCGGTTTCGATTTTTTTCCCGGCGCTGCCGCCCGCGGGAGCGGCAGACTTATAAATATTGATACCGATGAATACTGCAACAATTACGGCGATGCCGATTCCGATCCAAATTTTTTTCATGTTATACACCTGCTGTCACTGAACTTAACAGTCCTCCGACTGCCGAAACCAAAAGCATAATAACAAACAGGACAATCGCGGAAGTCCAGGCCGCTTTTTTCGAAATGCCGCCTGTATAGCGAAGTCCCAAAGCGAGCAGAATATAGCTCCAGATGCTGAAAATGTCGAACGCGCTTAAAAAGACCGCAACGCCGTCTCCGGCCGGTATGATACTCGCCAAAGATGTAACGGCGTGCAGGGAGCCCGCTCCGGTAAAATAAGTGACAAGACCGTTAATGACTAAGCCGATATTGGTAATAAATGCCGTGAACAGGCTGAGTGAGAGCATTTTTTTATAAGTTGTCACGCCGCCTGAAATTTTGACGCACAGCCAGTAAATGAGCGGAACGATAAACAGAGCGATAATGCCCCCGAAGATTCCTCCGAACATCGAGCCGAATTTAGCAATGGTTTTGGTCATTTCAATCTGATCATCCGACAATCCGTCAAGAGATGTGCTGTTCAGCACTTCTTCATAATTCATCCCCAGTCCGCGCAAAATACTGCCGGCCGCGATGAGAATGATGACAATCAGGAGAGGAATGCCGATGACCGGCTTTTCTTTTAATCTTTTAAACTGCACAACAGGACTTGTAATGACGCCGAAAATTGACGGCTTTTCCGTTACTGCCGTATTGCTTTTTTCCAGGTTTGGTTCCATATTGCTGATGCCTCCTATGTATTATTCTGTTTATACGTACGCTTTAGGCTGAGAGAAGTTTCAATTTTTTTGCCGTTTGCGTATTTATGCTAAATTGTAACACAAATTCTCAGCTTTACGTTCCATAATTATGTAAAAAAAAGTATTGTCAGACCGGTATGACGGGAGGCTCAAAGCCTTGTGAAGGCACTGTCTTCAGCCTATTCATCTAATCAAAACCGTCTCAATCACAAATTCCTTTAAATCCCATTTAGATATTCTCTGGAATTCAGCTCCTATATACAAAAAAGCCGGATGGCAATGATGCTCATCCGGCTCTTTTTTCACCCTCCGCTTACAGGAGGGATAAAGGCAATGGTATCACCTTCTGTTACGATGCTGTTGTCTTTTACATATGTTTCATTGATTGCGATCATGGCATTGTCAATCGTCTGAAGTCCGTACCGTTCCTTTAACAGTGTTTTTACAGCAGACGCCGCCGTCTCTTTTTCGTCAAGTTCAATGACCGGTGTTCCCGCCTGCTCCGCAAGCCCGGCAAACAATAATACTTTAATCATCGCGATTCCCCTTTATCCAAATCCGGTTTTCCGTTCGGATAGGGCGTTGTTTCCAGCTGATCGCCTATCCATTCTTCGCCGTCTTCCCAGATTTCTTTTTTCCATATCGGCACAATCTGTTTTATCCGTTCAATTGCATATTCATTCGCCTCATATGCCGCCTTTCTGTGCGGAGAAGACACGGCGATTACGACCGCAGCTTCTCCGATATCAAGGACGCCGACACGGTGTGTGATTGCAGCTTCGGCTCCTTCCCATTTCGCGCTGATTTCATCGCCGATTTGAGAAAGCATTTGAACAGCCATCGGTTCATACGCTTCATATTCGAGCCGTACCGTCCGCCGTCCTGCAGTCCACTCTCTGACCGTGCCGATAAACGTTGTGATGGCGCCGGCTTCACGCTTTTCAACTTTTTTTACGATATTTTCCGCAATGATAGGTTCCCTTGTAATTTGAAAACGTTCCATTTATGCAGATTCCCCTTTCAGCTGCGAAAGCACAAACATAATGGCAGCCGGATCATCCGCATGGAATACGGGCATACCTGCATCTGCCGGCATATGCTCCGTATTTCTGCTGACAACCGCGATCACGTGCTCCAAATGCTTCAGCTTTTGCCAATCTTCGCTGTCTTTGATCATAATGATTTTCGGATGCGGCGCATGTTTAAATCCCTCTATGAGAAGACCGTCAATTCCCAGACATTCATACAGACTGATCAAACCCGCCAGATCCCATTTTTTTCGCGCCGTAAGCTGCAGGACGCCGTCCCCTTCTACTGCCGTAACCGCGGCTCCGGCTTTTGAAAAACGCTCCGAGTCTTTTCCGTCAGAAAAAGGTTCCGGTTCTCCGCCATGTCCGTGATGTTTTAAACATCCAATATCGCACTCTTTCGGCGCCGCTTTCAGCACACGTTCAATAAACGTTGTTTTACCGCTGTTTTGAAAACCTACGATCTGGACGATCGGGAAAGAATTGACCACGGCCATTCACTTCCATTCTCATCACGGATGAGGAGCACGTGAACCGTCCGGCCCGCTTCATACCCCCTCGTTCCTCCCGGCAGAAGGATAAACGCGTTTGCTTCGGCTAGAGATGTGACTGAGCTTGATTTGTCGAGACCGACTGGTGACGCCATCATCTTTCCGTCCTTATGATAAACAAATGCCCTCACAAATCTCGTAAACGGATTCGGCTTCGGAAAGTCGTTTGTTAACACGGCTTCCGCCCATCCGGAATGAGGTTTTTCATTCAGAAGCCACGTCTGAATCATCGGTTTGACAAACAGGGTGAATCCGACATAACATGCGGACGGATTGCCTGAAAGGCCGAACAGCAGCATGTCATCGGCCCGGGCGACAGTTGTCACGCTCCCCGGGCGCATTGCCACTTTGTTAAAAAGAACTTCCGCTCCGAGCTTATTATAAATGTCTGGAAGAAAATCAAAATCGCCGACTGACACGCCGCCGGTCGTGATCAGAAAATCAACTTTTTTCATAGCTTCCTTCACCGCAGCATAGCTGTCATCAAAATCATCGGAAATTTTCCCTAAGTTCAGCGGTACCGCGCCCGCTTCAATGACCTGGGCATACACCATGGCAGCGTTGCTGTTGCGGATTTTCCCCGGCTCAAGCGGATCGCTGACATGAAGAAGCTCGGTTCCCGTTGCGATAATGCCGACAACCGGCTTTCTGACCACGGGAACGGAAGCATAGCCGAAGGTTGCTAAAAGAGCGGTTACGCCCGGCGTGATTTTCGTCCCTTTTTTTAATAGCGAGCTGCCCTTTTTCGCATCTTCTCCTTGATATGAAATATTATCACCCGCATGAAAAGGGCGTTTCACTGACATGTAATTCGTCCCGTTTTCAGAAAACGTTTTTGTCAGTTCAAGCATCACTACGGCATCCGCGCCTTTTGGAATCTGCGCCCCCGTCATAATGCGGACCGCTTCATAAGGCCCGAGTTCTTTTTCTGACACGGCGCCGGCTCCGATATGGTCAATGACTTCAAAGGTGACGGCATTGTCACGGGAAGCCGTTTTTGAATCGCTCGCCCTGATGGCAAACCCGTCATACGGGGAACGGTTAAAGGCCGGCACATCATGATCCGCCTTAACATCCTCCGCCAAATAGCGGTGGAGACTGTCCTCAAGCGCCACCCATTCGGTATCCCCCTGTTTTTTATACCGGCTCACCCGGCGGACTGCTTCGTCCACCTGAATCGGCGTTCTTTTTTCAAGCATAGCAATATCTCCCCTTCCTACAGTCCGATCACCCTGGCCAGAACTGAATTTGCTTCTTTTATATCGTTTGTACCGTGAATCAGAGCCCGTCCATCCTGAAAAATAACGATTCTGAAGCGCTCATACGCCATGTGCAGCAGAAATTCATTTGCTTCCACTTTACCGATCTGCTTCAGACGTTTGACAAGCTCTTCTTTATCCAGCCTCTTTAAGGCTTCCGATCTGATTTGAACGGTGTCTCTTCCGCACAGCACGCTTGCTTTCGGCCTGTTTTCAGGCTGCAGATACGGATATACGGGCTCCGCGCCGCAGGAAGGGCAATGATCCCGTTTGATCTGATCCACATTTATGCTCATATTGGTGTTATTCCACACGTCAAACGTGAAAAAGCGCCGATTTACCGCCGCATGATTTCCTGTCAGCAATTTCAGCGCCTCAGCCTGCTGATAAGCGGAAACGATATGAACCGCCGGAGGTATGATGCCTGCTGTATCACATGTCGCTCCGCCCACGGGCATTTGCTCAAACAGGCAGGATAAACACGGCGTAACCCCCGGAATAATCGTCATGCACATTCCCTGACTGCTGACACAGGCACCATAAATCCAAGGTGTTTTCGTTTTCAGCGCCAGATCATTGATGACCATTCTCGTTTCAAAATTATCTGTCGCATCCACGATGCAATCCGCTTGTTCGATCAGCGGTTCGAGCGTTTCCGCCGTACCTTCCGCCGCGTAAGCATCGATATGTATATCACTGTTTACCGCCAAAAGACGCGCCTTGGCCGCCATTGCTTTCGGCAGGCGCTGTCTCGCGTCTTCTTCTGTATACAGCTGCTGTCTTTGTAAATTGCTCCATTCCACATAATCCCGGTCAATAATCGCCATACGGCCCGCTCCGGCTCTTGCCAAGCCCTCTGCCGCGGCTGTTCCGAGGGCTCCGGCTCCGACAATCAGGACACTGCTGTCAGCCAGCGCCTGCTGCCCTTTTTCCCCTATCGGCTTAAATCTTGTCTGCCGCGAATAGCGCTCTTCCATCTGTGTTGTCCCCTTGCATTTTTATTTCCATCATACCATGTTTCTTCCCGATCAGTCCTGATTTGAAGACTCGACATGCGCCAAAAGTCTGGTGTAATCGTCCCGTGTGTTGATATTAGCGAACTCCTCCGGCCCGGCGCCGATGTCTTCAGCCTGCACATAACAGACAGACAGCCGTTTCAGCGTGTCTGTCATTTTCAGTTTGTTTTGTGTCAGCTGATCAAAAAGCACACCCTGCACCCGTTTATGGTAAACCGCCAAGAGGGGATGCTCTCTGTTTTCACAAACCGGTATGACAGCGTCCAGATTTCCGGTCAGCTTCATTTCAAGTGCAGCCATCGTCTTTCTTGTCACGAGCGGCGTGTCACAGGATATGACCGTGTATGTTTCGCCTTCCGTTTGTTTCATTGCCGTATATATGCCGGCCAGCGGGCCCATTCCCCGAAACCGCGGCTCATCGGCAAAAACATGCCGCTCCCTGTTTGATAAGAACTTTTTTATATGCTCAGGGCGGCTGATAATTACCGTTTCTCCGCCGCCGAAGGCTTTTTTCGCCTGTTCATAAAACATGCCGCCCTTCCACTTTGCAAAAGCTTTCGGTTCTCCGAATCTTCGGGAAGCTCCCCCCGCTAATATTACATTCACCCATTTCATGTCATCTCTCTCCCATTCTATATAAAAGCATAGCAAACGCCTCAGCCGAAATACAATATTACGGTGCTTGTCTGTTTAATTAAGAGGAATAGCCGTTGATCCTTTCCCATATTGTAGTGTTAACATCATGAGGGAGATGGTTCTTATGAAAATATCCGGTCCGTTTTTCCACGACACTTCTCAAGAGAACCTTTACTTGAAATCCGAACTTTCCAGATGCAGAAAATTAATTTCAGAATTTGAAGCAAGCTACTTCCATCAGAAAAATAATAAGCTTCAGGAGGAAAACGCCAATATTAAAGAGCGGCTTCACAAGCTTTCTGACGAATTGGAAGCCATGGCTCAAAAACACAAACAGACAAGTGACACGGAACGTTCTTTGCATGAAATCAGAGCCGGGCTGCTCGATAAAATCGTCATTCTGCAAGAACTGCTTCAGCAGGAAACGTTTCGGCGGAAAAATGAGATGGAAGAAAAGCACCGTCTGCATCTTACAAATGTAAAATTTGAAGAAGAAAATAAAAACTTACATACCCGCATCCGCTCACTTGAGACCGCCATTCAAACTGAACGGACTTCTCACGAAGATATGAAACAGCGTTATCATGCCGCTGCAGACGAAAATACCCGGCTCCAAACACAAATGATAGAAAAAGAATACCAGCTCAAACATATTAAAATAGAAATTAATCATATGAGAGATCGAATACTAGAAACAAAAGAACGGCTTGTAGAAATAGAAAAAACGAAAGAAAAGTTATTTCAAGAAACCATTCTTTCGTATAAACGGCAGCTGGACGAAAGTGATGCTTGGATTGCCGGCCATTTTGCTGATATTGACAGCCGCACGGCGGAACCGGCGGAACAAGCTCTGGAAATCCCTTCTGTTTCCAAAGAGACTGTTCAGGCAGAAGACTTGCTTAAAGCCGTTACCGAACAAGTCATCTCCCTGCAAAAACAATTGGTACAATCAGAGTCCCGCGATCAGTCGTTTGATGAAAAACTGGATGCGTTGAAAGAACGTGCTGACGGCGAAAAGCCTTTCCAAAAATATGTCGTCAAGCTTGAAAAAAAGCCGGGAAAAGATGCGTCACTTCCGCAGAATAAGCGGGAAAACGAAAAAAAACTGCTTGAGTAACGCAAGCAGTTTTTACTGTTTTATTCAGCAGCCGTATCATTTGCCGTTTCTGCTGTTTCCTGAGAAATTTCTCCCTCAAGAATATATTGGCCGCGGTATGGTTTTTTCACTTCCGGATACATTTTAATTAAGCTTTGCATAAATGTTGTCATATTAGGAATTTCAAGGCCGCTTTCCTTTTCAATTTCCTTTTGCAGTTCGGAACTTTTGATCGCTGCATTGTGGCGTTTCAACGTTTTAATCGCTGCTTCGCGCAGTTTTGCCGCTTTTGATCCCGGTCTCGCCGTCCCTCTTCTTCTTCTTGTAGAACCGTCTGGAATGCCGGCGGGAAGAGACGTAATAGACTGCATCTGCGGCTGGGAGGATTGAGGCTGTGTCTGCGGCTTTTGATAGCTTCTCATTTCCTGTGCCGCAAGCTCTGCAAGCACCGGGAGAGAGTCACTTTTTTTCTCCGGACGAAACTCTTTTTTTGTATCGGACAGGCTGCCTGTATTGTCTAATTCTCTCAGTTTTGCATATATTTTATCACGTTCTATTTGATATTCACGAATGACTTTTACCTCTGCTTCGTTTAATTGTTCTAAACGTAAGCGCAGCGCTTCTCTTTCATTAAACATGTGTAAAACCCCCTGTCAAAAATTTAAACGCTTTTATTAAGATATTAGATTACAAAAGTAATTTTATCAACTATTATTTTATCATTTTACTATTTTATTTACTCTATGAAAAATTGCTTATTTTCTGAAAATGGTACTTTATATACAAAAATCCTTATCATATAGGGGATTCTGGACAAAGTTCCAATTTATTCAACCATTTCAAAATATAACTTGAAATTACTTGTTTAATGAAAATTAGCGTGATATCTACAATTTTCGACTATAATATGTAAAAGATAATGATATGGATAAAACAAGCGGTACAGCGTGTTTACGGCTGTTTCTCTTATTTTTTAAGCCACACATGTCATATTGGAATTTTTTATCCAATAGGCACAAAAAAACCCTGTTACCTAAACGGCAAAGGGTTTGCGGAACCGAGACAATAGTCCGACGGAGATTGTCCCGATTACTCAGAAGCCTGCTCCGTTTCTGAAAGTACTCGGCTGACGCGTTTTTCAAGCATTTTCATCCCGCTTCCTCCCGCTTGAAAATGGCGGAGCTGTCCGCTTTTATCAAAAACGTAATAAGCCGGCACATATTCATTTTCAAATGCTTCAGTCAGCGTATGATCGCTGTCGACGTAAATCGGCTGAGAGATATCATGTTCAGCCGCTGTTTTCTTGATTTTCTCAAGATCAAGATCATCTTCGGAACGGGGCATGTGAACGGCCACCACATTCAGCTGATCTTTATATTTATCACGAAACCCGTTCACCTCAGGCATCGCTTCTTTACACATGCGGCAGCTGGCGGACCAGAAGTGAATCAGTGCCGGCTTTCCGCCGACCAGCTGTTCCTTCGAGACTTCTCTGTTAATCCATGCTTTAGCGCCTGTCAATTCAGGCATTTGCTGACGTAATTTCATCTTATTTCCCTCCTTACGAAAAAGGTTTTTTGCCGGGGCTTTCAGTCCGCCGGGCAACGTTCTCCTGTTTTCCCTCCAAAGGATATGATTTGGCTGAATCACCATGTTAAAATGAGTGTGGCGATTCCTTAGTTCATATCTTCACAAAAATGATGATATTGAAACCGGGCAATATGAACAAATCATAAATGAAATAACTGATTTCTATTAAAAGGTTTATTTTATTTTAAAAACGGGTATATCACTTTTAGCTTTTTCCGCAATAGACTTGAAAGGAAGACATCACTATGATTGATTTAAAACACTTTGATTGGGCCGGGCTTCTCACATCTGCCGGGATTTTCATCATAAAGCTGGCTCTCATTATTTTAGCGTATTTTATTTTCCGGACGGCAGGAAAAAAGCTGATCAAGCATCTGTTTCAGAAATTCGAGCAACAAAACAACCTCTCTACAGGCCGCGCTTATACTTTGCGAAGCCTCGCGCTTAATGTATATGGATACATCCTGATTTTCGTTTTTATCGTAATGATTTTGGATTTATTTCACTACAATCCGAGCGCTCTCATTGCCGGCGCCGGCGTGGTCGGTCTCGCAGTCGGCTTCGGGGCTCAGGGGCTTGTCAGTGACATCGTCACCGGATTTTTTATCCTTTTGGAAAAACAGATCGACGTCGGTGATTATATTACGGTTGCCGGCTACAGCGGCATTGTCGAGCAGGTCGGTCTCCGTACGACGCAAATCCGGAGCTTTGACGGCACGCTTCACTATCTTCCCAACCGGGGCATTACGAATGTGAGCAACCATTCCCGCGGAACGATGCAGGCGCTTGTCGATATTAAAGTGCCGCTTGAAAAAAATCTTGATGAAACCATTCAAATCCTGCAAACCGCGTGTGACAAAGCAGCCGCTGAGCTCCCGCAGATTAAGGAAGGGCCGGACGTCATCGGGGTTCAGGATTTAAGCTCGTCAGAAATGGTGCTCAGAATCATTGCCAAAACAGAAAATATGGAGCAATGGCGGGTTGAACGCGTACTGCGGAGAGAAATGAAAATCGCGCTCGACCGTTTTAAAAACGCCGCTTCCGCCGAATAGAAAAACCGAAGCGTAAGCTTCGGTTTTTTCTTTTTAATGAAATTTTTTTTCCACTTCGCTGCAGATTTCGTCGGCGGTCATTCCGGAAGCCGTAATGACGGGAGCCTGAGTTGACGTATCGGCAATTCCTTGGACATTGCTGTCAAGTCCGGTTACGACACAGCAGTCACAATTCTTCGCATCCTCAGGAGTCTTCATCATCACTACGTCATATCCTTTTTGTTTTAACGCCTGTTCTACATCCGATAAAGATTGTTCAATTCCAATTTTTTTCGTCATATTGAACACCTCCGTTATGTAGAATGCTCAATTTTTGTTAGATTATTCTTCTTTTCGGATTTAATTGGCATACTTCGAAAAATATCCGACCATGACATTTACCGCGGTTTCCATCGCATCTTCATCCGGATTCAGCTTTGCGTGATGAAGCCCGTGGGATGAATCGGCCCCCAGCCAGAACATAAAGCCGGGATATTTTTTCAGCATATATCCGAAGTCTTCTCCGGTCATCGCTTCTTTCGCCGTTTTCACGTCAGCAAGCTGATGATCGCTGACAAATTGCATAAATTCTTCGGTCAGGCCGCTTGTATTATAAACTTGATGATAAACGGACGGATACGTGACTTTTCCTTTGCATCGGAAGCCGATTTCAATTCCTTTGACAAGCTCTTCAATCCGCTTTTTCACCATACGCATTGATTCCTCGGAAAGCGTCCGGATGGTTCCCTCCAGATGAGCATGCTCTGCGATGATATTTTGCGCCGTGCCCCCGGTAATCGTTCCGACAGTTATCACAGCGCTGTCAAGCGGATCCGTATTTCTGGATATGACCGTTTGCAGCTGCGTGACAAGCGTGCTCGCGGCAACGACCATGTCGTCTGCTGTATGCGGATATGCCGCATGTCCGCCTTTCCCCTCAAGATCGATGACGAGCTCGCTCGTATTGGCAAACAGCAATCCGCTTTTGGTGGAGATTGTGCCTACAGGAAGCTCAGGTGCTATATGGAGAGCGGTAATCAAATCCGGCGTCCATTTTTTCAGCACATCGCTTTCAAGCATCGGTTCCGCTCCGCCCGGTCCTTCTTCAGCCGGCTGGAATAAAAAGAGCAGATCATGTTTGACGGGATGATGGACAAAATGATCAATAATGCCGAGCGCGATGGTCATGTGCATATCGTGGCCGCATGCGTGCATAAAACCGGGGTGTTCAGATGCAAACGGAAGTCCCGTCTGCTCTTCAATCGACAGAGCGTCTATATCCGCTCTGTAGGCGAGCATTTTTTCCGGAGCCGTGCCGTTGACTTTGACAAAGATGCCGGTTCTCCAAGTTTCAATTTCAATTCTTTCCTCCGGATATTGGTTCAATAGATTCAGCAGGTACTGCTGGGTTTTATATTCCTGAAAGCCGATCTCCGGAATGCGGTGCAGATCTCTTCGGATGGCAATGAGCCGCTCTTTTTCCATATGTATTCCTCCTTGAGATAAGAATAAGGCGTGGATTTTATCATCCACGCCCATTCTATCAAACCATTCCTTACAGCTGGCGTAATTCCTGTTTGATTTCTGTTTTGCCTTTTGTTTTTTCATCGATATCTTTGATTTTTTTCGCAGGTGTTCCCGCTACAACGGTATATGGTTCGACATCGTTCACAACGATGGCTCCCGCAGCGACAACCGCGCCTTTACCGATTGTTACGCCTTCAAGCACAACCGCATTTGCGCCGATCACAACGTCGTCTTCCACGACAACAGGCTTAGCGCTAGGCGGCTCAATAACGCCCGCTAATACAGAACCCGCTCCGATGTGGCAGTTTTTGCCGACAGTCGCGCGCCCACCGAGAACAACGTTCATATCAATCATCGTACCTTCGCCGATGACTGAACCGATATTAATAGACGCACCCATCATGATAACGGCATTGTCGCCGATTTCGACTTGGTCGCGGATAATAGCGCCGGGCTCGATTCTCGCTTTAACATCTTTTAAATCAAGCATCGGGATCGCAGAGTTGCGGCGGTCATTCTCAATGACGTAATCCTCAATTTTGTCTTTGTTTTCTTCGATTGCGCTTTTAATTTCAGCCCACTCGCCAAAAACGACGCCGGATTGGCCGTTCAGGAATGTTTTAGCGGAATCGCCAAAGCTGATTCCTTCGAGATCGCCTTTTACATACACTTTTACAGGCGTTGATTTTGTACTATTTTGAATAAATGAAATAATTTCATTTGCATCCATCATTTTCATATGTATTGTCCTCCTCTGATTTTCTACCTCATTACTGTAACAAAGGAAGGATACAAAGACAAGAAAAAAAGGAACAAGCCTTTATTCTGCCGGCTGGCTGCACAGCGCGGCAAACTGTCTTCCGAATTCCCGGAGCTCTTCTTCCTCACTGCCCTCAGGGTTGTTTTCAATTTTGACCGACGGCAGCACCACCCGTCCGCCGCGGGCTGTGATTACTTTTTCCAATTCGTCAACTGCTCCGCAAAAAAACTCATAGGACGTATCTCCGGAACCGAACAAAGCAAATGTTTTTCCCGTAAACTCCAGGTTTTCCATATCTTCAGCAATATCGAGCATTTCATCAGGAAGATCCCCGTCTCCCCACGTATATGTGCCTAATAAAATATACTCGTAATCATTAAAAAGTTCGGCATGAATATCCATCGCTTCATATCTGTCTACGGATGCTTGTGCTTCGATCAGCCCTTTTTCAATTAAATCCGCCATCGCCTCGGTGTTTCCTGACATTGTAGCGTAAACAAGCAATACATTCCCCATCTTCGTCTCTCCTTTATGCATAAAAACTAATGTGCGAGCCGAATCGCCTCATACGGTCTGACAAACTTACTTTCGTAGAGGCCCGCGCAAAAAAAGTTTTCTTCCCTGTTGGCCACCCGCCATCCGTGACCGCGGATCGTATCAAACCACTTTAATTCACCGGCGGCGAGATCAGCTTGATAAATACGCGAAAATCCGTTTTCGTCCTGTGACGATGTAACATAAATAATCCCGTTATCCTCAGAAACGTCGAGAAATGATTTTTCCCGTACGGCGGGCCCGGCTGTAATGGCAAACTCCTCTTGCGTCCGCACGTTTCGGACGGCAACCTCCCCCCGTTCTCCCTTTGCCGCGCCCTTTGCTGCAATGAGCCAGTCATTCTGATACATCATCATTGAAGCCGTCATGCGCTGCCTTTCGCGGCTTATACGCCGGATGCGGTCTTCCGTCAGATCATACGCCCAAATGCCGCCATGATTCATATGAATCCGGGTGCCGATATAAATCGTCTGACCGTGTAAACAAAGCGAACGGATGACAGGCGGCTCCTTTAATTGTGAAAAGGGCTTAGCCACATGCCAAGTGACGCCGAAATCATCAGATAAGTAGAGGCAATATGTGCCGTGCGCACAGACAAACCCGTCATTCCGCCCGGCAACGGCCCATACGGAGGCGCTGGTCGGAAATCGGGAGGCCGTCCAAGTCTTTCCCTGATCGGCTGATCTGAGGACGGCGCCTTTTTCTCCAGCCGCGAATATGTAGGGCCCTATGTAAGTCAGCACATGAATTCTGCTTTTCACTCGGAATAGTCTTTTCCAGCCTTCTTCCGCGGAAAAATGAAAAATACCTTCGTCTTTCACCGCGACAAAATATCCTGAAGTCACTGATGCCATGACAGCCGTCGCGCCTTTATGAAACATGGCACCGGTCTCCGTGGTGAGCGGCCCATGCAAGAAAACCGCGGACAAATTCTTTGCAGCATTCCTGATCCTCAGCCGTCTCGGGCGCCAGCTCGATTTTCAGCGTTTCCGGATATAAATTGGCTCCGGCCTGTTCAAACGCATCGCAAAACAGCGTGACCGCTTCGCAAAACTTCGGGTAGGCGTGATCGCCTGAACCGAAACAGGCCGTTTTCAGTCCGTTGAGCTGGCTGTGCAGAATATCTTCGTAAAAATCTTCCGCTTCGTAAGGAAGATCACCATCCCCCCATGTGTACGTGCCGACAAAAACATAATCATATGCTTCGAGAGAATCCGCATCTGCCTCATCCATGTCGAGACAGTCAACTGCTATCTGATGCCCGCTCAGTGTTTCTTTTATAATGCCGGCAATATCCTCTGTATTCCCCGACATGCTTGCGTATATCATTAATGCTTTCTGCATATGATCACCTCGTAATTGATAATGATTTTCATTAACATATATAACACTTTAAATGATAATGATTTTCATTGTCAATAAAAAATAAAAAAAAGACAGCATGATTGCTGTCTTTCTAAAATGGGCGTTCCTGCTTCAGCATATCTTTAATGACAGAAACAAAAGCCTGCACCTGTTTTAATTCAAATGCCGGCTCATAACCGAGCAGCCATGTGTCACGGCCGATCGGATGATCTTTTGTATCAAGCAGGGGCATTTTATTTACTTTGTCTTCCTCTTCTAAGGTGACTGACGGCAGAATGGCATAACCGATCCCGTGCAGCGCCATCTGCTTGCACGTTTCAATCTGATCGACGAGGATGGTCTGTTTCGGCGAGGTTTTGAATTTTTGATGCCACCAATGCTGAATTTCCTGAAAATATGTACTGTCACTTTTGAATTGGATAAACGGCCGATCGGTATGGGCAATATCATCAATACAGGAAATTTCCGTATCAACCAAATATAAATGATCGGTCATTAAATAATCTTTCCGGCCTTTCCATTCCGGATTTCCCCGGATAATGCCGATATGTACCTGATCTTCATACAGACTTTTCAGCATTTCGCTGCTCCACCCTGTAATGAGAGAGACCTTTGCATTCGGATATCGTTCCACATATGTTTTTAACACTTTCGGAAGCCAGTGCTGCCCGATAATGGAGGCGACGGCAAGCTTTAATGTGCCGTGAATCTCACCCTCAAGTTCATCAATGTTTTCTCTGATTCTTTCTTGCCGATCCGTGACGTCATTTGCAAATTGTATGATTTTTTCTCCTGCCGGCGTTACCGTAAGTCCTTTTTGAGATCTTAGAAAGATCTTTGTTCCCCAGGCTTTTTCAATGGTCTGCAATCGCTGGGACAGAGCCGGCTGTGACACGAATAACCGTTCGGCAGCCTTCCTCATGTTTAATTCCTCAGCCAAAACTACGAGCATATGAAGCTCTTGAAGCTGCATGTCGTCCTCCTTTTCAATGCCTTTTCGTATTTCTTATCTACCATTCTAATAAAATAAAGGCTGCCGAGGCAAGCGCCACTCATATGTATGCGTTTTCTTTTTCCGGCATGCAAAAGAACAAATAGGCTGATCGTGCGAGCCTACTTATTCAATGATCTGATATGGCTGCTCAACTGTTTTAACACGACTCTTCTCGTGAAAATGCCTTCAAAGACGCCTTCATCATTTTCAACGCAGACAAAGCCGTTGTTAATGACCATGCTGAACCCTTTGATAATCGGATCATTGATGTGGAGACGGGGAATGTCTTTCAGCATGACTTCCTCAACCGTAATTTGATCCAGTTTCTCAAACTCGATCCGTTCAAGTCCGAAAATGCTGTTCATAATCATATTTGTCCCGATCAAACCGTGCAGACGGTACGAAGCGTCGAGGACGGGAATGGCGGTATAGCCGGTTTTGGTCAGCACTAAAAGAGCATGCTCAAGGTTGTTACCGACTTGAACGTGCGCCACTTTATCCGCCTCGATCATAAATTGTCCGACTGTTGCATCAAGAAGCTGATCTGATTGTAAGCTAATCATGTCACTTCGACCCCTTTACATTTTTCATCAAAGCATGTATTCCCTATATTGCAATAATATAAACATTATCATTTTTTGTCGAAAAGTTTCCGTCAATAAAAAAGATACTCTTTGCAATCGAGTATCAATTTATAGGCCGCTGATTAATTTTCATTCCGAAAACGGTCATAGAGCGTTACGAGTTTTTTATAAGTGGTTCCATCAACGCTTTTTGACCCTGCTTCTATATCGTTGATTTCGCTGGTCAAAAGCTCAATGGCATATTCTTGATTGATCAGGATATTCAGCAGAAGTTTCTGTTCTTCTTCCGTAAATCGTTCACTGATAAGACTCATACGTAATCAGGCCCCCTATTTTTAACTGAATACCTCTGAAAGCAAGGTGAAATTTGCTTTCAGCTCTACCGCTAGAATAAGTAAACAGAAAAAAATCGTCAACCGCATAATTCGACATTTTGCGGATTCTGTATGAAATATTATTTTGTGTAACGATTGGCATAACTGAATGCTGTGCAGGAATCGGGCTTGATTTTCGCTTCAATGCCCATCGAGGTAATGCGGCCGGTCATTTCTTGTATCAATTCTTTTGTCAGCCCTTTTTGACCGATATCCAGATGCACTTCAAATGAAAGATCCGCCCCTTCATCCGCAAAAGGCAAGAGTAAATCTGTCATTTCCATAAGACGGCCGTCGAGGATATGCGCAGCCATCTCCTGGCTGAACGCGGTTTCCAGCGAAATTTTTTCGCGAAGGCTATGTATCGGTCTTGCAAGATCGTGATTTTTCAAACAGCCCCAAGCTCCCTTGCCTGTACGGTGCAAGTGTATAGCCGTAATAAACTTTGTGAAGTCGCGGTAAACTTGTGAATCAGTCCCTACAGACAGCACGTATGCTGAACGGGGGTCTTTATTGACAAAGCGTTTCAGCCGCTCCGTCACGTCTTGAAAGGTCATCTGTGCCTCAGAAAGATTATAAAACAGAAAAGAATCAGCCATGTACGGACACTCCTCTTTCCAGAGTCTACAACCAAACGAACAAGCACGTTCCTTTGCATAATTTAATAAAGCTCCGCTTGCGGAAGACCGGAAGCTTGGTCAGCCTGAAAAATCAAATCAAATTACTGAAGGAGCTCAAAAATTTCAATAGAAATCATGTCAATGTTATCAAACGGATATGTGTTAGGTTTTTCACCTTTTTGGAAAACCGTCAGTTCAAACGTTTGATTTTTTTCGAAATATTTAACACTGCAAATTTTTTCGCCGTTAACTTCAAAATAACGCTGCATCGGCTCGTTCGCCGCTTCCGCTGTTTCTTGCAGACTTTGCAGCCGCGTGATGATACCCATTAATTGTGACATTCTAAAAAAAGACTCCTTTCAAAAAACAACTTCAAATCAACAAGTATTTATTATAATACAAGTTCTACAGAGCATCATACCATAAAGTAGACCGGGATGGCATTTTCCCGCTGGATTTTCAAAAAGAAATAAACGGGAAAACCATGTTTTCGAATAGTTTGAAGCTTTTTTCGGAATGTCATACACCTTTCAAAAAAATTTTTCGCTTTTTGAGCCGCCATTGTCAGATGTATGTGAGAAGAAGCCTTTTTATGCGCAGACGGCATAAAAAAACTTGGCGGGGGTAGCGCCAAGTTTTTTCGGATCTTGATCTGATAGAGGGGTTGGGGAACAGAGAGTAACTTCTCTCTATAACTAAATGATAATGATTATCAGTATCATTGTCAATCGTTTTTTAAAACTTTTTTCAAATGAACAAAAAAAAGCGGCATACAGCAGCCGCTTTAAAGTAACCCGTCCTGTTCATATAAATAAGAGTAAGGCAGATCGATAAATAAATACATATTGTCATCCATCGGGTATGAAAAGGTTCTGATCATCTCACCCGTCTCAATATCACTGTACAGGTCACTGAAAAAGCCTTTTCTTGAATTCCGCATCTTCATGATGTTTTCTAAAAAGTACGGACGCCAGCTCCAGTTTTTCTCCATATATTCAGGCTGATAAAGCCATTCGCCGGACTGCTTGAACACATTTCCCGTCAGCTGATAGCCTTCTTCATCACACATATAAATTCTGAAGCAGCAGTCGGTCAGGTTTTCCGCCAGTTTTTTAATAAACTCATCGTCCGCCTGATGGGTTTTCTTCAGCTCGGAAACTGCCTGATTGACCCGCTTATAAAAATTCTCAGAGTGTTCATATACCGTTTCCAGCTTCTTTTTTTCTCTCGTGATAAATTGCTGAAACTCTGTTTTTAAGCGTGCTTTTAACAGACTCCGGTCTATAAAATCGCCGCTCGGCGCCTGCAGATAATAGCCTTGAAAAAATCGGCCTCCGTTTCTCCATGCGTACTGGAGCTGGAAATCAGCTTCTATATCTTCATACAGCAGCGCGGCGCCGATTTTTCTTGCCAGCAATGAAATGCTGTACAGCACATGCTCATATGATGGTGACGGCTGAGATACCTTCAGCGCCTGCAAATCTATTTTCAGAAGGTCCGGTGAAAGGAGCGCGATTCTGTCCAGGTTGCTGCTCTCCTTACCTATATTGTCCACCGCGATTTTAATGCCGTATGTACGATAATAGGCAAGCATATGGTACAGCTGTTCAATGTCGCCTTCGAAATTGTGCTCGGTGATCTCAAGCACAATACGGTTCAATTCAATGCCCTGCTCTTCGTATTCTTTCAAAAGCTCAAGAAAGCTTTCGCCGTGGTCAAGCATCAATACATTCGCATCCTGATTGATAAAAATCAACAGATCACGATCAGCTTCTTTAAACCGCTCCAGCGCCTGCCTGATGACTCTGTCATCGACCTCAAGCTTATATTCTTCCGGAATGCCGGAATCTAAGAAAAACGACCCGAGGCTCTCAATCTCCGCATTTGCCAAAATACGCCCAAGCACCTCATAGCCTACGACTCTTTGTTCTTCAGCGTTAAAAATCGCTTGGTAATACGGAATGACATCATCAATATTCGTCAGTATATCAAGTGGGTCCAACATGTTATCACCTGCTTCTCTATCTTTGTCTGATTATACACAATTATATCAGCACCACAAATGTTTAGATTAGGGGAAAAGGAGGCAGTATGGCAGCAGCTTAAAATAAAAGGGGGATATTTTTAAGATCACTCTTCAGACCGGTTAATTAAGGACGTTATTCATTTGTTTCACAATCACAAATAAAAGGATAAATATAAGAGCATTATAACCGGCAGCTGTCCAAAAATAATGGCTCCAATCAGTGCTGTTAAATATCCAATCATCATCATGTTTCAACTGAAAGAAAGTTCCTTTTTTATCTAAAGTGCCAAATGTAAGAGTTGTTAACCCGCCAACACTCTCGGAAACGTCAACTCCATACATTGAACCGGCATGATCAGTATGATTTATTGGCATATACGTATAATCAGATAAAATTGTTTCCGCCAGCTTGGTTGGCAGAGACACATATAATACAGCCGATGTATCGCCTCCGAGCCCACTCAAATACTCCCTGGCTTTAATACATTTCGTTTCATCAGGAAAATCTATGTGATATAGCTTTTCAAATCTGATTATTTCATCAGATGTAAGATTGGTATTTTGATAATACTCCGGAGTAAAAGCACAAATAATAAAGTACCAAATATTAAAGATGATAGCTAAACTGCTTACAAATAGTACAACGAACCATTTTAATAATTTCTTCAATTAACCGCCCCTTAATCTTTCAAAATTATATCATAATTTTGAATAGAAAATAAAACAAGCGAACGGCGGCTTTAACGTTCGCTTGTTTTGCAAAATAATCGATATATGAAAAATTAAAACGGATAAGGATTCAGCCATTGCCCCCCGTCCATTGTGATACAATCCCCGTTTATATAGGACGCTTCATCAGATAGCAAAAACGCTGCCAACGCGGCGATTTCTTCCGGTGTGCCCAGCCGGCCGAGCGGCACACTGTTCATAGTGCGGGACACCGCTTTTTCCGATTCAAACAGCTTCTCCGCACCGCCTGTCCGTTCAATCGGGCCGGGGGCTATCGCGTTTGTGCGGATGCCGTATTTGCTCCCCCATTCAACGGCCAGCGTTCTTGTCAGTGACAATACCCCCGCTTTGGCTGCAGCGGAATGAACGACACCCGCTCCCGCTCCCCATGCGTATGTAGCGGCCATATTTAAGATGACGCCCTTCTGCTCCTGCTCGATCCAATGCCTTGCCGCGGCTTGGCTGCAGAAAAATGTGCCGTTTAAAACAATCTCAATAACAGCTTTCCATCCATTGGGCGTCAGCTTCTCTGCCGGGCAAATAAAGTTGCCGGCCGCATTGTTAATCAGCGCATCGAGCCGGCCAAAGACTTTTTTCGCTTCTGTAATCATGTCTGAAGCGGCGGAATCAGAACGGACATCCATTTGAAAACAGGCGACCTGCCCCTCAAAGGTCTCAATTTCTTTTTTTGTTTCCTCAAGTGCTTCATGGTTCCTCCCTGTCACCATGACGTGCCATCCTAATTCAGCCTGTTTTTTCGCCATTGCTTTTCCCATGCCGCTTGAACCGCCTGTAATGATTACCGCTTTCTTATCCATAACAAACCCACCCCTTTTATTGAATGAATAATCATTCATAATTTTATCACAGATGTCTTTCCGCGTCATTACATGCTGAGAAGGGATTTTTCAGCCAAGCTGATGATATAATAGAAAAACTCTGACAAAGGTTGGTTTTACATATGGAGAAAATGACCAGAAGAACATTTTTAAAAAGAGGATTCGGTGTTTTGGGTGCAGCTCTTGCAACGGCTTGCGGAGGCTACGGCTATGCCCGGTATATTGAACCGCGAATGATTGAAATCACCCGGCATACAATCACCAACCGCCTGATCCCCCGCGGCTTTGACAATTTTAAAATCGTTCAATTCAGCGATACGCATCTCAGTGATGTGTTTACATCCGGTGACTTGAATAAAGCAGCGGAAAAGATCAATCAGCTGAAACCCGATCTGCTCATCTTTACGGGAGATTTAATTGATAAGCCGCATTTATTTAATGATCACCAGCATGCACTCGCCGTGCTGCAAAATCTTGAAGCTCCCTTCGGCAAACTTTGTGTTTACGGAAACCATGACCACGGAGGCTACGGTACGAACACGTACAAGGCTCTGATGGAAGCGGCTGATTTTCAAGTGTTTCGAAACGGCTATCGTCAGGTGCAGCTGACAGACGGAAGCCGGATTGAACTCGCGTTTTTGGATGATGTAATGCTCGGAAAACCCGATTATGAAGGCACCCTGTCCCGCCTTTCCGAAGATGCGTTTTCCATTTTAATCGTCCACGAGCCTGATGCCGCTCTCGAGATAGGCGGATATCCCGTAAACCTCCAGCTGTCGGGACACACTCACGGCGGCCAGGTCCAGCTCCCGTTTTTCGGCCCTCTCATTACGCCTCCTTACGGAAAAACGTATACCGACGGCATGTATACGCTGCATGACACAGCCGTTTACGTCAATCGCGGGCTCGGTACGACAAGACTGCCGTATCGATTTTTAGCCAGACCGGAAATCACGCTGTTCACATTGAAAACTGAGCAAAAATAAGACTTTTATCCTGATGCACAGACACCCCCTCCGTAATATGTATATGGAAAAGAGCAAAAAGGAGGGTGATGAAACTGCTGACATATCAAGTGAAACAAGGAGAAACCATCTCAAGCATTGCGCAAGACTTCAGAATAAGCACTGCTGCTCTCCTTCAGGCAAATCCCTCAATCCAATCGGTCATATACGCGGGACAGCACATTATCATACCGAATCTTCCTGACCCATCCACCATTCCCTACTCCATCATCGTGTATATCGGAGCGAAGAAACTGGAGTTATACCGCCTTGGCAGGCTCATCCGTACGTACCCCATCGCAGTCGGAAAAATATTGACAACCACGCCGACCGGAGAATTTTACATCGTGAACCGCCAGCCTAAGCCCGGAGGCCCGTTCGGCGCTTATTGGCTCAGCCTCTCTAAAATTCATTACGGCATTCACGGAACAAATAATCCTTCCTCCATCGGCAAAGCGGTATCAAAAGGATGCATCCGGATGTATAATCAGGACGTCACTAAACTTGCCGCTGCCGTTCCTAATGGAACAAGGGTGACTATTATAAGATAGAAAGATCTTATTTGTTAATGGAACGAGCTGATGATAATATATTACAGTGGGACCTTTAGGGTAAGGAGCGTGTTTATGGATATATTTAAAAATCGCAATTTTGTCCGTCTCTTTTTCGCAGCACTCGCTTCTCAAATGGGAACGACTGTAGGTAATATGGCTTTCGCTTTTTACTTGCTGGACCATTTTTCAAATCAGCCGGCATACACGACTTTGGCTGAGCTGATGTATTCACTGCCGACAGTTTTCGTATTTCTGATTGTCGGTGTCGCAGCTGACCGGCTTGACAGGAAAAAGGTCGCAGAGAATTGTGACTGGATCAGAGCCGGACTGACGATCGTATTGTTTGCCGCACTATACACCGGGAGCATCCCTCTCGTGTTCTGTATTTTGTTCATCAGAAGCGCCGTGACCAAGTTCTTTTTCCCGGCGGAAGCCAGCCTTGTACAAGCTATTCTGCCAAAGGAGCATTACGCGAAAGCGGCGGGACTTAACCAGATCCTGTTCAGCATCTTCATGGTATTCGGCGTCGGTATAGGCGCGTTTATGTATAAAACGATCGGTATTCACGGAGCCATTATCCTTGATTTTGTCAGCTTTATTGTATCAGGCTTTCTGATCCGCGCCTGCCGCATTCCGAAAGAAGCCCGTCAGCCGAACGGCCCTTTTAAATGGGGAGATTCGTTTCTGAAAGACTCGGTCGCTGATTTTAAGGAAGGGATCGTATATATTGTTAAAAACAAATTGCTTGCTTCCCTTATTTTCGGCTTTTTTATCTTTGGTTTTGTCAACGGCGGCTTTGCCGTACTGCCGATGTTTACGATGAAATACGGACTTGCGCCTGATCATTACGAATCACATACTTCCATCTTCACCGTCGCACTCGGCTTCGGCCTGCTTGCAGGAAGTGTGATCGGAACGATGATCGCGAAAAAAGTCAAACCGCATCATTTGATGTCGATTCCTATTTTGGCAGCCGGACTGCTCATTTTTGTCCTCGGCTATACGGATAAGCTGTGGATTTATTATGCGGCGGCTTTCGTCCTCGGCATGTGCATCGGCCCTGTCAATATCGCCATCGGCGGCTGGATGCCGAAAATTGTTCATCCGAAAATAATGGGCCGGGTCAGCGGCTGGCAGGACCCTTTTATGATGTTTGCCCAATCGATTACACTCGGACTGGTTGCCCTGTTATTTCCGAAATTCGTTTCCAATATTGATTACCTTTATTACGGCATGGGAATCGTGATTTTAGCGGTATTTGTGTTCTATTTTATCGCTCTTCCGAAATACAGCGCCGAGGCAGCAGAGGTCGATGTGCAGCAATCATTAAAGGCTGATTCCGAAAAACATGCGAATCCTGTCTAATAAAGGAAAAAGATGCGCCCTTTTCATCAGAAAAAGGCGTATTTTTATAATCAATATTTGCATTTCAACGCTAAAAAAGTATAATCTATATATGAACTTGATCAATGCAAAGGAGAGAAATAATGGACGACCACGCTTATTCGAAAGAGCTGCAGCCAACCATCGAGAATCTTTCAAAAGCTGTTTATACTGTGAACCGCCATGCAAAAACCGCCCCCAACCCTAAATACCTTTATCTGCTGAAAAAACGGGCATTACAAAAGCTTGTGAAAGAAGGCAAAGGGAAAAAAATAGGGCTTCACTTTTCAAATAATCCCAGGTTTAGCCAACAGCAGTCAGACGTACTTATCTCTATCGGAGACTACTATTTTCACATGCCTCCAACAAAAGAAGACTTCCAGCATCTTCCGCATTTAGGTACGTTAAATCAATCGTACCGCAATCCTAAAGCACAAATGTCTTTGACAAAAGCGAAAAACGTATTGCAAAAATATGTGGGCTTAAAGGAAAAACCGCTTGCCGCCAACAGGCAGCAGCCCGCTTATCATAAACCCGTATTTAAAAAACTTGGTGAGAGTTATTTTTAATTCCGCCGCAAAAAAGCCGATGCGTCATGCATCGGCTTTTTTCTATTCAATCACGTACGTATCCACTTTTTTAATGAGCTCGCTGATTTCAGGCTTGCTGATCTGTTCATCCGCCCCGACTACTTCGCCCCGGTGGCGCAGGTCGTCCGTAATCAGGGACGAGAAAATCATAATCGGCACATCAGAGCTTTGCGGGTTATCCTTAAGGAGCTTCGTCAAACGATGCCCGTCCATTTTCGGCATCTCAATGTCACTGATAATCATGTCAATATGGTCTGACAGGTTTTCTCCTCTATCCGTCAGTTCCACGACGTAATCATACGCTTCTTTTCCGTTTTCAAACGTAACGATTTCACTGTACCCCGCCTCAGTCAGCTCATCCGTCAAAAGACGCATCAGAAGCGGCGAATCTTCAACGATGATCAGTTTTTTACCCGCCCGTCTTTCATCAAATCCTTCCTGATGGACATGATAAGTCTCAACTCCCGATGCCGATTCAATATCGTAAATGATCTTTTCATAATCAGGCAGAAAGATCATCGTGTCTTCCAGTTTGATGATTCCCGTTAAATGCCGCTCCATGCCCTGGTTCAGGGAAGTCGGCTTTTCAATCGCCTCCCAGGACACCCTGTGGATTTGTGAAACGGAACCGACGTGAAAGACGATTTTCCGTTTGTTGAATTCCGTTACGATATATTTATCGTCTTTTGCTCCTTCGGCATCAACGCCGAAAAAGGAATACAGACTGATGACGGGAAGAATTTCGCCTCTCAGCTTAATCATCCCTTCTACGTCTTTATGAGACTGAGGCACTGATGTGACATCTACCGGCTGAATGATTTCCCGGACTTTCATCACATTTATGCCAAATGTATTGACGCCTACTTCAAATTTGACGATTTCTAATTCGTTTGTGCCTGAATCCAATAAAATATCGTATTGTTGTAAAGACAATTCAATCCCTCGCTATCCGCATTCAGTATTGTACTGTATATATCGGCTGGAAACGGAAAAAGTGAATGTATTCGATCCAACTGGCCATGAACTCTTTATAAAAAAATGCTTTTTTCTGATATCCCATTGACTTTTTGACATCGAGTGGTAAAATAGTCAAGGATTTTTCAGGAAGAAGGGTGTAATAAATGGGTACAGTAGTCATATTCGACCAAGATCAAATGACGGTGTTAGAAGATATCAGCAAAACGGCTTACCTGCAAATGAAAAAAGAGGCGAAAGAGCGTCCCGACAAGCCCGCTCCATACATCTTATGGCGGGAAGACGTCAGCTTTGAATACGGGTATTAATGACATTCGCCACATATCACAATAGATAGATCATGATACAATGAAGACAATCATTTCAGCTGGTTGTCTTATTTTTTTCTGAAAGAAGGTATGTTTTCACATATCGGACATATACTCGGGATAGTTCAATAAAAAGATGACAAATGCTCAGCTAGTGGTAAAATAGGATAAACTCAATATATAGTATAAGGTGATGAATTATGGAACATTTGCTTAATCCGAATGTAAAAGAAATTGAAATTTCAGGAATTCGCAAATTCTCAAATCTTGTAGCTCAGCACGACAATGTCATTTCGCTTACGATCGGTCAGCCGGATTTCTTCACGCCGCACCATGTCAAAGCGGCTGCCAAAAAGGCAATCGACGAGAACGCCACGGCATATACTCCGAATGCGGGCGGCCTTGAGCTGAGACAGGCCGTACAGCTTTATATGAAGAAAAAAGCTGATTTGAATTATGAAGCTGAAACTGAAATCATCGTCACAACCGGGGCAAGCCAAGCGATTGACGCGTCTTTGCGGACGATTTTATCTCCGGGCGATGAAGTTATTCTCCCCGGACCGATATATCCGGGCTACGAACCGATCATCCGCATGTCGGGCGCCGTTCCGGTCCATGTGGATACGACGACACACGGATTTAAGCTGACGGCGCGGCTCATTGAAGAATCGCTGACACCAAAAACAAAATGCGTCATTCTTCCTTATCCGTCAAATCCGACCGGAGTGACATTGTCTGAGGAAGAGCTGCAAAACATCGCAGCCGTCCTGAAGGGCAGAAATGTTTTTGTCCTGTCTGATGAAATTTACAGCGAATTAACCTATGACAGACCGCATTATTCGATCGCGTCTTATTTGAGAGACCAGACGATCGTCATCAACGGCCTGTCAAAATCACACAGCATGACGGGCTGGAGAATCGGTTTCATTTTCGCACCGAAAGAAATTGCCAAGCACATCTTAAAAGTTCACCAATACAGTGTGACATGCGCGTCTTCAATCTCTCAGAAAGCGGCTCTTGAAGCGGTGACAAACGGTGTTGATGATGCGCTTATTATGAGAGAACAGTATAAAAAGCGGCTTGACTATGTATATGACCGTCTAGTTTCAATGGGGCTTGACGTCGTAAAGCCGTCAGGCGCATTTTATATCTTCCCTTCCATTAAGTCATTCGGAATGTCATCGTTTGATTTTAGTATGGCTCTTTTAGAGGATGCAGGTGTGGCTCTAGTGCCCGGCAGCTCGTTTTCAAAATTGGGTGAAGGGTATGTGAGGCTGTCATTCGCATATTCACTGGATACATTGAGAGAAGGCTTGGACCGGCTGGAAGCATTTATTTTAAAAACGAGAGAATCCATGCAGACTATTTAAACAACGGCATAACGCCGTTGTTTTTTATTGTTTCGGGAATGTAATATGAAAGGCCGTGCCTCTATCCGGTTTGCTGTCTACTTGGATGGCTCCCTGATGGTTTTTAATAAGGTTGAATGTGACCATAAGCCCCAGGCCGGTTCCTTTTTCTTTCGTTGTCAAAAACGGTTCGCCTATTCGTTTCAGCACGTTTTCCGGTATCCCGTCACCCTCGTCTTTCACCGTCACATTAACGGAATACTCATCTTCTGTCATAAGAATGTGAACCGTTCCCCCATCTGGCATCGACTCAACGGCATTTTTAATCAGATTGATAAACACCTGTTTCAGCTGATTTTGATCACCGTTAATATACATGCTGTCATGTTCGTAATCCGTTTTGATAAAAATTCCTTTCAGATTTGCCTGCGTCTCTAAAAGAGCGGTCACTTCACTTATAATTTTCTTTAAGTTTACACGCTCTTTCACGGCGTTTTGCTGAGGTTTGGCAAGCATTAAAAGCTCACTTAAAATTAATTCGATTCTGCTCAGTTCAGAAAACACAATTTCAAAGTAATGTTCGTTTTCCTCCATCGTCGGCTTCATGAGCTGTAAAAATCCTTTGATCGCCGTCAGCGGATTGCGGATTTCGTGAGCGATTCCCGCCGCCAGCTGCCCTGCGATAGACAGCTTCTCCGACTTCAGCATTAATTCCTCCGTCTGCTTCCGCTCAGAAATATCACGCAGAATGACCTGCACGGCCGTTTCTCCGAAAAACGTCGTCGGAATGCAGACCATTTCCGTGTAGATCAGCCGGTTTTTAAAGGTAAACCACGATTGCTTAATAATTTCTGACTCGGTCTTTCGGTTGATAATATTTTGGATCCGCTGTTTCACGCCGTCATGATCACAGGGATGAAGCTGATCATAGACGTTTTTCCCGATTAAATCTTCATATGTTTCAGCCTCAAACAGCGAAATGCCCGACTCATTCATGAATACCCATTTATCATTGTGAATCACGGCGATCGTATCAATTGAATTCTGAATGAGGAGCTGATAACGCTCTCTGCTTTTTTGCAGAATCGTTTGGAATTTTTTCCGTGAAGAAATATCAATCAGAAGCAGCAATTCCGCCCGCTGATTTTTATATGTCGTCGGTGCCGCCTTTACTTCTAAATGAACGGGCGTGCCGTCGAGCCTTCTCCACGTCTGTTCGATCATTCCGACTTCCATTCCTTTTTGCATCCGCACAATTCGGTTTTTCACAATGTCGTGATACTCTTCTTCAATAAACTCATAAGAGCGCCTGCCGATTACCTCGTCTTTGCTTTCGGCTCCCAGCATGGCAAGCATCGCGTTGTTGGCGTATGCGATTGTGCCGTTGATGCTGACATATAAAGGATTCGGCAGCATTTCGACAAGACGCTCGAATTCGCCGTTTCCAGCCGCATCTTCCGACTGTTGTTCTGCCTTTTGCTTCTTTTGTTCATACATATAAGGCCGGCGGGGCGTCTTCTCTTCAAGCACCTTGATTTTGAGGATGATTTCCCGATCCGTCCCCTCCATTTGCGGTGTGACAATTTCCACACCCGCTTCAAGCCATACGATGGTATGATCTTTTTTAATAAGACGAAAGGTGCAAGGCATCAAATGATGCTCATTATAGAAGTAACTTTCAACCAAAAATTGATCTTCTTCATGCAGGAACGTTTTGAGAAATGACCCGATCATCTCTTCCTGAGAATAACTGAAGTACGATTTGCAGTTTGCAGAAATATACATAATACGCCCGTTAGACGTCAAAACGGCATGAAGATCGGTTTTCGATTGAAACTGTTTGACATGCTGAGTATCCTGTTCCACAGAATCCCTCCTTTGCATTATACTCGCACTGCAGGCTGGACACGGACTGATATAAAAAGAAATTCCACTAGATTGATTCGCTAAAAAATAAGCATTCTCCTTCTATTCTTATTGTGAACGTCAATTTTCCTGAATGAAAGAAAGGGCGCACGAGATGTTCGGCCGCCCTTTCATTTGTTATTTTTTATTGTATTTCTTTTCAAGCTCTTTGTAAGCGTCAATTGCTCCTTTGGCAATGTTTTTACTTACATGATCTTTATCATCTCGAACAGACGGAACGACGACGCTGAATGCCACTCGTGGATGTTCTGATGGATAATAGCCGACAAAGGTCAGGTTATACGTGTCTTTCCCCCACCAGTTTTTGTTCGTGCCGTAATAGTGCGTCTGCGCGGTTCCCGTTTTACCGGAAACATCGGCGCCGGACCCCTGGAATGTTGAATAAGCCGTTCCTTGAGGTGAGCTTGTAACCAATTTCATCCCTTTATGAACTTGGTCAAAATCGCTCGGACTGTTATTTACTTTGTTCAAAATTTTAATATCTCGCTGTTCAATCGCTTTTCCAATCTTGTTTTTGCTGTCCGGTTCATGAATGCTTGTGACGATCCGCGGCTGGACGCGATACCCGCCGTTTGCGATGGCTGAAATATATTGAGCCATTTGAAGCGGCGTATACGTATCAAACTGTCCGATCGCAAAGTCAAGCAGCAATCCCCCGACCATTTGCGGATTTGACTGCATGCCCGCTGATTCCTGCGGAAGATCAATCCCGGTCTTCACACCCAGGCCGAATTGGGCGTAGTAGTTGCGCATTTTCTTAATATCGTCTAATCCGGCAGGCAGCGTACCGTACGGCCTGTAGGTAATACCGGCGATATGCATGGCCACATGAAACATATATACGTTTGAACTTCTTTGCAGCGCAGTCAGCTCAGTAATGGCTCCCATTTGTGTCCACGATTGTTTTCTCGTTTTGCCTTTAAATACAAGCGGTGCATCGACAAACGTTTTATAATGCGGGAGGCCGCTTTGGTAACCCGCGAGAACAGTCGCTCCTTTAACAGAAGAGCCCATCTCATATTGGGTCGTAAATGCTCCGATCGCAAAATCCTGTGTTTTATTTGTTTCGAGATCGATTCGTTTCCCCGCCATTGAGAGAATGTCCCCGTTGTTCGGGTCCATCATGACGGCAAATCCTCTGTCAACCATATAGTTGCCTGCGGCTCGGCTTCTTCTCAGCTCTTTTTCAATGACTTTTTCGACTTTCGACTGTAGTTCCATATCGAGCGAGAGCTGCAGATCGTAGCCTCTGCTGCCTTCATCGACGGGCTTTTGGCTGACGACCTCACCTTTGCTGTTTTCCACATACTCTACTTTTTCTTTATGCGCGTTTAAATAGTCTTCATACTGATATTCGATGTAGCTTTTTCCCACTCGGTCATTCAGTGAATAGCCTCTTGTGACATAGTAATCTTTCCGTTCGCCCAACAATCCCTGTTCCGGTGTCGTCACACCGCCGAACAGAGAGTACAGTGTTTTGTCGTACGGATATTTCCGCGTCCAGTCATTGATTACGTCAATGCCGGGGAGCTCTTTCAGGTGCTCGGATACGACGGAAACTTCTTCATATGTCAGGTCGCTTTTCGGTTTTTGCTTGTTGTTTTCATGCTCGTCAAGCAGTGAACCGCTGTTTCCGTTTCCGTTCAGCTTATTCGGGTCCATTGATTTGACGACTTGCGGCTGATAGGCGTTGCCGCTTGAAAAACGCGTATAAATCGCCGCGATTTCCAGCTCTTTTTTATCTTTTTTGATCGCATCAATCTCCTGCTTCGGGACGCGTTCAATCTGGCGTTTGTACACTTCTTGGGATTTCAGGCTGTTTTCTGAATCCTTCATAAGCTTTTCCGCCTTCTTCGGATGTGCGGCAAGCCAGTAATCAATGATATTTCGATCCTTCATAAATTCAGTATCAATGTGAATCAGTGCGGCGAGATTTTTTGCCGTTTTCAATTTGTCCTTTGCCGAGGTTTTTGAGGTGGATACATATACAATTTCGGGCACGGCCTGGTTATCAACCGCCACTCTGTTCCGCTTGTCATACATCTTTCCCCGCGGTGTCGGATAATAGGCGGTTTTTGCATTTGCCTTCTCCGCATCCTGGCGGTGTTTATCCCCTTCGACAATCTGGACGATGCCGAGTTTAAAAATCAGTGCCGTAAAGAGAAGAAAAACAATCAAAAAATAGAGATTCATTCTCAGCGCTCTGTAACGTTTCGTTTTTTTCTTTGGTTCGCGCGCGACTTCAGCCACTTTCTGTTACACCTCTCAAATCATTGAATATATTTACATAAACAGATTTTAATTGTAACATTTTTGTAAAAGTTGTTACAGCGAAAACGGGTAAAAAAAACTGTCAAGATCAAATTATCTTAAAATATATCTAACACTTCAAATAATTTGAAGAGATGTAACGGATTTTAAAAAATAAATACAGATCGTTTTTCCCGGTATAGAGCCATTTTTCTGCGCTCACTTACAATTATGACAAGGGTTTGTTGTCAAAGGAAATGGCTGCCTGCATTATGACAAAAAAGCTGTGATAAGATTTTTCATGTAGAAAAAAACTTCTCTGGGAGGCTATTAACTATGAAAAAAGCATTTCTCTTATCTGCCGCCGCGGCAGTCAGTTTGATTACATTCGGAGGCATTCAGCAGGCATCTGCAAAAGAGCTGTCATGCCAGCACGTCGTTACTGTGAAAAAAGGAAACACTGTACAGCATCTGACTCTTCAAGAGGCTGTTGAAAAACTACATATGAAAACGAGCGTGAAAAAGCTGAACGTTAAAAATGAGAAAGAACTGACTCAGCTGCTGCAAAAACACGCAAAGCATTATGATATGACAGTTAAAGATGTTCAAAAAGAAACACCGGCAAAAACGGCTCCGGCAGCTGCCGAAAAACCGAAAGCCGATCAAAACCAGACGGCTGACAATGCAAAACAGACAGATAACACAAACAACAGCAGCGAGAAAACTCCTTCTTCTGTCAGTGCGTACGAAAAGAAAGTCGTTGAATTGACAAATGCAGAGAGACAAAAGCAAGGCTTAAAACCTCTGCAGATTGATGAAAAATTAAGCAAATCAGCTCACGCAAAATCACAAGATATGAAAGACAAAAACTATTTCGATCACCAAAGCCCTACTTACGGCTCACCGTTTGATATGATGAAGTCTTTCGGAATCACTTATAAAACTGCCGGTGAAAATATCGCCAAAGGACAGCCGACTCCTGAAGCTGTCGTTAAAGCTTGGATGAACAGTGAAGGCCACAGAAAGAACATCATGAATCCTGAGTTCACTCAAATCGGTGTCGGTTATGTAGAATCAGGAAACATCTGGACACAGCAATTTATCGGAAAATAAATAATAAAAAAGATTGCCCCTGCGGGCAATCTTTTTTATTTCACCCAAAGCTTATAAATGCTTTGAGTTCCGCTGTTTTCTTCACCTTGCGCGGAAAGCTTGTCGTATAATGATTTGGCGAGCGCCAATCCGGGCATCTCTTCTCCCATGAGCTTCGCTTCTTCAAGGGCAATGCCCATGTCTTTAATAAAGTGTTTCACGTAGAATCCGGGCGCAAAATCGCCTTTCAGCATACGGGGAGCGAGGTTGGACAATGACCAGCTGCCAGCCGCTCCGGTTGTAATGCTTTTCAGCACTTGTTCCGGGTTCAGACCGGATTTTTCAGCGTAAGCCATCGCTTCAGCCACTCCGACCATTCCCGCTGCAATCGCGATCTGATTGCACATTTTCGTATGCTGGCCGCTGCCAGCCGGCCCTTGATACTGAATGTTTTCCCCCATAACGGAGAAAAGCGGCAGGCATGCTTCAAACGCTTCTTTTTCTCCTCCGGCCATAATGGCAAGCGTTCCGTTCCTCGCGCCGATGTCTCCGCCGGAAACGGGTGCATCCAGGGCGTGAATGGATTTTTCTTTGGCTTTCTCCGCTATCTTCTTCGCCAGAGACGGTTTTGATGTCGTCATATCAATGACAAACGCCCCTTCTTTTGCGTGCCGGAGAATGCCGTTTTCGCCGAGATAGATTTCCTCGACATCACTCGGATAGCCGACCATGGTAATAATGATGTCTGCTTTCTCTGAAAGGTCTTTGACCGTCTCCTGCCAGACCGCTCCCTTATTCAGAATCTCTTCCGCTTTTTGTTTCGTCCGCGTGTAGACTAAAACAGGATAGCCCGCTTCTAAAATGTGCGATGCCATACTGTTTCCCATGACGCCCAAACCGATAAATCCGACCGTTTTGTTCACTGCGCTTTCCTCCCCTGATGCGATTCATATATCACTCTTTCATGTCTATATTACCATATTATAGGCTGATAGAGTCCGCGTTACAAGGTGAATTTAGAAATGGCGCTGATCAGATCTTTGCTCGCGCTCTTTAACATGTCAGTCGATTGCTTTACTTTTTCAAGCGTAACGAGCTGTTCATCAGTAGAAGCATTCACTTCTTCCGCCGCTGCCGCAGATTCTTGAGAAATGGCGGAGATGCTTTGAATCGCTTCTTGAATCGCGGCTTGTTCTTCACTCATTTTTTGAATGTCATTGTAAATATGATCTATACCTTGAACGAGAGACTGCATTTCCGTCGTAATCAGATTGAGGACCTCACCCGTTTCATGAATGGCGCTGTTTTGTTCATCATTCATTCTGCTTGCCTCAATCATCGCGTGTGACGCTTCTTTTGTCTCAGATTGAATCAGACGGACCGTCTCACTGATATGGCCGGAAGAAAGAGCTGATTGTTCAGCAAGCTTTCGGACTTCTTCCGCGACGACGGCAAAGCCCCGTCCGCTTTCTCCCGCTCTAGCGGCTTCAATACTCGCATTCAGCGCCAAGAGATTCGTCTGGTCTGAAATGGCGGATATTGCCGTCACGACTTCTTCTATGTTTTTCGTTTGTTCTTCCAGGTCATTCAGCATTGCCTCTACTTTTTTCGTTTCTGAATTGGCTTCGTTTGACTTCATCAGCAGCTGCCCGAGCGCGTCCAGTCCTTTGTAGCTGGCATCCTCTGAAGATTTTGAGAGTTGTTTTATGCTGCCCGCGCGATCTGCGATTCCTTTTATTTTGACTGAGAGATTTTCTGATTTTTCGTTGATCGTCTCAACCTCTGACGCTTGCTCTGTCGCTCCGGCGGCGACTTCCTCTATCGCTTTTGCGATTTGTCCGCTCGTTTCATTTGTTTCTTGTGAAATGACGGTTAGCTGGTCAGATGTATCAGACACATTTTCTGAGGAGGCCTTAACCTGTTCGACCATCTCTTTCATATTTTCAACCATTTGATTAAAGTCTTTTGTTAACTCGCCTACTTCATCTTTTGATTTCGTCTGGGCGCGGACGGTTAAATCTCCGGCTGAGACTGAATTTGTTTTGGCGATCAGCTGCTGAATCGGCCCGGTTATCGTTTTTGCTAGTAAATAGCTGAGTCCGATCGTAATCACAAGGGCGATCAGTGACATAAAAATGCTCACCGTGTTCATTTTGTCGGCTACTCCCATCAGCTGATCTTTTTCAAACTGCGTTCCGACTTTCCACCCTGTTTCTTTTACCGTTTGGTAGACGACCATGTTCCCCTGCAGCTCTTTGATGCCTTCTTTATCCGTAGTGATGTCTTTTAACGTCTGATCTTCCGAAATATTTTTTCCCTGTTTTTCCGGATGCGCCAGCAGAGAACCGTTTTCATCCGCTAAAAACGCAAATCCTTTATATGGAACCTTTTGCTCGTTGACCATGCTCTGAATGGAGGACAGCTTCAGATCTAAGCTCGCCACTCCGACGACGGTTCCGCTGTTTTGTATGGCTTTTGACGCCGTCACGATCATGTCTCCCGTTACTGCATCTTTATAAGGGTCAGTCCAGACAACCTTATCGGGTTTTTCGGCCGCCATCTTATACCACGTTCTATTTGTCGGATCATAGTCTTTGGCAAATTCGGCCTTTGGATATGTAAACATTTGTTTGTTTGCGGTTCCGACATACGCAAGCGCGACATATTTGTCATTCTGTCCGATCTGTTTTAACTCATCGTTAAAAAGCCGCGCGGTTTCTTTCTTCCCATCTGATAGAAAAGACCGGGACAATTCACCGGCTGCTAATCTCATTAATACGGTCTCATCATTTTTCAGCTGAAGCTCAATGTTCTGACCGAGTGAATTGGTGACATTCTCTGTCGTACGTTTTGCTTCCTCCGTCATCATCGGCTTTAATGTCAAATATGAAGAAACTGTTAAAAAAACAACCGTTACGATAAGCATTACCGATACAAACACAGCAATTTTAATGTGCATTTTTTTAAACATAACCATCCCCTCCTGAGAGTTATATCGGTCTTTCGGCCAAGAAAATGAATAAACCTTGAAATAAATATCAAAAATTTCCGCCATTTGGCGCAGCAAAAAAAGAGCCGTCGTATTGACAGCTCCCCTTACGTAAAATATTCGATTTTCGCTTTCGGAAAATAGGATTCGATATAAGATTCGAGTGTTTCCCTTAAAGCATGCTCTTCGTCTTTTTGGTATATATACTTGCCGATTCCGTAGCGTCCCCATTTGTATCTGCGCTTTTCTTCATCAAGCTCAAGCTTTGTTTTCGGATAGTTCTTCTCAATCACCCGTTTGGCCGGTTTTGTAAAACGGTGCTGGATCAGTTCAAATGTGATGTCATGCCGAACGTCTTCATCAAGCGCCGCATCAAGTTTCTCAAACAGTTCCTTATAGCCTTCCTCCCAGCCATCGTGAATATAAATCGGCGCCACGATGAAACCGAGCGGATAGCCCGCTTTAGCGACTTTGACGGCGGCTTCTATCCGTTTGTCGAGCGGAGAAGTTCCCGGTTCAAAGTTTTTAATGACATAGTCCGCATTGATGCTGAATCTGAACCTAGTCTTTCCGTTATGTTTTGCATCAAGCAAATGATCGACGTGGTGAAATTTAGTCACGAATCTGAGCTGTCCCAATTCGCTTTGTCCGAAATGTTCAATGGCTCTTTTTAATGTATGTGTCAGATGATCGATTCCTACGATATCAGACGTACAAGAGGCTTCAAATCTTGTAAATTCCGGCGCCCGTTCTTTCATATACTCATCAGCCTGATCCAGAATCTCTTCCACATTGACATATGTCCGGATGTAAGGCTTTGACCCCATCGTCGTCTGCAGGTAGCAATAGTGGCAATGCCCCATACAGCCCGTCGCAAATGGAATGGCATATTCGGCGGACGGCTTTGAAGAATCGAATTTCAGTGTTTTCCGGACGCCGATTACCAATGTTGATTTCGCGTTCCGGTATTGCTGCAAGTGATTTTTTCCCGGAATATTCCGGACTTGATTATGCGATGTCGTTTCTCTGATCTCAAGCCCCATGTTTTCAAACTTATTTTTCAGCTCTTGTCCTAACGGGTATTCGAGCGCTCTCGGTTCTATATAAACAAGCTGGGGAACAAACGGCTTCAGCATAGACAGACACTCCCTTTACATATTCTCATGTTGTTACTTTCCGTCCAAAAGAGAGTGAATATGCGTTGTAAACATTTCCTTTGATCAATGATACCGGTCTTCTTCAAAAAGCTCGCTGTAAAGCGCTTCCGCTTCCTCATATGTCGAAAAGACCGCGTCATCTTCGGCCAGCGGATGATAGGTTTCGTATAAAAACAGAGACAGTTCTCCCTCATGATACGGGTGATGGACGATCTCCGCCTCTTTAATATGGGCAACATTGGCGGCATGCGGATTGCGGTAAATCACATACACCGTATCCCCCGCTGCAAATGATTTTGTCATGATAATCCCTCCTGTTGAAAGTTATTGTTCCCCCCTTTTTTCCGAATATGAAAAAAACCAGACGGCTTACACCGTCTGGCTTTTGTATTACTTATTGAATGTTTCTTTAACGAATGCGACAACCTCTTCTGTCGTGCTCATAGACAAGATTGTTTCTTTGAATGATTCAGCTTCTTTTTTAGAAAGCTTGCTGATCTGCGTTCTTGCCGGAAGGATGGATGTAGCGCTCATTGAGAACTCATCTAAGCCTAAGCCGAGAAGAATCGGAATCGCAATTTCGTCTCCCGCCATTTCTCCGCACATGCCGACCCATTTGCCCTCTTTGTGAGCGGCTTCAATAACAAGGGTGACCAGACGAAGGATCGCCGGATTGTATGGCTGATACAGATAAGCTACGCGCTCGTTCATGCGGTCAGCAGCCATCGTGTATTGGATCAAGTCATTTGTTCCGATACTGAAGAAGTCAACTTCTGCGGCAAACTGATCTGCGATAACGGCTGTAGACGGAATCTCTACCATCATACCGACTTCAATATCGTCAGAAACCGCTACGCCGGCTTCGACGAGTTTTTCTTTTTCTTCGAGAAGAATCGCTTTCGCCTGTTTAAACTCGTTTACTGTCGCAATCATCGGGAACATGATTTTTAAGTTTCCGTATGTACTTGCACGAAGCAGCGCACGAAGCTGAGTTCTGAAGATTTCTTGCTCTTCAAGGCAAAGGCGGATGGCTCTGTAGCCTAAGAACGGGTTCATTTCTTTAGGGAGCTGCAGGTATGGAAGCTCTTTGTCGCCGCCGATATCCAATGTCCGCACGACAACTGATTTTCCTTCCATACGCTCAAGAACCGTTTTATAAGCGTCAAACTGCTCGTCTTCCGTCGGAAGCTGGTCGCGTCCCATGTAAAGGAATTCCGTACGGTAAAGCCCTACAGCTTCTCCTCCGTTTTCAAGAACGCCTTTTACATCGTCAGGTGTGCCGATATTTGCGGCAAGCTCTACATGATGGCCGTCTTTAGAAACAGTCGGTTCATTGACGAGCTTCGCCCACTCAGCTTTTTGCGCCAGGTAAGCACTGTGCTTTTCTTCATATTTCTTTAACGTTTCACTGGAAGGATCGATGATCACATCACCATCGATGCCGTCTACGATTACCGTAACACCGTTTTCAATTGTCCCTGTAGCCGCTTTTGTGCCGACAACAGCCGGAATTTCTAGCGAACGGGCCATGATCGCGGAGTGTGAAGTGCGTCCGCCGATATCAGTTGTAAAACCTTTTACAAACTGGCGGTTTAATTGCGCCGTATCAGACGGTGTTAAATCTTCAGCCACGATAACAACCTCTTCTGAGATCATGCTCGGGTTCGGAATTTCCACGCCCAGCAGGTGCCCCGTCACACGTTTTGTTACGTCACGGATATCCGCCGCACGCTCTTTCATGTACTCGTTATCCATTGATTCAAACATAGTAACGAACATGGAAGCTGTTTCTTTCAGAGCGAATTCAGCATTGACTGAATCTGTGCTGATTTTCTCCTTTACCGGGTTCAACAGCTCAGGATCACTCAGAACTAAAAGGTGCGCGGAGAAAATGTCAGCTTTGTCTTGTCCCAGTTCTTTTAAAGCATGCTCTTTAATTTTTTCAAGCTCTTCTTTAGAACGTACAATCGCTTCATCAAAACGGCTTACTTCAGCCGCAGCATCAGCAATGTTTTTCTTTTCAACCGTTAAGTCCGGCTCTTCAAGCCGGTATGCTTTCGCAATCGCAATTCCGGCTGAAGCGCCTATTCCTTTTAATTCTTGCATTACTCGCCGAGTCCTTCGCTTTTCATTGTTTCTTCTAAAGCGTTAAGAGCATCGTTTTCGTCAGCGCCTGAAGCGGAAATTGTGATTTCAGCGCCTTTAGCGATACCTAGAGACATAACGCCCATGATTGACTTAAGGTTTACTGTTTTGCCGTTATATTCTAAGTTTACGTCAGCATCGTATTTGCTTGCAGTCTGTACAAGAACTGTCGCAGGACGAGCGTGGATTCCGGAATCTGCTGTTACTTTAAATGTTTTTTGTGCCATGATTATCATTCTCCTTTAAATTAAAGCTATTTTACTACACAATATTATATCATACAGCCGTACTTGTCATCTGACAAGCACGGCGTATTTATATGCTTATTTTCCGATTTTCACAATATCTTTTTGTTCCCGTTTTACGGTACCTTCGGCCGAAAGGGAAATCGCTTCACCCTCGGCAAGATTTGTAAAGACAATCGGTGTCATTAATGAAGGAACATGAGGTTTAACCGCTTCAAGATCAACTTCAAGCAGTTTTTGCCCCGGTTCAACCCGGTCACCCTCAGAAACAAACGAAGTGAATCCTTCGCCTTTCAGGCTGACTGTGTCGATCCCGAAATGAATCAGGATCTCTCTTCCGCCGTCAGACTGAAGGCCAATCGCATGTTTTGTCGGGAAAACATTCAGCACTTTTCCGCGGACAGGCGATACGACGATTCCTTCTTCAGGAAGAATCGCAAAACCGTCACCCATCATTTTTCCTGAGAACACCTGGTCAGGCACATCAGTAATCGGATGGATTTCGCCGGTGATCGGAGAAGCGAACACTTCTTCACCCTGCTCGTTTCGGAGCGGATCTGCGATAACCTCTTCAACCTGCTGACTGACTTCTTCTTGCGCGGATACTTTCGGTTCAGGGCGCGGCGTGCGTCCGGCGATAATATCCTGCATCTGTGTTTTTAAACCGTCAGAACGCGGGCCGAAAATGGCCTGAATGTTGTTTCCGACTTCAAGAACGCCTGAGGCGCCAAGCTGTTTCAGACGGGCCTTATCCACTTTCTTCTGGTCGTTGACCGTAACGCGGAGTCTCGTGATACAAGCGTCAAGGTGCTTAATGTTTTCCTGATCACCCATTGCCTGCAGGATTTCATAAGGAAGGTCGCCGGCTTCGCCTGAGGCGCCCGCACCTTCATCCGCAGCCTCTTCTTCACGGCCCGGCGTTTTCAGATTGAACTTTCTGATCGCAAACCGGAAACCGAAGTAGTAAATGACGGCTAATCCTAAGCCGACCGGAATGACAAGCCACCAAGCCGTCCGGTTAGGCAGAATTCCGAACAGGAAGTAGTCAATCAGACCGCCTGAGAAGGTCATACCGATTTTTACATGCAGCAGCTGCATGACCATAAAGGAAAGCCCCGCGAATACGCAGTGAATCGCAAACAGGATAGGAGCCACAAACAAGAATGAGAATTCAAGCGGCTCGGTAATTCCCGTTAAGAAACTTGTCAGAGCGGCAGAACCCATGATTCCGGCTACAAGTTTTTTCTTTTCAGGCTTCGCTTCATGATAGATTGCAAGCGCTGCCGCCGGAAGACCGAACATCATAAACGGATATTTCCCCGTCATAAATGTTCCCGCCGTCAGCTGCACGCCGTCTTTGATCTGAGCCATGAAAATCCGCTGATCTCCGCGGATGATGTCTCCGGCGGCATCTTTATAGCTGAAAAATTCATACCAGAACGGCGAGTAGAAAATGTGATGAAGACCGAACGGAATCAATGACCGCTCAATCATCCCGAAAATAAAGGCCGCCAAGGTTGGATTCGCTTCCACAAGACCCGTGGAGAAGGAATTCAGACCGTGCTGGATCGGAGGCCAGATCACTAACATAATAAGACCGAGAATTAATGCGGAAATTGATGTGATAATCGGGACGAACCGCTTACCCGCAAAGAATCCGAGGTACTGCGGAAGTTCAATTTTATAAAACTTGTTGAACAATAACGCGGCCAGAACCCCGACGATAATACCGCCGAACACGCCCGTCGCCAAAGTGGGTATCCCCAGCATGTTAATATAGGCCGGATGGTTTTCCGCAAAAAACTTTGCCCGTTCAATTTTGTCAGACGGAATACTGCCGTTTGCCATAAGCACGGCGCTCATGGATACGTTCATGACCAAGTATCCGATAATAGCCGCGATTCCGGCAACACCGTCTCCGTTGGCAAGACCGATCGCAACCCCTACTGCAAAAAGAAGCGGCAGGTTGTCAAATACGATTTGGCCGGCGCTTTCCATGACGTTCGCCACAAGCTGAACGTTATCATTGCTTAAGAAATGCATGACTTGAATCATATCTTTGTTCTGCATGGCATTCCCTAACGCAAGCAAGATCCCCGCAGCCGGTAAAATCGCAACCGGAAGCATAAGAGCACGGCCGATTTTCTGGAGAACGCCGAATAATGCTTTAAACATAAAAGATGTACCTCCTCTGTTAGCTAGTGTGACCTTACAGCGAAAATTCATGACAACGAATTCACTGGCGCAAGTCTTCAGTTTAACCGTTTACATTTGCCCTTTTACACAACAAAAAAGGCATGAGTAAAAAGGGTGTGCAAAATAACGGGATCGTTCTTCCCGTTTTTTTACCCTCAATCACTCATGCCTGATCGAATCAGTGACACGTTTTTAAGGTTTCAACTGAAATTATGAAATTTTATTGGTTAATCGGTACAAATGAAGCGTGAGATAAACCGCTTCCGCCTCATGAACTGGTTTTTTCAGTATTTGCTGCAAGATTTTTATCAGTTTCCAAGCAGTATTGTAGCATAGCGGGTATTCATTTTTCAATAATAACATTAACTTTTCTGGTTCTTTTGTCTGCTCTTCCCGATTAATCCTGTCTATGGTAAATCTGATATGCCGGATCAGCCGCAAATAGTGGACGCTTTCTTTATTCACTTTCATCTGGAAAGATTCCTCAATCACCTGAACGAGGCGGGACATCAGCTGTGAATGCTGATTGACCTCTGAAAGGGGCCGATTCGTCAGGGCGGAATGGATATGCAGAGCGATAAAGCCGATCTCTCCTTCCGGAAGACAGATTCCCGTCTTTTCATTAATCATGCCGACGACTTCACGGGCAATTTGGAATTCTTCCGGATAAAGCGTTTCGGTTTCCATAAGAAACGGGTTTTTAATGTCAAAACCCTGCTGCAGCCGCTTTACCGCAAAGGCGATATGGTCAGTCAGCGCAATATGGATATGCTCATTTAACGGTTGGCTTGTCCGCTTCTTGATATGATAAATGACGTCATTGGAGATGTCGACAAGTGTCTCGTCCACATAACCGAGGAGCTTTTTAAATTGTTTTTGTTCTTTTTCATCCTTTAAGATGAACATCTTGTCATACCCTTTATCTTCAATGACATCCGCTTGTTTTTTTCCAAAGCCGATCCCTTTTCCGATTAAGACGACCTCACTGTATCTATCATGTGTTGCGATGAGCACATTGTTATTTAATACCTTTTCAACTGTAAAGGACCCCTTCATGATCCTCAGCTCCTTTGTCATTCAATACCTCATATCGTACAAAACGAACGGAAAGCGCGTCAATTCTTTTTTTAGACGGTTGATCGTTCAATAAGGCGGTAATCAAGAACTTTCCTTGCCGGAGGCCCGCCGCTGATCCGGTTCTCAAGCATGTGAAAAGCCTGCTTTCCCATTTCTTTTGTTTGTATATCTATTGTGGAAATACCTAACATCTTGCTGATATCATGATTGTCGATGCTCAAAATCGCAAGCTCTTCCGGGATGCGCGTCCCGTTTGCCTTGGCTTCAAGGTAAAGACCTGCGGATACTTGATCATTCGCCGCAAACAGCGCAGTCGGTTTGTCATCCCAGCTCTTCCATCTATGAAAAAGGGCTTTCCCGTCAAGCAGCGTCAGCGCCTTTTCCACAACCAGCTCTTCCCTGTAAGGCTGCCCGATCTTCTTCAGCGCCTCTTTGTATGCGGCAATGCGTACTTGACTGTTTTTTCCCTTTTTTCTGGCCAGGCTGATCGCTATTTTCCGGTGTCCCTTTTCTATCAGATAATCCAGACCGTGCCGAAATGCTTCCCGATGCGGATTACTGATGGAGGAAAGCCCCGCCGCGTCAGTGTACTGGCAGAGGATGAGCGGTTCTTTCACGGTAAGCAGATGCTCATCAGGAATTGCTTTGGAGCAGATAATCAGGCCGTCCACTTGGCGCTCCTGTAATTGTGATAAAGCAAAACGTTCTTTTTGCTGCTGATAATCTGTCTGGTATAAAGAAAGATGCACGCCTGACGCTTCGGCAGCCTCGGCAATACCTGCAACAAGGTCTGCAAAATACGGCAGATTCACCGACGGAAGCACAACGCCGATCATATCGGAAAAACCTTTGGATAAATGCACAGCATGAATGTTGCGCGTATATCCGAGCGATTGCATCGCTTTTTTCACTTTTTCTCTTTTGTCCTTACTTACATAAGGATGATCGTTTAACACTCTTGATACCGTGGTAACGGAAACCCCGGCAGCGCCGGCAATGTCTCTGATCGTAGCCATGGCGTCCCCCCTTTCTTTTTTTCCCTTGATCTGGAATGCGTTTCATACAGTAAGCTAGAAACAGATACAGCCTATTCGTTTGAAAGGAGAAGAACAGCGATGGGGATTCTTTGCTTAATCGGTTTGTGTCTGGCCATAGTCGGCGGCAGTTACCTTGCCATGCGGCCCCTGAATGAAAAGCATGACATCAAACCATTTCAGCATTTTGATGATTTTTTCATTTAAAAGGTGATAAAAAAGGACGCTGCGTTCCAGAACCGTCCTTTTTTATCACAAAGCTTTCTATTTCAGAATCGTTAATTCTTTCGGATACTGCGTTAATGCTTCGGCGCCGTCTTTTGTGACGAACACATCGTCTTCAATGCGCACGCCGCCGACATCCGGCACGTAAATCCCCGGTTCTATCGTGTAGACCATGCCTTCTTTGAGGAGTGTGTCGTTCGCGCTGCTCATTGATGGATATTCGTGAACCGAAATCCCGAGTCCGTGGCCGAGGCGGTGCGGGAAATAGTCTCCGTATCCGGCTTTTTCAATAATGCCGCGGGCTTTTAAATCAAGATCGCCGATTCTGACGCCGGGTTTGCTTAATTGAAGCGCCGCCTGTTCAGCTTTAAGCACCGTTTCGTAAATCTCTTCCTGTTTCGGGCTGATTGATTGGTATGCGAATGTTCTCGTAATGTCTGAACAGTAGCCGTCAAGAATAACGCCCAGATCAAACAGAACGAAATCGCCTTTTTTCAACCGGTCTGCACCCGGATTTCCATGGGGCTGGCCTGATTTTTCCCCGAACAGCACCATCGTTGAAAATGACATGCCCTGCACGCCTTTTTTCTTCAGCTCAAACTCAATCTGCGCGAGTACTTCGGTTTCACTCACACCCTCTTTAAGCGCCGCGACACCGACTTCAACTCCGTAATCCGCGAGTTTTGCCGCTTCCCTGAGAATGCTGATTTCCTTCTCATCTTTTACGAGACGGAATTGGTTGAGCGTTTCTTCTGCCGAAACAAATGCCGCGCCCCCTGAAGCTTGTTTGAGCTGTTCTGAGCGGGAAAGAGAGATCGAATCCTTTTCAACCGCTATGGAATCAAGCCGCACATTTCGTTTTGTGAGCTCGGCTTTGATCAGCTCCCACGGGTCTTCGTGATCGCCGTAGCCGATAATACCATGCTCCCACCCGGCGCTGCGGGCTTGTCCGGCTTCCATTCCCGGACAAACGAAAAACGGCTCCTGTTCCTGAAACAGGAACAATCCCATTAACCGCTCATGCGGATCCGTGTAAAAATCAGTTAAATAAAATACGTTTTCCTTTGTATGTATAAACGCCGCATCATGTCCTTCTTTTTTCAGCCAAGATGAAACACGTTCTAATCTGTTCATTTTTTGCTTTTCCTCCTTACCAAAGTGACTCTTTATTCATTCTATCAGTTTTCCGGCGTTTATGCTGTGAACGAACATTAAAAAAACAGCCGCCTGTGTGCGGCTGTCATGTTTATTTTAATAATCTCAGTCCGTTCAGTATGACCAGAATCGTGCTCCCCTCATGCCCGATCACGCCAAACGGCAGTTCCATCACCTGCAGAAAGTTAGCGCAGATCAAAAGGCAGATGACCGAGAGCGAGAAAACAATATTCTGCTTAATAATCCGGTTCATTTTCCTTGAGAGTCTGCACATTTTCACAAGCTTGTGAAGATCATTTTTCATAAGGACTAAGTCAGCCGTTTCAAGAGCCACGTCCGTTCCCCCGCCCATCGCGATACCGACGTCAGCGGTTTTCAGAGCGGGAGCGTCATTAATGCCGTCCCCCACCATGGCGATTGTGCCGTACGTTTCTTTCAGCTTCTTCACTTCTTTTGCCTTTTGGTCCGGCAGACAATCGGCAACAACCGTCGTCATGCCCGCCTCTTTTGCAATGGCAGCCGCAGTTTCAGACTGATCGCCAGTGAGCATGGCTGTTTTAATGCCCAGTGATTCAAGCTCAGCCATCACGGCTTTGGCTTCAGGTCGGATTTGATCCTTTAAGGCAAAGCAGCCCGCAATCCGGTCATCTTTTTTAACAAAGACCAGTGTAAAACCTTTATCCTTTAATTCTTTTCCCGATGTCTGCAAAAAAGCATCTGCCGCATCTTCACCTGCAAACCCCGCTTTTCCGACCATCCATTTGACGCCTTCTATTTCAGCCTGAACACCGAATCCGGACGTCTCGTCAATCGATAGATGTCCTGCGGGCGCGGCGCCCCGGCTTTCGGCAAATTCAGCTATCGCTTTTGCAAGCGGGTGGCTTGATTGCTTTTCTATCCCATACACCGCCTGCATGATCTCATCTTCACTCACATTTTCCGCAGCTTGAAATGCCGCGACTGCCGGCTGTCCCTTAGTGACCGTGCCGGTTTTGTCAAAAGCGATCATCCGTACGCTTCCCAGCTGCTCTAAAAACACACTTCCTTTAACCAATAATCCGTTGCGGGCCCCATTTGAGATAAGGGAAAGCGCAGCGGGCATAATAGAAGCGACAAGCGCGCACGGGGAGGCGACCACCATAAACACCATCGCCCGGTAAAAGGTTTCACTCCAGCTCCAGCCTAAAGCGAAATGAGGAACGAATAAAAGCAAAGCCACGGCTAACAGCACGCCTTTGACATAGACACTTTCGAACCGCTCAATAAATGCCTGAGCCGGTGACACGCTGTTTTGGGCTGATTCCACCAGCCGGATGATTTTTCTGAATAAAGACTGTTCATTTGTTTTCGTCACACGGACCGTTAAGGAGCCGTTTCCGTTTACCGTTCCTGTAAACACAGAATCTCCGGCTGTTTTTTCCGCCGGCATCGCTTCACCCGTAAGCGCCGATTCATCGAGGCTCGTCACGCCAGACTCAATGATCCCGTCTGCCGCTACGCGTTCGCCCGGCTTAATGACGATCATGTCACCGATCTTAAGTTCAGCAGCCGGCACCCGCTTTTCCCGTCCGTCCGCAAGCAGAGTCGCTTCCTCCGGTTCCAGTTTCATCAAAGAGGTTAAATCACGGCTGCTTTTATTCATCGTGTATGTTTCGAGCGCGCCGCTTAACGAAAAAATAAAAATAAGAACAGCGCCTTCCGCCCAATAACCGATCAGGGCGGAGCCGACAGCCGCAAAAATCATCAGCAGTTCCACATTTAACGCCTTCGTCTCAATGGTATCCTCAATTCCCTCTTTCGCTTTTGCAAATCCCCCGATCAGGAAGGCAAGGATATACAAAGTGACGGACAGGCCTTTTGTTTCGGTAAAAAACCAGGCCGCAAGAATAAGGACGCCGGATACGAGCGCCGCAATGAGTTCTGCATGCTGGAGCCACTTTTTTCCGGCCCGCTCTTCTTGTATGTGCTGTTGTGAATGGGTTTGTGTCATCACTTGTTCATTCATTATGAATTCTCCTCTCTAATTGAGAACGCAAATCATCTTCAATTCCCCGATAAAAGCAAAACAGCCGCCTGACAGGCAGCATTTTCACAGTGTTATCGCAGTGTTTTCTTTATTATAGCATGCCGGCGGAAGATTTCAATTATAATTGTTTTAATTTCTTTTTGATAATAATTATCATTAGTGTTTCTTCAGCTGTTCATTATATGCAAAAAAGGTGCGGGAGGAATTCCTCCCGCACCTTTTTATTTCTCTGACCATTCTTTTAATTGTGAGGCGGTCATCGGACCGACGATCTTTTTTTCGATTTCTCCTTTTTCATTCAGCAGAAATGACGTGGGAATCGTCATGACATCGTATTCCTTCATAAGCTCGCCTTTCGTGTCAAGAACAATCGGGAAAGTGAGATGGTGCTGACTGACAAAGTTTTGAACGGTTTTTTTGTTTCGCTCGGCATTCATCAGATTTACCGTTACAAGGCTTACATCATCGGACTGATGCTGTTCATAATACGTTTGGAATTGCGGCAGTTCTTTTTTGCACGGCGGACACCACGATGTCCAAAAATGCAATATCGTTTTCTGCCCTTTATTCGGAATCGATATTTCGTCTCCTTCAATCGTCTTCATCAGAAACACGGCGGGAACTGCCTGTTTTTCTGATGAGGCGTTTGCTTCAGGCATCCAGACGGCGGCAGCTATCAAAAGGACTGCACATACAATTAGGCGGTTTTTATGCATATGATCTTCCTTTCACGCGTTTCGGATAGCTTGCCCTTCCTTATTGAAATGTATCAGCCTTTTCAGCTTTCGATCCGGGGCGCTGTTCTTCCGCCGCCCGTCAAAAACACGGAGACACCGAGGTCTTTGCAGATCGTCGCGTAATGTAAACTTGTCAGAAGAATCATGCCGGTATTCATGCCGAGTATAATGCCGAGCATTTGCAATTCCGGCATAGAACCGAGCACATACATCATCGAAAGCCCTACAATGCTGCTCCATACGTTATGATAAAACGCCGTTTTCACGTGGCCGATGCCGATCAGACAGGCCTGAAGCGGCATCACAAACAGGTGAAAAAGAAAAAACGGCCACAAAAGCTGCAAATAATACTGCGCTTCCGGAGACTGAAAAAACAAATGGGTCAGCGGGCCCGCGAACTGAAACATGACCCAGACTGCCGGAATGCCGTAGCCGAATGTAATAAAAATCGCTTGTCTCAGCCGTTTCAGCACAATATCATATTGGGACAGCGCATACGCTTCTGAAATGCTGGGAATCATGACGACCATCAGCGAATGGGCGATAAATGCGGGAAACGAACCGATTGTCATCGCTACACCGGCTAGCATGCCGTATTGATCAATCGCAGCTGTCCCGGCTGCCCCGGACGCCAGCAGCGCTCCTTTCACTAAAAAGGGTTCAATGGCGTTTGTCACCGCATGAAATATACGAAGTCCCGTTGTCGGGATGGATACGGCCAGGAGGCGTTTCCGCACGTCTTTCCCGCGAAGATGAATGTGCTGATGGCCGGAAAGCGCCCTCCGCGCCAAAATAAACTGCGTATACAAGTAAACGAACACCACAACATCGCTTGCGACCAGCACAAATAACGAAATGAGCACGGCCATATCAATTTCAAAAGAGTACCATTGAAAAAAGATAAACAGACAAAGCACTTGAATGATTTTTTTCAAGACATTCGCAACCGCGATTTTTCCCATTTGCTGCACACCCATAAAATAACCTCTGGCGATGGATGTAAAAGCGACGACTGGAATCAGCCCGATGACAATCCCTTTAATAAACGGGTGATACGTATCGAATACAGGAATGAACGGCAGCGCGATGCTTGCGGCCGCGGTTGAAAACGCGGTAAAAACGGCGGTCATTCTGAAGGCATGCCGGAGCATGCTTTCATGCAGCTTCTGATTGGATTCCGCGATGAATTTTGAAATGGAGATCGGAAGCTCCAGACTGGCGATCACGATAATTAAAAAAATGGTGGGCAGAATGCTCATGTAAAGCCCCATCCCATGCTCGCCAAGCTCCCGCGCCAGTATCATATTCACGACAAATTCCAGACATTCCGCGAAAAAGGCGGCGATGGATAAAAGAATGATCCCTTTCACAAATCGATTCATGGTGTCTCTCCTTGTCTCTCGTTCTTCCATCATCATATGAGACAAGTTCTGAAAATATTTTCGATTTCTCAAAATTGAAAAAAGCATAGCCGGGATATTTTTGATCCCGCTATGCTTACATCGCAAATACGTGTCTGCCGATCCGTTCGATAATTTTTCGGGAACGGATCCAGTGGTCAGATGCCGTTTTCGGATTGTAGAAAAACAACGCGTTCGTTTCTCTGCCCGGATGGTCAAGCGCCTCATTTGCGGCGGCGACGGAATCCTTATCCGGCTTTTGATTAATGCTTCCGTTTGCTACCGGTTCAAATGCATTCCTTTGATAGATCACGCCCCGAATGGTATCCGGGAAGCCGTTTTTTTCAGTGCGGTTCAGCACTACGCTGGCTACGGCAACCTTCCCTTTATAAGATTCACCTTTCGCTTCTGCGTGAACGAGACGTGCCAGAAGTTGTCTGTCAGCGCGGGAATACGTTTTTTTCGGCGGCTGATAAGCCGTCTCTTCCGGTTTGGCTTTCTTCTCTTGGTGAGATGACAGCTTTATCGGTTGGATAGAATGCTTATGATCCGTTTTTGAAAGCTTCGGAACCGAGCTTTTTTTATTTAAATCAGCAACCAGTGTGCTGGGTTCTTGCTTTGGCTTCTTCGCAAAAGTAAACAGAGCTTCTGTATGTTCAATTTTTGATGCAGGCATAAAACATAGAAAAAAGACAGCCAAGGCAGCAAATTTTGTCGTCATACGATTTCCTCCTTAAAATACTTCACTACCTTAACAAGAGCTGTGCGCAAATTCACGGTTAAAGATTTTCCAGTGCTCCCAATCAGCTTTTATGATGGAAGAAGTTCGTTAACAGCCTTGTTATTGGCAGGAAAACAGCCGTCATTTTCACAACATTAACCAAATAGCAGTAAAAGTATCCATCGGAGGGATTTTACATTTTGTTTACTTCTGTTACAGGCAGATGAAATGAGAAACTAAAAAACAAAAAAAAGACTCCTCAAGTGCGAGGAGCCGTCAGCTTCTTGACTGTTCTAAATACTGAAATATAACATCTCCGCCCTGCTGGGCAATACCGCGGAAATGCTTAAAATCTTCCTGCTTCGACAAAACCGCTCGAAATGCAAGAAAATGTTCTTTCTGCACCCTGAATTCTTTGATTTCACCGGTGCGCATTTGGTTGATACGTTCTGAAATTTCCTCAGGCAGCAACGAATACAGCCTCCTTTTCTCGGCTTTTTCCCGAAAAACAATATACCATCTTTCCCCCGCCGGGACAATGATTGAGCGGGCTGATACCCATATCGCTTTACTTCTTAAAGAAAATACTGCAAAATATTTTCAAACAGGATTTATGATAAAGGAGAGGAAGCTCGTGAAAATTGCTAAGGTTGGAAACGTCATTGAATTTAAAAACGGATTAACCGGTATTGTTGAAAAAGTAAATGAAAACTCCGTCATCGTTGATGTAACCATCATGGATAATTATCGTGACCTTGAATTAGATTCCCTCACTGTCGTCAACCATAAGAATTATAAAATCATCAGAGACTCCTATTAAACCCCCCGAACATCCGAACCATTTACATATCCCGCACAAAAGCTGCCGCCCGGCAGCTTTTTCAAATGAATTCAGCTCTCGGTCATTTCTACAAAAAAATCACCTGTCTCATCTTTATTGTAAAGATTTGTGACGGATGTATAGTAGTTGGTTATTTTACCGCGGAATTCAAGCCCACGCTCGGGCGCCTTGATGTCAAATGTTTTTTCATACAAAAGGACGGCAATATCATGATACGTTTCAGAGGTCACCTTCAATACAAATGAAATCATGCGGCCGTTTTTGCCCGCACTTTCTTTACAATCATACATTTTCAGCCTTACACCGTTTAACTCTAACGGCTCCATAACGAACACTCCTTCTTTTTACAGGACATGCTATCATGCTGACCATTCCTTTACAATTGATCCGCTCCGAATGAGAAAAAACAGCGCAGGTCTTTACAAACATACGTTCCCTATTTTATAATGAAACAGACGAGCTGCCATCCAGCCCCCGTCACGTAATGAAGCGGCGAGTACACTCCCCCCGGGTTTACTCGTCTTTTTAATACTGAACTTTCATGTACTATTTATTCTTTGGCAGGAAAATCATGCATGGAAAAGGAAAAGTGGAAACTTAATTTAAATATCGTTTTTGTTATACAATGATTACAACTCACCCACTTTAGAAAAACCGCTAGTCAATTTCAATACTTATCTTTCGATGTCATTACCCAAATTCAATATCACATCAATTTAACTCCAAAAAATCTCCTTTTCGATATCAATATCCCCTTTATAGATATTTAACATTAATAATACTCACAAAACCAAACAAGGGGTATATTATAATAACCCTGATCTACTCTTATTTTCTTAAATAGAAGCGACTTTAAATCACAATACTCTTACATGTGGAATACACTCAACTTATATTTCTAACCAATACATTTCACTCGATATTGTTCAATTCAAACGACCCTCGCAAAAACAAACTTATGGATATAATGTAATTAATTTGATATTGTTATTAACGACTAATTAAAATTGAAAAGAGTGAGAATTTTGAGTAACCAATTGACTTTATTAAATGTTCATTTAGATGATTATATAAATAAAAATGGCAACCAATTTCAAACAAAAGATAAAGCATTTGAGGTGTTCTCAACCGAACAAATATTTAAAAACCAAGACATTGCATTTGACGAAGCATTACTTGGTTTAGTTGGTGATAGTAAGGATTACGGGATTGACGGAGTCTATATTTATTTGAATGATGAATTAATCAATAACCTAGAAGAGGTTGAAATCCAAAGTAAAATGAAACTAGACCTCCATTTTCTTCAATATAAAAATACTAACACCATTAATGAATCTGTGATTGATAAATTTATTGTAGCAACGAACATTATATTTGATTTAGACAAAGATTTAGAATCAATAAAAAAAGCTGTTTCTGAAAATCTTATCGAAAAAATTTATTTAATACATAATATAATTAAGAAAATAGCAATAAAGCATCCAACATTGAACATTAATTTTTATCATGTTTGCAAAGGAGATAAACAAAAGATATATGGCCCCAAGTATAAGAACCATTCATATCTAAATAAAATCAGTATTTTAAGAGAAAAGACACTTCAATCAAATCTAGGCAAAATGAATTTTAATTATAAACTTATTGATGCTGAATACATATTAAACCTTTTACGTAAAGAACCAGACTATTCGCTTGCATTAAAACTAAATGAAAACCCAATTGCTATAGATTACAGAGAATCCGATCAAAGGGGTTATATTGCTTCTGTAAATGTGAAAGAATATTATAAATTTCTATGTGATGGAGATAATACTTTAAGAAAATATCTGTTTGAATCTAACATTCGGGATTTTCAAAACAATACATCTGTAAATAACGACATAGCAGAAACTCTTAGGGAAAAAAATGAATTTGATTTTTGGTGGTTAAATAACGGGATAACTATTATTGCAGAAAATGGGACATTGATTGGAAAAACACTACAATTAGAAAATATCCAGATTGTAAATGGTTTACAGACTTCACATACTCTTTATAACGCCTTCAGCGTTGATCTTCCTAAAAATGATACCCGTTCGATATTATTAAAAATTATAATAACAAATAAAAAAGAAACAATGGACACTATTATCAAGTCAAATAACTCTCATAACCCTGTACCTCCAGCCTTATTAAGAGCTACTCATAAGGTACAAAGAGACATCGAAGATTACTTCTTAGCGAACGGCTACTTTTATGATAGAAGAAAAAATTATTATAGAAATCAAAACAAGCCGATAAAAAAAATAATTTCTATAAATTATCTATCTCAATGTATAACATCAATTGTTGAAAAAAACCCATCAAAAGCAAGATCAAACCCAACAATTCTTACTAAAAAGGAGAGTGATTATAATAGACTTTTCCCAGATAATAGACCGATGGAAACTTACCTTCAATCAATAAAATTGATGAAACGAGTTGAACAATTTATAAAGCAAGTGTTTGCACCAAATGACGATATAGATATTGCTCTATCAACACATTACAATTTCCATATATCTAGGGTGCTTGCTTCTGTAGTATTAGATAAAGCTCGGTTCAATGGCGATAGAGATTTATGTAACATAGACGTAGAACATATAACTGATGAAATAATCTTTACAGCGTATAGCTTTACAAAAGAATTAGTTTTAAAATATTCTGAGGAAATCTCCCAAACAAACTTAACCTACGTTTCAAAACAAATCGCATTAAGTGACTTTATAAATGAAAATATTTCAGACCTAATTACGAAATGAATAACAACATCTTAAGTGTTTTAGGGGGTAACTTGAAATTTTACCCCTTTTTTATCTCTGAGTTTTATCGAAGACTACAAATTAAAAATGACAGTCCCACACTAGATATAGAAGACATGATCTAAAAAAAACCGGTAATTGTGACCCTGTCCAGTCTAAATTGAAAGGTAATTTCTTGGCTAACCTCACCGAATAGTCTCCCTTCTCGTTTATGAACCGATTATCGAATATGTACATCTTCTTTTGAATAGTCTTATTTTTATACAAGTTTAATGGGATTGCTGATTTTAATTGACTCCAGTACCTTCTATCCATTTACCCGTGTTTTAACTTGTATTTTTAGATTTTCATCTCCAATATGCTACAAAATCTTTTTTCAAGCTGGCTGGCTCAAATTCAAAATGACGATCTCTGAAATAGCAAATCTGCTCCGACTGGTCTTTCTGAAGCTTATCCGATCACTCCTCTACTATTTATGCGGACCCCTCTTTTGACACACCTGCTTTTAATCTGCGGAAACTTTCGATAACCATCAAAGAACTGCCGCCCGTTTTCTCCTATGTATCGATTTTCACATTGTGTTTGCGTATACCTTAAAAGCGACTGGATGTGCTTGAATATGCTAGGCCGAATTTAACCATTGGAAATCTTCGGATCGAGCACTCTTCACTTTAATGCAAACAAATTTCCATTTTGAATGACTGCGATATAACACTCCGTATTGCCTATCTTAGGGTACGTAAATCTCTAATCGGCAGGTCGCCTTTTACAAAAAGCTCGACGGCCGCTCGAATTAATTTGCGGTAACCCCGCCCCCTTTTTCTGATCGTTATCTATCGGCTTAGAATCTGTTTGCCTTTGTATAATGTGTAAGTGTTGAATGATTTTTCGACAAGGTCGATGAAACTTTTTTCATCCGTTATTTATTAATTGTGAATATACACTTCGGAAAATGGACAAAAAAATAACCCCGCCTAAAAAGACGAGGTCACTTCAGTCACACTTACGTTCATTATCGACTCTATTTTATTCTAATTACGGGTCACACTGCGCTGTGACTCGGTCACATTTCCGTCTAAAACTGACGCTAAATGTTCGGGTTTTACCGTGACCTCACTCCGTTTCACACTTCGTATCACAACCAGGGGTATTTAAGTTATATTCCGAGACCGTACTCCTTCTGAAAATTAACGGTTGTTAATCGTCTCCGGATACATATCATGATTCATCATCCGATGTTCGGCCATTTTTTCATATTTTGTTCCCGGTCTGCCGTAGTTTGTATACGGGTCAATGGAGGTTCCGCCTCTTGGCGTGAATTTGCCCCATACTTCGATATAACGCGGATCCATTAATTCAATCAAGTCATTCATGATGATGTTCATGCAGTCCTCGTGGAAGAAAAGGCAGGTCAAAGTCTTGTCCCATAAGTACTTGCTCTAGACATTAATCATAAAGTCACACCAATTTCACACCTTACCGAACGATTGATTTTAACCTTTTTGGGGACTATTTGTAATCTCTGCGCAGTGAAATTATACCTGTGCTAGCCCGCCATCTACGAACAATTCAACACCCGTCAAGTAACTGCTTTCGTCTGAAGCAAGGAAAGATACAGCGTTTGCTACTTCTTCAGGTGTCCCAACTTTTCCAGCTGGAACAGTATTTCTGGTATTTTCCATTGCTCCTTCAAGTGCATCACCAAAAAGCTCATCGTATGCAGGTGTAAGAATAGCTCCTGGACTAACCACATTTACACGGATTTCAGTACCTTTTAGGTCAAGAATCCAGTTGCGAACTAGTGCTCTTAATGCTGCTTTAGATGCTCCATATACACTAAACGCTGGGTTGCCAATTGATCCAGCAGTAGAGCCCGTTACAATAATAGAACCTGCTTTGTCCGGGAATAGTGATAACGCTTTTTGAACAGTAAAGATGGTTCCTTTAACGTTAATGTCGAACGTTCTATCAACCTGCTCTTCAGTAATTTCACCTAATGGAAGGAAGTTGCCGGTGCCTGCATTAGCAAAAAGAATGTCCAACTTACCTTTTTCCTGCTTTATAATGTCATATAGTTTGTCTAAGTCTTCAAGCTTAGAAATATCACCTTGAACACCGGTTACGTTCTTGCCAATTTGGTTAACTGCTTTATCAAGTTCGTTTTGTCTGCGTCCCGTGATATAAACATATGCACCTTCGTTTACAAATTTTTGTGCTGCAGCAAGACCAATCCCACTTGTTCCACCCGTTACAAGCGCTATTTTACCTTCAAATTTACCCATACTTAACACTCCTTTAGAATTAATTTTATTTTATGTCTAGTACCTTTAAGTACTTGAAGAACAACTTACAAGATATAGTATCCTTCAGTAAGCACATTATCGGAAGTACCCACTTTTTTGTGATATAGTAACTAAAAAGTAATAAATGTGGAATGGAGAGCTTTAGACATGAAAAAATTTAGCTGTGGGTTTGAAGTGACAAAGGAAGTTATTGGCGGAAAATGGAAAGGCCTTGTATTATACTTTTTAATGAATGGACCAAAGAGAACGAGTGAATTAAAGCGCATTATCCCAAATATAACTCAGAAAATGCTGATTCAAACACTTAGAGAGCTTGAAGCCAGTGGACTTGTAAGCAGAAAGATGTATAATCAAGTACCGCCGAAGGTTGAATATTCATCCACTGAACTTGGAGAATCTCTTAAACCTATCTTGCAGGAGCTCTGTCAATGGGGAAGCCATTATGCGGAGCAAGAGTATGCAGAAGGTGAATATGAAATTGTACAACCAGAACAACTAAAGTTAGGATTGATGTAGCTGCTGAAGTAAATGCTAAACAACTTCAATACCATCACCTAACAGATGAAGAACAGTCAGAAATAAATGAGATATTCAATTTTGAAAGTGAAGTTCTAATAAGAAGTGTCATCGACTATATTCAGGAGAACTTTGATGAAATTCAAAAAAGAGCTGTTTCAAATGTTAAAGAGAAGGTTCAGAAACTTAGCCAAAAAATAAATGAAGATATTGATAATAATATTTAATGCCTATGATCTCTAGATAGGCATTTTTTCTTTCGGATAAAAAAGAAAAGACGTACAAATTGTACGCCTTAATCTGCTTCTGTACTATCAATTTTTCACTGCATAAAAGTCACAGTTCAGGTTGCACCAGGTCACACTTTTATTGAGCTTAGTGCGGGTCACACTTCGCTGTGACTCGGTCACAATTCCGCTGAAAATTAGCACTGAATGTTCGGATTTTACTGTGACTCCACTTCGTTTCACACTCCGTATCACACAACGGAATAATTACCGATTATCAATCGTCTCCGGATACATATCATGATTCATCATCCGATGTTCGGCCATTTTTTCATATTTTGTTCCCGGTCTGCCGTAGTTTGTATACGGGTCAATGGAGATTCCGCCTCTTGGCGTGAATTTGCCCCATACTTCGATGTAGCGGGGGTCCATTAATTCGATCAAATCATTCATGATGATGTTCATGCAGTCCTCGTGGAAATCTCCGTGGTTGCGGAAGCTGAAAAGATACAGCTTCAGCGATTTGCTTTCCACCATTTTTTCGTCCGGAATATAGCTGATGTAGATGGTTGCAAAGTCCGGCTGTCCCGTTTTCGGGCAAAGCGACGTAAATTCCGGGCAGTTGAATTTAACGAAATAATCACGGTTCACGTGTTTATTCGGAAATGATTCCAAAACCTCCGGCGCATATTCAAATAAATAGTTTGTCCCTTGATTCCCCAGGAGCGTAACTCCTTCTAATTCTGATTCTTTTCTTGTCATATAAATCTCCCTTTCTATTAAACTCCCCGTTTATTGCCCCAAAGCAGCGTATGCAGCTGAGGCAGGACTCTGACGAGATTCAGATCCGAATCGGCTGAAACCTTATCAACGAGTGTTTCGTATTTTCCGAGCAGATGTGCGATTAATGCCCGGTCGTCCGTCGTATGGACGTTATCGTTTCCGACCTGAAGATAAAACGGGATATTCGGATACCGCTTGTGCACGGTTTTCGCGAATTGCAGATCTTCATCATTAAAAATGACGACCTTTAAGCTGACCGCGTTAAGCCTTTCTGCCGCATCAAGCGAAGACACAATGTGATCGAGCTTTGCAAAATCGGTTGTCATCCCCGAACTTGGCGGCTTCGGTGAAATCGTCAGGTCGTTAATCATTGTGAACCAATCCTGATAGACCGTTCCCTGCGTTTCTAAAGCGGCGCGCACCCCGTGCTCTTTCAGCAGCAGAATCAGCGCGTCAAGCTGCTTTAACAGCGCCGGGTTTCCTCCTGAGATGGTGACATGGGAAAAGGCGTCTCCGCCGATTTCTCTCAGCTCGCGGTAAATGTCTTCCGCCGTCATCCAGCGGATATCTTTTTTGGCTGAGCCGTCCCATGTAAAAGCGGAGTCGCACCAGCTGCAGGAGTAGTCGCATCCCGCCGTGCGGACGAACATGGTTTTCTGGCCGATAACCATGCCCTCCCCTTGTATCGTCGGTCCGAAAATTTCTAAAACCGGAATTCCTTTAGCCATTCCTATCACCTTTTTTCGGGCGGTATACGCAATAGCTTGTCGGGGTTTCCCTGACAAAAATCTGCACGCAGACCGGCTGATTCTCCAGTGTTTCAAGGTAGGACTGCACCTTATCGTAAATCGTTTTGGCCACGACCTCGGTCGTCGGCAGTGAATATCTGTCATCATCAGAAAATTCCTCATGGTCATTCAGCAATGTATGGTCATAAGCGCCGTGCACCAATTTCTTCAGCACGCTGAAATTCACGAGAAAGCCTGAATCGTCCAGTTCATCCCCCGCAACTGTAATATTTACTGTATACGTGTGCCCGTGGACTCTGCTGCACGCTCCGGCGCTTTCGCGGGGAATAAAGTGCGCGGCTGAAATGTGCATGTCCTTATTCAACTCAAACGAATAAGGATGCTGAACCTGCGGGTAAATTTGAGAAAGCAATTAGTTCCGCTCTCCTTTCATTTTCATATATTCATCATATCCTTTATTGCGGAGCAGGCATGCCGGGCATTCGCCGCATCCGTCCGCAATGATGCCGTTATAGCAAGTCAGTGTGTTATTCTTTACAAAATCAAGCGCGCCGAGCTCATCCGCAAGTTTCCACGTTTCCGCTTTGTTCAGCCACATAAGCGGCGTATGAATGACGAACGGCTTTTCCATCGCCAAGTTGACGGTGACATTGCAGGATTTGACAAACTCGTCACGGCAGTCCGGGTAGCCGCTAAAATCAGTCTCGCAAACACCGGTGATAATGTGGCGCGCGCCGATTTGATATGCAAGAATCGATGCAAAGGATAAAAATACAAGGTTGCGTCCCGGCACAAAGGTTGTCGGCAGTTCCCCGTCCTTCGCTTCAATTTCGATATCATCTCTTGTCAGCGCATTCGGCGCAAGCTGATTTAAAAGAGACATATCAAGCAAGTGGTTTTTGACACCGAGCTTTTCGGCAATCGATTTTGCCACATCGATTTCTTCTTGGTGACGCTGATTATAATGGAATGTAACGGTTTCCACTTCTTCAAAGTTTTGCAAAGCCCATAATAAACAAGTCGTGCTGTCTTGGCCTCCGCTGAACACCACAACTGCTTTTTCTTTTTTCATGTCTTTCTCTCCCTTATCTATCATTCCATAAAAAAAGCGCCTTTTTCGGAGAAGGCGCCCTAAAAAACATAAAAAAACCGTATCCAAGGATACAGCTCGTCCTTAGTTTTTTATAGAGGGTGTAGCTAGAACCTCTCCCGCATCAATACGGATTTTCTTCTTTTTTCACTTTTGCTATCATACCATAATGTTGTTTCCCGTGACAATAAAAAAACAGCCTGAACCCTGTGTCAGGCTGCAAAAGCGGGTTTAAGCCCCGCGTTTTTTCCCCGGAAATACCATCAGCGCAATCCCGATCAGAACAAATAAAGCAGGCCAGAAAACAGAAACCGGAATGATCGGCTGATTCGTCATCATAAAGCAAAGTGCTGTCAAGGTCAGCACCGCAACCGGGATGAGCAGCGCCTTCTCTTTCCCGCCGAACAGCCACAGCTCAAATAAACCGAATGCCGTTGCAAGCAGGTAAACAGGCCATGTCACACCGGAGTAGGACCAATTGGTTGCCGTTTCAAAGACAAACAAGATCCCCGTAATCAACAAGATGCCGCCCGGTACGAGAAGTCCCGCGTTTTTGACAGGTTTCGGGCCGAAAATCGGAATGTGAAAAGCGGCGCCCAGCAAAAGAATGAGAGCGGGCCAGCCGCGTTCGCTGATGACTTCATTTGCATTGGTGAATATGCCGAAAATGCCCGCGGCGCACAGAACCGCAGCAGCGGTCAAAAGCCCCCTTTTCCTTCTGCCGAACAGCCAGGCTTCAAACAGGCCGAACGCAACGGCAAAGAGGTAGACAGGCGATGTCATACTTGCGTATGTCCAATCCGTCAGCGTTTCAAACCATAACAAGCCGCCCGTCACAAGCAAAATGCCTCCCGGAATAAGAAGGCCCGATCTTTTTTTCGGCTGCGTAAAGGCAGCGGCGTGAAACAAAAGCGCGGCTGCGATGATCAAAAGCGGCCACAGCCCCGGCATCAGCATACCGGCAAAGCATAGTGCTCCCACGGCTGTCAGGATGAAAGCAGGAATCAATACACCTAACTTCCTCCCGCCGAAATACCACAGTTCAAACAGACCGAGAGCAGGCGCCCATATATAAACAGGCCACGTCACGTCTGAATACGTCCATCCCGTTGCCGTTTCAAAACAAAACAGGCAGCCCAGCACTAGAAACATACCGCCCGGAACAAGCAGTCCCGCCTGGTCAGGCGTTTTTTTCGCAAAAATAAATCCGGCGTGAAACCCTGCGGACATTATAATGAAAAGAAACGGCCACGCCGAACCTGCGGATATATGTATAACTCCCGCCTTCTGTAAAAAAAACGCAATGCCGATACAAATAAAAATAAATCCCAATAATACACGTCGAGCTTTCATCTCTTACTCCTCCCCATCATTTCCCAATTCATTATACAGAAATGTCAGGAAAAAAGAAGGGGAATTCCCAAAAAATACAGACATTTTCCTTATATCCTTATTTTTCTTTCGGGATTTTTTTGCAAATCAATGCGCCGATGAAAGCGAGGCTCACATATCCAAACACCGGATAAACGGTGGAAATCAGCTGTCCGTAGCCGATTTGGCTGATAATGAAAGCAAACGCCAAAATGCCGCCGTAAATATATGTACTTTTTATATGAAGAAAACTGTTTAATTGTTTTTCCAATCCGTATAGATTGCCGATGACTGACGTAAACACTTCCCCGAAAATAATAAACAAATAAATGATATGAAGCGAACGCGAATACGAATAGACAACTTGAGCCATCGGAATGTCAAACTCCAGCACATCCGGCAGCACCGATAATGATAAAAAGCTCGCGGCAAGCACCAGTGTCAACAGAACGCCGCCTATATAAGCCCCCCTTCTGATCACCTTCTCTGAAGACATTTCGTTCGCAAGCGGCACAAGGACGGCTTGGGCGAGCGATAAATTTAACGCGCCGTAAGAGACGGCGGACAAAAGCCAATTCCACTTGTCAGGCCATACCCATTCGTCCGCGTTTCTCGTGCTTGTAAATACAAATGAATCAGCTGTCACGATAAAAGAGAAAGAAATTAAAAGCGGCACAACCAATATATTGACGCCGAACACACCTTTAACACCGCTTGTCATGACGGCAAAGCTCAGTACGATCGTCAGAAGGATCCCCGCTTGTGCGGACCATCCAAGCTGTTCATGAAACAGCGCCCCCGCTCCGGAGAGCATGACAGAGGTCACTCCCAGCAATATAAACATCATAAACATATTCACGGCGCGGCCGATGGACTGGCCGAATAAATATGTGTTCAATTCCTGATAAGATGCTGCGTGAATCCGTTTGGAAATGATCATGATTTTGGCGCCTAAATATGTAAACATCAGACCGCTTACCACGATACCGAACAGACCGATCCAGCCAAACTTCAGAAAAAACTCAACGATTTCCCGTCCCGTGGCAAAACCGGCTCCTACAACCGTGCCTACGTATACAAATGCAAGCTGACTTGCAGAACCTTTTGTTTGTCCCATTTCACCCTCCGGCTAAGCGCAGATTTGTCCAGGCCTTTATATATGCTTATGAGACAAGTCGCCCGAAAAGACGAACAAATCGTCCTTCCCCGGAGAAAACAGATTCAGCTCTCTCCTTTAAGCAAAAATATTGAAAGAAAAAAAGGGCCGGCGTATACTCTTCATCAAGAAAGGTCAAAGCATTTCATTTCCTTTCTGACTATATTGGTCAAAAATAATCAAACCTCACAAATATCACTTATCATGCTGTAAACATTTATTTTTCGGGGTTTGAAACAAAATACTTGAAAGTCAAAGAAGGTCAGAGTATACTATTAATCAAAGAAGGTCAAAGTTAAGACCTTATTTTCTAATCCATTTGGTCAAAGATGATCAAACATTTTTCAAGGAGGTTTTGGCAAATGCGTTGTCAACATTGTCAGAAAAACGAGGCGACGATTCGCCTGAACATGCAAGTCAATTCCATTCAAAAACAATTCGTTTTATGTGAAACATGTTATACAGAATTAACCCGAAAACCGTCTATGAGCATGGGGCCGCAATCATTCGGATTCCCGTTTGAGCAAGGTTTCGCTCCCAATCAAAATAAACAGCAGGCCGGCCCTGAAAAAGGCCTGCTCGACGAGCTCGCTCAAAACGTCACAAACGGCGCAAAAGCAGGTCTGATTGACCCTGTGATCGGCCGCGATAATGAAGTGGCGCGCGTAATTGAAATTTTGAACCGCCGGAATAAAAACAATCCGGTGCTGATCGGTGAGCCGGGCGTCGGTAAAACGGCTATTGCAGAAGGCCTCGCGCTTAAAATCGCTGAAGGCGATGTGCCGAACAAATTGAAAAACAAAGAGCTTTACCTGCTTGACGTCGCTTCTCTCGTCGCCAATACAGGGATCAGAGGCCAGTTTGAAGAAAGAATGAAACAATTAATGAACGAATTAAAAGAACGGAAAAACGTCATCTTGTTCATTGATGAGATTCATCTTCTTGTAGGCGCCGGCTCTGCCGAGGGATCAATGGATGCCGGGAACATCCTAAAACCGGCGCTTGCCAGAGGCGAGCTGCAGGTCATCGGGGCGACAACGCTGAAAGAGTACCGCCAGATTGAAAAAGATGCGGCGCTTGAAAGACGCTTCCAGCCCGTCATGGTTCACGAGCCTACAATAGAACAAGCCATCAGCATTCTGGAAGGCATTAAAGATAAATATGAGAAATACCACGGCGTCACATTCAGCAATGAAGCGATAAACGCCTGTGTTACGCTTTCATCCCGTTACATTCAGGACCGCCACCTGCCGGATAAAGCGATCGACTTATTAGATGAAGCCGGCTCTAAGGCGAACCTGGAGCTTGATACCGTAAATGAAGAAGATGCGGCTGAGAGACTCAAAGCAATTGACGCGGAGAAAACAAAAGCGCTTCATGAAGAAAATTATGAGCTTGCCGCGAAACTGCGTGATGAAGAAGCGGCGTTGGAAAAACAGCTGGCGCATGAAACACCGGCCTCTTCACCTGAAATCGGGGCGGAGCATATTCAAGCCATCATTGAACAGAAAACAGGCATTCCGGTCGGAAAACTCCAGGCTGATGAACAAGTCAAAATGAAGGAACTTGAAGAGCATCTTCATCAGCGCGTCATCGGTCAGGAAAAAGCCGTGAAAAAAGTGGCGAAAGCGGTCAGACGAAGCCGCGCCGGCTTAAAATCCAAAAACAGACCTGTCGGTTCCTTCCTCTTTGTCGGACCGACCGGAGTCGGAAAAACCGAGTTATCAAAGACACTCGCAGATGAACTGTTCGGTACAAAAGATTCCATTATCCGTCTCGATATGAGTGAATACATGGAAAAACACGCCGTATCAAAAATTATCGGTTCACCGCCGGGATATGTCGGACACGATGAAGCCGGTCAATTAACGGAAAAAGTGCGCCGCAATCCGTACAGCATCGTGCTGCTCGATGAGATTGAAAAAGCCCACCCTGATGTCCAGCATATGTTTCTGCAGATTATGGAGGACGGCCGTCTGACAGACAGCCAGGGCAGAACGGTCAGCTTCAAAGATACCGTTTTGATTATGACAAGCAACGCTGGAACCGGCGAAAAACAGGTGAAAGTCGGATTCCAATCTGAAGAGAGCGTCCTGGAAGAACAAACGCTGATTGATTCACTGAGCGCGTTCTTCAAACCGGAGTTTTTAAACCGGTTTGACAGCATTATTGAATTCCAATCCCTGAAAAAAGAACATCTCGTGAAAATCGTCAGCCTGCTTCTCACAGAGCTTGAAGACACATTAAAAGAGCGCGGCATCAGCCTGAGCGTCACCGATGATGCGAAAGAAAAAATCGCTGAAATCGGCTACCACCCCGCTTTCGGAGCACGCCCGCTCAGAAGAACCATCCAAGAATTGATCGAGGACGAAATGACAGATCTCTTATTGGATGACAACGAAATAAAAGCCTTCCATGTCGTAATGGAAGAGGACGGCATCAAAGTCCGGGCACAATAAGAAAAAAGCGGTCCCCTCCTTTCGGGGAGCCGCTTTTTTGTTTCTTTCTCCATGCCGGAAGGGAGAAACTGTGAAGAATTCGGGAACAATTTCTCAATCACCCTAAAGTTCCATGCACTGCCACCGATATTAACCATAGAAAGCTAGTATAAAGGATTTGGTGAAAACTATGGATAAAACATCGATTATCGGTATCATCCTCGCCTTGATTGCTTTAAGCGTGGGCATGGTGCTGAAAGGGGTCAGCTTAAGCGCACTCGCTAACCCGGCAGCTATTCTGATTATTTTGTTCGGTACGATTTCTGCGGTGATCATCGCATTCCCCGGAAAAGAAATCAAAAAAGTGCCTGCCCTTTTTAAAGTGCTGTTTAAAGAAAACAAACAGCTGACAATTGCGCAATTAATTCCTATGTTCTCTCAATGGGCGCAAATCGCCAGACGTGAAGGTCTGCTCGCATTGGAAGCAAGCATTGAAGACGTGGATGACGCATTTTTGAAAAACGGCCTGAGCATGGCGGTTGACGGACAAAGCGCAGAATTTATCAGAGATATTATGACTGAGGAAGTTGAAGCGATGGAAGACAGACACCAGGCCGGCGCAGCCATCTTTACACAAGCCGGCACATATGCGCCGACACTCGGCGTTTTGGGTGCGGTCATCGGCCTTATCGCCGCTCTTTCCAACATGAACAATACCGAGGCGCTCGGACATGCCATCAGTGCGGCGTTTGTCGCCACCCTTCTCGGGATTTTCACAGGATATGTACTATGGCATCCCTTCGCCAACAAACTGAAACGCAAATCAAAGCAGGAAGTCAAACTGCGTGAAATCATGATCGAAGGCGTTCTGTCAGTGCTTGAAGGACAGGCTCCGAAAGTGATCGAACAAAAACTTCTCATGTATCTTCCTGCGAATGAACGCGCAAAAGTCGCTGAACAAGAAGGAGAGGCAAACAATGGCGAGAAAAAAGAAGAAGAAGCATGATGACGAGCATGTGGATGAGTCTTGGCTGATCCCGTACGCGGATTTGCTCACCCTTCTTTTGGCTCTGTTCATTGTATTGTTCGCCATGAGCTCGGTCGATGCGGCGAAATTCCAAATGCTGTCTAAATCATTTAACGCCGTGTTTACCGGAGGCACGGGTGTTCTTGAATATTCAAGCCTCACCCCTCCTGAAAACGAAAAAGACGGCGTTGATCAGTTAAAAAAAGACAAGGAAAAAGATAAAGAACAGAAAAAGAAAGAAAGAGAAGCAGCCGACCGCGAAGAACTTGAAGGCGTGCAAAAGCAAGTCAATCAATTTATAAAAAATAAAAAGCTTGAAACTCAGCTTGAAACAAAGCTGACTAAAGAAGGACTCTTAATTACGATTAAAGACAGTATCTTTTTTGATTCCGGACGGGCGGATATCCGTCAGGAAGATATTCCGCTTGCCAAGGAAATCTCGAATCTCCTTGTGCTGAATCCGCCGAGGAACATTATCATCAGCGGACATACGGACAATGTACCGATTAAAAACTCACAATATCAATCTAACTGGCATTTAAGCGTCATGCGGGCCGTCAACTTCATGGCTATTCTGACAGAAAACCCGAAACTTGACGCAAAAGTTTTCAGCGCCAAAGGTTTCGGAGAGTATAAACCGGCCGTGTCGAACAAAACCGCTGAAGGGCGCAGCAAAAACAGGCGCGTCGAGGTATTGATACAGCCTAGAAACGCCGCGACTGACCAAAATCAGTAATATAAAAAAGGAAGCCTTTCAAATGGCTTCCTTTTTTATTTCTGATGAAAATGTTTAGCGTTTAATCCCACTCTTTTCAGCATTTCCGTACACATTTCTATCTCTTCATCACTCAGCACACTGATCATTTCTTTAATTTCTTCAGCATGATCAGGGAAAATATCGTCCAAAAGACGGATTCCCTTTTCGGAAATCTGTGCGAAAGTCACTCTTCTGTCAGTCGGCGAAGCTTTTCTGATGAGAAGTTCTTTTTTCTCTAATTTGTCAACAACGTATGTAATACTTCCGCTCGCTAATAAAATTTTGTCGCCGATCTGCTGAAGCGGCTGGTTGCCTTTGTGGTACAGCAGCTCAAGCACCGCAAATTCCGTCGGGTTCAGGCCGTGCTTATGAATATGTTTATTCATATGGTCGTTAATAGATCGGTACGCACGTGACAGTACAATAAATAATTTCAATGAGTTTTCTGTTTTATCCGTCATACATTCAATCATCCTTTTACAAAAGAAACCGTTACAGAGAAACATTAATAAACAAAATGAAAAATGTCAACAAAAATGTTTCCAAAATTTCTCTTCTTTTTGTCTGACCTTAATAAAATAATTTGTTTTTCTATCATTTTGGTTATTTTTTCTTATTAAAGAAGTATAAAAATGATATAATACCTCTATTCAAGTGTAATGTTGGAGCGATGCAGAGTGAATACATTTAAAGGTGCCCGGGGAAAGATCAAGCTTTATCTCATATTGGTGATCATCCCGGCACTTATTATCAGCTTTTTCATTTATGAAAAAGAAAAGCAGAAAATAGCCGATAAACACATACAGGAAGCCAGTATGATGCTCAACCTTCACCGCAATAAGCTCAATTATTTAATCGGTGAAACAAAAGCCCGGATGACAACACTTGCGATCGCTGTCGATAAGCCTGTCAATGAAGAAAAGATCATTGACATTCTTGATCAGGCTTTTGAGGATGAACCCAGATTCAGCGGTCTGTATATGCTGAATTCCAAAGGTGATGTCATCGCAAGCACGACTGATCTGAAATCAAAGGTGAACTTGGCCGACAGACCGTATTTTACGAAGGCGAAAAAGACGAAAAAAACGGTCATCACAAATGACTACTCCAGCAGAATTACAGGCCAGCGCATCTTCACGATCTGCGTGCCGGTGTTAGACGCAAAACGGGAAGTCACGGATTATTTAGTAGCCGCCATACAAGTCGATTATTTGAGAAATATGATCAATATGCTGAGCCCTGACGTTTATGTCAAGGCAACCAATCAGAATAAAGTGATATTTGCCAGCGGACGGGCTGATCAATCAGAAGGTGTGAAACCGGTCAGCGGCTATCTGGATGATATTAATTGGAATATCAATGTTTATCCGAAACCGGTTGAGCTGAATGAGCTGACCAAAAGCGTGCTGCTGCCGATGTCCAGTATTGCCGTGCTGCTGAATATTCTGTTCATCCTCGTTCAATATTATCTGCTTAAGCGCAAGACCCAGCTGGAGCGTGCTCAAAATGAAGCGCAGAAATTGGAGCTGATCGGAACGCTTGCCGCCAGCACCGCCCATGAAATCCGCAACCCGCTTACAGGGATCAGCGGCTTCATTCAGCTTTTGCAGAAAAAATACAAATCGGAGGAAGATCAGCTGTATTTCTCAATTATTGAGCAGGAGATTAAACGGATCAATCAGATTGTCAGTGAGTTTTTAGTGCTCGGTAAACCCACTGCTGAACGGTTGGAAGTGAACTCGCTGCAGGATATTCTTGATGAGATTATGCCGATTATTTATTCTGAAGGGAATCTGTATAATGTGGAAGTGAATGTGGAGATTCTCGTCAATCGGCCGCTCAAGGTCAACTGCACGAAAGACCATATTAAACAGGTGATTTTAAATGTCGCGAAAAACGCGCTGGAATCCATGCAGGAAGGCGGCCGGCTGTCCATCTATTTAGAAGCCCGCGATCATAAAGCAGTCATTAAGGTGGCCGACAACGGAATGGGCATTTCTGAAGATATGCTTGAACACATTTTTCTTCCGTTTGTAACGTCAAAGGAAAAAGGCACCGGCCTCGGCCTTGTCGTATGTAAACGAATCATGCTGATGTACGGCGGTTCGATTGACATTCAAAGCGAAGTCGATAAGGGCACAGAGGTCACCATTGCCCTCCCTGCCGCTTCTCGATGAAAAAAACACCCTGGATCGGGGTGTTTTTTATTTAAAGAAGAATATGTGTAAGAGGATATACCAGAGGAACGGCATCATAGCCGGCAGATAGTACGAGGCGCTTCGTGAGCCGTGCCAGCGGAAAAATCTGCTGACTGTACGCGGTCATCTTTCGGATGCGGCGCTTGATCAGGAAGCGCATTCAGTCTTCGTTATCTGTTTTATCATCAATCATTTGTTTGCTTCATATGCAGGCATGACGTCACCGCGGGAGAACAAGCCTATTTTCTTCACAAGGCCCTGTATTCCTTGGTGATGTGTACGATCACGGTTTACCAGCTGCTGATACGCGTTCATCAGACAGTCCAGTTCCTGGCTGTGCCTGATCGTGTCATATCCTGTAAACCCTTGCCTGTTAGCTGCATCTATCATCATTTTTCTTTTTTTATCAATAGATACAAGCAATTTTTCTTGTTCAGAATAACTGCCCATTCACTTCACCCCTCACCGCTAAAAGAATAGGAAACAAGTTTGATTGGGTTATTGAGCATTATTACAGATTATACTTTATTTGTAAACATTTTTTTACTAAATAACTTATTTTTTCATTTCATATTGGAATCTTTAGCATGAATACGAGAATAATACCCATTCGGGTAATGATATAAACAGAATGCGGCATATTCAGGAATTAAAAAACAGACACAGCTGACTTTATATTACAATAAAAAACCTCTCATGCCGGTGGGTGCATGAGAGGTTCGGGCGTCTATCAGTTTTGCACACTTTCATTTTCGTAAATCGGCACCCAGCCCTCAGTCGTCACAAAGATTCGGATTGCGACGACCCGGCGGTCTTCCTGAAGCGTAAAGTAGTGGCGGATGTTCTCCGGAACTGAAATCAAATCTCCCGGATTTAAACGGACGTCGAAAAATGTGCCGTCTTTGCCTTGAATGACGAAGATGCCGTGTCCGCTGACGATAAAGCGGACTTCATCATCCGTGTGGTGATGTTCTCTTTGGAAATTTTTTAATAATTCATCAAGGTTCGGCGTGGTATCTGATAAAGAAATGACATCCTGAGACTGATATCCGCGCCGGGCTGAAATGTCCTGAATCTCCGTGTCAAACGCCGCGAGAATCCGTTCTTTTTCATCTTCGGTTAGATCGTATTTTTCCGAAAGCTCAGACGGAAGTTTTTCAATGTTCCACTGCTCATAGATCACCTCTTGCTCGTCTAAGAAGCGCGCTACTTCTTCCTGATGTTCAATGATCGTATTCTTTTCGTCATGAATTCTGATGGTCGCCATTTTCTATTCCTCCTTTTATTTTACCAGCTGCGGACGAAGTGACAGAAGCTTGAGGTGACAGCTGAATAAAAATTCATAGGCTTCCAGCACCCTTTTCGCTTCAAATGCGGTCCGTCCCCATGCCGTAATGCCGTGATTGCGGATTAACACCGCGCCTGATCCGGCGTCCGCATGGTGCGCGAAATTTTCGGCCAATGCCGGGATGTGCGCCGGATTGTCAATGATCGGAACGGTCACGGACGCGTTTTCCTCCCATAATCCGAGCGCCTTAATCATCTCCTGCCCCTGAAAAGTGATTTGTTTTTCATCCCCGTAAAGCTCTGAGATGACATTATTATTGACGGTATGGACATGCAGACAGCAGCCGGCGTCTGTCTTTTGGTATAAGTAAGTATGGAGAAGCGTTTCTGCTGAAGGTTTTAAAGAATGGCCGGTCTCAGCGGGCTTCCCGTACTCATCGATCAAGAGAAAATCTTCGTCTGTTTCTTTTCGTTTGTCTTTTCCGCTCGCCGTAACGAGAAAAGTCAGCGGCCCGTCGGATACTTTGATGGAAAGATTCCCGCTCGTTCCCGGGAACCAGTCTCTTTCGGCCAGCTCGCGTTTTACCTCGGCAAGTTCGCGCCAGCGTTCTTCTTTTGCAGCCATGCCTGCACCTCCCCGATGTTTTCAATGCCTGTTTTCACCTCATGAAAATCTTGAAAAGGCAGATGCCGGAGGCCGAGTTCTTTGCATTCAGTCAAAAGATAATCTCTCGCAAAACACATATCGGATAACTTTGCAGCCTCGACATCCGTGACCGAATCACCGATCATAACGAGAAATTTCTGCTGATCGGATAGCTTCCGGATGACTGACGGTTTGCAGCAGCCGCATTGATTGGTACAGTCTCCGTCACAGGCATGCGGCCAGTCTATATGAATATATTCATTGTCAAAGGATGCATGATTGCAGAAAATCCGCTCCTTTTCTACGATCCCTTCCAAAAGCGGATGCACAAAAAAGTCCATTCCTCCGCTTACGATATAAAACGGGAGGTCGTTTGAGCGGACAAACGAGACAAAATCCAAAAAGCCGTCCCGTATTTTCGCATCCTTCAGGATAAAGCCGGTCAGTTCTTCTTTTAAGCTGCTCGGCAGCAGTCCGAACATCCGGCCGACTCCTTCTTGGATTGATATGCTTTTAGACAGAACATCGTCTTTTAATTCAAGCCACTCAGGAGGCGCGAATTCTTTCATCATGCTGACAATGTTGTCGTTCATGGTGACCGTTCCGTCGAAATCACAAATAATCAGCGGTGTGCGGGTCATACGGCTTCCACCCTTCCCCATTTGTCTAATGCGAGCTGAAGATCTTTGCACGACGCGGCTTTTTCTTCAATCGGCTGCGCTTCAAGCACCGCATCAATGACGGCGCGGAACGCTTTTCCGCCGCCCTCGGCTCCTTTCGGGTGGCCGTGAATGCCTCCGCCGGCATTGATGATGTGGTCGATGCCGAAATCGCGCATCAATAATGGCACCATACCGGGATGAATGCCTGCTGACGGGACGGCAAACGACGGATGAAAGACATCGTCTTTTACACATTCATCATGGATTGCAAGCGCGGACTCCTTCGGAAGAGCAACGGTTCCGTAAGGTGACGGAAATAAGCTGAAATCAGCGCCGCAATAGCGGTTCAGCTTGCCGAGCAAAAGCGCATGCGACAAGCCGTAAACGGGAGATGATGTGAAAGCGCCGCTGACTGCCGGATGCGCCATGATCGGAAGCGGGATTTCCCTGTCTTCAGCAAGGCTCTGCATCACATCTAAACCGTAAGCGAACACATTCAATAAAAGCGCGTCCGCCCCGAGTTCTGCCGCGCGCCTCGCTTTATCCCGCAATTCGGCGGTCCTTCCCGTAAGGTTTACGGCATACAGCGTTTTATGCCCCGTCTCCTCCCGGGTTTCCTTCAGGACTTGTTTTCCTTCGATAATGCGGGTTTCAAACGGAGCCAGTTCATTTTCAAAGAAAATTTCGTCATCTTTAATAAGATCCACGCCGCCGAGCGCCTGCTGTCTGAGCTGTTCTTTAATGTCGGCGAGATCCCGTCCGATCACGCCTTTAAATATGCTCATCAGAAGCGGTCTTTCAAATTCGCCCAGCAGTTTGCGGATGCCGTATATACCGAATTTCGGCCCGGGAAGGGAGCGTTTAAACCCTTCGGAAAATTCAAGATCAGTCAATTTTATTTTTCCGTCCAGTGACAGCTTTCCGAATACCGTCGTCAGGACGGCCGGAATATCTCTTGAAAAGTTCGCCTCGGGATAGGCGATGGTGATGACGGATTGTGTTTCGTTTTCTGAGGTTCCTTCTTTCTCCTCAACTTTTACGACCCGCCCTTTATGTTTTCTGAGCTGTTCCTGCTTCACCAGGGGCAGGTCAGTCCAGGAGCCTACCGTCAGCCCCGCCGCAATCTGTTCCGCCCGCTTTTCACTGTCCGTTGTGTCTGTCAGAAGATATGTTGCCAATACTTCGCTCATGCGTGAACGCCTCTCTTTCTTTCGCAAAACATAAAAAAACCTCTTCCGTATGAGCAGAAAGAGGCTTCGTGTTATGTCCGAATCTTATCTCTCAGCTCCTGCTGCAAGAATTAGCACCGTGCTTTATCAGTCGGTTGCCGGGCTTCATCGGGCTCGTCCCTCTGCCTGCTCTTGATAAGAATAATGATTTTATAAAGTATTTTGAATTATCGCATTGTTATCCTGATATGTCAATGCTTTTTCGGGTGAAAAGATTCAGTTTCCCGATCCGTTCCGCAGCTTCTTTAAGTCTTTCTTCACTTGTCAGAAGACCGACTCTTATATAGCCTTCCCCCCATTTTCCGAACCCGTTTCCGGCAGCGACCGCGACATCCGCTTTCTCGAGCAGCAGGTCTGAAAACGACTGTGACGTATAACCGTCAGGCACAGGGAGCCATGCAAAAAAGGAGCCCGCCGGAGCCGTCACATCCCAGCCGATATCGCGGCAGGCTTCAATCCATGCATTGCGTCTCGATTCATATCTGTCATTTTGCGCTGCGACGCATGCCTGATCCGCTAAAAGAGCGGCTGCCGCCGCCTGCTGCGCCGCGGGAAACAAACTGACAAACATATGATCCTGATAAAGGTTGATCGCTTCGATGACAGAAGCGTTTCCGACGGCAAATCCGACCCGCCAGCCCGCCATATTATAGGTTTTAGACAAGGTATAGATTTCGATTCCCGTCTCTTTTGCGCCTTCGGTCTGCAAAAAGCTCAGCGGTTTATGCCCGTCAAAGCCGACGGCTCCGTACGCGAAATCATGAACGACACAAATGCCGTTTTGCTCCGCAAAACCGACCGTTTCCTCGAAAAACGCCTCTGTCGCCACAGCGCCGGTCGGATTATTCGGATAATTGAGATACAGCAGCTTCGCCTCGCTCCGCACCTTTTCAGGAATTACGCTGTAATCAGGGAGAAACCCTCTTTCTTCCGACAGCGGCATCATTTCCATTTTCGCTTTTGCAAGGGCGACGCCTGACCAGTAATCAGGATATCCGGGATCAGGCACCAGAATGGTATCTCCAGGGTTTAAAAGACATTGCGGAAGCTCAACAAGTCCCGCCTTGCCTCCGAACAGCACAGCGACTTCCGTTTCCGGATCAAGCGTAACCCCGTACTCCCTTTCATAAAATGCAGCGGCTGCTTTTTTGAAGCTGTAAGCGCCCCGGAATGATGAATATTTATGATTTTCCGGCCTTTCGACGGCGCGCTTCATTTCTTCAACGATATGCTGAGGCGTCGGCTGATCAGGGTTTCCCTGCCCTAAATTGATGACGTCTCTGCCTTCTTTCAGCTTTTGATTCACTTTTTGCACCAATGATGCGAAAAATTGTTCCGGCAGCTGTTTGAGTACATCTGAGATTTCAAAGTTCATATTTTTCACCTTCTAAAAATGTCTTGAAATGATAGTCCATCATCATATATGGTTAAATAAAAAAAGTAAAGAGAAACTTGAGGTGTTAAAAAATGAAATGGACCGTTTCCTGTTTGCAATTTGATATTTCATACGGAAATCCTTCAGAAAACTTTAAAAAAGCAGAATCTTTGATTGAGCAAGAAAGCCGCCATGCGGATGTAATCGTGCTTCCTGAGTTGTGGACGACCGGCTATGATCTCACACGGCTAGATCAGCTGGCGGATGAAAACGGCAAAGTTTCGGAACAATGGCTTAAAGAAACGGCAAAAACATACAACGTACACCTCGTTGCCGGATCTTTTGCGGTCAAAGAAGGCGAAAATGTCTATAACACCATGTACATCGCCGATAACAGCGGACAGATCGTGAAGCGGTATCAGAAAGCACATCTGTTTCAGCTGATGGATGAACACCTTTACTTGTCAGCAGGAAACAGTGACGGTTCCTTTGAGCTTGACGGTGTCAAGTGCGCCGGGCTGATCTGCTATGATATCCGTTTCCCCGAATGGATCAGAAAGCATACGTCCCAGGGCGCGAATGTCCTGTTTATCTCTGCTGAATGGCCTCTGCCCCGCCTTGATCATTGGCGAAGCCTGCTTATCGCCAGAGCAATTGAAAACCAATGTTTTGTCGCAGCCTCTAACTGCACGGGGTCCAATCCCGATAATGAATTTGCCGGCCACAGCCTGATTATTGACCCGTGGGGCCGGATTTTAGCCGAAGGAGACCGGACGGAAGGCGCAGTCCGGGCGGAAATTGATGTGTCAGAAAGCGCGGACGTGCGGGGAACCATTCCGGTTTTCCAAGACTTGCGGCGTGATTTATATTAATTTTCAAAAAAACGTTGACAAGAATATCCGGCACCTGCTAATATTTTCATCAACTGATTAATCCGAATTGTGATACAAATCAATATATTTTTCTCTTATCGAGAGTTGGGCGAGGGATTGGCCTTTTGACCCCAACAGCAACCGACCGTAATTCCATTGTGAAATGGGGCGCGTACATTTTGCGCCGAGACGATTGTCTCATAAGGCACGGTGCTAATTCCATCAGATGTTATCTGAGAGATAAGAGGCGGACTGCACTGTTTCAGCCTCCTTCTCTTTCAGAGAAGGAGGCTTTTTTTCGGGCGTATTCTCCGTCACGATCTCTTACTGCCACTACATAATTGGAGGGTAAATCCATGTCAGCAACTAAAACAAGTCTTTATGAACAATTAACAGAAAGCTCCGCCGCCGCGTTAGCCGTCAAGCTCGGCTTATTCCAAAGCAAAAGCACTCTGACATGCCGTGAAATCGGCGACGGCAATTTAAATTACGTCTTTCATGTTTACGATAAAGAAAACAAAAAAGGACTGATTATTAAACAGGCAATCCCTTACGCGAAAGTCGTCGGTGAAAGCTGGCCGCTTACCATTGACCGGGCGAGAATCGAAAGCAGCGCCCTCATCCGCCAGGGCGAACACGTGCCGCACCTCGTTCCGGCCGTTTACTATTCCGATACTGAAATGGCCGTCACGGTAATGGAAGACCTCTCCCATTTGCGGATTTCAAGAAAAGGGCTGCTGGAAGGGCAGCATTATCCGAACTTATCGGTTCATATCGGTGAATTTTTAGGGAAAACGCTTTTTTACTCATCCGATTATGCGCTTGATGCGAAAGTAAAGCAGCAGCTCGCAAAGCAGTTTACAAATCCTGAGCTTTGCAATATTACAGAAAGGCTTGTGTTTACAGAACCGTTTCTCGACCATGAGACAAACGATTTTGAAGAGGAGCTGCGCCCATACGCAGAAAAAGTTTGGAACAATTCCCGGCTGAAAGAAGGCGCTGACGAATTGAAAGCCATCTTTCTGAATTCCGCGGAAACATTGGTTCACGGCGATCTGCACACGGGAAGCATCTTCGCCGATGAACATGAAACAAAGGTGATTGATCCCGAGTTTGCTTTCTTCGGACCGATCGGGTTTGACATCGGCCAATTTATCGCCAATCTGCTGTTAAACGCCCTCAGCCGCGACGGTGACGACAGACAGCCGTTATATGACCACACCGCTGCCGTATGGGATACATTTGTGAAAACATTCAGTGAAGCATGGGAGAAAGACTGCCTGCCTTCCCGCAGACACCTGCTGGAAGACACACTGAAAAACGCGTTTGAGGAAGCGGTCGGTTTTGCGGGATGCGAATTGATCCGGCGCACGATCGGACTCGCCCATGTGGCTGACTTAGATGAAATCACTCCGTTTGACAAACGAATCGAACGGAAGAAGCTGGCGCTTGACATCGGCGCCTATTATATCGAAAACAGAAAAGAACTGAAGCATATCACCGAGGTTCTGGACCAATTTAAGCTCCGTGTAAAGGAATGATGCAGCATGACCAATGAATTTGCCATCCCCCGTTCTGTAGAATGGAAAGAAACCTACATCCGCATTTTAAATCAGCAAAAGCTTCCCGACGTCACTGAATATGCGGAACTTGAAACAAAGGAAGATGTATTCGACGCGATTGTCACGCTGAAAGTAAGGGGCGCCCCGGCCATCGGTATAACCGCGGCGTTCGGACTCGCGCTCTCCGCCAAGTCATTTGAAGCCCGCGACCTTTCAGATTTCCGACGTCAATTCGCGGATGTCAAAGCGTATTTAAACAGTTCGAGGCCCACTGCCGTCAACCTTGCGTGGGCGCTTGACAGACTTACGGATTCGATCAGGGATGCGATCTCAATCAATGAAGCGAAGACAACGCTCGTTCATGAAGCCATTCAAATTCAGATTGAGGATGAAGAAACATGCCGAATGATCGGCCAAAATGCTCTGCACCTTTTTAATAAAGGCGACCAGATCATGACCATCTGCAATGCGGGCTCGATTGCCACAAGCCGGTACGGTACGGCGCTTGCTCCCTTTTACTTAGCGAAACAAAAAGACCTCGGCCTTCATATCTACGCATGTGAAACAAGACCCGTTCTTCAAGGATCACGGCTGACGGCGTGGGAGCTGATGCAGGGCGGAATTGATGTCACGCTCATTACGGACAGCATGGCCGCCCATACAATGAAGGAAAAACATATTTCTGCGGTCATTGTCGGCGCTGACAGAATTGCAAAAAACGGTGATACGGCCAACAAAATCGGAACGTACGGCCTCGCTATTTTGGCAAACGCCTTTCAAATTCCGTTTTTTGTGGCCGCACCGCTTTCGACATTTGACTTGCAGATTGAAAACGGCGATCAGATTCCGATTGAAGAAAGAGATCCGGATGAAGTCAGACAGATCTCCGGCATACGCACCGCTCCCGAGGATGTTCCGGTCTTCAATCCGGCCTTTGACATCACACCGGGCAGCCTGATTTCCGGCATAATAACCGAGAAAGGAATTGTGACCGGTTCTTACACGGAAGAAATTGAACAATTATTCGCTGACTGCCAGCTGAGCTGAAAAACCGCTGATGATATTGCCTCAGGCAATGTCAGCGGTTTTTTTGTCTGCACAATGTAATCACTTCATCTTTTTGGGCGGCTGTAATGAGATGCATTTTAAAAAACAGCTCTGCATAACCGGCTATCTTTTGCGGACGGCTCACTTTCATCAGGCTTCGTCCTCCTTTTTCATCAGGGCAACTTTTTTCACTTAATAAAATGATATGTCGGACGCGAAAAAACGGAACGTGCCATACGCTTTATTTTTCTTTATAGGATATTTGTTCGATGTTCAGCAGCACCGCTTTTACATCCGTCTTCGTGCCCGCGTATCCCGTTAAGGCGCTGTTTTTGCCGATTACCCTATGGCACGGGATCAAAATCGGCAGCCGGTTTCGTTTATTGGCTTGTCCGATGGCGCGCACCGCTTTCGGTTTTCCGATCGCTTCAGCCATATCGCCGTAGCTTCGGGATTCCCCGTAAGGAATCATCGTCAGCGCGTTCCACACCCTTTCCTGAAAGGGTGTGCCTTTTTGTCTCAGAGGCAGAGAGAATTGCTTTCTTTCTCCTGAAAAATATGATGCCAGCTGCTGTTTCGCCTCCGACAGCAAAGCGGTTTCGCACGGCTTTACGCCGGGCGCGTCTTTCCGCCATTCCTCAAAATCTTCCCCGGTGAGAAACAGGCCGGTAATAAAGCTCTCTTCCTCTGTTACGATGACGGTTCCAAACGGCGCTCTTACACTTGTAAAACAGATCATTCCCCGCTCCTTCTTTCTTCCGTATTCTGCCGGATCGGAAGCGTCAAATGAAAAACGGTGCCCTTCCCTTCTTCACTTTCCACATGAATGCGGCCCTGATGCTCTTCGATGATTTTATAACTGACCATGAGGCCGAGGCCCGTTCCCCTGTCTTTTGTCGTGTAAAATGGTTCACCCAGACGTTTTAATTTGTCTTCGGAAATGCCCGTTCCTTCATCTTGAATAGAAATCAAAATGTGGTCTTGATCAGAAGACTGAATGGTCACGTAGATATTGCCGCCGCCCGGCATGACTTCAATGGCGTTTTTTAAAATATTGATAAACACCTGTTTTAATTGATTCGGTTCACAGTAAATCGGCGGGATGTTTCCGGTCAGGTTCAGATGGATCTGCACATTGACAAGATTGGCCTGGGCATTCAAAAGATCAGCCGTGTCTTTCATAATCTGCGTCACGTCTTTTTCTTCATATAGTATCGCTTGGGGTTTCGCTAAAATTAAAAATTCAGTGATGATAGACTCGATGCGTTTTAATTCTGAGGTAATGACGTTAAAGTACAGAGAATATTCGCCTTCAATGCTTCCTTGAAGAAGCTGAATGAACCCTTTCAGCGCCGTCATCGGGTTTCTGATTTCGTGGGCGATGCCCGCCGCCAGCTCCCCTACAACATGAAGAGTATCGGATTTCCGCAGCCTCTCTTCAAGCTCTTTGGCCTCTGTGACATCTTTAAAGATGGCCAGATTCATATTTTGAATGATATTTCTTTTGAAGGAGAATTCCAGTTTGCGGCTGTCGCTGCTGCTTAACAGGAAGGGGATTTCATTATCCATTCCTTCTAAATCAATCTTTCTGGCGGGAACACCCGCGTTTTCAATATCAAATAAAGAAAGAATATCCGGAACGGTGTACGCTCTCAGCTCCTCATCCGGCATACCGAGTATACGGCTTGCGAGAGGATTCGCGTCAATAATGCGGAATTGGTTGTCAAATAAGACCTTGCCGTCCATTGAGCCGTTGAATACTTTTCTGAATTTCAGCTCGCTTTCCCGCAATTCTTTTTCCATGCGCTTACGATCGCTGACATTTCTTAAAATGGTTAAATGCTGACCTTCAAGTATGGTTCGTTTTGATGTGAATTCCAGCTCTTTAAATTGGCCGTTTGCCATCTGAAACAGCATTTCTTCACGGATTTCCCCGTATTTTTCATATTTTTTCTTAATCTGCTTGTATTTTTTCTGCGGATCAACGATAAACGTACATAAATTCGTCTCCACCAGCTTATCCATCGGCAGTTCGAAAATGCGGCACGCCGATTCGTTTGCTTTGGCAATCTTTCCGTCATCAGACCAAATGATAATCGCGTCCATGGCGTTTTCAAAAATTTCGCGGAATCGCTCTTCGCTTTTAAAGAGTTTCAATTCCATCAGCCGTTTCTCTGTTATGTCTCTCATAATGGACATGTAGAACCCGCTGATTAAGTTGGACGTAATCGTAAATTCAAACAGCTTCTCTTCGCCGGACCGAAGCTTGACGGGCAGTTCTCCTTTGGCGTTTCCTTTTCTGCGGAGGGTTTCCCAGATTTCTTTCAGATGCTTTTTGTTTTCTCCGTCGGTAAAATGGCGGAGCGACAGATGGGACAATTCATTCTGGCCGATCTCAAAGCTTTTGCAAAAAGAGAGGTTCGCATCAATAAACCCGCCGTCCTTATCAAACAGCACGATGCCGTCGACAGCCCTGTCAAACAAATCTTTAAACAGCTGCTCGTTCATGGAGAATTCGCGCTCTAATATTTTTTTAGAGGAGATATCCCTCATCACCACAAAAAAATAATCCTCCCCAATTCCGTCTCTGGCGAGGAATTCAATGTATTTCGTCGCGCCGCTGTCAAGCTTAATCGGCACCTCTTTCCACAGATGGCCTTTTTTTAAAAACTTTTTCACGGCCTTATTCAGTTCTTCCTGAGGCACGGAATATAAAAAATCCAGGACGGAGCGGTTAATGAGGTTCTCTGCCTCAATCTGCATCATCCGGGCCGCAGCCTCGTTCGCCTGGACGATTTTCATTTCCTTACGGCATATAAAAATGGCATCAAGCGTGTTATTCATAATCACGTGATACCGGTTCAAATCACTCTTCAGGCGGTCATTTTCCTCTTTCATCCGCTTCAGCTGCTCTTTCAGCGACTCGTTTGTTTGCAAATCCAGAGTTTCAGCCATTCAGTACACTCCTTCTTCAAAAACCTATCCTTCAATATTTCTACAAAATACCTCATCTTCCTTCATTCGCCCTATACATTTCAGAAAATTTCAATGATATGACAAGTTAAAGTCTTTTTCTACGATCCTTACCTCCCCGTTACATCATCCTAACAATCCCTTTTGTCCTCCTTCAATTTTTTGTTTTTTATTTTAAAATGAACACCAACAGGAAATAATCATGCAGTGGATGATTTTTGAAGAGAAGGTGATGCTATGACAAAATCGCGAGACAGTTACTTTGACAACGCCAAGTTTATCTTGATTTTTCTGGTGGTGTTCGGCCATATCCTCCGGTCATTTATTAACGGAAATGAGTTTATGCTCCATCTCTACAAATTCATTTATACTTTTCATATGCCGGCCTTTATCCTGGTTTCCGGCTATTTCGCAAAAAACTTTAAGCGGACAGGTTATGTGAAGAAGCTGGCTGTGAAGCTGATTATTCCGTACCTGATTTTTCAGGGCATTTACTCAGTTTTTTACTATTTGATTCAGGATGAAAGCATGGCAAGCGTCAATCCGATTGATCCGCAGTGGTCTCTCTGGTTTTTAGTCAGCTTATTCTTTTGGAATCTGCTGCTTTATCCCTTTACGAAGCTGCCGAAAATGTGGGCGCTTGGGGCGAGCTGCGGGCTTGCCGTCATGATCGGGTATCTTGATTTTATCAGCAGCACGCTGAGTCTTTCACGGACGTTTGTTTTTCTTCCGATGTTTCTCGTCGGGTTTTATTTAAAGAAACAGCACTTTGATTTGCTTCGGGCTAAAAGAGGCAGACAGATTGCCGCGGGCGTGCTGGGGATTGTTTTCCTGTTATGCTGGTGCATTGACTTTGATTACTCGTGGCTGTTCGGATCGGAGCCTTATTCCACATTCGGCTCAGTGTCGCTGTTGAGCGGTCTGTCGCGCATCGGCTGGTATGTTTTGGCCTTTGCCGCCACTTTCAGCTTTTTGGCGCTCGTTCCGCAAAAGCGTTATTTCTTTACGAAATGGGGGACGAGAACGTTTTACGTGTATCTGCTGCATGGATTCATTATAAAAACGCTGCGGCAGATCGGGCTTGAAGATCACTTGTCTGATTATCAGAATTTAGTCATACTCTTAATGTTAACGGCCGCTCTTACGTCCATTCTCTCCAGCAATGCGGTGAAAACGGCCGCACAGCCGTTTATTGAGCTGCGGATAACCGGCTTGCTTGAAGCGGTGAAAGGAACAAGAAACGGTGCTTATTCGAAATAATGCAAAATACCTCTTAAGCGTTGCCGCCTAAGAGGTATTTTTTATTGTTTGCCGTCTTCTTTTTTCTTTGGCTTCGTCTGTTCAAGCGTTTCAATCCATTTTCCGGCGTTATAATCACCGAGCTCGCTTGCAAACTCTTCTTCAAGCAATTTAGGGTCCATCGGCTTTTTATGGTTTTGCATGTCTTTGCTGTGGCGGTTTTTTTTCGTCATGTTACTCGCCTCCTTGTTTGCCGTGTTTTGATTTGCGGTTTGCGCCTCTCAGTCCGGGATCACCGTCATATTGTGTTTTGTATGCATCTTTGTCCATGCTCTCAGTCGGTGTGTTGTTGTTGGTCAAAGCTTCATTCTTTGCTGCTTTGCGTTTCATTTGATTTCCTCCTTCTGTCAGCAAATCTGTTTTGAATTCATCAAGCATTTTTTTCAAGTCGCGCACTGTCACGTTTTTGGCCTCATCAATGAGTTCATAGCCGATCTGTCCGTTCGGCTCAAGCAGCACATATTTAAAATCTTGAATGTCTCCGAGGCCTTCCTGCCTGATCCTCATTGACAGCTGATCTTCGGTAAAACGCATTTTTTTTAAGTTTTCCGGGATGATTTTTCCGTTTCTGACAACGGCGACGGTTTTTCCTGAAAATAAAAACTCAAAAAAGCTTGATTTGATTTCTAAATATTCCATCAGGATTAACACCGCAATAAAAATCGCCGCCGCGAAAATAGTTTCCCATAAATTATGTTCAATAAACGGCTGAATAATAATCGAGCCGATCGAAATCATGATGACTGTCTGGGTCACCGACAGCTGGCTGATTGATTTCCGTCCGGCAATCCGCAATAAAAAGGTACCGACCGCTATCATAACTACCGACTTCCAAAATACGGCAAACAATGACGTCACCTCTTTACAAGTAGAATCTCCAAAGAAACTGTTTCCACACATCCATTTTACGGCAATAAAAAACACCGCTTTCTGAAAAGCGGTGTCAGCCGATAATCATTCTTTCCTTCGGATAGTGATAATTTGCTTCGATTTCTTTTCGGCCGATCAAATAAAGGAACGTCAAAATGCCGATCCGGCCGATAAACATGACAATCATGATCACGCATTTTCCGATATCGCTTAAATGCGGAGTAATCCCGAGCGACAGGCCGGTCGTTCCGAAAGCGGAACACACTTCAAAAAGCAGTCCGAGCAGCGTCTGATTTTTCTCCGTCACGGCCAGAATCAGCGTCGATCCGAACACGAGCAGAATCGCCATCATCGTAACGACCAGCGACTTCATGACATCAGCCTGGTGAAGCTCGCGTTTAAAGACCTTGACCGCTTTATTCCCCCGTGCAAAATGAAACAGAGCAAGAAGGTTAAGCGCAAACGTCGTCGTACGGATTCCGCCGCCGACCGAGCTCGGTGATGCGCCGATAAACATGAGGGCACAGATGAAAAATAATGTCGGTGCCGACAGCTGGCTGATATCAATTGTCGCAAGCCCGCCGCTTCGCGTAGCGGTTGATTGAAAGAGACATAAAAATAAAACATCATGCCAGCTTTTCCCCTTCATGACATGGCTTGCTTCAAGCGCATAAATGCCCACGGCTCCGAACAAAACGAGCATTCCGAACGTAACGGTCGTAATTTTCGTAAACAGCGTGAATGAATATCTGCGCTGTTTTGAAAACAAAAAGTCCTTTACTTCTACGAGCACCGGAAAACCGATCGCACCGAAAATAATCAGAAGCATCGTAATAAACTGCACGAAATAGTCATGTCTGAACGGGACGAGTGAATTTCCCGTAATATCAAAACCGCCGTTTGTCGTGGCGCTGACGCTCGCAAAGAATCCGTGCAAGTACGCCTGTTCAAACGAATCATAATACGTTAAAAAATATGTTCCTAAGATGATGCCGCCTAAAAACTCGATTAATAAAATCAAAAACAGCACTTGCTTCATCAGGTTGACGATACCGGAAAACTGCGATTGATTCTGATCCACCATGATGAGCTTCCGTTCCCGCAGACCGATCCGTTTGCCCATAATGAGCCAGACGAATGTTCCGAGCGTCATGATGCCGATTCCGCCGAATTGAAGCACGAAAGCCAAAATGACAATCCCGGCCGTGCTGAATGTATCAGCCGTGTTGACGACCGTTAAACCGGTGACACTGACTGAGCTGACAGCCGTAAACAGCGCGTCTATAAACGACCAGCTGGCCCCTTGTTTGTGGGCGGCCGGCAGACTTAGCAAAATAAATGCCACCGTCACAGCAAGAAAATAATATAATGCAATCAGCTGTGCTGGCGACAAGATCTGTATGAATTTCTTCAGTTTTAATTTCATAAGATAGTTCCTTCTGCCTCTCAAATGTAGTACGTAATTATTCTAATGATATTGGGAGAATTTTTAAAGGTCTTTTTAGAAAGATTTTTCATTACCTTATGTAATTTGCCGATCTTTAAACAAAAAACCTCTGAAACGATTGTCAGAGGTTTTGTTGATTATTTTGCTTCCAGCCTGCGAATGCGCTCATCGAGATCAGGGTGTGTGGAGAACAATGACGAATGCTTTTTGCCGTTAATTTTTAACGTCTGCACTGCCGTCTGGTCTTCTTCATTCACATGTCCTGTATAAGACTTCAGCGTACGCAGGGCGTGAATCATTTTATCCTTGCCGGCAAGGTCTGCACCGCCGCGGTCAGCGTGAAACTCTCTGTGGCGCGAGTAGGCGAAGACGACAAGACTGCCGAGAATGGAAAAGATAATCTGAAACACGATCATCGCGATAAAATGAACGACCGGCGCGAGGTCTTCTTTGACGAAGCGGCTTGCAACCCATGCCGCGATTCGGGAAAGGAATACGACGAACGTATTGACGATTCCCTGCAGCAGCGTCATCGTGACCATATCACCGTTTGTGATGTGTGCGACTTCATGGGCAAGAACCCCTTCCACCGCAGCATCATCCATCTGCTGCAATAAACCTGAAGAAACCGCGACAAGCGAACGGCGCTTAGAAGGTCCGGTCGCAAAAGCATTGACCTCCGGGGAATGATAAATGCCGACTTCAGGCATTTTCGTCATCCCTGCGGCACGTGACAATCTGTGCACACGGTCAACCAATTGCTGCTCTTCATAGCTGAGCGACTGTTTCTTCGGATTTAACACCCGGACGCCCATCATCGTTTTGGCCATCCATCTGGACATTCCGAGAGAAATAAAAGAACCGACAAAACCGACGACAAGACTGAACACGAGCAATGCCATCAGATCAATGCGGCCATTTTGTATATACGAGCCGACACCGGTAACGCTTGTAATAATCGTAAGCACAATTCCGATTGTCGTAATGACCAAAAGGTTCGTTAAAATAAACAGAAATATTCTTTTCGCCATAATTACCTCCGTCTTTTTTAAGATCAAAAGAACTTATTTACTTAAATTATAAATGATCTGTTTGAAAATGCAACAATTTCGACGTATGATGTTAATGTAATTCTCAGTGATATTAAAAAGTGAACACGTAATCAATCAGAGGTGAACCATGAACACGTTTAAACTGACCCGAACTGATATGGTCCGGCTTCTTTACGCGTTAAAAGGCCAAGGAGACGCAACTCCTCTCCAAATCTTATTGCAATCAGCGGATATGACCTTGGATGAAGCGGAAAGCCGTCTGCATATCCCTGAATTTCTGACGAGATTCGAACGAAAAAAAGAGAAAAAGGAATACGGGCTTTCAACTAACGAGATTGTCGAGCTGGGAAATCTGTGCGAGCTGACGTCTTTAAAATCAACCGCCGTCCAAAACTGGGTGAAGCGCGATATTAAAGATTTGATCGGCCACCCCTTACTCGGCAAAAAATATACAATTGAACAAGCTGTCATCCTTCTCATTGTACGTGATTTAAAATCAATTTATGACTTCGAACATATACGCGGCATATTAAAAATCGCTTTTAACACGATCACAGACAGATCAGACGACGTCATCAGCCCGATCAGCTACTATGAAAGCTGCGCCCAAGTGATTGATTATCTTCATCATAAGGCAAACCCGCCGATGAAGGAAACGAGCCTGCAGGAGCTCGTCGAAGAGCAGACGGACAAGCTCAAAGGCTGCTTTAAAGAACTCGGAAGCGGACAATGGAACAATATCAGATCCATAATCGCCGTCACGGTGCTCTCCGTTTTGACTTTCCATATTCAAGCCTCAGCCTACAAAATGATCAGCCATTTATTATAATTCATAACGCTTCTTCGCCCCGGTGTCTGCGCCGGGGTTTTTTTGCTGTACAACAATTGCCAGCATAATCAATACCGTTCCGTTTGAAACTAAAATGCGAAAACACATCTTGCCAGAGAAAAGGAGATGAAAAAGATGGCGAGCAGAAATAAACTCTTAGTTCCAGGGGCTGAGCAGGCACTTGACCAATTTAAATACGAAGTGGCTCAAGAATTCGGCGTGAACCTTAGCTCTGATACAGCAGCACGCGCAAACGGCTCTGTAGGCGGGGAAATGACAAAACGTCTTGTACAGCAGGCTCAATCACAATTAAACGGGAAAAATCAATAATGCAGCTTATTCGCCGGGACTTCTCGGCGAATTTTGATATTTATCGGCATTCTCCTTTCCGTGCCGGTAGCCGTTCGGATTCCTTCGGTCTGACGAATCTTCATGATGCCGATAGGATTCCCAATGTTCATTGCGATCATGATTCCAGTAATGATTGTAATACTTTTGCTTAGGCTCTTTGTCATTTCCGTTTTCCTGAGGATTTTGTGTTGGGGGCTGCTCTGTTTCCCCATCTTGTTCCTTCTGTGTGTTTTCCTCTGATCCGGAAGCTGCATTTTTTTCGGTTTGCTGATTGCCGTCCTGACTGTCCGGCTTCGCTTCTTCCGTACCGGGCGTTGTTTCATTGTTTCCCGGCTTCTCTGCTGCCTTGTCTTCATCAGGAGCTGTCTTTTCATCAGCCGCCGGCTTGTCTGTGTCCGGCTGCTCGCTTTGATCAGCGTCTGTTTCGGTATCTTTTTGATCTGTTTCATTGCCGTCGGTTTGCTTTTCAGGCTGTTTTTCTTCTGTTTTCTTTTCGTTTCTTCTTATGTAGCTGCCTGTTGACATCCCTTCCTGTTTTGCTTTTTCTCTTGTTTCCATATCAGATTCAAGCGATTGGACCTGGTAGGTGCCCTTATATTTTTCAGTCATGTCGGCCAGCTGTTTTTTAACGCCTTTTTTATATGTATTGTCATCTGTATTTTCATAAACCGTGGAAATTAAAATCTCTTTTGATTCCTTTACATATCCATGCTTGCTGCAATCGGTAATAATATTACTGATGACTTCCTTAAAATCGCTGCTTTTCCAATCTCCGATGTCACTGATGACCTGTTTGGCGTCATGGTTCAGCGGTGTCAGTTCAATGACTTCATATTTGCTGTTTAAAGCCATTTCAATACTGGGATTAATGTCAAGCGTCATATACGCGTAAGCTTTGTTATCAGAAAAAACCGGGAGCAAAATTAAAATAAACAAAATAATAGCAGTCATCGTAAACACTCCCAATTTAAAAGGGCGCAGTTTCAGAAAATCAAAAAAGCTGGCCCTTCTTCCCATACGCGTTTCGCCTTCGAACGTAATTTCCTCTCCGATTTCACAAGTGCGGTGATCATTTTTTGTTTTTAAAAATTGTCCGTCAGGGGTTAGCAACGTGACGAATTTTTTATTTTTCTCTACTATGATCCCTCTTCTCATGAGTGCAACACCCCTTTAAGATAATCTTTTAAATAAATATAATCACCGGTAATAATAATACTCATGGCGATGATATATTTTCGGTTCCGTTCGATCGTTTTTCTGCTGACCGACACGAGCTGCTCCAGCTGTTTGACAGGAAGCTGTTTTTTCTGGTGCAAAATGGACGCCAGCTCTTCATTTTCAACAAGCGTGTAGGCTACCTTAATCGCATTCTGCCTCGCATCTGTATGCTTCGGCGATTGTTCCAGCAGCTCTTTAAAAGACAGCCCGTATTCTTTGAGCTGCTTCTGAAAAAAAAGAATTTCTTCCCGGCGCTGTTCCTGTTCTATCTGTTTGCGGTATTCATCAATGGAAAGCTCCGCTTCGATAAGGCTCTGCGAAGATTCCTGGTCGTCGCCTTCCTGCACATCCATATTGATATGCTGAGCGGTTCTTGCTTCTTTTCTGATATAGTCTATCACTTTTCTTTTTATAATCAGCTCTGCAAATGCAAGCAGCGAATTACCTTTTTCAGCCGAATACTTTTCAATGGCTTCGTTAAACGCGATCAGCCCGATGCTGAATTCGTCGTCTTTTTCATCTATATATCGTTTACAAACGGATGAAACCGTCTTCGCGATAAAAGGCTTATATTGCTGTATTAAATCGTTCTGCAGATCTTTGTCGCCTTTTTGTATTTTTTCAACAGATGTTTCAAGCGTTTGCTTCTTTTTTCCCAATTTAAACAAAAGGCTAAGCACTGGTTTCACCTCAGTTCCTCCCTATAACTACTCATAATCATAGCTAATTTAGTAGGGATTCGCAAAGGAAGAAAAAGAGAAATCGATTTCATTTGTCTCAATTATGACAAGCCAATAAGACGTACTATACATGATTTCGTGCCCCCATGCAGAATTAAGGGGGTTTTCTCTGTGTTTTTTGTAACAATGCTGTTATAAAATTGTTATCATATGTCTTAAATGTAAGCGTTTCAAACAAAAAAAGGGAACCTGCTTTTTAAAAAGCCAGACTCCCTTTTTGATCATTTTACGCGTGTTCCCTTTTTTCCGATTCCGCGCCAGACTCTATTTGTTTTGCTCCTGACATAAACCATCCGCAAACCGCGATGGCAGCCAGAACCGCCCAGAAAATGATTTTCCAGGCCGCCGAATGGATGACATCTGCCGGAATTATACCGAGTTCCTCATGGGCCAATGTATAAAGAGCGAGCTTTACGCCTACCCATCCGACAATCACAAATGCCGCCGTTTCAAGGCCCGGCCTGGTTTTCAGTAAGGATACGAACATTGATGCCGCAAAACGCATAATGATTAAACCGATTACGCCGCCGGCTAAAATAACGAGAAACTGACCGCCGTCCAAGCCGCCGATGGCAGGAAGCTCTGTTCCCGGGAGCGTTACGGCAAGCGCGACCGCAGCTAAAATGGAGTCAACGGCAAAAGCGATGTCCGCGAGCTCCACTTTCAAGACAGTCTGCCAAAACCCGCTTTCTTTCTGCGTTTTCTGACCGGCGTTATCTTTAAATACATACCGCTTCAGCAAATGGCTGACCGCAATGTAAAACAGATATAAAGCGCCGACGGCCTGGACCTGCCAAACATTCACCAGAAAAGAAATGGCGAACAGCGACCCGAAACGCAAAATAAATGCGCCCGCCAATCCGTAAAATAAAGCCTTCTTCCTTTGTTTTTCAGGAAGATGCTTCACCATCACAGCCATCACCAGCGCGTTATCCGCCGCCAAAATCCCTTCCAGCCCGATTAAAACGAGAAGAACCCATCCATACTCCAATAATAATGCAAAGTCCAATCCATTCCCTCCGTTTCTTTTTTCTATCATCCGAGCTTATACCGGCGGTTTTTTACGCAAAAAAGACCTTTGCCGATATAAGGCAAAGGTCTTGCTAGACATGAATGATTGGCATGCCAACAAAGCCGATGGATATGATCCATGAATTGACGACTTTGTTTCCGGAATATCCGGACGCTACTCCCCTTTGGGATTTCAAGAAATATTTGTTTATACGCTCATGATAAAGCCTGTTTCATCATTTGTCAACGCTTAACTTTTTTAACAAATTGAGAAATTTTTTCTGTTTTGGCCCGCTGTTTTCTTCTCTTTAAAAACATCCAAAGAATGAGAAGCAACACAATGAATATACCGAGCGGCAGCATATATTGATCGAGAATGGAACCGACGCTTTTCCAATTTTCCCCGAGTTTCATTCCGAGGTATACGTAAGCAAATGTAATCGGCAGCATCGCCGCATATGTATATAGAGAGAACACCCAGACATTCATCTTCGCAATGCCGCACGGCAAAGAAATCAGCGTCCTGACCCCCGGTATAAAACGGCCGCTGAACGCGACCAAACCTCCGTGCTTCTGAAAGAAATCATCTGATTTCTGCAGGGATTCGGGTTTTATCCATATATACTTTCCATATTTCAGCAAAAACGGCCGACCGCCCAGCCTGCCGATTCCATATAAGACAAGCGGACCTGAAACACCGCCGAGCGAACCGGCAAACACGGTCCCGGCAAGCGTCATATCCCCTTTTGAGACCCAATAGCCCGCAAGCGGAAGAACAATTTCCGCCGGGATGAATTCTATACTGAGCGCCAAAAAAATCCCGGCGTAAGATAAGCTTTTAAACGCCTCTATTATTGATATGATGAAATCTTCGATGATCTATCACTCCCGGCTTACGTCTATATTCCGAAACTTAAGAATGATTTTAACACAAAACCTTGAGGCTGAAATATCTTTTAGACATGCCCGTTATAAATGTGAGTCGTTTCAGATCGGTATAGCGGGAGGGAATAAGCGCAATACAACGTCCCGCCTGTCTCCTGATTGCTTGTCTGGCGGCGGTTACATCACTTAAGTTCTCGGAAAAGTTACCCTTCGCGGTAAGCGGCGGCTGACCGCGGATTCAGTTCATATGGGAGCGGGAAATTCTCTCAGTCACTACATGGGAATGCGTGGGCATTTCCCGGGGAATGATTTTGTATAATCTTTTTGATTACCACTGATGATTTTCAGGGACTTCAGCGCTTTAAAGAACTTACCGATTCACTGATTGTAAATAGAGAATTCATTTGCTTTTCAGCCGACCATTGCCGCCTGAGGAAATGGAACAGCCGCTCCATGAAGCGCCGCAACACCCATAAGTTGCTACACATGGAACGGACCCGTTTATCCACAATAAAGACAAAAAGGAGTTTTTATTCATGCACACGATGTGGAAGGGTTCGATCAGTTTCGGTCTCGTCAATATCCCGGTCAAGCTCTTTGCGGCCACTGAAGATAAAGATATAAAATTCCGCAGTCTTCATAAAGAAGACCATGCGCCGATTAAATACGAAAAAATCTGCACCGGATGTGAAAAAAGTCTGGAACCTGATGAAATCGTGAAAGGCTATGAGTATGTAAAAGGGAAATACGTCATTATGACAGACGAAGACTTGAAAGACGTAAAACAGGAACATGAAGAAAAAGCGGTTGAGATTGTTGACTTTGTCCAGCTGCAGGAAATTGATCCGATTTATTTTAACCGGTCGTATTATGTCGGGCCGGGAGATAACGGCACAAAAGCCTATACACTTTTGCGGGAAGCGCTGAGGACGACGGGTAAAATCGGGATTGCCTCCATTACGATCCGCTCTAAACAGCAGCTTGCAATTCTTCGCGTGTATGACAACTGCATCGTGATGGAATCCATTCATTATCCGGATGAAGTCAGAAATGCCGGACATGTGCCGGGCGTTCCCGAGCAGACAGCCGTTAATGAAAAAGAGCTGCAGACGGCGATTACGTTAATTAATGAACTGACAACCGAGTTTGACCCGGAACAATACGAAGACACATACCGGAAAGCCCTTCTCGCTAAAATTAACGATAAGCTCGAACATGAAGAAGCGGGCGTGACACCGGCTGCTGCCGGTCCGCGCGAAGATGTCATCGATCTTGTCAGCGCGCTTCAGGCCAGCATTGACCGGACGAAGCGGCCGGATCGCGAACAGGCTGCACCGGCGCGGACAAAAGACGCCGCGTCAGCAGGCGGCGGAGGCAAAAAGCAAAAGACGACCAGACAAAAAGCCGGAACGTCTTAATCATGGTGCTGACGATGCAGCCGATTTTGACCTCTGTACCGCCTGAAGGCAGTGAGTGGCGCTATGAGGTAAAGTATGACGGATTCCGCTGTCTTCTCCGCATAGACGAAAGCGGCGTTACATTAACCAGCAGAAACGGACAGACGCTGACGAATCAATTTCCGGAAATCACGGCTTTTGCGGCCCGGTGTTTTCAGCACATGAAAGACAGGTTCCCCATTACGCTTGACGGAGAGCTTGTCTATTTAATCAATCCGTACAGAGCGGACTTTGAGCATCTTCAAATCCGCGGACGTTTAAAACGGACGGAAGCAATTGAAAGCACCGCTGATAGACGGCCGTGCCGCTTTCTGGCATTTGATCTCCTCGTTCTGGAAGGCGCCGGCACCGTCTCATTACCGTATGTGAAACGGAAGCGCGCCCTTTCCAAACTGTTTAAAGAAGCAAATCTTCCCGCCTGCCCTCATCACTTAGCGGAAGAAGCGATTCAATACATTCCGGAGCACACTGATTTTGATGCGCTTTGGGACAAGGTCGTCCGCCATGACGGAGAAGGTATCGTAGCAAAAAGAGCATCAAGCGGCTGGGCGGAAAATAAACGCTCTCCCGACTGGCAAAAGTATAAACATATGAAAACGGCACATGTGCTATTAACCGGGTTTAATCCGAAGAACGGGTATGTAACAGCCTCTGTTTTAAAAGACGGCACCGCCGTCCCGATCGCTTCCGTTTCCCACGGCATGCAGGCGGAAGAAAAAAACGCCGTCAGAACCATTATGGAGACCCACGGAAAAAAACTGCCAAGCGGCGAGTATACACTTGAGCCTTCTATCTGCATGACCGTGCAGTATTTAACCATATTGCAGGACACGCTGCGTGAAGTATCTTTTGTGTCTTTTCAGTTTGAAATGGATTGGACGGAATGCACGTATCAGCAGCTTATCCTCCGCTCTAAAACGCTGCCGCCGAAGCTGCAGTTCACAAGCCTGGATAAGATCGTTTTTAAAAAACGTGAAAAAACGAAAGCAGATTTCCTTAGTTATATGGTGAAAATGAGCGATTTTCTTATGCCCTTTCTTAAAGATCGGGCCGTCACGGTGATCCGTTATCCGCACGGCGCGCCTGGCGAATCTTTTTTTCAAAAAAACAAACCGGACTACACGCCGGACTTTGTCTCAAGCGTGTTTGACGGGAGCCACGAGCACATCGTATGCAGCAGCATACCGTCACTTCTATGGCTGGCCAATCAGCTGGCGCTTGAATTTCACGTTCCGTTTCAGACAGTGCATTCTGAAAGACCCGCAGAGATTGTCATTGACCTTGATCCTCCGTCAAGGAATGATTTTCCCATGGCAGTGGAGGCTGCGCATGTGCTGAAACAGCTGTTTGACTCATTCAGCATTACGTCATTCCCGAAGCTCTCCGGAAATAAAGGCATTCAGCTCTACATCCCGCTTTCACCGGAAGCATTCACCTATGAAGAAACCCGTGCGTTCACAATGCTCATCGCCGATTATTGCGTCAGGACGCGCCCGGATCTTTTTACGACAGAGCGGTTTATCAAAAACCGAAACGGCAGGCTCTACCTAGATTATTTGCAGCATGCCGAAGGGAAAACCATTATCGCCCCCTATTCGACCCGGGGCAACGAATTGGGAACGGTTGCGGCTCCCCTTTATTGGAGCGAAGTCAACTCCTCTTTAACACCTGATGATTATACGATCGATACAGTAGTGAACCGCGTCAGGACAGAGGGAGATCCGTTTTATGATTTTTACCGGAATCCGCAGGACGTTCCGCTTTCAATCGTGCTTGAGCAAATCAAGAGAAAGAGCTGACGCTTTTTGTCAGCTCTTTTCAGTCTGATACGTGCACATCAATTTTTCTTTGGAAATAAATAAATAGCAGGAGTAAGGAATGTTTTTGAGGGTGAGCTGTTTTGCAGTAAAGTATAAAATCGGAATATGGGCCGCTTTCTTAAACAGCCTGTAGCAGCCGCTGGACGGTTTTATCACATCAAAACCGAGTCTCGCCGCTCCTTTATGAAGCATTGTAATGCCGACGACTCCCTTAATCTCGTCTTTCCGTTTATGCTGGTTAATATAATCCGCTAAATGAGGCATGGATTGATATACCTTCTGATATAGCATAATCCCCCTTCTGACCGCGCTTTCAATAGGCTGCAGCTCTTTCAGGAGTTTGACATTATGAAGATGAATCTTAACTAACACGTCGTTTTTTTTAATTCTGGTTCCGTCGCTCAGGATGACTTCTTTTCCTTTATATCTTGTCAAACGGACGCGGAATACATTCGATTGCCGTTTATCAATCAGCGTCAGCCGGGTAAAGAAGAAATAAAGCGGATCAAGTAAGTACCATATAGACAGCAGACAGCTTCTCACATGTTCACCTTCTTTATATTCAAAGCACCCTCATATTTTGGCATGGGGCATGTCACATTATGATTGGTAAATAATGATGCCGACCTGTATCAGCTTATGCAAAAACCGCTTCAGGCTCTACTGTCCGGAACAGAAAAAAACACTCTTCGTGAAGAAGAGTGTTTGTATCCGCTTTCTTTTAACGGAAAAGCAAATGCTGGCTGTGAATTCCCGCTTTTTTCAGTAAGGCTATCAGCTGTTCCTGTTCTTCAGGCATAAGTCCTGAAAACGCTCTCGCAATTCTCAATGAATGAATCGGATAAATTTTATCCAAATACTCGTTTCCTTTATCAGTTAAATGGGCGTAAACAGACCGTTTGTCCTTCGGGTCTTGTTCTCTGACCAAAAACCCGTTTCTTTCAAGCTTGTCGATGACATAGGTGACATTCCCGCTGACAAGCAAAAGACGCGACCCGATTTGCTGAAGCTTTTGCGGTCCTCTCGTATAGAGCAGCTCCAAAACGGCAAATTCAGTCGGATTAAAACCGTGTTCTTTACTGTCGCGGATGCTGTGTTCAGACACACTCTTGAAAGCCCTTGCAAAAACTTTGTACAAATTCATCGAACGCATCACTTCTTCTTCGTTAAATGATAATCTCATCATATCTACCCCGTATTTAAGATTTTTATAAAAAAATAATGTAAACCCTTACAATTCATAAGAGTCGTTCTTTGTTTTATATTCTATTCGTGCCGTTTTTCAGAATTCCTTCTTTTTTATATAAAAAAATACCCTTATACATCATTTAATTTGTATAAGGGTTCCGTTCTTTATAGGGAATGTTCCGAAAAAAATACGCGTATTCCTTTCTCAGCTCCGTAATTGTCATGGAATTGAGTATTTCTTTCGTATAGACTCCGATCTGCAGAAGCTTTTTGGAATAATGGTTTCTCTCTTTGTCCAATGCATTTTGAAGCAAACGACTCATGGCGGCCTCCTTTGTTTTCCGTTATTCTATGATCAGAATAACGCTTTTATATCAAAGACGTATAAAGCCATTGTAAAACTTCTGTAGGATTATGATGTTTTTCGGTAAAGTCCGTTCTGGACGGCTCTGAGCAGCGGAAAAGCATGTTCCCCGGCAAGCTGCATGAACGCCTCCAGCATTTCATCGCGTTTCATATCTAATTCAATGATTTCTTTTGCCAGCGAAACCGCTTTTTCTTTCTCCATTCCTATCCTTCCTCCTCATTGTGTCTGTACAGTAAGCATAAAACGGGGCACAGGACCATGCATTAACCTTGTCAATTTTTCTGCCGCTTTTTTTCAAAAATTTTCTATTTCGCGTCAGAAAACCTGACAAGCGTCAGGTTTTTTCTCTTTTTTTCTTATATAATATGAGTAAAAGACATCCAGGGGTGGGGAAAATGACGGCAGACGAACAATCTTACAAAGATAAAAAAGTAATCTCGATCGGCATTGTAAGCGAATTAACCGGATTGTCAGTCAGACAGATCAGATACTATGAAGAACGGAAATTAATCTACCCGCAGCGTTCATCACGGGGAACGAGAAAGTATTCCTTCGCGGACGTTGAGCGGCTGATGGATATTGCCAACAAGCGGGAAGACGGCGTGCAGACGGCTGAGATTTTAAAAGACATGCGAAAAAAAGAACAGGCTCTCAAAAACGACCCGCAGCTCCGCAAAAAAATGCTGGAAGGACAGCTTAATGCTCATTTTAAGTATAAAAACCGCTGATCAAAAAAGTCCGCCTCCTGTGAGACGGACTTTTTTTATAAAGCATGAAGAAATGCAGTTGCAATGCCGAAATAAATTAATAAGGACAAAATATCGTTCAGCGTCGTAATCAGCGGACCTGATGCAATCGCCGGGTCAATGTTCAGTTTATGAAGAATAATAGGGACGATCGTTCCGGCCATCGTACCGATAATCAACGTTGCAAGCAGCGATGAACCGACGACAAAACCGAGCGTTAAGTCTTTCTGCCAGACGGTTGCGACAATCGTAATCGCGATCGCACAGACGATGCCGATATAGATACCGGTTCTTAATTCACGGAAAATCAGTTTAAAGATGGTTTTTTTATTCATTTCTTCTTTAGCCAGTCCTCTGATGACGACGGCGAGTGACTGTGTGCCTGTATTACCCGTCGTTCCCGCAATCATCGGCATGAAAAATGCGAGGGCGACTACTTTTTGCAATGTATCTTCAAAATAATTCAGAATGCTTCCGGAAATCAATCCGATAAACAAAAGCAGAATGAGCCACGGCAAACGGCGGTACGCCGCAACGTACGCTTTCGTATCAAATGTAATCGCCTTACCGGAGGCTGCGAATTTTTCGTAATCTTCATCGGCTTCTTTAATCACGACGTCAATAATATCATCGACAGTGACAATACCGACAAGCACATGATTTTCTTCCACGATCGGAATGGCTAAAAAGTCATACCGCTGGATCAGCCGGGCGACTTCTTCCTGGTCTTGGAGCACCCCGGCCGAGATGACACGTGTAAACATGAGATCCTGCACTTTATCCTCAGGCTCGCCGAGAATTAAATCTCTGTAAGAGAGCACTCCGACAAGCTGCTTGCTGTCATTAATCACGTACAAATAATTTATTGATTCTGCGATTTCTGCAAAGCTTTTCAGCTTCACGACCGCATCTTTTACTGTATAATGCTGCGGAATCCAGACGAAGCGGTTCGTCATCATCCGGCCCGCCGATTCTTGCGGATAGTTCATCAAAAGCTGTACGGCCTTTGATTCCTCAGCTTCCATGCTGGATAAAAGCTGTTCTTTCAGTTCTTCATCCATCTCTTCCAGCAATGCGGCGAGATCGTCGTTATCCATTTTATTCATTGCGAGAGTGGCTTTCGTTTTACCGACTTTATGCAAAACGGCAAGCTGAAATTCCCGCTCAAGCTCTCCGATCATGTCGGTGATGTCATCAACCGTCATATATGACAGATAGCGGGCCCGGTGCTTTTCCGGCATTTCTTTAAACAAAAATGCCATGTCATAGGGCTGAAGCTCATCTATCATGTTTCGGAATTCTTTTATTTTTCCGTCCCGCAATAAAATGATAATGCGTAATATGAGTTCGTCATAGGTCATGTTTTGGACCATCGGGACTCGTACCTCCTTTACGGAGACGCGCCGTCCGTCAAGGGAAGTGCGGCGGTTTGTCTCCTCATCATGTCGTCACTGGTTATCTGGCTGTATATGGGTACTTCTTCTGACATACTCGAATGGGGAGAATCCATACTCCGCACCTCCTTATCATGCTCAGTCGTGTACGTTTTGAGGCATAAAAAAAACCTTCCGATATGAAGGCGAAAACAAGCACGGCAAATAAACGTGCGGGGCCTCCAATCGTAGAGCTTTAGCACTGTATGGCATAGGACAGCCATCCAGCTGCGTTAAGAATCACCTTATGTCGATGATTCCTGTTGACCCATTGGCGTCTTTGGACATTTTTGGGCAGCAGCGTATCTCCATACAGGAGCCTCACCTAACGAAGTTCTTATTTGAATTGACACACTGAGATTACAGAAAAAAAAGGAATGTGTCAACCTTAAATTTGTGATTTCAGCACATGCCTATAAAATAAACGGAATAAAGGCATAAAGCCCTTATTCCGGCAAATCGCTTTCATCCTCTTCTGAAAGGAAATGATAGGATTCATGCAGCATGAGCGCGTACTCCCCTTCTTTTGTCGGATGCGGTACATACTCAGCCTCGTTGATATACTGCTCTTCCCTTTTCTTCATATGACAGACCTCCTGTTCAATTTTAGATTGTCCAAAAGAAGACCCGTTATCATAGGAAAAAAAATCACTTGCGGAGGGGGACATGCAGCTATATCTTTCGGATCGTGAAAAAGTTCCTAAGCAGCCACGGGCCCGGTTTGAAACCGAGCGTTAACTGCCACGCGCCGATCGCCTGCAGTCCGAACTCCCGAACGAGAACCATTTTTTCACTCATGCTCCGCACATCCTCAAACCACACTTCATGCGTTCTTCCATTTTCATCAGTATACCGGAAGTAAGGGGAACGCTCCTGCTGGGAATAACGGATCACTGATTGATGCTTCATGGCCGTTTCCATGGCGCGCTGATTGGAGATGGCGGATCCGATCGTTCCGGGACGGTACGGAATCACCCAATCATACCCGTACAGCGGAACACCGAGAATCACTTTTCTTCTCGGCACCCTGCTGATGGCAAAATTGATCGTTTGCCTGACCTCTGTCAAAGGCGCCACGGGTCCCGGCTCACTGCCGGCGTGGTGCCAGTCGTACGCCATAATGAACATATAATCGACGACGGCTCCGATTCCGCCGTAATCATATCCCCTCAGCCACGGCACTGCATCACTTGTTTTTGCCGGAACCGATATCGTTAACGCGAGCTGATGCTCTGAAAGCCGGGTTTTTAACTGCCGGAGAAATCCTGTGAAGAGGTCCCTGTCAGCTTCTCTGACCCGTTCAAAATCGATATTTACACCGCCGTATCCCTTTCTTACGGTTAAGGAGACGATATTGTTGACGAGATTCGTTCGTGCCGTCGGATTTTGCAGCACTTGATGGGCTAATTCCGGACTGAATCCCCCTTCTGTCAGATTTGTAATAACGGCAAGCGGGCGCACTCTGTTCTGCCATGTGGTTTCTATTGCGGTTCTGTCGTTTAAATCGTTAATGATATCTCCGTTCGGGCCAAAATGATATTCAAACAAAGAAATCGCCGAAGAATACGGCGCAAAATCATTAATTAAGTCTCTATCCGCTTCAGGCGTCCGAATGACATAAAATTGCAGGGTTCCCGCAAGATAGTTAGAGATATCAGGGATCTTCACTTTCATACCCGCCCGCAGCCGGTTCGGCGGAATATCCGGGTTTGCCTGCATCAGCTGCATCTGCGGCACATAAGCCTTACCTGCGATAACGGCATACGTATCATTCGGCTGAACCGTATATTCATTAAGAGGGATTAAAAGCGCCTGCCCCGGAACGATATTCGTTTCCTCAAGCCCGTTGACGCTTCTGATGCTGTCAACAGGGTATCCGTACTTTCTGCTGATGGAAAATAACGAGTCGCCAGACTGCACTGTATGAACAAACATAGATGTCCTCCGTTTCCTTTTGATCAAAAGGGCTCTTCTTATCTTTATGAATGATCATCCGGTCCGATTCCAAACTCTGTTTGGAGAAAGGCTGTTTACAAATCAGACATGATCAACTATGATGATGTCATCATAAAAAACTGTATAGGAAACGCACTAGGGGTGCTGTTATCGGCTGAGATAAAACATGCGGCAGGCGTGTTTTGATCCCTTATAACCCGATCTGGATAATACCAGCGTGGGGAAGTGCAGATTGACCGGAGCGCAGGGTTTTTCCCCATGCGTTTTCGTTCTGCTGCTGCATATTCCCTCGGATATGCAGTTTTTTATTTTTCATTAAAAAACGGGGGAGGACACCGCAATATGAAACTGAATATAAACCGCCTGTAAAATCATCTCTTTCATACATACGACTATCCGATAAGAAAGCAGGAGATCACAATGAAAAATTGGAAAATGAGAGAAATTGTCGTCATGTCCGTCATCAGTGTAGTATTTGCTGTCATTTATTTAGTATCAACTCATGCAAGCAATATAGCGGCAGGGTTTTTCGGCCGAATGAGCTACGAACCGATTTACGGTATCTGGTTTATCGTCTCGGTAATTGCCGCGTACATTATTCAAAAACCGGGAGCGGCTCTTGTTTCTGAAATCATCGCCGCGTTTGTGGAGTGCTTACTCGGAAATCCGTCAGGACCGATGGTGATTCTGATCGGGATCGCACAGGGAATCGGTGCGGAAGCGGTCTTTTTTGCGACACGCTGGCGGATTTATACCCTGCCCGTGCTTCTTTTATCCGGTATGGGGTCTTCTGTGACGAGCTTCATTTATGACTTGTTCGTTTCCGGATACTCTGTTTTGAATCCGGGTTTATTAGCCGTCATGCTTCTTGTCCGTCTGATCTCAGGTGCGCTTCTTGCCGGCCTTCTCGGCAAAGCAATCAGTGATGCGCTGGCTTACACAGGGGTGCTGAACGGCATGGCGCTCGGAAAACAATTCAAGAAGAAAAAGAAACAGGTGAACCAAGATGCAGGCATCTGAGCCCCTTCTATCGGCCGGCTGTCTTACCTTTTCTTATGATCAGGATGAAAAGCCGATTCTTCAAAACGTGTCCTTTCAGCTCCGCAAAGGAGAGCGGGCTTTATTGCTCGGGCCGAGCGGATGCGGCAAAAGCTCGCTCGCTCTTTGTTTAAACGGTCTGTACCCGGAAGCATGCGATGGGGTTCAATCGGGCACCGTTTCTTTATACGGAACACCTCTTTCACACCTGACAGAACCCGCCGCCAGATCCATCGGCGTCGTGTTTCAAGATCCGGACCAGCAGTTTTGCATGCTGACGGTTGAAGATGAAATCGCCTTCGGCTTGGAAAATTTGCAATATACAAAAGAAGATATGGACGCAATCATCAATGACGTTTTAGAAAAATTAGAGATCACTCATTTGAAAACGCGAACGATCGCTTCGCTGTCAGGCGGTTCAAAACAAAAAGTGGCGCTTGCCTGTATCATTGCGATGGAACCGGAACTCATTATTTTGGACGAACCGACGGCACAGCTTGATCCATATTCCGCACGTGAATTAGTGCGGCTGATCAAAGATCTTCAAGCAAAAAAAGGCTTCGGCCTTCTCGTTATCGAACATCAGCTTGATCATTGGGCGCCGTGGATGGACAGGACGATTGTCCTTGACGAAATGGGTCAGAAGGTGATGGACGGAGAGACGGACGTTATCTTTGAAACAAAGATTGAAGAGCTGATGCAGCTCGGCATTCCGATTCCGCGTGTGATCTCATTGCAGGAGCACGTCAGCATTCCTTTTACATTGTGTAAAGAAAAGCTGTTTCACGAACCTGTACCATCTCTGCCCGAACCCCGGCCCGCCGCGCTTTCGGCAGAAGACGCGCTGAGCGTTCACGAGCTGTCATTCTCAAGAGGAGCAGACGTCATTTTTCAGGATGTGAACTTTTCCGTAAAAAAAGGTTCAATCACCGCGATTGCCGGCCCTAACGGAACAGGAAAATCCACGCTCCTTTCTGCCGCGGCCAAGCTCATCCGTCCGCTGAGCGGAGACATCAAAATAGACGGCAGACCGATTGATTCCTATTCTGAAAAAGAGCTGCGGCGGCTGACCGGATATGTTTTCCAAAATCCTGAACACCAGTTTGTCACAGATTCCGTCATTCAAGAGCTGATGTTCGGTTTTGAAAGCAGCAGAGCCGCAAAGGAGAAAGCTCTTCAGCTGTTAACCCGATTCGGCCTGAGACGCCATGCCTCACAGCATCCGTTTTCTTTAAGCCAAGGACAAAAACGCCGGCTCAGCGTTGCGACAATGCTTATGCACAATGTGAACGTTTTGATGCTTGATGAACCGACTTTCGGACAGGATGCCAAAACGGCGCGGGAGTGTATGCAAATGCTCCGTGAGATTCAAAAGGAAGGAACGGCTGTTTTGATGGTGACACACGATATGGAACTCGTCTCAGATTATGCCGACACGATCCTTGTGCTCTGCGGCACGAAACTGGTATTCCGGGGAACTCCCGACGCTTTATTTTCTGATAACACCGGGATCGCCGAGCAAGCGCATTTGGCTTTGCCGCTGCGGTATGAATGGATGAAACACGACAGGAGGCGGAGAAATGAACTTGCGGCTGGAGGCTGTTAACCCGTCAATAAAGGCGGCGGCTGTATTGTTATGCGTCATTATGCTGTCGTTTATTTATAATCCGTACACCCCTGCTTTGTTTTATATCATCATTGCGGGAGGCGTCCTCTCGGCGGGGCGTGTGCCGCTGAAAAAATGGCTGCTGTTCACGATTCCGTTTGTCATTCTGGCCTTCGGTTCTTTATGGACAGCCGCCGTATTCGGAAACGTCCCGACAACCGGAAGCAACCTGCTGTTTAAGCTCGGGCCGATTGCCGTCAACAGTGATAACGCGGCGCTCGGGATTTCTATCGCGTTTCGTATTTTATGTTTTTCCGCTTTGTCGATGATGTTTCTTTTCACAACCGATCCGATTCTGTTCATGCTCAGTCTGATTCAGCAGTGTAAGCTGCCGCCCAAGCTTGCATACGGCGTTATCGCGGGGTTCCGGTTTCTCCCTCTTCTGAAAGATGAAATCCTGATCATCCGGCAGGCGCACAGAATCAGGGGCGCGGCGTCTGATTCCGGGCTGAAAGGAAAGCTCTCCGCCTTCAGGCGCTTCACCATTCCACTATTGGCAGGCGCAATCAGAAAGGCGGAACGCACGGCGATCGCGATGGAATCTAAAGGCTTTACGGGGAGCCGAAACCGCACGTTTTACAGAACTGTTACCGTGCGCCGCGCCGACTGGTGCTTTTTCCTGCTCGTGCTTCTGTTATTCGGCGCAAGCTGGCTCATTTCATTGTTGTTTGTATAAAAACAGGCCGCCGGAGTGATTCGGCAGCCTGTTTTGTTATGTATGTTATTGATGATAATTGAGAGCCTGAGCGAGATTGGACTTGATCGTAATATCTGAGAAATTAATGCCGAGCTGTACGGCGGTTTGAGCCATTTCCGGCCTGATTCCGGATAAAGTGGACGTGACGCCGATCAGGTTCAGCGCCTCAATTAATTTAAAAATCTGATGCGCCACCATCGTATCGACAACCACTACACCCGACAGGTCAATAAACAGATGTTCAATCAGCCGTTTTGCACATGTGCTCAGCGTATTTTCAAGAATGAATTTGGCGCGCTCCGTGTCAATATCGCCGACAAGCGGCAGCAGCGCCGTCCGTTTGCTCAGCGTGATAACCGGCGAGCTTAACTCCAAAATCATTTCTCTTTGCGCGTTCAGCTGCATTTTCGAGTTATGCTCGGCATGATCGACAAACGTGTAAATCGTAAAATCAAATACTCGTACAATTAAATTCTCCCATTTCTTCCTTTCTCCCCGTGCAAACGAAGATTCATGTTTATCGGCAAACGCATCATAATAAGTGATGTATAGTCTCCGGTTTCTCATGAATTCACGGACCACATACTGGACGGGAGTATCCAGATGCTTCTGGTCTTTCGCAAGCTCAATCACCCACCGCTCGAACTCTTCTAAAAATTCTTTTTCCGGCATGATATACATTTTATTAATATGCCGGTAAAATTCTTTATCCTGCTCCGTCAGTTCTTCTGTGATGACGGGGTTTGTCAAAGAATAAATCGAATTCGGGTCCGAATCTTCCATCGTTTCGATCCACTCTTTCGCAATTTGATCCGCTTGTTCTGTAAAATAGTCGTATAATGCTTCATTTATCTTCATATCTCTTCTCCTTTCCCATTTCCAATTATAGCGTCAGCGGGTCATGAATGAAAATAAAAGCTGTTAAACTATCCATTTATTTGAAATTTTTTAGTGCAATAGATTACGCCTTTTTTATGAAAATGCTTCAAATGACTCTTTCCGGCCGGCATGCTCTGCCATAAAATAGTAGCAACACCCTTGTATCCACTCGCAAGCATAAAAAAGGAGGGCTTTTTTATGAATGGTGAAATGCATTTGATTCCTTATGTCACGGACGAACAGATCATGGATGTGAACGAGCTTCCGGAGGGGATTAAAGTGATTAAGGCGCCAGAGTTGTGGGCAAAAGGGTTTAAAGGCAAGGATATTAAAATCGCGGTGCTTGACACAGGCTGCGACATCAATCATCCTGATTTGAAAGACCGGATTGTCGGCGGGAAAAACTTCACCGATGATGACGGAGGCAAAGAAGACGCGATTTCCGATTATAACGGACACGGGACACACGTTTCCGGAACGATTGCCGCCAATGATTCAAACGGCGGAATTTCGGGTGTCGCGCCGGAAGCAAGCCTCTTAATTGTTAAAGTTCTCGGCGGGAAAAACGGCAGCGGCAAATACGAATGGATCATTAACGGCATCAACTACGCCGTTGAACAAAAGGCCGATATCATTTCCATGTCACTCGGCGGGCCAAGCGATGTGCCTGAATTGAAAGAAGCCGTCGCAAATGCGGTAAAAAGCGGTGTTCTGGTCGTTTGCGCGGCAGGAAACGAAGGCGACGGAGACGAGCGTACAGAGGAACTGTCGTATCCGGCCGCTTACAACGAAGTGATCGCAGTCGGATCAGTCTCAATCGCCCGTAAATCGTCTGAATTTTCAAACGCCAATAAAGAGATTGACCTGGTGGCTCCGGGAGAAAATATTCTCTCCACCCTTCCCAACCATAAATACGGGAAGCTGACGGGCACTTCAATGGCCGCCCCGCATGTGAGCGGAGCGCTTGCCTTAATAAAAGGGCTTGAACAGGACGCGTTTCAGCGGACGCTTTCTGAGGCTGAAGTCTACGCCCAGCTCGTGCGGCGGACCCTTCCTTTGGACATCGCCAAAACATTGGCCGGGAACGGGTTTCTGTATTTAGACGCGCCTGAAGTGCTGATGGAAAGAGCCGAACAGGCACAGCTGCTGTCTTTCTGATATTTTTCTCATATAATGATTGGTCAGCTTGTCACATCACCAATTTTTAAAATGTGAGATTTTCTATTGACAGTGATCTGAATAAGCTGATAAGATAACCAACAAATGATGTAACTTTTCAAAAAAATTGAAATACTTTCTCTTATCGAGAGTTGGGCGAGGGATTGGCCTTTTGACCCCAACAGCAACCGACCGTAATTCCATTGTGAAATGGGGCGCGTGATTTTTGCGCCGAGACGACTGTCTCATAAGGCACGGTGCTAATTCCATCAGACGTGATCTGAGAGATGAGAGAGGCTTACATTTTGAAGTTAAAGCCTCTTTCTCTCATGAGAAAGGGGCTTTTTTGTTACATCTCACTTAAAGGAGGAAACTTAATGACAACAATCAAAACTTCGAACCTCGGTTTTCCGAGAATCGGCTTGAACAGAGAATGGAAAAAAGCGCTTGAGGCATATTGGAAAGGTAACACTGACAAAGAAACGTTTCTTAAAGAACTTGACGGTTTATTCTTATCAGCTGTCAAAACACAGCTTGACCAACATATCGATATCGTGCCGGTCTCTGATTTCACCCATTATGACCATGTGCTTGATACAGCCGTCAGCTTTAACTGGATTCCGGAAAGATTCCGCAGCATCACGGATCCCGTTGATACATACTTTGCGATTGCCCGCGGTGTAAAAGACGCCGTTTCCAGTGAAATGACGAAATGGTTTAATACCAACTACCATTACATCGTTCCTGAATATGACGAAAGCATTGAATTCCGTCTGACGAGAAACAAACAGCTTGATGACTACCGCCGGATCAAAGAAGAATTCGGAGCGGAAACGAAACCTGTCATCGTCGGTCCGTACACATTCGTCACGCTTGCGAAAGGATACGAAGAATCAGAAGCGAAAGCGATTCAAAAACGCCTTGTTCCTCTTTATGTTCAGCTGCTGAAAGAGCTTGAAGCAGAAGGCGTCAAATGGGTTCAGATTGATGAGCCTGCCCTTGTGACAGCTTCTTCTGAAGACGTCCGTGCCGCCAAAGACCTCTATGAAGCGATCACAAAAGAGCTTTCAGGACTGAATGTTCTCCTGCAGACATACTTTGATTCGGTTGATGCATATGAAGAACTCGTTTCTTATCCCGTACAGGGAATCGGGCTTGACTTTGTGCATGATAAAGGCAGAAACCTTGAGCAGCTGAAAAAGCACGGCTTCCCGAAAGATAAAGTGCTGGCAGCCGGTGTGATCGACGGGCGCAACATTTGGAAAATCGATGTTGAAGAACGCCTTGATGCAGCTCTGGATATCCTCAGCCACGCTGACGTTGAGGAATTATGGATTCAGCCTTCAAGCAGCCTTCTGCACGTGCCGGTGGCAAAACACACTGACGAGCACCTCGAAAAGGATTTGCTGAACGGCCTGTCATACGCTAAAGAAAAACTGGCGGAACTCGGCGTCTTAAAAGAAGGGCTTCTGTCCGGCAAAGCGGCCGTCAGTGAGCAGATCGAAGAGTCAAAAGCGGCACTTAAGGCTTTAAAAGCATTCGCAACAGGAGCGAACTCAGCTCAAAAAGAAGAGCTGAATCAGCTGACGGAAAAAGATTTCTCCCGTCCGGCAAGCTTTGAAGAACGATTGGCGCTGCAAAATGAATCACTCGGTCTTCCCCTTCTGCCGACGACGACAATCGGAAGCTTCCCTCAATCTGCCGAGGTGCGGAGCGCACGGCAAAAATGGCGGAAAAAAGATTGGACGGATGAACAGTACCAAGCCTTTATTAATGCGGAAACGAAGCGCTGGGTTGACATTCAGGAAGAAATCGGCTTAGACGTGCTCGTTCACGGAGAATTTGAGCGGACGGACATGGTCGAATACTTCGGTGAAAAACTGGCCGGATTCGCCTTTACGAAATATGCATGGGTGCAGTCTTACGGTTCACGCTGCGTACGTCCGCCTGTCATTTTCGGAGATGTCGAATTTATCGAACCGATGACGGTAAAAGATACGGTCTACGCCCAATCGCTGACGGAAAAACACATGAAAGGCATGCTGACGGGACCTGTCACCATCTTAAACTGGTCATTCCCGCGTGTGGATATTTCAAGAAAAGAAATCGCCTTCCAGATCGGGCTTGCCCTCAGAAAAGAAGTAAAAGCGCTTGAAGATGCCGGTATTCAGATTATCCAAGTGGATGAACCCGCGCTCCGCGAAGGACTGCCGTTAAAAACGCAGGATTGGGATGAATATTTAACTTGGGCCGCAGAAGCATTCCGATTAACGACGTCTTCTGTGCAAAATGAGACGCAGATTCATACGCATATGTGTTACAGCAACTTTGAAGATATCGTAGATACGATCAATGATCTTGACGCGGATGTCATTACAATCGAACACAGCAGAAGCCACGGAGGATTTTTAGAATACTTGAAAGAACATCCTTACGTGAAAGGCCTCGGACTCGGTGTATACGACATTCACAGCCCGCGTGTGCCGGCAACTGAAGAAATCTATCAAATTATTGATGACGCGCTTGAAGTGTGTCCGACTGACCGCTTCTGGGTAAACCCGGACTGCGGACTGAAAACAAGACAGCAGGAAGAAACCGTTGCGGCATTAAAAAATATGGTCGACGCCGCGAAACAGGCACGAAAAAAACAAGCTCAGCTTGTATAATGAAAACAGCCATCCGCAAATCGCGGGTGGCTGTTTTTTCTGGGCGTGCTACTTATTCTTCAGCGCTTCTGCAAGTTCATATAATGAATCATGCTGCTTAATTTGATAGCCCCGCCCTTCTTTTTGCAAATACCCTTTTTGGCAGAATTGCGTCAGCACATGCAAGAGATGACGGTAAGATACACCCAAATAATCACAGACCGTTACGTGCTTCTCTTTATAAACCCCTTCATAAGCCGTCTGCAAAATAAAATCAGCAAGCCGGTTTTCAAGCGGGAACGCCAGACTTTGTGAATATTTCGAAGCCATAAGCGTTGCCTTAGCACTTAAAAACTTAGCCAACTCACGCAGGAATTTCGCATCCTGCAGCAATTGCGCGCGGCAGCGGTAAATAGGCAGAGCAAAACAAACAGTCTTCGCTGAGGCTTGAATTCCTTTTGTGTAATACACTTCATGTAATAGTTCCATCTCTCCGATGTAATCATTTTTGTTGATAAAATTAATTAAAGAAACTTTCCCGTTTTGATGGGTTACATATATTTTCGCTTTTCCTTCAATCACGTAAAACAGGAAGTCAGGCCTCCTGCCCTCTTGAATCATCCATTCGTCCCGCTCATATTCGCGCACTTCCATAAACTTTTCAGCGGGGAAAGAGAATAAATGCGCGATTGAGTGTTTTTCTAACTGATGCCGCTTTTTCTCGCCTTTATAAATTTCCATCGTCCACCCCAAAAATATGAGATATCTCATATTGTCTTTATGTCTTTACATGATAACATGCCAATTAAAGGAGGAACGGGAATGAAAGCATATCGCTGGATGAGTCTGCATTTTTTTAGTTTTTTTATGACATGGGGTGTTTTTCTGCCCTATTGGACGGGATGGATGGTGCATATAAAAGGGGTTTCCGTATCCGAAGCCAGTTTCATTATGAGCCTGGGCTTGGCGGCAAGAGGGATTTCCACATTATTTTTCTTCCCTTATTTATCAGGAAAATTCAGCAGCAAAGCCTTATTAAACGGCGCCAGAATCGGGACGCTTCTCGCACTTTTATGTTATATTCCCGCTGATTCTTTTCAAAGCCTGCTTCTTGTCACATTAGTGCTGCATGTGTTTTACCCTGCTTTAATGCCTGCTTTAGACAGCGCTTGCGGCGTCCTTGTACAGCATAACGAATTAAAGGCTTATGGGACAAGCCGCCAGTGGGGGTCCGCGGGTTTTGTTTCAGCCGGCGTCATCCTGTCCGTCTTTACAGGTATATTCGGAGATCAAGCGATTTTATGGGCACTGCTTTTGGGCACCCTGATATTCGCATGTCTCAGCTTTATGCATGCGCCAGCTGTTCTTTCAAAACGGCCGGAAACAGACCGCGCAAGAAAAGAGGGTATGTTTGCCTTATTCCGCATCAAATATTTCGGTCTGGTGCTCGCAATCGTTATCTTACTGCAAGCGGCACATGCATCTTACTACAATTACGGTTATCTCTTTTTGCAGGAAATCGATGCGCCCGCATATGCCATCGGAATCATCATCAACATCGCCGTTATCGCGGAGATTATCTTCTTTGCAATCGCTGACCGATACTTTCATCAATTTACGGCAGGCTCTTTGCTCGCCCTGGCGGCGCTTGGTGCTACCGTACGCTGGATACTCGTATTTGCCTTTCCGCATGTCATCATTTTCTGTATTGCGCAGACGCTGCATGCCTGTTCATTCGCGATGGGACACTATGCATTTATGAAATACTTAATTAAAAATATTTCACCCGCGCAAATCCCGAAAGCCCAAGGCATATATTCAGCGCTTGCTCTCAGCTGGAGCACTGCGGTATTTACTATTTTCGGAGGTTTTTTATATGAAATTGAACCCCGGTATGCCTTTATCGGAATGATTGTTTGTACGATCCCATCCATGCTTCTCGCCCTTTTATACAGAAAACTCGAAATGAAAAAGAGAGTTTTTGCAGGAAACGCTCAAGATATGTAGCCATCGCTTTATAGACGATCACATGTCCCGCTGTCATTTTGACCGATTTGCGAATGCTGTGCGATGTATTTTATCTATATTTAAAGTATTTCCTTCATATATGATGAATTTAATGAAGGGAATTCGTTCAGAAACTTGGACAGAGTCAGTGAATATACTGATACAGTACTGCTTACGCTTATTTCGGGGAACTTTGTTCGTAATAAAATGATTTTCAGCCAACTCATAAGGAGGGACATTGTGTCACAGCCTAATTTGCCTAATATCACCCCTGTCGTTACACTTTCCAGAGACGATACCATTAACCTTCTTCTTTCGTCAATTGCTATGGAAGAGCTGGGAATGGCACATATTCTGAATGCGGAAGGGAAAAAAATCCAATACGCGCTCGGAACGATTCCCGGATTAACAGGGCCCCCGTCAAGTCTTGCGGATATTCTGAACTTGAATGAGAGCGTCCGTGATACGCTTGACAGCTTAATGAAACAGGAGCTTCTTCTCGGTTCAAAATTGGACAGTATCTCAAATATCCCTACACTGGCGGGACCGACTGGTGCTACGGGGCCGACGGGACCAGCCGGCGGGCCCGCAGGACCGACGGGAGCAATCGGCCCGGCCGGAGCGACAGGGCCAACCGGACCGACCGGGCCGACGGGGGTCACCGGTGCGGGTCTTCAAGGGATTGTTGCTTTTAATCCGCTGATTGCTCCCACTTATACACCCGGACAGGTTGTATTGTATAACGGAAGCTCCTATGTCGTGAACACAGCTTCGCCGGCAGGGATTCCGGATACGTCTGCCGATTATACGCTTTTAGCTGCCGCAGGATCAACCGGGCCGATCGGACCAACAGGCGCTACAGGAGCCGGATTGACAGGATTGACAGCTTTTGATCCCGCTGCTGCACCTTTTTATACAGCGGGGCAGGTTGTATTGTATGAGGGTGCTTCTTATGTCGTAAATATCAATAACCCTTCAGGCATTCCCGGGACATCGCCGGATTATACACTGCTTGCCGCCGCGGGGCCGACCGGGCCGACAGGGGTCACGGGCGCCGGACTGCAAGGCATCGTACCGTTTGATCCCCTCGCTGCCGCTGCCTATACCGCTGGACAGCCAGTTACTTTCAACGGCAGCTCTTACGTCGCAAACGTAAACAGCCCGGCGGGAACCCCTGGAGCCTCAGCTGACTATACACTTTTAGCTGCGGCGGGAATCACCGGCGCTACTGGCGTTACCGGACCGACTGGATTTACCGGCGCTACTGGCGGCACCGGACCGACCGGATTTACCGGCGCTACTGGCGTTACTGGACCGACCGGAATCACCGGCGCTACTGGCGGCACCGGACCGACCGGATTTACCGGCGCTACTGGCGTTACTGGACCGACCGGAATCACCGGCGCTACTGGCGGCACCGGACCGACTGGATTTACCGGCGCTACTGGCGGCACCGGACCGACCGGAATCACCGGCGCTACTGGCGGCACCGGACCGACCGGGATCACCGGCGCTACTGGCGGCACCGGACCGACCGGATTTACCGGCGCTACTGGCGTTACTGGACCGACCGGAAGCACCGGCGCTACTGGCGGCACCGGACCGACCGGATTTACCGGCGCTACTGGCGGCACCGGACCGACTGGATTTACCGGCGCTACTGGCGGCACCGGACCGACCGGAAGCACCGGAACAAGTCTGACAGCAACTTCCGGCTATGCATGCAATACGGGCGGCGGTGTTGTCGCAGTTATTGTCGGCGGCACGACCATTTCCTTACCGAATGAGCAAAACCTCTCAGCAGATATTACCGCTAATGCCGCAAATACCATATTTACCGTTGCTCCGGCGGGACGTTACTATATCTCCTACCATATTAATTTAACGGCCGGCCTGCTTGTAAGTTCGCGTATTTTAATCAACGGCACTCCTCCTGCAAGTTCGATTATCGCCCCGGTCGCGTCTTTGGCAAACTTTAATAACTCCTTTATTGTGACTTTGCCAGCAGGCAGCACCATCCAGCTTCAGCTGTTCGGATTATTGGGTGCGGCCACATTGCTTGGAGGAAGCGTCGGTGCAGCTTTAAACATTATTCGATTATCTTAATGGAACATGCAAAAAAAAGGATCAGGCGTTTGTCCGCTGATCCTTTTTTAATTGAGACAGAAGCTCTTGCGCGGGTTTAAATTGAGGATTGAACTTCACGGATTTTTTGGCGTAAGCGATGGCCGTCATATCATGGTTTAATTCAGCATGGCATTTTGCCATATAATAAAAAGCTCTGAAATCGGCGGCACCTTTTAAAATTAAGTGATCAGCGTTTTCTCCTTCAACCTGCGTTCCGTTTTCAAATGCTTTGATTGCCGCTCTGTACTTTTCCAAATGATATAATACAAGGCCTTTATAATAATGAAGATTGCTGTAATCAGGATATAGCTTGAGCACTTTTTCAATCCCTTGTTCGGCTTCTTCATACCGTTTGAGCTCAAGCAATATTGTATATTTCAAATAATACAGGAGAGACGGAGGCATTCGTTTTTCGCTTAAAAATTGAAAAATTGAGCCGTTGACAAGATGTAATGCTTTTTCATAGTCTTTTATTCTGTAGCATTCACTTGCCAAATGATAGACAAGCCACGGATCAGGGTTTTCCTCTGAAAGCTCTTCATTTAAAATGCTGATATTCCGTTTATGTTTTTGCTTGATCTTTTCTTCCTGCTCCAAGTAGCCGTAGTGATGAATCACACATGGGAGCGTGAAAAAAGCATTGTTTTCTTCCTCATTGGGAGCCGAGATATTCTCGTGAATTCTGCCTTGATACAAAAGGCCTTTATGATTGCGGAACAGTCTCGGCTGCATGCTTTCAAACGCTTCGTTTTCATCGAGCTGCTTCCCCGTATAATTGATGATTTTCAAAAGGCCCCGGCTCGGTAATCCGTCATGAAGTAGCGAAGTTAAAAAGCGGCCCGTCTCCTGATCGAGCTCTTCATCCGCGTCAAGCACTAAAATCCAATCTCCTTCGGCATGCTGCAGGGCGTAATTTCTGGCCTTTGCGAAATCATTCTCCCATTCGAAATCAAACACTCTTGCCTGAAAGCTTTTGCAGATATCTTTTGTATTATCTTGTGATCCGGTGTCTGCGATGACGATCTCATCAACGATGTCTTGTACACTTGATAAACAACGGGAGATGTATCTCTCCTCGTTTTTCACAATCATGCAAAGAGTCAGTTTACATTCAGCATTTCCGCTCATTTTCTCACCTTTCCCGATTTTGGAGTTGTTGATTGAACCAAGGCCGTTCAGGAGTGCCGTTCATCGTTATGATGACAGGCCGCACCCATCTGACGGCAGGTTCGGCAGTTGATTCTGCATCCCATTCCTGAAGCTGCCTGACAGCCCGCTTCGTAATGGGATGCGCCCGGAATTCGCGCGGGCTTTCAAAAATGAATTTTTTCGTTCGTTCCGTCACTGTCTTCATTTCATGAAAGTGCCGCTCATACATCTGCTTCTGCTCTTCTTCCAGGCTGACCATTAAAAACAGACGGCCGCCAGTTTCCATCTGCCAGCGGCACAATGCGGAGAACAGCCTGATTTCTTCTTTGTAATTTGAATCCCTTCTTTTATCCACGGTCACAGATAATATATTTAACAGCGCAATCGTGAGGCAATGCATGGCTTCAAAAGATGTCTGTTTCGCTTTTGAGATGCTTGGATACGGCATATGCTTCACCTGTCTCTTTTTTTATGAACGCTCCCCGCCTTTTTTCTTCCAACCGCAGTCCTCACAATCCCCGCACTCACAGCAGCCAATGCGGCCGTAAAACAGGCCGTCACACGGATCTTCAGGATGCGGATTCGGAAAGCACGGGTCGCATGGATCTTCCGGATCATCCGGATCACTGGGATCGTCCGGATTCCACGGGTCATCAGGACCGCCCGGATCACTCGGATTACTTGGGTCGTCCGGATTCCACGGGTCATCAGGATCGCCTGGATTACTCGGATTGCTTGGGTCGTCCGGGTCCATACAGGCTTCAGAATCCTGTAAGAAGATAATGTCCTCAAGCTTCGTCTGCAAAAGGAGTTGTGATTTCATGACGGTGCGCAGGAGCCGTTCAGTGCTTCTATTGATTGATGACAATTCCTCCAAGGAGGGATCGCCGGAAGCGCCGAGAAACATTTGAATCCTTTCCGCTTCCGCCTGCAGAATATGGGATAGTCCGATTTCTTCCATAGCCACGGATGAAAGAAGGAGGTTCAGGGTCTCACATCTGGAGAGTGTAATGTCGGGGGTGATGTTCGGTATGTTTGGAAGAGACATCGATTTCTCCCTCTTTTCTCTTGGTGTCATTATGCAAAAGTGCTATATCGTATTCTTATTCCGGGAGAGAAGAGATCATTACTGATGTTTTCGTTAATAAAATATCCCGGATATGAAATCCGGGATATTCGTTCGTTGATTTATTTTAATTCAAGTTTGACGTCTACATTTCCTCTTGTTGCTTTTGAATACGGACAGAACTCGTGAGCGGCGTGCACTAGCTTCTCCGCCGTTTCTTTGTCAAGATCTTTTGTATCAATGACGAGCGTTACGCCGATTTTGTAACCTCCGTCACTCTCATCTTTTAAAAGGCTGACCTGTCCTTCAATTTCAGAGGTCATGTCGATTTTTTGTTTTTGGGCGGCAAGCTCAAGCGCTCCCCCAAAGCAGGCAGCATACCCTGCCGCAAAGAGCTGTTCAGGGTTTGTGCCGGTTTCTCCGTCTTTTTTTGCATTCGGCATGATGATGTCAAAATCCAGCACCCCGTCGTCGGATTTAATATGTCCTGCTCGTCCGCCGACTGCGGTCGCTTTTGAAGTAAATAATGCCATTATTATCAGCCTCCTCATTGTACTTACTGTATATATTGCCCCTGCTCATATTTTTAAACATGAGGAATAGGAAATGGACCGTTTTTCGGCTACAATAGGGGTAACGTTAACAAACAAAGAGTTGGTGAAAGAAGTAATGGCAGAAAAAGATTTTGAACATATGAAACTGGAGAATCAGCTTTGTTTTTTGCTGTACGCAAGCTCAAGGGAAATGACGAAACGGTACAAACCGCTGCTTGATAAGCTCAACGTAACTTATCCCCAGTATTTGGCGCTGCTTTTATTATGGGAGCACGAAGAACTGAATGTGAAACGGATGGGTGAGCTTTTGTACCTGGATTCCGGAACGCTGACACCGATGCTGAAACGGATGGAGCAGCACGGAATCATCATGAGGAAGCGGTCGGCTGAAGACGAGCGATCCGTGACGATCAGGCTCACAGATGAAGGACGGGCCTTGCAGAAAACAGCGGCGGATATTCCCATTGCCATGCTGGAACAGACGGGACGGTCAAAAGAGGAATTAAAGCAGTTAAAGCAGTCGCTTTATGAGGTTTTGAATACGCTGCACGGCAAAAAATAAGGATGCCCCAAATGGGCATCCTTATTTTTATTCTGCTGCCAGAAGCTTCACTTCAATATTTCCCGCTGTCGCTTTTGAATACGGGCAGACACCGTGCGCTTTTTGGATAAGGGCTTCAAGCTCCTGTTTATCAATGCCGGCTGCTTTGACCTCAAGCGTAACGCCTAGTTTATATCCTTGGTCTGCTTCATCTTTCAGCAGACTGACATGCGCAGTGACCTCTGTTTCAATACTCAGACGCTCTTTTCTTGCTACGAGCTGAAGAGCGCTGTCAAAGCAGGCTGAATATCCTGCGGCAAACAGCTGTTCAGGGTTTGTGGCATGCTCGAGCTTTTTTGCTCTTGGCGTTCCCGGCATGGCAACATCAAGATTCAGCACTCCGTCAGAAGACGTGACTTTCCCTTCACGTCCGCCGGCGGCTGATACGGTTGCAGTAAATAATGGTTTTGTCATGTGAATTCACCTCTATTATATTGTGTACAATTTAATCTTACACAATATAATAGAAACCGTCAATCTTTCCGCATAAAAAAAGCCTACCCTTTTTGAAGGATAAGCTTAAAAGATTATACGCGGATTTGTCCGTTTCCTTTGATGATGATTTTTGTAGATGTTAACGCCGGAAGCCCCATCGGCCCTCTCGCGTGAAGCTTTTGCGTGCTGATGCCGATTTCGGCTCCGTATCCGAATTCAAAACCGTCTGTAAACCGGGTTGAAGCATTATGATACACGGCGGCGGCGTCAACGGCGGTCTGGAAGTAAGCCGCATGCTCGGCGTTCTCCGTCAGAATGGCTTCTGAATGGTTTGTGCCGTACTGCTGAATGTGGCGGACCGCCTCCTGTACGTCCTGCACCGTTTTCACACTGAGAATCGGCGCCAGGTACTCCGCTCCCCAATCGGCTTCTTCTGCTTGTTTCGCTTGAGGCTCCAGTCTGCAAATCACCTGGTCTCCTCGGAGCTCCACCCCTTTTGCTGTCAGCTGATTCAGCAGCTTTCGTCCGTGTTCTTCGGCCCATTTTTCATGAATCAAAAGAGATTCAATCGCGTTGCAGACCGAAGGACGCTGTGTTTTGGCATTGATGACGACCTCGCTTGCCATTTGAGGATCTGCTGACTCATCTATGTACACGTGGCAATTGCCCGCTCCGGTTTCTAAAACGGGTACGGTTGATTCCCTGACAACAAGATCAATTAAATTTTTACCGCCGCGCGGGATCAATACATCCAGCCCGTCATTTAATGTAAAGAGCTGTTTGGCGGTTTCTTTGCTTGTATCTTCTATGAGCTGAACAGCATCAATCGGAAGCTTTGACAGCCCCAGTGCGCGTTTCATCACACTGACAAGCGCTATGTTGCTGTGGATGGCGGAAGAACTTCCTCTGAGCACAACCGCGTTTCCGGTTTTCAGGCAGAGTGTCGCCGCGTCTACGGTAACGTTCGGTCTGGCCTCATAGATCATGCCCACTACTCCGAGGGGCACGCGGATTTTTTCAATAGATAATCCATTCTCTTTTTGAATGGTCTCCAGCGATTCACCGACGGGATCTTCAAGACCGATTAGCAGTTCCACGGCGTCCGCTATATCGAGCAGGCGTTTTTCATCAAGAGTCAGCCTGTCAATAATGTCAGGTGTCAGTCCTCTGTTCCGTCCCGCTTCAATATCTTTCTGATTCTCTGTTAAAATCAGCCGGCGTTCATTTCTGAGTCCGTCTGCAATACATTGGAGCGCTTCGTTTTTTTCAGCCGTCGTTTTCATGACCATTTCGGCAGCCGCTTCTTTTGCCAAGGCTGCTTTTTGCAATACTTCACTCATTTGTGTTCCCCCTCGTCAAATAAATTCACCCAATCATCTCTGTGAATCACTTCCACCTGCTTCGTTCCTGAAAGCTGGTCGCTCCGCTTCCCTTTGGCTCCTATAATTTCATCGGATGAGTACTGCGTCTGCCCTTTGCCGATAATGCCGCCGGGCCCTCTGACTTCCACTACGGCCCCTTTCGGAAAACTGCCGCAGACATCGGCGACACCGGCCGGGAGGAGACTTGACCCGTTATGGATCATCGCCTGCTCCGCTCCCCCATCAATGATGATTTCCCCTGATATCGGAGAATGAAACATGATCCATTGCCGTGTATTATTCACTGAGGACAGGTCTTTATCGCCGATATAAGTGCCGTCGCCTTTTCCGTCTAAAATTCCCATCAGTTTTTCCCGTCCGGAGCCGGTTCCGATAAATACCTTCACCCCGAGCGACAATGCGGTCTGGGCGGCGAGAAGTTTTGACTTCATGCCTCCGGTGCCGACCTTTGAGCCTGCTGATCCGGCATACCCGAGCAATTCTGGTGTGATGTCATTCAGATAGTCGAACCGCTTTGCGTCCGGGTTTTCATTCGGATTGGCATCGTACAGCCCGTTAATGTCTGTGAGAATCATTAATTGGTCTGCATGAATCAACCCGCTTACAAGCGCCGACAGCATGTCGTTATCACCGAACGTCAGCTCTTCGACTGATGTGGAATCATTCTCATTAATAATCGGCACGACGCCCCGCTCCAACAGTTCCATTACAGTGGCATAGGCATTTCTGTACCGCTCTCTTTTTGAGAAATCATTTCTTGTTAATAAAATTTGTGCCGGCGTCAGACCGTATCTTTTTAAATGGTCCATATATTGCTGCATTAAAAGCGTCTGGCCGACTGCGGCAGCTGCCTGCTTTCCTTTTATCGTAACGGGTCGCGACGGATAGCCGAGAGCGGAAAAACCCGCTGCCACCGCGCCTGAGGTAATGAGGATCACTTCATGCCCGTTTTCTTTTAATAAAGAAATGGCTTCCGTATGTTCCTTGATTTTTGCTTCATCAATACTTCCGTTACTGTTGGTGAGCGAGCTGCTCCCGATTTTCACAACAATTCTTTGTTTTTTCATCATTTCTCCTCCGTGGCAATCAATCCAAACCGGCTCTCGTCAATAAAAAAAGCCCATTCCGTCCTGAAAAATAAGGACGAAATGGGCTTTCCGTGGTACCACCTTGTTTGAACGCGTTTTTCACGCGTCCCGCTTTCCTGTAACGCCAGGTTATCGCGCCTGAGTTTTCCCCTCAGGACTCCAAGGCAGGTTCGGCAGGTTTCATGCGGCAAAATGTTTCAGCGGGCCATTTTGCTCTCTGTCACAGAAAGTTCTGCGTACTGATCCTCTTCAACGCTCAATGATTTTTTTATATTATGCAAAGAAAACAGGTTCTTGTCAAGACATTTTCATCCATAAAAAACAGCCCGCCTCCCCGGCGGACCGTCATTAATTAAATACGATCGTTTTGTTTCCGTGAACGATGACGCGGTCTTCCAGATGCCATTTTACGGCTCTTGCCAACACGCTCCGCTCAATCGTTCTGCCGATATTCTTCAAATCCTCTGCGTGATCTCTGTGATCGACGCGTTCAATATCCTGTTCAATAATCGGCCCTTCGTCAAGATCGTCCGTCACATAGTGAGAAGTCGCGCCGATTAATTTCACTCCGCGCTCATAAGCCCGTTTATACGGATTAGCGCCGATAAAGGCCGGCAGAAATGAATGGTGGATGTTAATAATCCGATTCGGATGGGCAGATACAAAATCAGACGTCAAAATCTGCATGTAGCGGGCAAGAACGATCACATCAATCTTATACTGCTCCAGCAGCTCAAGCTGGCGCCGCTCCACTTCGGCGCGGATCTCTTTGTTAGCTTTCATGTAATGGAACGGAATATTCAGCGGTTCGACCACTTCTTTGGCCTCTTCGTGGTTGCTGATGACGACCGCAATTTCGGCCATCATATTGCCGCTTTGCCACTCCCAAATCAGTTCATGAAGGCAGTGCAGCTCCTTCGATACAAAGATCGCCACTCGCTTCAGCTCACTTGCCAGAGACAGGCTCCATGTCATGCCGAATGTCTGGGCGATTGAGGCGAACGCTTGCTGTAAATCCTCTTTTTTCTCACGAATGCCCTTGCAGTCGAATTCGATCCTAAGAAAAAACCGTCCGCCTTCAGGGTCAGTCGTATATTGATTTGATTCAATAATGTTTGCGCCATGTTCAAACAAAAACGCCGACACGGCCGATACAATTCCCGGCTGGTCGGGGCAGCTGACAAGCAGGCGCCCTTTTTCCTCATTCCCGCGGCGGTATTCTTTCAGCCGCTGTGTCATATATGAATTCATCTGTTTTAATCCCTCGTATCTTCATAATTCGTAACTTACTAATAGATTATACTGAAGATTTGATAAAAATCAATTTACGAAAGAATTTTCAGCCCTACGGCAGCGCATAAAATAAGCGCAATGAAAAAGATGCGCTTCGCATCCTTCTGCTCGCCGTAGAAAAGAATGCCGGCTAATGCGCCGCCCGCTGTGCCGATACCGGTCCAGATCGCATAGGCCGTGCCCATCGCGATCGTCTCCATCGCATAAGAAAGCAGGGAAAAAGAAGCCGCAAATCCGGCGATAATGAAAAGAATCCATTTGACTTTCTTTTCTTTTTGAAATTGATTCATTAAAATGACCCCGAGCATTTCACAAAGACCCGCGGCTATCAGGCTGATCCAATGCATTACGCCTTCTCCTCCTTCGTCTCAGGCTTATCCTGTGTGACCAGCTTTAATCCGATGACACCGATCAGCAAAACGCCGATCAGTACGATTTTCACCGGATCGGCCTGTTCTTTGAAAAGCAGGATTTCACTGAGCACGGTGCCCGCTGTCCCGAGTCCGGTAAAGACCGCGTATACCGTTCCTACGGGCAGGCTGTCTGTCGCCTTGATTAATAGATAAAAACTGATAATGATTCCCGTAATCGTGCCGCTCCACGCCAGTGCTGAATCAGCATGTTTCAGGCCGGTGACCCATACCACTTCAAATACGGCCGCTATGACCACTAAACCCCATTTCATGTTCTTCACCCTTTCTGTATCCGGACAATACAAAAAAGCCCGGATAGTCGTCTCTCATGAGATTGACTCTCCCGGGCTTTTTTCCCTCCGTGTGCATATGCGGGATATGTCCGCATATGTGTTTTCTCTCGGACCAGGCCATGTATGAACATGCGGAACCCTAGAAAACATGTCTGTTCGTATCATACTACATTTCGCCGAAACGTTCAACGTCAGATGTGATGTCAAAAACCGTCAGCTGCCTCTCCCATTTGGTAACGGTCTCACCGGGCACCATGCCGATTTTTTCCGCGACACGGACGGAGGCAGCGTTTTCCGGATCAATCAGCGCCGCTATGCGTCCGTATTGCTGCATATGAAAACCGTAGTCCAGACAGGCGTTCGCCGCCTCTGTCGCATAGCCGCAGCCCCAGCGGCGGCGGGCAAACATATAGCCGATTTCCATCAAAGTGTTTCCGTTTACCGTTTGCGGAACGATTCCGCATTGACCAAGAAATGCGCCCGTCTCTTTATCCTCTGCGATCCAAAGACTGACGCCGTATCCTTTCGCCAATCGTTTGTTCCAGGCAATCCATTCCTTCGTTTCCCGTCTGCTTTTGAGAGAAGGATAATATTTCATGACCTCTCTGTCGGTAAACAGCCCGTACAAATTTTCTTCATCGTCATCCCGCATAGTCCGCAGACGGATACGCCCGGTTGTCAGGATGGTGTCGGAAGACTTATGTTCCATCATGCACGCCACGTCTCCTTTCCCTGTAATAGATTATGGATCCGGCAGGAAAAGTCCTTTCTCAGCATAAAAAAACCGCTTTTTAAAAAAGCGGTTTGACGATTACCAAGGTTTATCTGTTCCGAGCGCCTCGGCCAGGGCCTTGCTGTGTTTTAAGCGGTTTTTTCGTTCTCCGGCGCGCTGAACTGCCGTATTGTGAAGCATGACTTCTTCCTCGGTTTCCGGCACGATCCGCGGAACGGGTACCGATTTCCCGTTTGAATCAAGCGCGACAAAGGTCAGAAACGACGTTGCCGCAAGCTCGCGTTCGCCCGTCATCAGATGCTCTTTAATGACTTTGACAAACACCTCCATAGACGATGTGCCGACCCATGTGACGTAAGATTCAAGGCATACGGAATCCTGTTGGCCGATGGGGCGCAAAAAATCTACAGAATCCATTGAGGCCGTGACTGTTTCACACCGGCAGTGGCGGGCCGCGGAAATTGAAGCGATATCATCAATGTAGCTCATCAGCTTTCCGCCAAACAGCGTATTGTGATTATTCGTATCAAGCGGAAAAACCCTGCTTGTTTTAACAACCCTTGTTTCTTTGCAAAATCTTGATTCTGGCAACTTCATATTATTTAAACTCCCCTTTGGTGTCTGGTCGTTTTGACTCATTCATCTGTACCCTATTAAACAATACTTTGACCGTTTTGTCTAAAATTTTAAATATTAAGTTGGTTAGATATTCTCTCAGAAATGTTTCATTATTCACCACATCCGGGAATAATAAACGCACATTGAATACCGATAGGAGGATATCACATGGACGTATCCATTCCCAAATCCACGCGGAAACCGGCTTGCCGCAGTGAGTTTGATGCTTTGCAGACAGTCATCTTATGCCGGCCGGAACACATGGCCATCAAGGATATTATTAACGGAACGCAGAAACATTTCAAACAAGAAAATATTAACATACCCGTTGCCCTCAAACAGCATAGTGAGTTTATTGACATTTTAAGATCTCATCAGATTGAAGTCGTCCTGCTGCCTGCCGATCCCGCATTGCCTGAGCAGGTATTCACCCGGGATATCGGATTTGTCTTAGGCGAGACGGCGTTTATTTCAAACATGGCGGCTTCAGTCCGGCAGGGAGAAGAAACCGTGTTTCAAGGCCTGCTTGACAATAAGAAAATCCCTTATACGCGACTGAAAAAAGCGAACATTGAAGGCGGCGACATCTTGATCGCAGACGGCACCGTTTACGCCGGGCTGAGCAAGCGCACGGATAAAGCGGCTGTCCGGGAGCTGCAGGAGGCGCTGCCGGAGATGACGGTTGTGCCGATCCCTCTCAAGGAGGATTTCTTACATTTGGACTGTGTATTTAATATGATCTCGGAAACGGAAGCGCTATACTGCAAAAATGGCTTGCGGCAGAAAGAAATTGATCTTCTCGCCGAACGTTTTGAGATGATAGAAGTGCCTGAAGAAGAGCAATTCACGCTCGGCCCGAATATCCTGTCAATCGGCAATCAGACAATTATCAGCCTGCCGCAGCACCGTCATACGAACCGCGAGCTCAGAAAAAGAGGTTATACGGTCATTGAAACCGAGTTTTCCGAAATTATTAAATCAGGCGGTTCCTTCCGCTGCTGCACCTTGCCGCTTGTCAGAACATCTTAAACATTTACAAGGCAGTTTCCTTCAAGATACGTTAATATAGAGAAGACAAGACTCTAAAGGGGGAAACCGAATGGCTAAGTACATAGGATACGCGGGAACATATACAAAAGGCGGAAGCGAAGGCATTTATTGTTTTGAACTTGATACAGAAGCGAAACGGCTCAGCCGTCCGAAGCTGGCAGCAAAGCTCGGCAACCCGACATACGTCACTCCGAATTCTGATAACAGCATGCTGTATTCCATTGAAAAGGCAGACGGAAAAGGCGGTGTCGCAGCCTATCAGATTCATCAGAACAGCGGGGAATTAACTTTTGTGAACCACCAGCTGATTGAAGGCCCGTCTCCATGCCACGTCAGCATTGATAATAAACATGAATATGTGTTAACCGCTAATTACCACAGCGGAAAAGTGCACGCCTTTCCCGTCAATGAGGACGGAAGTCTGCGGGAGCCGGCTGCCGAAGCCGCTCATACGGGAACAGGTCCTCATGAAAGACAAGAGAAACCGCATACCCATTTCGCAGGCTATACACCTGAGCATAACTACATTGCAGCCGTCGATTTAGGGACGGATACGCTTTATACTTACCAAATGAAAAACGGTTCGCTCACAGAGGTGAAAACTCATTCTTTCGCACCGGGTTCAGGGCCGCGCCATATCGTTTTTCATCCGGCGGAAAAATACGCCTATGTCATGACGGAAATCAGTAATGAAGTCATCGCGCTTGAATACAACCCGACCTTAGGTGAATTCAGAGAGCTGCAGGTCATTTCCGCTTTGCCTGAAGGCTTTACGGACAAATCGCAAGGCAGCGCGATACGCATATCTAAAGACGGCAGATTTCTTTATGCCGCCAACCGCGGACATGACAGCATCGCCATCTATAAGATCAACCAATATTCCGGTGAATTGTCTCTTATTGAATGGGTGCCGACAGAAGGAAACTGGCCGCGTGATTTCGCGTTTGACCCTTCCGAGACATTCCTTGTCGCGTCAAACGAAGAAACGGGAAATCTGGTTTTGTTTGAACGTGATCCGGAAACAGGCAAATTGACTCTGCTTCAATCTGACATTCCGGTTCCGTATCCGGTCTGCGTGTCATTTCTGCATCAGGTTTAATCAAAAAAGAAAGCTGACTTTATATTGTCAGCTTTCTTTTTTGTATAAATGGCAGGCGACAAAACGCCCCGCCTTCACTTCTTCAAGCTCAGGCGTTATCTTACCGCAGAGCTCCATCGCTTCAGGACACCGCGTCCTGAATACACAGCCGCTCGGCGGGTTAAGGGGGCTCGGCAGCTCCCCTTTCAGAATAATCCGTTCACGCTTGTCCTCAAGAAGCGGATCAGGAATCGGGATTGAGGATAAAAGCGCCTTCGTATAAGGGTGAAGCGGTTCCCGGTAAAGCGCAGCGCTTTCTGTAATTTCCATCATGCGGCCCAAATACATCACGCCGATCCGGTCGCTGATATGCTTGACCATTGATAAATCGTGGGCGATAAATAAAAATGTCAGTCCTTTCTCTTTCTGAAGCCTTTTTAAAAGGTTGACGACCTGAGCCTGTACCGACACATCCAGCGCGGAAATCGGCTCATCCGCCACGATAAATTCGGGATGCAGAGAGAGCGCTCTGGCAATCCCGATTCTCTGCCTCTGTCCGCCGCTGAATTCGTGGGGATACCGGCTGCCGAAATCCGGATGGAGCCCGACAGCTTCAAGCAGTTCATCCGCCATCATCAGACGGGCCTTTCTTGTATTGTAAAGATTGTGGATTTCCATCGGCTCCATAATAATTTCCCTTACGGTCAGGCGCGGATTTAACGAGGCGTAAGGGTCTTGGAAAATCATCTGCAGCTTGCGGAAGAAGACCGACCGCTGTTCTGCCGCGGCACGGTGTATATCCGTCCCTTCATATGATACCGAACCGGCCGTCGGGTCATACAGACGGAGAATAACCCTTCCGAGCGTCGATTTACCGCATCCCGATTCTCCGACAAGTCCGAATGTTTCCCCTCTTTTAATGTGAAAACTGACACCGTCGACTGCTTTTACGGCTTTCTTTCTTCCTGCGTCAAAATGCATTTTCAGCCCGCTGACTTCAAGGAGCGGAGATGCCGTCATTTTCTATTCCCCCTTTTCGCTTATACAGCGGCGTACGGTGCATAATTCTTTTTCATAGACGGTTCCTTCCAAAGACAGCACTTCGATTGTTTTCCCCGTTTTCGGGGAGTGCAGCATTCGGTCGTCTCCCAGCGCCAAACCGACATGGTGGATCGCGCCTTTTCCTTCTTCATAGGCGAAAAACAAAAGGTCAGCCGGCCGGATATCGTTTACCGCCGCGCCGCATCCGGCTTTTGCTTGGTCCTTTGCATCACGGGGAAGGGTATAGCCGTTTGCTTTAAATATCGAATACATAAACCCGGAACAGTCAAACCCGAAACCGCTCAGTCCTCCCCATAAATACGGAAGCCCGAGAAACATCATGCCCGTTTCGATGACATCGGCCGCCCGTCCTTCCGTATGCCGGCACTCGTCTGCGTCAGCTTCATTTACGAACCGTTCTCCGAGGGGCGTCAGCACCCGGAAAAAGCCTTTCTCACGTCCTGATGCCGGAAGACGCGTTAAGAAACTTACTTCCAAGTCCGGTTCGCCGTTTGTGTGATATAAAAAAGCTGTCGGTTTGGTAATCCATACGGCGGGGGAAGATGTATGAAAGCCGTCTTTTGAAAGCTGGCTTTTTTTCATCCAGCCCGGATATCCGCGCGCATCCTTGTTTGAAGGCTGGCCGGAAACGGCGACAAAAGCCCATTCCCCTTCCTCTTTGAGAATGATCACTTCTTCCCCGAAAAGCGCTTGCGTTTGGACAAGGTTGTCTGTGCATAATTGCAGCCGCTCTTCATATCCCATAAACGCTAACCATTTTCTGATCTGCGGCGGGTTTTCAAGCATCGGCGCATCATCCGAACGGGGAGATGACGGCAGCGTCCATACGTTGGCTGCCGCCGCTGTAACGGCTGCTCTCATCTTTTCGCCTCCTCTTGTATCGACACACCGGTAATGCCGAGACCCGGTTCGTCGGGAATCGTAATCTGACTGCCGCTGTATGTGATGCCGCCTTGAATCAAATCATCTTTCAGCATAAGCGGCGCATCAAAATCAAACCTTGTCACATTCCGTTTGCCCGCGGCAAAATGAGCCGCGGCGGTGATGCCGAGCTTGGTCTCAATCATGCTGCCGACCATGCATTCCACGCCGCACGTTTCGGCCATCGCATTGATTGTTTCCGCCTGCTTTATGCCGCCCGCTTTCATCAGCTTAATATTAATTAAATCGGCGCTTCTCGTCTGCAGCACGTGAAAGGCCTGACGAGGGGTAAAGACGCTCTCATCCGCCATAATCGGCGTGTCTACGGCATCGGTAACCTGCTTCAGCCCGGCGATATCGTCTTTATGAACAGGCTGCTCGACCAGCTCAATGCCGAGGCCGGCGTCTTCCATCTTTCGGATCGCAGTCACGGCTTCTTTCGGCGTCCAGCCTTGGTTGGCGTCCAATCTCAGTTTGACGTTTCCGCCGACACGTGATCTGATCGCCTGAATCCGGGCAACATCGTCCGATATGTCACCTATGCCGACTTTTATTTTTAAAATATGAAATCCTTTGTTCATATAACGGTCTGCATCCCCCGCCATCTCCTCAGGAGAATTGACGCTGACGGTAAAATCTGTTTCCAGTGTATTCCGATAGCCGCCGAGAAGCCGGTAAAGCGGCTGTCCGTGCATTTGCGCCCATCCGTCATATACAGCCATATCCACCGCGGCTTTTGCGCTTTGATTTCTTTCCAACAGCCGGCTGATATCATACAGAACAGCTTCCGTGCCGAAAAGGCTCCGCCCCAAGAGAACGGGCTTCAGCACATCGTGGACGGCGCTTTCAATACCGGCCGTGCTGTCGCCTGTAATGACAACCGTCGGCGGCGCCTCCCCCCAGCCGGTCAGACCGTTGTCAAAAGTGAGCTTCACAATGACCGATTCAGCATTGTAAACCGTGCGTAAAGCGGTCTTAAACGGCTTTTTCAGCGGCACGGACATCCGTCCCGTTTGAATATCTGTTATCCTCACGCCTGATCACTCCCTTCCGGAAACCCCCGATTCAATCGTTACCGCTTTGGCCGCCGTATCCATAACCGCGCGGGCTCCGATCGGAACGGCGAAGCTCGGTGAACAATGGCCGATTTTAAAGCCTTTAAGCGCGGGCTTCCCTGATTTGACAATGTAATCATTCAGCACTTGCTCTAAGGTAAGGGACTTTTCTTTGTTTTTCGGTTCGCATTGGTGAAAATCACAGACCAGGATTCCGGCTGCGTCTGACAGTTTTCCTGCCATCTTTAATTGATTCAGCATTTTGTCGATTTGATACGGCTCCTCATCAATATCCTCGATAAACAGCAATTTGTCTTTCGTATCAATTTCAAACGGCGTGCCGAGCGTGGACGTAATGAGCGACAGATTGCCGCCCGCAAGCTCTCCCTCGGCCCTTCCGCCTGTCAGCACCTCTAAGGGAGAAATGTCCTCCGTATAGGTGAATTCCGTTTCTGTAAAAAGCTGATGATACGACGCTTTTGTCAGGGGATCAGCGTCTTCAAGCCCGACATCCGTGCTCAGCATCGGGCCGTGAAATGTGACGAGCCCTGTATTTTGATGAATGGCGGTATGTAAAAACGTGATATCACTGTATCCCCAGAAAATTTTCGGATTGCGGCGGATTAAGCCGAAATCGATGTCGGCGGCAATGCGGCCCGTGCCGAATCCTCCGCACGCGCATATCACCGCTTTGACATTCTGATCGCTAAACATGTCATGGAGATCATCGAGACGCGCCCGGTCTTCTCCCGCCAAATAGCCGTGACGGGTCTTCAGCGCCCGGCCGAGTTTCACATGAAGGCCAAGCTCATTCTCTAAAAACAGCAGCGCGGTTTGCAGCGTCCCGCTCTCAGGCGGGCTTGCGGGCGCAATCACACCGACCGTGTCGCCTTTTTGCAGTGCTTTCGGTTTATGGTTCATAACTTTTTCAATCTCCTTTCCGGATTGAAAAGTGAAACACGCCGCTCCTTTAATGGATAAAGAGCGGCATATGTTTCCGCTGTAAGATCAGGACTTTTCCGCCCATTTCAGATCAATGTAACCGACGGGGTGCCGAACAATGCCCTTCACGCCGCTGTTCTGCAGATGCACCTGATTGTAAAAGTAAATCGGAATGATCGGAGCCTCATTCATGAGCAGCTTTTCCGCTTTATGCATGAGCGCAAAACGTTTTTTGGCATCGGCCTCCTGTTTTGCCTGCTTGATGTAGCCGTCGTATGCCGCGCTGCCCCAGCCGGTGCGGTTCATGGAATTATCCGTTTGGAAAGCCTCAAGAAAACTGATCGGATCTGCGTAATCCGGTAAAAATGAGCTTTGAGAGAACTGGAACTTCAGTCCTTTCTGCTCTTCTAAAAAGACGTTCCATTCCATATTGGCGAGCTTAACGTCTATACCGAGCACACTTTTGAGCTTCTGCTGAACCGCTTCCGCTATTTTCTTATGCTCCGGTTTTGTGCTGTATGTCAATGTAACGGCGGGCAGCTTGTCATAATGCTCTTCCGCCATGCCTTTTTCCAGCAGTTTTTTGGCTTCTGATTCATCCGGATTTAATAAACTGCCGCCCGCTTCGCGGAAATCTTTCCCGTCAGGCTGAGTAAATCCCGGGGATACAAAGGCATGTGCCGGTTTTTCACTGTTTTTGGTCACATAATCCGTGATTTCTTTCTGATCAATCGCTGCCGCGAACGCTTTTCTGATCTTTTCATTTTGAAACGGCTCCATTTTTACGTTAAAACGATAGAAATAGAGTCCGGCCTGATCCCACGTGCGGACATTTTTTCCTCCCATCAGCTGCTCGCTCAGCTCTGCCGGCACAAAGGCGGTATCCAAATCCCCCGACTGGAACATCTGATAGTCGGTATTCCGGTCACTGACCATCGCCCATGTGACTTTATCCAGTTTCACCGTCTTTTTATCCCAATACGTCTCGTTTTTGACCATCGTCATGCTGTCGTCATGCTTCCATTCCGTCAGTTTGAACGGCCCGTTGCCGACAAAGGTTTTTGCTTCAGTGAACCATTTCGGATCAGCCTTGGCGACCTTCTCATTAATCGGGAAATACGCCGGATTGGACACGACGCTCAGAAAATAATCCTGCGGTGCCGCCAATGTGACGACAAGCGTTTTTTTATCTTTTGCCGTGATTTTCACGTCTTCTTTTTTGCCTTTTCCGCTGTTAAATTCCTCCCCGCCTTTGATCATATAGCCGAGAAATGCGGAAGATGCGCCCGTTTTCGGATCGAGCATCCGTTTCCAGGCGTACACGAAGTCTTCCGCCGTAACGGGATCGCCATTTGTCCATTCGGCGTTATCACGGATATTGAAGGTATATGTCAGCTTATCAGCGGACACCTTCCAGCTTTCCGCCATGGCCGGTTCGGGTTTATTATCTTTTCCGAGCCTCGTCAATCCTTCCATGATGTTATTCAGCGGCTGCCAGGAAACATTATTAAATCCGATCGGCGGATCAAGTGAGGTCGGCTCATTTTCGTTATTGAGCCGCAGCACCGTTTCACCCCCCTGTTCTTTTGCTTTGCCGGGTTCTGTCCCCGCCTGTTCATTGGCTGTACAGCCCATCAAAGCAAACGAAACAACAGCAATCACACCGATCGCCCATCTCTTTTTCATTTCAATCCCCCTTTTTCCTCTGCTGCCGTCAGCTGCTGCTTCAGCCGCTCTGCACGGTGATCCTGAAGCCAGCAATTAACGATATGGCTTTTGGATGTCACGGTTGTTGCCGGGTATACCTTTTCACAGACGATCATCCTGTCCGGGCAGCGGGCGGCAAACGGGCAGCCCGGCGGCGGATCGAATAAATCAGGCGGCGTCCCGTCAATCGGCGAAAGCTCACTATCCTCCATATCCAGCCGCGGCACTGAACGAAGCAGCCCCTTTGTGTATGGATGAGCCGGACGGTAAAAAATATCATGCCTCGTGCCGATTTCGGCGATTTTCCCCGCATACATGACGGCGACTCTGTCGGCGGTCTGAGCGACGACGCCGAGATCATGCGTGATCAGAATAATAGACACGCCTGTTTTTCTTTGAATCTTCTTAAATAATTCAAGGATTTGTGCTTGAATCGTCACATCAAGAGCCGTTGTCGGTTCATCGGCGATCATAATTTCCGGCTCGCAGATCAGAGCCATCGCGATCACGATCCGCTGCCGCATGCCCCCGCTTAATTGGTGGGGGTACTGCTTCAGGCGGGATTTCGAGTCCGGGATACCGACCAGATCCAGCATGGCGAGAACTTCGGATTCAGCTTGTTTTCTTGTCATGGCGCGGTGTTCCAACAGCGCTTCTGAGAGCTGATCCCCTATGGTCAAAGTCGGATTGAGCGCCGTCATCGGGTCCTGAAAGATCATAGAAATATCGCGCCCCCGGATTCCCCGCATTTCCCGATCCGACATTTGGCAAAGGTCTTTCTGTTTAAATTGTATGCTTCCGGATTCAATCTTTGCCGAATGTTTCGGAAGAAGACCCATCACGGCTTGTGACGTCACGCTTTTTCCGCAGCCCGATTCACCGACGATCGCAAACGTTTCACCTTTATATAAATCGAAGCTGACGCCTCTGACGGCTTTTACAGTGCCTCCGTATGTTGAAAAAGTAACATGCAGATTTTGAACGGAAAGAACTTGCTGCGCCATTTTTCCTACCTCCTCAGTTTCGGGTCTAACGCGTCCTGCAAGCCGTCTCCAAGTACGTTAAACGCGTACATCGTTAAGGAAATGAAAAAAGCGGGAAAAAACAGCCGCCACCAATGGCCTGATAAAATCGCCGGCAGCCCGTCGTTTGCCATGACGCCCCAGCTTGCAAACGGCGCCTGAATGCCGAGTCCGAGAAAACTTAAAAATGATTCCGCAAAAATCGCCGCCGGCACCGTAAGCGTCATTTGGACAATAATGGCTCCCATCGTATTCGGCAGCAGATTTTTCTTAATGATCCGAAATGTTTTCGCTCCAAACGTTTTCGAAGCCAATACGTGTTCATCATGCTTCATCCTCAGCACCTGCCCTCTGACAATCCGCGCCATGCCGACCCATCCCGTCACGGTCAGAGCGACGATAATGGAACTGAGCCCCGGCCCCATCAGCACCATTAACAAAATGACAACGAGCAGATACGGCAATCCGTAGAGAACCTCGATGATTCTCATCATGGCGCTGTCTGTCCGGCCCCCTTTGTATCCGGCGACGCCTCCGTAGATAACGCCGATCAAAAAGTCGATCAGCGCCGCCATCACACCGACAAATAAAGAGATCCTCGCTCCGTACCACGTTCTTGTAAACACGTCCCGGCCAAGTTCATCGGTTCCGAACCAGTGTGAAAAAGACGGCGGAAGATTCTGCTCGGCGAGCGTCTGCCTTGTCACGCTGTGCGGTGATATCAGCGGACCGAACACAGCCGATAGAAACAGGCAGCATAATATCACAAGGCCGGCCATCGCCAATTTGTTCTTTTTAAGCCGCCGCCACGCATCCTGACTGTAAGACAGGCTCGGACGCTTGACCGACTCGGTTTCACCCTTTCTTTCCGCGCCCGGCTGAAACCAGTCATCAGGCACTTCTGTGTGTTTTACCGTTTCTTGCGGGAGATTCATCAGGATCACCCTTTCTTATGAAGTTTTATGCGCGGGTCTAACAGGCCGTATGCCAAATCAACCAGAAACAGCAGGACGATCAGAATCACACTGTAAAATACGGTCGTTCCCATGATGACCGGGTAATCACGCTGATTGATGCTTTCTACGAAATATTTGCCCATTCCCGGTATGGCAAAAATTTTCTCGATGACGAAACTGCCCGTTAAAATACTTGCGGCAAGCGTCCCGAGTACTGTCACAACAGGCATAAGAGCGTTTTTTAATGCGTGTTTGATCACAATTTTGACGGGAGAAAGCCCCTTTGCTTTTGCCGTGCGGATGTAATCCTGAGTCAGCACTTCGGCCATGCTTGATCTTGTCAGCCTCGCGATAATGGCCATGGGACCGACGGCAAGCGCAACAGTCGGCAGGACCATGTGAACGGGACTCGTCCAGGTAGCTGCCGGAAACCATTTCAGATGAACCGCAAATTGCTGAATCAGCAGCGTAGCCATAATAAAATTCGGAATAGAAATCCCGAGCACCGCAAGGCTCATGGCCGCATAATCGAGAAAGCCGCCGCGCCTGAGAGCGGCCATTATGCCGAGCGCGAGTCCTGAAATAACAGCGATGATGATCGCCGTTATCCCAAGCTCAAATGAGACCGGAAACCCGCGTTCAAGCATGGCGTTTACACTGTCTGACGGTTTTTTAATTGAAGGACCGAAATCAAAGGTAAGAATGGATTTTAGATAGATGGCGTATTGAGTGATAAGAGGTTCGTTCAGATGGTAGTAGGATTCGAGATTTCGCTGGACCGCTTCGTTTGTGCCCCGCTCTTCGTTAAAAGGCGAGCCGGGTATCACTTTCATCATGACAAATGTCAGAGTGGTAATGACGAGGACGGTCATAATCATGGCGATAAAACGTTTGATAAAATACCGCAGCAATGCCGTTCACCCCTTTAACAGAATGTTGTTCTCATGGCGAGTTCTGTCATGACGAGCATGGCCTGATAGGCTTCCGGCATGTCTTTTGCCTGAAATTGAACGATTGTCGTTCCCGGGATGATTTCTGTGCCCGGCATTAAATGGGCCCATTCAGCCTGTCCGTAGTTGGCAAATTCAATGCCTAATACAGGTCTTTCAGGCGGAGTCAGCGGTTTGACCTTATCTTTATTTTTGAGCGCATAGGCTGTTTTTTCCGTCAGGAGCCGTCCGGCTTTTTGAGGGGACAGGCATTTGACCGCGGTTCTTGAAATGGTTTGTTTGACGGCGGCAGTCGTCACATTCGGGATCAGCTCCTCCGCTTCTTTTGCGGCGCAATCATCTCCGGCAGCCATGATGACCGGGACATCGTAAAATCCGGCGAGATAGGCATTTAACCCCAGTTCACCGACCGGCTTATCATTTATGTAAAAGTGGCGGACGCCGAATATCATGCTGTGCGACATGACGCCCGGCATCGACGCTCTCGCATGATAGCCGATAAACATCACACCTGAATACGATTCATCAAGCCCCTGCATCATGGAAAACGGCTTGACATCCCCCGTAATCAGCTCTGCCTCAGGGTGAAGTTTTTCCGCGAGCAGATTATTCATCTTTGAGTGGCTGTCATTCACGGTCACTTCCGTGCATCCGTTATTAAACGCTTCTGCGATGCACCAGTTTGCTTCTTCGGTCATCAGAACCCTGCCGCGCTCATAATTGTGCATGCGGGAATTGACAAATGTTTCATCAGGCAGTCCGGAAATCCCTTCCATATCCACAGATAGATACAGTTTCATGTAATGCCTCCTTTTTTACTTAAAATTTCGATATTAAATTATGAATATTCTAACAAATTATATTAAAAAAGGATGAAACATGCAATATACCATTCTGCTATTATGGGAAAAAACAAACCCTTTTCACCGGGAAAAGGGTTTGCTGATAGAAAAAGTTACATACCGTTTTTGCTTATATGATGACGCTGAAACTGTCTGACCGCACTTCTGTATTCACGATCGGGAATGACCTGATGCCTGATCGGTTCAGCCGCCTGCTTACGGACGGCATGCGGTTTATGCGCCAGCTTATGTCCCATGCCGGTCGCATTCATGACAAATGATAAACACACTAAAAGCAAGCTTAAGATGAAAGCAATAAGAAACAAATCGCTGTATGTCCCCATCAGCAGGTCATGCGGCGATTGTGTGCCGCGCGCGCCCCGGAGCATGCCGGAAGCATCTCTTTTCGTAAAATACCCTATTAAAACAGGTGCGCCCATATAAATGAACAGCCTTAAAAACTGAACTGCCGTCATGCGTTTCACCAGTTCCGGAAGCGGTCCGCCCAACGCGGCTCCCATCAGTCCGGCTGCCACAATAAGCCCTGTCCCGGCCGCCAGCATCACGAAAAGCCCCGCAAATAGAATAAGCGGTATATGATGATCCGCCGTCATCCATTGGAAATTCACGAACACCAGTATAACAGAGCCTGTTATGCCGAGCATGCCCGGACCGACTTTATCATATGCTAATGCACTGATGACAGCGGCGATGGCCACGCCTCCCAAAAGGCTCGCATAAAGGAATATCTGTTGAGTTTGTGACATATGATATGCGGTCTGAAGCTCCCCGTGAAATGCAGAAAGACTGACCGCTATGGAAATACTGCCCGCAGCGATCATGAAAACACCCAGAATCGGCTTTGGAATCAGCATAAGTTTAATCGAAATCAGCGCATGTTCGTTTCTGTACTGCATGATCAGCAAGATCAGAAGAATGACGATGCTTCCTCCAAATCCCGCCAATGTCTGCCATGATGAAAAGCCCCATTTCGGCAGATGAATAAATGTATAGGCGGTCAGCACGGCTGATACACCCGCTAACAGAAAACCGATGCCGTCAAATGGAGATTTTTCAGCATTTTTATGAGCGTCATCCCGCAGCCACATATAACTGAAAATGAGGCCGAAAAAAGACAGCAGGCCAAAAATGCCGAACAGCCAATGCCAATGGCCGGCGCTTGCCGCCGCCGTGCCTAAAACGGTCCCCATAATGACGGACCCGTAAAATCCGCCGATTAACACAAATAATGCGTAATTCCGGCGCTCAATCGGAAACGAAAGCACCAGCATCGGGATCATAATCATCAGCATAGTGCCCGCCGCAGCTCCCTGTAAAAAACGGCCCGCGGCGAGCGGGTAAATATCATTTGTCACAGCAGCAAGGAGCGCTCCGATGACACCCGCGGCCATCGAAATCATATAGACAGGCCGGGAGCCGAATCTTTTTCTTAAATACGGCCCCGCCGGCACGAATAAGGCAAATGCCATATTACCGATAATAATCGGATGAAAAGAGTCAAAGTTTTCACCGCCGACCGTCTGCCGGACAAGGCTTTGGACAGCCGAAAGTGCGGTATTCGACATCAGCCCCGGCCCGACCGCCAATACAGCGAGCAGAGAAATAATCCAATGATGTTTTTCTTTCATTTGACAACTCCTTTCTGACTATTTAACAAAGTGAAAAAGCTAACAGATTTCCCCCATTAGCTTGACAGAATTTTTCATATCTTTTCATGTGAAGGATTGAACATAATATCTCATTTATTATTTCAAATCCGATGGAAATTGTCAATATAAAGCGCCTCCGTCCGATTACGCCTTTTTCACAATTTCCCACAATCTTTTCATTATTATCCCACACTTTTTGTTTAAGATGGAGTCAGTAATAATAGGCAAATCATGCTATGATGAAAATAGAGAAACGGAGTGAACATGATGGATAACTATCGTGATGAAAATCGGACAGACCAAAAAGAACAGGAAGTCCTTTTAGTAAAAGAAAACCCGCAGCCGGCCAGATATTCCGCGTCGGACGAGGACAAGAAAAAACGAAGCTTCGGCTGGTTCAGACCGCTTCTCGGCGGAGTGATCGGCGGAGGGCTCGCCCTCGGCATCTATACATTTACGCCGCTTGGAGACCATCAGACTCAAGATACTTCCAATACGGCTCCCGCTCAGGAAACGTCATCGGTAACCGCCAAGCAGACATCTTCTGATTCCGGCAGCAGCAAATCGTCAAACAGCTCATCAGCAAATTCAAGCAGCATTTCGAATATGGTGGAAGACATTTCACCGGCGATCGTCGGAATCACCAATCTGCAGAAGCAGCAAAGCAGTTCCGATTTATTCGGATTCGGATCAAGCTCAGATTCAAACTCAAATTCATCGGGTGAAGATGCGGAAACGGGATCGGGTTCAGGCGTTATTTTTAAGAAAGCAAACGGCAAAGCGTATATCATTACGAATAACCACGTGGTCGAAGGCGCCTCTTCCCTTAAAGTGTCATTATATGACGGCACCGATGTAACAGCTAAACTCGTCGGCAGCGACTCTCTGACAGACTTGGCCGTTTTAGAAATCAGTGATAAACACGTGACAAAAACGGCAAGCTTCGGCAGCTCATCCGCTCTCAGAACGGGTGAATCCGTCATCGCCATCGGTGATCCGCTCGGAAAAGACCTTTCCCGCACCGTCACACAGGGCATCGTGAGCGGCTTAAACAGAACCGTCTCGATCTCTACGTCAGCCGGTGAGTCAAGCATCAACGTCATCCAAACCGATGCCGCCATCAATCCCGGAAACAGCGGCGGACCGCTCTTGAATACAGACGGCAAAATCATCGGCATCAACAGCATGAAAATCAGCGAAAGTGATGTAGAAGGCATCGGCTTTGCTATCCCGAGCAACGATGTAAAACCGATCGCCGAAGAGCTTCTCACGAAAGGACAGGTGGAGCGCCCTTATATCGGCGTGAGCATGATCGACTTGGAACAAGTGCCGCAAAACTATCAGGAAGGCACACTCGGGCTTTTCGGCAAACAGCTGAATAAAGGCGTTTATATTCGCGAAGTGGCGCAGGGCTCACCTGCAGCCAAAGCCGGATTAAAAGCAGAAGACATCATTATCAGCTTAAAAGGGAAAGAAACCGACACGGGCAGCGAACTTCGCAATATTCTCTACAAGAATACGAAAGTCGGCAGCACCGTTGACGTGAAGATTATCAGAAACGGCAAGGAAATGACGAAAAAAATGAAACTGACTCAAAAAGAAGAAACATCTTCTTAACAAAAATCCAAGGCGGCCGCCTTGGATTTTTTATATACGGATGAAACTTTAGGCCTGGATCAGCCGTATGACTTAGTGTACAAAGGAGGATACATACACATGAAACAAACCGGACTTTTGCTGGTCGTTACCGGTCTGATCTTGCTGCAGCTGAGCATTCAGCTTCCTCAGCAAAACGCTGCTTGGGGAATGACGCTTGGTGCAAGCATTTTACTGAACCTTTCGGGAACCGGACTGATCATGCGCTCTCTGCACACGCAGACCGGCCGCAGATGAATAAAAAAAGCCGCGGGACATTCTGTCATCCCGCGGCTTTTATTTCACATAAAAGCACCCTGTCCGCTGGCCGGACAGGGTGCTTCGGTTAAGACATATGCTGGTCCCGATAAATCTTTTCGTTTTTAATGCCGTACGCTTTTTGCACGATATAGAGCGGACGGTCTTTTGCTTCGTCATAAATCCTTCCGATATATTCGCCGATCATTCCGAGCATTAATAGAACGATGCCGCTGAATAACAGCTGTATCACAATCAGAGAGGACCAGCCCGTAATGGTGCTGTTCGTAAACAGCTTCATGTATAAAACGATAAACATATAGAGAAAACCCGCTCCGGACATGATCATTCCCGCATAACTTGCCGCCTTGAGCGGTTTATGAGAGAACGTTGTGATCCCGTCCATGGAAAGCTTCAGCATTTTTTTAAGCGGGTATTTCGTTTCCCCCGCAAGCCGCTCATCTCGTTCATATTCTACAGCAGTCTGCTTAAAGCCAACCCAGCTGACGAGCCCTCTGACAAAAGGATTTTTTTCTTTTAATTTTTTCATCTCATCACAGACTTTTCTGTCCAGCAGGCGGAAATCTCCGGTGTCGAGCGGAATATCAATATCAGTCACGTTCCGCAGCAGCCGGTAAAACATAGAGGCCGTCTGTTTCTTGAAAAAGGTTTCTCCCTTTCGTTTCGTTCTGACGGCGTACACCACATCGTAGCCTTCTTTCCACTGCTCAATCATATCAAGGATTAATTCAGGAGGGTCCTGCAAATCGGCGTCAATGACGACGATTGCATTCCCCTCTGCATAATCCATACCCGCTGTGATCGCGATCTGATGTCCGAAGTTTCTGGAAAAATCAATAATTTTCACTCTCGGATCAATCAGACTTTGCTCTCTTAAAATCTCAATACTGCGGTCTTTGCTTCCATCATTGACAAAGATCAATTCATAATGCTCTTTTGTTTGATCCATCACTTCTTTCAGACGCTGATAGGTTGTCTGAATGACGAGTTCCTCGTTATAAACCGGGACGACTATTGAATATTGAATATGTCTGCTCATGTTTTTTCCTCCTATTCATCAGATTGAAGTTCGTATAGTGAAGCTGATTGATTCATTCCGCCCGGCCCGCCGCTCATTCGGCTGTTTTTACCTGAGGTCTTGCTGCTTTTTTTATCAGCTGCATCACTATTTTTCGTTTTCTGATCTGTGTTTGATTGCCATTTATCTGAAGATACTTTCTTTCCGTTTTTCTCAACCCACTGCACAATATCGTTATTTCCGCCTTTGCCCATTCCGGATGCTAAGAAGTATTTTACTTTCCCTTCTTTTACGAGCTTTTTAAATTGGGCCAGCGTAATGGCCGGGTCAGACCCGCTGTATCCGCCGATCGCCATGACCGCTTTTTTCGTTTTAATAATGTAAGGCGCCGCAGTGTTGGAATCGGTTGTTGCAAATAGATAGTCCGCTCCGGCGTTGTGCTTCTCTAAATAGTTGATCAGTTTTGTATTGACAGATGCGTTATCCATTCCCATGCCTTTTCCGCTTGTTGAAGCGAGCTGAGGGCCTGTTTCAGGCAATGAGCTGTTGCCTCCGTACAGAAGCGGTGTGCTCGCCCAATAAATCGGCATGACCATCAAGACGAGAAGGGCTGCAAGTGAAACATAATAACTGAGCGGTTTTTGGCGCTGTTTGAATACGAACAGAGCGATTGCTGCCACTGCGCCGATAACGCCTATTCCGATGCTCCAGCCTGCGCCGATTTGATCATTGTAGTTTCTGAGGATAAACAGCTCAAATCCGGTTGTCACAAGAATAGCGGCCGGCAATAGCCAAGTTTTCCATCCCGCCTGCTTGCGGTACAGATGAACGAGGGCGACCCATCCCGCACCGACAAGTGCCGCGATCGGAGGCGCCAGCATAATGAGATAATAATGGTGGAAAAATTCTGCGACACTGAAGAATCCGGCAATCGGCACAAGCCACGCTGCCCAAAAGATCGTTTCCTTCTGTTCTGCTGATAATCGTCTTCTTTCTCTCGCCCCGGCGATCAATAAACCGGCCATTCCAAAAATCGCAAACGGCAGGAGCCAGCTGATCTGATCAGATAATTCCGTTTGGAAAAGGCGCAGCGGACCAGGGGTTCCCGTACCGAACATTCCTGAACCTGATTGCATTTTCGAGCCGGTGCCTGCACCGCTTTTTCCTCCGCCGCCGGGACCGCCTCCGCCGCCATCTCCGCCGCTTGGAGGGCCTCCTTGACCGCCGCTTGGCATTTCGCCGCCGCTTGGCATTTTCCCGTTAGATGGAGGTGCCGTCATACTGCCGTTTTGTGATTTGTCTCCGCTTGCTGAACTGCTGCTTGAAGACTGGCCAGGCGGTTTTTGCATTTGTGAAGAACCGCCGGAAGAAGACATCTCTTTCGATGCGTTTCCGTCCGGCCCGCCCTGGCCGCCGCCGGAACTTTGCCCTGTCAGCCGCTGAATCCCGTTATATCCGAAAGCCAATTCCAATACGGAGTTTGTCTGGCTGCTTCCGACATATGGCCTTTTGCTGGCAGGAATATTGTCAACAATGAGCGGCCATGACAATGAAACGGCTGCTAAAACGGCTAACGCGCTTACCAATGAAATGATTTTTTTCTTAATCGTGGTGTTTGCCGCAATCATATAGAACAGCAAGAAGGCCGGCAAAATCATATAAGCCTGAAGCATTTTTGTGTTAAAGCCTGCTCCGACGACAAAAAATGCCGCCAAAAGCCAGATCAGTCTGCCCTTTCTGATCGCTTTAAAGAGAAGCCATGTGGCGAACAAGAGGAAAAAGACCAGTAAAGCATCGACATTGTTCGTCCGCGCGACCGCTACTGCGATCGGTGTACACGCCATGACAAATGAGGCGATGCGCGCCGCCGTTTTTCCGAACGTCGGCTTTATTAATAAGTACATGAATAGAACTGAACCTACACCCGCCAATGCCTGAGGCAGGATGACGCTCCACCCGTGCATACCGAATATCAGCGCGCTGATCGTTTGAATCTGGTATGTAACAGGCGGTTTATCTACCGTGATAAACCCGGCTGCGTCAAATGAAGCGTAAAAGAAATTATGAAAGCTTTGAAGCATACTCGTTACCGCTGCGGTGTAATAAGGATTCACCGTATCGTCATTCCAGATGTTGTACATATTCAAGAATGCGGAAGCGAGTAAAATGAGAATTAAGACTGCGTCTATCTCGCGTTTTTTCATTTTCACCTGTGTTTTCACTCCTTTTGTTTAACTTTGAACAAGTGTAACAACCAAATGTGAAAAATTTATTAATAAACAAAGACAATTATTTTGCCGTTTACAAATAGGTAAAAAGAATGACAAAACGGGTAAAAAAGAAAAAAAAAGATGCCCCCGTCAAGCCGGGAGGCATCTGTCATGATTTCTGATTTACTGAATCGGTTTCAGCCGCGCTTCTATTTCAGAACGGCGGTGTTCGAGATAAGGCGGGAGCGCAACCGTTTTGCCCAGCTCTTCAGGTTTTTCATCAACCATAAATCCCGGACCGTCCGTTGACAATTCAAACAGAATTCCGTTCGGCTCGCGGAAGTACAGCGCTTTGAAATAATAACGCTCTACAATGCCTGAGTTGCTGAAACCTTCTTTCGTAATGATGCGGTGCCATAAAGCAAGCTCCTCTTCATTCTGGACGCGGAAGGCCACATGGTGCACGCTGCCTTTTCCAGGACGCTCGCGCGGAAGATCGTTTCTTTCAATGAGATGGACTTCTGTACGCGCGCCTCCGTTTCCGGATTCGAGCACCGTAACCGTGCCCCGGTCTTCATGCGTTTCTTTCCCGATTTCAGTGAAGCCCAGCACATCGGTTAACACACGCAGCGTCGGTTCTGCATACGGGACGGTCAATTCAACGGGACCAAGACCGCGGAAAGAATATTCTTCCGGTATGCCGCTTTGCTTCACCGCTTCACCGATGTCTTTTCCTTTTTCGTCAGCTGTCAGCACAAGCCGCTGTCCTTCATGATCCTGAAAAGCGAGTGTGTCCCTGCCCGCTATTTTCACGATCTCACTGTGAGAGACCTGATGCTCTTCAAATCGTTTTTTCCAATATTGGAGCGCTTGTGCATCCGGGACACGCAGCCCGATTGAAGAAATACTGTTTGTTCCCGCATGAAACGGCGCAATCCGCGGAATCTCGAAAAACGTCAATTCAGATCCCGGATTGGCTGTTTCATCACCGTAAAACAAATGATACATCGTCGGTTCATCTTGGTTTACGGATTTTTTCACAAGCTTCAGTCCCAGGATATTTCGATAAAAATCTAAATTTTTCTGCGCATCAGCCGTCAATGCTGATACATGGTGTATTCCATTAACTTTCATTATGTTATCCTCCAGTCAATTATCTCGATTTCGAGATATTTATATATACAATTTATGTTATCCGGATCGTAAAGTCAACCCATCTGCTTCACAGACGGTCTGCAGACTGCCGCTCCCTAAATAACGAACTTTTGATATAAAAAAACCATTAATGTTCGCTTTTAAAACGGTATTTTTTCCTTCTCAAAAGCAGAAACCTTTATCTTTTAGGGAAAACAACAAAATCAGAAAATTTATTTTATTCGTGTTTCAGCAATTAGGGTTTACAATATGGAAAATAGTTTTTTCATCATGACGATTTTACATCTGGAGGGAAAGGATATGCAGATTGAAGAGAACGGACTTAAAAAAGAGATCGGCCTTACCATCGCCCTCTCACTTGTTATCGGCACCATCATCGGTTCCGGCGTATTTATGAAACCAGGCGCCGTGCTTGCCTACTCCGGTGATGCGAAAACTGCGCTTATCGCGTGGCTGTTAGGAGGTATTTTGACGCTTGCAGGCGGATTGACCGTTGCGGAAATCGGCACTCAGATTCCGAAAACGGGCGGACTTTATACATATCTCGAAGAAGTGTACGGCGAATTTTGGGGCTTTTTGTGCGGATGGGTTCAAATTATCATTTACGGCCCCGCCATTATCGGAGCAATCGGCTTGTATTTCGGCTCTTTGATGGCGCACTTGTTCAATTGGGATTCCGGCTGGTCTAAATTGATCGGGATTTCAGCCGTTTTGTTTTTAAGCATCATTAATATTATCGGAACGAAATATGGCGGCATCGTCCAGGGAATTACGACTGTCGGCAAATTGATTCCGATTATCTGCATGATCGTGTTCGGCCTTTGGAAAGGCGATCAGCATATTTTTACAGCCGTTACAAGCAGCATGTCGGACATGAATTTCGGCGCTGCCATACTGGCCACCTTGTTTGCTTATGACGGCTGGATTCTGCTTGCGGCACTCGGCGGCGAGATGAAAAATCCGGAAAAGCTGCTCCCGAGAGCGATGACGGGCGGACTGCTGGTCGTCACCGCCATTTATCTTTTCATTAACTTTGCGCTGCTGCACATTCTTCCTGCGACCGACATCGTCAAACTCGGTGAAAATGCGACCGGCACCGCTGCCGGAATGCTGTTTGGCGACATCGGAGGAAAATTGATCAGCGTCGGAATCATCGTCAGCATCTTCGGCTGTTTAAACGGAAAGATTCTCGCTTTTCCGCGTGTCTCGTTTGCGATGGCGGAACGGAAACAGCTGCCGTTTGCCGGACAGATTTCGCGGGTGCATCCGACGTTCCGCACCCCGTGGATTGCCGTATCATTTCAGATCGCGCTGGCCATTATTTTTATGATCGCCAGCAATCCCGATAAGCTGTCTGAAATCTCTATTTTCATGATTTATATTTTTTACGTCATGGCCTTTTTCGCCGTGTTTATCCTCAGAAAAAAAAGCGGCGGAAAACCGCGCGCCTACAGCGTGCCTTTGTATCCGATCATTCCTGTTTTGGCCATCGCGGGTTCACTGTTTGTGCTGATCAGCACGATCATTACAGATACACTGAGCTGCGCGCTGTCCCTCTTGATCGGCCTCGCCGGGCTGCCGCTTTATTTTTGGCTGAAAAACGGCAGAAAAAACTGATAAAAACGGTTCCTTTTACGGGAGCCGTTTTTTTTCTGGCAAAATCACGTGCAAAAGTTGACAGCAAATTCACATCTTTTGTTATACTTTTTAAGCAAGATGTCTGAATTCGAAGTATGTTACGTTTTTTTGGCGAAGTGGGTAACATAAGAAAAACAGGATGAGACACGTTTTTACGAAAAAATCAAGAGGCGTTTTTTTCGACTTTATCTGTTTTTTTTCGACAAAAGGCTATATAATAATTTGATGTGTGCATTGTCTCATTCAAACAATGGAGGGTTTTTAATGATAAAAAGAAAAAAAGATAAGTTCTCACTCCTTTTAACAGAAATCGCAAAAAACATAGACGAAACCGCAGAATACTTTGTCAACTTTAAAGTGACGAACCAGACGACTTTAAAGGAATTTGCCGATACGTTAAAAGAGTTTGAAACAAAAGGAGATAATCATGTTCATGTCATGATTAAAGAGCTGAACAAAGCTTTTATCACTCCCATTGAACGTGAAGACATCCTTGAGCTGACAAACAGCCTCGATGACGTGCTTGACGGGATCGAACATTTTTCAGCAATGATGGAGATTTTCTCGATCACTTCTTCCGATGAGCATATCGATAAGTTCAGCGGATACATCAGAGAGTGCGCGAAGGAAATTTTAATCACGATTGAGCTGCTTGCAGAAAACCGATTGAAGGACATTCACCCTCACGCCATTAAAATTAAGGAATACGAGCACAGCTGTGATAACCTGCACCGTAAATCATTAAAAAATCTGTTCGGCACAGAAACCGATCCGATTAAAGTGATTCAGTACCGCGAGATTTACGAAACGCTTGAGGAAATTGCCGACTCTTGCCAAAGCGTTGCCAATAACCTTGAAACCATTATTATGAAAAACGCGTAACGAGGGGTTATAATGGATACTCTATTACTTTTAACGATATTAATTGTCATATGCGCTTTGGTATTTGACTTCATTAACGGATTTCACGATACCGCAAACGCAATCGCCACCTCAGTTTCGACAAAAGCTCTGAAGCCGCGGCACGCAATCGTCATGGCCGCCATCATGAACTTTCTCGGAGCGATGACATTTACCGGTGTGGCGAAAACCATTACAAAGGACATTGTGAATCCTTATACATTAGACAACGGGTCAGTTGTCATTCTGGCGGCTCTACTCGCCGCAATCGCCTGGAACTTGATCACATGGTATTTCGGCATTCCGAGCAGCTCTTCACATGCGATTATCGGAGCGATCGCCGGTGCGGCCATTGCAGCGTCAGGTTTTGCGACGCTTAATTATAAAGGGTTCATTAAAATTATCGAAGCACTTATTTTATCACCGATCATCGCCTTTGTTCTCGGCTTTATCGTATATTCGATCGTGAAGCTGATTTTTAAAGACAGCAATCTGGCGAAAACAAATAAACGCTTCCGCAGAGTGCAGATTTTGACGGCTGCCATTCAGTCCTATACACACGGAACGAACGACGCGCAAAAAGCGATGGGTATCATTACGATGGCGCTTATGACGGCCAATTTACATAAAAGTGATGCCATTCCTTTTTGGGTGCAGCTCTCTTGTGCCCTGGCAATGGGTCTCGGCACATCCATCGGCGGCTGGAAAATCATTAAAACCGTCGGCGGGAAAATTATGAAAATCCGTCCGGTAAACGGCGTATCTGCCGACTTAACCGGCGCAGCCATTATTTTCGGGGCCACGTTTATTCATCTCCCTGTCAGCACGACACACGTCATTTCGTCTTCCATTCTCGGTGTGGGCGCTTCCCACCGCGTAAAAGGCGTAAACTGGGGAACGGCTAAACGGATGCTCATTACATGGGTCATCACCCTGCCGATTGCAGGTACACTCGGCGCCATCGCCTTTTTCATCTTAGATCTGTTTTTCTGATGACATCCGCTTCTTTACAGAAGCGGTTTTTTTTGTGACAGGAAAATGATGTCATGACATAGAATGAACATAGCAGACCATTTTTCAAATTGTGAGGGATGCTCATGCTTTTGTTTTTTCAGATTATGGTGTGGACGATGGCGGCCGCACTCATTTTATATGTGTACGCATCCTGGCGGTATGAGGCAAAGGTAAAAGAAAAAATGTTTGCCATCCGTAAAACGTGGTATTTACTATTTGTACTGGGCTCCATGGTCTATTGGACATATGATCCTGAATCGCTCTTTGCCGCATGGAGACAATATTTGATTGTTGCCGTCTGCTTTGCCCTTATTGATGCGTTTATCTTTTTGAGCGCGTATATCAAAAAGCTCGCCGGCAATGAATTAGAGACGGATACGCGGGAAATTTTAGAAGAAAATAACGAAATGCTTCACTCCTATCTTGAAAAACTGAAAACCTATCAATATCTGTTGAAAAATGAACCGATCCATGTATATTATGGAAGTACAGAAGCTTATGCGGAAGGCATCAGCAGACTGCTGGCCGCTTATGCCGAAAAAATGAATGTCACGGCTTCCTTGTGCGACTATTCCGCACAATCGGATAAGGACCGCTTGACGGAGCATATGCCTGATGCGGCAGACGTTCAGTCCCGTCTTAACCGTAAAGACGTCTACTATGATCAAAAAGGCAGGCTTGTGCTTATTCCGTTTACAGTCCAGAACCGCCATTACGTGATCAAACTCACGTCGGAAAACCTGTTGACGGAATTCGATTATTTGCTTTTCACATCGCTAACGAGCATTTATGATTTAATGCTGCCAATAGAAGAGGAAGGTGACGGTTAAATGGAGCAGGCATTTCAAAACGGGCAGCCGGAACAAAGAGCGAAACCGTTCAAAATGTTTAAAAAACGTTCAATGACAAGTATCGCAAGTTACCAGGTCAGCCCTCATACCGCCAGAATTTTCAAAGAAAACGAGCGGCTGATTGACAAGTATAAACAAAAAAAAGCTTGATTACACTAAGGACAGGAGACACGGCTCTTGTCCTTATTCCTTTTTTCCTTTTCTTTCATATAATAAAACTAACAAAGAGATGCGACAGGTGATGATGTGAAGAAAATTGTCAGGCGCGTAAAGTTTGTGGATTACGGACGCTTCGGGCTTTCCGCTTATTCGCTGAGGATGCGGGCGAGGAATCTCGGGCTATTGAACCGGTTAAAAAAGAAAAAAGGCTGAATCCCGCAATGTGAACGGGACTCAGCCTTTTTTGTTAAAGCTGCATCAGAATTTTCGCTTTTACAGCGGGACCGTAGACGCCGTCAGACGTCAGTCCGTTTACAGATTGGAAGCGGGCCACGGCATCTGCGGTTTTCGGACCGTAGATACCGTCAATGCCGTTATTGACAGCTCCTTTTTCAGGATAGAAATAAAGCGCGGCGAGCGCGTTTTGCACCTGGTATACCTTTTCACCGGACGTGTACGGCTCTGTCAGCTGAATCACCTCGTCCGGAAGAGAATACAGTGCTTCAACCGGCGGGCTGACGATCAGTACTTGTCCGACTTTAATCAGGTTCGGGTCAGCGATGTTATTCCATTTCTGCAGATCGGCCACGCTGACGCCGAATTTCCGCGCGATCGCTGACAGCGTATCTCCTTTTTGGACGGTATACGTCTGTCTTTCCCCAGAACCGATTCCCGCTTTAAACTCATCCCATGTATCCAACAGTCTTCTCGGACAAAGCTTTCCTGACCAATGCTTGTGCGCAACGACATTTGCAAGCGGGATGCCGTGCGACGTCATTAATGTGCGGATGAGCCATTGGGCGTTTGCCACGGCCTGTGAAAAGTTGCCGTCTGCGTTTTCACAAATTTCAATACCGATGGATTTACGGTTGCCGTCCCCGTTTCCGTCACCGGCATGCCAGCCGTTTTCGTTCAGCGGAAGATGCTGATAAATTTCCGTATCATCGACTGTGAAATGCCAGCTTGTCGGTGTATCGGGATTTTTCACATAGCTTGCGTGACTTTTGGCGTTAGCTCCGACTGCGGTATTGGCTGTATTGTGCACCGTAATGTAAATCGGTGTCATTGCATAGCCTGGGCGGTTATTGTTTCCTGCCGGGATAAAATCCTGTGTGATTTTTACCATATTCTCATCTCTCCTATTTCGATAAATTGTTTATTTTTAATAAAGCCTGCTGTTTTTTCCCTTTTGCTGTAACGTAATTGTTTTTAAACCAGGCGGCGGCAGTCGTTATGATTGTAAAAACGGCCGACCCGGCGGCATACAGCGTATCTGCAAGCTGGCTGACCTGGTCCTCCTGAATATTCAGCGGCGATTTGCCGAACATCAGCAAAGTTTGATTCAATAAAGCAAGCAAAAGAAGCACCGTCCTGACGACCGTGCCTTTGTCCGCGAATTTCATATCGGTTTCCCCCCTACTTTTGCAGCAGATTGTACATGATGGCGATGGCTCCGCCAATGACGCCCGTGCAGATTGCTGTCACGATCGCTCCTGTAATGGTCCGCTTAATCCATGTTGTGTTTTCGTCAATTTTGTTCAGTTTTTCATTCAGCGTCATGATTTGCTGATCCTGCCGGTCGGATACCCGCTCTAATGCGGCCACCCGCTGTTCAAGCACCTTTTGTTCACCTTTGATGCCTGCGAATTCTTTTTGCACCGCTTGTTCATCCAGAAGCACTTCCGCTCCCCCCTCTTACATTGTTCTCACCTCCCTTCGGAAGTTTCATTCTTAAGAAAATGCCGTGCCTTTGACAGAAAGGCTCCCGCCGGAAATGCTTTTGATTTCCATGACGATTTCCTTAAAGCCGGCAATATCAAATAACCACACTTCTTCTGTGCCTGACGTACCGGCGGCTGATGTTCCGTCTTCAGACCTGATTCCTCTGATCGGCACATTTCTTCCCGAGATGGATCTCCCCCAAAACGCGATATGGCCCGACTCAGCCGTGCCGGTGATTTCGACGAGAAGTTTTTTCCAAGCGCCAGCTGAGAAGATGCTTCCCTCGCCCGCCTCTGCTGCATTTTCATGAAAAATCACGTCTGTATATGAAAACGCCATATCACCGCCCGTACCGACAGATTGGTATAAAACAAATTCGGACTGCTTTTGATTTCCATTTTCAAAACGGAACCGGTAATATCTTTTTGTCAGACTGACCCACCCCGAAGCGGTCAGCACTCCGCCTTTGACTGCGACAGAATGTGAAGCCGTCCACGAATTGTTATCCTCGCTCTCTTCGATAAAAAGAGTTCCGCTGCGGTCCGAATAAGCCCACCCCTGTGCTCTGTCTATTAAGACGGCTCCTAAACGGTCTTGTCCGAATTGGCTGTATACTTCAATCGCTTCTAGCGGCGTATTGGTAAGAAGCTCTGTCATTCCGGACAAATCAGCAACCGGTGTGACATAATCGTTTTTGTTACCGCGATAAGCTTTTACTGCGCCGGGTCTGCCAAGTTGATCGGCGGGAAATTCAAATGAATGCTTTTTCATCGGCCGTCCTCCTTTTCTGATTTATTAAAAATGACAAATAAAAAAAGCCGTTCGGCTTATGACACAGCATTTTTATAGTTTTCGTATGTTTCACCCGTTATTTCTTGAAATTCCTCAGGCGTGATATACTTCGCGGCCACACCTTCAGCCAGATCTTCGGCAGAGCAGTCATCATAGCCCATAGCCTGTTTTACCATTTCTATTGAGGCCCACTTATAAAACAAAGCGTAAACCCAAAAGTTAAGTCTCTTCATTTTTTCATTCTCCTTTTACGTTTAATAATTCTAATTTTAAAGATACTAATTGTTCACCTAAAGCTTTATTCAGCATCTCTGTTTTCTCCCTTGCCACCACTTCGGCAGACAATTGTACACCTAAAGCATTTTGAGCTTGTTCTGCTTGTTTTCTCACAAGTTTTTCATCTGCCAGTTGCTGTCCGATTTCTTTCAACTGTTCCACGATGGGATCCGGCTCCACCACATCCTGATACTTGTTTTTTTGATTTTCCTTATATTCTTTATCAGCAGATTCGTTCCAAATTTTATTTACTTCATCAAACTGCGGTCTCCATAAGCCGTCCGGAGGTTTTATGGTTGTTGAGTTTTGCGGCATTGAACTTGATGTACTGTTTAAGATTTCAGGCCTTTGAAAATAAAAATTCTCATCATACAAAAAGACTTGCATATTCATCCCCCATTACAAAGTGAAATTATTATCTATTGAAATCCCTGTAATATTCCCCTCTATTTTGGCGTATTTTCCGTTAATTCTCAGTTCTCCCGTTGGTTCGGCATAATATTTTGTTATCCCGGTTGTTCCAAAGAGTGGGGCAGCCATTGATTTCTGTGTTGAAGGGTGAGCTTCAGAAGGAAGTACAGCGAAAATGCTGTCGAAATCTGGAGGAACCACTTCACCACGAGTGAATACCTGGTTGCCCCACACTGCATACTGAGGATTTCTTGCGCCAGCCTTATGCCCATTAATTAGTGTTAAATCATACCAGGTCATTTTATTAAATTCTTCTTCAGTAAATAGACGTTTCCACCCCTTAAAAACACCGTCTGTATGAACAGTCGCAATCCATACATTATTATCGTAACTTCTCCAAGCCAAAATCGACTTTCTACCTGACTCACTCTCAATCACATCATAGTTAAAAAAGGAATTATCATTTTCAACCGGATTGTTTTTCAGCTGAGCACCCATTCCATAATAAAATCCCGAGCTCAGTGCCAGTATGTCTGATCCGCTTTCTAAGCGTGTCCGTTTCCCATCATCCTTTGTCAATTTCGCCAACTGGCCGCCGTTCCATTTGTCTCTTTCGATAGGACTTATATGAATTGATGAATCTATCGCATGTGCATCGACCTTTGACTGCGCTCCAGCTATGGATTCAATTGGATACCAATTGATTGCTGTTTGATTAGAGTTATAGTAAAACCACCATGCGTTACCCTTTACGTCTACAGCATAACCATTACCTATTCCCGGCTGCCCCACTAACTGCATACCGCGCAGACTCGTATTTGACGGGTTGTCTGTTACTGCATTGGTTCCGTAAAATGTTACAGAACCAACGTCTTTTAACGAGTCATAAAACGAGCCGGAAGTTAAATTGATTTTTTGGGTGCCATTATCGGCGGTGATTTTAAACAGCTGGCCTGCGTTCCATGTATCCTTCTCAGCTTTCGTTACATGGATATCAGTCTGCTTTGTGTGGGCATCGACTTTTTTTTGGGCGCCTTCCGAAGTTTCTAACTGAACCCAATCAGTCCAGCCGGAAGCTTTAAGGGTTTTTCTCCATGTGCCGCCTTCATAATCCATCGCCAGAGCCTCACCATAAGACTTGAATCCGATATATAAACCTCTGGCGGATAGCGGGGGAGTATGAACTCCCGTGTTATTTGTGTAAAAGAAAAAAGATTGATTAAGCTGATCTACAATTTGATGAAAATCCAAGCCATCTTGTATACTTATTAAATATTTCCCTGAATCATCCGTCAGCTTTGTTAATTGCCCGTTATTCCACTTCTGGCGCTCTTCCTTCGTCACATGCCGGTCCAGATCTTGATTGTGCCGGTCGAAATCTTTTTTTGCTGCCTGCTGGACATTGTCCACGTTTCCGAGACCGATTTGGGCCTTTGTCGTTTTGTGCGGGTTGTTCATGTCGTTTTTATGGGCCGCCAGATCCGTGTGGGCGTCTTTTATGCCTTTTTCCCAGCGGTTGACGTCATCTTCGTTAATCGGATCGTCCGGAAGCCAGTCTGTTTTTTCTTCGTAAGCCATCGTTACACCACCTCAAAGGTAAATCTTAAATCAAGCGTTCTGTTATTGCTGAGATCTAAATTTGTTTTTCGTTCTGTGATGACGCTTCCTGTTTCGTCAAGCATCTGCACGGTTTCAATGTGTTTGACGTCTTCTTCCCTGCGTGTGAGAACGGTGACTGCGGCATCTTTTACGGAAATGTCCGCAATCGGAGTTTCTTTGCCGTTTAACAGCACTTTTGTGATCCTGTTTTTCAGATCGGCTGCGGCACGCTGTCTGTAAGCGGCTGATATCATGGTAAGACCACCTCGTTATTGTTGAGTGTGACGGAATAACCGACCTTCAGTTCACTGACTTTTCGGTATCTCCGATTGTTGAGAATGACCCGGTCTTTGATTTCCAGTGTTTCGTTTAATGCGGCTCTCAGTGTATACGCCAAATGAGCGGGTTTGATTTTTTCAAGCGTTTCAATCAGCTCGTTCATGTGCTGCAGGTCATCAAGCCCGATATCGGCATAAAAACGATACTGCCCCGGAAACATCCGAACGTAAGCTGACGGATGTTTTAAAAAACGGTTTAGCGCCTGCTCGATCGCTTGATGTGTGATGGGCGGAATATTCGACATCTTCGAAATCAGCCTGAGCCGTCTCATATCCTCCGTGTCACCTGATTCCCGCGGTATTTTTAATATTTTTTCCCAGCGGTCAAGCCCCCACGTCGCCGTCGTGATAAAGAGCTGATCTGTCAAATCGAAAATATCGTTATTCTGCCGCTCAAACTCAGGAGCTTCCGCCTCAAGCAGCTGTGCCATCTCTTTTAATCGGGTTAAAAACGGCGGGAGGTACGCCGTCATCTCATCGAGTCTGCTCAAGGATTGTCACCTCTTTGAGTTTAGGAATTTCCACGTCACTGAGCACGAGGTTTTCCGCCGCACCGTTCATTTTGATATCGGCGTAGTCACTGACGGATGCCGAGTTATAAACGATGTTGTTAATTTGTGATAAACGGACGGTGTTTTCTTCGAAGGCCATTTTCTTAAATAAATTCAGGACGCCTTTTTCAATCTCCGCTTTTACGTCATCGATCGAGCTGTTCAGCTCAGGCAGCACGGAAGCGGAGATTTCGATTTCCTTCCATACGGCGCTTTCCACCGTTACTGCCGCTCCGATCGGCGCCTGTCCTTCTCCCTGCTCTTCGTCCGGATCAATATAATCCTTTACTTTCTTGATCAGAATATCTGATGCCGGTTCCAAATTCGCATTTGTGATGACAACCTTCACCGTTCCGGCTCCGTTCCAAAGCGGGAAGATTTTCGCCCTGCCGACGCCGTCAACCTCTTCGGCCCATTGTTTATAATGCTGTTTATTTGCGCTGACTGCCTCCCGGCGGACACGGGTAAAATAGCGCGCCCTTAAGCTGTTGTCGTCTTCTTCCTCACGGCCGGGAATTAATATATCGCGCATGACTGCTTTCTCAAGCCCGGGTATCGTATCAAGCGGCAGCAGGTTCTGCCCTGAAATGCCGGCATTGCCCGCTTCACCGGCTGTTTCACATTCAAGCGTTCCATCCCCCGTATATTGAAAATACAGGTTATCAACGAAGAAACGGGAGCCTGGCGGAATGGTGATGCCCGCTGTGAATTCTCCGGCTCTGACCGCTTTTGTGGCAGGTGTTCGTTCAATTCCCGCTTCAGCAGCACGCCTGTCCAGAAATTCTCCCTGAGCCGTATCGGAAAACACGAGCTCCAGCACGGTATCAAGCCAAATATAAGACTTTGCGAGCTCAGCGGCCGCAGGCGCGAGCGCATTGTAAATGACGCTGCCTTCTCTCGTATCAATATCCGCCGTAACGCGCGCCAGCATTCTGTCCATAATGTCGTCAAACGTCTGAGCTTCAAACATCCTCACCCAGCACCTCCTCTATCTCAAGCATGCCCTCATCAGTTTCAACGGTAAAAGAGACGATGAAGGCATCATCTTTTTTCTCAATCTCAAAATTGGTAACGGCCAAAATACGGTCATCATACAGCAAGGCTTCTTCTATCAGTCTTGGAATCTCCATTTTTTTATAAGCATCCGTCGTGTTCTGATCTGAAAGCACTTCCTGAAGTTCGTTTCCGATATCATGACTGAAAACCGAATATGAATACCGTTCTGTGTGAAGAGCGATATAGACGAATTGTCTGATTGCGTCCAGTCCGTTTATCAGTTCATTGGTAATCCGGTTGTTTTCAAAATCAATTCGGTAGGTTTGTGAAGTCTCAACGGCCTCACTCGCATCCTCCAAATCTTCAAATTCGATTTCCGGTGTCAGGGCCATTGCACCCGCTCCTTTTAGATTTGATCATGTAAAAAAGCCCTCTTCGGATGATGAAGCGGCTTTAATAGGCTGATATTCTCGTACATTTCCGTCCGGATGCCGGTTAAATTTTGTCCAGTACAAAGAAAGACTGTCCTCCTGTTAAAGCGGCGGTCATCACCCGATCTCCCGCCTGGAGCTGATCCTCTTCTCCGGATCTCAGCCGCTTCGGCAAAATAAGTGCATCAGACGGAATCAAAAGTTTGTCGTGATCTTTCAGTTTCAGCTCGAGCGGCGAAACGGAGGTCACTTCGGCCGGCATCAGCTCCACCGGCGCTTCGGCGTCAACCGCTCCGACGGCTAAATGTTTAATGGCATCACTTAATCTCATCAGGATGTCCCCTCCGGAAGTGAATTTTTCTCCGTGACGTCAATCGTCATGGTATGTTTTGTTCCTTGGAATTCATGGCGGTCCGTATCTACATAATAGGTTTTCTTCAGCCCGATTTCCGGAATTGAGATATAGACCGGCAATCCGCTTTCCAACCCAGGAATACCGATCGCCTGTATATTTTTCAGCTCTTTCTTAACGCCTTTTTTCTCAGCCTGCTTCACTTTTGCGCGCTGTTTCAGCTGGGCTTCATTAATGTCGTCAGAAACCGTTTCGGTATACTGCAAAACGCCGAATGTTTTCATGCCCGCGCTGTCTGACGCGGAAGCCTTCACGGTTTTATTGTCTTTTTGCAGCCGCATGACGACACGGGTTGCGGTGTCATCAATTGAGGTGCTGTATTGATACCCTGTGATATTAACTCCTGTTTCCAGCACCCATATGTCAGACGGCTCCGGCCATTCACGCAAGCCGAGCCTGCCTTTTTCTGAATAGAGCTGATAATTGCGCCCCGTCTGGCTTTTTGTCTGCTTTAAAGCTTTTAGCATCATATCGTAAAGGCTTGTATCATTTTTAAAAACGAGTGATTTAATGGTATGGCCTGTGTTGGCAATGGATGTGACGGGAATTTGAAAATCGCTGGCGATCCTTTTTAATATTTGATCGGCGCGCTTGTTGGAAAACACGTAAACGTCCTGGTTTTTCACAAGGTATTGAAGCATATCGTATGCGGTGAAGGCGACGGTATGCTCATCGGGCGTTCTTGCAAAAACAACGCCGCGGAACAGCTCTTTTCCGTTCCATTTGAACAAAACCGTGTCCCCTTCTGATACGCCGTAATACGTCTGGCTGCCCTGCTTTACGACAATCTTCGCTTCGATGGAGCGGGGCGCCTGATATCTGTGTCCTTCCAGCGTGACGCTTTCTGTGACAAGCTCGAGCCACTCCGTTTCTTTTATGACAAATAGTTCAATCATCTTTTCACCCGTTTCATTGCGGTATCTTCAGCTTCTGCCCCGGGAAGATCCAATGCCCCGGCTGCCGGATATTCCGTTTGCTGCGCTTAATCATGGCGGTTTTATTCGCGTTCCAGATTTTCCGCCACTCCGTGTGTTTTCCGTAAAACTTGCCGGCGATGTCCCAAAGCGTATCCCCTTTTTTGACGGTATATGTTTTGGGTGAAGCTTTGGACGGGCGCTTCGCTTTCGTTTTTTTCTTTTGTTTGATTTTTCTTGGCGAAGCGGTTTTATATTCTTTCAGTACGATATCAAAATTCCGGTCGCCGATTTCATTGTCACCTTCGCTGTAATTAAAGCTTTCAATGCTGCATGTGACATTGATTTTTGTCCCTGTAATCAAAAACTGAACGGGTTTTTTCGCTTTCATCCATGCTTCAATGGCTGAAATGGCTTTTTCCGGCGAAGGGATGCTTTGATATTCGGCAATCGGGCTGTACCGTTTCGGAAAAAAAGAAGAGAACGAAATTTCTTTCGCTCCCGGTTCTTCGATAAACGTCACCTCTCCAAGTCCGGTGACTTTCACGGAATCATTCTGCACGCTGTTTGCGATATCAATCGCTTCAGGGAGAACGGGAAGCCGGAGCTTGTCCTTTCCCTGAGACAGCCAAAATTCGTAAACAGATTTAGTCAAAAGCAACGGCCCCCTTTGCTCCGGTATAAATGTCTTTTTGCAGTTCATCAATCAGCGCCTGTTTGATTTTGGCGGCGAGGCTGTCGGCGTCCTGTCCGTTATGGAAATGCTGATCGCCGCTGAATTCGATTTTAATTTCTTTTGTTCCCGTTTTTTGAACGGTTTGTCCGCCGCCTTTAACGGCTGCGGAAACCGTGCCGGCTGAAAGCGCCGCCGGTTCCGTCTGTGACGGGTCGGACACTTCCATGCCGAGCGCTTGAGCCGCTTTTTGCAGCAGATAACGGCCGCGGATGCCCCGCTCTTCAGGGATGATCCACTCCCGTTTGTTCCCTTCGCCGACACGGGCGATCTGCTCCTTGGTAATCAGACCCCCATTGGCATAACCGACGTAAGGGCCTCCATGAGCCATACTTTTAATCCCGGGGACATTGCTGATCGAGCCGTATCGGCTTTTAATATAGCCGATAGCGGCAGCGGCGTTATGAATTGGATTTCTGATATCATTCATGCCCGGCGCTTTGTGATCTTCAAAGGTGCTCGGAATCGTCTGCATAAGCCCCTGTGACGGGTGTCCGGCTTTGGCGTTGCTGTCCCATAGATTAATGGAATTAGGGTTGCCGCCTGACTCATGCTGTGCGATCGTCATTAATCCCGGAAGCCAGCTGATCGGCGTATTGGTTGCTTTCATTGCGGCCAAAAGCCACTCTTTGACGCTTCCTCCCGCTGCACCCATGCCGGAAAAGGCTGCTGCAAGCGAGCCTGCCTGTTTTTCGGCGTATTTTTTCACGTCAACTGAGCCGAGCCCTTTGACGACGCCGACTGAAGCAAAGCGTCCGAGACTCATCATGACACGGGAAGGAGAGTGAATATCAAGCTCTTCCCTGAATGCGTCCTCGACTTTTTTGGCCATTTCTTTGGCAGCCTGTTTGACTTCGCTTCCTTTTGCAGTCATCCCTGATACGAAGTGTCCGATCAGGCCTGACCCCCAGCCGTTCGCGGAATCTCTTGATTGCACAAACGGTTTATTGATATGTGTGCTTACGTATTGCGACGTTCCCGTATCTTTTGCATTCTGTCCGGCCGAATATCCTTTCACCGTTGCGGCGCCCCATGATGACGATTGATTAACCGCCGATTGATAAGGTGTTTTCACCTTTGTTTTTAAAAATGAATCGGTGCCCGTCGGCGAAGTATTCTGACCTTTGGCATAGCCCGCAACGACTTGCTTTCCGTAACCGGATGAAGACGAAATGAGGGCATTGAACGGCGTTCCGATGTTTTTTTCCTTCCAGCCGTCCATATCCACCGCTTTTTTGCTGATTCCGCTGTCAAAGCCTTCAGTAAACTGTTTGCCGAGTGATGAAGCCGTACCGCCAAGTCCGAATGCCTCTACAGACGCCGCGGCCGATACAGATGCGGAAGAAGAAACACCGCCCGCTCCCGCCGGCACAGCAGAAGACTGAGCCGAAGCCGCGCCCATATCATCGACAACACGCATGCCGAGCTTAGACGCAGCTTGTGAAAGCAGCATCTTCCCGCGGCCGCGATTGTTGTCGACGGGGATGACAAATTCTTTACCGGCTTCACCGATCCAGGAAATGGTCGGCTTTGTAATGTAGCCGCCCGTGGCGTTTTTGTCCGTTTTTTTCTTTTTATCTCCGCCGCCTCCTGTGACAAAGTTCATTATGCCTGAAATCATTTTGCCGCCGGTTTTATCCCAAATCTTTTTCACCCAGTCGAATGCTGCAGAAAAAGCATCTGATATGGCTGTTCCCACTTTTACAAGAGGTTCTTTTATATGTTTCTCAAACCAGCCGCTTAACCCTTTCCATATACCCTTTACCGTATCTAAAGCAGTCTGGAAAGCATCTGATATTCCTTTACCGACATTTTTCACCATGTCTTTCACCGGATTCCAGACAGTATCCATGAACCAGCCGGAAACCGTACTGAAAACGGATTTAATTTTATCCCAAGCACCTGTGATTTTACTCCAAATGGACGTCGCCACTCCGACGACAGCCGATTTTACGGGCTCCCACACCGTGCTCATAAACCAGCCGGATACTGTGCTGAAGACACCTTGAATCGTCGTCCACGCATTCACGATATTTGACCAGATGCTGGTCGCCACTCCGACGACAGCCGATGAAACCGGCGTCCATACATTTTCCATGAACCAGGATGACACCGTGCTGAAAATCCCTTGAATCGTCGTCCACGCATTCACGATATTTGACCAGATGCTTGTCGCCACTCCGACGACAGCTGATGAAACCGGCGTCCATACATTTTCCATGAACCAGGATGAAACGCTTCCCCAAGTATCTTGTATTGTTGTCCAAGCACTTTGCGCCGCTTTGGAAATATCATTCCACGTGTCTTTCAAAGCCCCTGAATCAAAGGCCTCTCCCAAGCTGGAACCGCCTAAACTGCCGGCGATGCCGCCTACCGCGCCGCCGATTAATGTGCCCACTCCGGGAACAACGCTGCCGATTGCCGCTCCGGCCGCGGCTCCGGCAAGACCGCCGCCTGCTGAGCCGACCTTCTCTCCTGCATTATCTTTATTGATGCCGGCTAAATCAGTAAGTGATAACAATTCACCTATGCCGGGAATTCCTTTAGCGGCACCTTTTAACCCTTTCAAACCGCCTTTTAGCGCCTTTGAATCTCCTAAGCCTTTCAAAAGCGCGCCGATGCCTTTACCTGCCCCTTTTGTTTTCGGCGTGTTTACGGATGCCTGTTTGCTTCCCTTTGCGGATGAACCTCGTTTTGAAGATTTATTCCGCTCTTCGACTTTACTGCTTTTACCCCTCGTCACTCCGGTACAGCAGCAGCAGCCCCCCAAAGCCCCGCCGGTTTTTTTGGCTGACTTTCCTGAAGATTTTGGCGCTGTTACCGTGCGCTGTGAACCCTTTGTCAGATCAGGACGCTTCGGGCTGTTGGTGCCGCCGGCAGAAAGGCCGCCCTTACTCTTTTCTTTTTTCGTGCCGCCGCCTAATAATCCGCCGATATTGAGTTTGCCTAATTTTTCAGCGATTCCTGAAAATATTTTTTCTATTAATTCCCCGGCTTTTTCGATGATTTTGTCCGGGCTGAATTTCTCAAATTTCTTGGCAATCTTGCTTACAATTTTATCAACAAATGCCTCGGCTTTTTCGATGATCGCATCAGGACTGAATTTGCCGAACTTTTTATCAATGCCTCCGAACAGTGAGGATGTAAACTGCTCCACTTTTTCCAAAATCTTATCCGGATTGAGAAAATCGAATTTCTCAGAAATTCGGTCAATCGTGTCATTTACAAATTGTTCGGCGCGGTCGATTAGCTTATCAGGACTGAATTTACCGACAACGTCGTCGACTTTCTTCATAAACGAATCAGTAAAATGATCCAGCTCTTTCAATATGGTCTCCGGACTGAATTTGCTGACAACGTCATCTATCTTTTTCATAAATGAATCAGTGAATTTATCCAGTTCTTTCAATATGGCTTCCGGACTGAATTTACTCACGACCCCGTCTACCTTTTTCATAAACGAATCAGCGAATTTGTCCAGCTCTGCTAAAATTGTCTCAGGGCTGAATTTACTTGCGATCTCATCTACTTTTCCCATGAATGAGGTCGTGAACTTGTCCAGCTCTGCTAAGATTGTTGCCGGACTGAATTTGCTTGCGATTTCGTCCACTTTCCCCATGAATGAGGTCGTGAACTTGTCCAGTTCGGTTAATATCGTTGCCGGGCTGAATTTGCTCGCGATTTCGTCTACTTTTCCCATGAATGATGTCGTGAACTTGTCCAGTTCGGTTAATATCGTCTCCGGGCTGAATTTGCTCGCGATTTCGTCTATTTTTCCCATGAATGACGTTGTGAACTTGTCCAGCTCTGCTAAAATCGTCTCAGGGCTGAATTTGCTTGCGATCTCATCTACTTTTCCCATGAATGAGGTCGTGAACTTGTCCAGTTCGGCTAATATCGTCTCAGGGCTGAATTTGCTCGCGATTTCGTCCACTTTCCCCATGAATGAGGTCGTGAACTTGTCCAGCTCTGCTAAAATCGTCTCAGGGCTGAATTTGCTCGCGATTTCGTCCACTTTTCCCATGAATGACATTGTGAACTTATCCAGTTCGGTTAATATCGTCTCCGGGCTGAATTTGCTCGCGATTTCGTCTACTTTCCCCATGAATGACGTTGTGAACTTGTCCAGTTCGGCTAAAATCGTCTCAGGGCTGAATTTGCTCGCGATTTCGTCCGCTTTCCCCATGAATGAGGTCGTGAACTTGTCCAGCTCTGCTAAAATCGTCTCAGGGCTGAATTTGCTTGCGATTTCATCCGCTTTCTTCATAAAGTTTGCAGCGAATTTATCCAGTTCCGCTATGATTGTTTCCGGATAAAATTTGGATGCGATGTCATTGACTTTTTTCATGAAGGTGTCTGCAATGGAGTCAAGCATTGAAAAATCGTTTTTCGGCGAAGCAGGAGCAGCAGATGCAGAAGCTTTTCCGACGTCCGGCATATTCTTTTGCATTGCAGCCAGCTGTGCTGTCACCTTTTCGTTTAACGATAATTGAATGACATTGTTTTTTCCCGTCAGCGAATCAATGCCCGCTGAAATTCGGCCGACTGTTTTCATGACGTGATCTATGACGCGTATAGTGACAGAGTACCCGTTCTTTAACGCAGATTGCATATAGCGTTTGATGCGTTCCATGGCAGGGGTCACTTCGTCTGACGCATACAGTGAAACGGTAAATCCTTTAAAACCTGCAGCCAGATCCCGCAATCTCTCTAATGCCGCTGTCGCGCTGTCTTTTGCTCCTATTTTAATGGTTAAAGACGCAGGCAGACCCGCTAATTGGGTTTGCACCTTTTGAATGACGGCACTGGCTCCGTCTTCAGCTGAAATAGAGATCATTTGTGCGCCCAGCTTTCTTTTCATAGAGCGCTGGATGCGGTCAATTGTTCTTAAAACAGATTTACTCTCTTTGCGTATATCAATTTCACTTTGGCGTTTTGTCATTTTCCTGTATTTCTCAAGCGCTCTGAAGCCATTTTGGATTTTCCTTATTTTCTTTGAAACCCGATCTTCCAATTCAAAACGGGCGGTCAGCTTTGCCATGATGTCGCTCCCCCTTTCTTCGCTTGTTTTTCAAGAATGTCCAGCTTGTAACCGATTAAACCGTACAACAGCGCCTTAAAATGTCTCGGTGCTTCATATAACTCTTTCAGTTCTGATGGAGAATAATGAAGCTCATGCATCGCGTAATAGAGATACACGGCTTCCTTATTCCCATCTTTTATCAGTTTTTTGCTTCTTGCTCCAGATCTTCTAATTCATCTTCAAAACCGTTGATCTCAATCGCTTTATTCAGCCAATTTGCATACTCACCGCCGACTGAAAGCACGCGTTTTGCCACCTCGACCGGATCTGCCGTTTTGTAAGCGTCGCGGAGCTCCTTAGACCGGAAATCAGGGTAAATCGTAGATTCAACCGCGATCCGCGCATAGAAGCGCTGGCTGTCTAAGTCTTTTACGCGGCCTCTGCCTTTCACATTTTTATATGTCGTGCTTTCCTTCTCCAGTTCGTCAATGCGCTCAGTCGTAATGGCTTTAAAAATAAAAGGCACGATGTTTCCTTTTTTATCGACAAAACGCTTTGAAAGCGGAACCCGAATCTCCTCAGCCTCGACTGTTTTACCCGGCATAAAAAATGACAGATCATATACTTGTTCGTTTTTTTCGCTCATGATGAAAACTCCCTTACTTTTTTTTATAAAAAACAGGCCTGTAAAAAGGCCTGTTTCACTCATACCGATCTTAATTAAAACGTTTCAGAAAGCTTTTCCGGCACATCGAAATCTTCAAAGGTAAACGGCACTTCTTCTTCGAGTGCTTCTGAGTCTACGTCCAGTCCGGCGATTTTTGCAGAATCAAAGTTGACGTCATACAGAGTGACGCGTTCTGTTCCGCGGCCCGATGATTTGTCATCAAGTACGGCTTGCAGCGTAAAATACGGGTCGCTGCCTTTTTTGACGTAATCCATCATAAGGACGGCGAATTTGGATGTGACCTTATAGAATGTTGCCGTGCCCGTTCCGTTGGCGCCTGTTGTTTTATGTCCCGTCATGCGGCGGCCCATGATGTTTACTTCTGATTTGTTTTTTTCCACGTTTGCTTCAAACGTTTTAATATGCGCCATCTCTTCTCCGTCAAGAAATAAACGGCCTTCTTTTCCTGAAATCGTGTTTTGCGCTTTTAATGCCATCTTAGTTTACCTCCACGTTAAAGTAGAATTTTTCTGCCGCATCCACAGGCTGTACGGCGAGATCGATTAAAAAGCCGTCGCGGTCTTCATTCAGCCCGATTGTAATGTCTTTGTCTGAATCAAAATTTGCGATGCCGCCCGCATCCTGAAGCGTAGTCAAATATTGAATGATCATCGTTTTGACGAATTGAAGGCCGTCATTTGTCGCAGGAAGATCGCTGCCCGTGCCTTTTTTCGATTTAATTAAGGCTTTCAGTTCACGTGTCAAATCGTTATTCACCGCATCAAGCACACGGACGATTTTGTTTTTCGCGAACTTTTTGTTTTTCTCTGCCGTAAATGTCACCAATGAGTTGATATCTTTTTCAACGCTGACTGACTTATCACGGGCATCATAAGAGAAAAGGAATTCACCTTTAGAAAGACGTTCGATCACTTCATCATGAGTCAGGCGGTGCAGCACATCGACGGCGCCTTCGTATTCAACGAATGTTAAGGATTGATTAAATGCGGCGCTGGCACTTGCGCCTGCCACCCAGGCGGTCGCATCTTCAGCTTTAATCTCGGTTCCGTCTTCCAGCAGCACACCTTCAGTAACATTGATAATGCCTTCATAATCTCCGCTGTAATGGGCGGTCACCCCTTGCACTTTCTGTCCCTGCGCATCGCGAAGGCGTTTAATGAATGCGGCAAATGTCGCTTTCAGCTGATCGTTTTCCGCGACAGGAAGAGCGATGACATCGAAATTCTCCGTTTCAGCCGCAGCTAAAAAATCCGTATAGTCTGAGTTGACCGGTGCTTTATCAGTTCCTCCCGCAAGACGGATGCCTGCCTGCGGGTTTAACGTTTCCCCGGATTCTTCTTCAGTGCCTGTCAGCGGGATGGAAGCCGACAGTTCGCCCGTTCCCGTGAATGTGACATAGCCGTTTGCTTTTAATTCTTCGGCTTTTTTCACCGTTTGTTTGTCAACTTCCGCTTCATCCATGTAAGTGGTCACATCGAAAGCGGTCTGATCAAGGACGTTTTCACTGATGCGGATGATGATGTCATTTCCTTTTGACCCGCCGTACAAAGCGGTTGCTTTAACACCTTGCGAAAGATCGGCGCTCGCTCTGATTCCCTCTGTCAGACGGTACATCAAAACGGTTTTTGCTTTCTTTTTCGCCTCACGAAGCAGAATCAGTGACGGATCTTCAATACTGAGCCCCACTTTTTTATTCAAATCTTCAATGCTTGAAATGGAAACGAATGTTTTCGCTTCCCCCCAACCGGATGCGACGGGGAGGGCGACAATCCCGCGTTCACCGATCGATACCCGCTCCTGGGCGGTTGTTTTAAAGTTAAAATAGATTCCGGCACGTTCTTTTTCTTTTCCTTGCGTAAATGTTCCGCCGTTCATTATTGCATGACCTCCTTGGTTAAAAATGCTTCAATGTAAGACTTGGCTTGCGCTTTTGTCATTTGTTTTTGCTTCACGCCGAATAAAGCCCCCTGGAGAATCTCAGGTTTTACGCCGAAAAGCTCCTTCGCGTGCTTTGTTAAATCCGCCGTGTCATAAAGAACCGCTCGTTCCGCCGCTGCGGCGTTTTTCTTTTTATGTTGTTTCATTTTTGTTTCACCCCGCTGTTAATGTCCACATCCCGCAGTGCGGGAGATGTTTGTTTCTGATAGTAGTAGCGGCTCGTCCAGCGGATTGTGATCACTGCCTCGCCTTTGTCTCCGACTCTTGTTTCGATACGGCTGATGCGGACGAAATCACCGGTATCCTCCCCTGATTCCGTTAGCAGCGGAATCAGCTGTCTTGATTCTCTCACCGCATCGGCGATCCGGTCGGCTGCATAGAGCGCCTGCACCGAGTCGGCATGGAACAGCTTCACATTCAGACTGTACGTTTTCCTGTAAGTGGAGACTGTGTCATTTTCGTCAAAAACAAATGGGGACGGAATGTATAGTGACGGCACCTGAAATTGTTCAGGCAGTTCATTTTCATATACGGGCACGCCGCACTGCTGATACAAAAAAGCGGCGATTGAACCGGTTTCGCGATTCATCCGATATCTCCCCCCAACGTGTTAAGCCACTGATCGAAACGCTTGTCCAGCGATTCGGCGAAGAGTGTTTCATACAAAAGAAGGGCTTTGTCCCAAAACCCATTCCCGCTGATCCACTGTTTTTTGAGCGCCATTCCCGTTGAAGCTGACGGATCATAGATGAACCGGGAGCCTTGAAAATACCCGGGCACCCATCTGACATTTTCATCTGAGACGGTCCAATGTCCGTCGTTTATGAATGAGGCGTACTCTGCATTGGTGCCGATTTCAAGGGTCAGTCCCCCGTTTTCAATGATCCATATATGATCCTGCGCTCCTTTTCGGAAAGAAGACAGCAGGCTTTCTGTATCAATCCCTCCCGAATGAATAAGCTCCTCCCGTACCAAGTCGAGAAAATCCTTCCCTGACTGCTCCAGCCATTCGCCTGCCTGTCGGGCAAATTCTCCGGATGATGCCTTTTGCAGCGACCGATTCCATTGTTCAAGGTTTTTTATGCTCATAGTCTGTCATCTCTCACAGCGATAACCTCCCAATGGTGCTGTCTTGCTTTCTTCGGCATTTCCAGAATATACGCCTGTCCTTCCCAAATGATTTTGTCATTGACACGCACAACGGCCTCTTTCGGAAAATGAACGAGAAACCGCTGATATACCTTATGATCAGGATCAAGCTGAATAAGCTGCTGCTGTTTTTCAACAAACAGACACGGCACGTCTTCAGCATCGGGAACTTCCCGATAAGAAAAGACAGGCTGGAGCTTTTCGGCGGGAATCCCGAAGCGTCCGGCCTTCGGAACTGACACCGTCTCATGATAAATATCGCATCTGTCAGTGAGCAGCCGTTCGTAGCTCATAACGGTCTCACCTTTGCGTTTGCAGAAACCGGGGAATAACCCGGCGCGATATATTCACAGAGAAGATGGCGCACAGCCGGTTTTCTGATCCCGCCTTCACCTGCCACCGTATAGGAATAGTCACCTATCTTTTCAGATTGATAGGCGGAAGCGGCTGCTTCATTCTGGTTGATCAGCGCAAAATATTGAGAAAGCTTTAATAACGCAAGCTTAATCTTTTCGGGAAGCGGTGAGTAAATAGGGTCAGTGAACGAATGCCCCGCCATTCTGGCCGCTTCCGCCTCCGCCTCCAGAATGTCCTGTATAAGAAGCGGCTCCGGCCTGTTTTTGACTTGATCATAAACTGAATATGAAACAACGTCAGACGGCTGAATTAACATAACTGCCACCCCCGTCTTATTCTTTAACGTTTACGATTTTGGCGCTTGCATCTTCTTCTTCAAATTTGCTGTCAAGTTTAGCCGTCAGTACGATAATAAATTTGCGGCTGCGAATATCTTTATCTACTTCGATTCGGATATTCCGTGAAAAACCGAGAATGATATTTTTCGGGTGAGTCAAAATGATGTCAGACGCATCGTACTGGGAGTCACCTTCTCCGACCGAGTACGGCTGCAGATTGGACACTCCTTTGACCGGAACGCCGAATGCTGAAGACAAACCGCCCTGCACCGCAAGATCCCCCAGATTGGTCTGACGGTCAGCCACACGGTCTTTCCATTCAATCTCCATGCCTTGAGATGTGTAAAATCTGAATTCCTGAGGCAGGCGCAAATATTTTGCCGGAATGGCTTTTAAGCCCTTTTTAAATGTGGCTCTGGACAGCTCTTCCCCGTTTCCGTCAATGACGTGAGATACAGTCTGCTTACGGATTCCGTCAAGCTGTGCCAAGTACGGATCAGAAGAAGATGTATCGCCGTTTACGACAAGCTCCTCAATATCGACTGCCGCCCGCTCCGCCAAAATCTGCATGATCGTCTGCTGCAGGCCGTCTTTTTCAATATTGTTTTCAAGCGTGTCATAGGTGATATTAATTTCCGCAATGACTTCTTTCGTATTCAGCTGCACCGTACTTGTTGCCGGGACGGTCAGCTGATCGTCAGTTAAGGCTTTTCCTTCCTCAGCGGCACGCAGAATACGCTGGCCGAAACCGATTTTTTCAAATTTCTGCGAGTCACTTTCCATTTGAATCACACGCGATTCGCTGAAAATGGTCGGCGTGTTCTGCACCATGCGGATAAATGCTGAAGCTTGTGCGGGGTTCATTAAACCGCCGCTTTTTAAAGCGGAAAGTGACATTTCCGCCTTTCTGATGATATCTTGATTTCTCACTCTACAGTTCCTCCTTCTGACTGGGCTTAAAGCAGTCCGCTCCAAATGGATTTTTTAACAGGCTCTTGGCCGCCCGTCTCTTCTTCCGGCTGCTTTGATGCGCCCCTTACTTTTTCAAGCGCTTCAATGCGTTTAATAATCGGCGCGAGCATGTCCTCAACAAGCGTTTTCAGCTTTTCTTCATCAGACGGCGCAGCCGCCCCGTCTTTGTCTTCCGTGTTTTGGTCCAAGCTGTCAAGCCGCTTTAAAAGCGGGTGCAGCGCGTGTTCAATCGATTCTCTTACGTCTTCTTTTCTCATCTTGTTCAAGTCCTCTCCCTTGCGGTTTCTTGATTTGCGGTCACGGTCGAGAAATTGCTTGACCGCGCCGAATAAGCCGGCTTGCTTTTCTGCCGGCTCTTCATAAACGTCAGCGGTTCCCGCCATGCTGTAGCCCGTAATGATACCGGCTTTAATCTGATCCCATACTTCATCGGAAGCTTTGGTGACAAGCACCCAAGATCCTTTCCGGATCACAGCATTCCCGATTTCAAAGTCATCCGGGGCAACGTACGACTCCACCACCTCGCCGGTCCCGCCTTCAAAATTATGATTTGTATCGATGTTGCGGGCGTCCGCCAAAAAACCGTGAGCGGCCTTTTCAATTTCTTCAGCCGTCATATAATCGCCATGGGCATCCGGGACATCCGGCTCGTAAACGATGCCGTAAACAAGCTTCTGCTCATCCGATTCGTTTTTTGTAAACACCTGCACCTTTTTTTCAAATGACGGAAGGCCTCCGGCTGATTTTGTAAAAAAGAATTCCGTTTGGTTCGCCGCCTTATCGACATAGCTCACAAAACTGATGACGGCATTTCTCAATTCTCTCGGCACGAGATGTTTTCACCCCCTTTCAGGATTGCTCCTTTTTCCCTTTCAGCACCGGCCGGCTGTAGTACTCTTCAGGCCATTCCTCAAGCGTCTTCCCGAGCACTCTTCCCGCCAGATCACGGAGGTCATTAGGAGAGACCGCACCGGCGGAAATAAATGGCGTAAGCACCTTCGCAATTTCAAGCGGATCGCGAAAATCAGGCCCTTTTAATGTGAGCTGTACATCGTGGAGACCCAGTTCAGGCAAAAATAACGTGTTGAGCTTATTAATCAGCGTTTTCCGCTCCGGCTGAAACACCTGCTCCTCCGTTATTTTCCGTGCCGTATCGGCGGTGGCTTTGTTGTATTCCTGCGCCTCGCCCGTGTAAAGCGGCGGGAGACGGAAAGCGGAACGGAGTTTATTTCTGCTCTTGTCGTCATATTCAAGAAACAGCGCATCATCCTGCAGAATTTCCGCAAGTGATTTAATTTCCACAGACACGGGCGTAATGTCTTCGCCTCCGTGAAGGTCTTTTTCCTTCGCAATGCCTTCCGCCTCAATCAGCAGAAATTTGTGGGCGTTTTCCACCCCTTCCAGGTCATTCATATAATCCTGGAGCTCTTTGTACGAGGTTTCTGACAGCATGCCGTTTTCAACCGTAATGGCGGCCGGCACGTGACGGCCCTGCTTGAAATACATAAAATTCAGTTCTTCCGCTTTCCGGGCGCCGTACAGATTGACGATATTGCCGACCCAGCGCGGAATTCCGTAAGTGCCGCTGCCGATTTTTAAGTGAATGGCTTCATTTGCCCGATATTCTTCAGACAGGGTCTTTACGTATTCGCCGGTTCTCATGTCCATCATGCGGGGATCGCCGTATTCTTTAAAAAACACTTTCCGACCGTTCAGTATCTGAACATATTTACGAAACCGTTTTTGCCTTTTAATCGTTTTGGATGCGCCGTTTTCTTCATATGAAAATGTAACTTCAACGGGATCAGTCACACCGCACACGCGCATATGTTTCACATCCAGATATTCAATCCCCGCCGGTTTTCCCGCCCCGTCCCGAAGCACTTCGAGAAAACCGTTGCCCGTTTTTTCGCGGTCTTCTATCGCATATCCGAGGATCGTCTCGGCCGATTCATCAAAATGAAGACATTTGTAAAAGCTCTCCAGCTTCATCCAGTTTTTTTCGGCCCGGGCCTTTTTTGTCGGGGAGCAATCTGGGCTATTTACATCAAAGGTATATTCCACATCGAACCCAAACCCCGTAATATTGACCCGATACGCGTCAATGCACTGCTGAAGAATCGTCGAATATTCGGCGATTGTTTTCAGTTCAATGAGATTATAGGGCGGTGAAATGATGTCTTCGCCGTACAGATCGGCAAATTGATCTTCGTTCATCTGCCTTGCCTGCGGCGCGGCCATTTTTGATTTAAAGACGGTGGCTCTAACGTTTTGATAGTTCGGCAACGCCTACCTCCTCCTTTCCCGATTCGGACGTCTCCGTTTTTGTGATGCATCTTTCAGATCCGCCGCGTCATAGTCATCCAGCGCATACCAAATGGCTGAAAGTGTGTGGGGATCAATTGAAAACTCATCTTCCGACAGAGCGCCGTTTTTGTTTTTTGCGTACGTTAAGTTCTGCAATTCGCGGATCGTATGTTGACAGCTGTCTGAGCAATAGATATGTTTGAACCGTTTCAGCTTTTTTGTATACTGAAGTCTTGAGCCCGGAAACTTTTTGGCCGCAACCATGCAAAAGCCCTGCCTGCGAAAATATTGGATGCTTTTCGGCTCAGCCGAATCCGCTTTGATCAGCTCTTTTTGATCCGCCAATTCCTGAAGCTCCTCAGCTGTCTGATCATCGGTCATTTTGTTTTTGTAATACTCCCAGAAAATATAAAGCTCTTTTTGATCCGGATCGACGGCAAGCCGGATGACCGCATTGTATGACTCTTCAAAACCGAAATCCATGCCCGTCCGAAACAGGGGGCGCCTGATGGAAGCAATCCGCTCCGTTACTTCGTTGTGCTCCATGACCTGAAACTGCGGAAACACGCGGATGCCGTTAACGCCGAACTGTCCTTTGCGAGCGATCCGGTATAAATCGGGATCGTAATGCCGTAAGCTGTCCAGCTGCTTAATATAGCTTTTCGGCAAAAACAGATTATCGCACGCTGTGGAATGGTGGTAATACGTATCTCCCTTAACGACGGTGCCTTTTTCATACAGCGTCTGATCATCCAATACGAACCGTTTTTTTTGGTCATCACGGAAAAAATGCCGGTACGTCCAATTGGAGGTGCCGACGGGATTTGTGGTGCATATCATATGAAGCGAAAGCTCGGGATGGCGCAGACGGCCGATCAGCTCCTTAAAGCCTTCATACTTCACTTCAGAGCATTCTTCAATCCAAATCAGTGAAATATGATGAATGGATTTCAATTTGGCCGGGTTGTCCATCCCTTTAAACATAATCCGGCTTCCGTTTGAAAATCTCAGCTGCATCGGTGAAGACACGGCCTTTACGGCATGTCCCAGCTCAAGCTCCCCGATAATATCTTCAAACAAGGCAAAAGTAGAATCTCTGTGCGTATCGAAAACTTCCCGCACGACAAGCGCCGTCCGCTTTTCACGAAGCAGCTTCAAGATGATTTTCAACGCGGTATGATAGCTTTTTGACGAGCCGTAGCCTCCGACGAGAAATTGGTACGTTTCATTCCAATTGAACAAATAATCTTCAAAGCGCGGGTTGACCGCTTTTTCAATCATGACCGTTCCTCTTTCCGCGTAATGACAATGTCAATCGGCTTTTGGCTGTCTTCTGTTTTTTCCATCTTCTGCTGTGCCAGCTTTAATTTTTCATTTTCGATTTTTTGTTTAAATTGATCGGGGAAAAGGTCAAAGTACAAGGACAGCTTTTCAAGAGCCTTCATCTTGTCGGCAAGCTTTATTGCAATGCCCTCTTTTCCGAGTTTTGCTTCTGTGACGATGGTTCCGTCCAGAAGGTGCGAATCTTTAACGTCAACGTAGCTGATCTCCTGCATAATCGGATTATCATTTTCGTCAAAGAGCGGCCCTGATTTTCCGAAGGCCTGAACCTCTTTTTTTCCGAAGGTTACATAATCGGTAATGTCGGCGAAAGCGATTTTCACATAGACTTGAAGAACGTCCATCGCTTCGACAAACACTTTATTGACCATTTCCTTTTTCATGCGGCTGATTTCTTTGGCGACTTTTCCGTTTTTTAACAGCCTGCTTCCCGTCACATGCGCGCTTTCCGGTGAATACCCGGCTTTTATCGCAGATTGGGTGGCGTTAAAGCTTTTCACATAATAAAGACAAAACAGCCGCTGGCGTTCGTTTAACTCATCACCTTCGCCCGGGTTGTTTTTTCCGCCGCTTTCCGCGTTCTTATGGAGCGCCTCGTCCCAGCGCCCTTCTTTTTTCCATCTGCCGATCGTTCTTGCGGATACGCCTGATTTGCCGGCAAGGGCGCGATTTGTGATGCGGCCTTTATGAGACTGATAGATTGTAAATGCCTGTTCTCTTTTTGCGTTTTTCATGCTACGGCATCACCGCCACCTCCGACATGATTGTCTATAATAAAAAGCGGCTTCTAATCGGGCCGCTTTTTGTGATCGTCTGTTCACTTCTAGGTGGCAAACGTATGACAACTTATGAAGCAGGCGATTGATTTCTTTGTTCCTGCTGTTTTTGAATTTTTAGAAGCGCCCGTTTGACCGTCGTCTGTACGGTTGATTTCTTTACATTCAGCAAGGCGGCGATCCGTTCATATGAAAAGCATTCCGCTTTGTGGAGCAGCAGCATTTCTTTTTCTCTATCCGTTAAAACGGCTAATGCGTCCCGCAGTCTGATTCTGTCTTCTTCAGTCACATTCCCGGAAGGTTCAAACATCAGCGCCTGCGAATAGGTTTCTATAATTCTCGGATCTTTAATCAGCATTCTCTGATAAGCGTCTCTGCGGTCTATCGCTCTTCTTATGCCGGGCTGCCGGCCTTTTTCAAGCCATTCGATGACATATTCCACATCTGTAATGATTGTTCTGATGATTTTTTTATCTTTCAGTTCTTCTGAAGTAAGCACCGTTTCATCGGCTTCCTCCAGCTGCTTGTACCACTTTTTCGTCTCTTTCAGCGTGCGTTTATATTCAAATAGTAAGTCTTCCATGTAGATCCTCCTCTTTTTCGGAACAAAAAAAGGACACCAACCAACGCGCAGCATGTGCGCGATTGATCAGTGTCCGCAGGCTTTCCGTCTTGGACGTATTCTGTTTTTAATTCAATTTAAAGCCGATTTCATATTCGACCCGGGCCAGATCCCCTTTTCGCGTTTCGACAAGCGTTTTGCCGTGCTCCGGCGCTTCGGCGAGCCACGCTTCCTTCTTCAGTCCGTCTACAATAATCACCCGAACCTTGCCTTCTTCCAGCTGGCTTTTTAATGTTGTATGTTCAATGTCAGTCAGTTTTTTAGGATTCATGTTTTACGTCCTCCGTCTTTTTCAGGATGTTTACTTCATGTATGAGGCTTCCGAGCTGATTTATAAACGCTTCTTTTTCTTCAGAACTTTCTCCCCGGAGCAGGCGGAGAGCCGTTTCGGCCGCCTCAAAAAGTTCCGGGGCTTTCGCCATCAATGCCGCGTTGATCTGCTGTGAGTATGAACTTAAGTTGAAAACGGCCGCGATGAGCCTTCCGTTTGAATAAGGGAACTTCTCTTTATCCGCTTCGCTGTAAGCGGAATAAATGTAAATGGGTTTTTCTTCTCCGCTGTGTACGGCCCGCCATGGAGCGGGGCTGTGTTTTTCTTGCAATGGTTATCCTCACTTTCCATCAGCCTCATGCCATGCTTCAATTTGCTTTTCTATCCGTTTCGCCTTGAACAGCAGGCAAAAAAGCCATTTGATATATTTACACACGTGCATCAAGCCTCACTTTTGCGTCTTGAACCATTCGCTCAAGACGTTTAATGACCGGCGTTAAATCAGTGCCTGTTTTGCAGTTCGGGCAAGGGTGAAAGACAGCGCCGAAACCCGTTTCCGTCACAATGACCTTCTTCGGCCCGCACAGCTTACACATTATCTCGCCCCCTCTAATCTGTGGTTTACGTCAAATGAATTGCCATTAATGATGACTAAATAATCGCTGCACATCTCATAAATTCTTGTGCCCAAGGCTTCATCAACCTGCACCAGTCCGTCACAGGCCAGCTCGCTCGAGATAAGAACCGGCTTATGATTTAAATAGCGGTAATTCACGACGGCGTACATTTGTTCAATCTGCCAATCGGTCGCCCGGGGTTTTCCGTTCAGCGGTTTGAACAGATCGTCAATAAAAAGCACATCCGCCTGTTTCATACGGCCAAGCTTTGCATCAAGCAGATCAAAATCATTTTTTAAATCCGTAAAGCCCTCCACAAAAGGAAAATACAGCACCGGTGTCTGCTTCTGTCTCATGACATAATTGCTGAGAGCGGTCAAAAGATGGGTTTTTCCCGATCCCGGACGCCCTAAAAGGGCAATGCTGTTTTTCCGGCAGTTTTTAATCTTGTCGAAGTTTTCAACATATTCAAGGGCGCACTCATATGCGTCGACGACTGCCTGAGGCTTGCCCCGCGTGATAAATCCTTTGAAATCCAGCTTCCGAAAGGCGCCTGTAATCTCACTTGCACCAAGAATACGTTCTGCTTTTCGTTCGGCGGCGCAGCGGCACTTAACCCACACATCCATTCCCAGCTGGTTTTTGAGATAACCGCCCTGATCTTTACAGAGCGGACAGTCAAAGCGGCTTTCGTCTGATTCTTCCGGTCTGTCCGCCAGTAATGGACGTTTTCCGTTTTTCAGGTCGGCCAGTATCTGCTCGATCGTTCGTTTTGTCATGTATCGTATTCCTCTCTTTTTTTGTTGTGATTGTCCTTCCCGCAATTCGTGCATTCAAGCGGTCTTCCATATACTTGGCGCAATAGCTGAAAGCCTTGATCGTTTCAGCTGAAGAGGTGCGCCGCTGTTCAAAAGCGGTAAAGCATTCGCCGAGCCATTTGATTGCTTCTTGTGCTGACGCACCGAGGGAAACAATACGGGCGATGGCCTGATAATCCCGGGGCGAGGGGTATACGCTCCGCCCCTCCTGTGCAGACCTTAATCTGATAAAATGGGCGGCAATGTCGTTAATCGCTTCTTCAGCAGTATGATTTTTTGTTATATCTATTTCTCTCCGGACATTTTTGTCCCGGTGATCCGCCGATATTGTCCGGTCTGTGACTTCCGGACGGGTCAATGTCTTTTTCGGCGTGAATCTTTTCGAGTGCTTTACGGAGACGATGAGTCCGTAAGGGGCGCGGACGGTTTTGATATATTCATGCTGTTCCAAGCTCTCGAGCCACCGTCTGACGGTTTTTTCGCTGACGGCAAATACATCGGCCATTTCTTTTGCTTTTAAGGGCTTATGACCGAGGACGATCCCCCACTTTACGCCGTCTTTTACATGTTCCTTTGTCGTTGAGCTGATGAACCATAAAAACAGCCAAATAGCAGACCCTATTTTGTCGTAATGTTCTGAATTCAATAATCCGGAATAGATGAAAAATGGGTAGCTTTTACGATTCATATTGGACGTCTCCGTTTTTCTTCAGACTTATATAGCGTTCATACTGCAATCGGTTATCAAATCGGAATACCGGAAGTCCGCAAGCGGTAAAAGATATCGAACCGCCTGCTTTCCCTAAACATCTCTGGTCAGCCGGATTGCTGCTGAAACGGATGATTATCGGCTGCATCTCTCACCCTCCTGATCAATTTCTTATCGTATTTTGATACATTTTGTATCCTTATGATGTTGATTATATACGATACATTTCGTATCATCAAGACCTTTTTGATACTTTTTTTATCATCTCTTTATTTTGATACATTTTGTATCTATAATCATAAGTAACTTAGGGTGTTGAAAAAAGAGAGGTCATTCGGATGATAGGCGGAAGATTAAAGAGTCTCAGAGGAAAGAAAACGCAGGAAGAAGTCGCAAATCATATCGGTGTCTCGCGCGCCAGATATTCTCATTATGAAAACGGCCGATCTGAACCCGATTACGACACGCTGCAAAAGCTTGCGGATTATTTCAAAGTGTCGACTGATTATTTGTTAACCGGAAAAGAACCTTCAGATGAAGACATGTTTGCCGATCCCGACCTGCAGATAGCATATCGGGACATGCAGGACTTTTCGCCGGAAAGCAAGCAGCAGGCCATTGAATTCATTAATTATTTAAAAGAAAAAGAGAAAAACCGCAGGCCGAAACATAAATAATCCGCTCTTTTCCTTTAAATTGCTTAACGTTCAGCCGATATAAAAGCTGAATGTTTATTTTTAAAAGAAAAGGGAATTGATTCAAAGTCCGATCAGGGCTTTTCTTTCTCGCTAAAAAAGAACATATGTTCGAAAGGGTGTATTCAATTGGGCGATTTTTTAACACATCTTGAGGAATACGTCAAAAACTTATATTGCCGCATGGGAATGACCGCCCCTCTCCATATTGATATGCAGATGATTGCCAAGGAGCTTGACATTTGGATTCATTTTGAAGATACGCACAGTATGATGCTGAAGCGGGACGGCATGTACAGCATCGTCCTGAATCAAAAAAAGTCACCCGAAGAGCAATGGCAGGATTTTGCGCACGAACTGTGCCATGTGCTGAAGCATACCGGCAACCATTTTCATATGAACAAGCTGTTCAGGGAACTGCAGGAATTTCAGGCCAACCATTTTATGTACCACTTCTGTGTGCCGACCTTTATGCTGTTAAACATGGAGCTTCCCCAGCGGAGAAGCCATGCCGTTATTTTAATCGCAGCCGCTTTCCGGGTGACGGCATCATTTGCGGAAAAAAGGCTGGAGCTGTTTGAACGGCGTAAAGCAGGTATTCAATTTCAGAAGCGGCTCACTTGTCTGTTATCCGACAAGCGGCCGAATGGGTATTATGAAAGCGGACAGACACACTTGCATGCCGCTGAAGAAAAAACGCCGTATTTTATTGAAAATTAGCGATTCTCCGCCGGCAGAATGTCATCATTTTAAATCGCAGGAAAGGTTTTTGCATCATGACGCTGTTCTCACCGTGCTGCCCGCCAAGCACTTCTTGCGCCGCATAGCTCCAGTGAATGTAAAAACGGGCCCCCCTGTTCATTTATCATAAAAACCGGCCTTCACGGCTTCTACATACCGAAAAAACAGATCGGTTGGCGTATATTTTTCTCCCCGGCAGCCAAAATTGCTGAACAGCGCGTGTCTCTGCGCCGTGCTCACTTCCAATTGCAGCCCCATTTTCCTTTTTGTCCGATTGACAATGTTGCCGGGATTTACACCTGCCAGCCGATCATTCTTCTCTGTCAGCTCGGCATCAAATCCCGCTTCACGCAGCAGATCACAAATCAGTCTTGCTTTTTCCAGATCCGCGCCCCCGACGAGTGTATTTGCCTTTTTCAGATCATGATACCCGTGAAAAGCCAATCCGTAATGATGGGCGGTCACTTTTTCTAAAGCCAGGGGTTCGTCAAAGCGTGTGCTTGTCAAGTGGAGAGAACGGTTATTGCACCGCTTCGTCCCTTCAAATAAGTAAATTGAGCTTTGGTCAGAAAATGCCCGCACCAGCTCACTGACACCCGGTTCAATTCTCCCGCCGTGGGGAGCGAGGACGATACATTTACTTCCCTCTTTTTCTTCATAAATAATTCTGTATTCCGATTCAGCAGCAGAAAGGGCTGCGAAATTGTCATATCTATCTTTCATGTGTAACATGCTCTCCTTTTCCAGTCAGCATCAGTTTACTCTACTCATCTGGGAATGGAAACCTTTTTATAGTATGATTTGATAGAATACGTATCAGGGGGGATATATCATGGGGTTCATCAATGGATTGCTGGGCAATGCGTCGACAATATCGACGGCTGAAGCAAAAGCAGAACTGGCCCGTATTCTGCTGGAAGGTGAGAATGTCAACGCCGCATTTAAGCTCGTCCGAGATATCATTGTCTTTACGGATAAGCGTCTTATTCTTGTTGATAAACAGGGACTCACGGGGAAGAAAACGGAGATTCAATCCATTCCGTACAAGAGCATTTCCAGATTCAGCGTAGAAACCGCCGGCCGCTTTGACCTTGATTCAGAGCTGAAAATTTGGATTTCAGGCGCGGAACTTCCCGCTGTCTCAAAGCAGTTTAAAAAAGATGAAAGTATTTATGATATTCAAAAGGCCCTTGCCGCAGTTTGTATGTAAGAAGAAACGGAAGCCCGGGGAGCTTCCGTTTTATTGATTACAGTTTTTCTTCAATTTTCGCCTTCGTTTTCGGGCCGTAAATTCCGTCTGCCGTTAATCCGCTGACGGATTGAAAACGTTTTACGGCATTTGCCGTTTTCGGACCGTAAACGCCGTCCGCCCCATGATTTTTTGCTCCTTTATCGGGATAAAAATAAAGAGCGGATAAAGCGTTTTGCACTTGTTTTACGTTTGTCCCTTTCGTCAGCGGTTTCGTCACTTTGATCACACCGGATGGAAGCGGATAGAAAGACACAGCCTGACTTTTTGAAGAAGAACCCGTCTGAGCGAGCTTGATCACTTGTCCGACTGTAATGTGATTCGGATCGGTGATATGGTTGATGCTTTGCAGCGATTTTACGCTGACACCGTGCGATGCGGCGATTTCCGATAAGGTGTCGCCTTTTTTCACATGGTATTCAGACGCGGAAGAAGAAATAGAGGCTTTTTTCGCCGGCATACTTCCGCTTAATTTCTTTTCAATCTTCGCCTTCACTTCATCCCAGCGGCCTTCAGACAAAATGCGGTGCGGGCAGTACTTTCCGTTCCAGTCCTGATGCTTTCTGATTCTGTCAATCCCCCAGCCCCGTTCTTTCAAAAGCTGCGCCGCGAACGCAATCGCCAGTTCTTCTGCGGCTCTGTACCGTTCGCCGCCTGACTTGCTGTAACAGATTTCTATAGCAATCGACTTTCGGTTTCCGGTACCGTTCGTGCCGTCTCCCGAATGCCAGGCATTCCGGTCCAACGGAATTCCCTGGATCACTTCTTTGTCATCAACCGCAAAATGATAGCTCGTTGATTCGCTGTTTCCCGTCATATAGCTGATTTCATTAGCGGCGGATGCGTCGTTTGCCGTGTTATGAATGGTAATATACTCCGGCGTCATCGGATTCGGACATTTTAACGCATATTTATCAGCCGATACGAGCCGTTTTTTCACTTCAATCCCCACTCTTCATCTCTCCTTATGCCTTTTTCATCAATAGGTGGCATTCGTAGGACAGATAACTTGAGCATATAGACCCTGCATTCGGATAAAAATGGAATGGATACGCATGCAAAAAATAAGACCCTTCCAAAGAAGGGTCTTTATGTTATGTTTGGTTGCGCGCGGCAATATGGAATGTGCCGTCCGCTTGGTTTTCCAAATGGCTTTCATGGCCGATCACCTGTGTAAAGCTGAACCCGACAGCAACAAGCAGCAATCCTGACAACAGTTTAGATTTCATATAGACAATCTCCTCTCTGGATTTGTTTTTGGGCGTGCACCATTTTTTCATAAAACGTGAGCGCTTTTTCAGGCTGTCCGTGTTTCATGTAAAATTTGGCAGCGTCATGCGCCAATTCTTCCACATACGGATACAGCATGTGTTCTTCCAGAAAATCAAACGTGTGCCTGACGGATGCGTTATCCATTTCCTTGCCGTATAACGCATGTAAAAATTGGAACAGATTCACAAACAATTCATCATTGTATTCGCGGGCGATACTGAGCCCCAGGCGGTATTGCTTCTCTGCTTCGGCTGTAGTGTTCTGTTTATAAAGAACCTGTGTTAATGAGTAAATAGAATGCGGAAGATTATCGAACTTTTCTGACCTGCAAATGGAAACGGATGTCTCAAAATATTCGGCTGCTTTAGAGAGGTCTCCCATTTTTTCGTAACAGTTTCCGAGATTATATAAGGCTGAACTGATAAGACGGGGATTGCCTTCTTGTTTTGCAAGATCTAAAGCAAGTTCTAAGTGGGGCAATGCTCTTTCTGGATACTGCATGTCATCATAATTCCCTGCAATAACGAATTCACATTGGATTCTGCGGACGTTGTACGTCTCATACGATTGGTACGTTTCAAGGGCTTGAACGGCATAACTCATGGAGACGTAGGTTTGTTTCAGGTTGTAAAATATCTCGGCCATTTTAAAAGCAAACTCAGCTTTCTCGATGTCATCAGAAACGAGTGCAAGGTTTTTTTCAGCCCGTTTGTAATACATCATGGCGTTTAGGAACATTTTCTGTTTAAATTCGTACATTCCTCGAAAAAAATTAAAGTAGTAATCAAGCAGTCCTGTCAGTTTATACTGGTTGCCTTCAATGTCTTCCAATAATTCTGAAAACTCAGGCTGAGAAGGGTCCTCCTTTAAGGGCTTGATGTAATCCAGCATGACACGGTGTCTGAATTCCATTAATGAATAATACAGCAGCAGATCCTGATCTTCTTCCATATCCTCGATCTCTCTCTCTACTTCACGTTTGACGCGCTCCGCCTCAAGGACGTGAAACTGCCGGATATGGGTATACCATTCATTAATTTTGAGCCCGACAAAAGAGGACGGAATAGTCTGCTTCATCCTCAATAAATCCCCCCTTTTGGAATGACCGAGATATGTCATATTTTATCATATTTGCTAGAAAAAGAAGAACGCAAAAAGACCGCAATTGTCGAATTTCGGATATCCGCAACGATTTATCTCCGTCACAAGCTTATTGCTTGTTTCTTCCGTGCCGTTGATATAGCATATCCTTGCAGCTTTTATTCTGTATTAAATGGGGGTTTTCACATGACAGCACAAAATCAATTGGTCAGCCACTTTCTGTCACATCGAAACGTGACGATTGAACTGGCGGAAAAAATCAGCCGCGAGCATTACGACTACAAACCGGCAGAGACATCAATGTCCGCTCAGGAACTTGTAAAACACATCGTTTATTCTTTTCTTATGTTTGCAAACGTCATTAACGACGGAAACGGATCAGCCATCCAGAACAAACCGAAAGAAGAAGCGGAAACAGACCTCGTCAAACTGGCGGAAGCATGTACTGAAAAAACGACAGACATTCTGTCACAGCTGACTGAAGAGCAGCTGAACCGCGAAATTGACCTGACCGCCTCTTTCGGCAGAAAAGTGACCGGCGCTGCTCTCCTTCAGCTTGCCATGGAGCATGAAATTCATCATAAAGGCAACCTTTTCGTGTATGTCAGAGAAATGGGCCACACGGAACTTCCGTTTTATCAGCAAAAATCATAATCCGGCCATCCGCAGGTCTGCGACATAACAGCAGACTGGCGGATTTTTTTGTACTGTATAAAATTTTCCGAAAATTTAATTGATTACCGCCTCTTAATCATATATAATCTGATAAAAATAGTAGGATTATTCAGGAGGCACACAGATGACTGTAAGCATTGTGTTTATGGGTTTCTTTGTCGGAACGCTTGTCGGATTGACGGGTGTGGGAGGAGCGGCGCTTTTGACTCCTTTACTGATCGTTTTGGGGATCAACCCCTCAATCGCCGTCGGCACTGACCTTTTATATAACTCCATCACCAAACTGTTCGGTGTCGTTTCTCATTGGAAGCAGCGTACCGTTCAATTTAAACTTGTCGGCTACTTGGCGCTCGGGAGCATTCCCAGCGCAACAGCCGCCATCGGTGTTCTTCACTTGTTTCCCGCTTTTCACCAGCATCAGGAGCAGATTATCAAACAGGCGCTCGGCTACGTGCTGACCCTTGTCGCCATTTCCATTATCGCCCGCCTTTTTTTCGATAAAAAACTGCGGCCGAACCGCTGGCAGCAAAAAACGCTTGAAGAAAAGCGGACACTCATGATATTGATCGGCGTCATTTTCGGCTTCATCGTCGGCCTGACATCTATTGGGTCCGGCTCGTTATTTGCGATCGCCATGCTATACCTGTTCAGAATGAAAACGGCAGAAGTAGTGGGAACGGATATCGCACATGCCTTTCTGCTCGTAACTGCTGCCGGTCTGTTAAACGCAAGCTTCGGAAGCGTCGATTACCTGCTTGTATTGAATCTGTTGATCGGCTCTGTGCCGGGTGTGCTTCTCGGCAGCTTCTTTTCGCCGAAATTCTCACCGCGCCCGCTGCAATTTGTGATGGCGGCGATTATTTTAATCAGCGGAATAAAATTAATATAAAAAAGGCGGTCTGTTGTCAGATCGCCTTTTCCCTTATAACGTCACACCGGACTTAAAGATTGCAAGCTCCCGAAAATCGTTTTTTTCGTTATTGACGAATTCTCCGCTTGCAACTTTAATAATGTATTGAATAAAATCTCTTACAATGTGATCTTCTGTTGTTTGGTCTTCCGCCAATCTGCCCGCGTTGTAATCAATCCAATGAGGCTTTGATTGAAATAAATCGGTATTTGTTGATACTTTCACAGTCGGGACAAATGTGCCGAACGGCGTGCCTCTTCCGGTTGTAAACAAAACGATGTGACAGCCCGCCGCGGCGAGCGCTGAAGAAGCGATTAAATCATTGCCGGGCGCACTGAGCAGTGTCAATCCCTTTGTTTTCAGGGTTTCACCGTATGTCAGCACATCAGAAACCGGTGCAAGACCGGCTTTTTGGGTGCAGCCGAGCGACTTGTCTTCGAGCGTTGAAATGCCGCCTTCCTTATTCCCTGGTGACGGGTTTTCATAAATCGGCTGCTCGTGCTTCATAAAATATTGCTTGAAATCATTGATCAATCGGACTGTTTTATGAAACACTTCTTCGCTCGCCGCACGCTGCATGAGAATCGTCTCAGCGCCGAACATCTCAGGCACCTCCGTTAAGACCGTGCTCCCTCCCTGTGCAATCAAGTAATCTGAAAATCTCCCTAATAAAGGGTTTGCGGTGATGCCGGAAAAACCGTCCGACCCGCCGCATTTCAATCCGATGCTCAATTCCGACAGCGGAATCTCCTCACGTTTATCTCCCTTTGCCGCATGGTGTATCTCTTTAAGTAGCGCAGTCCCTGCTTCAATTTCATCTGTGACAGCTTGTGATTCGAGAAATTTCACCCGATCTCCATTCACTTCAGAAAGCATTTCCCTAATCGCCGCCAGCTCATTATTTTCACAGCCGAGCCCTAAAACCAGCACACCGCCCGCATTTGGGTGACGGATGGCGTTAATCAGCATTTGTTTCGTATTCTCATGATCATCGCCAAGCTGGGAGCAGCCGTATTGGTGCTTTAAAACCAGCACATTGTCAAAGGGCGCAATGTCTTTCGCCTCTTTTACGAAGCGCTGCAGGATTTTCTCAGCGACGCCGTTTACGCAGCCGACTGTAGGCACGATCCACAGTTCATTCCGGACGCCGGATGTACCGTTTTCTCTTTTGTAGCCTTTAAATGTCCGGTTCTCATTTGTAAAAGGATTGTCCTCGAAGCGCGGTGAATACGTGTATTCTTGCACATCGGATAAATTCGTTTGCAGATTATGGGTATGAATATGCTCGCCGGCCGAAATCCGCCTTGTCGCACGCCCGATCGAAAAACCGTATTTAATGATGCTGCCGTTTTCTTCAATGGTTTGCAGCGCGATTTTATGCCCCCGCTTTACAGGGTCCTTCACTTCAATCGTCAGTCCGTCTGTATGCAGCCGCTCCCCTTTGTTAAAATGGCGCATGGCGAGAAGCACGTTATCGTTTTTATGGATTTTTATGACCTCTTTCATTTTACTTCCCCCTTTTTGCCTCAGCATTCATGTAACGCATGCTTCATACCCCGCTTATGAATGACAGACAGAAAATAAGCCGTTCGTTCAGTCAGCCCCGGAAGATGATTCAGGTTCTTCCCCCACAGTCGCTCTTCTCCTAATATAGAAGATGCCGCTTGAAACATATCATCTTTGCAACGGGACCGCGCCATTTGGAAACGGTTAAGAACCTCCTCGCCGTCAGCCGGTTTGTTCGGTCCGTTCCAGTATGAATAGATCATGGCGCTGAACGAAAATACCAGCTTCTCAGGTAGCCGGCCCTCCTGTTCGATATAAGCCTTCAGCGTCGGCAGGTTTCTTGTTTTGAATTTCGCGGCGGCGTTAAGGGTAATGCTTTGCAGATAATGTTGGATATAAGGGTTTTTAAACCGCTGTAACACATCTGCCGCGTATTGGGTGACACCCTCCATTTGCAGCACAGGGAGGATTTCTTCATTGATCAGCTCTTCGATGAATCTGCCCGTCACCTCGTGCTCAGCCGCTTCCCGGACGGTTTGCAGTCCGTATAGTAAAGCCACTGGCGCCAATGCCGTGTGAGCGCCGTTTAAGATTCTCACCTTTTTTGTCCTGTAAGGCGTAAGGTCAGACGTGATCAGTGCGTTCAGCCCGGCCTCAGCAAAAGGAAGCTCATTCTGAAGCTGTTCCGGCCCTTCTATCACCCACAAATAATAATGCTCACCGACCACAAGCAGACGGTCTTCGTATCCGAGAAAATCGGTAAGTTCTTCCGCGGTATCAACAGGAAATCCGGGAACAATCCGATCCACGAGAGTATTGCAGAAGATGTTCGCGTCATGAATCCATTGAGTAAAATCAGGCTCCAGCTCCCACAGCCCGGCATATTGAAGCACGGCAGCCTTCAGTTTCCGTCCGTTTTCTTCGACCAGTTCACATGGAAGCACAATGCACCCTTTCTCGGTGTCACCCGCAAATGCCTTATAGCGAAAATAAAGGAACGCCGCTAATTTCCCGGGGAATGTTTTTTGAGGTCTATCCTCAAGCCGGTCGCCTGTCTCAAACGTAACTCCCGCTTCCGTCGTATTGGAAATGATAAAACGAAGCTCCTCTTGTGCTGCCAGCCGTTTAAAGGAATCATAGTCAGAAAAAAGATCAATGCCGCGGCTGATAGATTTGACGATCATGTGTTCTTCAGCCGGTTTTCCGTCCTTTATCCCCTGCAAAAAAAGCGTAAACAAACCGTCCTGCTCGTTTAAACGTTTTATTTTCTCAGAGCCTCTCGGCTGTACAGCGACAACGCTTCCATTAAAATCCGTCAATTGATTCATTTGATCGATCTGCCAGTCTGCGAAGGCCCGCAAAAAGTTGCCTTCGCCGAACTGAAGGACTTTTTCAGGATATTGAATGTATTCACCGCACATCTTTTTATTCAGCTGACGCAAGCTGTCCGCCTCCTTCTGCATTTATGCACACGTTAACATTTTTCTGTACGAAAACCCGGATAATCAGACGGGCCGTTATGTGAGTTTTTTAATTGAATCTCTTATCATCACCTCGGTGTTTTCGTATATTTTTTCCGCCGCCGTATCCGGGTCGGCGATTAGCGCCAAAATCTTCTCTGCGCCGAGTATGCTGATGTTTTCAACCGGGCGTTTTACTGTCGAAAGCCTCGGCGTCATGTATTGCGAAATGCCGATGTCATCAAACCCGATAACGGATATATCTTCCGGAACGTTCAGGCCTTTGGCGAAAATGGCATTCATCGCCCCGATCGCCATATCATCGTTTGAACAAAAAACAGCCGTAGGCGGTGATTGAAGCGCCAAGAGTTTTTCCATCGCCTGACTGCCGCTTTCCATATCATAGCGGCCTTTTACACTGTATTCATGCTTAATCGGAATAGAATGATCAATTAAAGATGTCAAATAGCCTTCTTTCCGCTGAGAAGTTGACCTGAATCCTTCCTTTCCCTCAATGATCGCGATATCTCTGTGTCCGTTTGCGATCAGGCAGTCGACCGCCTGTCTGGAGCCTTCTTTATCGTTTGACAGGATATTCGTGATGCTCCGGTCATCAATGTCCCGGTTCAGCACGACGAGCGGGATGTTTTTCTCGCGAATATGATAAATAAATGAATTATCACTGTCGCTTTGGCTCATTAAAATGATTCCGTCATACCTCATGGGCGTAATGGTTTCAAAGCTTTTCAGGTCGTCAATCGCGCGAACGAACAAATTGTATTCCTCACTGATTGTGCGGTTTACACCTTTGATGGTATCGGAAAAAAAGCTGTGTGAGGTTCCGTTTGTGATGCTTGTAAAAAACAGTCCGATCGTATGGGACTTTTGCATGGCAAGGCTTTTTGCATTTACATTCGGTGTGTAATTCAGCTGTGAAGCGAGCGCTAATATTTTCTGTTTTGTATGCTCTTTAATGTAGGGGCTGCCGTTAAGTGCCCGGGATACGGTGGTGTGGGATACGTTGGCGAGTTTTGCGATATCTTTTATGGTTACCATCGTTTTTCCTTTCTTTCTGTATGCTGTCATTTATTTCTATTGTACCATTAACGGACAGTCCATAAAATCACTAAAGTTGAGGTTTTGCATGATGTAAGTCCTGAACGAGCTCGGCATGCTGCCGGTCCGTCAGCTTATACATCAAACCGATAATCAGCATGGCGCACGCTAAAGCGAAAGCCGGGTACAGCAGCAGAAGCCCTTTAATCCCGATTAACGTGCCTTTTGTCTGAGATGCATTCGGGATATAGCCGATAACGCTCAGCCCGATGCCTGAAAGAAAACCTGATAAAGATTGGGCGAGTTTTCTGGAGAAGTTGAAAAGCGAATATGTCGTCGCCTCCTTCCGTTCACCCGTCTTCCATTCTCCGTAATCAATAATGTCCGACACAAGCGCCCACGTAATGCCGTTTGGTATGCTGATCCCGATAAAAGCAATGCTCGCTAACGCCGTAAAGATATATACATTTGACGGGAGACAGAAATTCAGCGCATCAGCCGCGGCGCTGACGGCAAAACCGATCATCACCGTTTGCTTTTTTCCGAAGCGTTTGACGAGTTTCGGCATAAACAAAACACCTAAAAATGAAGAACCGATGATGATAAAACTCATGTAGGACATCAGCTCCGCATTGTTGAGATTGTACTGGGCGAAGTAAACAAGCATAGCGGATTTAATGTTATATGCCGATATTGAGAAAATCGTCATGAAAACGACGGTCAGAAGCGGTTTGTTGCCGATAAAGCATTTGAAAACCGACATGACGGACAGCTTTTCTTTCGGCGCTTCACGGACGATAATTCTTTCTTTGCAGTTTCGGTAGCAGATCATAAATCCCGCGATTCCGATTACGGCCATCATCCCCATGACTGCCGGGTAGCCGATGTGAACGTTATCAAAATGAACGAGAATCGGGATGACGATGACACTTGTAATGAGCAGCGCGCCGAGGGAGCCGATCTGGCGGAATGCAGAAAGCGCCGTTCTGTCCTCCGCATCCTGTGTAATGGCCGCGCCGAGGGAGCCGTACGGAATATTGACGAAAGAATAAGCGACCCCCCACAGCATGTAAGAAGCATAGGCGTACACAAGCTTCCAGGTGACGCTCACGTCCGGTGACACAAAAATCAATACGGTCATGACCGCAAGAATAATACTTCCGAATAATAAGTACGGCCTGAATTTACCCCGGGGTCCGATCTTTTTTCTGTAGTCAATGGCCGAGCCGACAATCGGATCAGTCAAAGCCGCAAACAGCTTGCTGACCAAAAAAATACTGCCGGCGAACGCTGCCGGAATGCCTGCGACATCTGTGAAAAACTTCAGCAAATAGATCTGCCCGAGATCAAACATAAATCCGTTCCCAAAATCTCCAAATCCATAGGATACTTTTTCTTTCAGACTCAGCTTATGCTCCTTCACTTTTGCGGCAGATGCTGTCACGACAGGCACATTACTCATAGGCCACCTCTTTCATTCCATTTTTTAAAAGCGGAAATATTCCTCAGCATTCCGGTAACAAATCCCCTCGACAATCTTTCCTAAAAGCTCCATATCGTAAGGCGCTTCGCCTTGTTCCGCCCAGCCGCCGATCAGCGTGCAGACAAGCCGCCTGAAGTATTCATGGCGGGGATAGGACAGGAAACTTCTTGAATCCGTCAGCATCCCGATAAAACGGCTGAACAGGCCCACGTTTGATAACGCTTTCATTTGCTGGAGCATTCCATCTTTCGTGTCATTGAACCACCAGGCTGTGCCGAATTGAATTTTCCCCGGTGTTTTCCCATCCTGAAAGCTGTTGATCATGCTGGCGATAATATAGTTGTCATTCGGATTCAAAGAATACAAAATCGTTTTAGGCAACTGTCGCTTTTTTTCGGCGGAATCTAACAGCCGGGCAAGCGGTTTTGCGATACGTTCATCATTAATTGAGTCATATCCCGTATCAGGACCGAGGCTGCTGAACTTATTTGTATTGGTATTTCTTAACGCGTTAATATGGAACTGCATCGCCCAGTCCAGTTCGGCGTAAAGACCGCAAAGATATTGCAGCGTCCGTGTTTTGAATTTCTTTTCATCTTCAAAAGACACATGCTCTCCGCTTAATCCGGCTGCAAAAATCCGGGCCGCTTCCTCTTCGGTCGTCTCGGCATAAACCATTTGATCTAACGCATGATCCGACACTCTTCCCCCGGCATTGTGAAAAAAGCGGACGCGGGATTCTAACGCATCTAAATACGATTGGTAGGTGGTGACAGCTATTCCGGAAGCGCTCTCCAGTGAACGGACCCAATCGGCAAAACCCGGGCTGCTGATGTCCAGTCCTTTGTCAGGCCGAAATCCGGGCAGTACTTGAACCGGAAAATCACTTTCTTTCAACAGTTCGTGGTATGTCAGCGCATCGGCAGGATCGTCGGTTGTGCAAATGACTTTGACATTTGATTTCAGAATGAGATCTCTTGCGCCAAACCCGTCTCCCTGCAGGAGCTCATTCGTTTTTTTCCAAATGGCCGCGGCCGTTTTTTCATTCAATACGTCATAAATGCCGAACCAGCGCTGCAGCTCTAAATGCGTCCAGCTGTACAGCGGATTGCCTATCGCCATCGGCACCGTTTTTGCCCAGGCGAAAAACTTCTCTTCATCTGAAGCGTTTCCGGTAATGCAGCGCTCTTCAATGCCGTTGGCCCTCATAATCCGCCACTTGTAGTGGTCACCGTAAAGCCATGCCTCCGTAATGGTTGCGAAGGTTTTATTTTCATAGATTTCCTTTGGGCTTAAGTGACAGTGATAATCAATGATCGGCATGTTTTCAGCGTATTCCCGGTACAGCTTTACGGCCGTTTTACTATCCAGTAAAAAATCATCACCCATAAAAGCTTTCACACTTTCATCCTCCCTCTTAAAAATGTTAACGTTAACAAAATGGTTCTTTTTTATTTTAGCTTCCTCTTTCTCACATATCAATCATTTTTATTTTATTTTTCAGAAAATTGTATCCGTTAACATTTTCATACAAAAAAAGACACTGCCGAGAAAGTCCGGCAATGTCTTCTGTGTGATCTTAAGGATTAGTAAGCGAGGCTGAATAATCCTTTGATATGTGTTAAATAACGTACGTTACTTGCTTCTTTCATTAAAGATGCCGGAAGACCTTTCAGCGGAGTAGAGTTCGCTCCGATGATGGCAACCGCGTCTTTACGTCCGAGGCTTGCAAGCGTACCAGAGTTTACAGGCTTGAATGTTTCAAGCGTTTTTCCTTCTAAGTAAGCGAACAGGTTGTAACCGACAAGTTCACCCATCTGCCAAGCGATTTGCGCTGTCGGCGGGTACGGACGGCCGTCCGGCGCAAAGTATACAGCGCTGTCTCCGACAACGAATACATCTTCGTGAGAAGTAGATTGTAAGAAATCGTTAACCGTCGCACGACCGCGGTTCACTTCGAGGCCGGATTCGCCGACTAACGGGTTGCCTTGTACGCCGCCTGTCCATACAAATGTGTTGGCAACGACTTTTGAACCGTCTTTCAGATCAATAACGTTTCCTTCAACATTTGTAACAGGAAGACCTGTTAAAAACTCAACGCCGCGTTTTTCAAGACTTTTTGTCGCGCGTTCGATAAGGTCATCAGGAAGAACAGGAAGAATTTTCGGACCTGCTTCTACTAATTTCAGTTTGATTTCTTTCGGATCTACGCCGTATTTTTTCGTAAGGTTCGGCATGATGTCAGCAAGCTCACCGACAAGCTCGACGCCTGTTAAGCCGCCGCCGCCGATAAGGATCGTTGCATCAGCTTCGTTTTTCGTTTTAGCGTATTCACGCACACGGTCTTCCACGTGTTTGTATACTTTGTTCGCATCAGCAGCAGATTTCAGCACCATGCTGTTTTCTTCGAGTCCAGGAATGCCGAAATAAGCCGTAACAGAACCAAGTCCGACAACAAGCGCGTCATAAGTCAGCTTAGAACCGTCAGAAAGGGCAACTTCTTTCTTATCAACTGAGAAAGAATTGACTTCTGCGATTTTAATGTCGACGTCTTTTCCTTTCAGAAGTTTTTCAAGCGGCATAGCAACAGCCTGTTCAGACACGTTGCCTGCTGCAAGGCGGTGCAGTTCTGTAATGATTTGGTGAGTCGGGTATTTGTTCACAACGGTTACGCGTGCTTCATCTTTACTGTAATGTTTACGAACGGTTAAAGCAGAAAGAACTCCGCCGTAACCAGCGCCTAAAATGACAATATGTTTTGACATCGTATATCCTCCGTCCTTTATATCAATTTGAATCTGAGATTATTTTTGTTTTTCGTTCATGATTTCAAGATAGCTGTTAGCAAAACGGAACAGCTTTTGAGCTTGAGGATCTTTCAGCATGCGCAGCAGGCCGAAAAGTCCGATCGTTTCATTGCTTGCATCCGCGCGGTCTTTTGCTTCGATCGCAGTAGCCGCAACTTCTTTCGCTGTTTCTTTCACCGGCTCAAGAATTTCTGTAAGCGCACCCACTGTATCGCTCTTCAATACTTCGTCTGTCGCTACAGACTGTGCAAAATCATAAGACTTCGTTAAAATATTTACTAACTCAGTCAGTTTTGGAAGCTGATCCACTAAAACAGTCAGTGATTCTTGAACTTCAGGTTTTAGCAGCTGATCAATAAGATCGCGTTGGCCTTGGCTGACAGATGCATTTGTTTGATCGATTGTTTCTGGCATATCCGATTCTCCTTTACTATAAGCAGTATGCTGATTTTTTTGGAAAGGGTAGCCTTTCCCCCTTCATGCAGAAAAGCATGAAAAAGCAAGATTGTGAATTCATGCACAATCATTTACAAAAATAAATGTTTACTACCCAGTTTTTCACTTTGCCATATCCAGTATTATTTTTATATCAACAAAAACAATTGAATAAGTCAAAATTTCTTTTTCCTCTCTGAAAATAGCAAACATAAAAAACCCCAATTTGATTTACTCTTATATAATAACACTTTTTGAACAAAATTTGAACGTGAATTGTTTCGTTTATGAAATTATTTATATGGCGGGGGTGTAATAACGTTTCTTTTAGGCTATTTTTTTACAGACCATCCGCTTTTCCCCTGTCATTTTTCCCACAATTTTAAAAGCGGGCCCGATTTTCCCGTAAAGGGGTCGCATTCCGGGAGCGGGACACGGCTGATTTCTTCTGAAGTTCTATCATTTTTCTCCGTTTTTGTATCGTACTGCCGGCCGCCCGGATAAGCCCCGATCACGGTAAAATCAGAACTGCCCGACAGTTTTTTATGTCCGGTGCCGGCCGGAATGACCGCTGCGTCTCCCATTTGAAGAACCGCGTCCGCTCCTTGTTCCCCGCCGAACCTCAAAACCGCGTTTCCTTTTACCGCGACAAGAACTTCGTGCGTGGTGCTGTGAAAATGGTGATACGGAAATACTCCGCCCGTCCAGCTGTTCGACCAATCGTGCCGGCGGAGGACGGACTCTGCTTTCTGTACCGTTTCTTCATTAAATACCGCTTTATAAATAACAAGCGGAAGATTCGGGTTATTCGGAATGCGGCCGTCATCTTCGAAATAAAGCACTTGAATATCCTCTTTCTGCACTGTTTTCACCTCCGTATATGTCTGTTTCCCATTCATCATTTGTTAAAACGCTATTTTCTCATATTCCATTGCGAAGCCTGCCGGTGAATAGTATAGTATAAAAAAATATGTGTCAAAATGAGGGATTTAATGAAAGCCATCGTGATCGGAATATTGGCATCGCTGTTTTTTGCAGTCACCTTTATTTTAAACAGGGCGATGGAGCTTTCCGGCGGAAGCTGGATGTGGAGCTCTTCCCTGCGTTTTCTTTTTATGGTTCCGTTTTTATTTTTGATCGTTTATGCGAAAGGAAAATGGGCGCCGCTCTGGCATGAAATCCGAAAAAAACCGTTTTTTTGGCTGAAGTGGAGTTTTACCGGGTTCGTGCTGTTTTATGCCCCGATTACGTTTGCGGCGGCATATGGGCCGGGCTGGCTGATCGCCGGCACGTGGCAGATTACAATTGTCGCGGGTGTGCTTCTGTCGCCGTTTTTCTACGAAACAAAACATTCACCGGCGGGCCCGGTTTCCGTCAGACAAAAGATCCCGCTGATTTCGCTGGTTACTTCCGTCATCATCCTGATCGGAGCCGGTCTGATTCAGCTTCAGCATGCGGGTTCTCTGTCCGGCCGCACGATACTATTCAGCGTTGTGCCGGTCGTCATCGCCGCTTTTGCCTATCCGCTCGGCAACCGCAAAATGCTGGAACAATACGGCGGAAAACTCGATACGTTTCAGCGGGTGCTCGGCATGACGCTCGCAAGCCTTCCGTTTTGGCTTTTGATCGCCGCTTTCGGCTGGCATAGAGACGGGCTTCCCTCAATGGGACAGACATTCCAATCATTTATCGTCGCACTCAGCTCTGGCGTTATCGCAACAGTATTATTTTTCCGCGCCACCGATATGGTGAGGAATGAGCCGCAGAAGCTCGCTGCTGTTGAAGCGACGCAGTCCGGAGAGGTTCTTTTTGCACTTATCGGCGAAATCGTCTTTTTATCCGCGGCGTTTCCGTCACTTCTTTCATTTGCCGGACTGTTCATTATTATTGCGGGAATGGTCATGCATACATTCGCTTCCCGGCAGACAGACCAGAAAACGGCTGAGCAAACGTCAGCCAATCTCACCGGTTCCTGATTTTTTTACGAAAGGTGTCATCCTGTATGAAAGAAGAAACTCCGGCAATATCTTTTCTGTCAGCCGGCAAACGCTTTGAACAAAACCATACGTCCTTTGATGTCCTAAGCCGTGTAACCGGACATATTCAAAAAGGTTCTATCACGGCGTTGATAGGGCCTTCCGGCGCGGGAAAAAGCACATTGCTGTCGCTGTGCAATCTGATGAATACACCTGATGAAGGGGAAGTGCTTGTATTCGGAAAAGAAATAAGACACTGGGACATCAGAGAGCTCAGAAAAACCGCGGGCCTTGCATTTCAATCAGCTCCCGTCATGGACGGCACGGTGCGGGACAACCTTCTGCTCGCAGAAAAACTCCACGGGGCACAGCACTATACCCCTGAAGAGCTCGCAGATTTTACAGATCTTCCGCGCGAGCTTCTGGATCGAAATGCAAAAGAATTATCCGGAGGTCAGCGGCAGAAGCTCTCATTAGCGCGAACTCTCGCCGGACTGCCGTCCATCCTGCTGCTGGATGAAATCACATCGGCGCTGGACCCGTCATCCGTACTCACCATTGAGAAACTGATTACGAAACTCCATCGGCAAAAACAGCTGACGATCCTGTGGATCACCCATAACCTTGAACAAGCGGAACGATTATCCGATACAGTATGGTTTATGGCTGAGGGACGGCTTTTAGAGACCGCGGAAACGAAAACGTTCTTTAAGGAACCGAAACACGAAAAGGCCCGGGCGCTTTTACAAGGGAGCGGGTGCTGATATGAATGATCTTTCTCTGTTACTAACAAGTATATTTGTCATTATCGCTTTATTCCTGTCTAAATCTTTTAAAGCCGGCGTCGAAAAGGATATGATCGTCGCAACCGTCAGGGCCGTCATTCAGCTTCTCATCATCGGCTATGTGCTGTCGCTGATTTTTCGCGGTGATCACCCGATATTTATCATATTAATGGTGCTTCTCATGCTCACGGCCGCTTCGCACAATGTCTCCAAACGGAAAAAAATGCGGATCGGCTCATTTTGGCGCGTTTTTCTGACACTGGCGATCGTGGAAGTTGTGACGCAGGGACTTTTACTGACCCTGCATATCATTCCGTTCACTTCAAGATATGTCATTCCGATAAGCGGCATGGTCATCGGAAACTCCATGGTGCTCTCAAGCCTGTTTTTAAACAAGCTCAGTTCGGAAGCGGATCTGCGGAAAGAAGAAATCCAGCTGATTCTCTCTCTCGGAGGAACGCCTAAGCAGGCCGTCCGGCAGATATTGACGTCCAGTATGAAGCTCAGTATGATCCCGACGCTTGAAAGCCAGAAAACATTGGGTCTCGTTCAGCTTCCCGGCATGATGACGGGGCAGATTTTAGCGGGGGCTGATCCGATACAGGCGGTGCGCTTTCAGCTGCTGATCGTTTTTACAACGATGGCCTCCGCTCTTCTTACATGTATCATACTCAGCGCCTTGACATATCCTTCCCTTTTCACGGAACACTGGCAATTAAAAAAATTCAGCAGGGAAGCGTAGGCTTTTTTCCCTGCTGAATGATGGTTTATGACAAGGTCAGAGATTCATAGTAACGGGATAATTCAATTATCATCGCTCCCATCCGCTCAATATCCGGAGCAAGGACCCTCTTTACCCCTTCATCCCGGATCGCTTCAGCCGTCACTTTGCCGACTGCGGCGGCAAGCACATGTTTTTCGAATGCCTGCTGCAATTCTTTTGTGAACCCTTTTTCTTTTGCATAATCAAAGAGAGAGCGCACTTGAATGGCTGTCGTAAAACATACGGCATCGACCTCTCCGTTTAACAGCTCTCCCAGCAGTTTATCGACCGTCTCCCTTTCAGGCGGAATATGCTGATACGGCAGAACAGGGAATACCTCCGCTCCGTTTTTCTCAAGGAACTCCGTTAAGACCGGCGCTTTTTCGCCATGAAGCTGTATCATGACTTTTTTATCTTTAAAGTCAAATCGTTCCAAGGAGCGGATCAGCCCTCTTGTTGTACCGTCTTCATCTGAGGCATGCGGCGTGATGCCGAGCTTTTTTAAGGCCGCATATGTTTTATAGCCTCTGCAGCCGATTTTCGCTTCATGAACGGCCGCTAAAAATTCTTCTTTCAGACCGATTTTTTCCGATACCGACAATAACGTTTCCGTACCGATGCCTGTGGTGAATATCACCCAATCGGCTTTTTGCCCGGCAAATGTTCTTACGTCGGGTTCAATTTGATCCTCCGCCAGGTATACGGTTCCTTGGAGGGAACGGACGACCGCCGTTCCGCCCTGCTTTTCTATTAATTTTGTGATCTCTTCTGTTTTCCGCGAACCGCCGATGGCAATCCGTTTCCCGTTCAATCCTTTTCCCATCGCTGTTTTCTTCTTCCCTTCAGATGCCGGGCGCCCTATGGCAGGCCGTCATTTATTTCTATTATTGTTACGCAATCAGCCGGGAAAATCAAGCTATGCTCCCGTTGAATCCCCCGTGCAGTTGCTGTATCATTAACCGGGCAGAACGATTTGATTCGCGGAGGGACTTTCAATCATGGAAACAAAAAAAGAGTTCGAGACAAAAGGATACGATACTTCGGTCATTTACGAGTTCAATGAATATCCTGATGTTCACAGCGGCCGATGTGACAATTGCGACTACACGCTGTTTAAAAGTTCAGTGAAGGGCGGAAAATTTTTGAGGGAATGCCGGAGATGCGGCATGAAGAAAAATATATAACAAAACAGGCAGCCGTCTTCCGGTGCGCTGCCTGTTTCTCAATCAATTTTCGACGGCCGCCGTTTTCAAAAATTCTTCAATGGCGTAAACAGCCTGTTTGGGGCCGCCGGTTTCTTCTATTTTCTGCTGCATGCTTTTCACGCGGCTGAGGATGTTCTTATCGCCGTATACGTTCTGAACGTCTTTTTGCAAACGGGCCACAGTGACTTCTTTCGGCGGCAGATGCACGCCAAGCCCCAATTCATCCACACGCTTTGCGGTGACCTCTTGTTCGTGCATTTGCGGAACGACAACGAGCGGGACACCCGCATTCATCGCCTCCATTGTACTGTTCATCCCGCCGTGAGATACGAACAGCTTTGCTTTCTCCAGCACATCAAGCTGAGGAACGTGCTGGCGGATGATAAAGTGATCGGGGACATCCGAAAAACTTTCCGGATCAATTGTTGTGCCGACTGACATAATAACCCGCCAGTCCGAGTCCCGAAACGCGTCAATACACATCTGGTAAAATTCAGGCCAGGCGTTAAACGCCGTTCCCAGTGAGATGAGCATAAGCGGACGGTCATCGGCTGCATCAATTTCCAGACTTCCCGTATTTGTGCGTTCTCCAAGAGACGGACCCACAAAACAGAATCGTTCATCAAAGGTTTCCTGTTTCGGCTGAAAGGCCCTTGGCATAAAGACAATATTCAGTTTTTCAGGCATAAAAAATTCTTCCATTGTCATCCGTTTCAATTGTTCATTTTCAATCTGCTCCTGATATTCTTCTATCGCCTGTTTGGCCGCTTCCAGTGTTTCTTCGTCTCTTCCTAATTGAAAATACTCATTCATTGCATAGCTCGGGCAGAACTTTACGGCCGGGATGCCGCCATTATCCGCAAACAATTTTCCGGCAAGAGCTAAAAAATCAAACAGGACGATGTCAGGAAGGTCGTCTTTGTACAGCTCTTCCAACTGCGGAAGCACTTCAACCGCTTCTTCCAGAAACATCACAAACGCGTCATTTTTATTTACCCGTTCTTTTATCGTCTCCGGGTCCGCCTTTATGCTTGTGCGGTATAAAACGGGAATGGCGCCCGTTTTGGCAACGGAAGCTTCAAATTCCTCAGTCGTAGCGAATGTCACTTTATACCCGCGATTGACAAGTTCCTCGGCTACAGGCAGCGTGGGATTGACATGACCGTGAGCGGCCACATTAATAATGGCGATGTGTGTTTTTCTCATCTTTTTTCTTCTCCCTCACTTTCGTTTATCTCCGCTTCTAAAGACTCCAGCCCGTACATGACACTGTTTCGGATCGGCTCAATCCCGACGGGCTCTAGGTGTGAAAAATTTTTTACAATTCCTTTCAGCGCGGCTTCCGCTTCAAGTCTGGCAAGCGGAGCGCCTAAGCAGAAGTGTACGCCGAATCCGAAGGAAAGGTGCGGATTCGATTGGCGATGAATATCAAATACGCCCGCCTTCTCAAATTTGTTTTCATCACGGTTGGCAGATGCAACGTAGCAGAGAACGATCTCCCCGCTTTTCAAGCGGCGTCCGCGCAGTTCAGTGTCGTGCCGGACCGTCCTTCTGACAAACGGAGCGGGAGCGCGAAAACGCAGCGTTTCTTCCACCGTTTGCGCGATGAGAAAAGGGTCCTGTCTCAGCTCTTCATAAAGGCCGGGCGTTTCTAATATGCTGTAAACCGCATTTGAAATGAGATTAGTCGTTGTTTCATTTCCCGCCACTAAAAGCAGGTTGCAAAACGGGATCAGATCTTCTGCCGTGAGCTTCTCTCCCTCTTCTTCCTCTTTTATCAAAATAGAAATAATGTCTTGGCCGGGCTTTTTTCGTTTACTTTCTATTATTTCCGCAAAAAACGCCGCCAGCTCCGCCTCACATTGGTCACGTTCCTGCTGATTTTTCTCCGCCGCTTCAGGACTCGCATCTTTCGGCATGCTGACGAGAATGTCCGACCATTTTTTAAACTGATCCATACGTTCGGACGGAACGCCTAATAATTCTGAAATCACCATGACCGGCAAAGGGTAAGAGAGATCTTTAACGATATCAATCCGCCCTTTGTTCTTTGCCTGTTTCAGGAGATGATCGGTAATGTCTTTAATTCTCGGTTCCCATTCCTTCAAGACGCGGGGAGTGAAAGCGCGATTGACGGCAGATCTGATTTGGGTATGCTTCGGCGGGTCCATATTCAGCATGGACTTTGCAATCGAGCTTTTCACATCAGTCATGAGGCTTGAGAACGTCTCTTTATCACTGATGACTTTTTTGACATCATCGTATAAAAACACACTCCAAACCTGCGTTTCTTCATCAAAGTGTATAGGGCTTTCCCGTCTCATTTTTTCGTACCAAGGAAAAGGGTTGTATACGTCCAGGCCGTTTTTTCCTTTCATCAGGGTTCTTTGGATGGCTTGTCTCGTGCTCCTCAGCTTACTCATGTTTCATCACTCCTGATTGTTTCATATTTGAATAGTTGACGTACCTTGAATTTTATCCTAGCACATATTTTCAATTTTTTTCTATTCATAACCTGAACTATTAACATAACACAACAAAAGTCATAAATCCGGAGGTGAAATTTCTCCCAAGAAAACAGCAGAAGCGCACAAAAAACCCGAGCCTTCGGCCAGGCTCGGGAGATATGTTCACTCATTCGTCTGCGGTTTCTGGTGCTGCTTTTGGTCTTCAGGAGGCTGCGTATTTCTTTCCATATCGTCCGTATCAGCGCCCATGCCTTTCAGGAAAGAAAACAGCAGAGTGACGGCCTTGTTGATTTCCGGGTCTTTTAAAGCGCGGACGATATCAAAATACCCGGTCTTCCTGCCGCTGTCTTTTTCCTCGACGGCCTTTGTGACGCCCGCATTGATTTTAACGATAAACGGCTCAAGCTGTTTTACATCGAGCATGCCGAGAACGCCGCTTAACAGCAGGAGATTTTTCAGCATATTGGCCGTTTCCGGAGTATTCGCCTTCTTCACCAGGATATCCATCACTTTGTCTCCCTGGCCGAAGAGCCCGCGCAGAAGCGCCAAAACGCCGCGCTCGTTCATGTGCTGAAGAATGTGCAGAGATTCCAAAATCGCGTCTTTATTTCGTAAAAGAGCCGTCTCGATCTCTTCTAAGTCCTTTTTTCGTTTGTCTTCTTCTGTGACGGTCTGTTTTCGGATGCCGCTGATTGCTTTAGCCATTTTGCTGTTTCCCCCTTTTTACGGCGTCTCCCGGAAATACATAATCTTTACGCGCCCATTTCCGCTCAACCCGGACACCGATCTGCGGCTGCGGGTTTCCATAACGGAAATTGATTTTCGGAAGCGGATTAACTCCTTCTTTTTTCAAAATCTCCATCTTCGCTGATGTTTCTTTATAAGCCGGTGTATCGGTATCCTTATCCGCATAGCTGCTTGTCAAAAGGTTAATGGCGGCGTCTTTTGAATCGTTCATCGGGAGATAGACTTGTTTGCCTTTTACCCTGTCTGTGATGACGCATTTGACTTTCACATTTCCGTACGGTGAAGTCAGACGGACAAGCGTTCCGTCTTCCAGCCCTCTTTCTTCGGCGAGTTCGGGCGAGACCTCAAGGAACACACTCGGTGTTTTTTCGGATATTCCTTTTGATCGGTAAGTCAGATTTCCTTCGTGAAAATGCTCGAGCAGCCTCCCGTTATTCACATGGATATCATATTCTGCACCAAATTCTTTCGGCTCGGTCCACTGAACGGGATATAAAATCGCTTTGCCGTCTGAAAACGGGAACTTATCCGTAAATAAAAGCGGTGAATCGGTTCCGTCCGCTGCAACCGGCCATTGCAGTGAATTGTAGCCTTCGAGACGTTCGTAAGTGACGCCTGCATAGAGCGGCGAAAGCATTGCCGCTTCTTCCATAATGTCTGCCGGATGTTCATAGTGCCAATCAGCGCCCAGACGGTTGGCGATGTCCGTAATGATCTGCCAATCAGGCTTTGAATCGCCCAGCGGTTCAAACACTTCGTAAAGGCGCTGCACCCTCCGTTCCGTATTCGTAAACGTCCCTTCTTTTTCAAGGCTCGGGCTTGCCGGAAGCACGACATCGGCGAACTCGGCCGTACGCGAAAGAAAGATATCCTGCACAACGAAGAAATCAAGCTTTTCAAATGCGGCATGAACATGGTTAATATTGGAGTCGACAAGCCCCATTTCTTCTCCTTTTAAGTACATGGACTTCAGTTTTCCTGAGTGGATGCCTTCGATCATTTCATGATTTGTCATTCCGATTTCTTTCGGCAGGTCTGTTCCCCAGCCCTGTTCATACTTTTTGCGGGCTTTTTCATCCGTTACTTTTTCATAGCCGGGGAAGCTGTCAGGCATACTGCCGAAATCACTGGCGCCCTGCACGTTATTATGGCCCCGAAGCGGATATGATCCTGAGCCGGGCTTGCCGTAATTTCCGGTCACGAGAAGCAAGTTGGAAATGGCCGTGCTCGTATCGCTTCCTCCGATATGCTGGGTGACCCCCATCGCCCACAGTGCGCACACGCTGCCGGCTTCATGAATCATCCGGGCCACTTTGATTAGGGTATCCTTGTCCACACCGGTATGTTTTTCCGCATATTCCATTGTATAAGGTTCAAGGCTTTTCACGAATTCATCTAATCCGTTCACTCTCTCATTCAGAAATGCAGTATCCGCCAAATCGTGATCAAGCAGATATTTCGATACGGCATTCAGCCAGACAATATCTGATCCGGCACGCGGCTGGAAAAACACATCGGAGCGCTCGGCCATTTCATGTTTTCGCAAGTCAGCGACGACGAGCTTCTGTCCGTGCAGCTTATGAGAACGTTTAATGCGTGTGGACAGGACGGGGTGAGACTCAGACGTATTTGAACCGATAATCAGCACGAGCTCAGCTTTTTCTATATCTGTAATCGATCCTGAATCACCGCCGTATCCGACCGTTCTGAACAATCCGGCCGTGGCGGGAGACTGGCAGTAGCGTGAGCAGTTGTCGACATTATTTGTGCCGATCACAGCTCTTGCAAGCTTCTGCATCACGTATGATTCTTCATTCGTGCATTTGGAAGATGTGATAAAGGCAAGCGCGTCCGGGCCGAAATGTTCTTTTATATCGGTAAATTTATCAGCGATCAGCTGCAGCGCTTCATCCCATTCCGCCTCCCGAAACGAGTCTCCTTCCCGGATAAGCGGTTTGGTAAGGCGCTTTTCACTATTGACGAAATCCCAGCCGAATTTCCCTTTCACACACGTCGAAATGCCATTTGCGGGCGCCTCGGCCTGAGGCTCAACCTTTAAAATGTCTCTTCCTTTCGTCCATATATCAAAACTGCAGCCGACACCGCAGTAAGTGCATACGGTTTTCGTTTTTTTGATTCTTTCATCCCGCATGGCCGATTCCATGTCCGATATGGCCAAAATCGATCCGTATCCGGTTTCGACGCCTTTTGTGATGTCAATCATCGGCCGAAGCGTCTCTTGGTTAATGCCTGTTAAATAACCCGCTTCGCCTTCCATGCCTTTTTCCATCATGGCATTGCACGGACATACCGTCGAACAATGTCCGCAGGAAACACATGATGATTCATTGATCGGCACATCCTGATCCCAAATGACCCGCGGGCGTTTCCTCTCCCAATCAATGCTTAACGTTTCGGTTACCTGTACGTCCTGACAGGCTTCGACGCAGCGTCCGCATAGGATGCATTGATCGGGATCATATCGGTAAAACGGATTTGATTCATCTTTAGGATACGGTTTTTGATCGAACGGAATGCTTTGATGGTTGATTTTCATTTCCTTTACGGTATTATGTACTTCGCAGCTCCCATTGTTGTAATCACAGACCGTACAGTACAATTCATGGTTGTGCAAAATGTTGTCCATGCCGATAATCTGCGCTTTTTTTACATCGGACGAAAGCGTATCGATGACATCTCCGTCCTTTATTTGCGCGGAACACGAACGCACCAGTTCTCCGTTAACATTGACGATACAGGTATCGCACGTTTCAATCGGCCCGAGACTCGGGTGATAACACACGTGCGGCACGTCAATTGAACTATTGTTCAAAAGCTGCAAAACGGTTTGGCCGTCCGGCGCTTCCATTTCAACCCCATTGATTGTAACTTTCTTTGTATCAGCCATTTTCTTTTCCCCTTTCTGTCCCCCTCTATACATCCTCTATGATTCCCAACCGGCCTTTCACTAAAACATCTCGTTTATCTCAGGAAACATACGGGTATGAGCGGTAAAAAGGAGGCGTTCACATATGTTGAAGAAAAAAACACTCGCCACGGGATTATCGGCAGTGATGCTCACGGGATGCGCATTCGGCGCAGAAGCATTTTCGGTTACACAGCCCGTCCATGCCGCAGCCGCTTCAAAAACGGAAAACCAACGTGCACAAGAACTGGTGAATAGCCTTTACCAATCGGCGTTTAAAGGGGAAATGCCGCAAAATGTGAAAGGCCTGAAAATCAACCAAAGCACAAGACAGGACGTTTACAATAAAATCGGCGAGCCGGAACAAAAAGCAGACAGCCGCAACCCATTTGATTTATACAGCTGGAACATGGGAAACCCCGGTTATGGATTTTCCTATCATAAAAACGGAAAAATCTCGGAAATACGCTATTTCGGAACAGGGGTCGAGCGGCGCTTAAACCTCGGCAGCGTCACACCTGACGTCTTAAGCAAACAAATCGGCAGCGCTGACAAAATCCTGACAGTGCCAAAAACGGGCGAAACAGATTACGTCTACCATACGGGGCAGTATGAGCTCCGCTTCGTCATCGGCAGTGACCAAAAAGCAGACCACGTCAACCTAAAAGCCAGATAACGCAAAAAAAGCGGCCTCCCGGGCCGTTTTTTTCATAGACAGCTTCTCCGTCGTTCCTTACAATACATGGGAGTACAAAAAAAGGGGAACAGTGTGAAGTGATTAGACATCCATTGACATACGGAATATGTACCGTTTTTATCATCGCCCTCGGTTTGCTGTCCAGAACCGCATACATCACCGCCCTATTGCCCGGCATCATAAACGCTTATTTAGGAGATGCCTTGTGGGCGGCAATGATTTTTACAGGATTCGGGTTTTTCTTTCGGCACATCCGGACGGAAACAGCCGCATTTTTGAGCCTCTTGTTTTGCTGTCTGATTGAATGCAGCCAGCTGTATCACGCGCCTTGGATTGACGCAATTAGAAGCAGCACGCTCGGCGGGCTGATCCTCGGCTGGCAATTTGTCTGGAGTGACATTTTTGCCTATACTCTCGGGGTATGCGCTGCCGCACTTTTAGAATGGGCCGTAAAAAGAAACCGCCAGTCCCCTTCATAATCGGAGCACGCCGCCGATATGAAGGGATAAGGAGGTGGAAGCTATGGATATCCCTGCGTTATCAATCGCTATGCACCAGGCATCTCTGGCGCAGAATGTAAATATCGCTTTAACAAAAACGGTCATGCAGCATGCACAGGCTGCGGCGGAAGAAACAGTGAAAATGCTGCCGTCCCAGCACCCCACTGCCGGACATTCAATTGATGTGAAAGTGTAAAAAAAGATGCCGGATGAGAACCGGCGTCTTTTTTTTGCCCGTTGTACGTACACCATACCGGGCATACAGGAATAAGGTAAACGGAACCAACATTTGAAAAGGAGGTTTTCCTCTTGTACGATCCTTTCTATCATGAATACACAGCCGAGAGCCACGAACGGGTGCCATATCATTATCCGCGGCCGCCTTATTATTTCCCCAGACCATATCCATACTATCCGCGGCCGCCTTATTATTTCCCCAGACCGTATCCATACTATCCGCGGCCGTATATCCCGTTCTATCCTTGGTATTAATGTTTGAAAAGAAATGACTGCAGACAGGAGGCTTCCCCTGTCTGCTATTCAACTTTGACCGACAGAATATACGGGAGAGCTTGAACTTTTTCCATTACCGCCGCTTTCCCGCTTTTGCTTTTCACCCTTCCCTTCACTTCAAGCACCTCCTTATTCAATTCATAGGACGTAATAAGAATTCCTTTTTCCTCAAGAGAAGTTAAAATACCATGCATGACGGCTTTCTCCTCAATCCTGAAACTGACAGACAAAGAATGCGCCGCCGGTTTAAACAGAAAATTTAACAGTTCAAGCCCGATTAACGCCAAAATCGTGCCGCTGATGCCGATGACATACATACCCGCCCCGATCGTCAGCCCGATCCCCGACGTAGCCCAAATCCCCGCGGCCGTCGTAAGCCCCCGCACGACATGCCGCTGCAAAATAATCGTGCCGGCTCCTAAAAATCCGACGCCGCTGACGACCTGCGCCGCCACCCGGCTCGGATCAAAGGACGTATGGCTGTTGGATAACAAATCAAAAAAGCCGTATTTAGAAACGATCATCATCAAGGCGCTGCCGACGGCCACTAAAAAATGCGTCCTCAAACCGGCTTCCTTCGCCCTGAATTCTCTCTCCAATCCAATAAGAGCCCCAAGCAGACCCGCAACCGCCAGACGAATCACAAAATCAAGTTCCATCCGTCTCTCTCCTTTCCTTATCTTCTTACCCGCTTTTTATCCCCCGTATCTTTTTCAATCAGCACAGGACTGCCCAGCTGAAAAAAAACTGCATTTGAATATATACTTTGGTTCTTTATCATATTGTCAGTTCTCTTATTTATATGCGGAAGGTATCAAGCTGACGTTTCTAAAATAAGGAAAATAACTTATTGAGAGTATATTAAACAAGTTTATTCGTTGAAGCTGCGGCCGCTTGTCTCTTCCAATCTTCTAAAAACAGAACGAATGCTGCTCCCTCATGCTCAAAAATTGCTTTCAATCCGCAAAAATATATCGTAATATAAGATATAATCTTAATAAACGATGTAAGGTGGATGATGATGTCAAACGAAATCATGCGATTAAATGACCTCTGGACAGATATTTACTACCGGCTCCGTTATCAGCACCATGAAAAAATCACTCACCAAGGTGTACGGATTCTGCATGTCATTCAAAAAGAGAAGGCAGTCGGAATAAAAGACATTGCCGAAGCGATTCAAGTATCACATAATACCGCTTCGGAACATATAAAGCGGTTACTGCAGAAAAAGTACGTTTATAAAACCAGAAGTGTTGAGGATGAGCGGAAAGTCATTTTAAAACTTACCAGTTTTGGGGCGGATGTCCTTTACCGGCATTCCGGTCTTGATGAAGAAAAGCTTAAACAGCTTCTTTTTGACAGCATGAATCATGAAGAACGAACACTTGTCTTAAAAGCATTCAGTTTGATGAAGGAGCGTGCTGAAGATGTTTACGATCGTTAAAATCATTGTCTCCGCTGCTATTATTGGGATTATCACTGAAATATCAAGAAGAAGCCCGAGTTATGGAGGTATTATAGCGGCATTACCAATTGTCAGTATGCTGAGCATGGTTTGGCTGTACATCCAAGGCGAAACGAAGGAGACATTAAGTCATTTTGCATTCAGCGTGGCTTCCGGCATCCCCTCCACAGTCATTATGCTGGTCATTATCGGCATCGCCCTTCGCCATTCACTGTCTTTCATTGCCGCATCAGGGCTTGGACTTACAGGATGGCTGGTTTTCTTGTATGCTCAGGATTTTATCGTAAAACATATAAACAGTCAGCAATAAGCATCTTAGCGCTTGTTTGTAAATACGAGGAATTTTAAAAAACAGGGATACCCCTGTCTTAAAAGTGACTCCGATTAAAAAGCGAACCCCCTTTCTTCACGAGAAGCAGACACCGCCGAACACAAAAACATCCCGTGTTGCGAACGGAGTCCGCAGCCTGTACAGCCATATCGGCATAAAAAACCGGCTGATCTCTCAAACAGAATGTCCGGCAATCACCTCAAAAAACGAGGTGAAATCTGTCAGTATCCCGTCATCCGCCAGCTGCTTTTCTTCAAATAGCGCGCGGTTTTTTCCGAGCGGGTCAATGGCCATAATCTTGCCTGCACCTGCTTTTTCGCCGCTGTGAGCCCCGAAAAGGCATCTTCAATGACTAAGCATTCTTCAGGTCTGAGGCCTAACTTTTCCGATGCGATGAGAAAAATATCCGGCGCCGGTTTTCCGGGGAAGCTCCCGTCATCAAACGTGACTTTGTCAAAATCAAACCACCGATCCAACTGAAAGACGTCAAAGTAAAACTCGACATTTTCCTTTACCGTAGCCGTGGCAATGGTCATTGGCGTTTCTGATTTTTTCAGATGGTTCAATACGCCGGTCAGTCCCTTCGTCAGCTTTAACTCATCTTTGTTTTCAAGGCATAATTCTCTGTAGTAGGCTTCTTTTTCAAAAGACAGCTTCTCGATTTCTTCATTTGTTAAATCGCCGGAAATAAAATACGTCAGGATTTCACTGTTTGTTCTCCCGTGAATGTTAACGAAAATGTCTTCATCAGAAATGGTTTTCGGCGCGTATTTTTTCACCATGAAAAACCATGCTTTTTCGTGCAGATGCGAATCTTGAAACATCGTGCCGTTGAAATCAAAAATAACCCCTTTCATCGAACCGCCCGCCTTTTTTATTTTTTTGCGATTTTGACATCTACATATTGCTCGTAATGAATTTGAACATCTTTCATCACTTTATCATCCGTAATCAGATAATCCATATCATGTAAGTTATAGAACACGTAAAAATCTTCCCGGTTGAATTTTTTATTATCCGCCAGCAAAAATTTCGTCCGCGAATTGTTCAGCGCGATTTGATGGGCTTCCCCTTCTTCAATGCTGTAAGAAGAAATCTCATCATTATGTATGCCGTTGGCGCTGATGAAAGCTTTCGTAAAATTGAATTTCTGCAGATTGCCGTTCACGATGGGCCCGACGAAGGCACCGGTATTTTTTCGGAAATCGCCGCCAATCAGGATGGTATCCGCAGTGTCACCATGTTTTAAAATATCAAATACGGGATAGTTGTTTGTGATAATCCTGATTCGCTTATGCAGCAGGTGTTTGGCTAAAAGTTCAATCGTCGTGCCGGGCCCTAAAAAAACGGTATCGCCGTCATTTACATAGGAAGCTGCGAGTTCCGCGATCTTCTCCTTCTCCTCCATTTGAACACCCAGTTTTTCATTATGCGATAATTCGTGATCAATGGAATAAGATATGCTCTGTGCGCCTCCGTGAATACGTACGATTTTTCCGGCCTTATCCAGCTCGTCCAGATCTCTTCTCACTGTCATATCAGAAACATCCAGTTCATCGATAATATCACTCACCGTAATAAACCCCCGCGAGTTTACGATATCGATGATTTTTAAAAGACGCTCTTTTTTTAACATGTTCAATCATCCCCTCAACTTTACACACAATCTAACACATTGCGGCAATCCGGTCAACAAAAACAAACACTAACAAACAACATAATCAACATATAAAACAACGAAAAACTTATATAATCTCTATGAAAACAGATGTTATTTCTTTATGAAGCTATTGACAACAAAAATGTATGCGTTTACTATTAAACAAAAGATAACAATTACGAACATTAACAAACTCCAATTCACACATTGGCGAAGGAGGATTCAGTAATGCTCAAATTACCTAATGACTTTATTTTCGGCGGGGCGACTGCGGCATATCAAGCGGAAGGCGCCACAAAAGAAGGCGGCAAAGGGCCTGTAGCCTGGGATGAATTTCTTGAAAAACAGGGAAGATTCAGCCCTGATCCGGCAAGTGATTTTTACCGTCAGTTTCCGGAAGATATTAAACTATGTGAAAAATTCGGAATAAACGGCATCCGCCTTTCTATAGCCTGGACGAGAATTTTCCCTGACGGCACGGGCAAAATCAATCAGGAAGGTGTTGATTACTATCATCGTATTTTCTCAGAGTGCCATAAACGCAACGTCACCCCTTTTGTCACGCTGCATCATTTCGATACACCGAAAGGATTATTTGATCAGGGAGATTTCCTCAACCGCGCTGCAATAGAAGCGTTTGTCAGCTATGCGGAATTTTGCTTTAAAGAATTCAGCGAAATCAGATATTGGAGCACGTTTAACGAAATTTATCCCACAGCCACCAACCAGTATTTACTTGGGGTTTTTCCGCCATCTGTTAAAAGTGATATCACAAAAGTCATTCAATGCCTCCATCACATGATGGTAGCGCATGCGATGACCGTCAACCTTTTTAAAGACGGCGGCTATCCGGGAGAAATCGGTGTCGTTCACTCATTAGAAACAAAATATCCCGCCAGCGACTCAGAAGATGACCGCCACGCCTGTTTTCTGGATGACGCGTTATCAGTGAGATTCCTCCTCGACGCCACCTACCTCGGCTATTATTCTGAGGAAACCATGCGGGCTCTGGATGAAATCTGTGAGGCAAACGGCGCTTCATACGAGTTTTCAGACAGTGACTTTGACGTGATGAAAAAAGCTTCAACGCGCAATGATTATCTCGGCATCAATCATTATCAATGCCATTTCGTCAAAGCGTACGACGGAGAAACCGTTATTCACCATAACGGAACGGGCGATAAGGGCACTTCGGTCTATAAAGTAAAAGGAATCGGCGAAAGAATTTACAAAGAAGGCCTGAAGCGGACCGATTGGGACTGGCTCATTTATCCTGAAGGCATGTATGACATGCTGATGCGCATCAAACGGGACTATCCGCAATATAACAAAATTTACATTACCGAGAACGGCATGGGCTATAAAGATGAGTTTGAAGACGGCATCATTATGGATAAGGCAAGAATCGACTATTTAAAAGTCTATTTAGAAGCCGTCAGTAAAGCGATTACCGACGGAGTCAATGTAAAGGGGTATTTCTTATGGTCCTTAATGGATTTATTTTCATGGACCAACGGCTACAACAAACGTTACGGTCTTTTTTACGTCGACTTTGACACCCAAAAACGGTATCCGAAAGAATCGGCCTACTGGTACAAACTTGTAAGTGAAACAAAAACAATCATTTAACGATCATACATGGTGAAAAGAGTCTCTTTTCATCATGTGTGCCGTCTTTAGGAGGTTTTTTCATGACAAAGGAAGAATTGCAGATGCTCGGTTTTGAAATCGTCGCCTATGCCGGCGACGCCAGAAGCACTTTATTGAAAGTCCTGAAAGAAGTCCGTGCCGGAAACTTCGAAAACACGGAAGCAGCATTGAAAAGCGCCGATGAAAATTTAACCCTCGCCCACAATGCGCAAACGAAAATGTTAGCTGAAGAAGCTGACGGCAAGGACATGGAATTAGGGTTTATTTTCGTTCACGGTCAGGACCACTTGATGACAACCCTTTTGCTCCGTGATCTTATTCAGGATTTTATAGAACTCTACCGAAGCCGCCGATAAGGAGTGGAAAAATGAACGGTATCATCAAGCAAATCGAAAAGGGAAAACCGTTTTTTGAAAAAATCTCAAGAAACATTTATTTAGGCGCGATCCGCGACGGCTTCTTAACTGCCATGCCTGTTATTTTATTCGCCAGCATTTTTATACTCACCGCCGCTGTGCCAGAAGTGTTGGGTTTCACTTGGCCTAAAAGTGTTTCTGAATGGCTTTGGAAAGTTTATAACTATTCAATGGGCGCCCTCGGTCTGATCGTTGCGGCAACAAGTGCGAAATGCCTGAGTGAATCAATGAACCGAAAAATGCCGAAAAACAAAGGGATCAACCCCGTTTCAGCGATGCTTGCTTCAGTCGTCGGGTTTCTCATTTTAAGCGTCACTCAAATCGACGGCGGATTCTCGACGGAATACCTCGGCACAAAAGGTCTTTTAGCCGCTTTTGTATCCGCTTTCATAACAGTGAACGTTTACAGATTCTGCGTGCTGAAAAATATTACGATTAAAATGCCTAAAGAAGTACCGGGTACCATTTCACAAACATTTAAAGATGTTTTTCCGTTCGCTTTTTCCGTTTTGGCTATGGTGATCGTTGATTTATTGATCAGGAATACGCTGAATGTATCGTTTGCAGAGGCTCTCTCCTCTCTCTTATCGCCGTTTTTTACCGCCGCAGACGGTTATCTTGGGATTTGTGTCATTTGGGGAATGATGGCGCTGTTCTGGTTTGTCGGCGTTCACGGGCCTTCTATTGTGGAACCGGCCATCGCAGCTATTATTTACGCAAATGTGGAGGCGAATCTTCAGCTTCATAATGCCGGCGAGCAAGCGTCCAACGTGCTGACCGTCGGACTCGGGAACTTCGTCGGCACAATGGGAGGAACCGGCGCAACCCTTGTTGTTCCGTTTATCTTTCTTCTTTTCGCGAAATCCAAGCAATTGAAAGCAGTCGGAAAAGCATCCGCGATTCCGGTGTCTTTCGCAGTAAACGAACCTCTTCTCTTTGCTGCGCCGATCATTTTAAATCCTTATTTTTTCATTCCGTTTGTTGTAACGCCGATGGTGAATGTCTGTCTGTTTAAATTTTTCGTGGATGTCATCGGAATGAACAGTTTTATGTATGTTCTTCCGTGGGCCACTCCGGCGCCCGCCGGCTTGATTCTCGGAACCGGCATGGGGCTCTCGGCTTTTGTGCTGACGGTTGTATTAATCATCGTCGATTCCCTGATATACCTGCCATTCTGTAAAGCTTATGACAAAGTATTAGCGGCGAAAGAAGCCCAACACACCGAACCTGAAAGCGCGCCGCAAACATTACAGCCCGCCATGGCCGGCGCCTCCGAAGACGCGGCCTCCGTCATCAGCACAAATCTTCAGGAATCCTCATCCGCCTTGGAACACAGCACCAATGTGTTAGTGCTGTGCGCCGGAGCGGGAACGAGCGCCATGCTTGCGAACGCACTGACAGAAGGAGCCGAAGAATATAACGTGCCGATTACCGCCTCAGCAGGCGCCTACGGTTCCCATTACGACATCATGAAAGACTTCGATATGATCATTTTGGCTCCGCAGGTCGGCTCTTATTATGATGACATTAAAGAAGATGCGGACCGCCTGCATGTGAAACTCATCGCAACGAAAGGAGCGGAATATATCAGTCTCACCAGAAATTCACAAAAAGCCATTCAGTTCATACTGGAGCATACCTCAAAATAGAATCGGGGGTTTATCATGGATGCAAAACTTTTGAAATTAAGATTCGAAGACGTTTTCAAGAGAAGTAACGGAGAACTGTTTTTCGCACCCGGCCGGATCAACCTGATCGGGGAACATACGGATTATATAGGCGGCCACGTTCTCCCCTGCGCGATTACGATCGGAACATATGCCGTATGCGCAAAACGCGGAGATCATCAGATCCGGTTATACTCAGAAAACTTTCCTGACAGCGGCATTGTCTGCCTTGATCTTTCCGCCACAGCATACAAAAAAGAAGACGGCTGGGCCAATTATCCGAAGGGGATGATCCATTACCTTCTTAAAGCCGGCGGCCAAATAGACAGCGGAATGGATATTCTTTTTCACGGTACGATTCCAAACGGAGCCGGTTTAAGCTCCTCTGCTTCTATCGAAATGTTAACCGGCTCCATTTTAAGAAAGTTATTCAGCCTGGATGTTTCCGATACTGAACTGGCGCTTATCGGAAAAAGAGTCGAAAATGAATTTATCGGCGTGAATTCAGGCATTATGGATCAATTCGCAGTGCAAAAAGGCAAAAAGAACATGGCTATTCTGTTAAACTGCGATAAGCTTGAGCACGAAATGATTCCGGCTGCTTTTAACGGATATAAAATCGTCATTATGAATACGAACAAGCGCCGGGAGCTGGCGGCTTCAAAATATAATGAACGCCGCAGCGAATGCGACGAGGCTCTCTCAGAACTGCGGCAATATCGGAATATCGCATCACTTGCGGAATTGACGGCAGAAGAATTCAACGAACTCGAATCCCTTCTCTCCTGTGAAACGTTGCGTAAAAGAGCCCGGCACGCGGTCAATGAAAACGAGCGGACCCTCTCAGCCGCGGAAGCTCTCAAATCGAATGATTTGAAAACGTTCGGCGAGCTCATGAATGCGTCCCACCGTTCGTTACGCGATGATTATGAAGTGACCGGTGACGAATTAGACGCGCTCGCTGAAGCAGCCTGGAAAGAAGGAGCACTCGGAGCGCGGATGACGGGCGCGGGGTTCGGCGGCTGCGCCATAGCCATTGTGGAAAGTGAAGAAACCGCCGGCTTTATCCGGGCCGTTTCATCTCACTACCGCAGGAGGACAGGTCTTGAGGCTTCTTTCTACATCGCGGATATAAGCGATGGCGCGGCTGAATGGAGGGAAAACTAAATCATGGCGATTCTCGTTCTCGGCGGAGCCGGCTATATCGGTTCTCATGCGGTTGATCAATTATTAAACAAAGGATTTAAAACGATAGCTGTGGATCATCTGCAGACAGGCCACCGGAAAGCTGTTCATGAAAAAGCAGTTTTTTACTATGGAGATATCCGTGACAAACCGTTTCTTCGCTCTGTGTTCGCGAAGGAGAACGTAACAGGCGTTCTCCATTTTGCCGCTCAATCCCTTGTCGGCGAATCAATGAACGACCCTCTTTCATATTTCAATAATAATGTGTACGGTACGCAAATTACGCTTGAGGTCATGCAGGAATTCGGGGTGAAACACATTGTGTTTTCTTCATCCGCCGCTGTATACGGCGAACCTGAAAAAGTGCCCATCACAGAAGACATGCCGGAAAAGCCGGAAAGCGCATACGGCGAATCAAAACTCATGGCAGAAAAAATGCTGAAGTGGTGTGAAACCGCCTGCGGCATAAAATATGTCTCGCTTCGGTATTTTAACGTTGCCGGCGCGAAAACGGACGGTTCCATCGGAGAAGATCATCATCCGGAAACTCACCTTATCCCTATCCTTTTACAAACCGCGCTCGGTCAGCGCGAGGAGGTTTTGATATTCGGCACTGACTATAATACAAAAGACGGCACGTGCATCCGCGATTATGTTCATGTTTCCGATTTAATCGATGCCCATATTCTCGCTCTGGAATATTTGCAAAACGGCGGAGACAGCGGCATTTTCAATTTAGGATCAAGCAGCGGTTTTTCCGTATCAGAAATGGCGGAAGCGGCCCGGCAAGTGACCGAAAGAGACATAAAAGTAAGAGCGGCCGCAAGAAGACCCGGTGATCCAAGCACCCTCATCGCTTCCAGCGATAAAGCGCGGAACATTCTCGGCTGGAATCCGAAACAAACGGACATATCGGAAATCATTGCGTCAGCATGGAATTGGCATCAGCAACATCCAAACGGATACAAGGACAAATGAAATGGAGGCGGCGGTCATTGACGTTTTTGAATCAGTGGCAGGGTTTCTGAAAGAAAGCACTGTCTTAGGCGACATTAATGAAACAGATGTGATTTATACAAGAAACAGACTTCTCGATCTGCTCGGACTGACGGATTATCCAGAACCGAAACATATCAAGAAACAAAACAGGCTTTATTATTTGGACGAAATGGTGAAAGACGCGGTAAAACGGTCAATCATAAACGATACGCCGGCTGAAAGAGACATGCTGGAAAGCAGAATCATGGACGTGATCACACCGGCCCCTTCTCTGATCAACGCCGCATTCAGCGAATTGTTATCAGATTGCCCGAAAAAAGCAACAGATTATTTTTATAGATTGAGCCAAAACAACGACTATATTAAGACGCGGGCCATCCGAAAAAATATCGTATACCGCTCACCAACACCTTTTGGAGAATTGGACATCACCATTAATTTATCAAAGCCCGAAAAAGACCCTAAAGACATCGCCGCGGTAAAAAACAGTCCGGAAAACCGGTATCCGACATGTCTGCTCTGTATGGAAAACGAGGGGTATGCCGGAACACCGCATCACCCCGCCCGTTCAAATCACCGCATCATCAGGCTTGACTTAGCGGGAGAACAGTGGGGGTTTCAATACTCTCCTTATGCGTATTACAGCGAGCATGCCATCTTTCTTTCAAGCGTGCACAAGCCGATGAAAATCAGCTGCGACAGCTTCAGAAGGCTTCTGGCCATTACGGAAATTTTCCCGCATTATTTCGCGGGATCAAACGCAGACTTGCCGATCGTAGGGGGTTCCATTCTTTCACACGATCATTATCAAGGCGGCGCCCATGAGTTTCCGATGGCAAAAGCGGGTTCCCTCTACCCTTTTCATATGCGTCATTTTCCAGACGTTCAGGCCGAAGCCGTGAAGTGGCCGGTATCAGTGATCCGCCTTCGCGCAAAAGATCCGGATTTGCTGACAGATGCCGCTGCGTATGTTTTTGAAAAGTGGCGGGGATATTCAGACGAAACCGTCAGCATCATCGCAAAGACAAATGAACCCCATAATACCGTCACCCCAATTGCCAGACGCAGGGGAACGGATTTCGAAATCGATCTCGCTCTCAGAAACAACCGCACCTCCGAAGATTATCCGGATGGCATTTTTCACCCACATCAAGATGTCCATCACATCAAAAAAGAAAATATCGGTCTGATTGAAGTGATGGGGCTCGCCGTTTTACCTCCCCGCCTGAAAGATGAGCTGGCAGAAGTGAAAAAGTATTTACTGAATGAACCTCATGACATCAAAGACATTCATCTTCCGTGGGCTGAAAACATCAAAGCGGATGAAGACGTGACACCGGAAAATGCAGCCGCTGTTTTACAAAAAGAAACCGCGAATGTATTTTTACGCGCGCTGACCGATGCAGGCGTTTTTAAAATGACATCCGAAGGAATTCAGGCGTTTCAGCGTTTCACGGCGTTATTGGAGAATGGCAGCTGAAACATTCAGAGTGAAATCAATCAACAATCTTTTTTATCAGGAGGTATTGTGATGTTCAAAAACCGATTGAAACGTGTATTTGTAAACGCAATCTGTCTTTCTCTCATTTTCACTGCTTTTACATTCTTTGAGAAGTCTCCTAAAGCAAAAGCGGATGCCCCGTTTGCCTATGGCGCTGATATAGGATGGCTGAAACAAATGGAGGATGAAGGTGTGCGCTGGCTGGATGACGGCGGAAAACAGAAAGATGCCTTGCAGATTCTTAAAGATCACGGAATAAATGCCGTGAGACTGAGAGTGTTTGTGAATCCGCCAAGCAGCTATTATTGGCTGAAAGACGGCACAACATGGACCATGCTCGGCTATAGTGACAAAGCGGGCGTACTTGCAGCGGCCAAAAGGGCAAAAGCGTTAGGAATGAAGGTAATGGTTGACTTCCATTACAGTGATGTGTTCGCTGATCCCGGCCACCAGATCAAGCCGAACCAATGGACCGGCTATTCAAGCAGCCAGCTGCAGGCAGCCGTGTATAACCATACGTACGATGTCATGAAAGAACTTAAAAATCACGGCATCTCCCCTGATTGGGTGCAAGTAGGGAATGAAATGAATTCAGGAATTTTACTGCCCGACGGCAGCACGAACGATTTCAGCAAATTGACCGCCTTACTGAACAAAGGCTATGACGCCGTGAAATCCGTCAGCCCGGCCACCAAGGTCATCAGCCATTTGGCACACGGCACGGACAACAGCTTATTCAGATGGTGGTTTGATCAATTCTTTAAAAATGGCGGGAAAACCGACATCATCGGCGTTTCGTTCTATCCCTATTGGGAGGGTAAGCCGTACTGGGAGCTCACCGGCCAATTATCCTCTAATTTAAATGACATCGCCTCCCGCTACAACAAGGAAGTCATGGTGGTTGAACTGGGCGGAGATGAAAATAACCCGAAAGATTCCTACTGGACCATAAAAGACACCATAAAACTGGTGAAAGCGGTTCCGAACGGCAAAGGAACCGGCGTATTTTACTGGGAACCCGAAGCTCACTCCAGCGTTCTGTCAGACGCGTATCCATTAGGCGCAACCGCCAAAGTGTCTAAAAACGTCTTGAAATACACAACCGCAATTGACGCTTTTTATGACGCCGCAACAGGAAAATGATTGATGCGAATCTCAAGCAGGCTCATTGCGCAGCCTGCTTTTTTATAAGGCTGTAGAGTTAGCCTGTTATGAAACAGAGAAAGTAACGAATACGGAAAGAAAAATACCCGAAAACCCACGTTTCGGTTAAAAAACCGCTTTTTAAATAGAATACTTCTTCTGTTCCCCCTCCTTCTTATTTCTGCGCACTATCTCTCAGTTCCTAAATAATAACTTTACGATTGTTGAAAAAGAAACAAAAATTTTATAATATTGTGTAAGCACCACCGAGCAGGAGGACGGGCCATGGACAAAAAAGAACAGCTCCTCACGGATTTCAGGGACTTTTTTAACAAGATGGTGTGGCTGAATAGGCTGAAGATGGAAGAAAGCCTTAAGGGGCATAAACCTTCTGAAGTGCATTGCATCGAATTCATCGAAAAAATTGAAGACGCCAATGTGACAAAACTTGCGGAGTCTCTTTATATGACAAGAGGCGCCATAAGTAAATTAACGAAGAAGCTTATCAATAAAGGCCTTATCGAAAGCTATCAGAAGCCGCTTAACAAGAAAGAAATCTATTTCAGGCTTACCGAGCAAGGAAAAGTCATTTATAAAGTTCACGAGGAATTGCACAAAGAGTTTCAAGAACGCGACAAAATCGTGTTTGAACAAGTAACTGATGAACAATTTGACACAATGCTGAACTTCGTGGAAACATACAGCAGGCATTTGGATTCAGAAATAAAGAAACTTGGTGCAGACATGAAATCGGAATAAATATGAATAAAACCATAGGCAGCCCTGCTCCATGAAAACGGGCTGCCTTTTTATACCCCTCTTATTGTTGACAAAGAAACAAAATCACTCTATTATTTTGTTGACAAGGAAACAAAGACAGCGATTTTGAGAGGAGAATACTATGTCAACACATAAAAGAAAGGAACTTCGGCTGCCAAAAGAAGTTCTCACAGCCGCCTGGGCTATTGCACTGGGAGCAATCGCTCCAATGCTTGACTCTACGATGGTAAACATCGCCATCGGCAAACTGACCAAAGACTTCAACACGACATTGGATACCATTCAGTGGTCCGTTACAGGCTATGTCTTAGCACTTGCGATTGCAGTACCCGTATCCGGCTGGCTTATGAATAAATATAACGGTAAGAAAATCTTCATCGGCTCAGTCATCGCCTTTGGTGTCATTTCTGTTTTTGCGGGGATGAGCCGTGACGTTTCCAGCTTCATCTTCTTCCGTTTGCTTCAAGGATTCAGCGCCGGCATTATGACTCCGCTTATGTCAACACTCTTGGTTAAAACGGCAGGTCCGGAAAACCTGGGAAAAGTGATGGCAATCGTCAGCACCCCTATGATCTTCGGCCCGATCTTAGGACCTGTCATCGGAGGCTTCATCGTCCAAGGCGCTTCATGGCATTGGATTTTTTACATCAACGTGTTCATCGTTTTGATTGCCGCACCGCTTATGATGAAAACCATTCCAGACTTTGAACCATTCAACAAAGATCGTAAACTCGATATTTTCGGGATTATCAATTTGTCATTAATGAGCGCGGCATTGATTTACGCTATTACAAAAGCGGCGGATCATGCATCATTTAACAATAGCGACACCATTTTATGGACGGGCATCGGTCTTGTTTCAGCATCCATTTATCTTGTATATAATCTGATCAAGAAAAACCAAACCGTGCTGCCTATGAATTTGTTTGCAAACAAGAGCTTCTTAGCATCTTCGATCGGGTTGTTCTTAGCGAATGTTGCCATCATGGGGCCGATGTTAATACTTCCGCTGTTTTTTCAAAACATTCGTCAGTTCACGGCAGTCGGAGCAGCACTCGCTTTAATCCCTCAAGGAGTCGGAATGCTCGTGACTCGTCCGCTGATCGGAAAAATGATTGATAAGATCGGTGCGAAATACGTGGTTACGGTCAGTCTTGTTCTTTCGCTGATCGGATCTATCCCGCTTATTTTTATCACCGATAACACAAGTATGATTTGGATTTCCGTCGTATTATTTATCCGCGGCACCAGTTTTGGAGGAATTATGCTCCCATTAATGAGTGACGCTTATACAGGCCTTGACAGCAAACAGCTTCCGGAAGCGGGTGTCGGTATTCATATGATTGAAAACCTCGGTTCCAGCTTTGGGTCAGCTGTGATCGCAACCGTTACCGCAACTGTCATACAAGGATTGCAGCCGACGATTCCGAACAGTTTAAAAGGCTACCATGCCGGGTTCTTAGTATCCGTCATCATCCTTACGGCCATCTTCATTCCAAGTCTGTTCCTTACCCATAAAAAGACTGCGATATAAAGAACTTTTTAAAGTAAAAAACCCTTGCGCAGCAAGGGTTTTAGTGAACGAAACTGATGATTGTTGTTGACAGAGTCGGCCAACAATAGACAAAGCCTTTTACTCATTCACATTGCTTTTCATTAACCATTCTACTTCCGTTAATTCTTGTTTTTGAACGTCTTTTGTATGTTTTTTCGTAAAATGGACTTTAACAGCTTCTTCGTTTTCCCAAATCTCCCAAAGCATGATTTTGCGTTCTGATGGTTCGAGCGGATGAGCATGGAACTGAATACAGCCTTCTTCTTTGTTCGTTTCTTCCTCAAGTTTTTTGAATTCCTTCATTATTTCATTAAGGTCTTTATCACTGATGATTTTTAAGCATGCCGTTATGTAATGCATCGAAATTCCCCCTCTTCCCATCTTTTTATGGCTTTACATTATAACATTTATCGAAAAACGAAACCGGCATACCGCATTTTCAACATATAAAAAACCGTCCATAAAAAATGAACGGCAATGTTTATTTAAGGGCATTAAGAGCGACTTTTGCAGCCTCAGCGATAAGAGCATTATTATAATTGGCATCTTCCGTAAACCGGTTTGACAGGATTGCCAAAACAATTGGGGCTCTGTCAGGCGGCCAAATGATCGCAATGTCGTTTCGTGTGCCGTAGCTTCCGGCTCCGGATTTATCGCCGACTTCCCATCCTGCAGGAGCGCCTGCCCGAATCAGTTCGTCGCCGGTAGCGTTGCCCTGCATCCAATCCGTTAAGATCGTGCGCTTGTCAGTCGTGAGAGTGTTACCCAAAGCGAAAGTCTTAAGATCAGTTGCCAGTGCTTTTGCGGTGCTTGTGTCACGACGATCCCCGGGAATCGCCGAGTTTAAATCCGTCTCGAATCGATCAGCTTTCGTTACATGATCCCCGATCTGTTTCAATGACTTTTCAAAACCTTTAGGGCCGCCAAGCTGCTGCAGCAATAGGTTCCCGGCGGTATTATCGCTGTAACGGACAGCGGCTTCTGAGATTTCTTTCAGGCTCATACCTGTATCCAGGTGTTTTTCTGTGATTGGAGAATATGTAACTAAATCGTCTTTGCTGTAGCGGATGATGGCATTAAGTTTTTCATTTGAGCTTTTCTTCAGAACAGCAGCCGCGGCCAGAACTTTATAGGTTGATGCGTAAGCAAACCGTTCATTCGGCCGATAGGCGATTGTCTTGTTTGAACCTGTATCAATCGCATAAACCCCAAGCCTGGCATCAAATTTTTTCTCAAGCTGAACAAATTTCTGATTCGTTATACAGCTTGTCATTTTTGTGTCTTCTATAGACTTCGCTTCAGCATGCGCTGAGCCGAATAAAGGATTGAAACCGGTAAAGCTTAAACATAAAAGTCCAATGCATATTCCAAATTGTATTCCCGCTTTATTTTTCACGTTCATCAGGCCTCCTCATTAAAATGATTTTGTACATCTTCTAATTAACATTACAAACAGGATGAAAGTCAATATATTTCCTTTGAATGATTAAATGCGCCGCCCTTGCCGCGTTTAAATGTTTGCATGTTTCGTGTTCATCATCTATTTGTTATCCCTCCGTGCAAATAAAAACGGACACCAGTCAGAGCACAGTGATGCTGTGCAATGATCAGTGTCCGCAGGCTTTCCGTCTTGGACCTATATATGTTTCTCTGCAGACTATAAAAATCATAAGTAAGTTAACAAACGCATTACCTTAATCTCGCCAGTCAAAAAATTATATCATTTTATATATTTCAATAAGATTATTATCTGGATCTCTGAAATGAGCAACTCGTGCACGCCATTCCTGACGATCATGTGGTTCATTGACGCATTTAATCCCTTGCTTGTGCAGATACTCATACGTTTTATCAACATCTTCTACCTTAAACTGAAGCAAAAATCTTGATTGCGCATCTCCGTCTAAAGATTTTCTTTCTTCTCCAACTATTTCAGCCATATTTTCTCGAGATAAAAGCTCTATTTTCGTTTCTCCATTATCGAAAAGTGCATATTCCATTTCCTTCTCTAACCAACTTATTGGAAGTCCTAATAAATCTTTGTAAAACTCGACGCTTTCCTTAAAGTCATTAACCAATAGTCTAATTTGCAGCAACTTCATATTGAACGCCTCCTATATTTTTACTGGCCATTCATTTAATCATACAATAGGGACCTGACAGCATTATTTCAAGTTTCCAAAAAAAGTTTCCCATACTGCACCCAAATTTCGGATGAAAGCCTTCGGAGATTCATGAAACTGCGTTTGATCAATTCACATTCGTAGTTTGAATTCTCCTCCTCTCCGCCGTGTAAGTCGCGCATCCGTAAACATCCGGCCGCCGCTCCCGTAAGGTACTACAACTGATAGAATGATTGACTGAATCGTTTTTTCACCGTCATTGCTTCCCCTGTTTTTTGTATTCTGCGATTTCCTTAGGGGTAGCCTTCCGGACTCCGTCTGCGTCTGTCCTGTTTGCTACTTGAACGCCTTCCATGTTTTTTATCTCGCTGACTACTCCCAAATGCTCTAAATACACATGATCACCAATCTTGAAACGATTCTGTTTGGCCCGCTCCTCGGTCATGCTCCTGTATTCAGTCGCGGCTTTCATTTTTAATTCAGCCAGACACATTTGACAAAGTGTTACTGTTACAGAATTGCCGTTAAAATCAGTAAACGAAACCGATCTGACAGATTCCTTTTCCGGGTGCATCGTGCATGTTTTCTTCATAGGTGATGGCCGTGTAAATTCAATCATTCCGTTTCCTCCTCAAAAAAGTCTTTTCGTCCCCTGACATAACTCCGGATGAATGGGGAGTTCCATACCCCCGCATTCGAACTGTCACGACACCGCCATCTGACGGATTTTCATACATCCTTCATAGCTATAAGCCTATATTCCTTTATATTCCCAATGCTTGCCGCACTTCCCTGTTAGGATGAAGTTTCTAAAGCTGTTGACCAGTTGCCGCATGTTGGTTCCCCATGCGAAAAGCCGTTTGGGCCGCCGTATCCCAATTCATATGGGTAAATTTCAGCCCTCTCATATGTGTGTATGCTTTTTAAAGGAGGTGCATCACATAATGTTCTAACAACCGATTCAACATGAACAAAGTGATTTAGTCGACAAAAAGATTGTCGAGAGCAAAAAGAACGGTGAATCTAAAAACAATTGATCTTTCTGAATATGAATTGCTGGTCAACGCATATTTCAAATTAATAAGATAAATAAAATAGACCCCCTCAAAGTTAATGGTGAGGGGGGTCTTAAGTATGCGGCCGATATTTCTTTATTGAACTCCAAACGAAGAGATGCAAAAATGGATTGAAGAGGTGATGATTTTGCCGCCATGTTAATGTACAGATATTTAATTAAAAAGGAAAAGAATTAAACTAGGGGTTAGATATTTCAAATTAAGGTCCTTCAGAGCGATGGAGAAGAAACATAAAGAACTTGCTTAATGCGGATTTTTCATCCTTGAATATTTTAACTATTTGTATAATCAATCGATGACATCCACTGCAAGAATTGCTGATAAGGATAATAGACTGCTCCTTTTAATTCTACCTTTGGAGCACCAGAGAATTTTTCTAGCAACTCTTTAACTTCTGCTTTACTTAAACCAAGGTAATAATGCAGATCCGACTCCTTAATTAAAGTTGGATAGTCTGAATAACTCCCTTTTGGATTTTTGAAGTTTTTCAAACCATCGCTGATAAAGTAGCCCAATGCAGCCAAACCAATTCCTATCCACATGAGATCCAAAGAGAACACCCTCCCACTTATTTAATCAGATTAAAACAATTATATTGTAAATTAGGAAGCTGAAATATGCCTGTTGCCTTCTTTGTTCTTATATCCATCTAATAAAGACTTGAGGTAATCATCATCATCAATAGTCAGCAAATGATATTTCGCTCCGTCATCTTCAAAAACCCCTAGGTTATGATAGTCTACATCTTTTATCTCAATGGGTCTCCTGAAGCTATATGCCAATGCAGATGCTTTGAATCCTGATAATCTCCTAAGTTTGTAAGCACCCTGCAAGAACCACTTTCTTTTGTCACCTTCGCCGCAACCTTTTTAATCACACCCAGCAACTCGAGTAAAAGTTCATTGTCGTCTTCTTCCAAAGTGATTAAAGAAGAGATATGTTTTTTAGGAATAGCAACAATATGCACCGGCCAAAAAGGTCTTGTATGATGATACGCCAATACATTCTTGGTTTCTAAAACTTTATTTACTTTTGTTTTTCCGCTTAATACTTCATCGCAATAAAAGTCTTCTGTCAATCATTAATCCCCCTTACTTTTTAGCTTTGATCATCATAATCAATATACAAATTCACTCGATGCTCTGCTTTATTTTTCACCTTTATCATTAAAATAAGAGAACCACAATAAACTTATGAATCCAGCAGCTCCTATAATTGTAGATATAATGTAAGTCCAATTAAGTAAATCCATAAGCTTTCTCCTCTAAGAAATAACTTCGATACGTCTAATATATCGCTTTATAGAATTTTCCATTCCGTGCAATCCAGCAGCTTTTGATACGGTGTTTAAGGATTGCTACCTGTGCTGCTTTTACTCCTTGTACAGTTTTTAAACTAAACTTATTTTTGTATCTCTTTCAATGTATCTTTAATAATGTCAACAATAATCTGAGGTTGATCAACATGTAGACCGTGTGATGCATTCTTCACAACAATATGTTTGCTATTTGTTGATAAACGCAGAAAGTCTCTTTGAAATAGATTCCACGCAGCGAAGGATTCAGTTGTATGATAAGACTGTAAACCAGCGCTGACAACTATAAGTGGGATATCTCCTAATGATGTGCATTTGTCTATTTGTTCAAAACTATCTTGAATTTCACTTAAAGAACCTTCTACCGAAAATTGATTAAAGTAAAGAGATCTTGTTTCTTCACTGAATAGTGGTGGCATAATTTTGTTTTGATCTTCATGGCAGGAATCTAAGAGAATAACCGCTGCTACTTCTTCTGGATATGTACAAGCATATAATCTTACATTTGCTCCTCCAAATGAATGCCCTACGAGCATATATGGTGGTTTAATATTCGCATTTTGTAAAAGAGTACGAAGATTTTCAACAGACTGCTTGCTGTCTTTTCGTCTATCGTCTTTTTCACTTTTTCCTAAACCTACTCTATCGTAGATGAAAAATTGCGCAAATTTTGAAATTTCACCTTTTATAGGGTCCCAAGAAGCAGAAGGGCATCCGTACCCTGATTCAAATATGACTGTAATGTTTTCATTTTGCCTTTCAAAAAATTCGTAATAGAGCTCAATACCACCAATATCTTGCATATTGCCAGTATTGGTAATTTCATTCATACAAAAACCCCCAGTGTTTAATCATTAGATTTATAGGTTAAAACGGGCCATTCTGTCTCTGATTTTTTTAGTCAAATGCCATCCATCTCATTCCAATAAACTCTTCTTCTCTAAATATACTTCTTTTAAGCCCTTATCATCACTTAGAACACTATATGCTACCCTAGAAATCGAGACTCTCTATGTAATAATGGGTATTCATCTAATCTGTCATTTTTCAAAATATTAGTTAAGATATTTATCATTGTTCACATCTCTCTTTGTTAGAGTAAAGACGTGTTTAAACTTAAACCATTTGAAACACGGCATACAATGCAACTTCAGCTACAAGCAAATAAATCATATATCTAGCATAATTTAATACATCTTCATCAGTATTTTTCTCTTTTTTAAAAGTCCATGCAAATAAACCTAATACAGTTGCCACTAATGCGATTTCAATTATTGTTAATATTTACATACCTTCCTCCTAAAAAAGAACAGGGTAAATAGACTTATGTTAATTTTCATTCAATTAAGTCTCTTCAGTCAGGATTTATCTTATAAAAACTTTCCACTTCTTCATGTTCATCACCTTCAATGAGTTCAAAGCTGCCCGGTACATTATACATTATTTTCCGTTAATATATCAATTCCGGTTAATAAATCACCTGCATCTTGAATTACGCCATTTTCATCTTTTACACACTACAATTCATTATCTAAAAATATGCTCCAACCTTTTAACTGGCTTAATCTTTCCAATTCATTCAAACGCTACCGAGTAATTCCTGCACTCCGGTTTCCCATCCATAAGCTCTCTTCTCAAATGCTTAATCACATAATTAAAAGGACAAAGAAGTGGGTCAAATGATTCATTTTACCATTTTAGATAGTACATTGACCTTATTCCTCATTCCTCCATGGTAAAATCTTGTTGAAGTATTTCGAATGAAAGGATTATGGTCATGAAAGTTTTTGAAGCAACCACCCTCCTCGCCGCCGCCAAACAGCGCGCGGGTGAATACAAAAAACTGCGCGGCCAGATGGTCAATCTGAAAAAAGCGTTTCAAGGTATGGCTGACCTTGGTGACAATGATTTCTCAGGCCGGGGCGCTGACAATATCAAAGCTTTTTTCCAGGACCACGCCAGCGTCACAGACAGCTGGCTTGATCTGATCGATATGAAAATCGCATTTCTCACAAGCCTTCCCGGCAAGGTCGAAGACGCCGGACTTTCCAATTCGCATGTGGAGGAATCATTTCTGGAGCACGAGCT
>NZ_JAWCWR010000019.1:0-870 GCF_032461585.1 Bacillus sp. IS1 | reverse complement strand
ACAGCTGGCTTGATCTGATCGATATGAAAATCGCATTTCTCACAAGCCTTCCCGGCAAGGTCGAAGACGCCGGACTTTCCAATTCGCATGTGGAGGAATCATTTCTGGAGCACGAGCTCACCCACGCCCTCAGTAAATCAAAGGCGATTATGGAAGAGCAGAAAAAGGACATGCGCTCCATCCTCGGAGAGATCGAAGACATCATCTCGCTTGATCTGTTTTCAACGGAAAGCATAGATCAGAAGCTTTCTTCAGCTGACAAAAAAAGAAGCGAAACCATACATAAACTCGGCAAGCTTGATCACGATCTAATGAAAGAATACGCAGAAACCGAAGCAAACGAACAGTTCATCCAAGCCGACTTCCAGCAGCTCCAAAACGCCACGGGCAAAGGAAAAAGCGCCACGCCGCTTCATTACAATGCCAAGGCGTACCGTGAAAGCGACATCCATAAGAAGAAAGGCGAGATTGCAAGACATTCGGATGCTTATTTGACGATTAAAAAGGAAGAAGCGAAAGAGCGGGAAATCAAGGATCTGAAGAAAAAGCTGGCCGCTGGTGTCACTGATCCGGATGAGTATTTGGAAATCGCGAAGAAGATCGGCTATGAAAACCTTGAACCCGCTCAGGTGCAATATGTGATGCAGCTTGAACAAGCAAAGCAGCTCGAAGAAGTCGGAGAAACGGCTTGGGATATCGTCAAAGGAATAGGCGTCGGTCTTTATGATGTCGGGAAAGACACAATAACCGGCGTCAAAGATCTGGCTGTCGGCGCATGGGATTTTTACCATCTCTCCGATGAACAAAAAGTCGCTAAAACCATATCCGGCGTATTGAACACGCCCTCCTACGCAAAAATCATATGGACAA
>NZ_JAWCWR010000017.1:0-3047 GCF_032461585.1 Bacillus sp. IS1 | reverse complement strand
TTCTCTCAAAACTAGATAACAGTAAGCATACATTCAAATTGGTTAAGTCCTCGATCGATTAGTATCTGTCAGCTCCATGTGTCGCCACACTTCCACCTCAGACCTATCAACCTGATCATCTTTCAGGGATCTTACTTCCTTGCGGAATGGGAAATCTCATCTTGAGGGGGGCTTCATGCTTAGATGCTTTCAGCACTTATCCCGTCCGCACATAGCTACCCAGCGATGCCCTTGGCAGAACAACTGGTACACCAGCGGTGCGTCCATCCCGGTCCTCTCGTACTAAGGACAGCTCCTCTCAAATTTCCTGCGCCCGCGACGGATAGGGACCGAACTGTCTCACGACGTTCTGAACCCAGCTCGCGTACCGCTTTAATGGGCGAACAGCCCAACCCTTGGGACCGACTACAGCCCCAGGATGCGATGAGCCGACATCGAGGTGCCAAACCTCCCCGTCGATGTGGACTCTTGGGGGAGATAAGCCTGTTATCCCCGGGGTAGCTTTTATCCGTTGAGCGATGGCCCTTCCATGCGGAACCACCGGATCACTAAGCCCGACTTTCGTCCCTGCTCGACTTGTAGGTCTCGCAGTCAAGCTCCCTTGTGCCTTTACACTCTGCGAATGATTTCCAACCATTCTGAGGGAACCTTTGGGCGCCTCCGTTACCTTTTAGGAGGCGACCGCCCCAGTCAAACTGCCCACCTGACACTGTCTCCCCGCCCGATAAGGGCGGCGGGTTAGAAGGTCAATACAGCCAGGGTAGTATCCCACCGATGCCTCCACCGAAGCTGGCGCTCCGGTTTCCAAGGCTCCTACCTATCCTGTACAAGCTGTACCAACATTCAATATCAGGCTGCAGTAAAGCTCCACGGGGTCTTTCCGTCCTGTCGCGGGTAACCTGCATCTTCACAGGTACTATAATTTCACCGAGTCTCTCGTTGAGACAGTGCCCAGATCGTTGCGCCTTTCGTGCGGGTCGGAACTTACCCGACAAGGAATTTCGCTACCTTAGGACCGTTATAGTTACGGCCGCCGTTTACTGGGGCTTCAATTCGCACCTTCGCTTACGCTAAGCGCTCCTCTTAACCTTCCAGCACCGGGCAGGCGTCAGCCCCTATACTTCGCCTTACGGCTTCGCAGAGACCTGTGTTTTTGCTAAACAGTCGCCTGGGCCTATTCACTGCGGCTCTCTCGGGCTTGCACCCTAACAGAGCACCCCTTCTCCCGAAGTTACGGGGTCATTTTGCCGAGTTCCTTAACGAGAGTTCTCTCGATCACCTTAGGATTCTCTCCTCGCCTACCTGTGTCGGTTTGCGGTACGGGCACCTCTCACCTCGCTAGAGGCTTTTCTTGGCAGTGTGGAATCAGGAACTTCGCTACTATAATTCGCTCGCCATCACAGCTCAGCCTTCACGGGAAACGGATTTGCCTATTTCCCAGCCTAACTGCTTGGACGCGGATATCCAATACCGCGCTTACCCTATCCTCCTGCGTCCCCCCATTGCTCAAATGGTGAGGAGGTGGTACAGGAATATCAACCTGTTATCCATCGCCTACGCCTTTCGGCCTCGGCTTAGGTCCCGACTAACCCTGAGCGGACGAGCCTTCCTCAGGAAACCTTAGGCATTCGGTGGAGGGGATTCTCACCCCTCTTTCGCTACTCATACCGGCATTCTCACTTCTAAGCGCTCCACAAGTCCTTCCGGTCTTGCTTCACAGCCCTTAGAACGCTCTCCTACCACTGTTCGAAGAACAGTCCGCAGCTTCGGTGATACGTTTAGCCCCGGTACATTTTCGGCGCAGAGTCACTCGACCAGTGAGCTATTACGCACTCTTTAAATGGTGGCTGCTTCTAAGCCAACATCCTGGTTGTCTAAGCAACTCCACATCCTTTTCCACTTAACGTATACTTTGGGACCTTAGCTGGCGGTCTGGGCTGTTTCCCTTTCGACTACGGATCTTATCACTCGCAGTCTGACTCCCAAGGATAAGTCATCGGCATTCGGAGTTTGACTGAATTCGGTAACCCGGTAGGGGCCCCTAGTCCAATCAGTGCTCTACCTCCGAGACTCTTACCTTGAGGCTAGCCCTAAAGCTATTTCGGAGAGAACCAGCTATCTCCAGGTTCGATTGGCATTTCACCCCTACCCACACCTCATCCCCGCACTTTTCAACGTGCGTGGGTTCGGGCCTCCATTCAGTGTTACCTGAACTTCACCCTGGACATGGGTAGATCACCTGGTTTCGGGTCTACGACCACGTACTCAATTCGCCCTATTCAGACTCGCTTTCGCTGCGGCTCCGCATCTTCTGCTTAACCTTGCACGGGATCGTAACTCGCCGGTTCATTCTACAAAAGGCACGCCATCACCCGTTAACGGGCTCTGACTACTTGTAGGCACACGGTTTCAGGATCTCTTTCACTCCCCTTCCGGGGTGCTTTTCACCTTTCCCTCACGGTACTGGTTCACTATCGGTCACTAGGGAGTATTTAGCCTTGGGAGATGGTCCTCCCGGATTCCGACGGAATTTCACGTGTTCCGCCGTACTCAGGATCCACTCAGGAGAGAACGAAGTTTTGACTACAGGGCTGTTACCTCCTATGGCGGGCCTTTCCAGACCTCTTCATCTACCTCGTTCCTTTGTAACTCCGTACAGAGTGTCCTACAACCCCAAGAGGCAAGCCTCTTGGTTTGGGCTGGTCCCGTTTCGCTCGCCGCTACTCAGGGAATCGCATTTGCTTTCTCTTCCTCCGGGTACTTAGATGTTTCAGTTCCCCGGGTCTGCCTTCTCATATCCTATGTATTCAGATATGGATACCACTCCATTACGAGTGGTGGGTTTCCCCATTCGGAAATCTCCGGATCAAAGCTTGCTTACAGCTCCCCGAAGCATATCGGTGTTCGTCCCGTCCTTCATCGGCTCCTAGTGCCAAGGCATCCACCGTGCGCCCTTTCTAACTTAACCGTTAAAAAGAATCACTACGTGATATCTTGCATTACTAATTGAATGTGAATTACTTCTGTTATCTAGTTTTCAAAGAACA
>NZ_JAWCWR010000016.1:0-3725 GCF_032461585.1 Bacillus sp. IS1 | reverse complement strand
GAGCATGGCGCGGCGCTGCCGGTGCATTCCTGATCGCCCTGTAAACGCGGGGCATTTTCGCCTTCAGATGCTCTCCTGCTGGCGCCGTATCGGGACCGGCGGCCGCGGATCTCCTTCAGCAGCCAGGGCATTCCGCCCTGGTCAGAACACAAAAAGCCGGCGCCTGGTCGGCTCCGGAATCCGGTTGCCCCCGCAGCTTCGATGAGCCGCGGAGATTTCACGACGCTGCCGGTGCAGCCCTGATCGCTCCGTAAACGCGGGGCGTTTTCTTTTGGAGTACCACTCAAATATATCTATTTTATTAGGATTTAAAGGGATAGTAAAAATAAGGTTGAATAGATAACTGAGGTGATTTATTTTATGACAAGTGAAACCAATCATAGAGGAGAATATGGCTTTTTTTCAAAAGACGTGGCACATAAATTAAAAATAACACCCTCTACACTTAGAAGGTGGTCTATTGAAATGGAAAAGGCCGGCTACACTTTTACACGGAACGACCAGGATCAACGAATATATTTTCAAAATGATATTAACTGTTTAAAATCACTTCAGCAACTCCTATCATCGTCAGTGCCACTTAATAATGCTGTTAGGAGTACAGTCGCCAAAAAGGATCAACACTATAACTCCACTGAGTTACATGATAGCAATGAAAAACATATTGTCCTTTCTAGCAATGAGCTAAGACAACTGATTAGCGAACAGTTGAAAACAGCATTAGAAGAGGAAAGGGAAACATTTCTTACAATTTTAGAATCCAAAATGAATAATGAAATTGAAAGAAGAGATCGCCAACTATTAAAGGCAATCCAAGAAAATAGAGAACAGAAAAATCCCGAAATAGCAGCTGCCGTCGATTCTAAAAAAAGATCCGGTTTTTGGAAACGTTTATTTTCAAAAGCTTAGTTCATCCTTGTCCTCAGAACATTCACACCTATAAAATCCTTCTTACTCCTTTCCTTATCCAGATAAGAGCGGGCCAAAGACTAAATATCTTAACTTCGGCTGGATGGCCCTTTTTTCAACTAATCACACCAAACACTTTAATTTTCATTTGGTATTTCGTTATGTTTCTCAAGCATCAAACGAATTTCAGTTCTCAGCTTATTCAATTCCCAATTTAAAGCTTCTGAAGGAAGAGGAAGCTTCTTTAAGTCTAAAAGGAAAATAAATAGGCAAAAAGAGCTTTTCCATTCAGTAAATCTATTCTTATCTTTCGAGGCCCCTTTCGTCACCCCCAAATCACCCCCTGTAATATATACTACCAGTTGACTATTTCAAAATAAATACATTCCCCCCTCACAAGTAAGCGGTTTCTTTACTTGATAACAAACGGTCTGTAATTTTCTCAAAAACTAATATAATAATATTATGGGAGGTGAAGAAATGTTAAATAGTTTTCAAATTTTCATAGAAGCGCTGTTATCTAGGGTATCAGATATGCCCTGGTGGGCCGTTTTTATCCTTTTGTTTTTAGTAATGCTTTTATACTTAGCACAGGCGCTAAAACAAATAAAAAAAGGAGAAACTGAGTTCAAAATCAGCTTCTCCTTAAAAAAAAGATAATATGGCAAAAGGTCTGACCACCATTGGCCATGATTGTGTGCAGTTCAATTATATAATTATTTTTATCATTTATCACGATCTTATTCGTTAAAATTCATAGCCCTTTATCAAGGGCTTCTTTTCATTATAAAGTATCATGCCTCATGCAGATACTGTATTCTTAAAGTGCAGTTATTAAATTAAAGAGAGGGGATTGCCATGAACAGACAAAATATTGCTCAGGAAGCCGTTTGTGAAATGGGAAAGATAATTCAAAAACTGACACTGGACAACGTGGAAGAAATTGAAGGTGAATTATCCACCTATTTTCATTTTATTAAGAGCTTAGCTGCTTTAAAAGTATCGGTTTCTCATGAATTAGAGCCATGCTCAAAAAAAAATGTGGAACATATTCAACTAAAAGAGACAGACGAAAAAGCAAAACAGATAAATTGTTATGAATTTAAAAGACTTTTGAAAGGAGGAATTATAGAAGAGATTAATTTATATGTTCCCGAAAACATTATACGAAAACAACAATTTGAAGATGGAGATTTAATTTCAGCAGTCCATTTAGGAAATGAAAAATTTCATTTTGAGTTAATTGAAAAGGGCAAAAATCGCAAGCAAACAAACCGAATTCAATTAAATTATTGTGTTCTGTCAAATCGCGATTCTATGCTAGTTGCCTCTGAATACTTAGATAATGACGGAAAAATCAAATCCATAAAATATAATGATGCACCACATACTTTTCTTATCAATGAGGATACAAGAACAAGGGAGGACCTTGAGATCGGTTCAATTGTTGATATAGCTTATTACAGTGACAATGTAGATGTTTTCAAAGTGATATGGAAACATAATACGGATGAAATCAAACATGCTGCACCTTCTCCTTCTTCCTATTATAAAACTAAAAATCCAAAATTAGATACCACCACAATAACAAATGAATTGAACGGAAAAAAGGTACTAGTGTTAGGCGGTACCAGAACGAGTGAATTTGAAAAAGCAATAACGAGTGTCGGGGGAGAGCTCATCCATGCTTACGGCAATGAAAATACCAAGCGGCTTGAAAGTATGGTTAAAAGTTGTGACATGTTAATCACTATGAAATTAAATATCAATCATCCCACAGCAGAAAAAGCAAAAGAATTTGCAAAAAAGTATGAAAAACCATTCACTTTGACAGATAGTAGAGGAATAAGCAGTCTCGTTCAAACCGCAAAGTCTTTAGTATTAGAATGAGACCTATTAATTCGCTGGCCTAAATGGCATTGCTACCGCCTCTAATCGCGATTGTATGTTAACTAAATACTATGAGTCGCTCTTTCCGAGTGACTCATAGCCCTGTCCTTCTAGTTTGTTGACGTTAACAAGCAGAACGATTCAACTTATTTCATTCACCTTAATTAACCCTCAGTTACAGAACCTCTGCATACACTCTACCGTTTAATTTGCCAAACTCCACTTTTGCTGGAAACGAATCGATTCCATGAAGTTTCATTCCCATAAAATTTTCTATCCAACCAACTAGATCATAAGGTAAACGGTATACTACCACTTCTCCATCAGTTTCTTTAACAGTTACAATCGGTTCTCTCTGTCCTCCTAAAAATCCAACAGAAAGAACATTATATACAGTCCCCTTCTCACTTTCATTTGATAAAGCTGGTACATTTAAGACTCTGTGTTTATTAATATCTTTATAAACCTTTGCTCCTGCCTTATTCACAATAAAATCTGCCAATTCAAATCCCTCTTTTCACTCTTTGTATGAATAACTTTATCATTACTTTTCTTTTTTAGTAAGGAATATCCTTATTTCAGGAACCATCAGCACAGGAACAGCGAGGCAATAAGGGGTATACACGCTGACGGCGAAAGACACACCACGTTTACAGGGCGTTCAAGAATGCATAGGGGAATGGTTCCTCTTGGAAAGATCGTAGACCTTGCGGCAGGAGCAGCAAGACTCAGATCAGGCCAGATGCCGGCTTTTTTGTCATAGCCAGGACGGAATGCCTGGCTGCTGAAGGAGATCCGCGGCCGTCGGTTCCGATGCGGCGCCGGCAGGAGAGCATCTGAAGGCGAAAACGCCCCGCGTTTACGGGGCGATCGGGAGTGTACCGGTAGCGCCTCTGCGGTGGACTCTCCGCGGCTCATTGAAGCTG
>NZ_JAWCWR010000015.1:0-16899 GCF_032461585.1 Bacillus sp. IS1 | reverse complement strand
GGTTTGGTGGCGATAGCGAAGAGGTCACACCCGTTCCCATGCCGAACACGGAAGTTAAGCTCTTCAGCGCCGATGGTAGTCGGGGGTTTCCCCCTGTGAGAGTAGGACGCCGCCAAGCTATCATTACAGTAAAGGCAGCTCATCATGAGCTGCCTTTTTTGTTTATAAGTATTGCTTCAGGAAATTAGAAACGTAATACGGAAGTTTGCGTTCCGTGACCTCTAAGAACCGGCGGATCATTACATAATCATCACTGACATGCTGTGTCAGCAGTTCATACCACCACTCTGTTTCATATCTCGCAATCATTCCGATATTGTAGAGAACCAAATAATGAATAATCATTTCCGGAAGATGCAGGAAGTGATCACGCTGAGAGGGAATGTAATATTGGTTTTTCTCCAAGTGAAACAATAAATTTGGCGAAGACCAAGGTTCTCTGTCTATCGGGTCAGCCTCAAAAACCAAGTGGTTATGGTCTTTCCTCAGAAAAGACCACTTCAAATGATGGCTGATATATTCAGCAAAGCGGGAATCAGACATATTGTAATGAATCACCGCATGCTCAGGCACTGAAATAAGGTCATCTTTCAGCTCTACTCGGGTCAGCCAATTCTTTTTCTCTTGGAAGTAAAAGACAGTATGCAATTCAGGTATGGCTGTCAGCAATTTCTTCATTGTGTACCGTTCTTCCTCAAGACCAGCTATCCCGAATAAGTGCTTCATCACATGAATACATAAGCCATTGCGCTGCACCTTCACTTCATCATCCCTAAAGGAGTAATTTTGCTTTTTGCGTTTCCGGGCAGTCACGCCATGCGCGAGTACTGAGGCATGGCTTGGATAGCTTGGATCTGTGGTCAGAAGACAGGCTTTCAGCAATTGTGACATCCCGTAAAACAACAGAATAGGCTTAATTTCTAAAGGGGAAAGAGATGCCTGCTTATAAAAGGACTCGGCGTGTTTGATAAAGAATATGAAGCGCTCACTGTTCTTAAACGCATATCGTTTTGGTTCTTCCATGCCGCTTTCTGTATAGACTTTATTTAGAAATTTATGGGAAGATTCTACGGAATAAAATAATGATAACTCTTTCCACTCATGATCTCTCATACGTATTTTTAAACCCTTTCCTTTATCTAAATATTTCAACTCTTTTTCGCTTCCTTGACATGCTGTTTTCTAGTTGATAATCTACATATAATATTTTGCCGAAAAGAGGGGGATTTACTAATGTGGGAAAGTAAATTTTCAAAAGAAGGCTTAACGTTCGATGATGTACTGCTCGTACCGGCTCAATCAGACGTACTTCCGCGTGATGTGGATTTATCTGTTGAACTGACAAAGACGTTAAAGCTTAATATTCCTGTCATCAGTGCGGGAATGGATACAGTAACAGAATCAGCTATGGCGATTGCGATGGCCAGACAGGGCGGCTTGGGCATTATCCATAAAAACATGTCCATCGAACAGCAGGCTGAACATGTTGACAAAGTCAAACGTTCTGAACGGGGCGTTATTACAAATCCCTTCTTTTTAACACCTGATCATCAAGTATTCGATGCGGAGCATTTGATGGGGAAATACAGAATTTCCGGTGTTCCGATCGTAGATAATAAAGACGATCAAAAGCTTGTCGGTATCATTACAAACCGTGATCTTCGCTTTATCTCTGATTATTCAATGAAAATCAGTGATGTCATGACAAAAGAAGAGCTGGTTACGGCTCCTGTGGGAACCACATTAGACGAAGCAGAAAAAATCTTACAGAAACATAAAATTGAAAAACTTCCGTTAGTGGATGACCAAAACAAATTAAAAGGTCTTATCACGATCAAAGATATTGAAAAGGTTATCGAATTCCCGAATTCATCTAAAGATGAACACGGACGCCTTATTGTCGGCGCTGCGGTAGGTGTGACAGGCGATACAATGACACGCGTCAGCAAGCTTGTTGAAGCGAATGTCGACGTTATCGTGGTTGATACGGCTCACGGACATTCCAGAGGCGTACTGAACACAGTTGCGAAAATCCGTGAAACATATCCTGAACTGAACATTATCGCGGGAAATGTTGCAACGGCTGAAGCGACAAAAGCTCTGATTGAAGCCGGAGCAAATATTGTAAAAGTGGGAATCGGACCTGGTTCTATCTGTACGACACGCGTCGTTGCAGGTGTAGGCGTACCGCAGATCACTGCCATTTATGATTGTGCCACTGAAGCGAGAAAACACGGCGCGACAATTATCGCAGACGGCGGTATTAAATTCTCCGGAGATATTACAAAAGCGTTGGCTTCAGGCGGACATGCCGTAATGCTCGGAAGCCTGCTTGCCGGTACTTCAGAAAGCCCGGGAGAGACTGAAATCTATCAAGGCAGAAGATTTAAAGTGTATCGCGGTATGGGATCTGTCGCTGCCATGGAAAAAGGCAGTAAAGACCGATATTTCCAAGAAGAAAATAAGAAATTCGTCCCTGAAGGTATCGAAGGACGGACTCCGTACAAAGGTCCTGTAGAAGAAACAGTGTATCAGCTTGTCGGCGGTCTTCGTTCAGGTATGGGATATTGCGGTTCAAAAGACTTGCGTGCTTTAAGAGAAGAGGCTCAATTCATCCGTATGACAGGTGCCGGTCTTCGCGAAAGTCATCCGCATGATGTCCAAATTACGAAAGAATCACCAAACTACACAATCTCATAATTGTTACAAATAAAAAACATTTGACAGGGTCGCTGACTCTGTCTATTTTTTTTATATCGAGTGTGATAAAATTTATACTGTTGTGTTTTGAATTTGAATATGTCCTTAACGGCTTAATTATAGATTTAAAATGAATGACGGAGGTCGTAAGATTGAACATCACGAAATGGAAACAGCTGTTGGTGTCATTAGTGGTACTGGCACTGGCCGCAACTTGCTTTGTTCCGATGTCTAAAGCGGAGGCAGCCGGCAATGACCCGATTGATGTCAACGCATCAGCTGCGATAATGATTGAGGCTTCATCGGGAAAAATTTTATACAGTAAAAATGCAGACAAAAGACTGCCGATTGCCAGCATGACAAAAATGATGACTGAATATCTGCTTCTGGAAGCCATTAAAGAAGGAAAAGTGAAATGGGATCAAACGTATACTCCTGATGATTATGTCTATGAAATTTCTCAAGACAACAGTTTATCAAACGTTCCCCTTCGAAAAGACGGCAAATACACGGTTAAAGAACTGTATCAGGCTATGGCGATTTACTCTGCCAACGGAGCCGCGATTGCAGTTGCCGAAATTCTTGCCGGAACTGAAACGAAATTTGTCGCTGAAATGAATGCGAAAGCCAAAGAATTAGGCATGACAAACTATGATTTTAAAAATGCCACAGGGCTTGTGAATGAAGACCTTCACGGCAAGCAGCCGCAAGGAGAAGGCGTTAAAGAAGAAAGTGAAGTTTCTGCTAAAGACATGGCGCTTCTTGCAGACCGCCTGATCACTGATTATCCGGAAGTTCTCAAAACAACAAGCATTGCTAAGACGAAATTCAGAGCCGGCACTGATGATGAAATGGACATGCCGAACTGGAACTTCATGTTAAAAGGTCTTGTTTCTGAATACCCTGGCGTTGACGGCTTAAAAACGGGTTCTACTGATTCTGCGGGATCTTGTTTTACAAGCACAGCACAGCGGAACGGAATGCGGGTCATCACCGTTGTATTAAACGCTAAAGGCAACCTGCATACCGGACGTTTTGATGAAACGAAAAAAATGCTCGATTACGCATTTAACAGCAATTTCTCAATGAAAGATCTTTACCCTGAAGGCTCTCAAGTAAAAGGGCACAAAACGATTGACGTTGAAAAAGGGAAAGACAAGCAAGTCGATATTGTTACTGACAAGGCGCTTTCTATTCCTGTGAAAAGCGGGGATGAAAAGAACTATAAAGCCGAAGTGACTTTAGATAAAAAAGAAATCACGGCTCCTGTGAAAAAGGGAACGAAAGTCGGAACGCTGACAGTTACATACAAAGGCAGTGACAAAGACTATGGCTTCCTCAAATCCAAAGAGTTCAGCGTGAATCTTGTAACGAAAAATGATGTAGATAAAGCAAACTGGTTTGTTCAGATGATGCGCGGCATCGGCGGATTCTTCTCCGGAATCTGGAACAGCGCCGTTGACACGGTAACAGGCTGGTTTTAAGAAATAAGAAAGAGCTCTGATGAAAGTTAGGGCTCTTTTGCTTAATATACTGAAAAAACCAAATTATTAGTAAAAAAATGATATCTATCTTATTCATCTCGCTGTAAAATAAGAATACCCATATGAAATATTGTATTTCTGGGATACAATAAGAGATGGAAATTATCTAACTATACATTGACTAGGGGGACCAAATAATGGCTCAAACAGGTACTGATCGTGTAAAACGCGGCATGGCGGAAATGCAAAAAGGCGGCGTCATCATGGACGTTGTAAATGCTGAACAAGCGAAGATTGCGGAAGAGGCGGGAGCTGTTGCCGTAATGGCGTTAGAACGTGTTCCGGCTGATATTCGCGCTGCCGGCGGTGTTGCCCGCATGGCTGATCCGACAATCGTTGAAGAAGTAATGAATGCTGTATCCATTCCCGTAATGGCAAAAGCGCGTATCGGACATATCGTTGAAGCGCGTGTCCTTGAAGCAATGGGAGTAGATTACATCGATGAAAGTGAAGTTCTGACTCCGGCTGACGAAGAATTTCATTTAAATAAAAATGAATATACAGTCCCGTTCGTATGCGGCTGCCGTGATCTCGGCGAAGCAACGCGCCGTATCGCCGAAGGAGCTTCCATGCTTCGTACAAAAGGCGAACCGGGAACAGGAAACATTGTGGAAGCTGTCCGCCATATGAGAAAAGTAAACGCACAAGTGCGCAAAGTTGTTGCGATGAGCGATGATGAGCTGATGACTGAAGCTAAAAACCTCGGCGCTCCTTATGAACTGCTTCTTCAAATCAAACGTGACGGCAAACTGCCTGTAGTGAACTTTGCTGCCGGCGGAGTAGCGACGCCTGCTGACGCGGCATTGATGATGCAGCTTGGTGCTGACGGCGTATTTGTCGGTTCAGGTATTTTCAAATCAGACAACCCTGCTAAATTCGCCAAAGCAATTGTTGAAGCAACGACTCATTACACAGACTACAAACTGATCGCTGAGCTTTCTAAAGAATTAGGCACAGCAATGAAAGGAATCGAAATCTCAAATCTATTGCCGGAACAGCGTATGCAAGAACGCGGCTGGTAAAACCATAGGAGAGCTGGAAGCATGTTAACAATTGGTGTACTTGGACTTCAAGGAGCAGTAAGAGAACATATTCGTTCAATTGAAGCATGTGGTTCAAAAGGTGTCGTCATTAAGCGTCCTGAACAGCTGAATGACATCGACGGCTTAATCCTGCCGGGCGGGGAAAGCACGACGATGCGGCGTTTAATGGATACGTATCATTTTATGGAGCCACTTCGCGAGTTTGCCGCCCAAGGCAAGCCGATGTTCGGCACATGCGCCGGTCTGATTATCTTAGCCAAAGAGATAGCGGGAACGGATAACGCTCATTTAGGGCTGTTGAACGTTGTCGTCGAGCGTAATTCCTTTGGCCGTCAGGTCGACAGCTTTGAAGCTGATCTGACGATTAAAGGCCTTGATGAGCCGTTTACGGGTGTATTTATTCGCGCGCCGCATATTTTAGAAGCCGGAGAAGATGTTGAAGTGCTTTGTGAGCATAACGGACGCATCGTGGCTGCAAAGCAGGGGAATTTCCTCGGCTGCTCGTTCCATCCTGAACTGACGGATGATCACCGGGTGACAGAGCTGTTTGTGAAGATGGCGGAAAAGCATAAGCAGGAAACAGCTGTATAAAACAGTTGAAAACCGCTGATACTTATAGTACATTATAAACACAAATAAAGATCGAAAAGCGTTGACAGGAAGCAGTAGGGAGCCTCTCTTTCAAAGAGAGCCGATGGGTGGTGCGAATCGGTGAAAGATGCTGTCCGAATCCGTCCTTGAGCGAAATGCTGAAAACAAGTAGGCATTTACGGGAAAACCGTTATGTGTTAAAGCGGGAAGCAAGTGTGAGCTTGTTTTCAATCAGGGTGGCAACGCGAGAGCTCTCGTCCCTTTTAGGGGATGAGGGCTCTTTTTTATTTTCGATAAAAACAGATAGGAGTTGTTAGGCATGATTGATACGAAGGTGCTGAGAGCCAATTTTCAAGAGGTAAAAGCGAAGCTCATTCCAAAAGGCGAAGACTTATCTGACTTTGACAAGTTTGAAGAGCTGGACGAAAAGAGAAGAGAGCTTATCGGTAAAGTAGAAGAACTGAAGGGAAAACGCAATGAAGTGTCTCAGCAGGTCGCCGTTTTGAAACGGGAGAAAAAAGACGCTGATCATATTATTAAAGAGATGCGTGAAGTGGGCGAAGAAATTAAGAAGCTTGATGAAGAGCTTCGTACTGTCGAAACGACGCTCGAAACCATCCTTCTGTCTATTCCGAACATCCCGCACGATTCAGTGCCCGTCGGGGAAACGGAAGATGATAACATTGAAATTCGCAAGTGGGGAGAGGCGCCGGCATTTTCATATGAGCCGAAACCGCATTGGGATATCGCAGACCATTTAAACATTCTTGATTTTGAACGCGCTTCAAAAGTAACAGGCAGCCGGTTTGTGTTTTATAAAGGATTAGGCGCCCGCCTCGAACGCGCGCTCTACAACTTTATGCTGGATCTTCACGTTGATGAATATGATTACACGGAAGTCATTCCTCCTTATATGGTAAACCGTACGAGCATGACAGGTACGGGACAGCTTCCTAAATTTGAAGAGGATGCTTTTAAAATCAGAGAAGAGGATTATTTCTTAATTCCGACGGCGGAAGTGCCGATTACAAATATGCACCGCGATGAAATCTTATCCGGTGAGAACCTGCCGATCAATTATGCCGCATTCAGCGCTTGCTTCCGTTCAGAAGCGGGATCTGCCGGCCGTGATACACGCGGTTTGATCCGCCAGCATCAGTTCAACAAGGTTGAGCTTGTGAAATTCGTGAAGCCTGAAGATTCTTATGAGGAGCTTGAAAAACTGACAAATCAAGCCGAGCGGGTGCTTCAGCTGCTCGAACTGCCGTATCGTGTCATGAGCATGTGTACCGGTGATCTCGGCTTTACAGCCGCGAAAAAGTACGATATTGAGGTATGGATTCCAAGCCAAGACACATACCGTGAAATTTCTTCTTGCAGTAACTTTGAGGCCTTCCAGGCGAGACGCGCAAACATTCGATTCAGACGCGAAGCGAAAGGCAAGCCGGAGCATGTGCATACATTAAACGGTTCAGGTCTTGCAGTCGGCAGAACAGTAGCTGCCATCTTAGAAAACTATCAGCAAGAGGACGGAAGTGTCATTATTCCGAAAGTGCTTCGTCCTTATATGGGAAATAAAGAAGTCATCAAACCGTAAAAGGTGCGCCCTAGAGGCGCGCCTTTTTTGCTGCCCGGTATAGAGCGGCGGCATTCCGGGCTGTGCTTTCAAGGTTAAAACGGCCGGATGCTAAGGCGTCTTCAAGACTTACAGCACCCGGCACGATAGAAAATACAGCTGTTATTCCTGCGCTGTAAACATGCTCGAAATTTTTGCCTAAGGAGCCCGCCAATGCGATAACGGGAATTTCTTGAGCAGATGCGCGTGCGGCGATCCCGGCGGGGGTTTTGCCGAATATCGTTTGTCCGTCTATCTGCCCCTCTCCGGTAATGACAAGGTCAGCGCCTCTTATCTGATCTGAGAAGGACAGTGTATCTAATACAACATCAATCCCGCTTTGAAGTTCTGCCTGTAAGAAAGCGATCAGTCCGGCTCCCAGTCCCCCTGCGGCGCCCGCGCCTTTTACGGTATCCGCTTCGATATCGTGCTGACGTCTCAATAAGTCAGCGAAATGGCGTAAATTGCGATCCAATACAACTTTAGTCTTCTCGGACGCCCCTTTTTGCGGGCCGAAGACATATGAAGCACCGTTTTCACCGGTCAGAGGATTTTCGACATCACATGCGGCGCGAAAACGGATATGTTTCAGATCAGGAGAGAGACCGCTTATATCAATAGAAGCTAGGGTGTGCAGAGCGCCTCCGCCGTCAGGTATCTCCTGACCTTCCTCATTTAAGAAACGCACACCGAGCGCGCTCGCCATTCCTGTTCCGCCGTCATTGGTTGCGCTCCCGCCAAGCCCGATGATGATCTCACCCGCCCCGCGGGAAGCTGCATCTGCTATCAGTTCACCCGTTCCTCTTGTCGTTGTGTTCAACGGATCTCTGAGATGGCGGGGAACGAGATGAAGTCCCGATGCTTCCGCCATTTCAATGACTGCCGTGCGTCCGTCTCCCAGAAGTCCATATGCGGCGTTTACCGGCGTTCCCAGCGGACCGGTAACAGTTTTTTTGATGATCCTTCCGCCAGTGGCATCCGTCAAAGCCTGAACGGTTCCTTCTCCGCCGTCGGCCGCGGGTATCTTGATATATTCCGCGTCAGGGAAGACCGCTTTGAATCCTTTTTCTATGCTGTCAGCGGCTTCTTTTGATGTCATGCTTTCTTTGAAAGAATCGGGTGCAATGATGATTTTCATTATGTTCTCCACCTTTATGAGCAGGTTATCTGTTTGAAGCTATTCTTGATTTTTACTGTGTTTTCCTGCCCGTATGGCATACTGAGGTTGAATTGGACGCAAGACTTTTGTATGATAGTAAAGCTGACGGACAAGCCGTTTAAGAAATGAAATAAAAAATATGAAAAAGCGCTTGACTGAAATTTAGGTCATGTGGTATATTATTAAATGTCGATACGGAGGAATACCCAAGTCTGGCTGAAGGGATCGGTCTTGAAAACCGACAGGGGTGTCAAAGCCCGCGGGGGTTCGAATCCCTCTTCCTCCGCCATATTGATTTTAAACCTAATGAAACTCGAGCATATATTGGAGATTGTTTTGTCCGTTGCATGTGATGCAGCGGATTTTTTATATGCAAAAAAAGCGATTTTCTCTGTTCGGGGAAAATCGCTTTGCTATTTTTATTTGTTTCTGTTTTCGTTGATCACGTGACTGATTTTTTCGATCAAAGGTTCCAGTGACTGTTCATCAGCTTCAAGGTCATAATCTTCAATGCGTACTTTCAGCACAGGGCAGGCGTTAAAACCGCTGATCCAGTCTTCGTACCGTGTATACATCTCTTCCCAATAGGAGCGGTTTGTCTGCAGCTCCATCTCGCGGCCCCGCTTTTCAATCCGGTTTATAATGTTTTCAAGGTCGCCTTCTAAATAGATCAAAACATCAGGATGCGGGAAGTACGGCGTCATGACCATCGCCTCAAATAGGCTTGTGTATGTTGTGTAATCTGTCAGCGACATGGTTCCTTTATCGGCATGCATTTTTGCGAATATGCCTGTATCTTCATAAATTGAACGGTCCTGCACGAATCCGCCGCCTGATTCAAACATGTTTTTCTGCTCTTTGAACCGCTCAGCCAGAAAATAAATTTGCAAATGGAAGCTCCAGCGTTCAAAATCGTGATAAAACTTCTCTAAATAAGGATTTTCATCCACTTCCTCGAGTGAGGTAGAAAACCCGAGCCGTTTTGCTAAAGCTTTGGTCAAAGTCGATTTTCCGACTCCTACCGTTCCCGCTACTGTGATAATGGCGTTGTTTGGAATATGAATGTCTTTCATTTAATAAGCTCCTTTACCTGACGGGCAATTCTTTCATAGTCTGTCTTATTCAAAACAAAGTCTTCAGTATCACCGTCAATGGTCAGTACAGATATATTCGGATCTTCTTCCTGAAGCTGTCTGATGGCTGTGTCGTAATCTGCAATGAGACGTTCCAGATATTGATGTTCGATATTTTTCTCAAACGGGCGCCCGCGTTTTTCAATGCGTTGAAGCAATGTCGGCAGGCTTGCCTTTATGTATACAATAACATTCGGTTTCGGCAGGTCGTGAGTGAGCAGATGATAAATCTGCTTATATTTCTCAAGCTTTTGGCCGTGCAATGTACGCTCTGCGAAAATAACATTTTTATAAATATGATAATCGGACAAAACGGGCTGTCCTTGTTTTAAATAATCTCGATCGGTGTCTTCAAGCTGTTTATACCTGTGACATAGAAAAAACATTTCAAGCTGGAAACTCCACTCCTCGATATTGTCATAAAACTTATCGAGATAAGGATTGTCTTCCACAATCTCATTAATCATAGGAAAACCGAGCTCTTCAGAAAGCATCGTAGCGAGTGTCGTTTTTCCTGCCCCGATAGGACCTTCTACCGCGATAAAAGGGGCTCTGTTCATTGAAAATCCTCCTTAATTCTGCAAACATCCGTCAGCTGCCGGCCTATATATTGTATCACACTCTCAGAAAAGCCCATGAAAAAAGACGCTTCCAATTAACGAAACGTCTCTTTTACAATATGAAATTGATCGTTGAGCAAAAGCCAGTTTTGCGGGAAAGAAAGGCCGAGTTTCCAATAGCTGATCCCTCTTAAATGCAGTTCTTTAATTAAATTGAATTTCGCTTGAATGGACCGGGCATCTTCAAACCATACTTCATGCCGTCTCTGATTTTCATCCGTGTAACGAAAGAATGGAGCCTGGGCGGTTTCGTCATATTGAATGTCGACTTTATGGCGTGCTGCCAGAGCGATTGCCTGCTGAGGACTGACGGCTTTCGCTGTCGTTCCCTGTTTGAAAGGCAGTGTCCAATCATAGCCGTACATATTCTGGCCCATGACGATTTTTGAAGAAGGCATTTCCGTCAGCGCGTACTCAATGACATTTCTTACAGGGCCGATAGGTGATACGGCCTGAGCCGGGCCTCCGCTGTATCCCCACTCATATGTCATGATCACGACAAAATCGACGATTTCTCCATGTGCCCTATAGTCATGTGCTTCGTACCATTTGCCGGCCTGAGTCGCGCTCGTTTTCGGAGCAAGCGCCGTTGAAATCTTCCAGCCTTCCCGATGAAAAATCGTTCTCGCTTCACGTAAAAAACGATTGTAGGCTTCTCTGTCCTGTGGACGTAAATATTCGAAATCAAAGTGAATATCGCGAAAGCCGTGCTTTTTAGCCGTGGAGACGATTTCCTGAAAAAGTTTTGTTTTCACTGTATTGTCATTCAAGATGAGCCGCCCGAGTTCATCGCTGAATGCGTCATTTTCAAGGTTGGTGATGATCATCATCAGTGTGGTGTTGTGCCTGTCACTGATGCTTTTTAAATTGGTCAGAGGCGGTTCCTTTAAAGTCCCGTTCCGCTGCACTTGAAAACTGAATGCGCCGAGGTATGTTAAATAAGGAGAGGCCTCCCTTGCCGCCTGCTGCAGATTAGCGCTTACGCTCGTTCCCCGCGGTTCTATATATGCGTTTGATTCGATATCGGGCTTATTCGCCTGCTGCGGAATGTAAAGGCGGGTTCCGACTCTCAATGTGGTGCCGGGCTGAATTCCGTTCACCCTCGCAAGCTCCGCGGCCGATATATGAAAACGGCCGGCGATTGACGCGAGAGTATCACCTTGTTTCACTTCGTAATATTGACCCTCAATCGGGATGACAAGGGTTTGTCCGACAACCAATGTATTCGGATTAGGCAGTTTATTTGCTTCCGCAATGACATTTGCGGCTGTCCGGTAGCGCGCCGCAATAGCGGAAAGCGTGTCGCCCCGTTTCACTATATAGATCTGAATGAAAAACGCCTCCTTTCATATCCGCTATTAAATGTATGAAAAAAGGAGGCTGATCATGTTTATTTTTCGGCGGTAATTTGTTTTTCCGTGGTTATTTCTGCGAAGAGAACATTCTCCATCATGGTCAAAGCGAAATCATTGTCTTCGTCGTTATTGGAAGCGGTGCAGTCTTTCGGAATGGTAATGCTGTATTCTCTCATATAGGCGTCGTTGGCCGTGAACAGCACACAAATGTTCCCGGCAATCCCCGTGATGATTAATCGGTTCACTTGTAATTCAGTCAGAAGGGTGTGAAGCGCCGTTTCGTAAAAAGCGGAATGCTTCGGTTTAATGAGAAAATAATCATCCGGCTGAGGCGAAATATCTTTTATAATGGGGGCGCTTCTGTCGTTGCTGCATTCCTCCCTGATGGCATCAATATCAGCCTTCCAAAGCCCGTAATGATCATTAATATAAATAATCGGCCAGTTGCTTTGTTTTGCATGCTTCTTTAATGATAAAATACGGGGGACAATTTGTTTGGTTTTTTCAGCAAGTCGTTCGCCCATATCAAATTGAAAATTGTTAATCATATCGACAATCAGAAGGGCTGTGTTGTTAGGTTCAGACAATACCGGCAACTCCTTTCTGCTGGGGTATTCCTATTTTAACCTTTATGAGACATGAAAAAACTTAAGAAGAGAGCTCGAACCTATGAATGATGAATATTATATGAGAGAAGCCATAAAAGAAGCGAAGAAAGCCGAAGCGAAAGGTGAAGTGCCGATCGGAGCAGTTCTTGTTCTGCATGATGAGATCGTGGCGCGGGCGCATAATCTGCGGGAGACTGAACAGAGGTCGCTTGCCCACGCCGAAATGCTGGCGATAGACGAAGCGTGCCGTAAGCTGGGGACATGGAGACTTGAGGATGCCGTTCTTTATGTCACTTTGGAGCCGTGTCCGATGTGCGCGGGAGCCGTCGTGCTTTCGAGAGTCGATAAGGTCGTATTCGGCGCATTTGATCCCAAGGGGGGCTGTACAGGAACGCTGATGAACCTCTTGCAGGAAGAGCGGTTCAACCACCAAGCGGAAGTGGTGAGCGGAGTGCTCGGAGAAGAGTGCGGAGAAATGCTCAGCGCTTTTTTCAGAAAGCTGCGCCGGCAAAAGAAAGACATGAGGAAAAAGTTGTCTGAGTAGTACGGTTGCATTTTCTGCCTGAAGCAGATATACTTATGTGTGCATCATGAATGGTGCGCATATAAAAATTTGATATTTATTTTGCCGTGCTAAGCGGGGAGGTAGCGGTGCCCTGTACCCGCAATCCGCTCTAGCGGGGCTGAATCCCTTCTCGAGGTTCGTTTACTGTAAGGTCTGCCTTAAGTAAGTGGCGTTGACGTCTGGGTCCTGCGCAATGGGAATTCATGAACCATGTCAGGTCCGGAAGGAAGCAGCATTAAGTGAAACCTCTCATGTGCCGCAGGGTTGCCTGGGCTGAGCTAACTGCTTAAGTAACGCTTAGGGTAGCGAATCGACAGAAGGTGCACGGTAAATCAATCATCAAATTTCAGACTCACCTGTTTATGGCAGGTGAGTTTTTTCGTATATGAAAAACGGGTTTTGGCGTTAAAAGCACGTTCATGTATAATAAACATGATGAATAACAGAGGAGGGCGCATCCTGTGGGTTACCAAGCTTTATATCGAGTATTTAGGCCTCAGCAGTTTGAAGATGTGGTCGGACAGGAACACATTACGAAAACGCTGCAAAATGCCCTTTTGCAAAAGAAATTTTCTCATGCATATCTGTTTTCTGGACCGCGGGGAACGGGAAAAACCAGTGCAGCTAAAATATTTGCGAAAGCAGTCAACTGTGAGCACGCCCCCGTAGAAGAACCGTGCAATGAATGTGCGGCGTGCAAGGGGATCACAAACGGCTCTATATCAGATGTGATTGAAATAGATGCGGCGTCGAATAACGGCGTAGACGAAATCCGCGACATCCGTGACAAAGTAAAATTCGCCCCGTCGGCCGTCACCTACAAAGTATATATTATAGATGAGGTGCATATGCTCTCTATCGGCGCATTCAATGCGCTTCTGAAAACGCTGGAAGAACCGCCGGCACATTGCATTTTCATATTAGCTACGACTGAGCCTCATAAGATTCCTTTAACCATTATCTCCAGATGTCAGCGTTTTGACTTCAAACGGATTACATCCAAAGCAATCGTCGGACGAATGAAGACAATCGTCGATGCAGAGCAGCTGAAGGTGGAAGAAGGAGCCCTTGATATCATAGCGAGTGCTGCGGACGGAGGAATGAGGGACGCGCTGAGCCTGCTCGATCAAGCCGTATCATTCAGCGGCGAGGAGCTGTCGGTGGATGACGCATTGCTCATTACCGGAGCCGTTTCTCAGCACTATATTGGAAAACTGGCATCTGCTCTTCACCGCAAACAGGTTTCCGAGGCATTGGAAACACTGAATGAATTGCTCCAGCAGGGGAAAGATGCGGCCAAACTGATTGAAGATATGATTTTCTATTTCAGGGATATGCTCTTGTACCAGGCCGCTCCCGGTTTAGAAGGAGTCCTGGAGAAGGTGAAGGTCGATGAAACGTTTCGGAATCTGAGCGGTGACATACCGGCTCCTGCTTTATATGAGATGATTGATATCCTGAATAAAAGCCATCAGGAAATGAAGTGGACGAACCACCCAAGAATCTTTTTTGAAGTGGCTGTCGTGAAAATATGCCAGACGGCACAGCAATCCGCCGGAGACATCCCTGAGGTCGGCATGCTGATGAATAAGATCCAGCAGCTTGAGCAGGAAGTAGAAAGGCTGAAAACCTCCGGTGTGAAGGTTCAGATGGAAAGCGCTCCGAAAGAAGCTCCGCGTCCTCAAAAAGGCGGAAAAAGCCATTATAAAGCCCCGGTCGGAAGAATTCATGAGATATTGAAGGAAGCCACAAGACCTGATCTTGAACAGCTTAAAAGCAGCTGGGGCAAGCTGCTGGCACACCTGAAACAGCAGAATAAGGTGTCTCATGCGGCTCTTTTGAATGACAGTGAACCGGTGGCTGCAGCTCAAAAGGCATTTGTGCTTAAATTTAAATACGAAATCCATTGTAAAATGGTTGCAGAAGACAATAACGGAGTCCGTACGAATCTTGAACAGATTCTCGAATCAATGCTCGGGAAAAGAATGGATTTGATTGGCGTTCCGGAAGCACAATGGGGTAAAATAAGAGAAGAATTTTTAAATGATCACCAGCAGGAAAGTGAAGGATCAAACGAACCGGCTGAAGAAGATCCGCTGATTGCAGAGGCGAAAAAACTTGTCGGAGCGGATTTAATCGAAATAAAAGACTAATAAGATGAAAGAGAGTGATTGAATATGCGTGGCGGAATGGGAAACATGCAAAAAATGATGAAACAAATGCAAAAAATGCAAAAGGATATGGCGAAGGCTCAGGAGGAGCTTGCTGAAAAAGTGCTTGAAGGCACAGCGGGCGGCGGTATGGTGACTGTAAAAGTCAACGGCCAAAAAGAAGTTGTAGACGTTGCCATTAAAGAAGAAGTCGTTGATCCGGAAGATATCGAAATGCTTCAGGACCTGGTTCTTGCTGCGACAAACGACGCCCTCAAAAAAGTGGATGACATGACGAATGAGACAATGGGACAATTTACAAAAGGAATGAACATACCGGGTTTATTCTAGGGGGATAAATAAACATGCAGTATCCTGAACCAATATCAAAGCTGATTGACAGCTTTATGAAATTGCCAGGGATCGGACCGAAAACAGCGGTTCGTCTGGCTTTTTTTGTTCTAGGTATGAAAGAAGACACAGTATTGGATTTTGCTAAGGCGCTTGTCAATGCGAAGCGGAATCTGACATATTGCTCAATTTGCGGACATATAACAGATCAGGACCCTTGTTATATATGTGAGGACACAAGGAGGGATAAGTCTGTTATTTGTGTCGTGCAAGACCCTAAGGATGTGATCGCAATGGAGAAAATGAAGGAATATAACGGCCAGTATCATGTTCTTCACGGCGCGATTTCACCAATGGACGGCATCGGCCCGGAGGATATTAAGATTCCGGAGCTGCTGAAACGTCTTCAGGATGATCAAGTGACAGAAGTTATTCTCGCAACCAACCCTAATATTGAAGGGGAAGCAACAGCGATGTATATATCAAGGCTGTTAAAGCCCTCAGGCATCAAGCTCTCCCGTATTGCCCACGGTCTGCCCGTCGGCGGTGATTTGGAATATGCTGATGAGGTCACTCTTTCAAAAGCTCTTGAAGGAAGACGTGAATTGTAAGGGAGGAAAAGGCAAGGCATGGGTTTTCTTCGCAGAAATACATTAAGAAAAGAGTTTGATGAGAAGCTGATAGAACAGCTCTTTAAACAAAAAGAAGAATGGAACAGACAGAAAAGCCTGGTCGAGAAAAGTCTCGAGCCCTCCGCTGAGGTGTTGTTTGAGCTGAAAGTCGCTGAATCTAAGTACTTTTTTTATTTGAAAGAAGCGAAGCAGCGGAATTTGAAAATGAGCAGATGGAAGTAAGAGGTCTATTCTCCGGGATCTTCTCATAAGCTTGTACTAAACAAGCGAGGGGGAAGATTCATGGAGCCTTTTTTCATTATCGGTTTGATTGTCGGTCTGGTTGCTTTGCTTTTTTTATGGGGAGTATCTTCAAAACCGCTAAGATGGATCGGTGTGACTGCCATTAAATTTGTTGCCGGCGCGATTTTGCTGGTGGGTGTGAACTTGTTCGGGGGCAGTCTCGGTATTCATATCCCTGTTAACCTGATTACAACGGGCATCAGCGGGATTCTGGGGATTCCCGGCATCGCGGCTTTGATAGTCATTAAACGCTTCATCATTTAATTTGTCGATTATTGTTGACATGTTGGATCAAGGGTGGTATTCTAATATACGTCGCTGATGACGAAACGAATTCTCAAAAAAGAAATTTTAAAAAGTTATTGACGGCATTGAAGTTGATATGTTACAATAATTAAGTCGCTTCAAGAGCGATAGACAAAGTTCTTTGAAAACTAAACAAGACAAAACGTACCTGTTAATTCAAAGTTTTAAATAAATCGCACAGCGATGTGCGTAGTCAGTCAAACTACTTTATCGGAGAGTTTGATCCTGGCTCAGGACGAACGCTG
>NZ_JAWCWR010000014.1:0-22186 GCF_032461585.1 Bacillus sp. IS1 | reverse complement strand
CAGCCGCGGATCTCCTTCAGCTGCAGCCAGGGCGGCCCGTTGCCTGCCCTGCCTACAAAAAAGCCAGCGCCTGGCCGGCTCCGGAATCCGGTTGCCCCGCAGCTTCAATGAGCCGCGGAGATTTCACGGCGCGGCGCTGCCGGTACATTCCCGATCGCTTCGTAAACGCGGGGCGTTCTCGCCTTAGATGCTCTCCTGCCGGCGCCACATCGGAACCGACAGCCGCGGATCTCCTTCAGCTGCAGCCAGGGCGGCCCGTTGCCTGCCCTGCCTACAAAAAAGCCAGCGCCTGGCCGGCTCCGGAATCCGGTTGCCCCGCAGCTTCAATGAGCCGCGGAGATTTCACTGCGCGGCGCGCTGCTGATGCAGCCCTGATCGCTCCGTAAACGCGAGGCATTTTCTCCTTCAGACGCTGCTCTACCAGCGCCGATCCGGACCAACGGCCTCAAATTTCTCCTTCAGCTGCAGCCAGGGCGGCCCGTTGCCTGCCTGGACACAAAAAAGCCGGCACCCGGCCGGCTCCCGAATCCGGCTGCCCCCGCAGCTTCGATGAGCCGCGGAGATTTCACGGCGCGGCGCTGCCAGTGCTTTCCCGATCGCCCCGTAAACGCGGGGGTTTTCTCCTTCAGACGTTCTCCTGCCGGCGTCGCATCGGAACCGACGGCCGCAGATCTCCTTCAGCTACCAGGGCGCCCCGTTGCCTGCCCGGACACAAAAAAGAGCCGGTTCCTTTCAGCCGGCTCTGTCTCTACTATCATTTAAAGGTGAAAAAAGATTATGGAAAAAACTATCAAGTAAACTGCCAAAACAGTAAAGCACAACAATTCCAGCTACCACGCTCAAAATTCTAAATCTCCGATCAGCACTATACCAGCAAGAAGGAACCAATATTAAGCATACAACCATTATAATTAATTTAGTCGTCAATTTGATCAACCTCTTGGTTTTCGTATTGTCCTGCAATGTACATATTATTATTATCATCAATCAATATATGGTAGCAATAACGAAATTCTTCATCAACATAATATGGTATCTGAGATGGAATATCTTTTGATATATTCACCATACCTTTTTCGGAATCTATAGATTGTGTTGCTAAATAATCGGCATCTGTCATTCGTTCAACAAAATTTTGATCGTTCGTATAAACTCTTAAAATAGTGAATTTTTTCGTTTTATCCTTTCGAAATAAGCCATTAATTGATTTATGCATTTTATGATTACTAAATGCAATTGCAGAAATATACCACATTGGCACAAACATAAAAGGCAGTAACATTGCACTGAAAGTATAGAGATACATGTAGCATGAAAAGATCAAGGTCACTACTGCTAGTATCGTGATCCAATGCTTATTTAAAAAATCTTTAGATAGAGTTTTCACATCATTTAAAAATAACTTAATATTCACATCTTCTCCTTCCTAGTTCACCACACGCCGTACAACACCGCTAAAATGAGCACGCCAATAGGTATTGTTCATCTTATCTACCTGGACACCATGTGAACTATTATCATTTAAAAACTTCCCATCCCCCAAGTAAATACCCACGTGGCCATTAGTCTTATAAGTATCAAAAAAGACAAGATCACCGCGTTTCATGTCTTTAGCGTCAACTTTTTTCCCAAATTTCACAAGTGAATCAGTAACAACTGATGAAACATCACCAAGATTAACGCCGCCTTGAGCATACATCCAATGGACAAAAGAAGAACAATCAAACGACCTTCTGTTGATATCAAATTGATTTCTTCCTCCACCCCAATTGTAAGGGCTTTTCCCAACAAGCTCTAATCCTGCTTTAATGGCCTTTTCAGCTGCTTCAGGACCTTTATCTTTTCCAGGATTCATATTGCCAAAACTAACTTCTTCAGCTTTCCCAGATCCATACAAATCCATATATTGAATTACTTCTTGGACATACCAGTCAGCATTATTGTAAGCAAAAATGGCTTTTTGAAAGTCACCCTTTGCTGCCCCACTAGCAGCAAGATAGTTTGCCGCGGAATAAATAGAATCTTCTAAGTCCCATATATCAGCCTTGCCATCACCATTTGCATCGACTCCATAACCACCATATTTTTTAATCGTTTTCAAATCAGACATTTGACTTTTTGGAATATTACCTTTCCCAAGTCCACTACAAGAAGGATGTCCCCATCCTACCCAAGTACATGGCATAAACTGAACAGGGCCTTGAGCCCCCACATTTGATTCCATCTTTTTAATTGATGAAAATCTTGTTTCAATTCTATGGATAGAAGCAAGTAATGTCCAAGGTAACTTATATTTTTCAGCTGCCTTTTTATATAGTGGGATATATTCTGCTGGTATTTGATTCTCACCAATTTCTGATATATTGATATCAGAATAATCACTGGTGGGAACTAATTCTTTTTGATTTGTTAAAACTCCAAAAGCACCCATTACCAAAATGACCGCCATAACAATTCCCGAAATTACTAATATAGCTGCGCTGATCCCTAAACCAATGTAGATCTTGATTTTCTTTTTTTTATAATTATATAGAGTGTTTAGAGCCTTAACTTGGAAGGTTGACACTAACATCACTCACCTTTTTTTCTCCTGAAACATCCTTTATTGTAACAAGGTACCAATCTTCTTCTGACTTTGATTTACCCTCTTTATCAAAAACCTGCCCTTGCATAACTACGTTCCATCGGACAAGATCTTTATTATCATTAGAAACGTCAGTAATATATATTTTTTCGGGTTTAACTTTATAATGGGTCAACGTCCCTCTAGTTGGATGTTTTTTCAAAGCATTATAAAGCTCTTCGGTCATATAATCTTTTGCATTTTCTATGTTATCAATAGGATTTTCAGCATTAAAAGCAGCATACCGTTTCACAAATTCTTCAGCTGTTTTTTTCGTTTCTTTTTTTTCCTCTTCAGAAAGTCTTTCAGCTTGATCTAAGGATGATTTATCCTCTTCAAGACTCATAGCTCCTTCTGAGGATAAATCATCTTCAGCGGGCTTATTAATGTTATTCTGCTTGGCTGATGCGCCATCATCTTTGGACACAGATTCATTTGAGCTAAAGAAAATAGCCAGTCCAGATACTAAAAACAGAGCGACACCGACAGCAAGAGTAACCAACTTTTTATGACGAACACTCACCCGCCTCACTCTCCTTTATTTTCATTCATCCTTTTTCTTATTTGGTCTAACTCTCTTGAATGAGGATTTTGTTGATTAGTTTCATTAGAATTAGCTGTCTCGTCTCTTTTAGGCAGCTGAACAATATTATCAGCAGAATTGTTTTCACGCGTTCTTTGCTCCATCGCTTTCATTTTAGCTTTCTCTCGTGCTACGGTTTGATATTCTCCTGTTTGCCTACGTTCACTTTCTGGTTTTAAGTTTTCAGGAGTTTGCGGTTGTTTATGGATTCGCCGTTTTTCTTGTGCTTCTTGCCTGCGGATTCTTTGTAAAGCTTCTTCTCCTTGAGGTCTCTTTTGCACAGCGGTATTTTCATTCTCCCCCTGTCCTGGTTGCTGCTTAATTCGTTCCCCATCAGCCTGTCTTTTCTGCATTTGATTGATTAAATGCTGATTCTTGTTACCAGACTGTTTTTCATCTCTGTTTTGGCCTTTACCATTCTGATCAGATAGTTTACCTGCTGACAGTTGTTCCAAATCCTTATGACTTGGTTGTTTTTTAATACGATTATCTTGTTTATTCTTCTTACTATTAACATTTTTTAAAAGTTTATCAGCTGCTTTATTATCAGCTTTCTTGTTTAGATTAGCAGCAGCTTTATTGCTATCTGTCCCCTCTGAAGCTTTTATTGGGGCTTTATCTGATTTATTCAACCTATCAATATTTTTTTGCAGTCTATTCGGACTTCCTGATGATGTAGTTCTTCCAGAGGAATACAATCCACCTCCACCACCAGATTCTTGAATACGATCTTTCACCATTTGTTGTTCTTTTGAATTTTGAACCATCTTTTGTGTAAATTCTCGTGCTTTTTCTAAGTTCTGCTTAACAATTTGATATCCCCAAAGTTTAGATGAAAGCACAATCATTGTAATAACAACTATAGCCACTCCCGTAACAATAGATAAGTAATTCCAGTTTTTATCCTCTGCTACCTTATACACTATATTTACAAGGCTGAACATCAATATGAGTGAAAAAGTAAATGCTACTGACATTGCAAGAAAATTTAACAATTTAAGCACCCATTGACTTGCAAACGATCGAAAAGTAGGCATAATCGCAGCCATTATAATGAAAACACCTATTGAAGCTTGTATTAAGAAGGCAGCACTGTATATTTGAACTAGAAAAGACACTAGTCCAGCAAAAGCCAAAATTAATACGGCTGGAACCCAAATGAGGAATGATAATACAGTTCTTTGATTGGTATACTCAGCTGAAAACATAGTATCATCCAAATTTTCTTTAATAAATTTCTTCCGTTCGTCACTTTCTGGTTTAGTTTTTAAAAGCGTTCGCAACTTTTCTTTACCAGCCTCTATATCCTTCTGTGTAAAGTCACTTTTACTTTTTGCCCCCCCAACAATTGCTAAATTAGTCGATCCAAATTCCATCAACATATAAGGCTTAACAATCAATAAATCATGAAGTAAATTTCGAATTCTCGACAAACCATAACGTGATGATGCAGCGTCGGTGTATCTTGGTGTATCTTCACCTTTAACTCGTCCACCAGAATCTTGGCTATCTAATGAGTATGTTGATGAACTTAAAACAGCGTTTGATACTGCCAATCGTTTATCATTCATAAAACCCAGAACTGATTCACTATTCTGAACATACAAGGTGAAAAAACCTGATAATAACGCAGCAATTAGAAGTCCTCCAATAGCATGTCTAAATTGTTTTTTTGCAGTTGTATACACTAGCCAAGCTGAAGTCAAAATGAGCATAAAACCCATAAATTGGCCAATCCCATATGGACCGCCAATCTCTGCAATAAGGTCAGCGATGTAGCCAATCATAGAACCTATCAGATCAAAAGTAAAAGCTTGCTCTATAAAATATAATCCTGAGTTCACGACTACAGTATATCCATACCAAAGACCCGAAAGAATTGTTTGTTGAAACGCCAGAATACTCTCTATTACTTCATCCTTGATATTAAAGGGGTTTAATGACTTAATAGCATCTAAAATTCCTCCCTCATCCTCATCCTCAGCATAGATATCTAAATCATAATTTTCGATCGGATACTCATTATATTTAACTACCGGCGCAGAAGTATCTGGCAAGTCCGATTCTGGTGATAAATCATCCATAACATTAGGTTTAGCTGATGCAGCAGAACAAGGAATAAGCATCAGTATACAGAACATTAATAAACCGCAGCGGATAAGAAGCCGCCTCTTTTTTCTCATTTATACCTTCTCCCTTATTCATCTTTTTTGACAGGTGTCGGTTTTAATTCGTCTTTCTCCTTCTCAGTCAAACTGTCGGAGAAATAATATTTAGGAGTGATTAGCTCTCCATTCTCTTTTTCTATACTTCCAGCTTTTATAGATCCAAAAATTTGTTTTGCTAAATATTGATTCTTAACTTTTTCCATCTTCACAGAAGTAACTTTTTTTTCATTGCTTCTCAAATCAAAAAACACAAACTTATAAATATATTCACTGCCTGGCTTAATTTCATATTCGATAGCAGCATACTTTTCAACAGATTTTTCTTTCACGTTTTCATAGTCATCTGGGAGCTTACTCTTTGCGTCCTCTAAGCTACTTGATGTTTTACCACCGTTGCCCCCTATCTCCATTGAATACATCTTGTCATAAGCATTTTGATTATCATATGTGACGTATTCTAAAGCCCTTTTACACGATTCTGTATCTTCACATTTTTCTTTTCCGCATCCAGACAATAGAAGAACCCCTAGCAACATTACAGAAGTAATAATCCTTTTCATGTTGTATCTCCTTTCTAATAGAGGGAGAGATATTCTCCCCTTTAAGCGTTCACCATTTCGCTAAGGTCTTTTGATGTGTCAAACGCATTATATAGATGATCCTGCAATACTCTGAATTGCATTAATCCAACCCTATTGTCTAAATCGCGATGGAGACACCAACCGGAAGGGAGTGATGGGAGCAATTGTTCAATGCCCGCAGAATCATCAAGTTGCAAAAATTCTTGGATAGCTTTTATTTCATCTTTATTATCAGCCCTGAAGCAATAAGCAGCACCAATTTGTCCCCTAAGTTCTTTCGGTATATCTTTAATGTTTTGTGTCATCAATGTGACGGGAGATAACAAACTGCGTCCTTCTCTAAATATTTTATCAATCAAACGTGTTCCTGCTGCATTATTGAAGAAATTCCAGGCTTCTTCTATAACGATTTCTGTTAAATCATTTGGGAACATGCGCAAAAACTTAATCATATAACTTGAAAGCCCAAACAAAACAGCAACTGAAATAATATTTTGTTCTGAGTATTCTTCCTCTGGCAAGTCTTTAGGTGGAAGTGCAAGATCTGCTACTTGTAAAATGTTGAACTGTTTCGTAGCATCCAAGTGATTTTCTGAATTGGTCCTTTCTGCAAAGAAGAGCCGAGCCAGTGAAATAGATTCAAACTGTTCCAAAATATTGGCCAAGTCTTTTGCAATTTCTCTATCATCCTCAGTCAACTCTGGATCACTTTTCACTGCTTCTCTAAGCTCTGTTTTAACAAATCGAATGGCAGGCTGTTTTCTTTGTGAAACTCGTGTGCATGCCTTGGCTACCAACGTACTTTTCTTAACATCTTTTCTAATACTGATGTTTAATAAATAGTTAATAATTTCCCTAGCAACATCTGAAGCATCCTGTCGGTTTTCAAAAATAAGCCACGGGTCAAGCTTCCCGGCATCTTCATCTTTTGTTGTAAATGAAATAAAATTTAACTCCGTACCAAGCTCAGTCAATTTTTCATCCCAGTGCAAAATGTCTTTCCTTTCACTCTTCGGATCTATGAGCAACACTTTTGTTCCGTACAATGCACCTTCATAAATTAAAGAGTTCCCAGCCATTGATTTTCCAGCACCAGTCTTACCTGATAGAACCCTAACTAAAGATTGGGTTGATGTTTGTGCTGATGCTGCTCGACCAGGCCGCATAAACACAGAAGTGCCGCTGGCAGTCCTACCGATGTAACTTCCGTAATCATCACCTAATTCTTGACGATTCCCAAAAAAGCTTGATGTAACAGCGTTAACATCCACATCCTGTATAAATTCCGTAACGTACCTACGTGATCCAGGAAGGCACTCCATAAGACTTCTCAACTGTAAACCAAATGTATTTTGAAGCTTTATCCCGCCTACTGAGCTATATTCTTCTATTAAGCTTGTCACATTAACATCTAGTTGTTCTCTACTGCTTGCGCTTACCACAAAGATAGCGCTCATTAAAAAGCTGCCTTCTCTCTGCTTTTCTTCCTCTGCAATAGTCTGATTCGCTGTTGCAATTCCATCATATACATTAGAACCAGCATCTTCTCCAAATTGAGCTAAATGATTAGCCTGGTCCTCCAAATTCGATTTTTTCAAACGCAACTTACTGATCCTTTTATCAACATTTTGATAGCTCATTTTCAGACTAACACCAACACTAAACTCTAAATGTCTTAATGGTTCAAGCCATCTCGTTTCAGGAAAATATACAATATCGTCCATTGTTGTCATATGCAGAAAAGAAATATAGGTTTTTTGATTATTTCCGTAAGCATCCGTTTGATTAAGTACAAGGTGGAGACGATCTTTGGAATTTTCAATACCGGTCATTTGCAATTTCATAACTTCTTCTTCTGTTTGAACACGTGCAACTACTTCGCCACCTTTTCCATAAACCGGTGTATACTTCTCCGCCCACCCTTTATTATCAGGCAGATGTCTAATACCTATATTAAAAATCCAAGGCAACAGTTCAGACATTTCCTCTGTAGAAAGCTTTTTATATGACATTTCAAAGCTATCTAAAATGCTCTGTACTTTCCTAGCACTCCTTCTTGTTTTTTCTAAAAGTTCCTGTCCTAAATAAACTGAGTGTTGCCCCCTTAACCGATCAGTTATATTTGACAGATACTCTTTAATATTTGCAAATATCTCACTATAACTCATATCTTCTACATTTTGATCATTCATGGTATCTTGGCCGAGCTCTATGCCTACATAAAATTTCATTTTATTTTCTTCTGAACCTAATTCGTCACTGTCCTGCAAGTAGTCAAAAATAGCTTTTGTATGCTCAATTCCAACTGATTTTAAATTCCCTCGAAACTCCCGTGTGTATCTTTCATAAACATCGTTTAAAGATTGACGGACGGGAACCACAAGGCAATGAAGCTCTCTTTTCATTTCTTTAAAAAGACGTTTCAATTGGTTGAAACGTCCTATCAATTGAGCTTCAGAATCAAAGCTGGTATGAAATCCTTTGAATTCTACCCATAATTGTTGCCTCTTATCTTTTGTATAAATGACGTTTTCGCACACGGCTAGAATATCACTCTCGTATTTCAATATTTTTCACCTCTTTCGGATATTTGAAATGTCGCTTCATTCTGATTTTTTGTTCGAATCGAATTTCTTTATCTTGTTCAACCTCTTCAAATCTTATCATTTCATTAGGCTCATATTTGGTTTTCCATTTGATGATCCAGTAACGAATCATGCTCATGCTTTCCCTCTGTTGCATTCCCAATTTATAGCCTAATGCAAGTGGGACAATAATAATTAATATCAAGAAACGGGCAATCGCTGGAACAAACGGAAAAAGCCAATTAGAAATTAAATACGCTGGAATACCCATTAATAGAAAGACAAACGCTAAAATTGCCTGCGTAGTCGTGGCAGAGAACGGAAGAGATATCCCTCCGTCACTCGATCCTGCTAGCCCACGAATCACATTTGGAATTTTGAACACAGCTGTGGTACATCTTCCTCTTATCATGGTGATAGACACCTCCCACATTACATTAGACCCAAGAATCGAAGAATGGACTCCCCTAAGCTCTTAATATTGCTAACACCGTAAACAAAAACCGATAGTATAGCTAACACTACCAAAGCACCGAATGCAGCTCTAAATTTTTTAAAGGCAAGCAACATAACTAGAATTGCAAGCGCTACCCATCCGTAAATGGTTTGAATAGTCCCTTGTACATTGCTATCCCCCTTACTTTGAATTCCATCAATATTAACAGCGCCCAATATAAAATCTAAATGACCTGAGTTTTGAACATAATCAAAAAATACTGAAAGCATATAAATTCCTCCTAATATATTAAGATTTTCTTTTATTCAACTTTGGCAGATAGGTTTCTCATCTCTACAATTTCATATTTATCCGCCCCCTCATGATTTAAAATAAATTCATATCCATAAAGACTTTGAATACCTGAAACAGATTGTTTTAATTTTACATCGCTACGGACAATATATTGTTTTTTCTTTTCTCCAGGATATACTTTCAAATCTTCGATTCTCACAAACTCATAAGAGCCCTCTAGTGACTGCGCATCATTGGAATTTTTAAAGAAAAATTTCATATCATCTGCTCTATCTTTATTGACATAAGAGTTAAAAAACGATTCTAAAAATGTTCTTACATTATTCGTAGCAGCTTTATCTTCTGTAAGATCAGCATAATAGTTATCAACCGTTTTCTTCTCAGATTCCTTTGGAACATACGGTTGCGGCAGATCAATTACTGTATATCCAGTATCATCTGCGTGAACACGTATCACATAATATAGTTTTCCTGATTTTTCATCTGTATCAGTTACCTTTTTCTCGACCTCTACTTCTTTTTTCTTTCCTTTTTTATCTTTCTTTTTCTCCTTTACTTTTTCAATTCGTTCTGTTTTAATTACAGACTTAATATCTGCGTCTACATAAACGTCAGCCGTTGTTTTAGTAATCCCTTTCACTTCCATGATCCTACTTCCTGTTAAAGTTTGTTCTCCTTGCACGGAGGTATAATCTATCCCTCCATCCGGGTCCAAACCATTAGCTAAATATTTTTTCAATCTGTCTTGACGTTTTTTCTGATTGTCTTCTCCTGGTTGGATATCAAAGTAATCATTAAGAAAATTCTGAACGAAATAAGTAATACCAGGTCTTTCAGCATAATCATCTTTCACTTTATTTTCTTCAGCAGTTGCAGCATCTACTTTTTCTTCCATACTGTGAATGACTCCATTATGCCGAAATGCATTAAAAGACCCTAAGAGCACAATCACAAGTAATAAAACCAAACCTATATTCATTGCGCGCTGAAAAGTGGACGGCTTTAGAGCTACCCTTCGTGCCCTTTTTACTTGGTATGCTTTTTCTTTTTGGTCTTTTTTTAAGGCAGCCGGATCATAAATTTTTTTTTCAGCTTTTTTCGTTTTCCATTCACTCACTAGATTTTTGAAACTTTTTTTGTCCTTTTTTGGTTTTTCTGAAGAAGAGCTTTTCTTTTTGCCCCATTTATTCAAATTACTTCACCTCTTCTTTCCTGAAAATATAAATATTGCGCAAGCGATTATAATTAAAGCTCCAAGCAAGCCATATTTTGCGACCAATTGAGAATAAAAATGGGAGCCCTGTACTTTGACAGTCTCCCAAACATCTCTGGTCCCTGGAAATTGAGTGAGAATGAAACTTCCCACAAAACAAATTCCTGCAATATATATGAGCGCTTTAAAAATTCCGCGAAACATATACACTGAGACCTCCCTATAATTCTTTTTTTATCATTGGATCATCACTCAAAATGTGATGATATATCGGATCAAATGCATGCCGTTCAACATCTGCTTTACTTGCGACTAATATTGGGGCTTTAATGTCCATGTTATGAATACTCAAAATATCATTTATTGTTTTCCTAGTATTAGGTTCATTCCCACCAATAAACAGGACTCTCCAGTCTGAAATAGGAGCTTCAAACCCCACATGCATATCATAGTCTTTTAAAATCTTCTTGTCTCTATTCAAAAAATCATTATATCGGATCACTTTTTTTATTGTATTTTGCCTTTTTGCAACACTACGTTCCAGCTCCATAAAAAGCCCAATGTTATCATTAGACCCTTTCCCGCCAAAAACCAATATTCCATCAGGCTTTATTACATCCGTTTTATCATTTGTATATTGCCAGGTTGCTCTAGCCTCTGGTATCCACTCTTTAACTTCTAATCCAATTTGTTCAGCTTGTTTAGTGTATTTCATAACAATTCGGTTCAGCATTAATTGATGTTGATACCAAGGTGGCACCCTTTGGGACCACCTCGGATTCCATTTAACAACACCTTGCAATTGCTCAACATTTTGCAAACCAAAATCAGTAAGAGTGTAGATGTTAGCCGGCCTGGACATCCCATCAATCGGGACGGTGAAACTTACTAAATATCCCACATCTTTTAACCTTAATAACCTTTGAGTTAGGGTTTTTTTTGTAGGGTAGTCTGTCATGATATATTGATGTATAAAATCAGTGTCCATATATATGAATTGATGAAGGGACAGAAGCAAGTTTTTGTCACTTTCCGATAAAACGGCATATCTTTTTTGCTTCATTTTTTTCCCCTTTTTCTTTTTTTCAGGGATTGTATCAGGTTGTGTAGTAATAATGTCCAACTCAAATCACCTTTTCTTCTTTATTCCTCCTTTTGATCATCGGCTTTTGCCTTCATCCTTTGTAATATTGATCCAGTAGAGAAATTTTGATTCTCTGTTTCACCTTCGATTTTGGGTCTTCTCTCTTCTGTCTTATGCTCTTTCTGATTATTTAATTGTTTAGTATCTTCCTTCTTTTGAAGTGTAAGAGGAATCGTTTCTGCCTCAGTTTCCATCTGTTCCTCATGAATTTTTTTTGTTCTCATAAGATGCAAAGGGGTTTCTGGTTGTTTAGTAATAGGAGCCTTCAATTTCCGCGGACTTTCTTTTCTTTTTTGCGGAACATACTCTTCACCCTTCAGATAAGCTTTTATAATCAAATCAATTTCCGAGTAATGGAAACCATTTTGTGAAGAAAGCTCCTTTGCCTTTTCTAATGTCCACGCATTGGCTGCGGCAACCTCATCCTCTCTTCTATAGTTAGCAACCGTTCCATCAGGTAAATAACGATCCAAAGGAGGTACTTCCACTAAGCAGGTCACTGTTTGATCGACACCATCTATGTTATCTTGAGTGCGAACTACAGCAACTCGATCGGGAAGTGATTGTAAAAAACTTTCTGAGTAGATAGGTTGATTGGACTCTTTTGCCCTGAAAAACGGTGTAGTTACCTTTGCATCATCTTGTCCTTGTCGACAAACAAAGAAATTACCTTGAACATTTGTCATTGCTTTTTGCAAATCATCGGGAAGGTCTTTAATAGATTGGGTTGCAATTCCGGCTGAAAGTCCTTTCTTCCTCATTTCTCGCACAATATAAGGAAATATTGAAGCTTTAACCTTTGCTGCTTCATCAACAGTTAATTGATGCAACAAAGGTCGTCCAGGTCTTTGTTCTGCTACCCGATAGAATAGATATGTTAAATTACTTCCAATTAAGCTGATTTCTTGCTCCCCCATACCACTAAAATCAAAGAAAATAAAATGTCCTTCATCCATCCACTTACGGACTGGAAAAGCAAACTCTTTTTGACCAAACATCCGTCTAAATAGGTCATTTGAAGTGAAAATATCCAAACGATTAAAAAGAGGAATCCGACTTAACTCAATTAAGTCAGGGGCTTCAAAATTCCAAAAATCAACTAAATCATATGCTTCTGGAACTTTCGAAAGCCTAGATACAACACGCATCCGGAACACCTCGTCATTAATCAGCTGTTTCACACCTAAGATGGTATGTGTTTCATCTGGATCAATCACAAGGGTTTTTATACAATTTCGAAGCAGCCTTTCAGCTTGAGGAGCAACAGAAAAGTTTTCTCTAATGATCCGCATAACAATATCAGTGACAAACTCAGCTGATTCTCCTTCCATGCGATGAAGCAGATTCATTGCAGGAGGATAATCAGTATTTTTGAATGAAACCCAATGCACCTTACTCCAATCAATTTCTTTTCCATCCAGCTCCGCTTTGCAAATTTGGTTAAGTAAAACAAGAGCAGTTTCTATGGCCGGATCAACAAAAGAAAAACCTGGCCCCTTCCCGTTAGCAATAAATCCATCAATAAAACTTTTCAAAACAGCATTAATTAATGTTGACTTCCCAGATCCGTTTAAACCAGTTAAAAGCCAATGTTTCCCCAATACATCCGGCGAAACCTTCACCTCTCGATTTTTCACAAAAGGATGGTATTGATAACCAAACGTAATTCCTTCAGGACTGCTTAACACATTAGCAGGGAGAAGTTCAGTTCCTTTCCCCGCATGCGCAATAAGTTTCGACAAACTCTTCATATGATCACTTTTAAAATTCGGCATATGAATGAGGTTAGCCAACTCGCTGCCTGTCCACACCATACGATACGGCTTATTTGTAGGAAACCATTGTACTGATCGTTTTAGCTTTTTATAACGTAATTCGTTCGTGTCATTAGCAATAGAACTTATAGTGTTTCCAACATTTTTGATGATTCGAACTCCTGGATAATGTTCTGTTGCCATAGAAACAGTGCAATCAAAAGCAACCTCATTACCTGAGAAACGATGTTTTAAACTATTTAGTTCTTCTTTTTCAAAACTGCTTTGATCACTTGCCTTACGATCCCCTTTGATTTCCTCTTCTAATTTTAGAATGCCTTTTCTTAAACGCCATCCGTCATTCGGGCTAAAAGCGACTTGTACCCAAGTCTCATTTTCCATTGTAGACAGAATTCCAGATAGCTGATCAGAACGATACCGCCTTAATGGGAGAGATTTCTTCAAAGAGTTATTCCGTAGTTTCAATCTTCCTCCTACCGCTTTTTTACTCGGTATTGGCAAATCCTCTACGTCAAAAAATTGCATTCTACCATAAACACTTTTAAAGTTTGCTTTCAAAGTCTCTAATTGCGAACTCTCAGCACCAAGATAAAAGTTGTATCCCGCACCCTCTTCTGGAGAACTGCGATAAATAACAAATGAGTACCACTCACGACCTAAAAATAACCGCTCAAGAATTTTTCGTTTCGAACCGTGAATACGTCTCATTAAATTTGATAAGTCTTCTGCGGAGACTCCATCATCAGCATGCGGGAGTATATGAACATATTCATAACTTTTTTGAATCCTTAACACATAGAAAATTTTCCTCAAAACCATAAGTACCGCGGCAAGAATCAAAAAGTAAAAAACAAAACGTTGGATTGTCTTCAACCAGTAATGTAAAACATCCTCTGAAATTGAAAGCGATGTTAATAAAACATCCCACTTCCAATATCCAAAGAAAATCCCAATCAAAATTACTACAGAGATTAATCGTAAAGGGTGATCTAAAAAATGGTCCAAAACATCATCCAATATATTCCTTTGTCTTTTCTGCTGATTAGGCATCAAAAAACATTGCCTCCTTACATCAGAAGAAACAAAAGCAAAAGAGAGATATTCAATTATCAAAGATCAGATCCATATAAAATAGCTCTGTCTTGATGTCCCGATTTAAGACTGGATAGGTGTAAGTCTTGATGTTGCTGTCTTGATTTTGGGTAGTTAGGTCTTGGTGTTTGCAGCTCTATATGGAGTAAAGATCAGCATACAATTCAGTGGATTTCAAAAAGAAGGAGGTAGGGGTTTGATTGCCCGGCCGTCCTGCTCATATATTGATTAAAATCCGAATTGCAGAAGTTCTTTTTTCACTTCCAGCAGCTGTACATATTAAAAAGGGTTTTAATATGTACTCTGCAGGAAGAGAATCTTTAAAAATAGCTGTAACTACATGTTACACCCAAAACACTTTTGTATCAACGTCTCAAGCCTATTTTTATCCTATGTTTATGGTATTCTATTAAAAAGGGTACTTTCTTACCATGACCTTCTTATATCCTTCGCAAAAACATAGTATAAAACTCACATTAATCTTCAAGTGTTGTATTATATATTTTGATCGTTTTATCAGGGCGATCAGGTTGTGTAGTTGGCCAAAATTCTCTTGTGGGATTTTGGCCGTTTTAATCAAAAATCATGTTTAAAATGAGAAGAAAAACGCTTAAACAATCCTAACTTCCCACTCGATTTTTTTCGCACTCTCGCACTTATCTCTAGTTCAATTTCTTCCAGAAATTCCTTTATTTTCTCTATGTCGTGACAGTCATTTTCACGTAACTCATCGAGATATTTTTGTCTCAAACAGAGCAATTTGATCTCGCTCACCTTGCCGATATCCAATACAAATTCAGTAATCTCCGAAGCACGGTAATTAGACAACAGACCTTTCACAGTTCCAAAAAGATACTTTAGGAATGAGTCTTGACCAGAATATCCTCCTACAGTGGGGGAACCCTTCTCGCCAACAGTTAAAGAAATAGCCTCAATCACCAGATTCATATAGTCCTGGACAACAGCGATAGACGAAAAAGCAATATTAAACTGCTTGAATGCTAGTTGAACGCGGCCCCAGGCGGCAAAAATGAAACGGCCATCGGTAAAACCGCGGTTAAATAAAGCGCTGCTAAATCGTCCTGGAACATTACCAGGAACAGGAGCGCGGCCAGGAGAGGAAATCGTAGGTGAAACGTACCTGGTACCATCCAGACTAGAGGATAATGTAGCTGTAGGCACAGTACCAACAAGAGCCTGCCCACCCACGCCCTTCCCACTGTTATTAGAGAGTAGGACATTTATTTGGCCACAGAAGGATTCAGCAGCCTTTTTAGATCTGATCGTATTAAATTGTTTTGTAGTCTGCTCAGAAGCGTTTAAATGGCTCTCAGAGCTTCTTAAATCATCGGCAGGTGTTTTTGTAGGCGAACTGTCATCTGAAGCTAACGTAATGAGTGTGAAACCTCCACGCCCTTTTTTTGTTTCCACCATCAATAAGCCCTTTAAAATCATGTTTTTAAGGACTTTGCAGAATGTACTGAATGGTTTTTTTAGCGTGGCAGCAATTGACCTTTGTGAGCCGATAAGCGCCTCGTTTTCCTTTAAATAATCAACAATGTCTTGCTCATGTTCACTAAAATGGCTTCTAACTCGTTCAGAGCGGGGTTTTGCAAAGCGGCTGTTCCAATATATCTTCTCTGGGTATGCTTCACCTGTGAGGTATTCAGCTGCCTTTCTGATGAAACTATAGCTTACATAACGATTCTCAGAGCGATAAACAGATTTAACCTTACCTAATAGCTCTCTTTGGCTCATTTTCTTCTTATTGTTTTCATTCCAGCTTAAAAGGCGTACACGTGCCTCTCTCTGCGTCATACCTGCGATTTTATAAGCACATGCCAAACTAAATGACACCCGATCTCTCATGTCATCAAAACCGCCATTTTGTACGTCTCTAAAGGCTTTTGACTGCATTAAAGCGCCATTGTATGTAGAAAAATTGACTGCTCCTTTAAATTGTTCCCCTCTCTCCGCGAATTTGCGTTCACATTCAAGGGCATACCAATCTGTAAGACTGCTAGAATGCACGCTATGACCCTCATACACAACATTATCCGGATTAGGCGCTCTAAAGTAGTGCTCCGCACCGATTGCATCCAAATCGCCTCCTATAGCTTCAGCAATGCATCTTTGAATACGGCCATAAACTTTTACAGCCTTCCTGGTTGCTCTAAAAGGAGTTTTATAGACCCATAGCAAGTGAAAACCACCACTTGGACTTTGTAGAATTGTTGTTGGATACGGCAATCCAGCAACGGAAACACGGTCGAGAACGTCCGGAAGTAAAAGACCGGCATTATCAGTATTCTCTTGACCTTTTACATCAATTTCAACACACATAGCATTCAACCACCGGAGGTTTTGCCGCGTTTTCCGGTCATTCCTATAAAATGTGTTATATGTAATGTGCGTTATATTGCTCTTGTTTAAGTGTTTTTTCAAAGTTTCATATGTACGAACACCAAACTCTTGAGAGAAATTCCCCTCCGGCACAAGAAAAGCAAAGCCATAATCCTTTGAGAATTTATTTTGATAGTCATTTTTACGAGATCGAGCCTTACCTTTTGGCTTCTCTGTCATTTGCCCTCTAAAGATCGCTTCTACAGGCGTTGGGATTGACAACAGCTTGGCCCTTTTTTCGGCAGCTTTATATTGTTTCATATCATCTTTGTACATGTTCAACGTATAATCAGCTAACAGGGAAGTGCCCATGATCTATACCTCCATTTTTCCGGCAAACAAAAAGAGCCGTTAGTAAGCGGATTCGCTCACCAACGGCTCATATTTAGCCAACAATTTTGAAGATACAGATAGGCATACGCACATGACGATTTCTCGAAATGCGCGAAAAAATTTGCAGATATTTTGAAGTCTAAATATCTTGCAACTTTTCCTGCATACTGATATTATAGGTACATGAGTAATACCTATAAATCAATATGTATCTTCAAGCTCGTTGGTTTGGACGCCTTGGGAGCTTGAATCCGAAAGGTCAGTGTTGGTAGCACTGATCTTTTTTCTTGCTTATTTTATTTTCAGAATATTCAGATTTAATCATAATCCTATTTTTTTGTTTGTTTATGTCTCTTAATCTCAGATAATTTCGATATGTTAATAATGACTATACAAGATTTTTTTTCCTACGTCTACCCTAGAACCGACCAGTGAATTTCATACTAGATAAACACATTGATTAAAATGATATCAATGTGTTTATCATCATGATATCATTTTGATATCATTTTATCAAATAAAAAGAGCTTCCCAAATACATTTTTAAATTTGATATCATTTAGATATCATTTTTGATATCATTCTTACCATTAACTCTTGCATTTTTAAACAAGTTGTTTTAAGATTTTATTAAGTTGATATCATTTAGATATCATTTCAATCAATAAAAAAAGTCGAAAAAAGTTGAAAAATTTCCTAAACAAAATTTAAAATTGGTCGAAAGGTGGTTGCATTTTTCAATGAATAACCTAATTACGGAAAAAGATAATAATATTGTAAGTTTGCCGAACGTAGAACTAGAGATAGCCGCAGACTTGGGCAACTCCAAATTGAAGATGATTTTTGATCGAGATGAAAAGTCTATTCTCCGAGAACCATCTGTTATGAGAAGAATCATTAAACAACCGGAAATTACAGAAACAAATGAAAAAAAGCTTATGGCCAATATTTTTGATCAATTGTTCGCAAACGTTTCTAGTCCTTCTATAAAAAGAGCCGGCTCTTTCATGGTCGGAAAGAGGGCATTAACGTCAACAGGTGGAACTCTTCAAAACATGAATATAAATCTTGGCAAAAAGTATAAAGAGGATCTCCCCATCATTAACTTGCTAACATATATTGCTGCTAAAGCAACCAAGGATCATTACGATGCAAATTCAGTAATTCCAAGTGCTTTACATGTCCATTGCGATCTATCTACTGCGATACCGGCTTCCGAATACTCAGTTGAAAAAGCGGGGATACTTGAAGGACGTTTCAAAAAAGGTGTCCACACTGTAGTGCTTTATATTGGTGATAAACAAGTAACAGTGCAAATCTCCTTCAAATTTGTAAAAGTAACAAGAGAAGGGGTTCCATCGTTATATGCTATATTGGAAGGCCCTAATGAATATTTTGAAGAATTCAATGAGATATACCAAAAAGAAAATGGAAAGAAAATAGATGGGAATTTCTTCGCGAAAAAAAAGATTCTCCATGCTGATATTGGCGATGGAACAAGTGAGTATATTTATACTGAAGGCATGAAACCTATTTCAGATGCATGTACTGGGGCAAGGAGAGGTGTAGGGCATGCACTCGAAGAAGCCTCTGAACTGTTAAAAGACCAATTTAATGGAAATGTAGAATTAAATAGACAACAACTTGCGGAAACACTACGTAATAAGACGGATAAATATTATATTGAGGCAAGAAATTGTATGGATGAAGCAATAATTTCACAAGCAACGCTAATCCATGAGGACATTCAAGAGAGATATATCAGATACACATCTTCACAAGCTGAAATATTTGCTGTTTATGGTGGTGGTAGTGTTACCTTTAAAGACGAGCTTCATAAGGAATTGAAGGAATTTGCTGACGAAGTGAAAGCACAAATACTATGGATTCCCGAAAAACATGCAGCGGATATGAATGTTCTTGGTCTTAACATAATGAATAAGCGTATCTTCTTAAAAACAAAGAAGAAATTCAAAACAGAAACTAAAGAAGAAACTAAAAAATTAGAGGTATGATCCTATGGGAAAAGATAAAGAGCCGCGGAAAAGTTATCTGTATCGAATAAAAGAAGAGGATCGAGAGCCTGTAAATGAGTGGTTAGAGAGTCAATCCAATATCGCTGAATCTTTGACTGTTTTGATAAGGGCCTCCATTGATCGGTTCGGTTCTGAAGCTGATATTACGTCTTATGAAATCAGAAAAAAAATCACGCTAGATACAGAACGCTTACTGCATGGAGATTTACCAGGATTAAATTATAATTCCAATATCGGATCGCAGACTGAAGAAACACCGGCTGAAACACAAGAAACGGAAGCACCGAAGAAAACCGTATCTAATCTTAATATTGATGATGATGACGTACCAGAACTGGATTATGATAATGCAGTAGATCCTAATGATTTTTAATCTTTGCGAAAAAGCCTCTTTCATAGAGGCTTTTTATACGAAGAAATTAAGCCACTCTAAACTGAATATACACAAAAGGAAACGATAATTGCACTACAATCGCCCTCAGCAACACACTATTTTATTCCATCACATTAAATATGATTTTATGTTATTATTTTTTTGAGACCTTGGTCTCAAAAGAAATACAAAGGGGGAGTTTTCTTTATGAACGAAGTATCGCCAACAGATCAGCAAATAACAATTGAAGATGTCACGTCTGAACTACATAAAGCCTTTGATATATTCAACAATCATTTTTTTGATGGAATACTCCCTGTTCCAGCTATTACAATCCAAACAAATAAGAATAACAGGAATGCAATGGGATGGTGTTCTACTGTACCTAACTGGGGAACAAAAGATGGAAAACACCAAATGTATGAATTGAATTTGGCTGCTGAATTTCTCGACTTAGATTTCTTTGAAACCATGGACACTTTGCTTCATGAGATGGTCCACTTATACCACAAAGTAAAAGGCATTAAAGACACTAGCCGAAAAGGCGAATATCACAACAAAATATTTAGAGATAAGGTACTTGAATTAGGGTTTGAATATTCAGAAAATAAACCGCATCCAAGAATGGGCTGGACCTTCGCTCGTATAGGTCCGGCTTTGAAAGAGCGTATATCAAAAATGGATATCAACCAGAAAATCTTTTCTATATCAAAACGCGGCTATATGTATTTTCAGTTATTAGCAGACGGAAAAACTCCTGAACAAGCTGCTCAAATCTGCGAATCATCAGAGCAGCAACCGGCTCTTTTAAGAACAAAATCTAAATCTCATAAATGGTTGTGCCCCAATTGCGAAGTAAGAGTTATTTCATATAAGGAAAATGTCAATATTATATGTGGAGACTGTAATGAAACCTTAGTTAAACGGTAATACACCCCTCCTTTATAAATGACTTATATTCCGTTCAGCACTAGAGCATATTGGGTTTAAATATGCTCTTTTTCAGCTGGTCTATATTTATTTTGTGCAATTGACGGCTAATCCATCCTGCCGGCGCCTGGTCGGCTCCGGAATCCGGTTGCCCCCGCAGCTTCGATGAGCCGCAGAGATTTCGCGACGCGGCGCTGCCGGTGCTTTCCCGATCGCCCCGTAAACGCGGGGCGTTTTCACCTTCAGACGTTCTCCTGCTGGCGCCGTATCGGAACCGACGGCCGCGGATCTCCTTCAGCTGCTAGGGCGGCCCGTTGCCTGACCTGGACACAAAAAGCCGGCACCTGGCCGGCTCCGGAATCCGGCTGCCTCACAGCTTCAATAAGCCGCGGAGATTTCACGACGCGGCGCCCTGCTGATGCTCTCCCGATCGCCCCGTAAACGCGAGGCGTTTTGCCTTCAGACACTCTCCTGAAAGCGCCGCATCGGAACCGACGGCCGCAAATTTCCTTCAGCAGCCAGGGCGGCCCGTTGCCTGACCTGGACACAAAAAGCCGGCACCTGGCCGGCTCCGGAATCCGGCTGCCCTCGCAGCTTCAATGAGCCGCAGAGATTTCACGGCGCGGCGCGCTGCCGGTGCTTTCCCGATCGCCCCGTAAACGCGGGGCATTTTCGCCTTCAGATGCTCTCCTGCAGGCGCCATATCGGGACCGGCGGCCGCGGATCTCCTTCAGCAGCCAGGGCGGCCCGTTTCCTGCTCTGGACACAAAAAAGCCGGCACCTGGCCGGCTCCCGAATCCGGTTTCCTCCGCAGCTTCGATGAGACGCGGAGCATGGCGCGGCGCTGCCGGTGCATTCCTGATCGCCCTGTAAACGCGGGGCATTTTCGCCTTCAGATGCTCTCCTGCTGGCGCCGTATCGGGACCGGCGGCTGCGGATCTCCTTCAGCAGCCAGGGCATTCCGCCCTGGTCAGAACACAAAAAGCCGGCGCCTGGGCGGTTCCCGAATCCGGTTGCCCGCAGCTTCGATGAGACGCGGAGATTTCACGGCGCGGCGCTGCCGGTACACTCCCGATCGCTTCGTAAACGCGGGGCGTTTTCGCCTTCTATGCTCTCCTGCAGGCGCCATATCGGGACCGGCGGCCGCGGATCTCCTTCAACAGCCAGGGCGATCCGTTGCCTGACCTGGCCACAAAAAAGCCGGCGCCTGGCCGGCTCCCGAATCCGGTTTCCTCCGCAGCTTCGATGAGACGCGGAGCATGGCGCGGCGCTGCCGGTGCATTCCTGATCGCCCTGTAAACGCGGGGCATTTTCGCCTTCAGATGCTCTCCTGCAGGCGCCATATCGGGACCGGCGGCCGCGGATCTCCTTCAGCAGCCAGGGCGGCCCGTTTCCTGCTCTGGACACAAAAAAGCCGGCACCTGGCCGGCTCCCGAATCCGGTTTCCTCCGCAGCTTCGATGAGACGCAGAGCATGGCGCGGCGCTGCCGGTGCATTCCTGATCGCCCTGTAAACGCGGGGCATTTTCGCCTTCAGATGCTCTCCTGCTGGCGCCGTATCGGGACCGGCGGCCGCGGATCTCCTTCAGCAGCCAGG
>NZ_JAWCWR010000013.1:0-35792 GCF_032461585.1 Bacillus sp. IS1 | reverse complement strand
GCTGACAGTGTGTATTCTTGATCAGATAGGATTCACCAAGGAACAATATAAAAATTTGTATGAACAGGGTTATTCGGATGCGGAAATGGCGGAAGAGCAGCTATACTGTTCACCGAGAGTCCTAACCCATTGGAAGAGGAAAAACAATCTTGATGAAGAGTATCCCGACATTCATTATTTCAGCCGTGAAGAGTGGCAAGAACGAAAAGATAAGGGGATGAAAGAATACGAGATTGCAAAGGAATTTGGTTTTAAATATATGTGGGAGTATAACGATCATAGAAACTCATTGGGGATACCATTGCAAAACAAAAAAATTGAACGCACGCCGGAGCTTTTAGCGGAAATAAAATCATACTTGAAAAAAGGGTATAAACAAAAGGACATTGCAAAAAAATTAAGCGTGAAGATGTCTGTTACTACGCTAGGGCTCATTATAAGAGAGGAAAATCTTAAATGACACAAAATCCGATTATTAACAATCTATATAAGAAAATAGAAGCGCAGCAGGCAAAGGGAATGAAAAAGTATGGGACGGAAATTAAGACCGATTCTCACAGTTTAAAAGAATGGCTGCAGCACGCTTTAGAAGAAACTCTGGATAAAGCAGTTTACCTGGAGACTGCCATCCAAAAAATTGAGGAAGCCGAGAAAGGCCAAAGCATCTAAGACAGAAAGGCGGATAAGATCCTATGAAACGAGAAAGAATAGACAAAAAAAGAGCTATTGAAAACTATTTGAGACATTATAATTCTTACAAAGTCGGTATTGCGAACATACAACAACAGTTAGATTGGATTTTGCCAAGCGTTACCGCAGTATATTCGGCAGATGCAGGATCGTCCGGAACATTCAACATCAAGAGCAAGGTTGAGGATACGGTTTTAGATCGTCTTGAAAGTAGACAGGCGTTGGATCTCAAAGAGGATATGGAAATGTATAAATTGATAGTAAATTCAATAGATCGAGCGATCAGCAGACTGGAAAAGAACGAACGCACTTTTGTGGAGGAACGTTATTTTAAACTTAAACCAATGATACAAGTGGCTGCAGTCATGGGATACCACGAAAAACATGTGCATAGGATCAGAAATATCGTAATTGATAAGCTAATGATCGGATTATCAAATATACTCAAATTGGATTAAGATTATATTTTTTGTCTGGATGTCTCCTTAAAAGATACTTTTTTGTTACTTTATCGTTACTTTTTACTCTTTAAGGTGTGCTATTATGTTATCAGGAAGTCTTACAGGGCTTCCGATCTTGCGGCGGTGGAAAAATTCCATAATGGTTTATCCCCTTTCTCTTTGATGTTCATCTGTCAAAGTATTGCCTTTTTTTAGATCACTGTTTCCCCCGACAGTGATCTTTTTTAGTGGAAAGGGACAACAAATTAAAAGGAGTGATGCAGAATGGCATCAGGATATGGCGTAAGCGCAAATCCAACAAAGCAGCACCATGTTTTAGGCAAAGACAAAGTGGTTAAGGTTGCTGTCAAAAATGACAATGACTACATTGCAGGCCCTAACTTGTCCCTGCAGCGGAAGGAAAACGGCAAGTGGAAAACGTTAGACGGCAATTCTCCAAACCCATTAAAGCCGGATCAACACGACGTTGACGAGTGGGGCATTAAAGAAATGTTCGATAACAAGAAAGGAACGTACCGTTTCAAAGCAGACGTGGAGCGTTACGATTCAAAAGGTAATCACGTCAGAACGGAAGGTACATTCTATACTGGCGAATTCTACATTGAATAGAAAACAATATTGTTATCAATAACAACCACAATAACAATAATAATCATAATATCAATCATATTATTGTTATTGTGATCATGTGGTGGTGTCACGTTCGTATGGGTGACACAAGCGGTTAAGTGAAAGGGTCAAGGGCCGCGCCTGATTGTGGGAGTCAGGTTTTATGATTCAATCACATATCATTTCCGGAAGAGCGGCACTGCTAATGAGCGGGGTCGCTTTTTTGTGTTAAGGAGGGAAAAGACATGAGAGATTTATTAATCAGTTACATGAAGACATTGGATGATACAAGGTATCTCTTTGAAAAGATTAAAGCGGAAGTAGAAAAAAATCCGTCGTCAAAACGAGCAAACGATTTAAAGACGATCAGGAGAATCATTTCAGATCTTGAATGGACAATTGGGTTTATCGAAAAAGGAAGGCAGCCAGGGTTGCGCCGTTCAATCAACAGGCAGAGCGAATGGAGACGATTGTTGATTCAAGATCCTGAAAAAATGGCCCTTATGTATTCTGATAAGCATTCAGTGCGGCCGAATGCGGGCAACGGTGTAACCGAAGAAGAAGAAGGGCTAATCAGGGAATATCTTTCTGTTTTGACAGATCGGGAGAAAGAAATCTATGTCATGCATGAAGGAGAAAAATTTTCATATGAAAGGATCGCGGCCATGCTTGGAGTGGCGAAGAGTACAGTTCAGACGACAGTACGCAGGGCACGAGTCAAAATATCGAAACGTCTCCATATGAATAAAGGGGCGTAATGAGGGCGGATAATATGAAACTATCAACATACGCACGAATAAAGCAGGAAGAAGCAAGAGAAAAGGCCTTGCAAGAAGCGAAAGACAACCACAAATGCAGAAAGTGCGTGTGGGGGTCATTCTCAGGAAACAAATACGTTTGTATGTTCAATAAATGCATTAAGAAGAGTTGATGGAGGTGGTGATGATGTAATGAGCAAATTAACGCCTAAACGAAAGAGATTCGTTGATGAATATCTAATAGACTTAAATGCAACACAAGCATATATAAGGGCAGGATATAAGGTGAAAAGCGAGGCGGTGGCCGCGGTTGAGAGTCATAAGCTCCTAAGAAACCCTAAGATTGAAAAAGCCATTTCTGAGGCCATGGAGAGGCGGTCGCAGCGCACCAATATAACAGCGGATAGGGTTTTGGAGCAGTTGGCAAAATTCGCTTTTGCTGATATTAAATCATTAATGACATGGAATGAAGAGACAGGGCGCGTCAAGCTGCGCGATCCTGAAGACATAGACGGTACGATCATAACCGAATTGACGCAAACCGTTACAGAAGTTCCGTACGGTGACGAAACGGCCGACAAGATCACAACGAGAATAAAGCGTGGTGATCCCCTGAAGGCTCTTGAAATGATCGGCAAGCATTTAGGTATGTTTGATCCGAAGAATGCCCATATAGACGAAATGAGCAAGGCGCAGATAGAAAAAATGAAAGCTGAAACCGAGCTGACAAAAGAGCGCATTAAGTTGTTGAAAGGCGACAAAGGCGACACGGCACTAATCTCAAACATTGCGGATCTATTCAATTCGCTACAAAAAGGGAATGCGGACGATGGAAATTAACTTTTCTGAAAAGCAAGCGGATGTTATTTCACGCCCCTTTGATCATACCCTTGAGGCCAACGAAGGCACGCCGCGTTCAGGGAAAACGACAGCGGGACATTTTCGTTATGCGCTCTATTTGTCGTTGACGCCGGACGAAAATCATTTGATCGTCGCTTATAACCAGGAACAAGCGTACAGGCTTTTCATAGACGGGGACGGGACGGGCCTCAAACACCAATTCGGCAGCCTTGCCAAAGTGAAACATGATGAATTAGGCGATCATTTAGAGGTTCAGACGCCCGCAGGGATAAAGAAAGTCTATTACAAGGGCGGCGGTAAGGTTGATAGCGTTAAGGCGATTACGGGGATGTCGTTAGGCTCAGTGGTGTTCTGTGAAATCAATCTTTTGCACATGGATATGATTCAGGAATGCTTCCGGCGGACATTTGCTGCCAGGATGCGCTACCATCTTGCCGATTTAAACCCGCCTGCCCCGAATCACCCTGTTATTAAAGATGTGTTTCACGTTCAGAACACAAGATGGCAGCACTGGACGATTCACGACAACCCTATTTTGACTGACGACAGGAAACAAGAGATATACGACACGCTGAAGAAAAATCCGTATCTCTTTAAGCGAGATTGGGAAGGGAAGCGGGTCAATCCGCAGGGCGTTATATATGGAATGCTTGACCTTGAGGCGCACACAGAAAGGGCATTGCTTGGCAAGCCTTACGAAATGTATTTTACAGCTGACGGCGGCCAGTCTGACGCGACAAGTGTCTCATGTAATATCGTCACCCGTTATGAAGATGAATTCCGCCTAAACCGTGTCGCTCATTATTACCATTCCGGCGCGGATACGGGGCAAGTAAAGGCTATGAGTGTATACGCAAGGGAGATCAATGAGTTTGTAAAACACTGCACCGAAAAGTATCAGATGCAGTATAGAGATTTTTTTGTTGATCCGGCGTGTAAGTCGCTACGTGAAGAGCTGCACCTTATTGGCATTGATACGTCCAGGGCTGACAATAACGCCAAAGACATTAAGGGCAGCTCAAAAGGCATTGAAGTCGGAATCGAGCGGGCGCAGAACGTCATAACAAAAGGCATGTTCAGATTAGTTGATGATGAAAAATATGATCATTACCATTTCATAAAAGAAAGCGGCTTATATTGCCGTGACGACAACGGTAAGCCGATTGATAAAGATAACCACAGCATGGACGAATTCAGGTATAGCGTAAATTACTTTTATAAAGTGTATGTAAAATAGGGCGGTGAAACGATGTTCAAAAGCCTAATAGCCAAGATAAAGGCGGTGATGCAAAAAATGGGAATAATCAAAAATATTAAGTCAATATCGGACATTAAGGCACTTCCGGTCAATGATGAATTTTATAATTTGATTGAAACTGTATGGTTGCCGTTATATAAAGGGCACTTGGAAAAATATAAAGGTGAGCCATTTCATGCAGTCTCTTATATGACAATTGAGAAAGGGCGACGCACCCGGCGAATGGATTCATTGAATATGCCAAAAGTTGCAAGCGAAGAAATGGCAAGCCTTATCTTCAATGAAAAATGTGCAATCAATGTTTCTGATAAGAATCTTTTCGAGAAAATAAATGATGTTTTTGAATACAACAATTTTTATAGACAGTTTCAGACACATTTAGAATATATGTTCGCTCTCGGAGGAATGGGGTTAAAAGCATATATCGAGGAAGATCGGAATAAGCAAAAAAAAATAAAGATAGGCTATGTCACTGCGGATTGTTTTATCCCTATAGCCCATTCGAATGACGAGATAACGGAAGGTGTGTTCTTAACTGTAACCCGAAAAGGGAACAAGTGGATGACGTTGCTTGAATGGCATCAGTGGGACGGCGCGGTATATGTAATAAAAAATCAACTATTTCAATCAGACAATAGCGAGGAGATCGGAACGGAAGTCCCATTGAAGCTCATATACCCTGGTTTGGAAAAAGAAACAAGAATAAAAGGCCTTTCCCGTCCTTTGTTTGTCTATATAAAACCGAACGTAGCAAATAACTTTGATTTACAGAGCCCGTTAGGAATATCACTGTTCGCAAATGCGATTGACACAATCAAAGCTCTTGATACAGCTTTTGACAGCTATAACCGTGAATTTAGAATAGGGAAAAGGCGCATCATTGTTCCGCATACAGCAATTAGGACAATTGTTAACCGAGACACCGGAGAAATCAACCGTTATTTTGATGCTAATGACGAGGCATACGAGGCCTTAAATATGGAGGATGTAGACGGCCAAAAGATTGTCGATAACACAATTGAATTAAGAATAGAAGAGCATGTGAAGGCAATACAATCCCTATTAGATGTTTTTGCTATGCAAATAGGATTTAGCCCTGGCGTGTTTTCTTTCGACGGCCAAGGGGTTAAAACAGCAACCGAAGTTGTAAGCGAAAATAGCAAGACTTTTAAAACAAAAAACAGCCATGAAACTATTGTTGAAGAGGGACTAAAAAGCCTCATTACATCCATTTGTGAGGTGGCTATGCTTTACGATGTATTTCCAGTTCCGGATGATTACACAGTAACAATAGATTTTGATGATTCCATTGCTGAGGATCGGGACGCAAACGCCAATTTCTATTTAAAAATCATGAATAATCGTTTGATGCCGAGATATGTCGCCCTTATGCGTATTCTTAAAATGACTGAAGAACAGGCAAAAAACATGATACAGGCAGTAAATGAGGAACAAGCAAATGAAATGCCTGACATTGATCAGCTATATAGCGGGGATTCTTAATGGCCAGGATAACGCCTGAACGGGCCGAACAACTATCATGGCCCATTGTTCAATTGTATTCAGCCATTCAAACAGAAATTTTAGAGAATATCGCTGAGTTATTAGCAGACGATCCGGAAGCGTTAGAAGATGATGCTAACGCCTGGTATCTCGATAAGTTAGAACAAATAGGCGGGCTAACACGGGAGAATGTTAAGGTCATATCGCGAAAAAGTAGGTTTTCGGCCAAAGTCATCAGAGAAATATTAACTGGTGTCGGATTTGAAGGAATAGAACCGAATGAAATTATACTCAAAAGAGCATTGGATCAGGGCAAGGCGTTTTATCAGGCTCGGCCTGTCGAACATGATCCGGCAATATGGACAATATTAGATGCATTTGAGAAGCAGGCGCATGATACTTTTAACATGATTAATTCAACCATGCTTAAAGAGTCAGAACAGATATACCGCGACATAATCACAAGGACAACGGCCGAAGTATTAGCGGGTACGAAAACTTCACAACAGGCCTTACGGGACACAATGAAGCAATGGGCGGCAAAGGGGATACCTGTTCTGAAAACGGCTAATGGCGGCCGTAGATATGCTGAAGGGTATGCTTATACCGTCATTCGCACCATCGGAAACAACGTGACAAACGAAATGCAAGAAGCGCGCTTTACGAGTTATGGCGTTGATCTTGTGGAAATTAGTTCACATTCGGGAGCCCGGCCGAAATGCGCCCCGTTTCAGGGGAAGATATTTAGCAGAAGCGGCAATGATCCCCGATACCCTGCGCTATCAAGTACGACCATGGGTGAACCTGATGGTTTATTTGGAATTAACTGCGGCCATGTTAAATACCCCTACATTCCAGGTATTTCACAACAGCGTTACCATCCTGTTAATGCCGAGCGGAACGAAAAAGCATACAAAGACAGCCAAAAACAGAGGGCGCTTGAGCGCAATATAAGGGACAACAAAAGAGAGCTTGCAGCATTTGAGAAAATGCATGATGAAATTGGAGCGAAACGAGCGCGCAGGAAGGTTTTAGACGGGCAGGCAAGGTTAAGGGCCTTCCTGGAAGAAACGGGCCGCACACGGCGACGAGAGCGCGAACAAATTTACAATTAAGGAGCAGCAAAATTATGTTTATTTCCAAAAAAAAATATGATGCCCTGGTTTCTGAAATAGAAGATTTAAAGAGAGCCATTAATTATCTAATTGCAGAAGCAGAAGTTGAAAAAGAGAAACCGTCAGAAGAAAAGCCTTCCGTCTATTTAGGATAAGGCTTTTTTTATTGCCCGTTTATCTGTAGTGGGCGTTAAAGAAAACAGAAGTACATTACCCGATTGGGAGGTTTTAACATGGGACAGAAACCAAAATTTTTGCGCCTAAACATACAATTCTTTTCAGATTCTACAAACAGCGGCGCTGATGATCAAAACACCGATCCGGCGGCGAATCCGGAAGATAGTCAATCAAGCAGCGGGGGAAACACGCAGCAAACTTCACAAGAGGACACCAAGGTTTTCAAGCAAGAAGAGGTAAACAACATTGCGGCCAAAGAAGCGAAAAAAGCACAAGAAAAATTACTCAAGCAACTCGGCGTTTCAGACTTCAAAAGCGCCAAAGAAGGCCTGGACAGACTTAAAGAGATCCAGGATTCGCAAAAAACGGAAGCTGAAAAACAGGCCGAGCTTTTAAAAGAATTTGAGACTAATAACCAAACACTCACAAGCGAAAACGAAACGCTTAAAGCGCAGATTTCAGCAATGAAAGCGGGCGTAAAAGCTGATTCGGTCGCAGATGTGGTCACATTGGCTCAAAATCTTTTGTCTGATGATACGGACATGGCCGCAGCCATTCAAAAGGTTGTTGAAAAATATCCGCATTTTGCAGAGCAGGACCAGGAGGAAACAGAAAAGCCGCGTTTTACAAACGGCCAACATCAAAAGCAATCACCGACCGAGTTAGACGCTTGGACGGCTGCGTTTAAAAAATAGGAGGTAACTAATATGCCAAACACAAACTATGCCGAGCTTTACGCACAAGGATTACAACAGCGATTCGCACAAGGATTATACTTTTCAGAGCTTTACAACACGCCAAACAATACACGTATTAAATGGATAAATGCAAAAACAATTCAAATCCCACGCATTGATGTAACGGGGATGACCGATTACAACCGTAATGAGATCGGCACATTTTCACGTCAGGTGGACAATAGTTGGGAAACTAAAACGCTTGCCCATGACCGTGAATTCCGTACCCTGGTTGATCCGGTAGATATTGACGAAACAAACATGGCCGTCAGCATCGCGAATATTACAAAGACCTTTAATGACGAGCAAAAGATCCCGGAAATGGATAAGTACATGGCCTCAAAGCTATATTCTGAGTTTCAACAATACGGCGGCAAACCTGAAACGACAAAAATAGATGAAAGCAATGCTCTTGGCGTCTTTGATGAATTGATGCTGCAAATGGACGAGGCCGAAGTACCGTTGGAAGGCCGCATTTTATATGTTTCTGCTCCTGTTTATACGGATCTTAAAAACGCTGACAAAATTTCACGTTCTCTATCTGTAACAAACAATAACGGCAATATCAGCCGCGGCATTCGTTCACTGGATGAAGTCATCGTAAAACCTGTCCCTTCTTCACGAATGAAAACAGTTTATGACTTCACCCAAGGGGCGGTAGTCGATAAATCAGCAGTACAAATTAATATGATTCTTATTCATCCTGATTCTATGCTTTCGCCGCAGCGCTATGAATTTGTATCAGTTGATGAACCGAGCGCGAAAACAGGCGGGAAATACCTGTACTTTGAGCGGAAATACTGGGATGTATTTGCCATTGAACGGAGAGTCCCTGGCATGGTGTTTAACGTTTCAAAACCTGATACGCCCTAATGCGCCCCGAAATCTATCGTACACGGCGACAGCAGACAGCGTTACCGTGAAATGGGATGCGGTAGACGGGGCGACATCATACAACGTATACAGAGGTGCTGACAAACGCCTGGATAAGAGCGTGACAAAACCGACACACACAATCACCGGATTAAGTGCAGATACACAATTGACTGTTAATGTAACAGCCGTTGGCCCTGGTGGAGAATCTCAAATGTCAGAGATCGTCACCAAAACACAAGCAGCGGCAGAATAAGGAGGGATTATGATGGCAAGAGTGAAAAAGCTAAACCGTGTCTTGACCGTTTCAGATGAACGCGTAAGCGGCTATCTAAGGGACGGATATGATCAGATCGACGAAACCGGAAATATCCTGAAAAGAGCCACGGGCGGCCGCACAGTGCCAGTCAGTGAGCACAATAAAGCGTTGGACAAGATCGAAGCGCTTGAAGAAGAATTGAAAGCAGCACAAAAAGCTCTCGAAAAGGCTCAGAAAGAGTTAAAAACCAAAAAAGACAGCAAAAAGGAATAGAAAAGAGGGGTGAACATGCCTTATATCACTCCGGAATATTACAACAATGTCTATACAGGGGCTGCGGCCCCTGATTCTTCCGAATTAGAAAAATATATAAACCGGGCCACGGACATTATCGACCAAATTACAAATTACAAGCTTTATGGACAGAAATTGGAGAAATTCCCCCCTTTAATTCAAGATTTGATTATGAAAGCGACGGCGGCGCAAGTTGAGTTTTATGTAATGAAGGGCGGAGACGCGGCAATTAACGCCGGATCAGATGAAATGGATAGTGTAAGTGTTGGCTCATTTAGCTACAGCAAAGGCGGGAACAGAAGTGAAGGTAATCAGGCGGCCCGCGTCAGCCCTTCTGTTCTTTCTTATTTAGCTCATACGGGCCTGTTATATCGTGGGGTGTCCGTTCATGGCTAAACCAATACCTATTAATCTCCTGGTCCATACAATTGATTATGAGGAATATAGCGATCAATCTAATGGATGGGGTGACGGGTTTGCGCCTTCCCTGACTATTGAAAATGTCAGAGTAGAGCCCGTAACAGCAGTTATGAGAAGTAACGCCCGAAATGATATAGAGGGTGAGGCTATTATCTTTATTGATCGTTTAAATTCAAAACCGTTTAAGCGGCCGGAAGAGAAGTCCATCGTAACATTTGAAGGGCGTAAGTATGAAATTCAGCGGGTCAGATCCTTATATGATGAAAATCCAAAAACGCCCCATCATTACGAGGTGGAAATAAAATGAGACTGAACATTCGGATCGAAATGGGAAATGTTTCGCGCAGGATAAATCAATTTAATAGGGAAGGACAATTCTTGCTCTCTTCTGAAGTCCTGAAAGACGCTAATTATTACGCGCCCCAGGATACATCAAATCTGATTCGTAGTTCTCAGCGAAGTTCAGATTTTGAGAAAGGTAAGCTGATTTGGGACACGCCTTACGCCAAAAAGCTTTATTATAATCCTCAGTATAATTTCTCAAAAGACAGGAATCCCAACGCCCGCGGGTTATGGTTTGAAGCGGCAAAATCTATCTTTCTCCGGCGTTGGTTAACCTTGCTTGAAGAGTTGAGAAATAGATCTATATAGGTGATGCAGATGGATTTTTTTGATCGGATGAAAGAGTATATCGAAAACAACATTTCGCTTTTTCAAAATCCTTTAAGTGTCGGCGGATTAGTGAAGGACAATGACATTTCTATATCGGCCATACCTGGTCCGCCGTCCAAAAAAAACATGGCCATGGAGAGAGGATATACATTCCCGTTTCAGATATTAGTGCGCCATCGTAGCCAGGAGAAATCATATAAAACGTGTCAGCAAATATCAGACCACTTAGACCAATTAATAAATGGGGCTATCGTTAGCCATGACGGGTCTTTTGAGTTCGTGACATGCAATATGTATACATCTCCTAATATCGTCGAGACGACCCCAAAAGGGGCTATATATACGGCCATGTTTCAAGCGGAGATTTATTTAAAATAAGGAGTGAATTAAATGGCACAAAATCAAAAAGAAGGCCTATTAATCCAGTCGTCACACAAATTTTTTATTGATACAACGCCTGAAGCAGAAAAGCCAACATGGACAAGGTTGGCAAAAGGATTTAATTCCTTTGATCCGCAGATGAATGAAAATATCGCGCAGGATAATTATTTAGATGGCGGCGGCCTTGGTACAAGTACAGTCATGGGCGGTCAGTTAACAGTTGCGTTTGAGGGCCACCGTTATTATGGTGATCCGGCTCAAGATTGGATCTTTTCGAAATTTATTAAGATCGGAAATGAGCGGGAAACTAGCATGCGATGGGAGCAGCCGGATGGCGTTACATTAGAAGGGACGATCACTGTCGCCGTTACCGGAGGACCAAGCGGTGAAGCTGCCGGAAAAGGTGAAGTGAGCGTGGAAATTCATTTCAATGGCACGCCAAGAGAAACAATAGGTTCAGATACGCCCTAATGCGCCCCAAAATCTACGGTACACAGCTACAGCCAATACCGTTACAGTGGAATGGGATGCCGTAGAAGGGGCGGACTCATACAAAATATATAGAGGTGCAGATCAAAAATTCGCACAGGAAGTCACAGAAACAAAATATACAGCGAATGAATTGGCTGCAGACACACAACTTACAATAAACGTTACGGCCGTTAATTCTCAAGGTGAATCACCAAAAACTGAAATTGTAACGAGAACACAAAAAGAGACGCCCTGACGCGCCCGCAAACGTTTCAGTCTCTAGCATAACAGACGACGAAGCCAAACTTGCTTGGGATGCTGCAGAGCGGGCAAATTACTATTTAATTTATATCAGCGGGCTTGCAGATCCGATCAAAGCAACGGAAACATCTTACGTTCTATCTACTGCAGGCGCAACGCATTATACTGTCAGGGTTTCGGCCGTAAATGATGGCGGAGAGTCATTGAAATCAAAAGCGGTAGAATTCGTCACGCCACCAAAAGCGCCGGAAAACTTCCAGTATCAGGACTTGAAGAACAAATCAGTTAAATTAACATGGGATACTGTTTCGGGCGCTCAGAAATACCGTGTTTACAGATTTAGCGTGAAAATAGCCGAGGTAAGTAATCCGAGTTGGAGCACTACTTATTTAACGCCAGGAACAGCCTATAATTTTTTTGTAACGGCCGTTGGCGAAGGCGGAGAATCAAAACAGAGTAACTGGATCTACTTCACAGCACCAAAAGAATAACAAAAAAGATAGAGTGTTAGCGGCTGCTAACACTCTTTTTTAAAGGGGATGAAAAAATGACAGTAATCAAGGTTAATTTAGAAGAAACTGTACAAGAATTTGAAATAGGCGGGAAAGTATATAGGCTTGCTTATGATGATGAAAGCCTGGGAAGATATTTACGGAGAATGAGAGCTTTTTATCGGTCTTCCGTGGATGCTACCAACAAAAAATTTGACGAAATGACAGAAGCAGAGCAGGACGAAATGACGGCAAAGGCGTTAAAAGAAGCAGAAGAAATAATGGACACATTTTTCGGCGAGGGATCTTTTCATCCGATTTATGAAGCCTGCGGGAAATCCATGCAAAACCTATATAATGTCATCGAAGCCGTGGGAGAGTTCTTGGAGGATAAAGCAAGCAAGGTCAAAGCAGAAAAGCGCGCATCCTATGTGAATAGAAAGTGATACCTTTATGAAGTTAACTGACAGCTTTAAAGACATAATCACATTTGAAGGGCAGCATATAAAAGTCAAGCTATCTTTCGATGTTGTGTTAAAGGCCTTCGAATTATTGGAAGATGACTACTTTTCCGATGCGGAGAAATGGGAAATGTTGGCTGAAATGTTTGTCGCTAATCCGGCAGATATAAGAGGGCTGTGTCTCTCAGAGAAAGTCACATTTGCAAACGCAGTCTTTGACTACCTAATTGCGGAAAGGACAGAAAAACCCTCGGAGAATTCCGATGACATCGAAGATTATAGCTATTCCGATGAACCATATTATGATTTTACCCAAGACGCGGACTACATCTACGCGTCTTTTTTGTTTGATTACAATATTGATCTAATTGAACAACAAGGGAAGCTACATTGGAAAAAGTTTAAAGCCCTATTGAACGGTTTGAGCGAAAAAACAAAATTCCGCGAAGTCGTGAATATACGAATGCGCGAGTTACCAAAAGACAAAGAAGAGCGCAGGCGGTTAGAAAAGCTAAAACGCTTGTACGCCCTAAAAGAAAAACCGCAAAACGAAGCAAGAATTAAGAAAAAGGTTGAAGCGCTTGACCGAAAAATGAACGACTTAGCGGCAGCATTGCGGAATAAAGGAGGGCGTTAATTTGTCAGATGGAAGAATAGTTATAGATTCGATTTTTGATCCATCCGGCGCAAATAGAGGCGTTGCCAGTCTTCAAAAGAAATTTTCGCAAGTTGGCGACAAGATGAAAAGCACAGGGGAATCTTTAAGTAAATACCTAACTGTTCCTATGGCTGCAGCGGGAGCGGCAGGAATCGCGGCGGCTTTAGACATTGGGAAGTCTCAAACAAAAATACAAAACAGTTTAGGCCTGACAGACGCAAAGGCGAAGCAGCTTACAAACTCGGCGAAAAACATCTATAAGTCAGGATTTGGGGAGAGTTTGGAAGAGGTTTCCGACTCTCTTATTCAAACCCGTCAAAACATCCAGGGATTAAATGATGAACAATTAGAAAAGGTTACAAAATCCGCAATGGTTTTGGCCGAGACGTTTGACGCTGATGTGAACGAAGTGACCAGGGCAGGCAGCAACGTAATGAAAGGATTTGGAGTCGATTCCGCAAAAGCTTTTGACTTGATGGCCTATGGCGCTCAAAACGGCTTGAATTTCTCGAACGAAATGTTTGATAACTTGAGCGAATACGCGCCTTTATTCGGGAAAATGGGCTTTTCGGCCGATGAATACTTTCAATTACTTGTGAAAGGCAGCAAGGCGGGCGTCTATAACCTCGATTATATTAATGACGTTATGAAAGAATTTCAGATAAGAGTAAAAGACGGATCAAAATCAACCAGTGAAGCAATGGGACAACTATCCGGAAAGACACAAAAAGTGTGGAAGGATTTTCTTTCAGGAAAAGGGACTGTTAAAGACGTATCGAACGCTGTTTTAGGCGAATTAAAGGGCATGGATGACCAGGTAGAAGCGAATAACATCGGCGTTGCTCTATTCGGAACTAAATGGGAAGATTTGGAATCTGATGCGATGTATGCCCTGGGCGGCATTGACGGGAAAATCGGTGATGTTTCAGGGACGATGGACAAAATGACGCAAAATGCTGAAGAATCATTCTCAAAACGATTCACAGCCGTGTGGCGGCAGTTGCTTTTAGCATTAGAACCCGTGGGAAATGTGTTACTGGATCTTGCAAGCAATGCGTTGCCGACTATTACAAACGCAATCTCTTTCCTTACTAACGCCTTTTCTTCACTATCTCCGACCATGCAATACGTAGTTGTAGGCTTAGGGGCGTTACTGGCGGCCGTCGGCCCTTTGCTTGTGATATTAGGATCTTTAGTAAGCTCCGTTTCGGCCCTTATTCCTTTATTTGCAGGGCTTTCAGTTCCGATTTTACCCATTGTCGCTGCAATATCTGCCCTGGTAGCGGTTGGCGTTCTTCTGTGGCAAAATTGGGAAACAATCAGCCAAAAAGCTCAGGAAATCTGGGGAGCAATTTGGACGTATTTGCAGCCCGTTGTACAAGCCATACGTGATTTTATTATGCAAAAATTTGAAGAAGTACGCAGTTGGTGGATGGAAATTTGGCCGAAATTAAAGGAAGCTTTCATGAACATTTGGAATGCCATATCAGCATTTATCACACCAATTATAAACGCGATTGTTACGCTTTTTAAATGGGCATGGCCTTTAATAGAATCAATAATAGTATCGGTATGGGAAAACATAAAAGGGGTCATCGACGGCGCTTTAAAGATAATCATGGGAATTGTGGAAGCATTCGCGGCCCTTTTCACTGGCGATTGGAAGGGATTATGGGAAGCCGTTAAAAAAATCATTTCCGGCGCGCTTGAGCTCATTTGGAATTGGGTTCAGTTGTTCGGAATAGGAAAACTCTTGAAGTTCTTCACAGGATTAGCATCAAAGCTTTTGAGCCCAATAGGTAAGATGTGGGGAGACATTAAAAAAGTGTTCTCGGAAGCCCTCGGAAAAATTTGGGGTTGGGTCAAAGATAAATTTCAAGGCATTGTCACTTCCGTCGGCGAAAAAATGACTGCAGCCAAAACCAAAGTAACAAGCGTTTGGAATTCCGTAAAGGAATTCTTTTCTTCTATTTTGGGGCGGATTTGGCAGACTGTTAAAGACAAATTCCAAGGTATGGTTGGATCCGTCGGAGACAAGATGGGGTCTGTATTCAGCAAAGTAAAAAGCATATGGGAAAAGGTCACAGGATTCTTCAAAAGTATTGATTTGCTACAGGTAGGAAAAGACATTATTAATGGCTTAATAAAGGGTATCAGTTCAATGGCCGGATCATTATTCAAAAAGGCAAAAGATGTGGCAAACGGTGTTACTAAAAAAATCAAAAAAACCCTACACATTGCTTCACCTTCAAAAGTAATGATTAAAGTTGGTAAGTGGACAGGCGAAGGGATAGAAATTGGCCTGGGAGATAGTGAAAAAGATGTTTTAAATGCTGCTGATAAATTGGCGGCGGCGGCCACGCCTCAAATTCCAAGTTTCAAAGATTTTTCAACCGATGTTTTGAGTATGCCTGCATGGGGCGGGGAACAAAAATCAAATGATTTAGGTATGGCCGAAGCTATGCGAACCTTAGCAAGTTCGATTTTTGAACGTCCATTAGAGATCAAAATACCAACAATACAAACAGATTTAGTCTTAAATAGTCAAAGATTCGCAACGGCAACCGAAAAGGACATAACAAAAGCGCAGCAGCGCCAATCTTACCGAGATAGGCGGCGTTACAAATGACAATAAAATTTAACGGAATATCAAAACCTTTTTTTCATGCAACAGTAGACACAGAACGGCCGATGTGGGCCCCGATAGAATGGGATATGGTTGAAATCCCTGGTCGCCCTGGTGCATATCCGAAGCAAAAGAAAGTAAAAGCCCGTCCTTTAAGCGTTTCCGTTGTAATAAAAGGCGTTGACGACATGGAAAAGGCAAAAGAAGAAGTCGCGGAATGGCTTGTGACCGATGAAGCTAAACCCCTTATCTTTTCTGATGAACCTGATAGAACATATTTCGCGGTTATTGATGGGGAAGGCCAATTGGATGATGTTTTTAAATACGGAAAAGGAACAATCACTTTCATCTGTCCCGATCCTTATAAACACGGAAAAGAATCGGTATTTTCATTGTCAACAGGTATTACAACAATTTCGAGCGCCGGGAGCGCCCCGACCTATCCGATTATCGAATATACTTTCGAAAGCAGTGCAAACGAATTCAATGTGGAGCTTTTAAATGAGGCTGAAGTCTTACAAGCAGGGGTATATCTGAAATACAATTTCGTAAAAGATGACAAACTCATTATTGACTTCTCAAAAAGACTTGCTACAGTCAACCACACCAAGAGAAACACAGCAATATTGATCAAGTCTGAGTTTTTCAAAATCCCACCAAAAAAGAAAATGAAAATCAGATCAACTCACTCAAGCACTATGCGAGTGATTAACAAATATTTATGAAGGGCGGGGGTTGTCATGGCCGATATGTGGATTTTAGACAAGGGTGATCAACCCTTGGCTATTTTATCGACTGATGCGGAAGGAGCTTGTAATTTTCATTCCGCCACATTCAGAGAGGAATTGAACCAAGGGTCATCTTTTTCATTTACATGTGATGCCTCCCATGATGACAGCAGGCATGTAACGGGGTTAAATCAAGTCCTTTTTAAAGATGAAGACGGTTTTTTTCGTCTTTTTAAGATCAGGGAAATAGACAAAAGCAATGGAGCGGAAGGCCCTGAAAAAATAGTGCAATGCGAGCCCGCAGAAATGGAGCTACTAGAAGCTATTATTGAGGATATACGTCCGCAGGATGCCACGCAGCAATATGCGTTAGACAGAGTTTTAGAAAAAACAAGATGGACAGGAAATGTCACGGCACAACTTGGCCTACAATCAACTAATTTTTATCATATTAGCGCTTATGAAGCCATTTCGAAAATTATTGATACATGGGGCGGCGAATTGCGTTTCACTGTCTCATTTGATGAAGAAACAAACAAGATTACTGAGAGAGTAGTTAATATAGTTGATCGGCGCGGCGTGGATGAAGGGGATCGTTTTGAGGTCGGATATAACGTAGAAAATATTCACTATACAGAAATGACTTACCCTGTTTCTGCTTTATATGGTTGGGGCGGCAGCGTAGAAACAGAGAACGGCGGAAATTCCCGATACATTGATTTTGCAGATGTAGTATGGTCTGTATCTGCAGGCGATCCCGTAAATAAACCCAAAGGTCAAAAATGGGTTGAATTTCCCGAAGCCAAGTCCAAGTATGGTTTACAGAATTCGGACGGATCAATTATTAATACGTTCGGCCAATGGCAAGATGAAAACATTACAGATCCCGAAGAATTACTAAAAAAAACCTATGAACAATTGGTAAATGTCGCTTCAAAGCCGGAAGGGAATTACACGCTTGATGTCATCCCTACTGATAAAGTTTCACTCGGAGATACAAGAATAGCCATAGATCGAACGCAAGTTGATTCAATAGAATTTCAGTCCCGTATCATTGCCCTTGAATATGACATTTCAAATCCGGACGAAACAAGGAAAGTAGAAATGGGCCAATTTTTAGATGTGTATGAGTCAGACAAACGCATTGATGAAATTGAGGAATCACTTAAAAACATAAACAGAGATACAAAAGTGACGGACGGCAGCTTTCCGGATATAAAGCCCCCAACCCCTGAGAATGTAACAATCGAGGGATTATTCTCAAGTGTTTCGCTTTCATGGACTTTTGATTCCTCTTCATATATTGCAGCCTATGAAGTTCATGGATCACAGGTGAAGGGGTTTGCACCATCCAAAGCCTCTATTTTATGGAAAGGAAAAGAGGGAGGATGGATTCATGATAAAGCCGGAGTTGATAATGTTTGGTATTACCGAATAAGGGCAGTAAATTATCACGGCACAGCAAGTGATTATACAGAAGAATTTTCGGCACGAACCGTCCGAATCGGAACAAATCACTTAGAAGATCTATCAATAACAAACTCTAAAATAGGGACTCTTTCTGCTGATAAAATCAATTTTGGCATATTAAATGGTATAGCCATTAATGCGGCAACAATAACGGGAAGTAAAATGGTTTTTGAAGATCCTAACCCGTACAATGTCAGCTATTTAACGGCATCTGAAATCTATATGAGAAGAAAAGACAGGGAAGACAATACCAAGTTTAGTCTTTTTCAGGTTACTGAAGGAAAAGTAATAACGGATGGCGGTTCGATCACTGGCGATTCCACACGGATAACTATTCAATCTGGTATGTTGTCTGCTACATCCAGTTATGACAACACAGAATTAAGAATAAGTAGCTCGAGCGACAGATCCGGCCCGGCACTTGAATTTTTCAAAGGTTCAAAATCAATGGGGTATTTTGGTGTAAACGCGAATATGTTAGCGATCCAATCTATAACAAATAAATCTTTGTACATTGGAACAAGAAATTTAACACTCACAGGCGGGGCGCTATCCCTTACTGAAGATTTAAGCGACGGCAAAGGGACATTAAGGGTGCTGATGGGAGAGGCCACAAAACACGCGCAGATCATGACGGAAGGGGTTCTTTCCGGTCTTAGCTTGTACGGTGGGAAAAACGGGGGAGATATTAACCTGACTTCTGACGGCTCCGGGCCGCGTTTTTATTCAAATGCAATATATAACCGTACCTACTCAAACGCGGCAAACGTCTATGTTACATCATATGGAACGCTTGGTCGCGTTACGTCCGCCAGTAAATATAAAGTTAATATAAAAGAGTTTCCGGCTGACAAATATGAAAAGGTGCTCGATCTAATACCCAAAACCTGGTATGACAAAAATGCAGTGGAGTCTTATGCTGAAGTTTTGGCTACTGAAAACGGCGAGGTAGACGAAGGAGACAAACCTTATATCACAAGAATTCCTGGTCTTATCGCTGAAGATGTGGAAGCAGCGGGCTTAAAAGAATTTGTGAGTTATGGTGAGGCTGACGAAAGCGGTAAAAGGGAGATCGAAGGCCTTATGTATGATAGGCTTTTGACGTTATTAATCCCGATCGTTAAAAATCTCAAAGAACAGGTCACGGACATTGAAGGGAGATTGAAAAATGCAGGAATTTAAACAAGATGTGAAGGAAACTGACGCCGAAGAGAGGGCGGCCATTTTCGAAGAAAAAGCAGCAAAATATCAGCAAAAATGGGTCTTGGCTGAAGACATGCTTATGACAGAACAATTCATGGCTAAAAAGCAGGCGGAGAAAATGAGCAAACAGGAAGAGACAATAAAAAAACTAGAGAATTATATAAAAAAATTAGAAGCTGACATGGAGAATTTCGGGAATTCAGCAAACGTCACATCAGAATAATTACTACACATCAAAAGCGGCAAAAAGGCGGCTTTTTTATTTTGCCTCTAAGGAGGTGATAACAAAAAATGGAGGATACAATTGTGATTAATAACCTTGAAACATTAGATTTAGCGAGAGTTTACCTATTTGGGGGTGTGAAATACCTTGATTTACTGCTAGTTTTCAGCATTATTGACATCCTGACAGGCGTAATTAAGGCATGGAAATTTAAAAGTTTACGAAGCCGAAGTGCTTGGTTTGGTTACGTCCGGAAAATGCTCAACTTCCTTGTGATCATTGTGGCCAACTTTGTAGATCAAATTCTTAATCTGAACGGCGTCCTGACATTTGGAACCGTTCTTTTTTATATCGCCAATGAGGGGCTTTCAATTACAGAGAACCTTGCGCAGATCGGCGTCAAGATTCCAAAATTTATCACAGACCGTTTGCACGTAATTGAAAATGAAAGCGAAAAAACAACCAATAAAGATGATCAGGCTGCTAGCTAACCCGGCAGCTCTTTTTATTTCAAAAAAAGAATAGGAGAAGATGAAACATGGTGAAAATTACAAAGGACTTTATTCCAGTAGGACACAATAACAGACCCGGCAACGCAATGAACCCGGCATACATCACAGTTCATAACACGGCAAACACAGAAAAAGGGGCAAACGCGGCCATGCACGCCCGTTATGTAAAGAATCCGGGAACGGCTACAAGTTGGCATTTTACAGTTGACGAAAAAGAGGTGTATCAACATCTTCCATTGAATGAAAACGGGTGGCACGCGGGAGACGGGAACGGACCCGGAAACCGAAAATCTATCGGTATTGAAATTTGCGAAAACAGCGATGGAGATTTTAATAAAGCCGTAGCGAACGCGCAATGGTTGATTAAAAAGCTTATGAAGGAGCAAGGCATTTCCCTTTCAAACGTAGTACCTCATAAACACTGGTCAGGAAAACAATGCCCGCACAAGCTGCTCGATCGGTGGGACTCATTTAAAGCCAATATCAGCGGGGCAGCATCTTCACCTGCGAAAACAGAAACAAAGACGGGGAGGGCGACGTACACCGTCAAGAAAGGGGATACGTTATCTGAAATCGCCCAAAAAGAAGGCATTAGCATGACTACTCTTCAAAAGCTGAATGGCATCAAGAATCCGAATTTGATTAAAGTTGGCCAAGTGCTGAAGCTTACGGGATCATCCAATTCTTCTAAATCATCATCTAACGGCAAAAAATACGTTTACCTTCCGGCATCTGCCGACTCATGGCGCATCTATCCGACAAACAAAGCGCCCGTCAAAGGAAACGAGATAAACTATTTGCGCCCGAAAAAATTCGGCGGCCTTAAATACGAAATTCTTGCGAATCCCCAAACGGACGTGTACACGATCAAGACGGACCAGTTCGGAAAGGTAAACATCTATGCAGGAAAAATAACAGGCGCAAAAGTAAAATAATTAAAGCGAGATTGTGAAATTTTGAGATTGAAAAAAAGAAGGATTTTGTACCCTATAAGAATAAAACGTACGCTCAAAGTGGATAAATATCCCCTCAGATAACTTTTCTGAGGGTCTTTTTTTATGCAAAAAAAGAAAGCCTATTAGATTAGGCTTTCTTTATAAAATATGGACTGTTTTAGTTTACATAATGTAGTTTGTGGGAAGTTGTCACTTTACCCCATTAAAGTTTTTCACAATCTCAAGTTGTAAAGAAATATGTAATAAAAAAGCAACGCATTCACCGTTGAATGAGTTGCTTTTGTTTAAACTCGCATTCACCGTTGAATGAGAGTAAGTTTATTATGTCCGTTAACAAACCATGGTATTACTATATAATATGATGGTAACATGAAATAAGTGCGAATTCAAGAAGAAAAATAAAAAGGGGAATTCTAAAAATGTCTCACTTATTTAATACCTTCCACACAAAGCAAATAAACGTGTTTTTTGATGAATCAGGTAAGGGAATACAGCAAAGGCCCAATCTTTTAGGATCGCTATCCATACCCAAAAAGGTTTATGAATGTGATGATATTAAATATATGAATTGGTTTTTACGAAAAGGGAAATTAAATATACACTGGAAAAATTACAACGGCGGACACATGGACAAAGCAAATATCATAAATTTGATTGAAATGTTCATACTCTATAAGGATTACATAAAACTGAACGTTATTAATTATCATTATGGTTTCCTTACTTCACAACCTTTATTCGCGCAAAAGGATTTAGAAGCCACGATTTATTCTAAATTGCCGGAACGTTTGATTTACGGACTTATCAGGGGATACGGAAGTGAAGCAACCGTGTCAGCCGATATTTACATTGAGGCCGCAAATGAATATGACAGAATTAACCTAAGTGAAACCCTGGTCACTGATCTTAATAGCCAATCACTATACAGAGGTGAAAAATTCATCGCTAACAGTTGCGAAATGCTGCCGAAAAATACAGAAGTCGGTTTAGAATTAACAGATGTTCTTTTAGGATTGATTAGAACAATCATTCAAAACCCTGCAATCGGCAAAACAGGGCGCAGCATAAGAGAAAAAGTCAATTTGACCGTTGAGCTGTTAGAAAATCAAGAATTAAAACATATACTCGGCGATATAAAATATTATGAATGGCGCGGACATAAGCAACTCACAAAAATTAACTTCATGGACTACATATATTCTTTTTTGTTACAACATCGTTTTTAAAAGAGGACATGTGCTTCAGTCCTTTTTTTTTGCAACGTCGTTCCCTTTAAGGGAACATTTTAACAAAAATGTATTGATTTGTTCCCTTAGAGGGAATATAATGAATTTATAACAGAACAAGGGGGAAGAAAAAATGAATTTAGATAGGCATGGTGTAGTAACAAAAAAAGGAACACGCGTCATTTTCATCGGTGTTAATCGTTTTATCGAGATTATTCCAACATTCTTAGATTACGCTGCAGAATGGCCCGTGTGGGATGAAATCGCTGATATTATCGAAGGCACAATGGAATTCAATCATCGGGATATTCTTGCAGGAGAGCTTGAGCCAATACACGATGAAGAAACTGGCGAAATGTACTTAGAATTTTTTATAGCAGGCAGTCCAATTCTTGACTGCGAAGAAGCGACAACAGCGTTATGATTAAGATATTAAAATCCAAAAGGGGGAAAACTGAGTGACTAAATTCAGAACATTCTTGTATCAGTTGGCGAAGTTTTTGGGTGATGTAAACGCGATAAAAAAAGGGACGTACGGCAAAAGGATAAGAAACCGGGCCGTCGGAAAAATGACAAGTAGGATTTTCAAAAAATGAGGAAAAGAAGGTGAATTGAGCTTGCAATACAAAAACAGAATAGATAAAGCTCCAAAAAAGGTTAAAGGGGCAAAGAAGGGGCGCTTTGGTCGGCCTTCCCTTCTTTGCCTGGTGCTCCGCATAACAGCGAAGTCAAGTCATTATACCATTAGCAGGCGCAGCTTATCAATTCTGCTGTCATCGCTGCTGCTAACGTTTATGTCATCCTCCTGGGCTTTTGCAATGGATAAATACAATAGTTTTGAGGAATTGGAAGCAAATGAACCATCATCAAACTATCGTGTTTTTTCAAATAGCATTTCTACGCCTGTTTTAATCTTAGCGCCTCACGGCGGCGGGATAGAGGGAGGAACAAGCGAACTGGCTTTAGAATTGAGTCATTCATACTCGACCTATTTATTTGAGTCTTTAAAGATTCCTGGGGCCTTTGATCTCCATATAACAAGCACAAATTTCAATGAGCCCAGAGCGCTTAACATGGTGAGTAAGTCTGACCTGACTATTTCCTTACATGGATATGCGTCAAACGATGAACATACTTTAGTAGGCGGCACGGACAGGGAAACGGCTGAAATGCTTGTCGTATTATTAAACAAATTCGGTTTTTCTGCTGAGTTACTATCTGAAAACTCAATCCTAGCCGGAACAGATCCGGAAAACATAGCGAATAGGAATAGAACTGGAAAAAGCATTCAGTTGGAAATAAGCACCGGACAGCGCCAAGCAATGTTTGACAATTTTTCCATCGCCGGAAGGTCCGAAAGCAAAAATGAGAATTTTTATAAATTCACAAACCTGTTGTCGGAGTTTATTGACCGTATAAACTCATCTCTCGATGTACCCTTTAAGGATATTTTTTAGAATTTAAATCATCTTTTGTACCCTTAAAGCATACAATATATTAAACAACAAGAAAGGGGGCCTGCTTTTCATGTGGGGAGTACATCAAAGAATGGCGGAGCTTTGGAACATTCAAAGCAATCAGCGGAAACTTACAAAAGAAGAAATGAGCGAATTAAAAATCTGCCTGGATGCAAACATGATCAAGTGTAGGAAGGTGGCGACCTTAAAAAACCTATCCTTGGCAGCATCCATGACAGAAGACAACGAATGGCAGCATGATATATGTTCTGCCATCGAAAAATTATATGAGGATTTTCATTGATCTATGAAAAAGCTATTATAAGCCTCCTGAGAGGTTTTTGTCCTGCGGGGGTTACAAGTACCCTCGCAGGATACTTTCCGTCAAATATCGGCCGAACCAGTGTGTATTTTAGGCATAGTTTGTCATTTAAGTTATCTGAAAGTGAACGATGATATTGTCAGTGAGGTTTGTTTATAGTATCATACTTATAAACAGGAAAAAACCCGTGTTGGTAGCACGGGCCGTAGGGTGTAAAAATTATTTTTCGCTTTTTGTTGGTTTTATTATACCTTACATAGGGCCTTTTTTAAACCCCTTTTTCCTGCCAAAATATGTTTTGGAGGATTTTTTTATGTCTGGAATTGTCAAAGTTTATAAGCAAGAAAACCCGTTTGAAATGATTCCTAGAACAACTTTGCAAGACAGCAGTATATCTTTGCAAGCGTTGGGACTCTTGGTGAATGTTTGTTCTTATCCCGACACATGGCAAATATACAAAACTGAATTGTATAAGCGTTTTGACAAGAACAAAGAAACGAGCGTTCGGAACGCCTGGAAGGAATTAATAGAGGCGGGTTACGTCATGGAAAAGAAGTATAGGAATGGCAGAAAATGGGAGTATGAATACGCAATAAGGACAACCCCTTTCACAGAAGAGGAAAAAGCATCCTTTGAGGGTACAAATGAGGACAAAAAAGGGGAAGATGATCACTTTTTGAGGACTGGATTTTCAAGACCTCAAAATGAAGACCCCAAAATGAAGACCTCAAAACCACGAGGTAATATATATAATCATAAAGAGAATACACATAAAGAGAATACACATGAATATATTACACATCTATCAATCAGTGAAGAACAGAAAACGTTTTTGTTAAAGTACGCTGACGAGATAAAACCGAATCACCTAAAAGCTTATGAAGAGCTTGATGGATTGATTGACGATAAATATCTATTAAACTCAAAATTTCTTGACTGTGTACAAAAGAAAAACGTCAAGAATTTTAAATCATACTTTAAAAAAGCCCTGGACGATGCAAAGAGAGAAACATTTAAACAACCAAGAGAAGAGAAAAAGCCTGAATGGGTTGGATCTTCCGACGAAGATAAACAGGAAATGAACGAAGAAGAGTTGAAACGGCTCCAAGAGAGCAAAAACGAAATGCTGAACACTTGGAACGATATAAAAAACGGCAGCGCGCCGGAAGGATATAATTTTTAAGGAGCACCCCTTTAGGGTGCTTTTTTTAATTGATAACAATCATAACCACAATAACAATCATAATCATGTTATTATTATTGTTATCAAAGATGAAGAGGGAGGGAATACCATGACGGCTAAGATAATCACGTTTGGCATCTCAAAAGGTGGATGTTCTAAATCAACAACTAGTGGAATTACAGCGTGGCTTTTGAGTGAAAATAAAAGGGTTTTGTGCATTGATATGGACGGGCAGGGGAATCTTACTTCTTTCCTTACGGGAGAATATGATATTTGTAATGTGTTTGAAGAAAAAACAATCCTGGAAGCGATCAAGGAAGAGAATGCTAAACCTTACATACTGAAAATCAGCGAAAATCTGCATTTAATTCCATCAAATGACTACCTTGCGACGCTTCCGAGAATAATGTATCAGGAGAAAAAAGGGCTTAACGCATTAACAAAAGCGCTGCGGCCAGTCATGGATGATTATGATTATATCATCATAGACACGCCGCCGAACCTCGGTGAACAAACTGTTTTAAGCCTATCCACTTATTCGCCTGCGGGGTCTTATGCGGTTATTATGTTTGACGGATCTATGTTTTGTTACTATGCCATTCAGAAATTTTTGGACATCGTTACGGAAGCACAGAAACGTCAAAATGACAAGCTGCAGTTAGCCGGAATCCTTTTTGCTATCATTGACAGCCGAGCAAAAGAAAATGATGCGATGGTAGAATTGATAGACGAGGAATACCCTAACATGCGTTTTGACAGCATGATCCGAAGAAAAGCAGCAACAAGACGCCTGCCTATAAATGGGTTCTTAGATAATAAAGAACTGAGCAGCGCTTTAGAGTATTATATCCCGTTTGTAAAGGAGCTTGAAAAACGTGTCAAATAAGCAGAAAAACTTAAAGGATAGAATAAAAAGTCCTACAGCCGCCTTTTTTGATCAGTACAAAGATTCTGAGGACGATAACAATATTAATCATAATAACGATCATGATCATAATAACAATGATGATATTGATGATATTATCAATAACAATAATAATAATGATCATGTTCAATTGGGTATTTACTTCGAACCCGCAGTAGTAAAGGCATTGAAGCCGTTAGGAAAGAAAAAGCTTAAAAGCAAATTTGTAAATGCGGCAGTCAAACAAGTGTTAAAAGATAAAGGTATGCTATAAGGGATTTTTTCGAAAAATGAAACCTTTTTTTGTGGAAATTGTCTCTTAACATGTACCCTTATAGGATGCAGAAAAACAGTAAGGAAGTCTCGGAATATGTCTGGGCTTTCTTTTTTTTGAAACAAAACCACTCTGAAAGTCGTAGAACAAAGGTGTATAATTTATACGATCTCTGAATTTTCAGGGGAATTATGGTATAATAAGAGAACAAACGTTCGAAAATTAAAAGGGGGACGGATCAATGGGCGATTTAGCAAACTTAGAACCGGAGAATAACGCGCATATCCTTGAAGAAACGAAAAATCTACTTTCTTTGTGGGTCAATTCAAGGGAGAGAAGAGGTATTCAACCATCGGGTATTGATCTGTCGAATGTTAAGACTTTAGTTAATTACTTGCGATTTACGGGAAGTATCAGTAAGAAAGAAGAAGAAATGTTACGCCGTTATTATGATTAAAAAAAGGCCCCTTTTTTTGGGGCCTACTGTTCGTTATTCGCCTTCGAATTATTTTCATTCTTATCTTTGTTTATTCTTTGCGGCTCTCGATCTCTTACAACCATTTCGAGTATATGTCTAATTGGTTCTAATTCTTCCGGAGATAAAGGGCGGCCATTCCAATGCAAATCCTCTTTTTGTAAGAATTCTGAAACGTCTTTTCTCTCTTTTTTTGGATCAGGATCGTCGGTCAATCCTAAAATATAGTCTACAGATACGTCGTATAATTCCGCGAGCTTTGTCAGTTTATCTAGCGGCGGTTTTTTGGCTTCAGTTTCATATCCCCCGTAACTTGATTTAGCTATTCCTAACTGTTTGCCTATATACTCTAATGTGTATCTATGCGCTTTCCGCAAATGGGCCAAACGTTTACCGTACATAAATACATCCCTTCCTCCTAACTAATGTTCATCCAATGTATATTATATTCTTTTTTTCCCCTGAAAGAAAACGTCAACAATAAAGGTTTACGTGTGAAAACGACTGAAGTTTCACCATTTTTCAAAAAAATATCCTTTAGGGGAACTTTTTTATAAAAAGGTATTGAAATGTTCCCTTTAAGGGAATATAATAAGGGTACACCAAAAGAAAAGAGGTGAAACAAAAACAATGAAAAATCGCAAAAAAAGAATTTGGTTATCTGAAAGCAGAAAATCTCAAGGTTTTACCTATGATCGACTTTCGGAGGAAACAGGGCTTGCACGTTCATTTCTATGGCGGATTGAAAATGGAGAAGCCGATCCATCTTTTGATTCGGTTTTGAAACTTTCAGATGCGTTGGGATTTACACCAACATTTTTTTATACCCAAGAAATCTCCTTTAGGGATAATAAAGTGTGTTTATCTTAATTTTAGTCTCTTAAAAGAAGAAAGGGGAAACCATGAAGAATCTGAGAGATGCGTATTACGAACTTTTGAATAAGCAAATTGTATTGCTACAGATTGAGGAAATTCTTAGAAGAAACGGGGAATTTGTTGAGGCCTTTGCTATAAGGGCCGAAGTTGACAACCTTTACAATCAGCGTGAAGCAATTAAGCGAAGAATGGATTTAAAAGTGGTAAATGCATCATGAAAATTAAGGTTTCTGAGTGGCGCGCTTACACGGGGGAGCAAAGGTTGTGGCTTTTGGAAAACACGGCATTTAGTCAATGGAAAAGAAAAAACAGAAAGGGAGTATGGAAATGAAATCTTATAAAACAATCCAATTTAGTGAAAATGCATTTGATCAATGGAGATTAGGAAAATCGGGAGGAAGCATGGGATTCACAAAGGCGGGATCACCTGTGTTCCAATTTGAAAACAAGGCTCAATACGAAAAATACTTGCAGTTAAATAGCGAAAGGAGCGTTCGGGCATGAGTAGACTTCATTCAATGGCACGATTTGACGAAAGGATTCCGGAAACAAAGGCATTAGGAAGTTGCGAAGGGTGTCAAGAGGTCATAACAGTTGGTGAAGAGCACTTCAATTATGAAGGTGATCTAATCCATGATGATTCCGAATGTATGAGAATGTTTTTGAAACAGGTATCAGAATACGTCCAATAAAAAATAGAACCTTTTTGCAAAGGCTCTATCTCGCATAACAAACAAGTAAAGTTATTGCAGAACTTTACTTAGGATAGGTGGATATGACACCCCTATACTTAGGGATTATATCCATCTTCCCCTTAGAATTCAATAGAAAAAGGTGAAAATATGGAAAATAATTTTGTGATTTTTGAAAATGATCCATTTGCAAAAGAAGTTATCTCAGAGGAACACGAAGAGCAAACAGAACAACAGGCGTTTGAAGTATCAGACCTTGAAACAGCGGCAGAGGCACAAAGGCGAGTCGCTTACTTCAGAGACGAACAACAAAAAATTGACAAGATCGCAGAAACGCAAATCGCGCCGTTTCTTGACAAGATCGAAAAAATAAAGTTGTGGCAGGAGCAAGAAAAAGAAAAATACGCCAAGAAACAGGCGTTTTATGAAAATCGGCTTGAGTGCTATATGAGGCAGGACGTAGAAGAACAGATGAAAAAGGGGCATAAACCCAAAAAGGTTATGAAGCTGCCATATGGGACAGTCAAGCTTATAAAACAGCAACCGGAATACAATCGCAACGAAGAAGAATTGAAGGAATATGCAAAGGCACAAGGGTTTATAAAAGTATCTGAAAGTGTTGATTGGTCATCTATTAAAAACAAATGTCAGCTTGTCGGTGATAAGTTGATAGATCCAAACGGGCAAGTCGTGCCAGGCGTTACCGTAATCGAAAGAGACGATAAATTCTCATTGGTTTTGGAGGGATAACGAGTGAACATTTATCAGAAGCTTATCGAGGTAAGAAAGACCGTCCCGTATTTGAAAAAAGGAGATAAAGCTGAACAATACCAGTATACGAGCTCAAGTCAAGTAGTAGCGGCTGTCAGAGAGAAAATGGATGAATTAGGGCTTTTACTTGTGCCGAGAATTATCGACAAAAACGTTCGAGCTGAAACAGTTGAATTCAAAGACAAAAGCGGAAACGTCAACAAAAAAACAACAACATATTTTACTGAATTGACAATGGAATTCAAATGGATTAATGCAGAAAAACCAGAAGAAACAATGATTGTGCCGTTTTATGCACAGGGTGTTGACAGAGCAGGAGAAAAAGGCGTCGGAAAGGCTTTAACATACGCTGAAAAGTATTTCCTTCTGAAACAATTCAACATCCCAACAGACAACGACGACCCGGACGCGTTTCAACAAAAAGTTGAAGAGTCAAAACCGCCTAAACCGATTACGCCGGAACAATTAAAAGAGCTCGAAGAACTAGCGGGACGTTTTGCTGAAATTCGCAATGTAACAAAAGATCAAGTTTATAAGGCAATAGGGATTACAACAGAACCGGAAAAAATACCGGAAGGGTTGGCTTATAACCTTATCGAGCAGCTTAAACACTGGATAAAAAACGCTACAAAGGAAACAGCATAGAAAAGGACTGGTGTAATATGGACGCGTTTCTAATAAGTAGGGGATTTTTAAAAAATGGAATGTGGTCGGACGTGGTTAAATTCCGCATTTTCTTCTATCTTTTTGGGGACGCGGTTTCCTCTTCAAAGCGTCAGCAACGGAAAAGCAGATTCAGCAATGGGAACAAATTGACGGTAGGTAACGACGGCACGCGAGAACGGGCCGATAAGGAAATAGTCAGAGATATGGAGGCGGCAGAATGAATGAGATATGGTACAGCAAAACGCCATTAGCAGAGTTTTGTATATATAAGCTGCTAAATCACTATTATTACAGCTATAAAGAAAGCCAGGGAGAAAAATGGCATGAGGGATACCATTTCCCTTCTTATACAAGCGCAAGAAGCTTTTTAAAAAAATATATCGGTAATCCTGGGCGCATGAAACGTGTTGAGCGGTTGCCGTGGGAGCTGATATGAGAATGATTAAAAGAGAAGCAGTGTCAAAGTATGGCGGTATCATGAAGCGGGTAACAGAAATGGAATTTGTGACACACAATGAAAAAAAGCTCATTCAGGAAACGCGCACGTTATTCATTATGGGAATTCCGGTTACATCGAAGACGCTTTTAAGGCCTGCGGGTTTAAATGATAGCCTCAGAATAGCTATGGGGGGAATATGGGGGACGTATGATGCGACGAACAACATATAAGGACATAGGTTTTATTATATTAATAGGGGCAATACAGGGCCTTACAGTCGGTTTTGCGGCATACCTAATCATAACTATTTGGGAGGCTGCTAAATGATCAATCATGCAAACAGGGGTAAGGCCCTTCAAATTCTTGTAAACCATACTAACGCGATATACGGGCATAAAGGGTGGGCGTTGGTAGACGAAATAGCAACACCGACAAAAAACATTCGCGGCCGGATCATATACGAGAAGAAAAGTACCGTTGACTATGTAGGCATAGCCCAGGGCCGCGGCATTGCTTTCGATGCTAAATCAACAAAAGTAGAAAGCAGATTCGATTTAGATAACGTTCATGATCATCAAGTAGAGTACCTGAAAAAGTTTATGGATCAAGGCGGTATTTCCTTTCTATTGATTGAATTTTCAAAATTAAAGGAGTTTTATTTTGTCAGATTACCGTTTTTCTTGAAATATTGGGATGCAGCCAAATCAGGCGGCCGGAAGTCAATCCCATACCAGGATATATATCTGAATTGCGATCCGATCAAAACAAGTAGGGGTGTACCTCTTGATTATCTTGAGTTGTGTTTTAAAAATGTCGAAAAAAGTAAAAAAACGTCGAAAGCAGGAGAAGTCACATGCTGAATAGAGTTGTATTAGTCGGCAGATTAACGAAAGATCCGGAATTGAGATATACACCGAACGGAGCGGCGGTAGCGACTTTTACATTGGCGGTTAATCGGACATTTACGAATCAAAGCGGAGAGCGTGAAGCCGATTTTATAAACTGCGTATCGTGGAAACGTCAGGCGGAGAACGTCGCGAATTTTTTAAAAAAAGGGGCGCTCGCGGGCGTGGACGGGCGGCTGCAGACACGAAACTATGAAAATCAGCATGGGCAACGGGTTTATGTAACGGAAGTACAAGCAGAATCAGTTAAATTTTTAGAGCCGAAAAGCAACGGAGGGCAGCAGGACGACCGCGATAGCGGGCCGAGTCGAAAAGATAATCATTATTATGGCAGCGATGATCCATTCAAAAATGAAGGAAAGCCGATTGATATATCAGACGAAGATCTACCATTCTGACGAAGGGAGAACAGAGCCATGACAAGGCGTGTAATTCAATGGTCTAAGACTAATTTAGACCGTGAAGAGCTGCTAATAATTACGGTTTTCGAGGAAGGGATAAATAAGCAAGGGGCAAAGGCGGGAATACCTTTCAGCAAGCGGCATGGCGTTCTATATAAAACAGAGGGAGAGAAGCGGTATGAATACAAATAATTCAAAAGATCCAGGAAAGGTAGTTACTTGGAAAATGACTGAGGAAGAACGTCTGCAGTATATCAGCAAACATCCGATTATACCCATGGATAGACACCGCGGATCATGGAAATGGCCGAAGAAACAAGGCGTAAAACCATTAGAGAGATCAGGGAGTTAAACGGGGGAAGCAGCTATGAAAGGGAAATGTCTTACCTCACACATAACACCATTGGAAAGGGGCAGAGAATATTTTCTCTTTCCCTTGGGTGACAGTCATTACTATGTATCTAAATTTGACAATCAAAACGCCCATTGCGGGGTTTATCAAAAAGAACATTTCGAAGTAACTGAATCTCTATTCAGAGAAGAGCATCAGGAGAATGAATGCCATCAAATGAGTTTGTTTTGATTCAGAAATCAAACAGCAGGGGCATTCCCTGCCGGGGAGGAACGGGCATGGATAAATTACAGGAAATTAAAGGCCGCATTTTAAAATTAAAAGGCTATCAAAGTGCAAAACCTGAAGATCAATACTGGATGGCCAAAAAACATATTGATTTTCTTATTGATCGCGCTGAATTGTCTGCTAAACAACAGAAAATCATCGAGGAAAACAAACGTCAACAAGAGATCATAGTTATTCAATTCCGGCAAGCGCGGGAAGAGATTCAGCGGCTTACTAAGGAGAAAGAACACTATAGAAAATCTCTCGATATAATAGCCGGAAGTCCTGAAGTTGATTCTATTGAAATAGCTGAACATATTGCAACTCAGGCACTAGAGGGGTATTGATGGATATTCAAAAAATCCAATCGGCGGCAATCAAAGTAATCAATAGCATTCGTAATCGAGGTTTAGAGGTGGATGTCATTCAGTTTAGGGATGATGTATGGGATGCGATTGTTGAGGATAACAAGCGTATCGGTTTCCGGAACGAGTCTAACCCGGAATTCGCAGGGTGTAAAGCTGAAAGGCAGGAGTTATTAACGCTGTTTGCATTCCGAATCATAGCAGCAGGGGCATATAAAGGCGGAATTCATGAAATTGACATCATTGATGGAACAAATGATATTTATTCACTCGCCACACCAAAATGAGCGAATATTCAAACAATAGAAGGGGGAAGAACAATGAAATTAGAACAAAAACACATTGATTTAATGAAAGCATGTGAGAACGTCGCGACGATTTGGGGATATGGTGATGCTTTGTTGGCAAGGGAAATACAAAAATTCGATCCGTCCTTTTTGAAATTTATTGATAATGATGAATTAGGGAAATACGATCCGGAAGTTGAGAAGCTGACAGGGGCGGAGAGGATGCCGTATTTCGGATTAATTTTGCAGCCTGATGGATTGGCTTATGTCGAGAGGTGGGAGGGGGAGAGAACAATGAAATTCTACGAAATCCATGATCCATATTACGCGCTTATTAAAGCAACAGACAAGGCAGATGCCGAAAAAGTTTACATCGAGAGCGTTGCCGACACGGACGATTACGAAAATTTTCAAGAGGATGAAATCCGAGAAGTAGAACGAGACTATGCGCTTGTTATGTTTTCTCAGATACAAGATCATGACGGCACTTGCGCGGGCTATGACTTTATTTCGAAAGTGTTCAATGACCCGGATTTCAAAGTGCTTAAAATGGACGGTTCGCTCCTATGAACACAGCATACAGAGTTTGGGACGGCGAGCAGATGTGTTATTACGGTGATGAAGGCATATGCCTTTCTATTGGTGAATTGGGTTCAATTGAAGGAAAAGTTTTCGGATGGTCTGTATGGTTAGAAGGTTATGGCGTGATCGCACACAGCGGAGACGGAAAATCCGTTCTCATGAATGGAACAGATCAGTTTCAAACACACTCGAGACTGAGGCGAATTTATGCAAGGGACATCGTTCAGCAGGAGGAAACGGCGCCCGGCGGTTTGTATGGCCCGGAACCGTTCATAGGCGAAGTGAAAATGATTGACGGATCATGGTGCATCGTTAATGAGAAAAAAGAAGAGTGCAGACCGTTGTTTTCTGAGACGGCGACAAATAAAGTCATCGGCGACGTTTACCAAAATCCTGAGTTATTGGAGGGCGCGAAATGACAAAAACAAAAATTACAATCAAAACAAGCGATAAGGTTGAAGTCACACGGGAACAGGCCCGGGCGATTGAGGAAGGGAAAAAGCATTATCTGCAAATGGCTGAAAGCGATCCTGAAAGGGTAAACGCATTGACTAAAGGAGATAAAAAAGAATTTGCGCGACTTCAATTTGTCGGAACCCATTTTGTTGTGAAAATTGGTGATATCGAACCTTGGTCAGGGTTATATGAGCCACTCAATGAAATGACTGCTGATGAACTGAACAGGGCTATCTTGAAAGGATATATTGTGAAGGAGGGCGTGGAGTGATGGCATATTGCAATGATTGCGGAAACAAACGTTTTTTCTATTTGGAGGTATCGGTAACAGCGAAACAGATCATTGATACAACAGGCGGAGCGAGAAACGGGAAAATTTATGATGTCGATTATGCGGGGTTAGACAATATTTTCAATGATGGCAATTATATTTGTAAGAAATGTGAATCAAAGGACGTTGAACACGAGGACGGCGAGGGAGATTACAGGATATATGAGAAGGAGGGCGCGGAAGAATGAGAATCACAGTAGACAAACAGACTAAAAAATTCTATTTAGCTTTTGCAGCAAATGAGCGTAATGCAAAACAAGGCAGATGGGTATCCGCAGTCGGCCATGAGATCCATGTAGGGAAACATCGCTTTTCTGCTACTGTCTTTGATCCCGATGAAATTGTTATATCAGAGGTTACGTCAGGGATTAGAGTTATGAACATTCCAATAACTCAGGAAATCCGTCGGATGATTGAGACAAAAGAGAACGTTTTGACTTATCTAAAGCACGTGGGAGAAACATCATTGACTAGAATTATTGAAAAACATGACTTTGATAAAGCCGTGGCGGATGGAAAAAGGATGTCTTATAACATGCTCGGCGAGATGCCCCCGATTGAAGCATTCAACATGGAGAGCGCGGAATGAATGTTGTAGTCCGTGGATGGTTCAAAGGAAAAGGAGGGGAATAAATTGACGAAAAATGAATCAGTTTCAGTGATTGACGCAATCAAATGCCCGCATTGCAAGTATTTAATGGATTTTTGGGATTACATTGTGGGAGACGATATGTCGGGTAAGTTCGAAATGGACTGCGAGAAGTGCCGCAAGCCTTTTCATGTGGATTTTTGCACTTCGTTTCATTTCACTTCTGAAAAAATAAATAGAGTATCCGAAAGGACGGAGGATTAATAACTATGAAAAAACTATTAAAATCAATCATTCTATCAGCAGCATTACTTATGGGAGCTGCGGCCGTTGCGCCGTCTGCTTCCGCCGCATGGTCGCCGTGGGGAAATTACAAAGGCGGCACGATGCGCGTATACACGGACGCGACGACGTACACAGCGAAAGCCACCACTATAGATTATAAAATCGAAAAGAAAGGCAGTAAGAAATATTATTACAAAGCGATCCTGTACAAATGGACGGATTCGGGATTGATTCATACAGGGCAATATAGTTCCGGATCATTCACAGGATCAACGCCGATGAAAAAATTTAGTGTGACGTCTGCCCGGAGAAATACCGGGAACGGAACATACATCGTCAAATACAATCTATATAGTAAATCAAATTGGACCGGATTCGTGGGAAGCCCAACGAGTAATTGGTTTTTCATATCTTATAATCTGTAAAAGGAGTGCTGACAGTGTGTATTCTTGATCAGATAGGATTCACCAAGGAACAATATAAAAATTTGTATGAACAGGGTTATTCGGATGCGGAAATGGCGGAAGAGCAGCTATACTGTTCACCGAGAGTCCTAACC
>NZ_JAWCWR010000012.1:0-37736 GCF_032461585.1 Bacillus sp. IS1 | reverse complement strand
GGCCGTCGGTTCCGATGCGGCGCCGGCAGGAGAGCATCTGAAGGCGAAAACGCCCCGCGTTTACGGGGCGATCGGGAGTGTACCGGTAGCGCCTCTGCGGTGGACTCTCCGCGGCTCATTGAAGCTGTGGGGGTAGCCGGATTCCGGAACCGGCCAGGGTAGGCTACGGGCCGCCCTGGCTGTTGAAGGTAAAAAAGAAGCTATCTTGATGACAGCTTCCTTCTAATACAGTATCTATTTTTTAAAAATTTTATTGTAATATTCAGTAACTGCAGTCTCCATAAGTTCTTTTTTGTATTTTTTTTCACCATTTTTTTTCGATTCCAATTTTAACTCATCCAGCATATCGTCCGTTTTTTTCGAAATCTTTGCAGTCACTATCACTTCATTATTTGCAGACATAAAACTTACCTTCCTTGTGGAGATTGACTTATCATTGTGTAAATCTTATCTTTCCACTACCTGTCTGTCAATACAAATAAACATTTCATAAGCGTCTAATTAAATAGGAGCAGCATATATGATATAACGCTCTGGTGCATCTCCTATGTATGAAAATGGATAACATGTCGTCAGTATCAATTCTTCTTCTTTATGCTGCAGAGTAATAACAGAAGTATCATCTTCATCAACAATTTTTGTATCTGTAATCTTGTATTCAAATTCCCCGTAAGACAAACTTAGTTTAAGAGTATCGCCATGCTTTAGCTCACCAGTGCGCCGAAAAACTGTATCCCGATGGCCCGAAAGAACAATTTGCCCATTCTCATTCGGATAGCTGCTGCCTTTATAATGACCAACGCCTTTACTCAGGTCTTCTGCTGCAGTACCTTCCACAATCGGTAGTTCAGCATCAATTTTGGGAATAGAGAGAATCCCAACCGTTTCGCCATTTTTCACTTGAAATGATTCGTTTTTTCCTTCTTGCTTATTGTTTTCAGCAGCTTTCTCTGTCTTGCTTTCTTTTATGATTTCTTTCGCTTCAACAAGAGATGTGTTTGTTTTCTGCTTGCTCGATATTATTTCTTTTCCGCCCCCAAACCAAGCTACCAACAGTCCTACAATTATCAAAAAAACAGGAAAAAGTTTAGACTTCATGTCTTAAAAAACCTCCGTATAAGAAAGAGACAGCCAACAGCTGTCTCTCTATGTCATCTTACTCACTATCAGATTGTGCCTTTTTACGCTTTAACAAATACCATGCGGCACCGATAATGATTAAGAAAAGGCCAATCATTACAGCTCGGTACTGATTAGGATTTCCAGTGTTCGGCAATGTGTTTTCTTTAACCGGCTGTTCTTCTTTGACAGTATTCTGAACCGGTTTAACAACAGTTTGCACTTTTTCTGTTTTCACGACAGGTGAAGCTTTTTCGAAAACTGGAGCTGCGGCAACAGCTTTTTTCTTATCAGCCACCATGTGTTTAATGATTTGGCCATTTTCTTTGATCTCAAAAGAAAATGTTTCCTCATTGATTAAATATCCTCTTGGCGCAAATGTCTCTTTATAAGAGTATTTGCCAAATGGTAAATTATCAAAACGAGCTATACCATCTTTATCTGTTTTCCCCTTGGCAACCTCTTCACCATTTTCATTAAAGATAGTAAATTCTGCCCCTTTTAAGCGAGTATTACCGTCTGCCACATCGGTTTTTGTAATTTCTAGCGAGCCGGTAATCATTTTGTTATCTGCTTGAATTTGCACAGTTTTTTTATTTTCTTTGACATCAAAATTAATTGGCTCAGTGTTTAAAACATAGCCATTAGGTGCGCTCTTTTCAACAAATGAATATGATCCATATTCTAAATTCTTAATCAGGATTTTTCCTTCTTTATCAGTTGTGTATTGGCCAATTGCTTTTCCTTTACTATTTAAGAGCTCGAAAACAGCACCTTCTAATGAATTCTTGCTATCAGTATCAATTTTTTTCAATTCAACATTTCCACGAATTTTTTTGTTTATGATGGAAAGTGTAGTTGTTTCATCTGCATTTACGGTAACTGTTTTGGGCTCTTGATCTAAAATGAAACCCTCAGCAGTTTTCGTTTCCACTGCGGTATAATTACCGATCGGCAATTTGGAAGCAGTAGCTTTACCGTTTTTATCTGTTTGAACTGAAGTTACTTTCTCACCACTTTGATTAAAAATGTCAAAGATGACTCCCGTTAACGGTGCATTGTCCTCTGTCACTTTTAATATTTGAAGGGCACCAGTTGTTTCCCATGAAGCAGAGACACCGACCTCAACATTCTTTTTAACCTCTTTTAAAGACACAATGTTCTGATAGGTCCCATCTGAATTGTATTGCATTGATACAAGCTTGTTCATTTCAGTATTAACAGTAACTTTGACTTTGTCTGTCGGAGTATTTTTTGGCAACTGGATTTTAAACTGCTCGTTTGCTGCAAATGTTGATTTTACTTTCCCATTTACATCTGTTACAACTGCTTTCTTTGGAGCACCAGACAGAGAAACAGTGTATGTACCTGTTGCAGAGCTTTTTACTGTATACGGCTCAGTTACGAGATAGTCTCCTTTCACAGATGCTTTCGCATTGTCCGGAGTTACTGTAACACTAACATTCTGTGTATCTTTTTCGATTGCAGCTTTATTTAAAAGGTGCTGAACCGCCTTTTCGATGCTATTGTCACTGTAGGTAAGATCGGATGCTTTCACCTCACCGATTGTAAGCCAAATTGCAATTTGCGTGGCATAATGAGCCTTGGCATTGCTGCTAACTCCTAATTCGCTCGCTGTAGCGTTTGGATATCCATATGACAGAACCCGATATACCTTGTCATTCATTTGTCCTGCAGATGGCATATCTACATGGTCAGGAGAGTGTTTTCCAGGCTCCAGGCAATAGGCAAATCTGGTTGGATCACTTACTGACTTGATTTGCTCGGTAGGCAGGTATCCGCCGATACTCTCGTCAAACGCCCATCCAGTAACTTTGGTATTAGGGTCTCCCGCAAATGAATCTGCAAAAGCTTTGTTCCCTGCAAACGAGAAGATTGAGCTCAAAGCAATCAAAAAAATACTAAGCAGCACCGATAGTTTCTTTATTGACATATACATTTCTCCTCTTTTTAAGATAAGTGGTTTTTGAAAAGAGGGAAAATTCTAACTCGTATCAATAAAAGAAACCGAAGTATTAAGTTGTCCGTATTTCAGAATCGATTTAATCACCTCCTTAAAGGATCATTTGATCCTTTAGAAACAACAACTTTTAAATTTCTCTACTTTTCTACTTTTCTACTTTATCATGTTTGTCTAATGAGAACAATCATGATTTTGTAGCTAATAGAGAGCTCTTCGGTTTCGATTAACGAACCAGATTAAAGTCAACTTCTCGATCATTTAACGCGTCACCACTCTTTCCTTCAATATGTCTAATGCGCAATTTGAATTTTGGGTTTTCGTTAAGTTCTGACTTTTTCATCAAGAACACTAAATATTTTGTGCCTGACTGTCCTGGCCGGAGGTCTCCTGAATCATACTCTAATGATCCTTGATTTAAATAATGTCGCTTGTCAGTGTCTAAAAAAGAGCTGAACTGTCCTAATGGCAGGGTGTCGCCTTGATTGTTTTTTATATGTAACTTAAAGGTAGCTGCAACAATATCCTCATTCCCAAAACCAGTAAAAGATTTTTTAAAACTAACTGAAGGATCTAACTTAGTAAATTGAAAGCCTTCCAGTGTCAATTCAACTTTATTTTCACTTTTCTTGTCAGCCAAACCGTCTTTGAGTTCTATCATGTTTTTTTCGGCAATACCTTTACGAATAATCTGATCCTCATAAAATTTTTTATCGCTCTTTTGTATTTCCAAAGAATCCCTAGACAGCGGGAGATCCCTTGTTTGCTTTTCACCGATATGCTCGCGGAACATAGAATCTTTTGAAGGAGGGGAAATCACTAGTTTTGTCTTTTCATTTTTAAACTCTTTGTATTCTGAAGCCGATAATTCATATTGAATAAAACCAGTCTTCGCTTCACCTTTTTCATAATAAGCTGGCGATCCAGGGGTTCCACTCTTACTAGGCTTGATTTTGTCACTATCTTTAACCAAATTTATATCTGGTTGCGTTGTATGATATTCATCTCTTCCCTGGAGAACAGGATTATTGAAGTATGCCTTTCCATCTGTTTGATTTTTTATAGTAGCTTGTAGCGTAATAACATATCCTTCTTTCCCTCCTTTAAAGCTGTATGGTGCATTCTTAGCGTTTTTGATATGAACGACTTGATATTGAGAAACACTAAAATTAAACCCATCAAAATTGATTTTGATTTTAGGATCAGCATTCTTATATACTGTTTCTACATCTCCCTCTACAGCTTCTTTAATAAAAGGATTGAATACATTAGATACATCGCGGCCATCGTTTTTTTGAAGATTAAAAGAGGCCTGGCTTTCCTCATTATCCTTTGTTGTTACAGATGCATTCTTCTTATTTGGTTGCTCCGAAGAAGAAGAATCATTTTGTCCTCCGCATGCGCCTAATAAAAGCACAGCAGAAAGGGCAGAAGCAACGCCTATTTTTTTCTTCATTTGTCTATTCCTCCTATGACAAGTCAAAATAAAAAGTTACTGATGAATGATCAGTAACTTTTATTTATTTGATAAGGTTAGTAGCAACAATTTGATTGGTGCGCATATTTTTTGAGTCAATTAGTAGAATACTCTTTATCTTTATAAATCTCTTCTTTTCACTGAAATTATTGACTCTCATCTTTTTTCACTATCTTGGTTACATAGACCTCCTTATCAATTATTACTTTATACCCTTTTTATACTAAATGTAAAAATTCAATGGGTCATCATCCCAAATTACCATTTTATTCTGACAAACACACTTGAAAATTGACGTTTTTTGTCGAAAAATGACTTTATTACCAAGACGATTTATCTAAACCTTCAAATCGAATGAATCTTTATTAGTCAAAGTGAAAGGATCAGATAATGAATACATAATCCATTAGACCTTACACACTCCCACAAGAGCGCTGTTGCTTATCAACTTAACACAAGATATTTTTCCAGCCGACAGCAGAGTGAAATATCATCTGCCGTAGACCTTTTTCAGGCTACCAGAGCATCCATAAACACGAGACGTTTTCGCCTTCAACACAGCTGTTCTTCCTGCAATTGCTGTATTGCTGTTGCCGACGCGGCGGATCTCTTTCAGCATCCAGGGTGACCCGTTGCTTGGTGCAGGCTACAAAAAGGCCGGCGCCTGGCCGGCCCGTTGCTTGACCAGGACACAAAAAAAGCCGGAACCTTGTCGCCTCCGCAGCCTCGATGAGCCGCAGAGATTTCATGACGCGGCGTTGCCGGTACAGCCCTGATCGCCCCGTAAACGTGGGGCGTTTTCTCCTTCAGACGTTCTCCTGCTGGCGCCGCATCGGAGCCGACGGCCGTGGATCTCCTTCAGCTGCAGCCAGGGCGGCCCGTTGCCTGCCCTAACCACAAAAAAGCCGGCGCCTGGTCGGCTCCGGAATCCGGCTGCCCCGCAGCTTCGATGAGCCGCAGAGATTTCATGGCACGGCGCTGCCGGTGCTTTCCCGATCGCCCCGTAAACGCGGGGCATTTTCACCTTCAGACGTTTTCCTGCTGGCGCCGTATCGGGACCGACGGCCGCACATCTCCTTCAGCTGCAGCCAGGGCATTCCGTCCTGGTCAGTACACAAAAAGCCGGCGCCTGGCCGGTTCCGGAATCCGGCTGCCCCGCAGCTTCAATGAGCCGCAGAGATTTCATGGCGCGGCGCTGCCGGTGCTTTCCCGATCGCCCCGTAAACGCGGGGCGTTTTCACCTTCAGACGTTTTCCTGCTGGCGCCGTATCGGGGCCGACGGCCGCACATCTCCTTCAGCTGCAGCCAGGGCATTCCGTCCTGGTCAGTACACAAAAAGCCGGCGCCTGGCCGGTTCCGGAATCCGGCTGCCCCGCAGCTTCAATGAGCCGCAGAGATTTCATGGCGCGGCGCTGCCGGTGCTTTCCCGATCGCCCCGTAAACGCGGGGCGTTTTCACCTTCAGACGTTTTCCTGCTGGCGCCGTATCGGGGCCGACGGCCGCACATCTCCTTCAGCTGCAGCCAGGGCGACCCGTTCTGACCAGACTACAAGCCGGCGCCTGGTCGGCTCCGTACCAGGACGAGAAGCAAACAGCAGCGGCTCAAATTCCGACCGTTTCAAAAATGAAACGGTTGAGCAGCTTCGATAAGCCGCGGAGATTTCACGGCGCGGCGCTGCCGGTACACTCCCGATCGCCCCGTAAACGCGGGGTGTTTTTGCCTTCAGATACTCTCCTGCTGGTGCCGTATCGGGGCCGACGGCCGCGAAACCCTCGCAGGCCGTCTATACTCATATTTTTGCTACTTCAGATGTACAAATAGATGATCATCCTTTACCTGGCTAATTCCACTCCATATAAAAAAGACCGGCATCTTCGGCTGGTCTCCTTGTTTTATTCATTCTCCTAGAAATACGTTCCTAAGTTGATCGCTGATTTTAAGCCTCATACCTGCTACTTCTGTTATTTGAACCTATACTTCTAAAGAGCAGAGAAGCTAGCAACGCTAAGATAAAATAAACTACAACGAATCCGCCCCAAAAGAAGATAGCCTGATCAAATGGAAAGCCAAACACTCTAAAGAGTATTCTGTGTACCACTCCGGCAATAACGACCAGAATACTTGCTGATAATGCAAAAACAATGTGTTTCAATTTAAACCTCTCCTTATGAAAGATTAATAACTCTGTCAGACCCATTGGCAATTTCTTGATCGTGAGTAACACAAATAATTGTTTTCCCCATATCTTTTAACTGATGGAATAAAGACAAGATAATGTTTTTGTTAGATTCGTCTAAGTTTCCTGTAGGTTCATCAGCCAGGATAATATCACAAGGCTTCAAAATAATTCTTGCGATGGCCACACGTTGCTGCTCTCCACCACTCAGCTGATAGATCTTTTTCTTTAAAAAGCTTTTATCAAGCCCAACCATTTCTAAAGCTTCTGTCAACTTTTCTTTCTTGAAATCTTTTGCATATGCCGTAGAAAGCAGTAAGTTTGTTAATACTGTTTCGTTGTCCATAAGCACGTAATTTTGAAAGATATACCCTAAGTTCTCTCTCCGTAGTTTCATCACGTCGTTAGATTTAGGGTTTCGAAAACCTAAAATTTCAATATCTCCTGAGTGTGGAGTATCAAGAAGGCCTATTATATTTAGAAGGGTTGTCTTTCCTGAACCACTCTTACCAACAATTGAAACAAATTCATTTTCTTTTATCTGAAGAGAGAAATTCGAAAGAACAGGTTTTTCATCAAACGTCTTTGCTATGTTGTTGAGTGTAATCATATTCTATCTCCTTTTAAGATCCTATTCATGTTTCTCCTGTTTAAATAGACACTCAGAAAATAAAGAATAAGCAGCTCGATTACAATAAACAGCGCGATGAAAATTGTTAATTCGAAGATTTTGTAATAAATACTGCATCCTAAACCTATAAGGCAATTGGTTAAAAGGGAAAAGATGATTAAATTTTTATTTCTGGCCCAATATGAATATCCAAAAAGCTCTTTAAGGTACAGCCGATATGCATTTGCGCTGTAATACGACCAAATATAAGCAACAAGAAAGGCTATGGAGAGGATAACTGTTATTGTTAGTCCAATTAAATTCTGCAAGAATTGATTCTGAATTCTTGCTATACCGTCGCTTAGTTCTTGATAAACCGAAATTGATGAATCAATTAGATCTCTCGTATTGGTCTTCTCCAAATAAGGAACTATGCGGTCATACGCCATGCCTTTTGAAGAATCTGAAAAGAATAAACTTGAGGTTGAGTAAGCCCCTATAACAGATGAATCAACGTTGTCCGTGAAAATTGCAGCTATTGGATCAACAATGTTATTTTTATTGCCGGCATCCCCAAACTCACTATTAAAGGTGAAATACTCCTGCCTATTTTTAGTATAAATGATGTTGATTTTCAATTCATCTTTTTTGAGGGTGTTTACAGGTTGATTAATCTCCTTGTTATACATATTATCTAATTCAACTTTTTTAAAGAAAAAGTGATCTCTGTATGCAGCTATTATTTTTTCTTTATATTTTTCATACTTTTGTGGAACAAGCAGGTTCAATGTATTTGAATCAGCCCTTAATTGCTTTTGGCTTATGGCTTCCCCATTAGCGCCGATAATGGGATTCACCTTTAAATAATTAGGGCTGATTGTAATGCTTCGTCCAGAAGGAGAGTAAATTTCATTTTTCTTTGTCGTATTTAAGGTGTAAAAATAAACAGGTTTTTTTCCATCTTTCCTTAGTACAGCATAGTTATGTGCATCAATGACGAACGCATTTTTATGCTTCTCTAATTGATGATACAACGCGCGAACTCTAACATTTTTCTCCCTGTCTAATTTTAAATCACTATAGTCTATCCCGGTATTTGCAAAGCTTGTCTTATAAGTGTTTTGGGTCTTTTTCCAGTACGATTGATTATCAAGCTGCTGTTTGAGATCGAATAAGTTAGAAAGTGAGGACGCAACAATATTGAAGAGCAATATCGTGACAACAATTTTAAAGCCTACAGATAACCATTGGAATTTTTTAATCGGTGTGCTGCCTTTGATCGAGCCACTAATGTCGCTGTTGTTATACAATACGAGGGTAACCATGATGGTGTATACCATCATGATAAGCGCACCAATCACCGCGTTTCTAATGTAAATTCTAAGATATGCAGCCAACCAGTCATTTAAACTGAAAGAAAAGGCTAGCAAAGCTACAATAATTGCGCCGCAAAATATGATTATAATTAGAGGCTTCAAAAACATTGCTGGGTAAGAAAGCAGTGTTTTAACTTTGGAATACCCCCATAACTTTTGCAGCAGAAGCCGTTTGCGATTTTTAATTACAAAATAAAGGACACCAATAAACAAAATCAGCATAGAGAGCAACACTAGCATAAGCAAAGTTTTGTTAAACATAAAAGCAGTATTCTCAGTGATGTCCTCATAACTTACTTCACCATAGTCAGCAAAAAGATTTTGTGCTTTTTCCAATACCTTATCATCCTTAGAGGAAATGTAAAATTTGCTTCCTATGCCTATATTCTTTATTTGATTGAAATCAAAATATCTGATTTTCCATGTCGAAAGCGGAAAAGTAATGCTGCCGATCATCTTCTGCTCTGAATGGCCTCTTAGAAAATTTGACACAAGTTTATTGCCGTTATGTATTGATGGTTCATTTTCAGGGTTTGTAGAATAGATGTTTAAGCTCTTTTCATCCAAGAAATTGTATTGAGAAATGTTCACTTTGTTTTCTTTGGAGAAGGCGACCAATCTCTTTACAAAGTCCTCACTTTTAAATCCTGAAGTATAATTGATTATCAATGCTTCTTTATTTGAGAATAAAGTGTAATAGATTTGTTTGTTAAGAGTGTAATGATAGCTTGACATATTCATTGAGAGCAAAACCAAAATGAACAATATGTAGATTGTTTTCTTCATTGGGCAGCCTCCATAAAAAGAAATCCGGTGCTGACTTGTATTCAAGTTTGACCACACCGGAAGAAAAATTTAAAAATCACTTTGCTATCGTTTTCTTTATTTTGTATCCCAAAAAGCCTTGTTTCCGAAAAGGGCTTCATATACAGAAGCGTAAGTATACCCTTGATTTTTTGTATTCCATTCAGTTTCATAGAATCTTGCTCCAGCCGCAGCACTCGATTTGTGAGTCTTTTTCTTATGATTGTAATTGGAATGAACTTGGCCTTTTTCGAAGCCATGATACCACGTACCACCGCCCGGTGTTGATTTATCAAGCTTCATGGCGCTCATTAAATCTCTTGTTTCGTCCAAATTAACTTCCCCGTGATTGACATCGTTCGACTGACTAGCAAAAGCAGCTTGTCCTCCTAGTAAACCTATACCTAATACAATTGAAGCAAGAACCTTCTTTTTCATTGAAATCTCTCCTTCCAATTAGGGTTTATTTGGTATTACAAATCAAAATTACCATATCGGGTAAGGATTCACAACTTAAATTTTGATATTCTTACAACATTCCTGTTTTTATTCGGAAAATGGACATAGTGGAACACAATAGGCTCATAATGTTTGTTATCTAATGCCGATAGAATGCTAGCTTGGTGTGTATTCTTTAATGGTGGAATTATAAATAACAGCTATCTTTTTTACTTTGATTAGTCTGTCTGAGGGGTTAGTACCAGAGGCCAGAAAAACCAAAAAAAATGCTTCCGATAAGACCAATTATCATAAGTGTTAACCCAACGCTATAAAGCCATTTTCTCATCGATTTTCTTCCTCCTTACTAACTTGACGGTCCAGTTAATGTATTTCAAAAAGAATTTGATAAACACCTTTATTAGATCAATTGATATCTGAAAAAGAATTACCCCGCCACCTAAGACGAAAAGGGCATTAAAAAATGAACGAGGAACAACAAAAAGTGCTGCGCCAACTGACATTATGCTTGTTGCAAAAAGCGATACCAAAATGCCAGCAATGAGTATGAAGGGACAAAGTGTAAAGAAAAAATTAAAGAAACTGATGCCTATCACTCGCATGAAGATGCGAAAGAAATGCTGTACTGAGTGATTGTTCTTAGAGTTTTGAATAATAGAGTCTGCTATAAGGGTTTTAGCTAGTGTTTGTGGGTTTCCTAGATGCGTGGAGATCTCGTATTCTGATTTTCCAGAAGACAGCCCAATAATAAATGCTTCTTCAATATCTTGCAATATTTCCTTTTGATCATCCTTTGGTAACTGTTTTATAGATGATCGGAGCCTTTTTAAATATTCGTTTTTTGACATTAATACTCTTCCTCCTCAAATATTTCATTCACTACACTGGAAAACTCTGACCATTCGGCGTGTAAGAGCTGATATTGACGCTCTCCTTCAGGCGTTATTTTATAATACTTCCTACTTGGGCCTTGGGATGATTCACCAATATAAGTGGATAAGAAGCCGCCATTAGTCAGTCTTTTCAGGACAGGATAGATTGTTTCACCTTTTACCGGAAATTTTTCGCTGAGACTCCTTATCAATTCGTAACCATATAAATCTTCTTTTCTTATCATTGCCAAGACACACAGTTCCATTACGCCTTTTCTAAGTTGGCTATTCATAATCAACCATCCTGTTTTCTTATTTATACTATAGTGTAAAACACACTAGTTATATATGCAACCATGTTTTAAAGGTAATTATAGATACGATCCTTCACCAATTTATACCACAGACGAGCAGACCGCGTGTAGAAGGCGAAAATCACTCTGCGTTTGGGGCTATCAGGCGTGCGCTGGCTGCGCCGCACCATGAAATCTCAGCGGCTCATCGAAGCTGCGAGGCAGCAGGATTGTGGAATCGGCTTGGCGCCGGCTTTTTATGTGTCCTGGGCAGATACGGGACGCCCTGGATGCGGCTGAAGGAGATCCCCGGCCGTCGGTGCCGATGCGGTGCCGGCAGGAGAGCTGAAGGCAAAACGCCCCGCGTTTATGGGGCGATCGGGAGAGCCATCAGCAGCGCGCCGCGCCGTGAACTCTCCGTGGCTCATCGAAGCTGCGGGGGCTGCCGGATTCCGGAGCCGACCAGGCGCCGGCTTTTTGTGTTCTGACCAGGACGGAATGCCCTGGCTGCAACTGAAGGAGATCCCCGGCCGTCGTTCTGATCGGCACCGGCAGAAAGAGCATCTGTAGGAGAAAACGCCCCGCGTTTACGGGGCGATCGGGAGAGCATCTGCAGCGCGCCGCGCCATGAAATCTCTGCGGCTCATCGAAGCTGCAGGGGCTGCCAGATTCCGGAGCCGACCAGGCGCTGGCTTTTTGTGTCCAGGGCAAGCTACGGGCCGCCCTGGCTGCAGCTGAAGGATATCCCTGGCCGTCGGTGCCGATGCGGCGCCAGCAGGAGAGCGTCTGAAGGCAAAACGCCCCGCGTTTACGGGGCGATCAGGGATGCACCGGCAGCGCCGCCTCATGAAATCTCTGCGGCTCATCGAAGCTGCGGGGCTGCCGGATTCCGGAGCCGACCAGGCGCTGGCTTTTTGTGTCCAGGGCAAGCTACGGGCCGCCCTGGCTGCAGCTGAAGGATATCCCTGGCCGTCGGTGCCGATGCGGCGCCGGCAGGAGAGCATCTGAAGTCGAAAACGTCCCGCGTTTACGGAGCGATCGGTAGTGTATCGGTAGCGCCTTCACCTTAAAATCTGCGCGGATCATAGAAGTTGCGGGGCAGGCGGGTCCGCAGGCAGCCAGATATCGGCCTTATTATGCCCCTGCGTCCAGACAACGGGACGCCCTGGCTACTGAAGGAGATCCGCGACTATCATCCTCGATACACCACTGCAAGAAGACCGGCTGCGCTGAGGGAGATAAACCCACCGCATTTTAACAGGCTTGGGCTTCCGGTATAATGAATCTTGTATATCCTTTACTTTGCCGCCCATACACATAGAACTAGACGTAAAATCATCTCATGACAATTGATATAAAAACAGATATATTCCGCATCATCATAAAACAACTTTATTCCCAAACCAAACAAAATAATGAATCATAAGTATTAGTAATATAGTCATTTTTAGGTTAAACCCACCTCTTCTGACATTCAAAATAGTAAGTTAGACGGGTTTATGATTGTTTATATTGCCATTAACATAAATAGGGTAAATAGTTACAGGAAGGAAGGATTTTCTCCATGAAAAGTAAAAAGATTTTTAAGTCATTAATCATTGTTTTTGCACTTTTAATTAGTGGCATTGGTTTTATGGGCTTCTCTTCTCCACAAAAAGCAGAAGCTAAAGACTGGTTGCATACTTATAAGAGTGGGTATTTCACTAACTATGTGATCTTTACACAGCACCCTAAATTCAACGCAAAAACAACAAAAAAATTCAGCTTGGAAGATGGTAGAATTAAGTCTAGCAGTAAAGGGAAAGGCACGTATAAAGTATACATCCAAAAACAAGTCAACAGCAAAGGCGCTTGGAAAACAATTAAAACCTTTAATGCAAAGAAAAATGGAGTAACTTATTTTGAAACACCTTGGTTAAAAAAAGGAGATTCATATAGATTTAAAATGGTCAATCAGGGTTCTAAAAAACGTGTGAATTATAACGCAAGCTGGATTGATTACGCTTCCCGCTAATTTGATTTTGCGGCTTATAAACCCTTTTTTAGCTACTGCAGCTGCAGTAGCTTTTTATTTGCCCTAATAACAGCCAACAGCTACGGATCTCCTTCATCGGACCCATGCATTCAGATGTCTGGCTTCCCCATAGTTAGGTCTGTTCTGGTATTATCTACTCGAGGAGGCAGTTTGAATGAATGACTTTGAGAGGAAAGTGTTCCGGATCATTTTTAACATGACTCACTTTGGGAAAAACCCCACCTTAGAAGAATTGAAGAGAAAAACTGGTAAAGATGAACGCGCTATACGAGAAGCAATTAAGAATCTCATGAGACAGCGTTTGCTGAAATGGGATAAGAAAAAGAACAGATGGATGTTTTGAGATTTTATAATAAAAATAAAACACCTTTTCCGAAGAAAAGGCGTAAGTTGTTCAAGTCAAAATCGATCAGACGCTACCTGGGTTGTATCTCGTGTTTGTTTCTCTACTAAGTTCATACCCAACCCACTTACAGGACGATGAAGACGCTCTTTTTTAGATTCATACAGGCACTCTCCTTCTTAGGTTTGATTACGATCAGACGAAACTTGATATGATCCATCTAATGAAACGGCCGATGCAGTTAGACCGATCCCTGACATTAATACGATAGTCGATACAATGATAAAGACGCCTCTTCTAAAATTCATACAGGCATTCTCCCCTTTGAATTTGTTTTTGCGTTAGAATCATTTTTTGATGATAAATATAAAATTTGTCATACGTAAAACCCTCCGAACATTCGTCGGAGGGAAAGGATCATGCAAATTCAGCTCTACCTTGGGTTTCAAACTGTCCATCGGCTAAAGCCGTATAATGTGTTCCCTGTATTGCATATTCGGCCCTGCCAGCCAACCGTTTCTCATCATGCTTATTATGAAATACAGAGAAAAATAAAGCCATAATTGAGATGAGAACTGCGACAGCCACTATTTTCTTCACATTAATTCCTCCGATACGCTGAGAATTTTGTTCTTCGCGTAGATCACCTTATCCAGATATAATACAGTATTCGCATAATCCTTGATTATGCGAAAATGTTCCGCGATATCTTGGCTCAATTCTTCAATATCTGTCCATAGCTGCTTTTCTTCAAGATATTTGAATGCTCTCTGAATAAGATCATCACGCTTTTGTGCCTCTAAGCCACCGTAAAGAGCATGGACAATATTAAATTTCGCCAAATACTCTGCTTCACCTTCTTTTTCAGCTTTCTTGATGCCCTTTACTAAAAGCTTTTGTGCCTCTTCTATTTTACCATTCTTATACAAGACAAAAGTCAATTCAAAATCAGTCCTTAACCCACGTTCAGTTTCATAATATTCTGGTATTTCAAGGACTTTTCGGAAATATTCTTCAGCTAAGTCACTTTTGTTTTGAAGCGCATAGCTTAACCCAATATTATGACAAGCCAATCCTCTTGAATAATTATCCTTTGTCAATTCAGCAAACTTCATGGCATTTGTATAATGGGCCTCTGCTTCATCAAATCGAAGAAGATCAAGCTTATTTGCTCCTAACATCATTTCACAACTTATGGTACTTGTACTATAGAGTTTATTGGCTTCGAACATATTTAAAGCGATCTCTGCATGATGCAGCGAAAACATATTCTGCTTGATTCTATAATAAGCAGCTGCCACTTTATAATGAAATTCTGCTTTTTCAATTTTCTCTTCTTCAGGAATTAGATCTAGCTTCAATTCTGCTCGTTTATAATATTGTATCGCTTGAATATAATTCTTCCTAGAAAATTCAAATTGTCCTTTAAAGAAATTAAAATAGTAGTCCAGCATTCCTTTGATACGAGACTGATTATTCTCAATTTCTGATAATAAATCTGAAAGGTTCGGCTGCTGATCAATTCTTAATTTTTCTAATGGTTCAAGGGATTCCAACATTAAGCGATGTCGAAACTCCATAAGTGAATAGTACAAAAGCAGATCTTGGTCTTCTTCCATTTGATCAAGTTTATTCTCAATTTCTTTCTTTAAATACTCTGAATCTGGAATACTAAAAGAACGAATATAACCATACCATTGATTTATAAGGTGTCCCACCTCTGAAGATGCCAGCGTTTTACTCACCAAATCGTTTTCCCTCCCTTATATGATACCCCCTAATATTTTATCATATTTCTATTTAATGGGTTTAAAAAATCAATAGAATATTCCCCTTTTTGGGTATTTTCTCAAGATTCAAATATCAAACAAATATTTAAGTGGCTCTCAATGAAAATTAACCGACCACCGGCTCCGTAGTACTGCCGGCATTGTATCGAGGCGATCGGTCGCGGAGCTCCTTCAGCAGCCTGCGATGGAGCCACAGCCAGTTCACTCATGATCACCCCCCGTAAACGCGGGGGTGTTTTGGCTTTCTGTGCAGAAGTTCTTCCTGCTGGCACCATATCAGGACCAACGGCAAGATATAAGTGAGAGAAAGATATCATTTGTTTATAATAAAAATGATTGAAGTTTTGCATAAATATCCTGGTAGAAGGGGCTGGTTTAAAATGAAAGAAGAAAATCAAATAAAAAATGAAACGCCGAGTCAAAGAAAAAGGAGAGAGATTAGAGAAAAACAACGGGCCAGAGCGAAGTCTCCTGAAGCTATAGAGAAAAAGATGAGATTTAGACAGGAAGAACTGAATTCGATGAATAATGTAAGACCAACACTTAGCACGAGTAGCGAAAAAGCAAGAAAAAGATTCGCACAAAAGGGTAAGTATACAACGGGTACTAGCAAGGAACAAAAAAAATGGGAACAAAAAAGAAAAGATAATTACAATCAACGAGTGTGGAAAGGGTGGAGGGATAAAGATGGTGATCAAGCTGCGCCTGTTACTACATACACTATAGAAGAATTAGAGAAAATAAAAAATAGTGATTCTAAAAATAATCTACGGAAGTCGTAGGAGCTGGTGCACTCCTGATTGGCTCCCTAAACTCAGAGCTTTTTCGCCTCAGCATGGACACTCTCATATCGGCTCCCCATCGGGGCTAACGGCCGCACAATTCCTTTGGCTGCAGCCAGGGCGGCCCGTTGCCTGCCCTGGCCACAAAAAAACCGGCACTTAGCCGGTTCCGGAATCCTGCTACCCGCAGTCTGCGATAGTCCGGGGAGAATTCATGGAAGAGGCGTAGCCGACGCATTCCTGATCGCTCCGTAGACACAGGGCGTTTCCTGCTAACTGTTTCGGCTTTATTACTGGCTGCTGCGCAGCCCTTAGTGAAAGATACAACCTTTACTAACAAACCAATTCAAGTAGCTGAAAAAGCAGTAACCATTTAACGATAAAAAGTAGACACGTCTACATGTCTACAAACAATCAAAAAGCAGCCGTCTTCCTGCGGCTGCTTTTTTGTTTATTATAAAAGCTATTTCAATTACGGCAACCTTTTTAACGCCCACACCATTCTATAAGGACCGAGATTGAATTATAAGCAAAGAAAAGATTAACTGCTAATAGAGTAATAATGCTGGCAGCAGCAGAATTACTGAGAATATTCGAATGGATATAAGCGCCCAAAGCTCTTAGATGACCTTCTTCTCTGTGATCATACCAAATCAGTAAGGGACCTCCTAAAAACACGCTCAGGCCAATAAAACCATTCAACTCCGCAAAAAATTTAATCATGTAATTCATGTTGAGAAATAACGTAAATACTAACCATAACCAGATGAAGAAAAGCGAAGTATTCAAAAGAATCCATTCAAAACGATTGCACCAGCTTTTTTTCTTAGACACGGTCTTGTTATCCCTAACGATTATTTCCATAAGAACCCCCCCGTTCCAGTTTTATGCAACACCATTCTTTTATTTTCTCGCTTGTTCAGATGCCTATAAGACTATCTCAATCACTGCTATTTCTTCACCGTTATACCTTGTCACAAAAGAAACTTCTTCTTCCGGAATTCCCACCCCTAACAAAAATGACTTAAAAGCGCGGCCGCCTTCCCCGCCGTAATTACTGGCTAATCCTCCGTCAATGAATATTTTGTAAGGAACAGTCTCCACATAAGTATGAAATCTTGCTTTATGGCCATTTCCGCCTTCTGCGCTGATGATCTTCCTGCCGGCGCCGCATCGGAGCCGACGGTCACAGGTTCTTTGCCAGGACACCCATTACCTGGCCACTGGTCATAAAAGCTGGAAACAGTGAAAAAACTGCTTCTCGCCAGATTTTTTTATTTGTAATCAACCTCTTTAAACTTATTCCCTTTTTGATCGGTCACGCTTAATTTATGATCTTCCTTATTATTTAGGCCAATCATGACATAAGGGTTTTTCTCATTTGTTTTATTTGATTCATTCTTTTGTACATCAACAGTTAATTTTATGTCTCCATTTGAATTTTTGACATGAGCAACATCAAGTCGCTTTTCCTTATCGCTGTTCCCTAAAGAAACCACTACCATCTGCATTCCTTCTGCTATGGTGAATTCTTTATATCCCCTAATGTCTTTATGCTCTTGAAGATATGAAACATACTCTTTAACATCGTGATCTTCATTAACTCTATTCTTTTCTAAAACCCAATACCCCACATTCGAACTGGCTTGAGAACTACATGCTGTTATTAAAAGTACCATTATCATGAAAAGGAACACGATTCCTCTGCGTACCATGCACTACCCCCTTTAGAGTAAATTAACTCATACCAACAATAAATCAGGTGGAAATTCCATACAAGGGTGTAACTACTTAATTTCTTGAAGCGGTCTCTGTTGAAAAATTTTTAGTGCTCACGATCCTTACTGTAATGCCAAATTTATTGGTTGTGTGGAGTGATGATAACATCAGTCACCTTGCGCTCCTTCAATATCGGGCAATCTCCCTGAAGCCAGAATTGGATTTCGCTCTCTGCCTATTCTCCAATCCCGGCATACGTATATAATCCTCGACCAATCTTTTTCAGTCTTGGATTCTTTCTCATCAAGCTTTCCATAAACATGGTCATGTTTTGAATTGGTTCACCGTGAATCCTTTCAACATACCTTTTTATGTCAACGCTTTTCACTTCTTTACCAATTTGAGAAGCAAGAAACTGTATCGCAAGTTTTCGCTGATCTATTTTTTTTACAACAGAATTTTCTGATCGGGCGGCGCTGACATGGGGAACGATAATTTCTCCACTTTTATATGCATCATTTATAAATTTTTCTTGTTTTGCTAACTCACGTAGGCATGGCAATGCATGCTTACCATTATCAAGTTCGCGGAGCCGTTTATAAATAGTGTCTCGCTCAGCCTGAAATTCACGTATAATTATATGCTCTCTCTCATTAAGCTGCTCCATTCGCATTTTCAATGCTGTTCTTTCATTAAACACTTCCATCCCCTCCTTTTACAGCTGGATAAAAGACATAACACCCTTTCCTTGGATTCAGTACCCTATAATCAATTTCGTTCATAACCGGAAAGATGTGAGTAATCTGGCTGGGGCCTGAACCAACGCAATCAATTAAGAGGGAATTTATCTTCTTTCTCGTGAATAATTCGTTAGGTGACGCCTTCAATACCTTAACTGTAGCCAAGGCTAATACCATGGTGTCCAGTTCAGGTGGGGGCGTTATGTTCTTTTTTAATCGTATTTTATGAGATTCATTAATTTCATTAACCATTCTTTTAATATCTAATTTTTGCTGTTCAGTTATTCTTCTCCTCCGGAAAAAACCAGCTTCAATGAGAGCTTCAGTCCAACTCCCAAAAGCAGACTCAATTCTTGTTATGCCTTCAATATCTTTCTTTTTTGGTGATCTACCGGTTTTCTCGTAAAATTCTTGGAGTCGCAAAATCGTTAGCTCTTTAAAAACGAGGTCATTTCGTAACATCCATTGTTCCTCCTGCTAATTACTTAGTCTAATTTTATTCCAAAAGTATTAAAAACCCAATGAAAAACGAAGAAAATTTTGGAATCCAAACAAAAAACGGCGCATTTTCCCGCCGTAAAAGTTTCTAACTATTCATATAGTGATTTATAGAGAAGTCGTATAAATCAAGATCTATATATGTAACTCCTTCTTCATTACTTATCTGCCTTAATTGAACTAAGACTCCAATAAATTCAGTTTTCTTTTTTTCTTTCCTCGCTACCTTGTATCTGAACCTTTTTAATTGTGTCATTACCTTTTCATCTCCAGGATAAAGGCGTAGTTTAATTGAGCCATTACCCTTTCCATACAAAAAGATGTATCCTTTATTCTCAATCATGTCGTATTCCAGTTTTGCTTTGAATATTCCAGCGGTGTAAAAGTATTTCCTTAGCTTTCCTTTCTTGCTATGTTCCAACAGGAGAGAATACTCTTTATAAGGGTAATATACATTCCCAATGATTCTTTCATATAGTTTCCTCATTAATGAAGGCTCTTGACTTCTTATATCCTTTAATTCATGAAATAAATCATCTACACCAAATAAATTCCTCTGATGCGGTTTATCTTTATTCGGCACCTGCTGACGAGGCTGTTTCTCCAATGATCTTGGTCTTTCTTCAGATTGGCTTTTTTCGCCTTCTTGGACAGATGAATTTTTCACCCTTTGAACAGCAAGGGGCGGCTTTACACCATACAGTAGCCCTTCCAAAGTACCCACTTCCCTCAATTCATCCTTTAGAGTTTTCTTCTGTCCATACGGGCAGCCCTCAACGTGATATACACCTGGAGATCTCCTGAAAAATGGTTTAGAATCCTCTTTCTTATTACCCTGTACGAAGATAACACTTTGCTCACAGTATTTACATACAGTTTTTACTTTTCTTAATTCCGGAGTAAAATCAACAGCTAATACTGGTTTGTAAACTTGTTCTTTTTCATCCCAATACTTAGCATCCGGCATTTCTCGACCTTGTAGAACTTCCACCGACTACACCAACTCCCAATAAACAAATTTCACGATCTGATTTTCCATTTTCTCCTTCTATCCTCAATCCTCTCTACGGTCCAGTAACCGTTGACTCACACCAAAATTGCTCGCTGCCCTATTTATTAGTCACCGGAGTAAGACAGTTCCAATGCTTTTCGTATGTATTCTTCCTCTGTGATTTCTCCATGAAACCGTCTTTCTAAAAGCTCTTCCTCTTCTTCCGTCAGCACTAAACCTTCAAAGCCAAGAGTTGCTCTCACGTGTCTCATAGCCGTTTCAAAATCAATCATTTGCCTCTACACCGCAGGTTCAATCGTCAATTTTGTTCCTTCAGGCAGAGACATTTTAAAGGTCTTCATAGCTTCCTCAGCTTCCTCAATCGTCTCGAATGTCTCCTCTCGTTTCTCTCTGTCTGGGTGTGTACTCGTGAACGTAATTTCCGTCCCTTCCAACTCGCCCACAATACGATATGCCATGTATTCTCCGCCTTTCCTTTTTGTATCCATTCTACCCGTTGACGGACAAGTCAGCCAATGTCATGCGGGGCCGAATGAAATCGCCCATTGCCTGCCATAAAACCCAAGAGGGCTGTTTTTTTAACTCTTTTGATCAGATCACAATTTGAAATTTTCAAGATCTTGATCAATTTCTTCTTCTGTTATTCCTATATATCTCAATGTCGTTTCTGGATTATTATGATTAAAGATACTTTGGAGTTTGGCTACATCCCTAAATTGCTTGTAATGCCAATAACCAAAGCTTTTTCTAAGGGTGTGAGTGCCCATTCCTTCTATTCCAGCCATGTCAGCAGCTCTCCGTAAGATTCGGTAAGCCTGAATTCTTGTAATATGTCCTCCCTTTTGAGATGGAAACATCCACTCATTCGGATACTTATCAATATAAGCAGCTACTTCATCGTATATTGCTGACAGGTTAATATTTCTTTTTTTCTTAGTTTTCCCTTCCTTTACAGGAAACTTCTTTCTCCTGCACTGAGACTGTTTCAACTGAACTAAATCACCGCCACGAAGACCACAGTTAATCCCAATCAAAAAATACATGTAGTCTCTTTCAGAACAAAATCTCTTCAAGGCCCACTTCATGTCTTCTATTTTTTCTAAACTGCGTATTGGCTGAACATCTTGTAACTGATTCATTGCAAATTCCTTCTATTCAATATATTCGGCTTTTACCGGTATTTCATTAAATACGATATCAGATATTGTATTTGCAGCGAAGCCAGATTCATCGTAATTAATAAAGCCGGCAACTGATAATGACTGCTGTAACTGTTTTATATTCAGATCACGTGGAACTGTATGCGTCATCTGAAAGGACCAATCCCACTGTGGGATAGCGATAAGAGTAAATTTTTGCATGAAATCTTCTATAACAAACAGGACTGGTGTTTTATGAACAGCTTGAAGCCTAAATTCATGAATTCGAGCATTTTTACACTTTAGCATCTAATCAACTCCCATATTTAAATCCTTATCGGTTCAATTGATTATCCCCTCCCCAGTTTCCTGATAATGTAATTATTTCATTTTCCCAACCAGTGATATTGACTACATCCGTTTCTGTCTTCCGCTTGATCTAAACCCTTTAAAATCAACGAAAAAAATGTATGCTTTTTTCACTTGTATAGATTATAACACACTAATGAAAAAAACTCAGTGTTTTCAACAATTATAATGTATGCTTTTATGTAAAAGCATACATTATGGAATTTCTTTTGAATAAAGAAAAAGCATCTCATTATAGAGATGCCTTTTCTTTATTAATTCAAATATCAACGGAAGATTATGACCACAAATTTAAAGCAAGAGACGAAAGCGCCCATGCAGATATACCGAACATTACAGAGAACCTAATGGAGGTTTCAAATTTTGTAAGCCTTCGCTCCCTTTTTGTTTTACCTAGTTTCCAATAGAGGGCGTAGCCAGAGAACACTAAAACTAATTGTCCAAGGTGCGCCACAGATTCTAAAAATTCTATACCATTCATCGATTCCACCTCGTTTATTTATGAGAAATAAAGTAGACGGTAGAGAGGCTAATTAAAAACTGCTCCAAGAGTCGTTTTCCCTGTACAGCAACAAAAACATAGAACCGTGCTGGGCATGGACTTACAAGTGAACCAATTAATTTCCCAAACAACAGTCAAAGAAACCAACTATGCTATAATTAAAGTATCCCGCAGCTGATCAAGCAGTAAAGGGGGGAGGCCAGTGAAAAAATTCTTTTCATACATAAAAAAAAGAAGCGAGAAAATCAAGAAGACCTTAGAATGGTTTGTCGTTCTAGGCAGACTCTTCTTATTAATTTTCTGCTTCCTTAAAGAAATTTTATAAAAATTAGGAATAGAGGGTCTTTCAAGAACAGGCTTACATTAAACGGACCAGGTTTAATGGAGGGTAAAAGCTGCAGCCAAGTTCCTTGAACGTCTCTCTTTTTTTCGTTTAACTAATTTGTTCTGTTATTTTATTATAACAGAAATTCGTTTTTTTATCAAAAACTCAAATGGTACTTGATACTCTTTCACATGATATTCCTCGGAACTTCGCCGCAATACCAGGCGTCTACACTCCAATTCGCCCTGTAAACCCCTGAGTAATGATTTCAAATTAATTAAATGGTACTTGATACTTTTTATCACTTTGTAGTATCCTTTCAACTTCTATTCATAACCCCCACCGATGAGAGCATGCTTGCTAACGACACCAGTTACCTTTGCTTTTAGAAACTTGCCGGCGACCGGCCGGTTCCGGAATCCGGATGCCCCGCAGCTTCAATGAGCCGCGGAGATTTCATGGCGCGGCGCTGCCGGTGCTCTCCCGACCGCCCCGTAACGCGGGGCGTTTTCTCCTTCAGACGTTCTCCTGCTGGCGCCGATCGGACCAACGGTCTTAAATCTCCTTCAGCTGCCAGGGCGTCCCGTAGCTTGCCCTGGACACAAAAAGCCAGCGCCTGGTCGGCTCCGGAATCTGGCAGCCCCCGCAGCTTCGATGAGCCGCAGAGATTTCATGGCGCGGCGCGCTGCAGATGCTATCCCGATCGCCCCGTAAACGCGGGGCGTTTTCTCCTTCAGATGCTTTTTCTGCCGGTGCCGATTAGAACGACGGCCGGGGATCTCCTTCAGCTGCAGCCAGGGCGTTCCGTCCTGGCCAGAACACAAAAAGCCGGCGCCTGGTCGGCTCCGGAATCCGGCAGCCCCCGCAGCTTCGATGAGCCGCAGAGATTTCATGGCGCGGCGCGCTGCAGATGCTATCCCGATCGCCCCGTAAACGCGGGGCGTTTTCTCCTGCAGATGCTCTTTCTGCCGGTGCCGATCAGAACGACGGCCGGGGATCTCCTTCAGTTGCAGCCAGGGCATTCCGTCCTGGTCAGAACACAAAAAGCCGGCGCCTGGTCGGCTCCGGAATCCGGCAGCCCCCGCAGCTTCGATGAGCCACGGAGAGTTCACGGCGCGGCGCGCTACTGATGGCTCTCCCGATCGCCCCATAAACGCGGGGCGTTTTCTCCTTCAGATGCTCTCCTGCTGGCGCCGTATCGGAGCCGACGGCCGCGGATTTTCCTTTCTATATAGAAAAGCTTAGATTAGAACCTGAAAGATAGTGTTATCATTAAGTACTTTATATAGGAAGAAACTCGGTATTTCTTCATTATGATTCGTGATATACTTTTAGCTAAGCTATTAGGATATTAATAGCAAGGAAAAAAAGGAGGGATGAGATGAAAAAGAAGTTAACTGTAGTCTTAATCATAGCCTCTTCTTTATTCATGTTTAGTATTGCTTTACATGCAACAAGTCCGAAGCAAAAACCACCGGAGGAAGTATTAGATGATGCATGGGGAAAATTCGGATTATTTAGTTATGGTATTGGAGAAACAGATCCCGTTATTTCAATTGGAATGGATAAAACAAAAAGTGAAGCAAAACTGCGGGAGTATCTAAATGAAAACTTGTCTGATGAAATTAAAGAAAATTACAAAATCGAAATTTTCAAAGAAGATGTTCAAGTCTTAGAAAAGGAACATCAAGAGTATTTAAAGACCATAAACGAATAAGAGTATGTTCCGAAACCCGATAAGGCTGACCGGGTTTCTTTTTTCTGTTCAACTTCACAAAAAGAGCAGGCCTTTTCAGACCTGCCTGTTAATCAATCATACCATACAATAACTTTCTTCATTTTAACTTCAACATCACTGCTGCTGTTATTAATGAAGTTAAAGTGATAACTTTTCCCTCTTTTCAACTGAGTCCAGTTCATATGAATTTGACCTGTCCACCCGCCTGGAAGAGAAATTTTACCTGCTGTTCCGCCTACACCGCCTTTGCCATTATCGTACTTCGCAGCTACAGAGAACTTTTTGGCAGTCCCTTGTGGTGTGATTAAAAGCGTTATTGGGTTTTTGAACGCTTTTCCATACGTTCCTCCCCCTATTGAAAAGTTATACTTGAAGCCAAATGGTTTGCTTGTATATGTCTTATACAATGCATGGATTGGATTATCTTGATTTTGATCATCAAGCGTAATCATATCTTTCAATTCTTGTAACGTGTAAGGGTGAATTTCATCATCGTTTTCATCATAGATTTTGATTTGAGATGCTAATTCCTCTTTTTTAGCATCAAGGCCAATATTTTGCGCCTCTGTTTTTACTTCAGCTGCCTGTATCTTAGTTGCTCCTAAGAAACCAAAAAGAGTGAAACATAGAACAATCGCCATCGACCAGTATTTCAAATTCAATTTCATGTAGGTTTGTACCCCTTTCAATTAAGAATGATAGTGAGTGAAGTTTCAATGATGAATGAGCCTATAATCCAAAATAAGATGTTTCGCTTCGATCTTCTCATTTTTCAAAGAGAAAAGGGAAACGCCCTATGGAAATGAGAAGATTTCCGCCAATTTTATGGCTCTATTAACATATTGTCTTGAAAATCCTTTTCTATGGAGATTTAAATATATGAGGATTTATTTCTGAGAGGCAGAGCAATTATGCACGCACTAATATGGAGAAATGGAGAACTAGATATATAGAAGCGCGAAGCAAGCGAAATTTAAGGAAACACACTTTTCTGGAATAAAACCTATCTACGGCTCAATAGAATAGATTTTTCTATTTCCCCATGACATCACTCCCTATTTTGTGTTTTCTTTACAGTTCAAAGTTACCCTAAAATAATACAAAACACAACAATATATCCAAATTTTCTGATGCTAATGATACCAAAAAGACAAACAAGGTCTCGGAACCCCATGAAATTAACAAGTCATTTGAACGAAAAATCGTGTTCATTCAATGTGTCAATACAACATCCTACCGTTAACCAGCCACTACCTTTTATAGTTTGGTTGATCCCAGATATCCTAGCATAAACACAACAAGAAATAGACCAGGCATCTTAAACCTGGTCTCTCCCCCTAAACAGAAATAACTGGTATAATATCCATAATCCTGCGGTTGTGAATAAAACCGTGGAGATGATTAGCGTGAAAAAATTTGCGAAAAATTTAATTAACTCATTCAGGAAGAACCAAAATAAAATCAAACAACACCTAGATTGGCTGATCAAGATAGGAAACGTTTGTTTGCTCTTTTATAGGTTTTGGAAAGAATGAACATCTAAACTGCTTGTTGCTTGCTGTGATCACCCAATCACAGTAGTTTTTGGCCTATAAGTAATTGCAAGAGGGAAACAGTTTTTGGTTTGCGTTTTTCCCAGAAACGCAAGGAGATTACCCTTAAACACAACCGCAGCCAAATCCCACACTGTTTCCCCTTTTATTGTGCATTATATTGTATTCCCTAAAAAATGTTCAGATATACAGAAAAAACTCCTGGTTCCCACGCCAGGAGTCTTTCCATTGGAGATGATTAAACTATTCGCGAAAAATTTAATCAAGGAGCCATCTGTTAGAACATTTAAATTCCCAGGTTTAAATGTTCCACTCCTCCTTTTTAGATCGGTTAATATTGTATCTGGTTCGCTATCACAAGAACAGATATCAATTATTAACCACATGCACAATTCACTTTCGATTTTCTCCCCCACCAACGGCTATTAGAGGTGGGAATTATCCCATGACGAACACACAACATATTTGAATAATGCTGTGGCGTGATAGCAACTTCACTATAACACAGATAACATAAAAAATGTTAAGAAATTGCATATCTAACCCCACCTTTTTGGTGGGGCTCTTTCATAAACGCGAGGCGTTTTCTCCTTCAGACGCTCTCCTGCCGGTGCCGTGTCGGGACCGACGGCCGCGGATGGATCTCTTTCAGCTGCACACAGGGCGACCCGTTTCCTGCCCTGGACAAAAAAAGCCAGCGCCTGGTCGGCTCCGGAATCCGGCTGCCCCGCGGCTTCGATGAGCCGCAGAGATTTCACGACGCGGCGCTGCCGGTGCAGCCCTGATCGCTCTGTAAATGCGGGGCGTTTTCTCCTTCAGACGCTCTCCTGCCGGTGCCGTATCGGAACCGACGGCCGCGGATCTCCTTCAGCTGCAGCCAGGGCGGCCCGTTGTCTCCCTGGCCACAAAAAAGCCGATGCCTGGTCGGCTCCGGAATCCGGCTGCTCCGCGGCTTCGATGAGCCGCAGAGATCTCACGGTGCTGCGCGCTGCTGATGCTCTCCTGATCGCCCCGTAAACGCGGGGCGTTTTCTCCTTCAGACGCTCTCCTGCCGGTGCCGTATCGGAACCGACGGCCGCGGATCTCCTTCAGCTGCAGCCAGGGCGGCCCGTTGTCTCCCTGGCCACAAAAAAGCCGATGCCTGGTCGGCTCCGGAATCCGGCTGCTCCGCGGCTTCGATGAGCCGCAGAGATCTCACGGTGCTGCGCGCTGCTGATGCTCTCCTGATCGCCCCGTAAACGCGGGGCGTTTTTCTTTCAGACGCTCTCCTGCCGGTGCCATATCGGAACCGACGGCCGCGGATCTCCTTCAGCAGCCAGGGCGGCCCGTTGTCTCCCTGGCCACAAAAAAGCCGGCTCATTGGCCGACTCTATTTCTCAACTTTCCTTTACCCTAATACATTAAGATAGACTTTTCACAATAGAGGTTCCATCATCAATAATGCTGATTATAAGCTTTAATACAAAATACCCTAATAAAAATAAACCGAGTTCCCTGCCTAATTGAAGGGAGGAAAATTCTAAAACTATACATGCCAATAAAGCTGTGTAGATACAACAAAATCCGTAAGCAGTTCGAAATAAATTGAATTTCTTTTCCATCATGATAGTTGCTAAAAACCAAAAGAAGCCTAGAAAAAGACTGAGATACAAAATATGTCGAGCAGCTCCATAATTATAAACTTCTGCGAAATCAGTTACTCCTAAAAAGTGACCGAGAAAAGCTAATGTGTCGATTAAAGCAAGTGCAAGAATTATTAGAAAATCAATTTTTTTAGAAATACTTATCACCTGATCCAAGTTCCATTCCCCCTTGTTAACGTTTCAAAGAGTCAGCTCTTAATGAACTTGTGGACTCTCAATGCTAAAAATAGCTTTAACCGCTTCATCTAGCGGAATCCCTTTAAGAAAGCAGGTATAACCTAATTCAAGGGTCCAAACGGTGCTATCGCTTAATTCATATTCATTTTGAATTTCTTTCATCGTTTTTCCATTATATCTCAATTTTAAGTAACGTTCCATTGTCATAATACCCGCAGCTCCTTAGTCAACCCTTTACACAGAAGAGTTTTGATACCCCTATCGGCGTCCTAATTCTATTAATTCAGACACTAACCTCTCGCATCCTTCTGGACTCAGAACAATCCCCCCGCTAAAGGTCATATTTTCATCTGACACTGTGCCCGTGATCGCACACTTTTTCTGCGGTTGGTATTTTCTAAGAATTATCGTATCATTCTCAGTGAAAATTTCTACCGGATCTTTATGTTTCATATCAAATATCCTTCTAATCTCAATCGGTAAAACAACGCGTCCTAATTCGTCAACTTTGCGAACAACACCTGTATTTTTCATATTATTTCCCCCTAATACTTTCTACACTTATCTTAAACGATCCGTTTTCAAAAGGGCGGCTTCCCTCTGGTTCGTATTGCCCCAGATACTCAAACCTCACATTGCCACAGATTTTGTCTATAATAGCATCGAAATAAAGTTGGTCTGAATCATCTATAAAAGCTACCATTATTTTATTTTCCGTTTCCCGATAACATTCAGGAGAAGCTTTGTACCCTGAACGGCTGCAGTAATTTGGGTTTTCAGAAATCTGCAAATTCACAAATGCTTTAACCTGATCTATGATTTTTTCTTGCTGGCTAAGCGAAAACTCTGAAAGAAGGTTTTTTTCTTTTAAATATTGATAAGCATCCTCGGCATTATAAAAGCTGTTCCCGCTATAATACACACTTCCTACTGATTCTAATTCTATTCCTTCCTCACACATAAACGAAATGCTCCAAGACAATGATTTCTCTTCAGCTTCTAAAAGCCGCTCTAAATTCGCTTCTATATCGTTTAGGCTACCGCCATACACATTTAACACTCCTATTCATCAATTATAAACCACTTATTTTAGTATAATCGTCTGTCCAGCAGATATCTTATCTGCTCTCTGAGATATGCAATATTTTTCTTGCTAAAGTTATATGAAACAGGTTTCCCCTCTTTAACATTCCGGTTGACACAGTATATCGCTGTACCGCTTTCTTTAATCTCTATAAAACCTCTGTCTCCAAGATATGAAAATTCAAAGAAGGTATTGGGTATACCACGGATCTCGAAAAGACCTTGGTCATACCTATTAGAAGGCTTTTTTACAATCGTTACGTAATCTCCTGGATACTGCAATTCAAAACACCTCTCACCGATAAAATTCAAACCGGTTCAAAACGAAAAATGTTCAATGTTGTATCATTTGTGAAGAGAGCGCAGACCTGCTGCGCCTGCTGTATGTGCTGAGTGATTAAAGCCGCTCTTTTTTCACATATGGCTTATTAACAATATTCAGAATTTCAACGTACCAAGATTCTTGATCAAATCGCTCACTTAAATGCGTAGCTATACTTTCATCAGTTGCATTATTATAAACAAAGAAATGGCCATTGAATGTATTGATAGCAACCATAATGTCATCTTTTGTTTTACCATAAAGGAATACATAGTCACTGTTCTCCTTATGGTAAGCCTTCTCATCAAATTTCCATCCTGCTTCAATCGCTTGTGTTCTCATATCGTCCAATGATCTTACACCGGCAAATTTTTTCACATTATCTGCTCCTTTAATTCAAGACAAGCCTGCTTAGGCTTGTCTACTTTTTATCCAAAATACAATTAACGAACAAACAACAGAAATAATGATCAATATGTCTAAAGCTTTTTGAACACCGCCGCTAACCGCTGTACGGATACCAAAGACATAAGTAAAGATGAACAGCCAGAAAACAATCTCTTTTATGGTCTTGAGTAATTTCATATCATTTGACAACCCGTATATGGCGGGGAGAGGCACCCTCTCCCCTATCCAAACTTACGCTTACTATTGCGGCTTGCTTTCCGAGGATTTTTTTTCTTTGGTGACTTTCTTTCTATTAACATCTTTTCTAGCGTGAGAAGCTTTTCACAGATGTGCAGAGATGTCAGGAAAATTCCTAATATCACCGCGACTTCAGCGGCTGTCATTCGTGCACCTCCCATACAGGAATAAACGGATCTGTGCTATAATTTACATGAAATCTTTTTTAGCGTGAGAAGCTTTTAAGGTTTCAAGAGGGTTCAGCTGGCGGCTGAACTCTTTTTTATTTAAGAAACGGCATGGAACCTCTTTATAAAGGATTCTGAGCAAATCCTCATACCATTTTTCACTTTTTAATTTGACACTTTGATCCGTAGCCACAAGGTTTTTCGTTAATCGATGTGTAACAAAGAATCGACCATTAAAAGTATTTACCGCTACTAAAAAATCCCGTTCCTCATGAAAAAGATAAACAAAGTCTGACCCCTTATTATGATGATCCGTTGTGTTGATCTGCCACCCATACAATTCCGCCATTCTTTCCAAATCATACAGACCCCTTACATAGCCGAACATTTTCATTGTCAAAGCCTCCTTCAATTGTGTCGGCATCATTAAATTAACGGAAAGCAGACAGCTTTTTTTCTTCTCTTCTCACATATGCAAGAAATTTCTCAACAAGCAGCCACCCCCACCGTGAGGATAGTTCATGGTAGCTCAAAAATCGCTGTAAATAGAAAGCTGGTTCAAACTCTTCTCTGTGAGAAAACTCTTCTATTGCATCCTTAATTAGTATCACTTCGTTTTTATCCAACTGAGACTGTGATCGCTTCCGCTCTTCCAATAATGTGGCAAGATTTTTTTTCATAATTATTTCTCTCCTTTTCTAGTCTTCTTCACGAACAGGGTAAGTAAATTTTCCATCATTATCATAAAGGCCGTTGTCCCATATGAACTGTTCTACAGCTTTCTTTTCCCACGCCGGTACACCGCTCACATAGTGATCTGGTTTTGGTACTGGCGGACTTTGTTTTTCCATTCGCTTACGTAAAGTTTGTTTTGAAATGCCAAGCAACTTAGCGGTATCTGTAAGGTTGATATATTCCGTATCAGGTTCCTTTTCTCTGTACAGATCCTCTTTGTAGAAAATCGCAATGGCTTCCACTGCAAGTAACATAAGCGATGGCTCCAGGTTGCCCAGACGTCTGAGGTCAAAGCCGTTCTTGTGATGGTCTTGGAAATGAGAAAACAACTGATCAAAGGTTTCGAGCGTATCATTAGTTGGCTTCCCATCATAATCAGGATGACCCAAGTAAGGAAAAGTTCCTTTCAGAAATTGTTGAGATTTTTTCATATTACTACCTCCTTCTTTACCTTAATTTTACTCCATATAGTTCACAAAGTAAACACTTTAGGTTTACTTTGTGAACCTGTTGGTCAAAATTTTTTTCTTTTAATTCCTAATGTATCCTGCCTCTTTCAAAGAAAGATGTTTCTTTTCTCCATTTTCAATGCTCACTATAATGTGATCTAAAAGTTCTATCCCTATTAGCTTTCCTGCTTCATATATCCTCTGAGTGGTTTCAATATCTTGCCTTGAAGGAGCAACGTCACCGCCTGGATGATTATGTCCAATGATTACTGACGAAGCATTACTTAAAAGTGCCGCCTGATAAATTTCTCTTGGAGCGAGGATAGCACTGCGAACATCCCCTATCGATACTTTATATATGGCACGAATGTTGTTTTTAACGTCAAGATAGATAGCCAATGGCACTTCTCTTGCTTCGTCTGCTATAAAGTGCTCATAGACCTTAAAAGCGTCGTCCGGCCTTCTTATGACTGATACTGGACAGTCAACCTCATGTTTTACCTGTTTCAAAGTAAGAACTTCAATCACTTTCTCCATTTTCTTCATCCCTTCAAATTTTATTGTGTGAATGTCACCATCACCTGATGACAATTTAAGTATAACATATGCTTTACCTATAGTAAAGCATATGTTATACATTTTTTTAAAAAATTTAAGCTAGGTTCTTCCTAATCTTCCACACTTCTTTCCATGCCTTACAAACTGCATTCTTGCCGCATAGGGCGTCTAAATATTCTTTATCATAGAAAAACCTTTCATATACCGCTTTATCTCCCATGATGCCTTCTAAGTAGTTCTTTTCTATACTCGATACATTATCTAGTTCACCGTGCTTTTCATATTCGTTCAATCTTGCATTTAGATATAGGGCAAATTCATGTGTCCATTGGCAGGTTTCTTTAAAATCTTCATGTAAGAAATCCCTGAATTCTATTTGGTGTAATTTCATTAAGTTGAAAGCGTTTTGCCATTCTATATTCCAATCCTCAACATCAAGACCGTGTTTCCCTAATTCTTCACGCATGACACGCATAAACATCCCAGCTACCCATATATATTCCCGATAGAGCATATGATGTATCTCTCTTGTCCAAACCGGAACAGTTTTTTTCGCATAGTGAACAACAGGTTCAGCATTAACTATGCTTGCGAATTCCACCTCATTTAATGATAATGAACTGCGTTCCAATAATACCAATCTCTCGAGTAAAATCTCTCTTATATCCTTCATTGAAGTCCTCCGTACAATTTAATATTTTCCGAATGAGGAGGGCTTTCGCCCTCTTCTCAAATATCTAACTCGTTATGGAAATCGTAATTAAAACTGTCTTCTTCAATACTGATAGATACCTTGTCTGTTGTTACCCCACTAAGCCGAACAATCCTAACGTCTATTGCACATTTATGTTCTTTTCGGAGTTGATAAGCTTTGTCAAAAACAACATTAATGTCTTCCGGAGTTCCCAACGCGCATAAATGCTTTTTGTTCTCCTTAATAAACAAATCTGCAATCAATATTTTTCCCATAAAAACTCTCCTTTTCAAATTTTATTGTGTGAATGTCACCATCACCTGATGACAATTTAAGTATAACATATGCTTTATCGATAGTAAAGCATATGTTATAAAAAATATTTCTAAAATTCCCTTAAAGCTTTCATATCATTTACCGTGTTTCGCAGTTCACTTACCATTTCATTAAAATCTGAATATAGATAATGTTCTTCAGCGGGTATTTCTTCAGCAAAGAGATCCTCTTCTGTAGTAACAATGATATAACGGTCTCTCACTTGATCCTTCCCATCATTCGATCTTTCAGCTACTTCACGATTATTATAAAGATAATCATGAACAAGACTCATTTTCCTGATATGTGGTAACAATTTAACCCCTCCAAAAGATTTATTGTGTGAAAACCATCAACTGACGGTAATTAAATTCTAACATATACTTTAATTATAGTAAAGCATATGTTAGAAAAGAGTTGCGGCATGTTTCCGCACACCGCAACCTATTCACACAATAAATTTGTTAAGGAGGTAAAGTCCTTACAAAATCATTAATTTCATTATAAAGAAAAGGAATGATTTTATCAAAAGAAAAAAATGTATAACATATGCTTTACTTTCAATAAAGCATATGTTATACTTAAATTGTCATCAGCTGATGGTGACATTCACACAATAAATTTTGTAAAGGAGAATTAAAATGAATTTTACATTTCAGGTCACACTGGCACAAGCGGATTTTATTGAGGCTCTTCAAAGAAACAACATACCGGCAACTAAGGAAAACATAAGATTGATCTTTCAAGAGTTGGACACAGTAGAAATTCAAGAAACGATTCGGCACGATGCCTTTGAAACTTTGCTGAATCACATCGAGGATAACAAAATAGTTTTTACTTCTGATGATGTGTATCGGAAGAGAGCGAAGTTGATTACTCTTAATGAGTTCACTGAAATAGCGGAAGAGAGAACTAAAGGCAGTTTTTCTTTCACTGCAACTATAGAATTTCTTTCTGAGATGCAATTCGATTCCATAACGGAACCCCCTTTTTTAGAAACGGCAGAAACTATTTGTTACCTGATTAAAGTCATCGCAAAAAGATACTTTAACTCGATTAATAAGTATGTGGACGAAGAATGTAATGTATCCTTTGTAAAACCTTCTCAAATGTTAGGAAAAAACTTTGAAAAGAATGACGATCCTTTTAATATGATTAACAATGTTTATTTCCCTAAGAGCGGAAAATGGTACGCCGTTATGACTAACATAAAAGGTCATGATCTAAGTAGCGAAGGTACTTTCCAAGAATTCGTAAACCATGTTATCTGTCAGCTGAGAGTGCCGGATGGAAATTTCAAAAAATAATTTATAACATATGCTTTACTATCAGTAAAGCATATGTTATACTTAAATTGTCATCAGGTGATGGTGACATTCACACAATAAAATTTGAAAGGAAGTAGTTTTATGGAAAAAATCATTTTGTTTGATCATCAGAACAACAGATTTGTTGAACTGCCGCAAACCCTTGAAGAACGGCAAAATCTTGTAGGAGCCGATAACCTCGAATGTTTGAGACTCAATAATAACATTGACATTTGGTTCGACGAAGAGGGCTTCTACAATTCCCAATACTATTGCAAAATTACTGAAAACGGTAAGACACATTGTATCCACGGCCCATTTTTTGTCGCATCAGTCAACGATCAGGGCGAAACAATCGGGTTGTCACCTGAACAAATAGCTGAGTTTTGCAGATGCGGTTACACGTTATATCAAAAAGATAAATAAACATTTCTAACATATGCTTTACTATAAGTAAAGCATATGTTATACTTAAATTGTCATCAGGTGATGGTGACATTCACACAATAAATTTGAAAAGGAGCGGTTCAGATGAAAACAAGAGTTTTCGAAGCAAATTTGTTTGTAAAAGATCAATTGGAGGAAACAATCGAAAGCCCAATTAGCATTGCAAGCGTCTTTAAGAAAGCTAAAAACCTTTCGATCTCTAAACAAGAGGACGTCCAAGTCAGAATGATCCAACATACCAATAATCGAATTCATATATTTTGCGGCACCATTATTAATGATTAATGCTTAGTTGCATTCACGCGTGGTTCATTCCCCGCGTGAATGCTCTCCATAATCGAAAATAAGGAGCGGTTCTTATGTTATTAACAAAACTTAAAGCCGAAGACCTGTCGGCAGTATTAGAAAGCAATGGTTTGCCTACCACTCAAGCAAACAAAGAAAAAATTATGGCATGTCTAGGTGATCGTGTTCAGCAGCAGATGCGCTATTATGCGTTAGCTTCACTCAGCATCGAGGTGAGAAAAAATAAGAATATGTTTTTAAACAATAGTGACCATTCTCAAACGCTTGATTTCCTTACATTGGATGAAGTTGCAGGTATAGCAGAAACTGAATTCAAGGATATCATCCACTCAGAAATAGCGGCTCAAACGCATGCTCACCCAACTTTTATAACAACCGTTAAAAACCCATCCGTTCACTGTGACCTTTATCTTTCAGCTGTCAAACGGACTATACATCATGTCATAGAAGCTATTGCTTGTGAGTATATAAAGGAGCGGCAGATTCACACTGCGGACGAATGTATTAAATCTCAGTACGATGATATGGATCTGGAATATGATAAGACCGAAGATATTTGTAATTATGAATGTGTAACAACTCTGATTTACAAGGTGAATCAAAAGCAGTTTTCATATACACTAAATATAAGCTTCGATAGCCGTTCTTTTTCGGACGAAAGACATTGTGAAAAGTTTGTTGAATCCGTTATACGTGCAACTGATAAGGAAATTTCAAAAGCAATGTCGAACCTTCACTAATTTTGTATAACATATGCTATACAATTACTATAGCATATGTTATACTTAATACAAGGGAAAGTTCTCTCTTATGTCTTGCCCGCATCCTCCCTTTGGAACTTTCAACATTCAGAATAAGAGGATATTATTAGGGTTTAGGACGGAAAATTAGAGAAACAATACCCAAACAATGTGGAGGTTTACTATGTACGAGATAATAAAAATCGCAAATGAACCCATTTCTGATAAGGAAAAAGAACAGAAAATAAGAAATTACCTCTCCGAGCAACTCCTTGATCCCAAAGCGGCTGCGGAATACATGAACATTTCTCATGTGACATTTTATAACAGAGTGCATAAGGGAGAAATCCAAGCTATTGCTGATCGTTACCTAAAGTCTGATTTAGAAGCTTATTTACAGAAAGACAAAATTGACAGAAACAAAGTAAATCATAGATATGCTTCGAAGAGTAACGCCACTCCGACAGACTTTAAAAAGAGCGGCTTCTTAGTCAAATTAAAAAAACAAGGGAAAATTTATGTGTACATTAAAAAAGGCGTGACAGTCCCAGGGAAAGGGCAAAGACACAAAACAATACACAGTTTCGGTCCCCTACCCGAAGCATTAAAACAGTTGCAATATTATTTGGATAACCCTAATGAAATCCCTTCTACTCTAACCCAGGAAGGGTTCGACAGATCGGATATAAAAAAATGGCATAAAGAGTTGAGTGAACTAAATTCAATCAATATAGGTGAAAACCCAACCTTACGTGAAGTTCTCTCCGCAACCAGACAACCAGGTATAACATTAGCAAGCATTGCTAAAAAGATACCAAGCATTAACTTAGAGCAATTAAGCGCGGCTTTAAAAAAAGCTGGTTGGGAATATAACCGCGAAACAAAAAATTGGCTGTTTCAAGGGCAAGGAGAAAAGCCTCTTGATCAAAGTATTTTTGATTTTGTTGATAAAACAAAATAACGAGCAGGATGGTGAAATTAAAAATGACCGAAAAACTATATTTTGAAATATTATGTGATATTGCAAATTTGAAGGAAGATGACCTTTTTATAATCGCCGGTAAGATTAAAGAATTGAGAAAAAAGTATAAAATCGACAATACCCCTTTTAATAAATTTCAAAGAAATTCGGAAACAATCCGTAGAGTAAGCAATACCTTAATCTCTGATAGCTCCAAGTTTTATTACAAGAAACCTGAATGAGATTAGCAAAGCAGCTTTCATGCTTATAAAAATCCCTTATGAGGAGCGGGAAAGATGAAAAAATTTCTAGGGTTATTAGGAGCCGTTATAATTAGCCTTTATGCCTTGGGCAACTTTGTCCCAAATACACCTATTCGTCCAATCATAAAGGATATAAACCGTCTTATTTCTGAATTCACCCATGATAAAGCTATCGATGTTTCTTCAGACAAAAACAACAATTCAAATAAGAAAGCCGACAAGGTAATTTATTTTCCGGCTGATAAATACCCTGAGACTGCCAAACATATAGAAAATGCAATTTCCAAGGGCAAATCAGCTGTGTGTACTATCGACCGTGATGGAGCGGAAAATAATCGATCTCAATCATTGAAAGATATCCCAACAAAAAAAGGATATGATCGTGATGAATGGCCAATGGCTTTTTGCGCTGAAGGAGGAAGCGGAGCAGACATCGAATACATAACCCCTTCTGATAACCGCGGAGCAGGTTCCTGGGTATCACATAAGCTTTCTGGTTACCCAGACGGCACTAGAGTCTTATTTACAATAAAGTAATCAAAAATGGATGAAAAAAAGGCGGTGTAGCTTTAAAAAGTTTGATTGTTAAATCAATTATTTAAAGAAGGAGCATTTTAAAATGGATGAAAAAACAAAAGAACTCATGAAAGAAAGAATAAACGAACTAAAGTCTGAATTGAAACAATCAGTTGAAGAAAAGGAGGTTGTTCAAAGCTTCATAAATAAACAAGAAGGTAGTATTCCTACTGTTGTTAATGATACTCTCCGAAGACAAATTCGAAAATTAACCAGTAACATTAAATCTATTGAAGCAAGCTTAAAACATTACGAATAATTTAAGTTTACATTTCGACTTTGATGTAAATATGCTATTAGACTTCACTAAAATAAATAATAACGAAAAAGACGGATTGCTGAAGCAGCCGTCTTTTCTTATTTGGTGAAAAGAGTCGGTTCCTTTCTATCGGCTCTGGATCACCTGCAGCTACAGCGGCTCCGGAGCACCATGGTAAGCGCGGCGCGCTTTTTCTCTCTTCGCTCTAAGCAACGCGCCATGTGCTGATGCAGTTGCAGGTCTGAGCGGATCTCCTTCAGCCGCAGCCAGGGCGGCCCGTTGCCTGCCCTGCCCACAAAAAGCCAGCGCCTGGCCGGCTCCGGAATCCGGCTGCCCCGCAGCTTCAATGAGCCGCGGAGATTTCACGGCGCGGCGC
>NZ_JAWCWR010000011.1:0-52582 GCF_032461585.1 Bacillus sp. IS1 | reverse complement strand
ACCGCTTGTTGAAGCAGCTTTATTATCTTACCACTCAGCTTCTTTTATGTCAACAACTTTTTTTAAGTTGTTTCCGAAGCTTTTTGTTGTTGTCTGCTGTTCATCAGCGACGTTTAATAATATACCACGGTGTCTCTCTATAAATCAAGCATTTTTTAAAAAAAAGAGAGAAAAAGAAAACCAGTATATTATCTTTAAAGTTTGAGAATGGTCGGGAAGACAGGATTCGAACCTGCGACCCCATGGTCCCAAACCATGTGCTCTACCAAGCTGAGCTACTTCCCGATTTTTAAAAATATTATGGCGCGCCCGAGAGGAGTCGAACCCCTAACCTTTTGATCCGTAGTCAAACGCTCTATCCAATTGAGCTACGGGCGCAATTAATATCACAATATCCCGTTGGGATAAAATGGAGCGGAAGACGGGATTCGAACCCGCGACCCCCACCTTGGCAAGGTGATGTTCTACCACTGAACTACTTCCGCAAGTAAAAATGTAATGTGCAGCCAGAATACAGCATCAGATAACCCAAAAACTGTATTGTTATTTATTCAGTAAAACTCCAAACAGTATAACCCGCAGTTTAATCTAAAGCATACTGTTCATTATGACAAAAGTAATTATATCAAGGTTTTGATAAAAGTCAATACCGTTTAACAATTAATTATGTTAATCTCTTTGAATCATTGAAGCAAGGCTAACCTCATCAGAAAGCGCGCTTTAAACACCTATACCTTAACTGCTGCAATCAGTAACAGTTTTTACTGATCCAAACAAAAAAATAACAGTTCCATAACGCGCGGAAACTGCTTCAGATCAACGTATTTAGATAAGCTTCCAAGCGGGCTCGAACCGCTGACCTCTTCCTTACCATGGAAGAGGTCAATTAAAGTCTTAGAATTATTTAATGGGATATTCCCTGTTATAAAAGGGTTTCGTTATAAGTGTTAATGTTTTAGACAGTTTTAAAATGATCTCGTACAATTCAGTTCGTCCCCAATTCGTCCCCCACTCAAGATAAGACGTTTGGAGTCGGTCAAAAAAAAGAGCCCTTACTTATCCAGGGCTCTTCCTTATAATAATTTAATTGTCCGCGGTAATCCTTCTTGCCATGTTACGTAATTCTTTTCTCTTAACCTATCTAGCAGCCCCTTCACTGAACTGGTGGACCGCAAACCAAGTTCCTCCATTAACTCCCGATGTGTCGGGGCCACTCCATACTGATTTAAGAAATTCGATATCGCGTTTAAAGCATCTTCTTGCCTTTTTGTAAGATTACGCATGATTCCTTACCCCTTTTTTATAGTTGACCGGGGCAACGGCAAGAATATTGTCTATCCTAAATGTTTTTGTCTGCCTACTCTTAAAACAAAATGCCCGGATAAAATTCTGTTTTACCTGATGCACTATGATGGTTCTTTTCGAGACTGTCCCATCAGCTTTTATATAGATCATGTCCAGTGCTGACTTTTCATTTAACGAACGATTTAACAATGCTTTCATGCTGCTGCCCCTCCTTATTTACTATCATCATATACGAACTTTTGTTCTATTTCAAGTTGAAAAGGGAATGTTTGTTCTGGTATTATTCTCTTCAGGAGGTAATTCAAATGAATGACTTTGAGAGGAAAGTATATAGGATCATCTTAAACATGACCCGCTTTGGGAAAAATCCTTCCTTGGATGAATTGAAGAGAAAAACCGGCAAGGATGAACGCGCTATCCGGGAAGCAGTGAAGAACCTCATAAGGCAGCGTATGCTGAAATGGGATAAGCATAAAAACAAGTGGATGTTTTGAAACAATATAATGAAGAAACAAAAAAGCCTTTTCCGAAGAAAAGGCGTAATCTGTTCAAGTTTGAAGGCGATCAGAAGCTACTTTGATTGTATCTTGTGCTTGTTTTTCTAGTGAGTTCATACCCAACCCACATACTAAAGTCAATGACAGACCCAGGACGATGAAGATACTCTTTTTAAAATTCATACAGGCACTCTCCCCTTTGAATTTGTGTTTGCGTATCAACCATTTTTTTATGATAAAAATAAGAATTCTCAAACTCCCTTGAATCTGCGTAAACAGATGCAGTTTCGCAAGCAATATCTTCAACATATGAGTAATTCTTATTCTTCTCCAGATACTCAATTGTTTCATTAACTCCCTGTTGATCCACTGCATCCACATAAAGTGCCTTCAGATACCCCTGAAGATTTTCAAAAAGCTTATCGCCTTGATATACCGCGGCCGACAAACCTTTTTTGCTTGCTTGGATACCCTCAGCCATTTTCCCCTGTTTAAAAAGGAATTTTGCATAAGAAAATAAAGAGTGCGGCAAGTTGCTCAATTTTGCTTTTTCGGTTATCTCAACTGCTTGCCTTAAAAATATCTCAGCCTTTTCATAGTCGCCCCTATCTCCGAAATTTGTACCCAAATTATAAAGAGCAGAACTAATCAATCTCTTATTATCTAACTCTTTCGATAATTCAAGAGCCTTTTCAAGATGCGGCTGACTCTTCTCATAACGCTTAAAATCAATATAATTCCCTGATATGACAAATAGACATTGAATTTTCCGGACCTTATACAACTCATACTGATCGTAAATATCGAGCGCTTGCTTTACGTGATGCATAGAGACGTGGCTTTGTTTCATACCGTAATATGCTTCAGCTAGTTTAAAATGAAACTCCGCTCTCTCAATATCATCATACACATGAACGAGTTGTTTTTCAGCCTCTCTATAAAAGCCGATCGCCTTTACATACTGCTTTTGGTCAAATTCATACATGCCGCGGAAAAATAAAGAATAATAGCACAGAAGGCCGGAAATTCCTTTATTTGACGCTTCGATTTTTTCCAACAACTCATCAATTGTCGGTCTCACACGTGTGGTAACCGGTTCTAAATAATCCAGCATGAGCTGATGGCGGAATTTCATGAGGGTGTAGTAAATCAGTAGATACTCGTCTTCTTCCATCTCATTTATTTCTTGTTCCACTTCCGCTTTCAAAATCTCCGCATCCGGAACACTGAACTGACGTATCATTTTGTACCATTCATTAATCTTAACGCCAACCTCTGATGATGGTAAAACAGAACTCACAAGGCCACTCCTCCTTTTATATAATATTCTAACATTTCCAAATTATGTTTGAACGAAAAAAAACCGCAATTTGTTTGCGGTCTACTCACTTATAACAAATATATAATTATCTTCTTAGAATGAAGTTCCAACTCCAGGTAATACTGAGTATTTACTCAGATCCAATGAGTACGCAGTACCCTTCAAAGATGCATACCCTCCGTTATTCTTATTCATGTGCACAGCTCCACTTAAACTGCTTCCTAAAGCCCCCATACCACCTATTGGCGCATCTCTTTTAAAACCAGAATAATAACGTAATTTTATAAAACCTTCAAAATGGAAAGGCCATAATGTTGCTGGTCTAACAGTCCAGTAAATAGTTCTTCCATTAGTCGCTGCGTTAATAACTGCCTTTCCTCCAGGACCCACAGCTGTTGGTTTAATTCCATCATCTTCATCAGCTATAACACTATTTGGGTCTTCAGCAATGATATTGGAAACTAAAGGATCATTGCCAAAATCTCTTACTGTAATCTCATCATCTTGATAAACAATGTCGCCAAGCTGAGATAAATCTTCCAATTGACTAGGTTTTTCACTTGCTAAAGAAGGAATTGCTAATAAGAATGACGAAAACACAAGAAATGACAAAACAAACAACTTTTTCATAATATTCAATTCAACTCCTATTTTATTTTTCTATGGATAATGGTACCATATAAACAAAAAAAAGGGTGAGCTTTTTGTCAAAAAATAATGAGGTTTTAGATATTTTTAAACAATCTGTAAAAGGGCTTTGTAAAATCAATAATATATCTCCCCAAAAACCTAGATTTGAAACCGTCAACAACTATGTAATTATTAGTATGAAGAACCATTTAAAAGATGGGGTAGATTTAGATTGTTTTAAAATTTTAAACCTGATTTATCGAATAATTGGTCCATCAGGGATAAAATTTAACCAACAATTATTCCTCTATCCAAATTCAGATAGAGTGGATAGAGTAACTGTCTCTTTTAAAAAAGAGGATTATGATGCTTTAAATATAAAAATGAAAGATGGAAACATAAATAACTAAAGGGCCTTTATATGCAGTACAGATTGATAAAAAGAACACTCTTTTACTTGAAGCATAATAAACAAAAAAGCCCGCCTTTTTAACAGGTGGGCTTTTACTGATCATACGGCCGATACTTCTTCCGCTCTGCCTCTAATTCTTTTTTTAAAGCTTGTACATGTTCCAGCAAGAACAAAGCCACCGTTCCCACCTTTTTAACCGCTTTAAGTCTCCCGCCGCTGTTGAGCTGGCTTACACGCTGCCGAGTAACACCAAGCAGCTCGGCGACTTCCGCAGCCGTCAAAACTTCGTTCTGGATAAACCTAATTTTTTCACTTTCTTTCATGTCGGTTTTCTCTCCACATCATAAAAAATCCTTTTAACAAAATAACCATTACAGCCAAGTATAAAACAAACATGGTGATTTTCCCAAGGGTACCGGCTGTTTCGTAATCAATAGCCACAATACCAGCAATGATGATAATAAGTGTAGTCATATCAAACGAGCTGTACTGCTTAAAATATTTTTTCATATCGTCGTGGACGTGATATAATAATCGAGCAAGGGGATTTTATCCCCTTGTCTCACTATGTTGTTAGCGCTTCTTGCTTACCCGGCGGGAGCGCTTTTTCATGTTCTTTTCTCGCTTTTCGCTTTTCGCTTTCTTTCTGCCATATATCATAGATGTTTTTGATAATGGTCACGATACCAGCGATGATAAGAACGATGTTTCTGATCTCGTCCACCTCAGCACCTCCTTTCATACTTCAATTATACAACACCTATTTACCGTTGTAAACAGGTGTTGTAAAAAAACTAGAATTTTTTCACCGAACTGCTATAATTTTCTTGTCGGATTGAAAGGAAAGAGTTTATCAGGAGGAGTTCAATAAGCGGGAGGTGATGATATAGATATATCAGATTTAGCAGTAAGGCTTTTGTTCTTGTTTCTCCCTGGAATAATTGGTGCAACACTCCTTGATCTATTAACAACTCATAGAAAACGACAAATGTTCCATTTCATTTTACATTCATATCTAATTGGTGTGTTTGCATATGGGATTCTTATGTTTATCGTTTATATCTGCAACCAGTTAAATGATAAACTTTATTGGAAAGTTACATTTTTAAGTTCACTGTTAAACAGCAAAGAGCAAATCAAGGTGTCCGAGGTTTTCCTCGCAACTTTAATCGGTGCAATTTTGGCAATTATCTTAGTGGTAATCATAAATAAAAAGTATATTTTCAAAGTTGCAAACCTTCTGGGAATCTCCAATAAACATGGAGAAGATGATGTTTGGGATTATATATTTAGCGATGAAAGATCAGAATGGGTTATTCTTCGCGACCGTGAAACCAATATCGTTTATCAAGGCGCCATTTCTGCTTACTCACAAAAGGACGACAAAAGAGAGCTTGTATTATCTCAGGTAAAAGTTTACAAGGACGAAGGTTCCGGAGAGCTAAAGGAGCTCTATCAACAAAATTTTATTTATTTTAACTTTGATGTTAACTCAAAGATAGAAATTGAAATTGAAAGGGGTGTTGACGTTGAACAAAGACACGAATAAACCTGATCCTAGAGAAATAAAACCAGGAACAAAAATCAATCATGGGTTAAAGGGTGTCCCAAAAACTCAAAGACCACCAAAGCCACCCAGCCAAAATTAATATGGTCAAACTTTTTTTGCACAGACAGTCGGGATAGTCCTGACTGTCTGTTTTTTCAAAATCATAATACGGGGTTAAATAATCGGAAAGAGTTATTTACCTCAATAGCGCCTCAAGCTTCACTTTAGTTTTTGGTCCATAAATACCGTCAGCAGCTAGGCCATACATGGACTGGAACCGTTTGACTGCATTTGCTGTTTTCGGCCCGTATGCACCATCTATTCCGTTATTCTTCGCCCCTTTGTCCGGATAGTAATAGAGAGCCGCCAGTGCTGTCTGAATCTGTTTCACGGCGGGTCCCTTAGTTAAGGGGCATGTCACTTTAAAAACACCTGACGGCAGCGCGTAAGATGATTTTTTACCTTTTGTTGGGGTACTGGCCGAATCCGTCAGCTTTAATACTTGGCCGACTTTGATAAAATTCGGATTCTTGATACCGTTCAACCTTTGCAGGGTGGCCATGCTCACACCATTTTTCTGTGCAATGACAGAAAGAGCATCGCCTTTCTTGACGGTGTACGTCGCCCCGCCTGTCTTGGTTTCTGTCTTTGGTGGTTTGGGTGCTTTTTTACCCCCAAGACGTTCTAATTCTGCAGCAATGGCCGCTTTCACTTGTTCCCAACGCCCCTCAGACAAAATGCGATGCGGGCAGTATTTTCCGTTCCAGTCCTGATGTTTTCTGATTTTGTCAACGCCCCATCCGCGCTCTTTGAGAAGTTGCGCCACAAACTTGATAGCCAGCGCCTCTGCTGCCCGGTACCGCGCGCCACCTGACTTGCTGTAGCAGATTTCTACCGCAATAGACTTACGGTTCCCGGTTCCGTTTGTGCCGTCGCCAGAGTGCCATGCGTTCCGGTTCAGCGGAATTCCCTGAATCACTTCTATATCATCGACAGCAAAATGATAGCTTGTCGATTCAGGGTTACCAGTCATATAACTGATTTCATTGGCGGCTGATGCATCGTTTGCCGTATTATGAATGGTGATGTACTCCGGCGTCATCGGATTCGGACATTTCAGAGCATATTTCTCAGATTCTACTATTCTTTTTTTGACTGCAATTGTCATGAAAAATCTCTCCTATTCTGTTTTGAAATATAAAAAGGCCGCCGAACGGCAGCTCTTACTTGGTCAAATCGTGCTGTTTTAAAACGGCTCTTTGCTTATGGCCTTTTTCAGTCACATAATTGTTTTTGAACCATGCTACAAGCGTAGTGCTGATAGTAAATATTACAGAGCCGGCAGTGTACAGCGCATCAGCAAGCTGATTCACTTGTGCATCTGTGATATCCAAAGGTGATTTGCCAAACATCAACATTGTTTGGTTAATAAGCGCAATTAAAAGAAGCACCGTCCGGACGACCGTGCCTTTTTCAAATCTTTTCATGTATTTTCCTCCTTATTTCTGCAAAACAGTATAAAAAATAGCGATTGCGCCGCCAATAATGCCAGTGCATACCGCTGTAATGATAGCGCCAGTGATTGTGCGCTTGATCCAAGTTGTGTTCTCTTCGATCTTGTTGAGTTTTTCGTTTAATGTCATGATCTGCTGGTCTTGCCTATCGGAAACGCGTTCAAGAACATTTACGCGCTGTTCGATTGCTTTCTGACCTGTCTTCATTTCCATTATCTCTTTTTGTAATACATGCACATCTGGTACCTCCGTCACTTCTGACATTAGTACGCCCCCCTTTTATTACATCGTTTTCACCTCCTGTATGAGGCAATTAAAAAGGACAGCCGCTATTTTATGAGACGGCTGTCCCTTTTACGGAAAAGTTCCCATTATTTAAAGCGGTAATCTCCATCACGATCTCTTTGAATCCTGTAATATCAAAAGTCCAAGCTTCTGACTTACCGACTGTGCTTATAGCCAGGGTGCCGTCGTCTACTTTTTGGCCGCGCAGCGGGCGTTTTGTTCCTGAAAGAGATTTCCCCCAGAACTTCAATTCACTTGTATCAGCCGTGCCATAGACTTCAATCAATAATGTTTTAAAGGAACCGACTTTCAAAATATTCCCTTCGCCTGGGGTCTCCACTTTGTCATGAAAAACGATATCGGCTGTTTTAGCCTGTACACTTTCAAAATCAGCCGGATTAATCGCGATTCCTTGGGTTTCTACCTTTAAGCGGCCGTCTTTGGTTACATTGCTTGATGTAAATTCAAGCGGGAGCGGTTTATCAGATTTAATTGAGACTGAATCCCGAATCTTCACATCTCCCTGGCCTGCCCCGAGCGACTGATACAGTAAAAATTCTGATTGCTGCAGGTTACCATTCGCATATCTGAAGCGGTAGTATCTCTGTGATAAATCGACCCAATCAGTCTCTGATAGAGTATTTGCTTTCACTTCTAATGATGTGATGGTGGACCATGAAACATTATCGTTGCTTTGCTCAATAAATAGGGTCCCTTCGCGATCCGAATATGCAGCGCCTTTGATTTTAGAAATTAAGATCGATCCCAATCTATCCTGGCCATATTGGCTATAAGAATCTGTAGCCTTTAATGTTGCATTAGTCAGAAGCTCTGCTGTTCCTGAAATATCTGCAACTGGCTCAACAAAATCGCTTTTTCCTTCTCTAAATGGTTTTACTGCGCCCGGCTTTCCCGCGGCATCCGTTGGAAATGTGAATCCTAAAGATGACATAATTGTCCTCCTTCATAAAAGTTTTTTATTTATTTGAGCGGACTTTTTCAGACTTATGACATCGTCTCACCCCCTTCAAGGCAAAATAAAAAAGCCTATAAGGCTTTACCAGTGATCTCTATATACTGTTGCGGGGTAACGAGCTTCTTTTCAACGCCCTGCTGTAAATCAGCTGCAGAACAATCGTCGTAATACATTGCCTTTTTCACCATCTCCGGAGTGGCCCATTTATAATATAGTGCCAATATCCAATAATTCATTTTGATTCATCCCTCTCTTCCCATGACATTACGGCGAGCTTTAGTTCTGACAGCTGCCGTCCAAGTGTTTGATTTAATTCTTCAAGCTGTTTACGGGCCAGTTTTTCTTCCGAAAGCTTCTGTGCCAGTAATTGAATTTGATCAGGCGGTTCAAATGGCGGATTTTGCTTTAATTCGTCCCACCAAGCTTGCAAATCCGCTTCTGTAGGGATAGGGGCCCGGATATTCCATCGTGCAATGTAAGAGGGGGTGCCATCGCCATTATTCTGAATGATAAAATCTTTAGTCGGATCGGCATCGGGATATTTATAAAGGATTGCTTCACCTATATTCATTTTTTACCTCCTTACACATTGGGATAATTTAATCCTCCAACTTCTTGAATATCAAAGAAGTTGTAAACATCATTCTTATCAGTAATGCCTCTCTTTACGGTTTCATCTCCGCCATAATTACAGTAGCAGAAGATTTCCACATAATCACCCTTGTTCATCGGGATAGCGGCTGTTCCGTTTAGCCCTAAATTCATTTCTTTGCCGTTATCAAAATATCCTCTATAGTGGTCAAGGGTTTTATACTCTTTTCCGTTTAGATACACCTTCAGATGAAAGTTGATATACATAGCGTAGTTGATCATATAAAGCCCAACATTCACTAAGTACATTCCATCATTCGGCGCGACAAATCTATTATTTTTAATATCAAAAGCATCATGACTGTCTTTTATTTTTCGATTAAAAGCTATCTTGGTGTGATCAATCTGCTTTAAATATTGAACATCGGATACTCCCACACTTGCGTGAGCAAAACCTGATATCTTTTCCCATTTTGTCCAGCCTGTACTATCCCACCAATGGCGAATCCATGTCCCGATATTCTTCCTCTTTGTTCCATCGCCATTACCATAGAAATACTGAGCAAAGCGCCATTTGTTTAAATTTTCATTTTTAATTAAGCCATAGCCAAGAGGGTAGCCTGTGTCATTGCCCTCATAGATACCCATAAAGGTTATTCCTTCAGGGTAATCAGTGCCTGGTGTTCTTGCATCGACGATCGCTCTTTCATCTCCATCACGAATGCAAATTAAGTTCTCGTTTTTGAAATTGGAATTCACATAATTGATAGCCTCAGTCAATGCCTGCTTAGCTTTTTCTTTTGATCCTTCAGGGGTTTCTTTGTTGTTCCAGTTTTCCCGCTCTTCTTTATTGATATGAAGTTCAGCATCATTCACATGAATATCAAAGTCTCGTTTCGGAGCCTGCTGCACGTTGTCCACGTTCCCGAGGCCGACTTGTCCCTTTGTCGTTTTATGCGGGTTATTCATGTCGTTTTTATGAGATGCAAGGTCCGTATGGGCGTCTTTTATTCCTTTTTCCCAGCGGTTAACATCGCCTTCGTTAATCGGGTCGTCTGGAAGCCAATTTGTTTTTGCTTCGTAAGCCATTGTTATACCACCTCAAAAGTAAACCTAAAATCTAACGTTCTGTTATCACTGACATTTAAATCAGTCTTTCGTTCAGTAATCACATTTCCCAAGTCATCAATGATCTGCACTGATTCAATGTGCTTAATATCCTCTTCACGATGTGTGAGCACCGCAACCACCGCGCCACTGATCGAAAGCTCCACGATTTCAGTCTCTTTTCCATTCAGCAACACTTTGCTGATTCGATCTTTTAAATCGGCAGCAGTACGCTCTCTATATGCTTTTGAAATCATGTCAAGATCACCTCATTGTTATTAAGAGTTACGGAATAACCTACCCGAAGCTCACTCACTTTACGGTATCTCCTGTGATTCAATATGACTGTATCCTTTATTTGCAGACTCTCATTAAAAGCCGGCCTGAGTGTGTAAGCCAAATGTGCCGGCTTCATGTTCTCTAACGTCTCAATAAGCTCAGTCATGTGCTGCAGGTCATCTATATCAATATCAACGTTAAAGTGATACTCTCCAGGAATCAAACGGACGCAGGCAGACGGATTTTTCAAGAACCTGTTAAGCGCCCGCTCAATGGCCAGATATGTTGCCGGAGGAATATTGGACATTTTGGAAATCAGGCGCAGCCGGCGAATCTCATACGTATCACCCGACTCGCGCGGCACGTTTAATATCTTTTCCCAGCGTTCGAGCCCCCAGGTAGCTGTTGTAACAAACAGCTGATCTGTCAGATCAAAGATGCCATCATTTTGCTTCTCAAATTCCGGTGCTTCCGTCTGAAGGATTTGAGTCATTTCTTTCAACTTTGTTAAGAAGGGCGGCAGGTAAGCCGTCATCTCATCGAGTTTGCTCAACGATCTTCACCTGCCTGAGCTTAGGGATTTCAATGTCATCCAGGACCAAATTTTCAGCCAGTCCATTAATTTTAATATCAGAGTAATCGCTCACGGATGGCGAATTATACACGATGTTGTTAATTTGAGAGAGTCGGATCACATTATCTTCAAAAGCCATCTTTTTGAAAAGATTCAGGACTCCCGCTTCTATTTCGTCTTTAACTTGGTCAATCGAGCTATTGATTTCAGGCAGCACAGAGGCGGATATCTCAATCTCTTTCCATTCTGCACTTTCTACTGTTACAAACGCACCGATCGGCGCCTGGCCTTCTCCTTGTCCGGGCTCCGGATCAATATAATCACCGACCTTTGTTATCAGAATATCTGAAGCCGGCTCCAGCTTAGCATCCGTCACCACAATCTTGACAGTGCCGTCTCCCTTCCAAAGCGGGAAGACCTTCGCTTTACCCACTCCGTCCACTTCTTCCGCCCACTGCTTATAATGCTCTTTATTAGCACTTACGGCTTCTCGGCGCACGCGGGTAAAATAGCGTTCCCTCAAATTATTGTCGTCTTCCTCTTCGCGGCCAGGAATCAGGATCTCTTTCACTATCGCCTTTTGAAGACCGGGTATCGTATCGAGCGACAAAAGATTTTGTCCGGAGATATTTGCATTACCAGCTTCACCGGCCGTTTCACATTCTAATGTTCCATCAGCTGTATATTGAAAATAGAGATTATCAACAAAGAAGCGGGAACCCGCAGGAATTTTCACCCCTGATGTGAATTCGCCCGCCCTTACAGCTTTTGTGGCTGCCGTTCTTTCAATCCCCGCTTCAGCAGCCCGCCTGTCCAGAAATTCGCCCTGAGCCGTATCGGAAAACACGAGCTCCAGAACGGTATCAAGCCAAATATAAGACTTTGCAAGCTCAGCGGCCGCAGGCGCGAGCGCATTGTAAATGACGCTCCCTTCTCTTGTATCAATATCCGCAGAGATACGGGACAGCATACGATCCATAATCTCCTCAAACGTTTGATCTTCAAACATCCTCGCCAAGCACCTCCTCGATCTCCAACGTGCCCTCGTCTGTCTCTACGATAAAAGAAACTATGAACCTATCACCTGATTTATCAATCTCAAAATCAGTGACAGAAGAAATTCGATCATCATAAATTAAAGCTTCTTCGATCAGCCTCGGGATCTCCATTTTTTTATATGCGTCTGTTGTCTCGTTATCAGAAAGAACCTCTTGAAGCTCATTACCAATGTCATGACTGAAAACAGAATAGGAATACCGCTCTGTATGCAGGGCCATATAAACAAATTGTTTAATTGCCTCAAGTCCTGCGATCAGCTCGTTAGTAATTCGCCCATTTTCAAAGTCAATTCTATATGTGCGCGATGTCTCTATTGCTTCGCTGTCATCTTCAAAATCATCAAATTCTATTTCTGGTGAAAGGGCCAACCCACGCACCCCCCTATATTTTGTCGAGAATAAAAAATGATTGTCCGCCTTTTAAGGAGACAACCATTACATTCTCACCAGTTTTAAGCTCATCTTCTCCCCCGGCGCGCAGGCGTTTAGGGATAATAATTAAGTCAGAAGGAATGATCAATTTTTCGTTTTCATTGAGCTTGATTTCAACAGGGGAAACAGAAACGACTTCAGCCGGCAGCATATCCACCGGCGACTCAGAACCAACAGCCCCGATAGCCAGATGTTTAATTGCTTCACTTAACCTCATGATGAAGCCCCGTCCGGGATTGTGTTTTTCTCAACCACATCAATTGTCATCGTGTGGGAGCTGCCTTTAAATTCGTGCTTGTCAGAATCAATCCAATATGTTTTCTTTACCCCCACTTCCGGAATAGAAATATACACCGGAAGCCCGCTCTGCAAGTCATGGATACCAATAGCTTGAATACTCTTTAATTCCTTTTTCACACCTTTTTTCTGTGATTGGAGTACGTTTGCTCGCTGCTGAAGCTGCGCCTGATTAATATTATCCGAGACAGTTTCCACATACTGCAGAACCCCGTATTTATTAATTCCTGAACTATCGCGCGCAGTGGCAGTATACGTTTTATTGTCTTTCTGACGGCGGAGTTTGACCTTCGTTGCTGTTTCATTTATTGAGGTGCTGTACTGGTATCCTGTGATGTTTACGCCTGTCTCTAACACCCAAACTTCTGACGGGTCAGGCCAAGCCCTGAGACAAAGCTTCCCCTTCGAGGCATATAACTGATAATTATGACCGGTCTGTTTTTTTGTTTGCTTCAATGCCTTTAATATCATGTCATAAAGGCTGGTATCGTCTTTAAAAACCAATGATTTAATAGTATATGCTGTTTTGGCGATGGACCCAGTGGGTATTTGAAAATCTCGGGCCAGCCGTTTTACTATTTGATCAGCACGCTGATTTGAGAAGACGTAAACATCTTTGTTCTTCACCAGATATTGAAGCATGTCATAGGCCGTAAAAGTCAATTTTTGATCATCAGGATTGCGCGAAAACACAATGCCGCGGAATAATTCCTTACCTTTCCACTTGAATAGAACGGTATCGCCTTCAGTTACGCTGTAATAAGAGTGATTTCCTTGCTTTGTTATGATCGTGGCCGTGATTGAACGCGGCGCTTGATATCGCTGTCCTTCAAGAGAGACTGTCTCTGTTACCAGCTCAAGCCATTCTGTTTCTTTAATGACAAAAAGCTCAATCATGTGTCATCACCTGCTATTGCGGAATCTTTAATTTTTGGCCGGGGAATATCCAGTGGCCCGGCTGCCTGATGTTTCTTCTGCTGCGTTTAATCATTGCCGTTTTATTGGCATTCCATATTTTCCGCCATTGCATGCTGCTCCCATAGAATTTGCCCGCCAGATCCCAAAGAGTATCCCCTTTTTTCACGGTATATGTTTTTGGAGCAGATTTTGACGGCCGTTTTTTCTTTGTTTTCTTCTTTTGTTTTATCTTCCGGGGTGAAGCGGTCCTGTATTCCTTCAGCTTAATTTCAAAATCTCGATCCCCTATGTCCTTTTGTCCCTCACTGTGCGAAAATGCCTCAATACTGCAGGTTAAGTTTATTTTTGTTCCGGTAATCAAAAACTGAACAGGCTTTTTCGATTTCAACCATTTGTCTATTCTTGCAATTGCGTTTTCTGGGGAAGGAAACCCTTTATATTCGGAGAGCGGACTGTGCTTCTTTGGAAAAAAGGAAGAGAACGAAATTTCTTTCGCTCCCGGATTATCTATAAAGGTAATCTCACCGAAGCGGGCAACCTTTACAGAGTCATTTTGAATCGTATCAGATATGTCGATCTGTTCCGGAAGGACGGGCAGCCGCAGCCTGTCCTTCCCCTGTGATATCCAAAACTCATAAACAGACTTAGTCAAAAGCTACGACTCCTTTCGTTCCGATATTGATATCCTTCTCTAATTCATCTATCAGAGCTTGTTTGATTTTGGCCACGAGGCTATCAGCGTCTTGATTGTTATAAAAATGTTGATCGCCGTTAAGTTGAATTACAATTTCTTTGCTGCCGGAAGCGGCAACCGCAGTCTGCGTGCCGCCCGAGGTGGCCGCAGATACTTTCCCGGAAGAGAGTTCAGTTGTTCCCGTCTGCGCAGGATCAGTTACCTCCATTCCAAGCGCTTGAGCGGCACGACCAAGCAAATAACGGCCGCGGATGCCCCGCTCTTCAGGAATGATCCACTCCCGTTTATTCCCTTCACCGACACGGGCGATCTGCTCCTTAGTGATCAAACCACCATTGGCATAACCGACGTATGGGCCGCCGCGCGCCAGGCTCTTAATCCCGGGCACATTGTTTATCGATCCGTATCTGCTTTTAATATAGCCGATAGCGGCAGCAGCGTTGTGAATTGGGTTGCTGATATCATTCATTCCTGGCGCCTTATGAGCTTCAAAGGTGCTTGGGATCGTCTGCATTAACCCTTGTGACGGGTGGCCGGCTTTGGCATTGCTATCCCATAAGTTAATGGAATTAGGGTTGCCGCCTGATTCATTCTGTGCAATTGTCATCAAGCCCGGAAGCCAGCTGAATGGAGTTTTAGTTGCGATCATTGCAAACATTAGCCATTCCTTAACGTTGCCGCTGACTGCCCCCATTCCGGAATAGGCAGCCGCAAGTGAACCCGCTTGTTTTTCGGCAAACTTTTTCACATCGACAGAGCCGAGACCTTTAACAACCCCTACTGATGCAAAGCGGCCAAGACTCATCATGACACGGGAAGGCGAATGGATATCAAGCTCCTCACGGAATGCTTTTTCTACTTTTTTAGCAAGTTCCTTCGCGGCTTCAGATACTTCGCTGCCCTTGGATGCCATCCCAGTAATAAAGTTGCCGATCATTCCGCTCCCCCATCCGTTGGAGGACTCTTTAGAACGGAGAAAAGGCTTTTCTATACGAGAGCTGACATACTGGGCAGTGCCGGGATCCGTACTGTTCTGACCGGAAGCGAATCCCTTCACCGTCCCGCTTCCCCATGACCCTGATTTGTTAACAGTATTTTGGAAAGGGGTTTTGACTTTGGTTTGCAGAAATCCATCCGTACCTGTCGCAGTGCTGTTCTGACCACTGGCAAACCCATTGACAACCTGTTTCCCATAATTCGGCGAGTAGGAAATCAAGTTGTTCATAGGCTGACCAACGTTTTTCTGTTTCCAAGCATCCATAGACACAACATTGTCGCTTATACCTTGATCAAAGCCTTGTGAGAACTGTTGACCAAATGTAGCTGCCTGGTCATTCAGACTGGACGTGTCTACTGTTGGAGAGACAGAAGCAGAAACTGCCGCACCACTGGATAATGGAGAAACAGAAGATTCGCCACCGCCGCTTGAAGCTGCAGCCATATCGTCCACAACACTCATGCCGAGCTTAGAAGCCGCCTGTGAAAGAAGCATCTTACCGCGACCACGATTATTATCGACGGGGATAACAAACTCCTTACCGGCTTCACCGATCCATGAAATAGTAGGCTTTGTGATGAAGCCGCCTGTGGCATTCTTTTGCAGTACGCTTTTTTGTTTTGGCGGAAAAACACTATTTGCAGGCTGTTGTTGCGTACGAGCTAAGCCAATTCCTGTTCCTGCCGAATTGTTGTTTGTTGAAGTTTTCCCCTTTTGGTGCAGTCCAGTGACTTGTTCACCACGATGTATAATAGAACCGATAAACTCCCCACCGGCGTCGGCTAACTCTTTAAGTTTAATGACCCACCAAAACGTTTTCTCAAACTTCTTTTTAATTCCGTCGGCCACTTTCCCCAGGGGATCACCGACATTTGTTTTGAACCAAGCCTCAATTCCTCCCCAAGCGCCGGTAACTGCGTTTTTGGCATCCTCAAACTTTTTCGTGATTGATTTTTTAGCATTTTCCACTTTTGTGACAATGGGGTTCCAGACATTTTCAGTGAACCAAGTGGAAACCGTATTCCATGTATCGGAGATCCAATTCCACGCATCGTTAAGCTTCGTCCAGATCCACTTTGCTGCCGTTGTCACCGCATCACTTACTGGATTCCAGACATTGTCCATGAACCAAGTTGACACAGTTGACCATAAGTCCGAAATAAAAGTCCACGCATCATTAAGCTTCGTCCAAATCCAGTTTGCTACGTCAGTAACTGCTGTACTGATTGGGTTCCAGACGTTGTCATAGAACCATGTCGCCACTTGAAGCCATTTTAATTGAATCCAGATCCGCGCATAATCAATATGCGCTTGTATCCAACCGGCCACAGTCGCAACAGCGTCACTTATTGGATTCCAGACGTTATCCATAAACCAGGATGACACAGTAGACCAAGTATCAGAAATCCACTTCCACGCATCAGTGATCTTTGTCCAGATCCACTTCGCTACCGTTGTCACTGCATCACTTACTGGATTCCAAACATTATCCATAAACCAAGTTGAGACGATAGACCATATCTTCTTAATGCCATCCCACGCAAAAGCAAAAATGCCGACTACGAAATTGATAATCGGGACAGCCGTATTGTAGATGGGCGTCCACACATTCTTATCAAACCAATTTGACACTGTATTCCAAGTATCAGTAACCCATTTCTTTCCGTCTTCAAATTTCTTTTTTATGTCGTCAAGGGTATCACCGACCCAATCACCAATTGGATCCCAGACATTGTCCATAAACCAAGATGATAGATCGTCCCAGGTGTCAGTAATCCAGTCTAAGGCGTCCTGTCCTTTTTCGGATACCCAGGCAAAGGCATCTCCACCGCCAGTCTTGATGCTATCCCATGTCTTTGACATGCCGCCGTTATCAAACCACTGCCCCACTGACGAACCTACATCTGATCCCGCAATGCCGCCAACAGCACTGCCGACTAAACCACCGACAGCTGTTCCCACAACCGGAACGACAGAGCCTATTGCCGCGCCGGTTGCCCCACCGGCAGCCGCGCCTGCCATGTTGCCCCCGAAAGAGCCGAGCTTTTCACCGGCATTATCTTTATTCATACCGATAAGCCCCGTTGCCGCCAACGCTGTACCAAGTACCGGGATTCCTTTCGCAAACTTTCCAACTCCGGAAAGCGGTTTAAGGATTTTTCCCATTTTGGATGAGGCCTGGCCGGCAGACCGGAGTTCTGTTCTTGTGGTTGAAACTCCATCCCGACCGGCAGCGGAGCCCACCCCTGTACGCCCCCGTTCTCTTCCTAAGCGATCAGCAGGCACGCTGATTGTCCCACGAGCGGGATTCCTGCGGGCAGCGCCTCCTTGTCGGCCAGATGATCTGCCTTTTCCCCGGCCTTCCCCACCGAAACCGCCAGCACAACAACAGCCTGTCAGACTGCCGCTCCTTGCTATACTCGTTGGGCTTGCTCTGCCGGCCCTTCCGTTTCTTCTACCGCTTCTCGTATTGGGATCTGCGGATGCTGAACCCGTTCGTGAAGGAATCAGTTTTTTTATGACGCGGGCAGCATCGCCGCCGGCTGTGCCTATTCCTTTCAGGATCGGACGGAGAATCTTCAGATAAGCTATTAAACCGATCAGAGGCGGGACCACAACCTTAAACCCTGTTTTCAGTTCATCCCAGTGATTAACCGTAAATTCGATAGCCTTATTCAGCTTGTCACCAATAGCTTCTCCAAGATCGGTTATGTCGTTCTTAATCTCTTTCAGCTTTTCTTTGCCTTCTTTACTGTTCAGGAAGTCACTAATCTTATCAAAAGCAGGGCCAAGACCGGTTAACAATGAGGTTCCCATATCCTTTGATATACTCTCAAAATCCCTAATAGCATCATTTACAGGCGTCATCGGATTGTTATTCCGAAGCTGAGTAAAGCTGCGGTTTAGCTCGCCGGTTGTTTTCGCACTTGTGCCGATCCCCTCAGCCATATCAAGGATTGGCTGCTTTAAGTCCTCGTACTGCGTCCCGATAAGCTCAGTTGCAATGGCAGCACGCTTGGTCTTGTCTTTGACCTTGGATAGCGCATCAGCCACTTTAAAGAGGCTTTCCTGTCCACTGATAGAACCGTCTTTGAAGCCTTTGAACATTTTTTGCGTTTCTTTGCCGCCAAATAATTGTTCAAACGCGGCGACTTGGTTATCTGACATCTCCGTGCGACGGATGTTAAATTCACGCATACTGTCGGCAAGGTTGTCGAAGTTCCGGGCGCCGCCCTTGGTCCCTTTTATCATGGCGTTTGCGATTTGACCGCCCGTAAGCTTCATGTCTTTGAAAGTGGAACTGTATTCATTCATTGTGTCCAGCAAATCGTCAGCCTGGTCACCAGCATTCCGGTAAATGTAAGCTATGGTGTCCCCGCTCTCTTTACCAGTCATTTTCAAGTTGTTATACATAGCACTGAACGCCCGGTCTACTTCAGCTTGGTCAGCATTCATCAATTGAGCGATTTTGCTTGAAGACTCGGTGAGTTCCGCCAGCGCCCGGCCGGATGCCCCCGTCAGTTGCGAGAGTCCCTTTAATGCTGAGCTTACTTCCTCCCGGGATCCACCGGCTTTGTTTTTGTAGAAAATGTCATCAGTCATTCGCCCTGCATCTTTTTTGCTCACGTTTGAAGTTGCTGAGACATAGGCGTCCTGAGCCATTGCATTTTTTCCGGAGTTCATAATTGCGCCGCCTGATAATCCACCCGCTGCCGCTAATGTAATCGTGACAGTCTTTAAGCCGTCCAACCTCTTCTCGATAGCATCGAGAGCAGCGGAAGCTTTGTCTTTAATAGACACAGTAGGCGTTGCCTCAGATCCATCTAAATCTGAGACGCGATGCCGGAGAGAGTTTAAATCCCCGGATGCGCGGTCTCTGACGGAGACAGTAGGCGTTGCGTCCGATCGTTGTAAATCAGACAGGCTTCCCCTGATTAAACGTAGGCGCGGGGTCGCCCTGTCATCTACCGATACCCTGACCTCATGTTCACCTTCTGTGATGTCCTCAGTCTGCCGCCTGATGCGAGTTAACCCTCCTGAAGCTTGATCATCGAGACGGACATCAAGAGAGCGGGGGCGCCGCGTCAATTGGGTGGCTGAGCGATCTATCCTCCGTATGGTCCGTTGTGTCCGGTCATCAGCTTCAAAAACAAGGGGGCCATTAGCAGCCCTCTGAAGTCTTTCAGCATTTCCTTGTATTTTGCGGAGCTTTTTGGTCATCTTATCGTGTAGATCAAATGTGGCTGTTAGTTTCGCCATGGTTATTTTCCTCCTTTCTCTGCTTCTTTTTCTAACAGCTACCTATGATTTTTTCGCTTCTTTTTCAAGCAAATCAAGTTTATAAGCAATGGCGCCGTACAGCAGCGCCTTATATTCACGCGGAGCTTCATAAAGCTCCCTTAATTCAGACGGGGAATATTTCAGCTCGTGCATTGCGAAATAGAAATACACGGCCTCTTTATCCCCGCCCCGTATTAGTTTTTTGCTTCTTCTTCAAGGTCTTCCAGATCATCTTCAAAACCGTTGATCTCGATTGCCTTGTTCAGCCAGTTAGCGTATTCCCCGCCGACAGAAAGGATGCGCTTTGCCACTTCCACCGGATCTTCTGTCTTGTAAGCTTCGCGCAGCTCTTTTGATTTAAAGTTCGGGTAAACAGTCGTTTCAACAGCAATGCGTGCATAGAAGCGCTGGCTGTCCAGATCTTTCACACGGCCGCGGCCTTTGACATTTTTGTATGTTGTGTTTTCTTTCTCCAACTCATCGATGCGCTCAGTCGTAATTGCTTTGAAAACGAACGGAACCACGTTCCCCGCCTTGTCTTTAAACCGCTTTGAAATCGGCACTTTTACCTCTTCCGCTTCGATTGTTTGTCCTGGCATAAAGAATGAAAGATCATATACTTTTTCGTTTTGTTTTTCGCTCATGTTAATTGCTCCTTTTGTTTTGGTTGTCTTCAGGCAATAAAAAAACACTCTCGGTTGTGAGAGTGTTATGGTACAATATGGTTTAGTATAAATGAATTGGCTTTCAACACCTCAAGGGCGGTCTGGCTCACTCCCTCATGAAGGGGGGTGATGCTCATGATGTCAACGTTTCAAGCATTAATGCTAATGCTTGCTTTCGGCTCTTTTATAATTGCCCTGTTGACTTATATAAAAAAGAAATAGACCCACCCTTGAGCTCGTGGAAAAGTTAAAGGGTTAAGTCTATCCGTAAATCTTTCATGAAGTTGTTAAGCCAGCCCTCTTGATGGGCCAACATTTATACCGACCCGGTTGCAGCCGGGTCTTTTTTTATTTTATGCATTCCTTTTGAAAGAAATACATTTGATAACAGGAATTCAATTTAACTCAAATTTAGAATTAATGCGTTATTTCATTACGCTATTACGTTTAGCGTAATTATACTACAAGCCCTTAGAATAGTATACCCCAAGTGAAATCAGTATAAATCTAAGACTCCTAAATTCATTAAAAAATCACCTGTTTTCTTGAATTAGCTTAAAAATTCTCTTGTTTACACTTAAGTCTTTTTAAAAAGTATCCTTCAATTTTTCAGGAAGATCAAAGTCTTCAAAGGTGAACGGCACTTCCTCTTCCAATGCTTCGGAATCAACATCCAGCCCGGCGATCTTCGCAGAGTCAAAGTTCACATCATAGAGAGTAACCCGCTCGGTCCCGCGGCCAGATGATTTATCATCAAGCACGGCTTGCAGGGTAAAGTAAGGATCTTCACCTTTTTTCACGTAATTGAGCATGAGCTGTACGAAGCGAGATGTGACTTTATAAAATGTCGCTGTTCCCGTTCCATTCGCGCCAGTTGTTTTATGGCCGGTCATACGGCGGCCCATGACATTGACTTCTGATTTGTTTTTCTCCACGTTCGCTTCAAACGTTTTAATAAAAGCCAATTCCTCACCATCCAAAAAGAGGCGCCCCTCTTTACCAGATATCGTATTCTGCGCTTTAAAAGCCATCTTACTTCACCTCCACGTTAAAGTAGAATTTTTCTGCTGCATCAACAGGCTGCACGGCCAAATCAATGATAAAGCCGTCTCGATCTTCATTCAGAACAATCGCGATATCAGACTCAGAGTCAAACCCCGTAATGCCGCCCCCATCTTGAAGGATTCCCATGTATTGAGTGATCAGGGTTTTCACGAACTGCAGGCCGTCATCCGAAGCCGGGACATCGCTGCCGCTCGCTTTTCTGGACTTAATTAATGCTTTCAGCTGTGATGTCAGATCGTTATTAATTGCATCAAGGACCCGAACAATTTTGTTCTTCTGGAACACCTTGTTTTTCTCAGCCGTTAAGCTTGTCAGGGAATTAATATCCTTTTCAACAGCCACCGCCTTATCGCGGGGATCGAAAGTGAACAAAAATTCACCCTTAGCGAGTCGTTCAACAATTTCATCATTGTCAATGCGATTTAAAACGTCCACAGCCCCTTCATATTCAACAAACGTAAGGGATTGGTTAAAGGTAGCCCCCGCGCTGGCCCCGGCCACCCAGGCAGTAGCTTTTTCAGGCGTAATCTCAGTACCGTCTTCCAGCAGGACCCCACCTGTCACATTGATAATGCCTTCATGATCCCCTTTATAATTCGAAAGGACGCCTTGAATCTTCTGACCTTGGTTATCTCTTAACCGCTTCACGAATGCCACGAACGTGGCTTTAAGCTGTTCATTGTCTTCTACTGGCAGAGCAATGGTGTCGAAGTATTCAGTTTCAGCCGCATCTAAGAAATCCATATAGTCGGCGTTCGTCGGGATCTTATCTGTGCCGCCGGAAAGACGGGTGCCGGCGGATGCCGGTAAGTCTCCGCTTGCATCAGCAGGAGATGTACCGGTAAGCGGGATGGATACGGTCAAATCTCCTTTTCCAGTAAAGGATACATAGCTGTTTGCCTTCAATTCCTCCGCAGCCGCTACGGTCTGCTTATCAACTTCTGACTCATCGAGATACGTAATGACATCAACCTTTTTTGAATTAATGACATTCTCGGTGATCCGGATAATGATGTCATTCCCTTTAGTCCCGCCATAAAGAGCGGTGGCCTTAACGCCTTCGCTAATTTCTGCAGAAGCACGAAGACCCTCAGTCAACCGATAAAGCAAGACTGTTTTTGCCTTCTTCATTGCTTCACGCAGCAGAAGGAGCGAAGGATTATCAATGTTTAATCCGATCTTCTTATTCAAATCCTCAATGGAAGAGATAGAAATGAATTTTTTCAACTCTCCCCAACTAGAAGCGATCGGCAGCGCCACGGTTCCCCTTTCACCGACAGACACACGATCCTCGGCGGTCGTTTTAAAATTAAAGTAGATACCCGCACGCTCTTTTTCCTTGCCTGGTGTAAATGTTCCGCCGTTCATCTATTTAACCTCCTTTTGAAGAAACTGAGTTATGAGCTTCTTCGCTTCTGTTTTTGTAATTCTTTCTTTGTCTACATGAAAAAGAGCACCGTCAAATACTTCGGGCTTTACCCCAAAGAGCTCACGACTGTGCCCCCTCAAATCCTTGATATAGAAAGCAGTTTCTGCTTTTTCTAACTTAGTGGCCATCATTTCACCCCGCTTGTAAAATCAAAATTATTCAGAGCTGGCTTTTCTTCTCTCTCATACCAATAGCGGTCTGTCCAATTCAGGACAATACTTGCATAATCATCCGTCACCCGGGTTTCAATTCGTGACAGACGGATAAAATCACCCGTATTTTCACCAGATTCCTTCAGGAGCGGGATTAGCCCCCTCTTACTTCTAAGGACATCCGCTATCCTTTCAGCTTCTGTATGAGCCTTCTGAGCATTTTTGTGAAATAGCTTCACGTTTAGCACATAGACTTTCTGAAATGTTGAAACTGTGTCTGGACCGTCGGCGGTAGAAGCCGGCGGGAAGTAAAGAGATGGGACCGCAAAGTCTTGCGGTATCTCTTCCTCATATACCTGGACAGGATACAAATTGTATAGATAGCCCATGATTGAGCCAACTTCACTATTCATCTGCTGCCACCGCCTAAAATTTATTTTCAATCCATTGCTGGAGCTTCCGCTCAAGGCTACGCTCAAACATCATTTCAAAGATGGCCATTGCATTATCCCAATACCCCGAACCGTCAACCCATTTGAACTTCAGCAGCATTCCGGAGTTTTTTTCAGCAGGATCATATTCAAAGCGGTCACCTTTCCATCGGCCCGGCACCCAGCGACGATCCTGATTCTTGGATGGATCAATGGTGAAATGCCCGTCATTGACATAAGAGGCATAATCCAGATTCGTTCCCACATCCAGCTTTAATTTACCAGCCGTCATTGAAAAGATGTTCTCCTGATCGCCCTTATGGAATGAGTTAAGCAGGCGGCGCGTGTCTACCGTCTGTGTCTGGATCACTTCATCCTGGACAATATCAAGGAATTGATAACCCATTCCTTCAAGCCACATCTCATATTCTTGCCGCAGTCCTCCGTGGGATGCCTGGTGCAGCGCTTGAACGAATTGATCGAGACCCTTAATTCTCATAGGTAATTAACCTCCCTGACTGCCGTCACTTCCAAATGGTGATTTTTAATCAAACGCGGCTGCTGCAGCTTGTAAGCAGTGCCTTCCCATTTCACTCTGTCATTGATCCGAATATCTGCAGAAGCCGGGAAATGAATCATAAATGACTGGTAGATGGCCGCGTTCGGCTCCTGCTGAACAATTGACTGGCTCTTCTCAGTAAAATAGCAGGGCTGACTCTTTATATCAGGCTCATCAGGATAAGTGTAAGCCGGCGGTGCATCGTGAACAGGCACGCCGTATCTCTTTTCTTGGCCTTCGTGTTTCTCCTGCAGATGGTAAACATCACACCTGTGCGTCAGTAAGGAGCGGTAACTCATATAGACCTCATCCGCATTTTTACTTCTGTGCCTTCAAGATCTGAATCAGCCGGCACCACGTAATCCTTGATCAGTGAATAGATATTGGGTTTTTGAATGGTGCTTCCATTGCCGAGAGTGTACGAATAATCGCCTATCTTCTCGGACGTATATCCTTTTGTGATTGACTCATCCGAATTGATCAGTGCGTAAAACTGCGCCATCTTTAAAACGGCCAGCCTGACCCTTTCAGGAAGAGGATCATATTCCTCTCCTGAAAAATCATGGCCAACTTCTAACGAAATTTCAGCAACGGCTTCTATGATGTCCTGGGTAAGCAGCACGTCCGGCCGATCTTTGACTGAATCAAAAACCGAGTAAGCCTTTAAGTCAGCGGGGGTAATTAACATGCCGCTCACTCTTCTTTTCCTTGTTGTTCAAGGATGAAGGCAATTCTTTCATCTGCATTCTTGAAGTCAGACGGATTGCCGCCAAGATCAGTAACAATGGCTTCTTGTTCAGTTTTATTCATGCCCTTCAAATCTGTTTCTGTGTACTTCTTCTTTGTTGCCGTGTCATCATCGCTTTTAGGTTTTTCCGTTTCCTTCGGCTCTTCTTTAATTAAATGACACTCAAACTGCTCATTATTCTTCAAATAAGAATAGACGGGCTTCTCCACTTCACGCTTCTGATTAAGCAGGAAGACATACCCCATAACATCGTAAGTTTGACCTGCTATCAACTTCGCTGTATATGTGTCGGCCATATTTTATTCACCTACTCTTTCACTTTGATGATTTTAGCCACAGCGTCTTCTTCTTCGAATTTACTGTCCAGCTTAGCCGTCAGGACGATCACGAACATACGGCGGCGGATATCCTTATCTACTTCAATACGAATGTTGCGCGAAAAACCGAGAATGATATTTTTCGGGTGAGTCAGGATAATATCTGACACATCTGACGCGCTATCCCCTTCACCTGTGGTGTACGGCTGCAAGTTGGCAATGCCTTTGACCGGAACACCAAACGCTGAAGAAAGTCCGCCCTGTACCGCGGTGTCTCCTAAAGAAGTCTGACGGTCAGCCACTCGGTCTTTCCATTCAACTTCCATGCCAGGAGAGGTATAAAAACGGTACTCCTGCGGAATCCGGAGATATTTTGAAGGAACTGCTTTATATCCACGCTTGAAGACCTGGCGAGTCAACTCTTCGCCCGCTACATCCACAATATGAGATGTGGCTTGCTTTCGAATTCCGTCTATTTGCGCGAGATATGAGTCTGAAGATGCCGTATCACCGTTTACTAACAGCTCTTCAATATCAACGGCCGCACGTTCAGCGAGCATCTGCATAATTGTATTTTGCAGTCCCTCTTTTTCAATGTTGTTTTCAAGTGTGTCGTAGGTGATATTTACTTCTGCAATGACTTCTTTTGTGCTCAAGCTGACAGTGCTTGTTGTCGGAGCAACCTTTTGATCTTTTGTCAGCGAAACACCTTCCTGGGCAGCTCTGAGAATCCGCTGCCCAAACCCGATTTTCTCAATTTTTTGCGTATCATGATCCATAGGAATGACACGCGCCTCATTTAAGATAGTCGGCGCATCTTGAACCATTCGAATAAATGCATTTGCCTGTGTTGGGTTCATCATGCCGCCGCTCTTTAAGCTGGCAAGCGTCATCTCTGCCTTTTCAATTACCTCTTGATTTCTCATGTGATCCTCCTTGTGTTTGCCGCTTCTGCTTAAAGAAGGCCGGCCCAGATTGATTTTTTAACATCTGCGGTTTCCTGCGTGGTCTCTTCTTGTTTTGAAACGCCGCGGCTTTTTTCAATGGCATCAATACGATCAGCGAGCGGTTGAACAGCGTCTGTGATGGCTTTTTTCAACTTCTCAGCCTCTTTTTCAGCCTCTTCTTCCTCAGATGCTTTTTCCTCGTCTTTCTTCTTTTTAGGATCTTCATCCTTTTCTAATTCCGTGAGCCGCTTCTGAATTGGCTCTAATGCTTCTGCGATGGATTTTGTTACGTCTTCTGAAGTCATCTCTTCCTCTTCCTCCTTTACTTCTGCTTGGCTTAACAAGTTGCCGATAGAATCCTGTATATTTTTAAGCTCCTGTACATTAGCAGCCGATAATTTCCGGCCGGCCTTCTGCAGCTCTGCCGGCTTCGGCCCGATCGCTTTTAGAATGTCATCGGAAATCAATACATCCTGAGCGATATCCACGAAGTCTTGCAGAGCTTCTTTGATTTTTGCAGGATCATTTTCCATCTCTCCGGGATAGTCCCATTTGAATAAAGCTGAGTTTAACGCATCTTGTGCGGCCCAAAACTCACGGCGTTGGCGCCCCTCATCATATTTGTCCCGAACCGCGCCCTTGGCCACATTGGCATTAAAAAAGTTTTTGACCAAATTAAAAAGCCCTTTCTCGTTGTTGTCCTCTGGAGAAACAGGCTTTTCTTTTTGTTTTGCGATATCTGCGATGCCGGCCATTGAATAACCGGTAATCTCGCCCTTTTTGATTTCATCCCAAACTGCCTCGGAGGCCTTTGTCACAAGCACCCATGATCCTTTTTTGATGGTTTCACCATTCATTTCAAAATCAGCAGGAGCGACATAAGATTCTACCACTTCACCAACGCCGCCCTGAAAGTCATGCTGCTTATCAATTTCACGAGCATCTTTCAGGAAGCCGTGAGCGGCCTTCTCAATTTCTGCAGCTGTCATGAAATCCCCGTGAGCATCCACTGTGTCCGGTTCATAAACGATACCGTAAACAAGTTTTTGCTCATCCGCTTCTTTCGCAAGGACCTTCACTTCCTTTTGAAAGTCCGGCTGTTTTTCTGATTTCATAAAAAAGAACTGCTTTTGATTAGCAGCCTTGTCTACATAAGAAACATGTGTGATTTTTGCGTTCACCAATTCTCTTGGCATGTTCTTCACCTCCTTTCAAAATAAAAAGCCTTCTTTATTCAGAAGACTTAGTGCTCGAAGCTAATAAATCATTTTTGGAATTAAAATAATGTGTAAGACTTTCTATATTTTTTCGCGCTCTTTGTATTATGGACTCCGGTATTACCGGCACTGTTTCAAGCTCGTCTGGAGTTTGTCTTAGTACCAGTATGGCCTCACCGAGTTTATCATCAATTATATCTTCACTGACCAAATATCCAATCACCTTCCCAATCGGTGCCTTCTGAGGCGTTTCATTTTTCCTCTTTTTCGCGGTATGATACAGGTTAATGATTGCATTTTCCAGCCCGTATAAATCATTTCTTATAATACGGGTAAAGGGGTTAGTTTTACCGGCTCCTACTTCAGATTCCACATAACCTTGGCGAGGAGTACGTTCTACCTCTACTGTTTTACCACTAGTTGGATTATCTTCAACATCTGTTTCATTAGAACTTTCATTTGAGAGTGAAAACTCAACCAAATCCAACTTCTTATTTATTAGAAACTCAAATTCCCAGTCCTTATATTTTATCTTCGCCAACGTGCTGATTAAATTTGATACAGGTCTTTTCAATTTTATAACTATGATGATAATAGCTACAGGCCAAACAATTGATTTGACTACTGATGAAACAAATTCCATCCAATTCATTTATAAACCCCATTTACGAAAGTAATGAGGATATTATACTATTTTATTCCATGTTTGCTAAGGCTTCTCTCCGAATCTTTTCTTTTTCCTCAGCTGACAGCCCTAATATCTCGTTGTCTACCACAGGTGATAGAACGCAATGACAATTCACCCGCTCAGCGGCGGAAAGCTTTGTGTCTCGCGGATACATACAGGTTTCGCTGCTTCCTGGTATCTTGAATTCTTCATCAACACCAACAATAGTGCCGTCGAGGTCTATATGATTCTCACGCGGATTGTTCTTCTTCCCTCCGCTGTGCCTCCATTTCTTCTTAGAGACAGCCGGGGACTGCGCATAAGATTCATGCTGAGCGGCAGAGGAAGCGGCCAGCACCTCCGTGATAGCTGTTGTCCGGGCTCTTGGTCTATCGAAATGCGGCATGTCCTTCAGAGTCAGTTCAATCTCCTGAATAGAAGAGCCTGAGTCAACGGCTTCCGTTAGCACCGTTTCCACCGCCTCATGTGTGTTGAGCTGCATAATCTCGGCCAATCTCTTTGACCAACCCTTGATCCAGTCGATCGAGCGGGAGGAAAGAACTTTGAACGGAACTTCAGGATCGATTGAATCCATTATGACAGCGGCCAGCTCTTCAAGCGTCTGCTGCAGAAAATCCTCGGTAAGTTCCTGGAACTCTTCCTGAAAATCATCCTCTGCAAAAAGGTTCTGCGTAAAAAACACCAGAAGCTCCTGTAACGTCTCTGAATCAGCTTTGCTTACAAAGCCGTTCAATCCTTTTAAAAACCTCTTACGCTGGCTCCTGAGCAATCTGGCGATGCCTTTTTCATAATTCTCTACGTAACGGGGTATCTTAGAGAGGCCGGGGAAGTCAGGAATCGTCTCCACAAGCTTCTGACCTTCGCTTTCCTCGGCTTTTTGAATAAATGAGGTAAGACTGACCAGCAGCTTATCGGTTTTGTTCATTCTTCAAATCCTCCAACAAATCCCGCATATCTTTTAACAGCCCGATCACGTCAGGAGTGCCGCCCTTGGATTTAAACAGAGCCGTAAAAGGATCCTCAGCCGGTGTTGATTCGTTCTTACCAATTGGCCGATTGTATTCTTCCTCCGGCCATTCCTCAAGCGTTTTGCCGAGCACGCGCCCGGCCAGATCCCTCAGATCGTTAGGTGATACAGCACCAGCCGTAATGAAAGGAGTCAGCACTTCTGCAATTTCAAGCGGGTCCTGAAAGTCCGGGCCTTTCAACTGCAGCTCTACTTTATGAATTTCAAGATCATTTAAAAATAACGCGTTCAGTCTGCCAGTAAGTACATTTCGTTCCGGCTGAAAGACTTGCTCTTCAGTAATCTTTCTGGCCGTGTCAGCTGTCGCCTTGTTATAGTCCTGGGCTTCGCCAGTATAGAGCGGCGGCAATCGGAAAGCAGAGCGGATTTTATCCCGGCTCTTTTGGTCATATTCCAGGAACAAAGCATCTTCCTGAAGAATCTCGGCCAGTGACTTGATGTCCACTTTGACCGGTACGATTTCTTCATCACCATGAATATTCTTCCCTTTGGCTATCCCTTCCGCTTCGAGCAAAAGAAATTTATGTGAGTTTTCCACGCCTTCAAGGCCGTTCATATAGTCCTGCAGCTGTTTATACGAATCCTCCGAGAGCATTCCGTTCTCGATCGTAATAGCAGCGGGAACATGCCGGCCCTGTTTAAAGTACATGAAATTCAGCTCTTCTGCTTTGCGGGCGCCGTATAAGTTGACAATATGACCGATCCACCGGGGCTTCCCATAAGCGCCGCTCCCTATCTTAAAATGCACAACCTCGTTGGCCTGCTTATCAATAGGAGTTCTTTCATCATACTGCCCCGTTTCAAGATTAAGTGTACGCGGGTCACCGTACTCCTTAAAATAAATGACTCGGCCATCGATCATCTGAGCATATTTACGAAACCGCTTCTGCCTTTTCATAGTCTTTAATTGACCTGATTCAAAGTATTTGAAAGGAACTTCTATAGGATCAGATAGCTTGCACACCCGGACATATTCTGCGGCCATGTATTCGATGCCGGCGGGATGATTTTTACCGTTACGGATAACCTCTATATATCCGTTTCCTGTCTTTTCCCGATCTTCTAAACAGAAGCCGAGCAGTGTTTCTGCTGATTCATCAAAATGGAGATGCTTTATGAACTCCTCAAGCTGTTGCCATTCCTTATCCGCAGCCGCTTTTTCGGCAGAATCTACTTCATGTGAATTCATATCCTTTGTGTATCGCATGTCAAACCCAAACCCCACAATATTTGTCCTGTAGGCATCAACACATTGCTGTAGCATTGTTGAATACTCAGCTATCATTTTTAATTCCTTCAGGTTGTATGGCGGCTCCATGATCATGTTTTCTGTGTAATGGCCTGCAAATTCATCAGCATATATTTGTTTTGTCGTTTCAGCAGGCGGAGCGGCTTTAATCACTCGTGCTTTGACTGATTGCTTCGTCATCTGATAACCCCCTTTCTTCCCTAACCGGTCTGGCCCGCTGCGGGCGTCCTTTTGGTTTTTCTTTAAGATCGGAAACCTCATAATCATCCAGCGCGTACCATATCGCTGAAAAAGTATGCGGGTCAATCGTGAACTCGTCTTCAATGATGTGACCCAGCTTATCGGTAGCATAGGTGAGCGGCTTCAGCTCATATACCGTATTTTCACAACGGTCAGAGCAAATGATCTTTTTAAACCGCTTGATCTTCTTAATATATTGAAGACGTGAACCTTGGAACTTCCGAGCCCCCACCATATTGAATCCTTGCTGCTGATAATAACGAATTGTTTTCGGCTCGGCGGCATCCGCTTTGATCAATTCCTTTGTCTCCGCAAATTCCTTTATCTCTTCGGCCGTCCTATCGTCCGTCATTTGATTTTTGTAATACTCCCAATAGATATAGAGGTACTTCTTCTCCGTGTCCACAGCAAGCCGGACAATGGCGTTATACGATTCCTCAAAACCAAAGTCCATGCCGACTCGTTTAAGCGGGCGGTGAATGTTGGCGATATCCTCCATAACTTCTTCGTGCGGCCGCTCTTCAAATTGAGGAAGAACCCGCACACCATTAATGCCAAAGCGCCCCTTCCGCGCAATGCGATAAAGGTCTGGATCATAATCCTTCAGTTCATCGAGCTGCTTCACATAGCTTTCGGGCAGAAATAGATTATCTTCCGCAGTTGAATGATGATAATAGGTGTCGTTCACAACGACTGTACGCTTTTCATAAAGCTCTTTATCATCAAGCACAAACCGTTTTTGACGGTCATCTTTGAAGAAATGCCGGAATGTCCAGTTATCCTCTCCGACCGGGTTTGTGGAAAGAATCATGTGGAGCGGCAATGTAGGGTGACGCAGGCGCCCAAGCAATTCCTTAAAGCCTTCATATTTCACCTCAGAACATTCCTCAATCCATATGATCGAAATGTTATTGATTGATTTCAGCTTGGCCGGCTTATCCAGCCCTTTAAAAATAATTCGGCTGCCATTCGGAAACCGTATTTGCATCGGTGACGAAACACACCTAACAACGTGATCAATCTCTAATTCGTTGACAATCTCTTCGAAGAGAGAAAAAGTTGAGTCTCTGTGTGTGTCATAAACTTCCCGGATAACAAGCGCAGTCCGCTTCTCTGTGAGTAATTTCAGAATGATCTTCAGTGCAGCATGGTAACTTTTCGATGACCCATAGCCGCCAACCAAAAACTGAAACTTTTGGTTCCAGTCAAAAAGGAAATCCTCGAAATGTGGGTTTACTTTTTTAACAGTCATCAGCTGTCATCCTTATCCTTGCGCTTACGCTCTATTATGATATTCACAGAGTTATCCACAGGTCTTGCGGTCAAGCGTTCAAGCTCAGCTTGTTTTGTCTCGTTTGTCAGATACATGGCGCGTAGCTTCAAATCGTGTTCATCCATAGAGCGGGTAATATCGTGCTTTTGACGAATTGCCTTCAGCCGCCTGTCGGTAACACGGGTCATTGCTTCTTCGATATTTAAGATATCGTCAATGGACCGCATCGCTGTTTCTTCCACTTCCGTGACAACCAGCCGCTCGTTCATAAGCGGCACATGCTTTACAAGTCCTGTTTTCTTGTCATTAGTTGGGATGATGTCTTTTACCTTGCGCATCTGTTGAAGAACACGGCGCTGCTTCTCATTTAATCCATTTTCAATCCTCATGATGCGCTGCATCATACGCCGCTCTTTTAAATAAAGCTCCCGGATCGTTAACTCAATTTGATAGAGCGGGTCAGTTTCAATCTGATCAAACAGCTCTTTTTCTGTATCATCCATGAAATCAAACAATATGGATTCATACTCACCTGTACGCACAGAGTTTTTATTTCCCTTGGGAGCGGCACCGCCCCTGTTCCCTTTAGCATTTTTGTTACCAGGCGGCGCCTTACCTCCTTTATTCCCCCGAGCGTTTTTGTTGCCTTTTGGAGCGCCCGGACGAAAAGGAGCGCTCCCTTTCGATTTAGGAGCGCTCCCATTGATTTTTTCTTCCCATTTATCATTCGCTTTCCATTTGCGGACGGTGCTACTGGTGACGCCCAATTCATCGGCAATGTCTTTTAATTTCTTGGTTCCGCCGCTCTCTTTCCACAAATGAAAAGCCTCGTCTCTGCGTGGATCTCTTTTTCTTGGCATTACATCATCACCCACCCCCGAGCCATCTAATTGAGTTTGAGTTTGTTTTTAAAATTCTTCATCCTTCTGAAGCTGTATATCGAGCTCTATGAGCTTTTTTAGGTCGTCCACAGTGTTTACCTCTATTCGACCGTTTTGAAAGTCTCTGATCCACTGTGCAATGCCTGCACTAACAATTTTCCGATACTTTTCTTTGGATTCACTGATATTTTCAAGAACATCGGTTTTATGTAAAAGCAGAAGCTTTTCCTTCTCTTCATCAGAATAGGAACATATGTTTGTTTTTTCTCTTGTCATGCTCCCCGTCCTCCATTACAATATGAATCAGAGCGTGATTTCCCACAAACGCGGCCGCGTCTGATCACGCTCTCGACAGGGAGCTATCTCTGTTGTGATTGGAGGGTGTTAGCAGCACCCTCTTTTTTTATTTAAACCATTGATTAGAAATCTGTTCCGCAATCCTGTTCATCATGATAGGCGGGACACTCATTCCACAAACATACTGGGTGCTAGCGCCCACGAAATCATAATCCAACGGGAACGACTGCATTAAGATGATATCTCGTTCAGAGATATAGTAAGGTTCATCATAACGTATGAAAACAGAGTTACTAGCCAAAGTAGGCGGCACAAGGCTGTTTTTGACCAAGACAGTATTGAAATTACTTTCTTTCCCCTCTGTTCTCTTCGTTATATCTCCTATAGTGTTATCTGACGGGCGCCGCTTCACCCATCGCCTATATGTTTTAGAGGTCTCTGTCAGCTTTGATCCCCGGCCGCTCCTGAACTCACCATACAAAATAGGTGATTCATTAAAAGATAGATGCAAAGGTGGGAGGTTCAGATCCTTCCGACGGCCAATAAAAAAGACCCGCTCTCTCCGCTGCGGGACTCCCATTGTTGCTGCATTCAACAAAAACACCTGAACGTCATACCCAATTTCCTTTGCTCGTTCAATGACAAGCTTGACATATCCTTTCGCTTTACCGATTATCATTCCTTTTACATTTTCAGCGAGAAACGTTTTAGGCTTCAATCTTTCTACGGCATCCAGGTATTCAAAAAACAAATCGTCCAATGACTGTTTAGCCTGACCTTCCCTGAACGTTTTTTCTTTCCCCCAGGCATCCTCCCGTTCACCAGATATTGAAAATACACTACACGGCGGAGAACCGTCGAACACATCAAGATCAAATAGAGCCTCCGGAAGTTCGCTCAAAGGGATTTTGTTAAATTTTCGTATATCCATTAAGAAAGAATGCTGTGGATTATGATTTTTTCTGTATATCTTCATCATTTGGGGATCGATTTCACAGTTCCCCACAAGCTCAAATCCGGCAAGTTTGTAGCCCATAGATGAGCCGCCGCCGCAGGAGAATGTACTGAATACCTTTAGGCCATTCCGCTCTACAGATTTCAGATCGGAAAGCCTCCACTTGTAACCAATCATATGCTTCACCTACTCATTAAACGAGAATCCGCATTTCGGGCATGTATGCTCAAAATGATCGTCTTCATATTCATCTAAGTCCAGTTCATGGCCATCAGTAATCTTCCCGCCATTCCCCGCATGTTCAGGTAATTCATCCAGAATCTCGTCTAACTCAGAATCTGAAAAGCCAGTAACAAATAAATCAAAATTATTCTCCTGTAGATCTCGCAATACCTGTTCAAGCTTGTGCTCATCCCAATCTCCGCCCGTCTTATTTAAAGCCAGATTTAAGGCTTTCTCTTCTGATTCATTCAGGTTGACTACAGAGACAGTGAGTTCAGCAGGGTTGCTTTCCATATATATTTTAAATCGCTGGTGTCCGCCAACCAGATTACCGGTTCTTTCATTCCATACGAGTGGCTCAACATTGCCAAATCGAGTTATTGAAGCTTTGAGGGAATCATATTCCGGATCTCCGGGCTGCAGGTCAATCCGAGGATTGTATGTAGCGGGGTTTATTTTTTCAACTGATATTGTTTTGATATTCATGATGCTTTCGCCTCCTGGTACAAATAAAAAAGCACCCCGAAGGATGCTTAAGTTATATTCCGCTTGCTTTCAACAAAACATCAAAAAGGTGTGTCACTTCACTTTTCAACCGCATACCTTTTTGATGTTTTACGGTCTATAAAATTTTACATATTTGCCATCTCTGTCAAACCAGCCTCTGAACGCCCAGTTATCCCAGCCGCCATCTCCTTTGTTTGTGAATTCCCCATCTTCAAACACCCAGATCCCGTATACCACTCCATTAAGAACGGCAGATCCATAGAATTTGACGCCTCTGAAGTGATCTTCGTAATTCTGGGCCAAATTAAATACCATGACATTATATTTCTGTCCGGCAGAGTAAAAAGCAGATTCCATCATATTTTTGACAAAACCCGGTCGATTTGCGTTTTGCACAACAGCATTTCGGATTGAATTTGCTATGCCGAGGACGTCAAGATTTACATTGAAATTAACACCAGGGATACCAGTGCTCTCTTTAGCATTAAACTGGTTATGGCTCATTGTTTGTTTAACGGCCGGTGCTGATGAAACAGTGGGTTCAACCTCTTTTTCTTTAGCGTGGGCAAAAGCAGGCAGACTGGAAGCAGCGAGCATCAGAGCGGTGACGGATGTGATTACTTTTTTCTTCAATTCAATTCCCCCTAGAGATTTTTTAATAAGTGTGAGATCCATAGGCCGACAACAGACAACTTATTACTCGTTTCCTGCTTTATACCCCCCTTCTTTATATGAAACCAGTATATAAAGTTTCTTGATTGGAATAATGATGAAAATTTAGTATTTTACGATAAGCAATAAATCATATAAATGGGCAGAAAAGAAATTAGACCACGGGACAAATCGATCGGTCATGTCAATCAATTGAGGCTTATTTAATAAAATTTTTAGTAATTTTTTAACCTTTTCAAGAAAATTTGTAAGAAAATATCACAATTGTTTTCAACGCGGTCAAAAAGACTTATTTTCAACGCTTTAAAGGAGAACGATATAACAAAACGTGAGCCCCTATTGTTTACGGCGAATACGGCCGCCTGTCCGTTTATAGGTGTCGCGCTTCGTTCCCATGATTTCTTCCCAATCCCTTCTCGTCAGAGGTTCATGTGCCTTTGTTGAGGGACTTAACACTTTTTTAAACTGCTGTTTCGTATCAGCAGATAAAACGTCTCTCATCTTCATCTTTCATTTCTCCTTGCCGAATAAGCACCGCCTTACGCTATTCGCTTTTATTTATTTGTGGCCCGTCGATTTTCCCCAGGAGGTAAGCAAAGAAAATGGAGAGCCGATTTAAAAGACTTTCCTTGCAATCGGAATCTCACCGCTTGCGTTCCCCGTGACTATCGCGCGCAATACTGCATAGACTCCAGCCGCTCCTCCTGTGAAGCTAACGGCCTTCATTGTCATTCGATACATCCGAGTGCACGCTTGATACGGGAAAGGTGCGTCTCCCAATCTGCCATAAAAAAGCGGCCACTAATCAGATGCACAAATAGACTCATGCAAAAGATCAGCGTCCGCAGGTTTCTCCTTTTGGGACAGATATTCACGTTCGTTTTCTTCCTGTCTCTATCGTATGACAAACCGCATCTAAAAAAAGTACCCATTTTATCCCCCATTTTGTCGGCTTTTTATCGGGTTTTTGTCGGCTTTTTGTCGCTCATAAAAAAGACAGCCCTCAGATTATTCCGAGCGCTGTCGCGATATTGTAGATGGCCTGTCTTTTCACCTGATAAAACTTATCTCTTTTCAGGCCGAGCTCAATCATAATTTCTAAATCCTTTATTTTTCTTGGAGACAAATATTTCTTTTCAAGAATACTGCGTTCATCTTGATCAAGGCAGTTTTCTAGCGCCCTATTCATCTGCTTGACCTTCAGCTCATTATAATCAGTGTTTTTTCGTAACTGCGGAAACAGCCCGATGATTCCCTTTTCCTTTTGCTCTTGTCTATTTTCCGCTTGGGTTTTTAATGATCTATACGTTTTGAGCTCTTTAATGACGATGTTACGTACTTCTTTTTCATTTACTTCTGGAATGAATGACAATTGTTTGACTGCTTGCACTCTGTTCCCTCCTTAAAGTAATAGTGCGGGCATCAAACGCACAGCCTTATGCCGAATGTCTGATGTCCGCAATTGCTCATTTTATTCGATAACGAAATGAATCACTTGACGTAAAATTTTGCTGATTCAAAGGTTCCGATATGGTTCCGCTTGCCGGAATCAGAATAGCAGTCCAGTTGGATGACATAGGTTCCTTTCCCGGTCTTATTCCGAATTGTTTTCACGTTGAATGATTTCAGAGGCGTTGCAGTTTTGAAGCTGCCCCGCTGCACTAAATTCGTATCAGTCAGCCCGCCGCCGCTACGCTTCTTGTACACGCCGGCCGTGTAATAAAGTGTCCTTGAGCCTTTTTTCTCGGCTTTCCAGTCCACCGTGGAGGCACCGGCCGTGTAAGTCGCGGCATCCGTAAACACCCGGCCGCTGTACCCGGATTCATTTTGCCAACCGGACCATGCGGCGGAAGCAGACGGCGCAATGGCCGTGGCTCCTGTAAGTAATACTGCTGATAGCATGATTGATTTGAATAGTTTTTTCATCATTGTTCCTCCTTCATATTTGAGCTTTTTTCTCCAATACGCAAACCATGAGGCACGGCACTACCGATGTAAACCTCTCAACTTCATCACCATTTAAAGCCTTTGTTATCAAGTCGACATTTTCCCTCTGTTGACTCGGCGCAAGGATAATGGTTTCCACTTGATATTTTTCCTTTTCGTAGCGAGTCATTTTAGACCAAGCGGCCGTTAGATTGTTATATTGCGAATCACCTTTTTGATAGACACGAATCATTCCGCACCCACCTCTCGACATAAGTCAGCCCGTCAGGCTGCAAAACACATCCAAAATACGGAAGTCTCTCCGCACCTGTCAGCTTATTAACTTCGGGATCGTATTTCCCCAATTCATCAAGATCCTGAATAAATTTCAAAAAAGACGGATCAAATTTTTGTATTTCCCTCGCCAACAAAGCGTCACGATAGCCCCAAATCGTCGCGCCATTCTCACAGGCTTTCATTAAATTAATGTGTTTTTGCTCCATTTTCACTTCCGAAAGGTCTTTACTCATTCCGCATCCCCCTTCAATTCATGTTGGGCAACCGTTATAGTGAATTGCATATTCTTAATAGTTTGCTGTAAAGCCTTCTTGTATCTGCTTCTTTCCCCGCTTAGATGCTGAATGTCCTTTTGAGCCTGCCGGAATTGATTGACCGCAATGTCCTGCTGGCGTTGGTGTTCCTCAATGATAGCCCGCTGTTTATCAGCCAGTTCAGCTTGTTCAAGAAGCCATCCTATTTCCTTTTGTGGGATGTAAGTAAGCTGTTTTAACCGTTCAACTCTCTCACTCATTTTCGTTTCCTCCCCCGCAGGGAATGCCCCTGCTATTTGATTTGGAATCAAAACAAACTCATTTGATGCCATTCATTCGGTTCAGGCACTTCACTCTGACCGGCATCAGTTATCCGGAATAGTTTCTTTTGATAGGCTCCGCAATGGGCGTTTACATTGTTAAATTTTGATACGTAGAAATGACTTTCTCCTAAAGGAAAGAGGAAATACTCTTTTCCTTTTTCAAGCGGTGTAATGTCTGCGCTGAGACATTCTCCCTTCATGACCATAAAAATCCCTCCAAAAAAGGAGGGGGTTCCCCTCCGTGTTACGGCAAAAAGCCATAATCGTAATTTAGCTTTGTGTGCTTGCTATTGGCTGTCTGTATGATGGTCTTTCCATATTCCGGTGTATCTACAAGATAGGCTGACCCGCTTGAGCCATCCAAGATGATCAGCTTCGTTTTTTGGTCTTCCATTAAGTCCTTAACGGAAAGTTGATGTAGATTTTCAATTTTTTCAGGTCTGTTCATATTGCAGCACTCCCCGTGTTATAATTAATTGTCGAGATTAACTAAAACCGGGGCCTTGTGCTACGGTTTTTTATGTTATACGGGCACGGCGTTTGTATTTCAGTTCAGACAATTCCCGAAACCATTCTTCATCTCCCATAATCAAGGAAAAAAATCAATCATTGTATCAAGGTCTTCGGCATGCAGCGTGTCATCCATCTTCTCCACTACCCGGATTGAAGCTTTTATTTTTTCTCCATCTACAAGGCGGATAATAACTGCTTTTCCCAGCATCTCCTCTACATATCCCTTTACGACGATCCCGTTACCTTTTGCGCTCACCCAATCGCCTTTAAATATTTCGATCATCATCTTCTCTCACTTTCTTTTGAATACCAAGAACGACATAGCCGGGCTTTTGTTCAAAGTCAGTAATGAATGTCACATGTACGTCAATTGAGCGGCCAGTGTATCCATCCTGCCATTCATTCAGGGAAAGGGTATCCCCTTCCTTAAACCCTCTATCATCGTGCCTAATTTCAAAGGTTTTTCGGCCATCCTTCAGCGCTATAAAATATTCCGGTAAGATTTTCAGATGATGTCTTACGCTCATATATCATCACCGTCCTCATTATCTTCTTCTTCCCAAGCCATCTTGAAAGCAGTTTCTAAAAACCATAGTTGTTTTTCTAATTGCTCATCTGTCATCGCGGAAAGATCAGGACCATGGCCAGGAACCATGCGGAAATCACTCAATTTTTCTAAGAGCTTTTTTCTCTTCTCTGTCATCTTCTTACCCTCCATCCATTCCGGATCCGGCTCACCAGCTCGTATTTCTTTAAAGGTTCATAGAGGTGGACAGCTTGTCCATCCTCTATGCGAAACAGCAGATACCAACGCGGCTGCTTTTTCCTTCTCCCCATTTATGCCGCTCCGTGTTCGTCCTCGTCCTTATTCTCATCCTCTTTTTCATCCTCGGTTGACGGCTCGGGGTTATCAGCTTCATCAAGAGGAACACGCGGCGCCTGCTTTTCCATCGGCTCTGCCTCCGCTTCCTGATCCTGCTTCCAGTCCCACCAGGCTTGAGCATACGGTGCAACTTCTTTTCTGTACTCGTTGATGAGGTCTATAAGGTTCTCTTCATACATTACATAATCATTTGCAATCCTCTGGTATGATTCACCCTCTATGCGCCGCTTGGCCATTTCAGTAATGTATACAGGGAATCCATCGAGGATCGGGGCCATGTCTTCAGTAATGAAGGAGTCAACAATCTTCCTCTCGATTTCCTTTGGCTTTTCTTCGATTTTCGGCTTTTCTTCAGGGAGTCCAAGATTCGCCTCAAGTTGTTCTGGTTCCGGATCCGCTACCTTGACAATTCCATCAGAGCCAACCGTGTAATTGATAATCGGGCGATCGGTGTGCGCGTTGACTTGTACATTAAACTGTACAACCTCGCTCTCCAGCTGCGCCTGAACGTCCTTGTCAATCATCTCGGCTAAATTTTGAATGCCGCTTCCCACCTCTTTAGTTGGGACCTCCAGAACGACCTCGGTAATTCCTTTGGGTTTGTGGTTCACCTTTTTTACGATTCCTTTGAAGTCAACGAAAGACATAATTGTTCCTCCTCTTGTGATAGTGGTTTTACTAGAATTTCAATTCTTGGGTTTTGGCTGTAATACTTACTGACATGGAGGTCTACAATTTGACTGTCATCATGCCAGAGGACTTTATTTAAACCGTCTTTAATGCCCTTTATATAATTGTCCACATCAGGCTTTTTGCTGGGTCTTAGTAATCCTTGTTCAGCTTCAGCCGCTTTTTTCTTACTGAAACTCTTCAAGGTAGATTTATAGACCTTGACTCTTAACTCAAGCGGGCCCGTCAGCAAGGAACTTGGCCGATGATCTGAGGCGGCGAGTTTAACATATTGCTTAAAATCCCTTGATTTCTTTGGGTCATATAACCTGGTCATGCCGTTAATTGTGGTTGCCCTGGGGCGCCCCTGCGCAACTGGCTCCCCGTAAATAGTAAATTGGATCATGCTGTTACCTCCCGTCATCCTGAATCCACTGCTGTATGATCATTTCCTGCTGTTCGCCTTCCTTTACCGCGTAAATGAGTGCCAGGACGGTGTACATCAGCAGGATTCCTCCTCTTCGGATAGCTTTCGGCCAAACTGGCATTTTACTTGAATTGTGAGGTTCTCCAGATTGAATAGCGTCAAATGGCTCAAGTCCGCTCCTTTTTCAATGGAATAGCCATACCGAATCAATTCATTGATTAGAAATTCTCTCCGCTTCTCCACTTCATTATTTGGCATAAAACCGCTCCTTTTTAACCCACAAGGGCTTCCATTTGTCTATCAAGGTTTAAGAATCGTCCGTACTCTTTAATAAAGGCAGCTATGACAGTGCCGACGGATCCGTTTCTTTGTTTTGCAAAAATGATTTCCACTACGTTTTTCAGATCGCTTTGTTTATCGTAATAGTCATCCCTATAGAGAAAACTAACGATATCGGCGTCCTGCTCAATGCTTCCTGAATCTCGAAGGTCAGACATCATCGGCCGCTTATCTTGCCGCTGCTCAACTCCGCGAGAAAGCTGAGAAAGAAGAATGATTGGCACATTGAAGGTCCGGGCTATGTTCTTCAATTCGCCCGTTATGCTTGCGACCTCTAAGTTTTTCGTTTCAAATTTGCCGATAGGTCGGATTAATTGAAGATAGTCAATCACAACCAAATGCTTTTTGTCCGGGTGGTCCTTTTTGGTCTTCCGAATGGCAGAACGAATATCAGCCACTGACTGTGACGGCTTATCATGAATATTAATGTCTAATTTTTCATATTCACCGATGGCCCGATTCGCATTTTCATAGTCTTTTTCACTGAAATACTTGTGCGGATTTCTCCATTTTGTACCTTCGATTGAACCCAAATTGCTGAGCATCCGGTTTACGAGTTGACGGTCGGGCATCTCCAATGAAAAAACATCGACAACCCCACCCGTAAGGGCAGCCTTGAGACCCAAGTTTAAAGCGAAAGCAGTCTTCCCCATGGAAGGCCGGGCGGCAATGATTATTAAATCGCTGTCCTGCCAACCGCCGGTCATTGCATCTAAATCGGCCAAACCGGTTTCCACTCCTGTTATTTCACCTTTCTCTTGGTACATGTCGTTGTAAATCTCGGTTAAAACATCCATCTTTGTTCGTTTATTTGTAACACCGATCTCCTGCAGCTCCACGGTCTTCTGATAAACCTGCAAAATCCCCTCATCGCTTGGATTATTCGCAAAATCAAGAGCGGTCTTTTGCATATCACGTAGTTTAAAAGCTTCGTAGATTAATGTTTGATAGGTCTCGAAGTTAATAACAGATGGAACAGCATTGGCTAAATCAACAAGATAGCTGGTGCCGCCGATCGCTTCGACGGTTTCTCCCAACTCTGTAACTACTGTGACCATTTCAACAGGCTGGCCGGAAGCATCTACATTTCGCATAGCCTTAAATATCCGTTTATGCCGCTCGTCTGCGAAGTGTTTCGGATCCAAGGTGGTTTCCTTAATCAATTCATTTTCAACAAGGATACAGCCCAATAGGCTCTCTTCTGCTTCAAGGTTTTTTAGCATGTTTTGCATTCCGTTCCCACTCTTTCTGTTGCTCTAAAAACTCGTTTTTCGCTGGTTGTTTGACTTTAATTTCTGAGATAGTCGGAGGAAATGGCTTATTAGCAATATGCTCATTGACTTTGTCATAAACAGGTTTGTATGGCATTTCAGTCAGATGCTCCATCCATAATCCGATCCGCTCCATACCCACATCACCTGTTAAATCAAAGCGGGTATACGCGGCGGAGAGTCGCCTTAGAATTTTCATTGCTTCTTCTTTTTTCAATTTGATCACCCCATCGAAATGCCGTTTTCTTTGGCATATGCTTCAAGTGCGGCAAAACTCTCCTCTTGTTTTGATCCGCGCGGCCGGAACTCCGAAACGTTTGTTTTTGGAGGTGGATTCTGTTTAGCGTGCCACCTGTCTAAAATACCTTGCTCACAGTAAGTAAAGGATTTGATACCGTCTGCTCGATGCTTAGGAACGTAACGATCAAATATTTCATCTATCCAAGCCAGGACATCCTCAATTGGAATTTTTTGATCAAGGATTCTGTTTATGGCAGCCACATCATATGGTGTTGTAAACATGCCGCCCTTTCGGGACAGGTACTTTTCCTCGATTTTTTGGAAAGGAGTCAGTTTTTCATCACTTGGTTGGGATATTTGCCGCCTTTCTGAAAAGCTCTCTTCATTTACGATTCTTTCAGAGCCTTGAAATTTCGAATAGTTCACAATGGTCCAGAGCATTCCGTATTCCGTTTCCTCTGCAGCAATCATGCCTTTTGCTTGAAGCCTTTCAGCTGCAGCCTTAATTGCCGCTCTTGTAAATCTGGTTAACCCTCGTCCCTTTTTTACTGCTAAATCATCACATAGTTTTGAATACGAGCGGATATATTGTCCTTTCTTCAATTCATAATCATTTATTTTCATACCGTCCTGATAAGCTGCTTTAGCCATTAAGAAAGTAAATAGCCTAAAGCCCACATTATCTGTAAAGATCTCATGATCGACGACTGACTTGTATAATTTCACCCAGCCTGACAAGAGCCTTCCTCCTCTCCAAAGAGTTTATTTTCTTCTACAAAGAGCGTAAGTGCCTTTAATAGCCACATATTCAAGGCTCGGCTCATACTTGCTCATAAATGTCTTAATATAATTCTCAAGCACCGCTTTTCTCATATGCGGAGCGGAAGTCTGTGCCAAAAACACATAACAATAAGGATACGTAGTTTTTATCAGTTCACTCACGGGATATAGACAACCTTTCCTGTCAATTTCATGATGTCTTCTTTAAAGATCTTTTCGTCGCTGTTTGATTCTGAAAGATGAAGCAGCCATATCTCCTGTACTTTGCTTAAATCATTGGCCATTAAAAATTTCTTGACGTTTTCTAAACTAAAATGAGATTGTAAAAGCCGCTTTTTCATGGCGGGAGCGGTAATGCCGCTCTCAATATTTTCATTCAATATCTTCTCTGAGTAATTGCATTCCACCATGACATGAGTGAGACCAGGGAACCTATAGCGTATATAATAGGTATCAGTGGCGAAAAGCAGTTTATCCCCGGCGTCATTCGCCAATAGGAAGCCATACGGCTCCGCTACATCGTGTTGCACGTCAAAGGGCATAATAGACCAGGAACCAACCTTAAACGGCTGTTTTACGGGCACAGGCTTAATTCTGTTATGAGTGAGGCCAATTGCTCCGGCCGTCCCAGGAGACATATAACAATCAATGCCGGCGTTCAGAACATCCTTAATAGCCTTGCAGTGGTCCCCATGTTCATGAGAGACAAGGCAGCCAGCGAATTGAGACATTCTAAACTGAAAGCCCTTTTGCATTTGTTTAAAGCTGATACCACATTCCAACAGAAGCGGGGTCTTACCATCGGTAACCCGATAGCAATTCCCCTTACTGCTCGATGACAGGGCTGTAATTTCAATCAAAAGTCTGGTCCGTTCCCTTCAAAGACTGAAGGCTTCTCATCTTTTTTTGTTGGTTGCGGCTCCGGCTGTTCTGTTTGTGGATCCGGAATTGGTTCGATATCGATAACCTCTGTATTCGCGTTTTCATTTACCTCACGGCGCACCCGTTCTTCAGCAGGTATATCATCGTTAGCCTGCTCCTCTTCCTCTGTGTATAGATTTCCTAAACTATTAGGGAAGGCTTCACGCAGGGCATTTACTATTGCTGTTTTTCGAATCATATTTAAGGGCATTGTCTTCCAAGTGGATTGTCCTTTGCTGAATTCATCCAGGCTTATACGCACGCAAATTGGTTGCTGCCTATCCGCACGGTAAACGTCAGCCCACCCTCCAATTAGATTATCTTTTGGAAGTTTGATTGCGCCCTCTAGTTCAACCATATCCCCTTCACGTTCAACGATAATTCCAGCTTTAAACCCCTGAAATTGCTCGTTATTCTCTGCACGCTTCATAAATGCTTCTTTACCGACAATCATTTGAGCCGGTGAGCCTTTAAATTTCACAAGGTACGCCTCATTTAAAAACGGATTAAGTTTTTGATACTTACAAAGGTTTATAAACATTGCTGCTTCTTGATCAGTTACGTCAGAGTTTCCGCGAACTAAAAAGTTTTTAACTGTTTTTCCCGTGAGCTTTACAGATTCACCATTTACTGAAAACTCAACTTGTTTTGTCATTAATTCTGTGGTTTCACTCATTTGAATCCTCCTCATCCTCGTACACAAATTTCACCTTTTTTCCCTTATGCTCAATTAGAAAGTTTTTAAGCAGCTCAGCGAAGTCGGAGGGTCCGACTAAATCTCTTTCTAAAATCGCATCTTCTGGACATTCAGAAAGCGGACCCACATGCATAATCTCTTCCGAATTTATACGCAAGGTTTCACGGCGTAGATCTTCCCAACCTTTCCCCGTAACTACTGTTACTGTGACAATTTCACTCATGCACTTACCTCACAATCCACTGGAATGAGCGAACTATCTTCCAATTCAATCCGCAGCTGCTTGTCTTTTTCAGAGACAATCAGACTGAGAATCTGTGAATTTGTGTCGATCAATTTAGTCACTGCTTCAGAGTTATCTACGAAGATTGGAGCAGAAATGCCGTAATGCTCATTAAGGGTATTAATGATGTCCAGTCCAACATTTATGCGGGCGGCGTTGTTTAAGCCGGAAGAGTACGGAATGCCCTCATATAGCGTTTCACACGTCTCTTCAAGACCTCCATTGATCTGACTCTTAAAAAGCTTGAAGCGGGCAAATTTGAATTTGTTGTTTATTTGTTCTTCCAGGAGATCTACCTTTGTACGAACAAATTCCTCAGTCAAATAGAGTTGATGCTGAAGCCCTTCATACTCCTCGGCTAAGCCCTTCTGTTCCTCTTCAAGCTGCATGATCCGCTTGTTCACTTTTTTAGAATGCGAAATTTTCGCCAAATCTTTTTGAAGCAGCAGCATCTCCTGTTTTTTGCCGTTAATATCATCTTTGATCAATTGAATTGCTTCGTTCTTTGATGACTCCAATTGCTCAATCTGTTTACGGATGCTATCAATCTCTGATTGTTTGTTTTTGTAAGCAACATCCGTGGTGATATCTGACATGTTGCTCTCGGCCGCCTTGATTTCAGTATCAAGTTGTGACCATTCCTCACTTTTGCTCTCATAATCCTTCTGCAGTTTTTGAGCCACTGACTCTATTTCTGCGATTATGCCTTCTGATCTCCTTAGCTCTTCGCTACGCGATTTACCCCGCTCATTGATTTTTTCTAATTCACTGCTTTTGTGAGAATTGAAATTCTCTTTCGCTTGCTCAACCTGTTCCGGCGGTAATGCCTGGCCGCATGTAGGGCATTCAGTTTGATGCTGATCAAACGTTTCCTCATTCTTATCAAGCCAACTCTGGCGCAGCGACTGGATTTCCGCAGTTAATCTTTCCTGGTTGTCTTTTTCAAGCGACAGCTGACGGGTATTCGATTTAATCTCCAGAGAAATTTCCTCCAGCTTATTTTTTACCGAGAACAGTTTTTCTTTCAGTGCCCTGATATTGCTGTATTCTTTCTCCTGATGAGCGTTTTTCATTTCCTGAAGCTCGTTCTCTATATGCAGGATGGCATTTCTCTTTTCCGATACCGCCTCTCCGTTTCGAGCGGATTGCAGCTGATCCTCCAACAAATCGATGTCATTTTGAAGACAATTGATTTCGTCGTTTAATTCCTGTTCATTTAGGTCAGTTATATCCTCGACCGACCGGAGGGCTTCATCAATCCTGACAGGAATCGCCTTCAACTCTTTATTTATCTCCGCTTGTTTGGCCGCGATTACTTTTCTGTGATCCTCAATTGATCGTTTGTTTAAGATACTCTCTAAAGCCTTTACGGATGGATTCGCTTGAAAAACTTCTTCTTGCGTAATGTCACCGCAAATTTCAAGAAGAATCTTTCGTCTGTCCTGCCATTTCATTTGTTCATTGAAAAATGATGGAGAAGTGACAAGGCGGAAAATATCTTCCGAAATGATTCCATTTACACGATCATTGAACTCTTTTTTCTTTGCCGGCACACCATCGATAAAATAATCTGTGGTATGGCCAGAAAATACAGCCTGACTGCTGCCGCGCTTTCTCGTCCATTTCTCGGAATAAACTTTTTTAAGAGTGAGATGACTACCGTCAATAACGAAAACGCCTGTTACCTCATGATTCAATCCAGATACCGGTTCATTTTCTTTTGTCAGTGTTTTAATTTGAAAATCCTTTTTGTTTTGACTGTCTTTGTCAAACAGCAGCCAAATAAAGGCATCAAATAAAGTTGTTTTACCGGTGGCATTATCTCCGTACACCTTGACATTCTCACCTCGAGTATCAAGGGTGAATTGCTTAACGCCCTTGAAATTCAGCAGCTCCAACTTCAATAGCTTCATTTCCTTTTTCATTTGCCCCCACGTCCTTCCGCTCTTTGTTTAAGAGCGAGATATTCCTCACGAGCAGCGGCAGTAGGAAAACGAAAAGCCACATTGCCTTTAATATCAAAAGAGATAGATCCGCCGGCAGATGCCAGGTTGACCTGATCGCGATAATTCTCGCTAAATGGTTCAGTGTAAAAAACTTCATTCATTTGTCAAAGACCTCCAATATTTGATTTTTGGAAGGTGATAAAGTAAACTTGTTAGTACCAAAGATTGCAACACCTTCCGAAGCTCACTCTGGACAGTGAGCTTTTTTAATGCTTAAAATTTGTGTTTTGCCAATGATGCTGAAATATCATCAGATATTTTGTTCAATGTATTCTGCAGAACGTTAACATCTTTACTCTCTGCCAATAGAGATGCCATTGTCTTCACAATTGACATATCAGCCCGGAGCTCACCGATAATTTTTGTTGCCGCAACCAAGTCCTCCACAGCGTCAAACGTATTACCCAATTTACTCACACTCCTTCCTGATGCTTGCGCCCATCGTCAGACCAAAGAAAGAGACAATGTGAAGGGCGTTGGGGGGATAAGCGCCTCTCCCCCTGGCCTGACGACAAGAACAAACTTGCCGTGCTCTCAAAAGAGCGGTATAATAGATACGAACATTTGTTTTATGCAGTGAGCGTGCCGGCTTGCTGCTTTTTTATTTTCTCGATGTCTTCTTTTGCTTGGGCATTTGCCATAAGAATAAGAGCCGGATTTCTCTTTACTTCCCGACAATGTTTAACAACCTCAGAAGCTTTCATCAAACGGCTTGCAGATAATACAAATGACATTTAAATCAATCCTTTCATTTTTTTAATGATTCCGGATACTGGACAGATACTATCTTTGATGATGCCTTCAATTTCTCCACTCGTTCGGCAGTCTGATATCGTTTGATCTGAATCAACGAGCGCAACACATCTTTATGTGCCTCAACAGCTTTAGCTGTGTCTCCTGTTTTTAATGCTTCCATGATTCTTGTATGCAATGTTTCAATGCAGATCATTTCCAGTGTTATTCCACTATGATGAATGCCCGCATAGACTGGCTTTTCCATTTCGTTTTTCATTTCAACCTCCAAATAGAGTCATGATGTTTTGGATGCTTTGAGCGACTGCGCTCGGATCAATGCCGCATAACGTTGCAATCATTGCCTCCTTTGCATTTGTCGCTTCCATCCATCGTACGTATGTAGGAACATCTAAAGATTTTTTGTCGTTCTCAAATTTTGATATACAGCTGCGGGATCGGTGTAGTAATTCAGCTAGATGTTCTTGTGAAAGACCCGCCCGCTCCCGCGTACTTCGAAGTAGTGCCCCTAATTTCAACTTGTTCACCCCCCCTCAATGTTCCAAATCGGAACATGTTCTGAAACAGAACAGATTTGTGTCGGAGCATGTTGTACTCTTAGGTGGAAGAAATCTACATTTCAATAGAAAGCACGCTGTTTTCTTCCTGTTCTTTTATCCATGCATTGAGTGAATCAACCCTAAAGAAAATCTTCCTCCCCACCCTAAAATGAGGAATTTGGTTGTTTCTTACCATGCTATAAATGGTTTCTTTATGAACCCCCAAAAAAGCAGCTGTTTCTTGAGGGCTTAATGCTGTTCGTTGCAAAATTTCACACCTCACCATTAATCATTATTTTTAGGGATTAACGGTTCATTTCTCATTACGAAATCCCTTAAGCACTACTTGTTTCTAAATCAGAAACGTTTTCCGCAAAAAAATCTGTTATTTTGCATTGTAAATGGTGTGCTAAGATCGGCAATTGTTCAGCTTTAAAAGCGTATAGGCCTTGCTCATATTTCAAATAACTTGAGCCAGTTTTGAAACCTAATTTTGTCGCCATATATTGCAGAGAGATTTTTAATTCTTTTCGTCTATTCTTGATGAAAATTAAATTAAGCTGCTGCATTTCTTCACTCCTTTCGTTTCTGTTTCAGAAACACTGTAATCACATAATACATTTCTAAAACAGAAATGTCAACGATTTTTGTTTACAATTTAGAAACTTTTTTTGTTTCCATATCGGAAACGTGATATCATTTGTCTTACTTGGAAAGTGGTGAAAACATTGAATATAGGTGATCGGATCGTTTTATTAAGAGAAAGAAAAGGCTGGTCCCAAAGGGAGTTGGCTCGCCGTGTAAACCTAAATTATGCTGTTATGAACCGTATAGAAAAAGGTACTCGCCCTATTACTGATTCAGAAATTATTAGTTTATCTAAAGTATTGGATGTCTCTACAGACTACCTTCTAAAAGGTGACTCCCATGACTCAAAGATAGATGAACTCTTAAATGACCCTGAAACTTTAATTGCTGGCCGTGACGGAAAAATCACCAAGGAACAAGCGAAAGAGCTTTTAGAGTATCTTCTCAAAAAAGGGTTCGATGAATAGCAGACAATCATTCTCCACTTCTTAATTCTTAACTTCTTAATTCTTCTTTTGGTAAAACATTTGTTTAGCATTTGTTTAACAAAAAGAAAATTAAGTGTTAAATTAAAAATTTTCATCCCCATGAAAACATAGAATTACCAAGGTTTTGCGGTAAGCGTGTACTGTAAAATAAACTGTTCACGAATAAGTAAATTGATTGAGATATAAAGAAAATCAAAAGGGGGACAAAAAATTGTTTAAGAGGTTGGGGACTTTACTATTGATTGCTTCGCTCGTGTTACTCACAGCCTGCAAAAATAGTGAAGAGTCTTCTTCTTCATCTTCCGGGAACAAAAACAGTGTTCCTGATAATAGCCCGTCGGAGAGTCAGGATATTTCCGAAAACGGGCCCAACGAAGTTGGAGATGTATATGAAATTGATGGTGGAACAGCAAAAGTAACGGCCATAAGCAATAAAGAAACCACAGCTAAATCTGGCCCTATGCAACTTACTGTGAAAAGAGTAATTGCAGCGGTGGCTAATGAGAAAACGCCTTTTATTGAACTTGAACTGGAAGCGAAGAATACATCTGATGGAGTAGTGAATTTCACTCCAGATAGTATAAAACTTGCTACAAGCACCGGAGTACAAGTTGAGGAACCTTCTCTTGATGAAAGTGACGACCTTCTCGGAGAGTATATTGGGAAAGTAAAAGACAGTGGATCTGTTTTTTATATCTTTCAAAATGAAGAGGATATAGAAAATCTAGATTCAATTCGTCTAAGGGTTGCATCTCCAAGCGATGAGAATGCTACAGCATTAGGGGATAAGATGGATATAAAGATTAACTTAGAGCATTAAAATGAGCCTGCTTTTTCAGGCTTTTCTTTTAAACAATAAAACCGAACATAGGTTTGTAGTTACTGCAGGAGGATTTATTTTGTTTCAATTATCATTACTTGAAGAAAGAATTAGATCTATTTATTCCGGTATAGGAATTACTGAGCCAGGAGCTGGAGACTTAGAAAAAATCGCAGAACGATTAAAGATATTAATTTACTACAAAAATGAAAAGAGTGTAGCTGTGAAATTACTGGGGATGGCTTGTATTATCCTTGATTCACGTATGTCTAAAAAGAAGCAATGGGAAGATTTTTGCCATGAACTCTGCCATCACATTAATCATGTCGGTGTTCAATACAAGATCCCTTCCCTATTTAGAGAGCTGCAGGAGAATCAGGCAAATGCTTTTATGTATCACTTCGCAGTTCCCACTTTTATGTTGAAGAATCTCGTTCTACCGGCCACCAAACGAGAGGCAATAACCTACATATCCAACTTATTTCAAGTTACGTATCCATTCGCAGAGACACGCCTGGATATGTATCTCCGCAAACTATTCAGTTTTAAATATCATGCTTTCTTAACTCAAAGATTAGAAAAGGAGAAGTTTGTCTATGCCGAGTATTGAGAAAAGAGGAGAAAAATCGTACCGTCTCATTGTGGAGGTAGGGACTAAAGGAAAAAGAAAAAAAGAAAAAAAGTCCATTAGGATTGAAGATGAAAAATTATTAAAATCACCAAAAAAACTTAGGACTTTTTTAGAAAGTGAATGGTATAAATTCAAGGCTGAAATTGAAGCCGGCACTTATATAAAGCCCCAAAAGAGAACATTCAATATGTTTGTAGATGACTGGGAAAACAAATATGCAATGAGTCACCTAGACGGGAAAACAATTGAAACCTATAACTATATAATGAGTAAAGAAATTAGGCCATGGTTTGGTGATATGCATTTAGAAGATATTCAGCCAATCCATATTCTGAATTTTTTAGATGACTACAAAAAGAGTAATGAAAATATCTCATCTTCAAGTATTCATGCCCGGTATCGAATTATAAGAGACATATTGGGAAGAGCTGCTGAGTGGAAGATAATTGGTGAAAATCCGGCTTTAAATGTTAAGCGGCCAAAACAAGAATATAAAGAATATGAAATATATACAGAAGAAGAAATCAATCATATTTTTCATCTACTTGATGAATATGCTCCTCTGAGAAATCGGGTATTTATCAAATTTGCAATTACTGGAGGGTTTCGCAGAGGCGAGTTATTAGCCATAGATGAATCTGACCTATTCTTTGACACGAATCAGGTTAGAATTGATGAGTCATTGCAATATACAAAGAAACACGGATATAGATTTAAGGCCCCAAAAAATAAGTCATCTAGGACGATTACATTGCCGGCCTCTGTTATGCAGGAAGCTTATATTTTATTAAAGGAGATAAAGAAAAACAGACTTCTATTAGGTGAGTTGTGGGTTGGATGGAAAGAAGACAAAAATAAACTCATGTTGTTTGGAGCGGATAACGGGAAGCCACAGTATCCCACATCTCCAAATACCTGGTGGCAGAAATTCACTAAAAGACATAACATAAAGCCGGGACGGCTGCATGACTTGCGGCATACACATGCAACCATGTTAGTTAACCAGCTTGGTACAGTACCTGGTTTAAATATAAAAGATATCTCTGAGAGACTTGGTCATTCAAATATACAAACAACTTTAAACACATATACTCACAGTAATAGACAGGCAGACGCATTGGTGGCAGATGCGATCGGAAATATGATTTACTCAGAAAATATAAAAACTGGGACAAGTTAAAAGGCCGATTTGATAATCCGTCCCCCACTCGTCCCCAGCCTAAAAATATAAAAACTAGGACAAGATAATAGGTGCGATTTGATAATTCGTCCCCAATTCGTCCCCAACCTAATTTTAGACAAAAAAATAACAGTTCCATAACGCGCGGAAACTGCTTCAGATCAACGTATTTAGATAAGCTTCCAAGCGGGCTCGAACCGCTGACCTCTTCCTTACCATGGAAGTGCTCTACCTGCTGAGCTATGGAAGCAATGGCTCCGCAGGTAGGACTCGAACCTACGACCGATCGGTTAACAGCCGATAGCTCTACCACTGAGCTACTGCGGAATATTATAAGCTTCATAAACAAAAACATGGTAGATAAAATAAAAAAGCTTGGCGGCGTCCTACTCTCACAGGGGGAAACCCCCGACTACCATCGGCGCTGAAGAGCTTAACTTCCGTGTTCGGCATGGGAACGGGTGTGACCTCTTCGCTATCGCCACCAAACCATTGA
>NZ_JAWCWR010000010.1:0-55223 GCF_032461585.1 Bacillus sp. IS1 | reverse complement strand
CGCCGCTAACATCAGGGAGCAAGCTCCCATCTGTCCGCTCGACTTGCATGTATTAGGCACGCCGCCAGCGTTCGTCCTGAGCCAGGATCAAACTCTCCGATAAAGCGTTTGACTGACTACGCACATCGCTGTGCGATTTATTTAAAACTTTGAATTAACAGGTACGTTTTGTCTTGTTTAGTTTTCAAAGATCATTTTGTCTTTCGTTCAAGCGACTTTATTATTATATCTTATCAATCTCTTGAAGTCAACAACTTTTTAAATTTCTTTTTTTCGTCAGCGCCTTGTTTAGCGGCAACGAATAATAATATACCACCTCACAAATAATAGTGCAATAGTTTTTTAAAAGAAAATCAAAAAAGTTTTACGAGCGGCTTGTTTCTAAAAAAGCGCCGTACTGCGATAAGCAGAAACGGCGCCTTCCCTTTTATTAGCGTTGTCTCATTTGAGGGAATAATAAAACGTCTCTGATAGACGGAGCATTTGTTAACAGCATGACAAGGCGGTCGATACCGATACCCAATCCCCCGGTCGGCGGCATGCCGTATTCAAGAGCTTCAACGAAGTCCTCATCCATCATATGCGCTTCATCGTTACCTTCTTCTCTTTCTTTTAATTGCGCTTCAAAGCGTTCCCTCTGGTCAATAGGGTCATTCAGCTCCGTAAACGCATTAGCGTGCTCACGGCCGACGATAAACAGCTCAAAACGGTCTGTAAAGCGAGGGTCCTCCGGATTTTTCTTAGCAAGAGGAGAAATCTCTACAGGGTGGCCGTAAATAAATGTAGGCTGAATGAGTGTTTCTTCAATTTTTTGTTCGAAGAATTCATTGATGATATGACCCACCGTCATTGAGTTTGTGATCTCGATACCATGCTCTTTTGCATGACCGCGCGCTTCTTCAACAGTCATCTCATTCCAGAAATCTACGCCTGTCGCTTCTTTGACCGCATCTACCATGTGGAGTCGTTTCCATTCAGGTTTTAGATCAATCTGCTCTTCGCCGTACTGGATTGTGGTGCTTCCAAGCACTTCCTGCGCAATATGTGCAACGAGGTTTTCCGTAAGGCTCATAATATCTTTATAATCGGCGTACGCTTCATACAGCTCGATCATCGTGAATTCAGGGTTATGGCGTGTAGAAACACCTTCATTACGGAACACGCGGCCGATTTCGTAGACTTTTTCCAATCCGCCGACAATCAGGCGTTTCAGGTGCAGTTCAATCGCAATACGCATATAAAGAGGCATATCGAGCGCGTTATGGTGTGTGATGAACGGGCGTGCAGACGCTCCTCCCGGTATGCTGTGCATCGTAGGTGTTTCAACTTCTAAGTATCCATGGTCATCTAAGTATCTTCTCATCGCTTGGATGATTTTGCTGCGTGTGATAAACGTTTGTTTGCTGTCAGGGTTTACGATGAGATCGAGATAGCGCTGGCGGTAACGCTGTTCAACATCTTTTAACCCATGATATTTATCAGGAAGAGGACGCAGTGCTTTTGTCAGCAGTTCAAAAGATGTCGCTTTGACAGAAAGCTCGCCTACGTTTGTTTTGAAAACTTTCCCCGTGATGCCGATAACGTCTCCGAGGTCTGAAGATTTAAAGATTTCATATTGTTCTTCGCCGACACTGTCTTTTCTTACGTAAATTTGAATTTGACCTTCTAAGTCCTGCAGATGCGCAAAGCCGGCTTTCCCTTTTCCGCGCTTTGTCATCATACGGCCTGCAATGGTCACTTCGATCGCTTTTTCTTCCAGTTCTTCTTTAGAAAGCTCTTGGTAGGCGTCAATGATCTGTTGAGATTGATGCGTTCTCTCGAAACGTTCGCCGAAAGGGTCAATGCCGTTTTCTCTCAGCTGGTTCATTTTATCTCGTCTGACTTGCAGCTGGTCGTTCAATTCCTCATGATTTTGCTCTTCTTGACTCATTGGTATCACTCCGTTACATTTTGATTTCACGAAAAAGCAGAAAAACTGCCAGCGGTAAGCTGGCAGTGAGCAGCAATAGAGGGTGTATATTAACCTACTTTTGCATCTTGAAGCTCTTTTGCCTCTGCTTCGGCGGTAAATGCATCTAAAAGCTGCACAACTTCTTCACGCGTCTCACATTGGTTAATTTCGTTGCGTACATTCGCATTGCCTCTGACACCTTTCAGGTACCAGGCAGCGTGTTTTCTCATTTCTCTGACTGCCACATTTTCGCCTTTTAACTTAATCAGGCGGTCTAAGTGCAGTTTGCATACCGACATTTTTTCACGGACTTTCGGTTCGTCTTTTAACTCACCGGTTTCAAGGTAGTGCACCGTACGGTAAATCATCCACGGGTTGCCGAGTGCGGCCCGGCCGATCATGACGCCGTCAACTCCTGTTTCCTCAAGCATACGTTTCGCGTCCTGAGGCGTTTTGACATCACCGTTTCCGATGACGGGAATGGAGACGGATTGCTTCACTTCTTTAATGATATCCCAGTTCGCAGTGCCTTCATACATTTGCACTCTTGTGCGGCCGTGCAGGGCAACGGCTTTTCCGCCGGCACGTTCAACGGCTTGGGCATTTTTCACCGCATAGATGTGCTCTTCATCCCAACCCATTCTCATCTTCACTGTAACCGGCTTATCAACAGCATCTACTACTGCGGATACCATTTCATAAATCTTATCAGGATCAAGAAGCCATTTGGCGCCCGCATCACATTTTGTAATCTTGGGTACGGGACAACCCATGTTAATATCAATAATATCAGCAGTTGTGTTTTGATCTACAAACTTCGCCGCTTCCACAAGGGTTTCCTTTTTTCCTCCAAAAATCTGAAGGCTGAGCGGTTTTTCACGTTCATCAATGTAAAGCATCCCCATTGTTCTGGCGTTGTTGTAAAGAATCGCTTTGTCACTGACCATTTCAGCGCATACCAACCCGGCTCCGAATTCCTTTACAGTCAATCTGAACGCTGAGTTGCAGACACCGGCCATAGGGGCAAGCACAACCCGGTTTTTCAATTGAATATCACCGATTTTAAACATTTTTCCCCTCCTTTCATTTGTCTATTTTTCAGGCGGGGCCAATTCGTCCGCACTTATATTTAAAACATCTGCCGCATCTTGAATGATGGCATCTGACGGCAATCGGTTTCCGCGTTCAATTTCACCGACAATAGAAACTGATATACCTAATGCTTTTGCAAATCCTTCTTGAGTATAACCTTTCAGCTTTCTGAATGCACGAATTCGCCTACCCCAGATTTCTGCTTCCATACTCTTACACCTTCTTGGTTTGTTTCAGCGCTTATCGTGATATGATCCGCCTGCGGACATATTTCTTTTAACGGCGCAAGGACAAATAAGCGCTCATACATTCTCGGATGCGGAACAATCAGCCGCTCTGTTTCAATATTTTCACGATTATACAGCAAAATGTCAAGGTCTGCCGTCCGCGGTCCCCAGCGAATCTCTCTCGTTCTGCCTAATTCAGCTTCAATGCTCTGCGTTACATCAAGAAGTTCAAAAGGAGATAACGACGTTTTCACTTCAACCGCCATATTGAGAAACTGATCTTGATCCTCATAGCCGACGGGATCTGTTTCATATATGGAGGACACCTTTGACACCGTTACGCCATGATGCCGGCTGAGCATGGCCACTGCCTGACGCAAATAATGTTCACGGTCGCCCATATTGGAACCGAGGCCGATATATGCCGTATTGTTCATGATTTCTTTCTCGTCATTTCTATAGCTACTGATTTATAATGGCCGGGAATCGGCGGGTCAGGCTTAACAACCTTTACCGTACATTGCTGCACCGGCTCAAATTTCTTAAGGACGGTGTCTGCGATCCGTTCCGCAAGGGTCTCGACCAAATTAACGGGCTCGCCCTCAACGATGCCGCGGCAGACACTGTACAATTCCGCATAGTTAATGGTATAAGAAAGGTCATCCGTTTTTCCCGCTTTGCTCAAATCCAGTTCGGCAGTCAGGTCTACTTTGAAGCGCTGGCCGAGTTTGTTTTCTTCTTCGAACACGCCGTGATATCCGTAAAACTCCATACCTTCCACATATACTTTATCCATAATGTGCGCCTCCTTTGTTCAGCATAGCATCCATCATCTTAGTCATTCTTGCGATCTCTTTGACATCGTGCACCCTCACAATGTCGCAGCCTTTCTGGACGCCAAGGCATACTGTCGCTCCCGTTCCCTCAGCACGTTCTTCAGGGGGAAGGTCAAGTACACGGCCGATGAACCTTTTTCTCGATGTCGCCAGGAGCAGCGGATAACCTAACCCGCTGAACACCTCCAGCTTGTTCATGACAGCCAGATTGTCCTCATAGTTTTTCGCAAAGCCGATCCCCGGATCCAGAATCATGTTTTCATCTGTGACGCCGGCTTCTGCGGCAATTTTTACGCTTTCCATCAGGTCTGCAAGCATATCAGGAATAAGATCGTTGTAGTTTCTTTCCGTGCGATTATGCATTAAGATAATCGGAACCCCGTGTGCGGCGGCTACTGACGCCATGTCAGGGTCACCTTTCGCCCCCCAGATGTCATTAAGGATAGAGGCTCCCGCTTTGACCGCTTCGTCTGCCACGGACGCTTTGTACGTATCGATTGAAAGCGGAATGTCCAGCTCGCTTGTAATCCGTTCTATGACGGGGATGACTCGTGACATTTCCTCATCAGCCGACACGAGTGATGCGCCGGGCCTTGTCGATTCACCGCCGATATCTATAATATGCGCCCCTTCTTCAGCCATCTTCACCGCACGCAGAAGCGCCCTTTCCGTACTGTCGTATTTACCGCCGTCAGAGAAGGAGTCTGGCGTTACATTTAATATCCCCATAACGAGCGTCTTCTCTTTATAGGACAGAGCGCCTTTTTTTGTATGAATCAGTTTAGGCTGTTCAATTGTTTGCTGCGCCATTTTGTTCCTCCTCCTGTACATTCATTTTGTTTATTTCCTGCTGATACTGCTTACGGAGCAATTGCACCGTTTTCCCGCTCATTCCGGGCAGCGGCACTTCCTCTATTTTAGAAAACGGGATGATTTCAAGCACGGAGTTTGTCATCCATGCTTCATCCGCTTCAAGCATTGATTGAAAACGGAATCGGCCTTCGGTGACTTCTGTCCCCTGCCGTTTCAATTCATCAATGACAAACTGTCTCGTTACGCCGTCGAGAATTCCCGTATCCAAAGATGGCGTAAAGACCTTGTCTCCTTTTCGCCAAAACACGTTGGAGACAATGCCTTCCGCGACATCTCCTTCTCCGGTCAGGAAAATGCCTTCAAGATTGGGATCATTCCCGATCTCCCGTTTAGCATACATGTTGTTTAAATAGTGATGGGATTTTAACCGAAAAGATCCTTCAGGCGTGTTTCTCCGGACAGAGAGAAGCCTGCCTTCTTTTTGAACAGGCAGAGTTTCCGGATTGAGCCGGTTGACGAAACAAAGGACGGTCGGCTTTTCATAAGTCTGCGCGGCAAATCCCTTATCGCTGACGCCTGCCGAGATGTTAAGCCGGACACGCGCGCTGCCGTCCTTGATGTCATTGAGGAGCAACAGTCTCAGAAGCATATCAAGCAGCTCCTGTTTGTTCACCTCATATGCAATCTGCAGATCCCGAAGCGCCCTGTTGAGCCTGGCGACATGCGCATCCGGCAGAAACGGCCGGCCGCTGTAAAGCCTGAACGTCTCGAACGCGCCGATCCCGTACAGATAACCATGGTCAAAAGGAGAAAGCGCCGCTTCTTTCTCCTCTATATATTGACCATTCAAATATATAATCACACCGTTACTTCCTTTTTGCGGTGCGTCTCTATAAAGTTTCTGAGCATCTCTTTGCCGAAGGAGGTCATGATGGATTCCGGATGGAACTGAACACCTTCAACAGGCAGCTCATTATGGCGGATTGCCATAATTTCTCCTTCTTTGGTTTGAGCGGATACCGTAAAACAATCCGGCAGCGTGTCCGCTTTGACAATAAGTGAATGGTACCGGGTGGCGACCAGCGGATTTTGCAGGCCTTTAAAAATCGTCTGTCCGTCATGCATAACTTCTGACGTTTTGCCGTGCATGAGCCGCTCTGCTCTGACGACATCGCCGCCGAATACTTGCGCAATCGACTGATGCCCGAGACATACGCCGAAAATAGGAATACTGCCGGCAAAATGTTTGATGGCTTCGAGGCTGATCCCCGCTTCATCAGGACTGCACGGCCCGGGTGAAATCATTAAGAAGTCCGGACCCAGCTCTTCAATCTGCTCAATCGTAATCTCGTCATTCCGTCTGACGATCAGTTCCTCCCCGAGCTCACCCAAATATTGAACCAAGTTGTACGTAAATGAATCATAATTGTCAATCATTAAAATCATCTCTGCTCACCTCGTCTGATTTTTTGTCTCTTCTTCGCTCAGCTCTAACGCCTTTTTCATCGCAAAAGCTTTTTTGAACGATTCCTTGTATTCATGCTTCGGAACCGAATCAATGACCACTCCTGCTCCGGACTGCATAAAAGCATGTCCGCCGGCTGCATAGATCGTCCGGATCACAATGTTAAACTGCAAATCTCCGTTGAATCCGAACCAGCCTATAGATCCAGTATAAAGCCCCCGTCTTGTCGGCTCAAGCTCTTCTATAATTTCCATCGTTCTCACTTTGGGCGCTCCCGTGATGGTGCCCCCCGGGAACACCGCATGAATAATGTCTGTCGCGTCATATCCGTCCTGCAGCTCTCCCTGTACGTTTGACACGATATGCATGACGTGGGAATACTTTTCGATCGCCATAAATTCGTTAACGCGCACGGAGCCGTAGCGCGATACGCGCCCGAGGTCATTGCGCTCAAGATCAACAAGCATGACGTGTTCCGCACGTTCTTTTTCATTGTGAATTAATTCGTCAGCCAAAGCCTTGTCTTCAGCATCGTCTTTTCCTCTTGAACGCGTACCCGCGATCGGTCTCGTTTCAAGCTTCTTCCCCTTCTTTGTCACCAATAGCTCCGGCGACCCGCATATCACTTGAAACCCCGGTGTCTCGAGATAGGCCATGTAAGGAGACGGATTGACGTTTCTCAAGTGTTTATACACCTCATACGGATGAACGGATAAGGACTGAGACTGCCTGATGGACAAATTAACCTGGAACACATCGCCGCTCGCGATATATTGTTTAATTTGTTCTACAGCCTGCGAAAATCCTTCTTCAGTGAACGGAGCGGCGTACGATCCGTCCCCATTCCGATCCAGCGGTGAAAAAGGCTCGTCCGCCGTTTGTAGGGAACACCACATGTCCTCTAAGCCGGACAGCTTTTCTTCCGCAAGATCCGCTTCTTCCGCTTCAGTATGGGTAATAAGCCATAACGCCTCTTCCTCATGGTCATAAACGGCCACATCATCAAAAACAAGAAAGTAAATATCAGGTGTTTCCAGATCATCTAACGACAGCATCTTAAAATTCTCAATATATCGGGCGTAGTCGTAACTGATAAAACCAATCGCACCGCCCTGAAAGTCCGGAAACTCAACGTTTGTTTCCGTTCCGAGCGTTCCAAACCATTCATGAAAGGCCCGCAGCGGGTCACCTTCTTTAAACAGTGTTTCCCCCTCATGCTTGATCGTTGTAATTCCGTCTTTCCCTCTGACGGACGCAATCGGATCTAGACCGGCTATACTGAATCTTCCCCCTCTCGCGCTTTCGAGCAGAACATGCCGTTTTCTCGATTTCGAAAGGTTTTCATATCGCTGTAAAAATGCTTGTTTCGTAAAAGGTATTTTTCTTCCTGCCGGTCTGCGTTGTGCCATCATATCAATCCTCTGCTTCGTTTTACTGTAGTTTTATTTTAAAGCAATCACACTGGTGAAAAAAGTGAATTTCACTTCCAACCATAAAATTCGAAACGTTTTTTGGATTTTCGATGCTTCAGCACAAAAAAACTCCCGGATACAGCCGGGAGCCGTGTATATGTCTCTATTCAAACTGATAAAGCGGTGTGCTTAAGTAACGTTCTCCGTTACTAGGGATGATCGCAAGCACTTTCTTGCCTTTCCCCAGTTTTTTCGCGATTTCCAGTGCCGCGTAAATGGCCGCTCCGGAAGAAATGCCGCCGAGAATCCCTTCTTCTTTTGCCGTTTTACGGGCATATTCAAATGCATCCTCGTTTTTGACGGGAATGATCTGATCATAGATGTCCGTATTCAATGTTTCAGGGACAAATCCCGCTCCGATACCCTGAATTTTATGCGGGCCCGGTTTTCCGCCGGAAAGAACTGGAGAATCCGCCGGCTCTACCGCATAGATTTTGATGGATGGATATGCTTCTTTCAGCACTTCGCCCGCTCCCGTGATGGTTCCGCCGGTACCGATTCCGGCCACGAACGCATCAAGCTGGTCGTCACCAAACTGTTCGACGATTTCTTTCCCCGTCGTTTGGCGGTGAATTTCCGGGTTTGCCGCATTGTTGAATTGCTGAGGCACAAAGTATCCGTGTTCCTCGGCAAGTTCTTCCGCCTTTTTAATGGCGCCCTTCATTCCTTCTGCGCCGGGAGTCAGCACAAGCTCCGCTCCGTATGCGCGCAGCAGATTGCGTCGTTCCATACTCATTGTATCAGGCATAACGAGAATGGCTCTGAGACCTTTAGCCGCTGCCACCATTGCAAGACCGATCCCCGTATTTCCGCTTGTCGGTTCAATGATTGTGTCGCCGGCTTTTAATTTTCCTTCTTTTTCAGCCGCTTCAATCATCGCCACTCCGATCCGGTCTTTTACGCTGCTGCCCGGATTCATGTATTCAAGCTTCAGATATACATCTGCACTGTTTTCATCCGTCAGGCGATTCAATTTCACAATAGGAGTATTTCCGATTAGTTCAGTAATAGAATTTGCAATACGCACCATGTTGGACACCTCAATTTCCGACTAAATTTATTGGTATTATAAATATAAGTTATCAATTTCAAAATTTTTTGTCAATCATTTAGTTCTTTTTTCCCCGTAGAACCAAGAGACCCCCGCCTCTTTCCACAGCGTTTTGACTGTCGCCTTGTCACCTAATTGATCCATCGCGATCTGGCGTCTGATTTGGCTCTTCACTTCATTGTATGAGAAAGTTCTCACTTTAAGCTTTTCTTTCAGCTGAATGACGGCGTATCCTGAGGAAACTTTAATCGGTTCAGCGGACCATTCATCTTCTTTAAGATTTTTAGCTTCTGTGATATATGCCTGCGGGATATTTTCCAGGTTTTCTGTCACAAAGCCGAGGTCTCCGCCATACTGAGACGTGTATCTGTCCGTGGAACGCTCAGCGGCGACGGCTTCAAAGCTGGAACCGCCTTTCAAATCAGCAAGCACCCTGTCCGCCTCTTCTTTGTTTTTGACGACGATGTGCCGGATTCTGTAGGAATCATCGAAATGGTACAATTCTTTATTTTTATTATAAAATGATTGCATTTCCTTATCCGATATATCGATGTCCTTCGTCAGCAGTTCTTCAAGAAGAATGTTGTAGCGGATCTGGTCCCTCCATTCTTTTTCGGTAATATGGCTGTCTTCATAAAATGAATTATTCACCGCTTTGATTAAAAGAAACTCCCGCTCCAATTCGCTGTTTGAAACTGTGAGTTTATTCTTTTTCGCAAGCTCTTCCACTACTTGTGCATTAATCATGTCTTCCAGAGTTGATTTTCCGTACTGGTCTTCCATCTTTTTCATCCAGTCTTGCCGTGTGATATGTTTATCACCGATTGTCGCGATGGATTCTTCAGATGACCCCGCGGCTTGGGATTTTGTTAACTTATACGCCACTGTCACACTGCATACTAACAGCGCCGCTACAATAATCGTCAAAAGTGTTCTCGATTTCAAAATCTACCCCATCCCTTTTATAAAATAGAACAACCCGCTAAAGAGCTAGCGGGTTGTTTCGTCACGAAGCTCTTCCAGTTCTTCTTTTGTAAATAAATATTTCTCATTACAAAAATGGCAAACCGCTTCGGCTTTTCCGTCTTCTTCTATCATATCTTGTATTTCTTTTTTGCCTAGTCCTAAAATGGCCGTTTCGAATCGATCTTTTGAACAAGAACAGTGAAATTTGACCGGCATTGTTTCGAGAACGTCCGGTTTTTGACCCAGAACTTCTTCTAAGATTTCTTCCGGTGTCAGGCCTTTTTGAATCAATTTTGAAATCGGTTCGATTTGAGATAATTGCTTCTCAATTGTTGAAATGGTTTCTTCATCAGTCCCCGGAAGAAGCTGAATGATGAACCCGCCCGCAGCGAGAATCGTGTTATCAGGATTTACCAGAACACCTACGCCGACAGATGAAGGGACTTGTTCAGAAGAAACAAGGTAATACGTGAAGTCGTCACCGAGTTCACCCGAGACAATCTCTACTTGTCCCGTAAAATAATCACGCAAGCCCAAATCTTTTACGACACTGAGTGTTCCGTCAGTTCCGACCGCCCGTCTGACATCCAGTTTCCCTTGTTCATTGAGGTCAAAATGAACGTGCGGGTTTGATACGTATGCTCTTACCTCACCCTTTGCGTTCGCATCTGCGACAATGGCTCCGATCGGGCCGCCGCCTTCTATTTTGACTGTCAGCTTATCTTCACCCTTAAGCATCGCTCCGAGCATCAGAGAAGCTGTCATCGTCCGGCCGATTGCGGCTGATGCCGTCGGCCACGTGTCATGCCTTCTTTGCGCTTCATTAACCATATCTGTCGTTCTGGCTGCATAAGCCCGCACTTTACCGTCATATGCAATTGCTTTAATTAAATAATCCATCGTTTACCTCCTATACGTGACCCACACGATTTCGCTCATAAATGATTTCCAGCCCTTTCAGAGTGAGAAACGGGTCAACAATATCAATACAGTCTGATTCGTTTGCGATTAATGACGCAAGCCCGCCTGTCGCAATGACTTTCGGTTCCTGTGTTGCCTGCCATTTCATCCGCTTCACTATACCTTCAACTTGTCCGACATAGCCGAAAAGGATGCCGGACTGCATGGCGCTTACCGTGTTTTTGCCGATGATATTGTCCGGACGGGCAATTTCAATTCTCGGAAGCTTCGCCGCACGTGAGTACAGCGCTTCCGTCGAAATCGTAATGCCGGGAGCAATCGCGCCGCCCATGTATTGTTTGTTTTCATCAATGTAGCAATACGTCGTCGCCGTTCCGAAATCAACAACAATTAAGGGGCCGCCATACTGCTGGATCGCCGCAACGGCATTGACGATCCTGTCAGCTCCCACTTCTTTCGGATTGTCATACTTTATATTTAAACCTGTTTTCATTCCCGGGCCGACAACTTGCGGCTCGATGTGAAAGTATTTTGTGCACATTCTTTCTAAAGAGAACATAATCGGCGGCACCACGGATGAGATGATAATCCCTTCAATCTGTTCAAACATGAGTCCGGAATGTTCAAATAAGGAACGGAGCAGCATGCCGAATTCGTCTTCTGTTTTGTGCCTGCTCGTTTCTATGCGCCAATGATATTCTAATTCCCCATCATGATATACACCAATCACGGTGTTGGTGTTCCCCACATCTATAACCAGTAACAACCTCTATCACCACTTTTGAATAGTTTCTAATCATAACATTTTCAACATTCTACAATACCATACACGATCTGCGGCTCTTTTGTAAACAAAACGGAACCAGTAAAAAAACCGCCGGTATACGCCGGCGGTTTTCATATCAGAAAGCGAACTATTCTTTCGGCTCGTCTTTCTTTTCGTCTTCTGTTTTAGACAGGATGTTTACTTTCACATCGTCTTTTTGAAGATGGTCATCTGAGAAATTGCGCTCAGGGAGTTTTCCGTGATCCACGAGATGCTTGATTTGTTCCGCATCTAATGTTTCCACATCAAGCAATGTCTGAGCAATCAATTCCAGCTTATCGCGATTTTCAGTCAGGATGGTTTTCGCACGCTCATAACATTCTTTAATGATGCGCTGAATTTCCTGATCGATTTCGTAAGCGATCTGATCACTGTAGTTTTGCTCGTTGTTGAAATCCCGGCCCAGGAATACTTGACCGCCTTGAGATTGACCGAACTGAAGCGGTCCGAGTTTTTCTGACATACCGAACTCTGTCACCATTCTTCTGGCAATGTTCGTTGCCCGCTGGAAGTCATTGTGAGCGCCCGTGCTGACTTCGCCGAAGATAATTTCCTCGGCAACGCGTCCGCCCAGAAGACCGACAATTTTATCGAGAAGTTCAGGTTTTGTCTGGAAGTAACGGTCTTCTCTCGGAAGCATGACCGCGTATCCGCCCGCCTGCCCCCTCGGAACGATCGTTACTTTATGAACCATATCGGCTTCATCCAGCACAAGTCCGATAACGGTGTGACCGCCCTCGTGGTACGCCACGATATTGCGTTCTTTTTTCGATATGACGCGGCTCTTCTTCGCAGGGCCCGCAATCACACGGTCCGTCGCTTCATCAATGTCGCGCATATCAATTTTCTTCTTGTTTTGACGGGCAGCAACGAGTGCCGCTTCGTTAAGAAGGTTTTCTAAATCGGCGCCTGAGAAACCGGGTGTTCTTGAAGCGATCGCTTTTAAGTTCACCGTTTCATCAAGCGGTTTGTTTCTCGCATGGACCTGTAATACGGCTTCACGGCCGATGACATCCGGACGGTCTACCGTAATCTGACGGTCAAAACGTCCCGGACGAAGCAATGCAGGGTCGAGAATGTCCGCACGGTTTGTCGCAGCGATAATAATGATTCCTTCATTCGCACTGAAACCGTCCATCTCTACAAGCAGCTGGTTCAGCGTCTGTTCGCGTTCATCATGCCCGCCGCCAAGACCTGCGCCGCGCTGACGTCCCACCGCGTCGATCTCATCAATGAAGATCAGACAAGGCGCATTCTTTTTCGCATTTTCGAATAAATCACGCACACGGGAAGCACCGACACCGACAAACATTTCAACGAAGTCAGATCCGCTGATGCTGAAGAAAGGAACGCCCGCTTCACCGGCTGAGGCTCTCGCAAGCAGCGTCTTACCGGTTCCCGGAGGTCCGACCAACAGCACGCCTTTAGGGATTCTGGCGCCAAGCTCGGCGAATTTGCGAGGATCTTTCAGAAACTCAACAACCTCAACGAGCTCCTGCTTCTCCTCATCCGCGCCGGCTACATCTTTAAACTTCACGCGTTTCTTTTCTTCCGTATACAGCTTCGCTTTGCTCTTTCCGAAGTTCATGACACGGCTGCCGCCGCCCTGAGCCTGATTGAGCAGGAAGAAAAACAGAATAAAGATGATGACAAACGGAATGATCGTCGTTAAGAACGTCACCCACCCGCTTGTTTCCTGTGCGGGATCAACTTTTACGTCCGTCTTTTTAATTGCATCAAATATCTGGTCTGCTCCTTTTCCTTCAGGAACATGTGTTAAAAAGTACTGGTCTTTGTCGTATTTTTTCAGCTGTCCTTTTACCTCATAAACACCTCTGACAGGCTGAACCGATACGCTATCAACTTTCCCCTCATCGAGGTTCTTGATAAACGTACTGTACGACATATTTTCTGTTTTCGGGTTTGAAGTCTGGAAGTAACTCACAACCCCGATTACTACTAATAAAATAAGTAAATAAAAAATGGTATTACGGAAGACCCGATTCATTCCTTACCTCCTCCCACAGTAAGCACAACTATGTTCAATAGTACCATAGAAAATCATTCCAATACAACCGATAACCATCTCGGAAGCAGGCAGCCGATCAGCTTTCATAAATCGCCGGTTTTAATACTCCGATGTAAGGCAGATTGCGATAGCGTTCGGCATAATCAAGTCCGTAACCCACAACAAACGCGTCAGGAACTTCAAAGCCTACGAAGTCTGCTTTAATGTCCGCTTTTCTTCCGCTTGGTTTATCCAACAGGGTAACAATCTTAATTGATTTCGCTTTACGATATCGGAAGAGTTCTACGAGATAGCTCAAGGTTAACCCACTGTCGATAATATCTTCAATGATTAAGATGTCCCGGCCTTCTACAGATGTATCCAAATCTTTGATGATTTTGACTTCTCCGGAAGAAACCGTGGAATTTCCGTAGCTTGATACATCCATGAAGTCCATTTCCAAATATGTATCAATATGCTTTATAAGATCAGCCATAAAAGGAAGCGCTCCCTTTAACACACCGATTGCCAACGGAAACGTGTCGCTGTACTCGCTTGTTAATTGTTCTCCAAGCTGTTTTACTTTCTGCTGGATCTCATCTTCTGAGATCAGCACTTTTTCGATATCCTGTTTCATGTTAATGCTTGCCCCCTACACTTTTCATGCTGTCTATATTGTAATACAATGCGGTCACTGTTTGAAATCACAAGATCGTCAAAGATGGATTTTTTCAAGCCAGGCAGCCAGATAATTTCACCGCTCGCATCCGTTACAATCGGCCATTCGTCCCGATCCCGCAGAGGCAGTTTATGATCAATAAATATATCTTTCACCTTTTTCGAGCCATTCATCCCTTTAAGTTTGATCCGATCGCCGATTTTTCTCGTCCGGATTGTTAAAGGAAATTGCACCTTATTTCTGCTTGTCATAAAAACAGCATTCCCATTTTTGATATGAGGGTCAGCCTGATCGGCCACCTCTATCATAAAGCCGTTGGGGAGAACAGCAGTCTCGCCTTCCGCTCCTTGCAGCTGCAGCTCAAAGGGAACCTTTTCACATTGCCATTGTTCAAATGTAAACAAACATGTCTGATATGATTTGACCACCTTCAGCCCTTTCGGAAAATCAAGCACTCCCGAGGCGCTTCCATTTTCCGCCCATTCGAGAAACTGCTGTATGTGGCGGGCGGAAAACGACGATGGAACGTTTTCATAAAGATAGTTTAATATTAGTTGAACTCCTCTTCTTTGTAAAGGTATCGGAAGGGCAAGCAATTGAGAGGAATTGACTTCAACCGATGTGTCAGACTTGCTTGTAATAACCTTATTCATTCGTTCTTTCGTTAATGACTGCAGGTATTGTTCGTCTTCTGTCAGTGCTTCACTCACCTTTTGAAACATTTTATGAACGTCAGGTGATTCTTGTTTTAAAAAAGGAAGCACGGTCTTTCTGAATCTGTTTCTTGTATAATCGTCTTTTGCATTGCTCTCATCCGTTCTGTAGCTGAGCCCTTCTTGACGGCAGTATTCAAGGATTTCATCCTTTGCCGTATAGAGGAAAGGCCTGATCAGCCAGCCGGATGCAAATTCGCGAACGGGCTGCATTCCCGCAAGCCCTGCCCCGAGCGTACCTTTCGCAAGCCTCATGAGCATTGTCTCAACCTGGTCATCGCCGTGATGAGCCAGCGCCAAAAACTTCGCTTGGTGTTTTGTCATCAGATCTTCGAAAAACTGATATCTGCAATCACGCGCGGCAGCCTGCTTGTTCAGCTTATTCTTCTTTGCGTATGCAGAAACATCAATCTGTACCGTTTCACAGAGGATGTGTTCAGCCTCGCAATATGACTGCACAAACTTCATATCTTCTTCAGATTCAGGACCCCTGAACTGATGGTCGACATGCGCCGCTATGATAACGGAGGAATGCCCGAAGTGCTTATTCAGCATACTGAGAAGCGCCATTGAATCAGGGCCTCCGGAGACCCCGGCAATAATCGTTTCTCCCTCCGCCTGAAGATGATATGTTTTGAAAAAATCTTCCACGCTTTTCACAATGTCCCCCTCACAATGAGCAGGTTTTTTAAAGATATACATATCCTATCACTTTCATTCCCTCCAAGCAAAGAAGAAGCATGAGCGCAGGCGTCCGGCCGGCACTAGATGAGAAAAAAGACGATGTAAGCGAAATAAAGGGCGAGAACGCTGATTAAAATAAGTGTTGTTTCAAACAAACCATTGTGCTTTGCGGGTTTTTGTTTAGGTTTATACCGCGTCTGAGATACAGTGCCCTGCCGCGGTTTTGAATGCGGCGGCTTAGGCTTGGCGGCGGCTTTCCTTTTGCTCCCGGCGCTCTGGCCCGCCGTCAGGATGTCATGCTTCATGGCTTCCGCAGACGGATATTGACCGTTTAAAGCAGAAAACAGAACCTTCTTATACTTATTCAGAAACGGGTGGCCTTCAATGATAGAACGAAGCTGTTCTTTCGGCTGTCCTGACTTTTTGCACTCTTTCTTCTGGACACAGTGGATCATGATCATTGCGACAGCAAACAGGTCATAGGATGGTTCTGCTTTTCTTGTTCCATACCCCCAATAGCCCCTGTCGTAAAACTCCGTATACTCTTTAATCGCGCGGCCCTGTTTTGTCGTTCCCCCTACATCAATGCAGCGAATGGCAGCCGGTGGCCCGGTTACAATGAGATTGTCCGGTTTGAGGTCGCCAAAAACCCACCCTTGCTGATGAAGGACTGACAGGCTGGAAAGAAGCTGCACCATCAGCACCGGAATCCACTCCGCTCCCTTACTGCTGATATATTGCGGAAGAAGCGGCCCTTCTATGTACTCCATCACGTAAAAAGAGACATTTTTATTCAGCTGCGGTATAAACGCGTCGTCCGCATCAAAAAAAGAAGGCCCCATCGTTTGCGACCGGGCCTTTGAAAAGGATTTTAAGACATTCACTTCAGAGGTAACAGACATGCTGTCGCTGCTTATTTTCAAAGCGACCTGTCCGCCTGATGCTTCTGCCAAATATACAATACCGTTAGCCCCTTTTCCAAGCTGTTTGAGCAATCTGTAGGATTTGCCGTTCCATTTGCCCTGAATTGCCGTCCCCGGTGCCAGACTACATGCCAAACTCGTTAAAGCGTCGTTCATCATCTGCCAACATGCTCCTTCTTGAGCGGATTCTCTCAAACTGCTGCGTCGCTTCCCGGATAGCGGGGCCCGTAGGGGTGATACCGCCGGTCGACAGCTTCGCAAAGAGTGCAGAAAGGGATTCAAGCTTCGGCGTCCAATTCAGTACAAGCTCAACTTCCTGGCTTTTCCCGGGAAATATACACATTGCAAATTCATTTTGTCCGGCCCGGGAATTTAAACTGATGGAAAGATCGATCAGCGCTTCTTTCACCGTCGGCAGTTTCGGCGCCATACTCGCACTCGTATCAACCAGCACAAGCACTTGCAGATGAACCGTTTCGCCGAGTTCATCAACAACTTCCATCACTTCGCCGCGTTTTTCAGGAGAAAGCTCTTCCATTTCAACGTTTTTCCCTAAAATTTGTTTAAGCTCTTGATTGACGACGCCTTGCAGCGTCTGGGTCATTGCTTTTTTCGTCACCATTTGAACCGTCTGAGACAATTGTGACGCATACACAACTTGATGGACGCCGCCTCCGGCCATGGCGATGCCTTCAACTTCCTTCATTGCCTCTTGGTCAATCGCATTTTCTTCCATAATTCCTATAACATTCACCGTAATCCCCTGCTCCTTGGCGAAAGCCGCCATTGCGATCGGGTCTTCACCATGATTGGAGCAGCCATCTGTAATCAGCAGAACTTGATTTAAATGTCCCTTATTCACATACATTCCTCCCGGTGATACGATTAGTCCCATCTTCGCCAGAAGGAAAGTGATTTATACGAAAGGATTAAGAAATCTCCTTTTTATTTTGGAAAACCGCCGGCACCGGGATGGAAGCCCATTTCGGCGTGTTGTGATCAATCCGGACAACAACCACCGTCATATCGTCTTCGATTTGGCCGGAACGCGTTCTGATGACCTCTTCCATTAATATATCAGCGATTTCCTGCGGATCTTCGGTTTTCAGCCCTTTCATTTTCCGTTTCATCCACAGGTCGTGGTTTTCAACGTGCTTCGGCCCTTCAAAAATACCGTCACTCATCATGACGAGCAGATCTCCCGCTTTTAACTGTTCACTTACAACCTCTACATCAAATTCATTGATGATGCCGATCGGCAGATTGCTGGCCTGTACTTTCATAACTTGATCTCCCCGCTTGATAAAACTTGGCGTTGAACCGACCTTCAAGAATTTGCAGCTTGCATCCTGAAGATCAATGATAGAAAGATCGAGAGTTGAGTAGATTTCGTCTGTCGTCCGTAAAGACAGAATACTGTTGATCGTTTTGATCGCTATTTTTTCATCAATACCTGATTCGAGAATTTTTTCGAGCAGCTTAATCGTTTCATTGCTCTCATAATGGGCCCTCGCCCCATTGCCCATGCCGTCACTGATCGCGGCCGCATACTTTCTCGCCCCCAGTTCCATCATGCTGTAGCTGTCGCCGGAGACAAGGCCGCCGCCTTTTGCCGCATGAGCCGCGCCTGTCGATACCCGGTACGACTTGGTCGAACCGAACGCGACATGGCTGTAGCCATTCGGATGAGTCGAGTGCTGTTCGCTTTTGACAAGTATCTGCTCCTCAAGAATGTCAGACAGCATCGGGGCGATAATTTTCTCACTCTCGCCGTGTCCTCCGCTGAACGGGATTGTCATTTCGATATCAATATTGCCCTGCTCCAAGCTGTATATCTCGACATGCTGAATCTCGATTCCGAAATGCTGAAGCGCCTCTATCATTTGTTCTTCCTGAATAAAATGCTGCTCCCTCTCCCGTTTTATTTCCCGAGAAAAGTCCGCCATGACCTCAGAAACCCCCAACAGCTGCTCGGCAACAAGCCTTCTGCTGTCCTGAACTTTTCTCTTCAGTGTCAGATGGGCGTGATGGTGGGCAAGTTCGTCCTCAATCAGCTCTTCCACCTGTCTGGATTTGGAGCAGTGCTGTTGAAACTCCTTTTTTAATCTGCGGTTTGAGGCATACTGTTTTTCTTCTGTTTCATGCATAACTTGTTTCATTAAGTCATATGTTTTATCAAAGTTTTGAACCCAGCATTTGCTTTTCTTATAGCAGGATTGGCAGGAATGCTCGGTGATTTTGCTTAAAAAGAGATCCACTTCCCCTTCTTCCGCCTGCTCATCAGAAGACGTCTGATGAAAGGTGGCGAAGCTCTCCGACAAGGCATGAAACACATTGGAGAACTGGTCTACTTTCTGGGCGGTGACATCTCTGATTTTCCTTGCGTACTGCTGCTGTTCCTGACTGTGCTCAGCAGTGCCCGGTATGTATCGCGCCACCTTTTTCGTAATCGATTGGGGCGTAATCAAAAACAAAACAACGGCAATCAAAGATTCATAAAGAGTGGTCATTAATCCGGCAGATCCTTCTCCATATAATGAAATCAGCAGTGAGCCGATCACTAATCCGACTGCGGCGCCGGCTTTCTTTCCTTCTTTCAGCAGCCCGCCAAGAAGCCCGGAAAACGCAAGCAGACTCATTTGATAGAGATTCCCGATATTCGCAAGCCCGAGGATCAGTCCGGTCACAACACCGACCGTACAGCCGATGCTTGCCCCGCCGACAAAGGAAAAACTCAGCACGACATAGCGGGCCAGGATATGTTCAGCCTGCATTCCCTGAAATGAAACACCGGCAAGCCCGGTTAAAACGGATGCGATCAAGATCATAAAACAGATGATTTCTTCTATTTTTAACGATTGCTTCACTTTTTTGATCGTGAAGATCGGCAGGCTTTGTAAAAAGATCAGCGTCAAAATAAAGGCCAGGCCCGCCTCGACAACAGCCATCACATAATCATAGGTGGTAAAAGCGCCGCTTTCAAAATAAACAAATCCGATTCTCGCGGCAGCCATAGAGAAAAACACCACGATCGGCAGCATCTTCACCCGGTCCTGCACGATATATGTACCGATTTTCGAAAATAGAGTGAAGACGGCCAAAGCTGTGAGAATCAATAAAGAGTGTTTCGGCGAAATGGTTAAAGCGCCCGCAAGTAAAGACAGACAAGCATAGAAGGCTTTATCTCTTCTGATCAACAGCATCGCTCCGAAAAACGGCAGTGCAAACGGAAGAACCTCAGATAATATGAAAGCCCGTCCAAGTAAAAAACCGATCACGACATAAATGAACCCCTTATAGAAAAAAAGTGAATGCGCTTGATGGACTGTAAGCTTTGCCGCCTTTTCAAAAAACGATTGCAGTTTTTCCAGAGCTTGTCCCGCCATCGGCCCGTTCACTCTTCTTTCCGCTTTTTCCATTGCTCTCATCCCCCACCTGTTTTATTCGTTGCTTGTCATTATAAATGAAAGCCCAGATAGGATTTTGTCAAAAGAAGGTAACAATTCCAAAGAAGTCTTCGACGCTTTCTCCCTTGTTCCCCTTTCCTTTCGTATTTCCTCCGACATTTCTCAAAAAGTTGTCTAAATATGAAAAAATCGGCTTCTGTTGCAGAAGCCGATTCGCTTGATGACCCGTACGGGATTCGAACCCGTGTTACCGCCGTGAAAGGGCGGTGTCTTAACCGCTTGACCAACGGGCCGGATATATATGGTAGCGGCGGAGGGGATCGAACCCCCGACCTCACGGGTATGAACCGTACGCTCTAGCCAGCTGAGCTACACCGCCATATAGGTGCTTATAAGCACAAGTTATATAATACAAAGGTTTCTTCATCTCGTCAACAGAAACTTTAAAGTTTTAATTTTCTGACTATACGGACGCATACAAAAAAAGCACCCGCTGGGATAGACGGATGCTCCATGTATTTATAGAAAGCAGCAAGTTATCCTCTTCTTGCTCCGCGCCCTCCACGTTTTGATTCCGTGTTTCGTTTTAAAGATGATAAGCGGTCTTCGCTATCTTTAAGAAACTTGTTCATTTTCTGTTCAAAAGATTCTTTCGGACGGAAATCATTTCTAGGTCTGGCTTGCGGACGGTCTTTAGCTTTTTTAATTGATAAACCAATTTTCCCGTCTTTTTCAACGTTGATGACTTTCACTTCAACTTGATCGCCGACTTTTAAATGCTCGTTAATGTCTTTTACATAATTATCGGCTACCTCACTGATATGAACGAGACCGGTTGAGCCTCCAGGCAATTCAACAAATGCTCCGAAATTTGTAATACCTGTTATTTTCCCTTGCAACTTGCTGCCAACTTCAATCGACATAAAAAAAGTGCTCCTCCTTAGGCTTATAAAAAGATCGTTTGTTTAATTATACCTAAATAAAAATTTAAGTGTCAACAAGGCTACTTGCTCTTCTTCTCTACATTAAAGAGAATCTCACCATTTCCTGACATAAACAAGTCTCTTCTGGCAAGCTCTGTGACGTAATCCTCATCCTTTAATTTGGAAATTTCATCTTTTAAATCAGCCTGTTTCGCGTTCAATTTTTTCACTTGTTTTTCCAGCTGAGCTTTCTTTTCTTCGTTTGCGCTAAGGGAAGAGGTCTGTGACCACAGAGAACCCGCTAAGACAATAGCCGTCAACAACACAAGGGCGCCGAATACGATCAACCGTCTGAAAAGCCCTTTCCGCCTTCTTTTCATAAGCTGGGATTGCCGTTCAACCTGCTCTTTATAGTCGTTTTGAATTTCAGTTATTGTACGTTCTCTAGATAGATTCAAACCAGACGGTCCTCCTTTCACCTTTTCAAAATACGTATCATGGTCGATCTGATTGTTATGATTAGTTTCTTGCTCTTTTGTGAAAATCCTGCACTTTTTTGAAAATATCGTTTGAAAGTAAGACGCCATTTTTCAGGAAGAAGTTTCAATAATTGTTTCAACAGGAAGAACAGCGGATACAGCAAAAAAGCTACGATCTTAAAAAGACACTTCGCAAAAAAGGCACTCACCCGATAGGAGTATAAAGAAATAACCGTGATCAGCCCGATGAGCAGCTTAAAGAGCAGAAGCACCGGACGGAACAGCACGTGCTGAATGAGCTTTTTTGCGAATTGGTAAAGAGACACCGCAAGATGAATGGCAAATTTCAGTATTTTTATATACATTCGTTTAAACAGGCTTTGGTACGTCGCAATACCCAGTAAGACAGCCAAGAAAATGTATACCCTGAGTTCTCCTTCATTCACGTTGAGCAGCACATAGAAAAACATCAGACCTTGTACAATCCAAAAGAGAATGTCATGAATGAATAACAGCCATCTGGCCGTTTTGGCGCGGCTGACAAACAGCCTGTATGTATCAAGCGACGCTCCGAGCCAGGCGCCCATACCGGTCATTGCCAGCATCGTATAAAATTGGGTCGTCAGTGTCATTTAAACAACTTGCTAAAAAACCCTTTAGCTTTATCCCCTTGCTGCTCGTCTAAATATACAAGGTCAAACACCCTGCCTTTTATAGATACAATCCCTTTTTCCACATCAAGGTTTTTCATCTGCAGGTTCTCGCCTCTGACGGAAAGCATTCCCATAACTGTTTCCAGCAAAAACTCTTCGTTGTCAAAACTTTCTACATGCTTGACGCCCGAAATGTCTAAATGCTTTCTCCCTTTCATCGTTACATCATGCTGTTCCGGAACAGAAGAAGAACCTTTTTGCTCATAATATGAATTCATCTATTCAGCCCCCATATCCTCGATACTTTTAGCATTATTACTGCATTGTATGAGGCGGGAGCCTTGTTTAGAACAAGCCTATTCGCCGAGTTTTTCTTCTTTGACGATTGTATACATGCCCGCGGCTTCTTCTTTTTTCGTTGTTTCTTTCAATTCGTTTACCTTCACGGTGACAAGCTTCTGGCCGAAGCGGACCGTCAGTTCATCACCGGCTTTTACGTCTGAGCTGGCTTTCGCCTGATTCCCGTTAACGGTGATTCTCCCTTGATCGGCGACCTCTTTCGCCAATGTGCGGCGTTTAATTAATCTGGATACTTTTAAAAACTTATCAAGTCTCATATCAGAATCTCCTCTCCATTTCTTTTGCTTCATCCCACAATTTGTCCATTTCCTCAAGTGACATTGCGGTCAATTCAAGTCCCTTTGCTGCCGCTTCTTTCTCAATATAAGCAAAGCGTCTGCGGAATTTGTCATTTGTCATGGCGAGCGCTTCCTCAGGCTCAATTTTATAGTATCGGCCGATATTGACCAATGCAAATAAAACATCGCCGAATTCAGCTTTTAAGCTGATTTCATCTGCTGATTCGGCGGAAGCCTCTGCAGAAAATTCCTTCAGCTCTTCATTTACTTTATCCCATATATCCTGAACGTCATCCCAGTCAAAGCCGGTTTTCGCGGCTTTTTTCTGAAGCTTGGCCGCTTTTGCAAGAGAAGGCAGTGTTTTCGGCACAGCATCCAGCAATGAAGAGGATGTTGTTTGCTTTTCCGCCTTTTTGATTTCTTCCCAGTTGGCGACGACATCATGTTCATCCTGAACCTTAACATCCTTAAACACGTGCGGATGCCGTCTGACCATCTTCGCACTGATGTCTCTGATGACATCATCAATTGAGAAATACCCCTCGTCTTCTCCGATCTGGGCGTGCAGCATAACCTGAAGCATGACGTCCCCGAGTTCTTCTATCATGTGATCCGTGTCCTCTTCGTCAATGGCCTCAAGCAGTTCGTAGCATTCCTCAATCATATATTTCTTTAATGACTGGTGTGTCTGCTTTTGATCCCACGGACAGCCGTTCGGCCCGCGAAGCTCGCGAATAATACTTCGGAATGCAGAAAATTCCTGGTAAAGGAGTTCTTCTTTTTTAATCGGCGGAACATACACGCTTGTTAAGTTATTTATTTCTACATTGCGGTCAAGTTCAAACAAAGGCACCTTGGTCATCTTTTCTCCCTTGCTTCCGGCTGCCGTGACGATGACCACTTCATAATCGTCAGGCAATTTCTCCATAAGCGTCAGCTTTACCTCAGAGGCCGTCATCTGGTCATAAACCTGGCAAATGATCAGGTGATGGCGGAGTTCGAGCTCATCCGGCGTCATTGTTTGCGCATCCGTAAATTGAAACCCTTCAATCGGATCAATTCGCAATGCATTAAAAGTGGCATCCAGAAAGCTTTGCCCTCCGGCAGTATGAACAGCTATCTGTTGTTCTTCCCGGCGTTCAAATAACAGCTGAACGGTTTTCTCAGCGACAAACGGATGCCCGGGTACAGCGTAGACGATATCCTCTTGCTTCGCTTTTTCAAACAGAATGTCCGCGATCTCTTCATAGACCGCTTCGAACTGATCATGTTTTTCATAAATATCATCAAAATACCGGATGTCCGCTTCCGTCTCTTGCTCTAATTCCGGAATCAAAGGGTGGTCTTTCGTTCTTATATATAAATGCTTCGCCTGAGTCAGCAGCTTATGTACGCCCACTGTCAACTGATCCATGTCTCCGGCGCCGAGGCCGACGACCGTAATGTTACCTGCCATGTTTTTCTCTCCTCTTTTTCAATTTGCTTAAAGCACTGCCGAAAGGAAGGCCGCTCAGCTCTTCGTCCGTGAAAATCTTCATTCTTATCATACAATAAATAAACAATAGCCCTCCGATGACTGACGCAGACAGACTCTCACATACAGCTCCGGCCCTGCTGACAGGAACAAATAACTGCCAAAGCTTCATATATACGAGCAGAAAGAAGACCATCAGCAGGCTGCACCAGCATAGACGGGCAATCACGCCGCCGATATTCGTCAGCCAGCCCTTCGACCAAATTCTCCGGAGATTCAGGCACGCAACTGCGGCAAATGCCAAGACGGTCGCCAGTGCCGCTCCTGTAATACCCCAGCCGAGGACCAGCCAAACATTCAGCACCCATTTCAGCGCCCCTCCCGCCAAAACAGATACGGCGGGGAAAACGGTATGTCCCGCTCCTTGCAGAATCGCGGCTGCCGTAAGCGCAATCGAGGCAAAAAAGATAGATAAGCTGAATATTTGTAAGGTCTGCGTCCCCTCACTGTTTTGGAAAAGCATGATATTCACCGGCTCTAAAATGCAAAAAAGCCCGGCTGATGCACCGATCCCTACCGCAAGGCAGAGCTTGACGGCTGATGTCGCTTTCTCTTTTATGATAAACGGCTTATTCTCATGCACCGCTTTTGAAATTGAAGGAACCAATGACGCGGCGATACTGACGGCAAACACGGTTCCCAGCTGAAGGAGCGGCTGTCCGCGGTCATATATGCCTTTCAGCTGTTTCGCGGCATGGCTCTCCGTCCCGTCTGAAAGCAGTGAATATAAGTTTAAGGCGTCTACAAGCTGAATCAAAAGCATGAGTACACTGCTGATACAGATGGTGACTGAATAAAGCAGCAGCTTTTTTATAATGACGGCCGTTTCGATATGTCCGCCGTCTTTCTTGGTTTCTTCCCGCTTATACCAGAAAACAGCCAATACACAAAGGGCTGCCAAGCTTCCGGCAATTGATCCCGAGGCCGCCCCCGCACCAGCCGCGTATAATGAACGGCCGCTTTTCAAAAGCCAGAAGGATAAACCGAGAAGCACCGCCACGCGAAGAAGCTGTTCCGTAATCTGGGATAAGGCTGACGGCATCATATCATGCACGCCTTGGAAATACCCCCTGAAAACCGCCGTAAACGGAAACAGTATGAAAGCGAACGCCGCGACCCTTATCAGCATCACAAGGCGGGCGTCACCCATAAAACCGGCCAACGGCGCCGCACCGGCATACATGAGCGCAAACAGAACAAGTCCGGCCGCCGTGACATAAAGGGCGGAAATTTTCATTATTTTTTGTTTATGATCGCTATAATCGTTCATTAATTTTGAGATAATTACCGGAAAACCGGATGTTGACAGCATGACCGCGATCCCTAAAAACGGATACACCTGCTGATAAATGTAAAATCCGACGTCACCGACAATATTCTGAAAAGGAACCCTGTACACGGCGCTTAATATCTTCGTCACGATACCCGCAACGACGAGCACAAAAGCACCTTTCCATGCCGATTGCCGCTTGGCGCCAACTGAATCGTTCATCCAAAAGCTCCTTCCAGCCGCTAGAAAATTACGTCTATAAAACGAGCTTATTATATCACAATCCTAACGGCCGAACCGATAGAGAGCACATATGAATATGAAAAAGAACAGCACTTGTATAAGAGCTGCTCTTTCTCCGTTTTCTTATTTCAATAATGGTAATAAGACCTACTGCTCCATCTGTCTCGCCAAAAAACTGGCTGCCGTTTCTACCGCTTTATGTTCTACTTCACCAAGCGCCTGTTCCTTGGAAAAGATGACCACGGCGCCGATAGGATCGCCATTTGCCACGATCGGGGCTATTGTATAGGAGCTCATATCTTCATCAATGTCATTAACAAGCTGCGCGGACTTCACGTCGTTTTCTACCACTGAGCTGCGCTGATCCATCGTTTTTTCGAGCAAATCGCTGATGGCTTTGTTCAGAAATTCTTTTTTCGAACTGCCTGAAACGGCAATATACGCGTCACGGTCGCAAATCAAGACGGAATGGCCGAGACTGTCATACAATGCATCTGCATATTCCTTCGCAAAATCGCCAAGCTCACTGATAGGAGAATATTTTTTCAATATAACTTCTCCGTCGCGGTCAACGAATATTTCAAGCGGGTCTCCTTCCCTGATTCGCAGTGTTCTCCGAATTTCTTTAGGAATGACGACCCGTCCTAGATCATCAATACGACGTACGATACCTGTAGCTTTCATCTCTCTGGTGCCTCTCTTTCATGTGATGATATTTAAGGGAAAGTACTAAAGCTCTTTACTTTATGTAGCTTCCGCCACTCGCTTGAAATTAGTATCCGTCACATCAAATGTAATATACACCAGAGAGTAACAATTTTTATGAAGACGCGATTGTTTCTTTCTTCACACCCTGAAGGCCTTTCAGCATGCCGAGCACGGTCTCCAGCCACTCTTCCGTTTTGCGGCCTTTCGTCTGTACTGAGATTTTCAGCTTTTTCCCTTCCATTCCCAGTCCGATCTGCCGGCCGTATTTATTGCCGAGTTCGAACAATTTCTGGCCGTCAATCTGTGCGCTGGCCTCTTCAGAAATGGTAAATCTGATCGCGTCTTTATCCTGCTTGATGAGTTCGACGCGTTCATATTTTCCGTATACCTTCATCTCAGCAACCGTAAACAGCCATTCAACCTCTTTAGGGTAGCTGCCGAACCTGTCGATGATTTCATCTTGAAGCTCATTTTTCTCCTCAATTGTGGCGATTGACCTGAAGCGTTTGTACATGTCGATTTTTTGCTTGCCGTCTTGTATATAGTTTTCAGGAATATACGCGTCAAGCTCGATATCGATTTCTGTCTCAAACTGTTCGCTTTTCGGAATATCGCCTTTCCGCTCTTCAATCGCTTCCTTGAGCATTTGCGAGTACAGGTCAAAACCGACTGAGTCAATAAAGCCGTGCTGCTGGGCGCCGAGAAGGTTCCCCGCTCCCCTGATCGTCAAGTCACGCATGGCGATTTTAAAGCCAGATCCCAGCTCGGTAAATTCTTTAATCGCCTGCAGCCGTTTTTCCGCCACCTCAGTGAGCACTTTGTCTCTGCGGTACGTAAAATACGCGTAAGCGACGCGGTTGGAACGGCCGACCCGTCCTCTCAGCTGATACAGCTGAGACAGCCCCATTTTGTCTCCGTCGAACACAATCAAGGTATTGACATTCGGTATATCTACGCCTGTCTCAATAATAGTCGTGCTGACAAGGACGTCTGATTCCCCTTCCAGAAAATTGAGCATGACGCTTTCCAATTCATTTTCAGTCATTTTTCCGTGGGCATATGCCACTTTCGCATCGGGAACAAGCATGGAAATTTCATCAGCCTTCCGCTCGATGTCATCCACGCGGTTGTACAAGAAATATACCTGTCCTCCGCGCGCCAGTTCTCTTTCGATGGCTTCCCGCACAAGCGCGCCGTTGTATTCCACGACATATGTCTGAACAGGGAAACGGTTTTCCGGCGGCGTTTCAATAACAGATAAGTCTCGCACACCGAGCATGGACATATGAAGCGTACGCGGTATCGGCGTCGCTGTAAGAGTCAGCACATCGACATTGGCTTTGATCTGTTTGATTTTTTCCTTATGCGTTACGCCGAAGCGCTGCTCTTCATCAATGATGAGCAAGCCGAGATCTTTATAGACGACGTCTTTAGATAAGAGCCTGTGGGTTCCGATTACGATGTCTACCGTTCCGTTTTTCAGGCCTTTAATCGTTTCATTGGATTCTTTTCTCGTTCTGAATCGGCTGAGAAGACCGATGTTAATCGGATAGTCCTGAAAACGCTCCATAATGGTTTCATAATGCTGCTGCGCGAGTATTGTCGTCGGCACAAGAAGCGCGACCTGCTTTCCGTCTGCGATCGCTTTAAAGGCCGCTCGGATGGCTACCTCCGTCTTCCCGTAACCGACATCACCGCAAAGCAAACGGTCCATCGGGCGCTCTCTTTCCATGTCCTTTTTAATCTCCTGAATGGAACGGAGCTGGTCCTCTGTTTCCTGATAAGGGAAAGCAGATTCGAACTGCCGCTGCATTTCATGATCCGGCGAGAACGCATAGCCTTTGCTTGCTTCCCGTTCCGCATAAAGCTTAATCAGATCATCGGCAATATCCTGAACGGAGTTTTCAACTTTTTTCTTCACCCGTTTCCATTCACTGCCGCCCAGTTTATAAAGCTTCGGTTCTTTTCCTTCAGAGCCGACATACTTCTGCACCTGGTCGATTTGTTCTACAGGGACGTACAGCTTATCGCTGCCCTGATAATGAATGTTGAGGTAATCTTTATGAATGCCTTTGATTTCTAGTGTTTCGATCCCCAAATACTTACCGATCCCGTGGTTGACGTGGACGACATAGTCACCGACCTGAAGCTCGGAATAGCTTTTGATCCGTTCGGCATTTGTCAGCTTCTGCTTTCTCGGCTTTTTCTTAATTCGGTTTTTGAACAGCTCTTCCTCCGTAATGACGGCCAGCTTCATCAGCGGCAGTTCAAAACCGGATTGCAGCTCGCCTTCCATGACATAGACCTGTCCTTGCACAAGCGCTTTGGAGCTGTCCGTTTTTGCGGCTTCAATTTCGTAATCAGCCAGCACGGATGCCAATCTGTCGGTTCTGTCCTTATTCGCGCCTAAAAAGACGACGGTGAAGTTTGATTTCTTAAAGCGCTCCATTTCACCTGCGAGCACATTCATCTGCCCGTGAAAACTCTGCATCTGCCTGCTTGTCACATTCACGATATTCTGAGGGCTTGTATGCTGGACATGACGCAAAAATAATGAATAATAAATAGCCGGGCGCCGCTTTTCGCTCATAAGCTCCTGAAAGCTGAAGGATAAATGAATGTCGTGCAGAATTTTCCCTTCCTCGAGCAGACTTGTCGTAAATTCGGCCTCTTCTTTTTGCAGCTGATCCTCCATTTCATGAATGCGGCTGACCTCGTCTAACAGTAACAACGTGTCTGCCGGTGTATAATCTAGCAAACTAGCAGGCTTTTCGTAAAAGTACGAGAGATACTTCACAAGTTCCTGATCAGTCTGTCCCGTTGATAACCGTTCTTTATCATGTGAGATATTGATATGAAGCATTTCCTTTTGTTTGTCCTGCTTCAGCTTTTTCAGACTGTCGGCAAGCCCTTTATCGAGCCTTTCCATCGCACGGGCTTTTTCCTCCGCCCTGATGATCAATTCCTTCGCCGGTCCGATCGCCACATGTTTGAGCGTCTCAATTGATCTCTGGTCATCAGAATTGAAGCTTCTGATGGAATCGACCTCCGTATCAAACAGTTCAATTCGCACCGGATGCTCCGACGTCAGCGGATAAATGTCGATAATTCCGCCGCGAATACTGAATTCACCGGGTGCAGAAACCATATCGGAACGCTCATACCCCACCTCTACAAGGCGCGCGGACAGCTGATCCGGTTCTATTTCGTCTCCGAGTGAAATGACGAGCTGGCTGCTTTTCCACAGCTCCTTCGGCGGAAGCATTCTTCTCACTGCCGCAACGGGCGCCACAACGACCGGCGCTTCTCCGTTTGTTAATCTATTAATGACATCAAGCCGCTGAGCGCGCAGTTCAGGGCTCGCTACCGCAATTTCTGAAGAAATCAATTCATTTACGGGGTATAAAAAAACAGATTGATCCCCGAGAAGCGCCGTCAGATCTTCCGTCACTTTTTGGGCCTGATATAAATTATGGGTGATAAAGAAAATCGGCCTTTTCGTTTCCTGTGCAAGGGCGGAGGTAAAAACAGAACGCGCGGAACCTGACAGACCCGCAAGCAGCTGTTCCTTCAGCCCCTCATGTAAACCGTTGACAATGGATTTAAAATCATCGCTTTCTTTAATAAAGGTTTGAATGTTGTCCATATGGGCCCTCCTCTCTATTTTCTGCAAGAACAGAAAAACGCTTTGGTCTAGAATCTACACCAAAGCTTCTTATTGAATAAATGTGTTGTGTTCATGGTAGTGCGGATTGCGTTCCAGCGCCTCTTGGCAGTCTTCACAAATTGTAAGAACATGGACATCTCCATTGTCTTTATATGAAATCATATCGTTTCTTTCCTCATTTGTTAAGTGCTGAAATCCAAGTGACTGTGTCGGCACCGTCGAATATTCCAGGCTCCCTACCTTAAAGCCGCAGTGGCGGCAGAAATAATGCAAAGCCATACGTTGGACCTCCTGATGTGAAAAAATCATTTTTCCCTAGTATGGTCTCCCATTATTTATCTTATACATTTGCATTAAATTCGTTCATGACTTCTAAAAATGGTTTCGTTAAGGAAGCTTCGCAGGCTTTTACGGTTTTTGAGACGGCATCATTGATATGCGGCGCTTCTTCCTTCGTAAAAGCTCCCAGTACATAGTCAACGACTTTCATTCCGTTGACGGGGCGGCCGATTCCGATTCTGACCCGGTCAAATTCAGGGGTTCCGAGGTGCTGTATAAGCGATTTAATTCCGTTATGTCCGCCTGCGCTCCCCTTCGTCCGGAGCCTGATTTTGCCCGTCGGAAGATCAAGGTCATCGTATATGACTTTCAGATCTTCATGATCGGCATCATAATAATCCAGTAGCGGCCGCAAACATTCCCCTGATAAATTCATATATGTAAGCGGTTTAACAAGTAGAACTTTTTTTCCGGAAACAAACCCCATTCCGTAAAGTCCGTTGAATTTCGTTTTATTCAGTTCAATATTCCATTCTTTAGAAAGCTCGTCAATGGCCATAAAGCCGACATTATGTCTCGTGTTCTCGTAGGTTTTCCCGGGGTTACCGAGACCGGCAATCACAAGCATCGTAAATCCTCCCTCAACATCGCTGTAATTCTTCTCATTCTAGCACAAAAGACGTAACCTCGGGCGGGTTACGTCTTAAAGCGCTTATTGATTTTCTCCTTCGGGCTCTTCCCCAGGAGACGGTTCTGCATCTTCTTCGAATGCTTCCTGCTTAGGAGGAAGGATGGAAGCCACGACTTCTTCCGGATCGTTTGTAAATGTATAATTGCCGTCAGCAGTCAGATCTGCGATGGTCAGCACATCATTCATCTCAAGTCCTGAAATATCAACATTGATTGTCTGAGGGATGTCCTTCGGTCTGGCCTTAATCGAAAGCTCATGCAGCGGCTGCTGGATGACGCCTCCGTCTTTGACTCCCTTCGCCTCTCCCGTCAGCTGAATCGGCACCTCGGCCTCCAGCTCCTCACTCATATTCACGACTTGAAAATCGGCGTGCGTCAATTCGTTTTTGAGCGGGTCTGTCTGAAGATCAGTCACCATAACCGATTGCTGATTTCCGTTGACATCAATTGTGATAATCGTGTTTTTTCCTTCGTCCCGCAATGTTTTAAGCAATTCGACACTATCTAAAGAGACAGGCGTATTCGTTGTTTCTTTACCGTATATAATCCCTGGAACATGTCCTGAATGACGGATTTTCCGAAGCGTCGAACGTTTAAAATCTGTTCTTTCATTTGCTTTTAAAGTTGCCATATTCAGCACCATCCTAATTATCGTTTTATCGTCCTATTAGAACAATACCCACAATAACTGGGATTTAAACCTTAAAGTTTCGGTTTAGCTGAATAAATAGCTGACAGATTGTTTCTCGTGAACGCGGATAATCGCTTCAGCCAGAAGCGGTCCGACAGAAAGCTGCTTAAAGCGGTCGATTTTTTTCTCATCAGGAAGCTTGATACTGTTCGTTACGACAAGCTCCTTGATTTTAGAGTTATTGATCCGCTCAACGGCAGGGCCTGACAGTACAGGGTGCGTACAGCATGCATACACTTCTGCAGCTCCGTTTTCAACCAGCGCGTTAGCGGCAAGTGTGATTGTGCCGGCCGTATCAATAATATCATCGATCAGAATCGCTGTTTTACCTTCCACGTTACCGACGATATTCATCACTTCTACCTCATTCGGTCTAGGGCGGCGTTTGTCGATAATCGCGATCGGCGCTTTCAGACGGTCCGCAAGTTTGCGGGCGCGCGTCACACCGCCGTGGTCAGGAGAAACAATGACGATATCTTTCAAGTCTTTACCTTCAAAGTAATGGCCTAAAATCGGAACACCCATTAAGTGGTCAATCGGAATATCAAAGAAACCTTGAATTTGCGGTGCGTGTAAATCAAGCGCGATCACGCGTGTCGCACCCGCTGTTTCAAGCAGGTTTGCAAAAAGTTTTGCCGTAATCGGTTCACGTGATCTTGCTTTTCTGTCCTGGCGCGCATAACCGTAGTACGGAATCACAATGTTGATTGTTTTCGCGGAAGCGCGCTTTAAAGCGTCAACCATAATCAGCAATTCCATAATGTGCTCATTAACCGGCGCACTTGTAGACTGAATGATATAGCAATCACAGCCGCGAATACTTTCTTCTATGTTGATCTGGACCTCTCCGTCACTGAATCTTGTAACAGAGCACTTTCCTAATTGAACCCCTACATTATCCGCGATTTCTTTTGCAAGTTCTGGATTTGAATTCAAAGAAAAAATCTTTAAATTCTTATCTCCGTATTCGTTAGACATGGTAAACCTCCGATTTTAGGATTATTTTTTATGAATGTTTTTCACATAATCTTCTTTATTTACTTGTCTTGCTCTGGCAATGGCAAGCGCTTCGCCCGGCACATCTTCAGTTACGGTTGAACCCGCAGCGACGTACGCGCCTTCTCCCACTGTAACAGGAGCGACCAGATTGGAGTTGCAGCCTATAAAGGCGCCGTCTTCAATTTTGGTTAAATACTTTTTCTTCCCATCATAATTGACCGTGATGGAGCCGCAGCCCAGATTCACATCCGTGCCCACTTCGGCATCACCGATATAGCTTAAATGAGATGCTTTGCTCCGGTCGCCGAATTGTGTTTTCTTGATTTCAACAAAGTTTCCGATCTTCACTTCATTGCCGATTGCGGAATCGGGTCTGATGTGAGCAAAAGGACCGATATTTACATCATTCCCAACTTTGCTGCGATTGACAACGGATTGTTTAATCACAGTGCGGCTGCCGATTGAGCTGTCCTCTATCTCAGTGTGAGGGCCGATGACACATTCATCGCCGATTTCAGCTTGTCCCTTTAACACAGTTCCGGGATAAATAACTGTATCTTGTCCGATACGTGCGTCAGGTGAGATGTACGTATTCATCGGATCGATTAAAGTGACTCCGTTCTGCATATGCCGTTTGTTAATACGCTCTTTCATATACATTTCAGCCTGAGAAAGAGCGACTCTATCATTCACTCCGAGCGTCTCTTGGAAGTTACCAGTCTGGTAAGCGGCAACAGTTTCGCCTTCGTCTTTGAGGATTTCGATCACATCCGGGAGATAATACTCGCCTTGGGCATTTTCATTCGAAACCTGTTCGATGACACGAAAAAGAGCCTCGTTATCAAAACAGTACGTTCCCGTGTTAATTTCTTTCACAAGACGTTCTTGTTCCGAAGCATCCTTGTGCTCCACGATTTTTTGAACGGCGCCGTCTTCACTGCGGATGATTCTTCCGTATCCGGCGGGATCGTCGGCAACGGCCGTTAACACCGTGGCTTTTGCACCTTTGTCTGTATGTTCATTTAGCATGGCTTCCATCGTCTCCGCCGTCAGAAGCGGTGTATCGCCGCAAATAACGATCGTGACACCCTTTTCTCCGTGAAGAAATGGTTTTGCCTGTTTGACCGCATGAGCCGTACCGAGCTGTTCTGCTTGGAGAGCGTAATCGCTTTTCTGTCCGAGCTGCTTCTTCACATCTTCGGCGCCGTGTCCTACGATGGTGACAAGCTTCGCTAAAGATAATTTCAGAGCTTCGTCTGCGACGTGCTCTACCATAGGCTTTCCGCATACCGGATGAAGGACCTTGTAAAGCTTCGATTTCATTCTCGTTCCTTTTCCGGCAGCTAAAATCACTGCAAACCGCTTATCCATTTAATGGCCTCCAATATCCCTTTTATCCATAGAAAAATATATCCTAAATAGCTGTTGATTTCAAGAAGACATCAAAAAGTGCAAGAATTTTCTATGTAATCGCTTTATTACTGAAAAATCAGATTTAAAAAAGGACTGCCGGAAAAGGCCTTGTGTCAGCCTTTATCAGCAGTCCTTACATTTTGTTATGTTTAAGAAGCCCCGGCTTCTTCATATTCTAATGCTTCAGAGTCACCCAAACGATGATACTCATTTAAAACAGCATCCTGGATCTTGCCCCGCGTGCTGGAATTAATAGGATGAGCAATATCGCGGAATTCTCCATCAGGGGTGCGTTTACTCGGCATCGCAACGAAAAGACCATTGTTTCCATCAATCACACGAATATCATGTACGACAAATTCGTGATCCAGCGTGATGGATGCAATCGCTCTCATGCGACCATCGGTATTCACGCGGCGTAATCTTACGTCAGTAACTTCCACAGTAGTTCACCACCTTTTCCCTATATAAAAGCATTAGTCTAACAATTCCACGATTCTTTTTAAATTCCTGCACGTTTCAAAAAGTTTTTTTGAAAATATAGGATATACATACACAATTAGGTGATAAACCATATTTGGGGATCATATACTGCATAAAAAAAGTGATCCCGGAGACCGGAACCACTTTTCTGAGATTTAAGATTTCACCAGCGCAATGACTTCAATTTCCACGAGAGCGTCTTTCGGCAGTCTCGCCACTTCCACACAAGACCTTGCCGGCTTATGTACATCAAAGTATTGTCCGTACACTTCATTCACTTCCGCAAACTGCTCCATATCAGCAATAAACACCGTTGCCTTGACAACCGTCTCGAGCGAAGCGCCCGCTTCTTTCAGCACAGCTTTTAAATTGCTGAACACCTGATGCGTTTGTTCTGTGATATCACCGTTTACCATTTCTCCTTCAGCAGTAAGAGGAATCTGGCCTGAGCTGTAAAACATGTTGTTTACGATGATTCCCTGTGAATATGGCCCGATCGCTGCCGGCGCGTGTTTTGTATGGATTGCTTTTGTCATTTTTCTGTCTCCCCATTCTTTAAATGCTGTTCTTTAAAAAATCGCAGAAAATTGCCGTTTTGAATCTCAATCGTTTTGTCTTTCATATTGATGGTTGAAAGCGTGAGCAGTGACATGTATTCATCGACAAGCCGTTCATTCACTCCCTCGGCTTCAACCAAGACGCCTATTCCCGCGACGTTTGCATTAAACTCATCAAGCAGGCTGATCATGCCGTTAATGGTGCCGCCGGCTTTCATAAAGTCGTCAATAATCAAAACGTTCGAACCCGTAGCCAAACTTCTTTTCGCAAGCGACATCGTTTGAATGCGGTTAGATGACCCTGATACATAATTGATGCTCACCGTGGAGCCTTCCGTCACTTTATTGTCCTTTCGCACGATGACAACCGGAACGTTCAGATAACTGGCCGCTGCGTAAGCAAGAGGGATTCCTTTTGTCGCAACGGTCATCACCACATCAATCTCCCGCTCCGCAAAAACGGAAGCAAAAAGCCTGCCTACATGAGAGAGGACAGATGGTTTTCCTAAGATATCCGTTAAATATACATAACCGCCCGGAAGGATACGCTCAGGATTTACTAAAGACTGTCCCAGCTCCTGTATAAACGCTTCTGCTTCAGCCTGTTTCACTTTCGGAATGTATTTGACGCCTCCGGCAGCTCCCGGCACTGTAAGCAGCGTCCCAATGCCTTGCTGTTCAAAGGTCTGTTTAATAATCGTTAAATCTTCACTGATTGATGACTTTGCTGATTGATACCGTTCTGAGAAAAATGTTAACGGTATTAATTCATGCGGATGGGTTAACAAATAATTTGTTAAGTCCACCAATCTGCCGCTGCGACGAAACTTCATGAACTTACCCCCAAAATCCGAATAATTTAAAAATAATATAACTTAACATACGGATTTAATCAAGAGCATTCTGTTCGCCGATCATCCGCACCGCGTACACTTGATCACAGAAACCTCTTAACCCGTTATAAATCCGCTGCACCTTCGATTCGTATTGAACCAAACCGAATACAGTCGGTCCGCTTCCGCTCATTAACACCGCATCAGCGCCGAAGCGTTTCATTTGATTTTTAATCATCGCCACCTCGGGATGGAGGCTGAGCGTAACCGCCTCCAATACGTTTCCTAATTGTCCGCATACCTTTTGGAAGCTTTTTTCTTCAATCGCGTCAATCATCGCCTGCACATCAGGATGCCGAACCTGCTGTAAGTTCAGCCGGCGGTACACTTCGGCAGTCGATACCCCGATCGTCGGTTTGGCGAGCACGACCCAGCAATGAGGCGGAGCACTGATGTGCCTGATCTTCTCACCGCGTCCGGTTGCCAGGGCAGTGCCTCCGTATACACAGAAGGACACGTCAGAACCGATTTCAGCTCCAAGCTCCGCGAGCTCTTCGACAGAAAGCTTTAAATCCCAAAGCCTGTTCAGCCCTCTGAGCGTGGCTGCCGCATCGCTGCTTCCGCCGGCAAGCCCTGCCGCTACAGGGATCACTTTTGTAATCATAATGGAAACGCCTTTTTTGACTTGAAACCGTTCTTTAAGCAGTTTGGCTGCCTGATAAGCCAGATTCCTTTGATCATCCGGAACAAAGCGATTATGCGACGCCACTCTGATAACGTTTTCGGGCAGTTCTGTCAGTTCAATCCGATCTGCCAAATCAATTGTCGTCATGATCATCTCCACTTCGTGATAACCATCCGGGCGTTTACTCGTCACATCGAGGGACAGATTGATTTTGGCCGGCGCTTTTTCTAAAATACGCATAGCTTTCACCTACTTCTCCATCTAAACATAAGTATGAACATTGTATCACATTTGGAGACCCGGAGGTACTTATCCGAAATTGACGTCGGTTTTGACAGGCGATAGAAAAAACCGGGGAACGGATTGTCCCCCGGGCCACTGCATTATCGGTTATTTTGGTTCTGAGCCGCCATCTGCTGTTCGGCAATCTCAATCGCGCGTTTTACCATATTCCCGGCGTCACGCGCCCGAATGCCTCCCCAGCCCTCGTTTTTCACCGTATCGTAAAAACCAAGGTCCTTCGCCAGCTCATATTTGAACTCATCTGACATAACTCCACGACGTCTGCCCAAACGAAACAACCCCTTTTATAGAATTGATCACCATTCGTGCACGCCACGATAAAACATGTGACACCTATAGCTTCCGTTTAATCGGCTGAAACTTTCGAGGGAATAATTAGAAGAGCTTTAGAAGGCAAAACAAAAAGCAGTAAACAAAAGGTTCACTGCCCATTAAAATGCTACTGAGCTTGCCGCATCGTCATTGAATGTCAATTCAACAGTCTCAGTCAGAATATCAGCATAACTGTATGAAACTCTTTCAAACGAGTTCTCGTCTTGATCTAGTTGTATCACAAAAACAGAAGGGTACGTCTCAGCTAAAATGCCCGAACGCTCAATCGTTTTTCGGCGGCCGCCGTTTGCTTTTAACGTAAGCCGTTTACCTAAATTCCCATCAAGCGATCTTTTTATATCGGACAACGTCTTCGCCATTGCATCCACCTCACTACATTTATTGTACAACAAGAGCCCAATTTTGTCAAATAAAATTTAAATTATATCAACGTTAATAAGTCATTGTCAACAAAATTATTTTGACAAAATTCTATTGATTTCTGCGTTATTTTTCACAAGTTCCGGAAATTTATGTATCAATATGTAAAACAATTAACCCGCATAGCGAAATATATGCGGGTTTTATCACTCATCCATTTGATTTATACGGCATACCGACACGCAGCACACCCTTCGTTTCAATTCCTCCCAGCCCTTTCTCTCTCGTCAGCGTATTTCTCAGGACATCCCATACATTGATCCGCTCCATAAACGGAGTGAAGCTGATTTTCGCGACAATATATACCGGGTCAAGCGCATGGATATTGACGCGTGACGGCGAACTTGCAAAATTCGCGCCTGCCCTGATTAAAGACTCGAAATGAGATTGGCACGCCCCCGCGAATATGACCAGCTGATCCAAATGAGGTACTTTACGCCTCGCTCTTTGAACGGTTTCGACAAAGTGTTTGGAATGCCTGTAGGCGCTTAAATCGTTCACGCCTCCCTTATGCTTGGAATATGCATCATGGCCGGTGATGACTAAAATATCCGGCCTGTATTTATCAAGCAGCTCGTCAATTGATGCCGGCATTTTTTTCTCATGGCAATGAATTCCGTATACCGGCACACCGATTTTTTCATAAAAGTTCAGGCACTTTTTCAAATAGGCCTCATCGCCGTCCAGATGCAATACCTTTCCGGGCATATGAAAGTAGTGCTCCTGATGCTGATATTGATTTGTCGCATAATATTCCTGTTTTTCCCGAAGCAGCTTATAATCCTGGCGGAGCAGCTCGAGAGATTCATTCATCCTGCTTTCATCTCTTTTCTTTCTCATGGCCTGTTCGTCTTTTCTGACAGGCTCCAAATCAGAAAAATCAGCATCCGCAATCAATCTGACTTCGTCACCATGCAGGATGGCAATTGAATTCCCATTGCTTGTTTGCTCTATACCGATAATGCGAAATAAAACATCCATTTGATAGGATTTCCTGGCTACCATATCTCCTATTTGAAATTGCACGTTACCCACTCCACAAATAGACTAAGCCTCATCATGAAAGAAGTCTTGGCAAATACACCTCTTTCCGCTGCGGCGCTTGATGTTTCAAGCTTTTCTTGCAGTTGAATGAATAAGGTTCTCCTCTAGCCTATGTAGCGGCAGTCCAAGTGGTGACGCAAAACAAAAAGCCCTCTTAGAAAAGGGCTTTATGCAATCCGTTGGACAGGAGCGCGAATTCTTCTATGGACAGGGATTCACCGCGCCGCTTTCCGTCAATATTCGTTTCTTGAAGAACTTCTTCAATTTGAGCTTTTTTCTCTTTTCCGCCCGGAAGATTGTTCACAAGGTTGTTTAGCAAGGTTTTCCGGCGCTGTGCGAAGCTTGCTTTAATCAGCTGGAAGAAAAACGGTTCATTATCGACGTCAACCGCCGGGCCGTCACGAAGCAAGAGACGGATGACGGCTGAATCGACATTAGGCTGAGGCACAAACACCGTTTTCGGGACGGTCATGACGGTTTTGGCCTCCGTATAGAACTGAACCGCAATGGAAAGCGATCCGTACTCCTTAGAGGAAGGATCAGCGGCCATCCGCTCAGCGACCTCTTTTTGCAGCATCACGACAATTCCTTTTAACGGAAGTTGTTCTTCCAAGAGCTTCATGATGATCGGCGTCGTCACATAATATGGGAGATTCGCCGTCACCATAATTTCATCACAATCCTGAAACTGCTCTTCAATGACAGATTTGACGTCTGCTTTCAGCACATCTTGATGAATGATCGTTACATTGTCATACGGAGACAGCGTATCATTGAGAATGGGCAGCAGGCGCTGATCAATTTCAAACGCGACGACCTTTTTCGCCCGTTTGGCAAGCTGCTCTGTCAGCGCGCCGATTCCGGGCCCGATTTCAATGACTCCGGTCCGATCCGTAATTTCCGCATGGTCCACAATTCTGTCCAATATATTTGTATCAATTAAGAAATTCTGTCCCAGACTCTTTTTAAAAGAGAAACCGTACTTTTTCAGAATTTCCTTCGTTCTGATAGGTGTCGCGATATCTTTATTGTTCATCCTGTTCCTCCTGCCTCATAGCATCGAGCGCATCAATAAAATCACTTCTTTTGATTTGAAACATTTGCAGCCGTTTTTGAAGCTGCTTGCCGTTTGTATAGCCGATCTTCAGCAGGTCGCCCAATCGTTCGCGGCGTCTTTTGGCAGCCGGTCCGCCGATCAGACCGGCCTGTATGACATCTTCAGCTGAAATCTCACTCGGCTTTGCCTCCATCTCTTCATGCACATTTTCCAGACATGCTCTGATGCTTTCAATGGATGCGTGCTCAACGCCAATGCCGCGCTTGTTTTTCGGTTTGGCAAGATGTTTGGGCAGAAATGCGTGTTTACAGCCGGGTACTGCTTCAGAAATGGTTTTCCGGATCTTTTCCCCCGGAAAATCCGGGTCCGTCAGCACGATGACCCCTCTCGTTTCCTGCGCCAGCCGAATCTGTCTGATGACTTCGTCTCCGATTGCGGAACCGTTTGTCTCGATCGTATCCGCATCAACGGCAAGTTTTATGCGCGCAGTGTCATCGCGTCCCTCGACTACAATAATTTCTTTAATTTTCATTACTTCCTCCAAAAAAACTTTTTATATCCAAAACGAAACCTTTGCTTACATGTCACGTCTAATATACTGAAAATACACTTTACCTATTATAACGAAAAAAACAGAGGGCGCAAAACCCTCTGAGTGAATCGGAATTAATTTAAGATTTTTATTTTGACCTGTTTCTTTCCCCAGCGGTAAGCCGAAGATTTTTCAGGGAAAAAGACATCAATCCGTCTTCCTTTAATGGCTGAGCCTGTATCAGCGGCCACGGCATCCCCGTATCCGTCTACGTGGACTCTCGTGCCGAGCGGAATGACGCTAGGGTCTACCGCAATGACTTTGGCATTCGGATTGCTTGTCAGGTTAACGCCTGTAGCCGTATGGCCGGAACAGCCGCTGCAGCTTGCGGTATAAGCCGTGGAAGACACGGTAATCACTTTACCGGAAGATCCGGTTTCGCCCGAAGATGCCTTCACAGGTGCACTGAGCTGCTCAATCTTGGGACTGTGCCGCTTTGTGCCGACCGCAATGATCTGATCTTTGCTTTTTTCAGATGTTTCTTCTTTAACAAGCTTTCTTGAAACTTCTTTTCCATTTTCTTTGACAACATGAAAATGCTTTTTAAGTTTGCCTTCTTTTCCTTTTTGAACGATCTTTTCTTTCCCGCTGTCGAGAGACGCATCTTCTTTTTCTTTCACTTGATACGCTATTTTTTCCTCAACTACATCGGTGACTTTTTCGATACGAGTGATTTGTATACCGGCCTGATTTTTTGTGAGCTTTTCGTGTAATGCCGGTTTTACTTTATCTTCGTCTTTCATGTCCATCTTATGCTGCGTTAAAAAGTCAGCGACCGTAGTCGAAGTCGTCCATATTTTCTTTTTCTTTCCCGCATCATTTACAGTGACCTGAAAAGCCGGGTCGACCGTGACTTTCATGCCGTTTGTCACTTTCGTATCTGCTGCTGGATCTATTTTATCGTGCTGATTCACAGGTGTATGCTGTTCGTTCAGAAATGCGCCGACTGTTTTTGCCGTTGACCATAAAGTCTTTTCTTCTCCGCCTCTTGTCACACGGATCTGCTTTGCAGCTTCATACACGACATTCATGTTGTCTGCCAATGCTGTCTGCTTAGACGGGGTAATCCGGTCTTCATTTCTCGTCTCTATATGTAAATCTTCCAGAAGTTCCCCAACCGTTTTTGCATGAGTGCGTATTTGCTTTTTCTTGCCGTTGATGGAAACAGAAACTGATTGTTTTGAGAGCTCATGTGCCCCGTATGCAGTTCCGGTTCCGCCCAGCAGAATAATAGCTGCAATAAGAATAACCTTGCTTTTACCAAGCTTTACGGAAAACAGTTTTTTCATTTTTTGTGTGATGAAAAACGCCTCCTTCTCCTCGGAGAGATTATATAGAGTATCTAAAATGCTGTCAACCCTCCCATCTCGAAGATGAAAAACCTTCAGCGTATCCCTCATTATGCAAAAACAAAGCAAAAAAAGGAAGAGAGACATATCGACAACCTATCTTATGAGGAGAAGGAAGCTTGTAGAACCGTTTTACATATCCACTGAATCGGACAAGCCTTTACACGTTACGACAGCGCATTCTGTCAGTTCATGCGGAAAAGTCTTTTTGCGTTTTCGGTTGTAATTGAGGCAATTTCATCATATGTCAGCCCTTTTAATTCAGCGAGCTGTTCAGCAACATATTTTACGTAGCTTGGCTCATTTCGTTTACCGCGGAAAGGATGCGGTGTCAGGAAAGGACAGTCCGTTTCAATCAGCAAACGGTCATTCGGAATTTCCTTTGCCACTTCTTTTGGTTTCTTCGCATTTTTGAAGGTAACCGGTCCGCCGAATGAAATATAAAAATTCATATCCATACACTGCCGCGCAACCTCCGCGCTCCCCGTAAAGCAGTGCATAATGCCGCCGACTTCTTCCGCCCCCTCTTCTTTCAAAATCGTGACAACATCTTCCGTTGCATCACGATTATGAATGATAATTGGAAGGTTCACTTCTTTGGCGAGAGCGATTTGTTTCCGGAATACTTCTTTCTGAACGTCTTTTGGTGATTTATCCCAGTGGTAATCAAGGCCCATCTCTCCGATTGCCACGACTTTTTCGTGAGAGGACAGTTCCTTAATCCATGATAAATCTTCCTCTGTCATGTCAATTGCATCTACCGGATGCCAGCCGATCGCAGCGTATATAAAGTCATATTCCTCAATCAGCTCCATCGCACGCGTGATAGTGGGTTTGTCGAATCCGACAACGACGATTCGTTCAACTTCTTCAGCCTTTGCACGCGCAATGACTTCCTCTAAGTCTGTGTCAAATTGCTCGGCATTTAAGTGCGCATGTGTATCAAAAAGCATCATAAAAACTCCTTTCTTGTTGAAAAACAAAAGGTGTTCGACGGAATGTTACACGTGAAACACCTTTTGCATCTATTTATTTATTTAATTCGAGTGCCTTTCGGTAATGACTGGTCGACAGCTACAACTTTGAGAACGCCGTCCGATTCTCCTGCCAGTATCATTCCTTGAGAAAGCTCGCCTCTCAGTTTTACCGGTTTTAGATTCGTTACACAAATGATCTTCATTCCCACAAGCTGATCCGGTGTATAATGCTTCGCGATACCTGATACAACTTGGCGCTGTTCAAAGCCCAGATCAATTTGCAATTTCAGCAGCCGATCTGCTTTTTTCACCGGCTCTGCGGACAAGACTTCTGCGACGCGAAGTTCTGTATCCATAAATTGATCAAACGTAATTTCAGGAAGACGCTCTGCTTCTTGCGGCTCTTCCGCCTTTTCTTCTTTAGCAGGAGCAGTTCCTTGCATTTTTTGCTTGATGTAAGCTACTTCTTCTTCAGCTTCAAGACGAGGGAAAAGCGGTTCCCCTTTTTTCACTTTCGTGTTCTTCAATTGGCCGAATGTCTGAATGCTGTCCCATGCTTTAAGAGACTGATCCTCAACTCCTAGCTGGGCAAACATTTTTTCAGGCGTTTGTGTCAAGAAAGGCTGGAGCAATACGGCTGAGATACGTAATGATTCAGCTAAATGATACATGACAGAACGTAATTCTTTTTCTTTTTCCTGATCTTTAGCAAGCACCCACGGAGCAGTTTCATCAATATATTTGTTCGTACGGCTGATTAATTGCCATAGCGTTGATAAAGCGACTGAAAACTCCATGTTTTCCATTGCCTTTTCATAAGCTTTAACCGTTTCACCGGCTACAGAAGAAAGCTCTGAATCAAAATCTGTCACATTTCCTTCATATGAACCAATCTCGCCGTCAAAATATTTTTGGATCATTGCGACTGTACGATTCAGAAGGTTTCCTAAGTCGTTCGCCAAGTCATAATTAATCCGTTCTACGAAACCTTCCGGCGTAAAGACACCGTCTGAACCGAACGGTACTTCGCGAAGCAGGTAATAGCGAAGTTCATCCAAGCCGTAGCGTTCAATTAACGTTACCGGATCAACGACATTTCCTTTTGATTTCGACATTTTTCCGTCTTTCATCAATAACCAGCCATGCGCGAATACTTGCTTAGGCAGCGGGAGATCAAGCGCCATCAGCATAATCGGCCAGTAAATGGTATGAAAACGGACAATTTCTTTACCGACAAGGTGGACGTCAGCCGGCCAGTACTTTTTGTAAAGCTCATCATTTTCCGTATCGTAACCGAGCGCTGTAATATAGTTGAACAGTGCGTCAATCCATACATACACGACATGCTTCGGATTTCCCGGCACTTTTACGCCCCAGTCGAACGTCGTTCTGGAAACGGCCAAATCTTCAAGCCCCGGTTTAATGAAGTTGTTAATCATTTCATTTTTGCGTGATTCAGGCTGGATGAAAGAAGGATTTTCCTCATAAAACTTCAGCAGGCGGTCTGCGTATTTGCTCATGCGGAAGAAGTATGACTCCTCTTTGATTAATTCGACCGGGTGTCCGCTGTCAGGGCTTTTTCCGCCGACAACCTCACCCTTCTCATTTCGTTCCACATCCACCAGCTGTGTTTCCGTATAGAATGTTTCATCAGGGATGCTGTACCAGCCCTCATACTCATCCAGGTAAATGTCACCATTATCAAGAAGTTTTTGAAACACTTTCTCGATAATTTCTTTGTGCCGGCTTTCCGTCGTCCGGATGAAATCATCGTGAGAAATGTCGAGCTGCTTCCATAGTTTTTGGATTTCAGCAACTGCACGATCCACATAAGCTTGAGGCGTGATATTCTCTTCCTCCGCTTTCTGCTGGATTTTCTGTCCGTGCTCATCCGTTCCGGTTAAGTAGCGTACGTCAAATCCTTTTAATCTTTTGTAACGCGCCATCGCATCGCCGGCCACGGTAGTATAAGCATGGCCGATATGTAATTTTCCGCTCGGATAATATATCGGGGTTGTAATATAAAAAGTATTATTGTCTTGCGGCATGTTGCAACCTCCCATTCAGAATGTCGAAAAGCTCACGCCCAAAGGACGAGAGCGGTTTTATTTGATATACAATATTGATATTTGTCCTCTATCTATGATACCATCTTAGCCTTTAAGATCAAGGATATATACGTACTGCGCGTAAAAGAGTAAATAAAATTAAAAATTTTTATTGAAATTAAAAAAAGTCTTAACATGTCGAAATTTGTCGTATATAATCTACTAATATAAAACATCTTGGTTCGAAAGTCTTGATTTAAAAGGATTTTCAGTAGGATAATAGGTTCGAAAAAGCAGTCAAAAAGCCTGTTATTTCAGGATTTCCAAGGCTTTACTTACTATAAGAACTAATTCTTACAAACAATAGCAAACAAAAAGATTGACGATTATTGGAAACCTTGTTATGCTAGGAATGTAAGGGATTTTGTCGAATAATGACGAAGAAAAATATAAACTACAAATAATTATCTCTCGGGAGGAGACTGTTAATGAAATCTACTGGTATCGTACGTAAAGTTGATGAACTTGGACGCGTAGTTATCCCTATCGAACTTCGCCGTACACTGGGCATCGCAGAAAAAGACGCTCTTGAAATTTATGTTGATGATGAAAAAATCATCCTTAAAAAATATAAACCAAACATGACTTGCCAAGTAACTGGTGAAGTTTCTGATGATAACCTTAAACTTGCCGGCGGCAAATTGGTACTCAGCAAAGAAGGCGCTGAGCAAATCATCTCTGAAATTCAAAACCAGCTTCAAAACCAAAAATAAGCTATTTCATACAAAAACCGTTCTTGTTACGACACAAGAACGGTTTTTTTTATGATTGAATGTGATAAGCGTCATAAATCTCGCGTTTCGGCACGTCCCGATCTACCGCTGTTTGTTTTATGGCCTGTTTGGAAGAAGATCCTTCATTTATGTAATGCTCCACATGTTCTTTCTCAGAAAGCTCCGTCCACCAAGGCTTTTCCTCTTCATCCGGTTCAGCGGTTTGATTTCCTTCGACAACGAGACAGAACTCACCGCGGATTTGATCTTCATTTGCCCATTCAATCACCTCGGCGATGGTTCCTCTGATGAATTCCTCGTACTTTTTCGTTAATTCTCTCGTGACGGCGATGGTTCGATTACCCAAAACGTCATGCATTGCTGTTAATGTTTCTTTTAATCTGTGCGGCGCTTCGTAAAATATCATCGTTTCCTGCCGTTTTTTCAGGAGTTCGAGTTCTTTCTTCTTTTCTTTTTTCTGTCTGTTTAAAAATCCGTAGAAGAAAAACGGCTGCGGGGTGATGCCTGATGCGGTCAGCGCGGTTAATGCCGCATTTGCACCCGGAAGCGGAACGACATATCCGCCGATTTGGGTGAAATCTCTCACAATCTCAGCCCCCGGGTCGGAAATTGTCGGCATGCCGGCATCACTGACCAATGCCACATTCTTTCCGCTTTTCAGCCATTCAATGATTTTATGGCCGCTGCTTTCTTTATTATGTTCATGATAGCTGATGAGAGATGTTTCTATGTCATAAACATGGCACAGCTTTTTCGTCTGTCTCGTATCTTCGGCTGCTATGACATCGGCCGATTTCAGCGTCTCTACTGCACGAAAGGTCATGTCCTCCAAATTGCCGATCGGTGTAGGAACAAGGTACAGAGTTCCCATTTCAGATTTTCCGTTAAAACTCATCTGGCGTCTTAACATATACAGCCTCCTTGCTGCGTTGTTTTTCTTCTATATATTGCTCTTTTTTCTTTCGGGTCAGCTGCTTAAAACGGTATTCCGCCTGCATCGCTTCCCGTTTTGTTTCAAATGATTCCGCATGGCATAACGAAACCGGCCTCCGCGCCCTTGTGTACTTCGCGCCCTTTCCCTCATTGTGGGTTTTCAGCCGTTTTTGCAGATCATTTGTATAACCGGCATACAGACTGTTGTCATTGCACAGCAGCACATAAAAGAAATGACTATTTGTCTCCATATAAAATCGTTCGGATCTCTTTCGTATATTCATTTTGTTCATTGTATACGAACAGCGGGGGAAGAATTTTGAGATCAGGGCGGCCGCCTTTAATTCCTTCAACCAAAATGGTATTCGCTTCTTTACCTTGTTTCGGATAAATAAACTGAACCCGTTTCGGTTCTATTCGGTACGCTTTCATTAATTCAAAGATTTCCAAAAGCCTCCCCGGCCGATGAACGAGAGCCGCTTTTCCGCCTTGCTTCAGCAGTTTGCTGCTGACGGAAATCACATCTTCAAGCGTGCAAAGGATTTCGTGCCTTGCGATTCTGAGATGCTCGTTCAGGTTCTGCTCCGCTTCTTTCGGTGTTTTAAAATAAGGCGGATTGCAGGTGACAACATCATATTTATTATGTCCGAGTCTTTCCGGCATATTTTTCAGATCATCATGAATGAGACTGATCTGACCGTCCAGCCCGTTGTATTCCACGCTTCGGAGCGCCATATCATACAAGCGTTCCTGAATTTCAACGCCGGTGATATCGGCTTTTGACCTTGTGCTGAGCAAAAGCGGCACAATGCCGTTCCCCGTGCATAAATCAACGATGTTCCCCTTTTGAATCGGAACGTATGCAAACTTAGACAGCAGCACGGCATCTAATGAAAAAGCGAAAACCGTCGGACTCTGTACTATTTTCATATCCTCTGCTAATAAGTAATCCAATCTTTCATCATCACGTAATGAAACCATAATCTTATTCCTTTCGGCACTCTTTGAAAAAGGCTTCCGACATCAGCGGAAGCCTTTTCCTTATTTTTTATTTAAGAAGGACAGACAAAAAAGGCAATCTCCCTTGCGGACGCTCCCATAATGGACGTTGCAAATATGAAAGCCTTCTTGATACAGCCGGGCCAGATTGTCGTACCCTTCTCCTATATCACTCTGCTCTGCCTTCTGTGTTTTTGTTTCTTTCTGATCGGCTTTGAATTTCTCAATTTGCTCTGTCGTGTCATCAAGCCGCTTACGCAAATGCTTATTTTCAAGCTGAAGATGGTGATTCTCTTCAATCATTTCGCCGATATGCTGCTTTAAGTCACCCAGCTGACGGTACAGCGAACCGATTTGTTCCTCCAGGTTTATGACAGTATCAAATAACTCTTTTTTATCCAAGGTTCCACACCTCGTTAATCTGTGGTTTGTGCGGATACGACGCCCTCTTCCAAGAGCTCTTCCCAAGTATATTCTATCACTTTTTCACGATTCTTCAGTTCCACCTGAAGCACCCGTTCCAGAATATTAAGACCGACAACCTTTGCGGGGCCGTTTGCCGTCGTAATCATTTCGCCTAAATCCGGCAGCTGTTCTTTCGCCGTCTCATACTCATCATTTTCGTACTTCAAACAGCACATCAAACGGCCGCACAGACCGGAAATCTTCGTTGGGTTCAACGATAAATTTTGATCCTTCGCCATTTTGATGGACACCGGTTCAAAATCACCGAGGAACGTGGAGCAGCAAAGCATTCTCCCGCATGGTCCGATACCGCCGAGCATTTTCGCCTCGTCCCTCACCCCGATTTGGCGCAATTCGATTCTCGTTTTAAAGATAGAAGCCAAGTCTTTGACCAATTCCCTGAAATCAACCCGTCCGTCTGCTGTAAAGTAAAAAATGACTTTATTGCGGTCAAATGTAAACTCAACATCAACCAGCTTCATATCTAAGCCGTGGTCAGCCACTTTTTTCTGACAGACTTCAAAAGCGGACAGGGCCTCCTGTTTGTTTTCTTCTACAATGAGAAGATCGCGTTCATCAGCAACGCGTATGACCTTTCGAAGCGGAAGCACAACATCATGCTCGTCCACTTGTTTATTTGCGATGACAACCTGCCCGTATTCGACACCTCTTACGGTTTCAACAATGACGCAGCTGTCTTGTTCTATATCAAATCCGTTCGGATCAAAATAATAAATTTTTCCCGCTTTTTTAAAGCGGACGCCTATTACGTTGTACAAGCTTATCCCTCCTGCAACGTTAACACCAAGTGCTCCATTAATCCCTGCACATTCACATTGGAATGAAGCCGTTTTTTTGCTTCTAAAACAGCGAGAATTTGGTTCGTAACGCTTTGTTGTGTAAATTGCAGCGCATGCTGTTTTATTGATTGGAATAAGTCTTGATAAATCAGTTTATCTTCATTTCCAATTTGGATGGATAATACATCACGGTATATCAATAAGAGCATATCAAGACCCATTTCTTGATGGGTTTTTTCTTTGAAAAAGGGCACCCACTGATCCTGAATGAAGAAAAAGGCATGTCCTTTCCGCTGATGTAAGACTTCATACAATTTTATCACTTTCGCTCTGGACTCTGCAAACTCATCATTTCGACTTAATTCGACTGCTTCCGCAATATTATTTGTCATATTTGCTAAGAGCCGGGCCATGTGAGGGCTCACTTCCTGTTCAATCAGCCTTTCTTCTATGGCTTTCGGCTGAAGCGGCTGGAACGGAAGAACCTGACATCTCGAAACGATGGTATCCAGTATTCGGTGGAGCTGCTCAGTAATAAGAATTGCGATGGTGTCTTGACTCGGCTCCTCTAAAAATTTCAGCAGACTGTTTGCTGCATTTGTCGTCATTTGATCCGCATGGGATATAATGTACAGCTTTTTATGCGATTCCAGTCCTGTTTTGGAAAACTCTTCCTGAAGCGATTGGATCTGAGCCTTTTTAATGGATAATCCGTCGGGCTGAACCACATGCAGGTCGGGATGGTTTCCGGATTCGATACGCTTACAGTTCCGGCATTCCCCGCAAGGCTCAGTCCCGTCTTCAAGGCAAAAAAAGCTTTTTGCGAGAAGCAGTGCGGCATCCAATTTGCCCGTACCTTTTTTGCCTTCAAACAGATATGCGTGAGAAAGCCTTTTCTTTTCAATGCTGTTATGCAAAAGCCTCATCACTCTGGGCTGCTGCCCGGTCATTTCCTTCCATGATATTGCCATTGTATCACTCTCTATGTGTAAAGGTTAATCAATAAACCTTTTATTTCTCCGATTCGATCCAGCAAATCAATTGCCGGTTTTTCCTGATCTAACATTTCTTCCGTCAGCTGAAGCAGTTTTTCATCTATTTCTTTCACAAGCCCCAGAGTCCGGCTGCTGCCGTACAGGTCAAAGCTTTTCTCCGTCTCATGCGATAATCCGCTGTCTACAGCCTCTTTTACAAAACGTTTTACCAATCCTTTGAATTTCGCTAAGTCTTTGAAGTTTCTCGACTTCGTCAGCCTTTTCCCGAACGTTTCTATATCCGTTAAGAACCTGCTCAGCTGATCAAATTTCAGCTTGCTGCTTTGGCTGTCCATTGAACTTTTAAACGTTCCGGAAAGCTCTGCCGCTTTATAAGCAGGCTGCTGCTTTTTCTCAATAAATGTACGTAAGTCAGAATTTATTTTCACGTCGTCAAATCCTTAAAATTGATGAAATTCATCGACCGGGAGGACAAAGACCGTCGCTCCGCCGACTTCCACTTCGACGGGATATGGAACGTAGGAATCCGCATTCCCGCCCATCGGGGATACCGGGGCAATCATCTGATCACGTTTACAGCCATTCTCTTTAATGAGGCTGAGCGCTTTATCGACACGGATATCTTCCACCCCGATCATAAACGTCGTATTGCCTGATTTAAGGAATCCGCCTGTTGTCGCAAGTTTCGTCACCCTGAAGTTGTGGTCGGTTAATACTTTCAAAAGCCTGTTGCTGTCCTGATCCTGCACCACTGCCACTATTAGTTTCATTCTCTAGGCCCCCTTTAGGTTGGAAAGAACATTGTCGTTACATTCATTATAGCAACTTATGAGAAACAGGTCACAACTGAATTTTTTTCAATGCTTCATTTATCACTTGAAGTGCGTCCTGAATGACGAGTTCCTTCTTTTTCGATGCGTCGATTGTATGGAATCTTTCCGGAAAACGCTGCATTACCTTTTGGTATCCTTCCCGTACTTTCGTGTGAAAGTGCAGGGCCTCAAGATCGAGACGATTCTTTTCTCTTGAATCATTCGACGTAATCCGTTTCAACCCTTCTTCCGGCTCAATAGAAAAATAGATGGTGACATCAGGCATCGTATCGCCGATTGCAAACTGGTTGATAGAAAGAACTTCATCAATCCCGAGCCCTCTCGCATAGCCTTGATAAGCCAGCGAACTGTCGATGAAACGATCGCACAGCACAATGCGGCCTTCTTTCAATGCAGGCTGCACCTTTTCGGCTAAATGCTGTCTTCTCGCCGCAGCGTAAAGCAGCGCCTCCGTTTTTGCATCCATCAGTGTATTGTTTTTATTTAAGATCACTTCTCTGATCTGTTCCGCAATGTCGATGCCGCCCGGTTCTCTTGTCGCTGTCACCGGGAGCCCCTCTGCCGACAGAATCTCTTTCAATTCCTGAAGCACAGTCGTTTTCCCTGCACCTTCAGGACCTTCAAATGTTATAAATAAACCGCTCATGATTTCTCCTCTTCTATATAGACAAGTAATTGTTCCCCGTTTAATAAGCCTTGAATATGCGCGTCCATGCCGATTAAACGGGAAAGCTTTTGTACGATCTCTTCTGTTATCCGTTCTCCGTCCATGATCAGCGGAATTCCCGGCGGATAAGGAATAATGTTCCCCGCATGCAAGCGCCCGGCCGCCTTATTTATATCTGTAAGCTCTTTTGTAAACTTCCGCATCTCATTTTGCGGGTATTCAAGTGTCGATATGGACGGAAATGTCCAATTCACGGCATCCGGCAATTTATCAGGCGGTGTTTTCTCCAGTTTCTGCTGTATGTTTCTTACGGTTTCCTGTTCTATCATCCGCCGGCCGCCTATCGGCAGTACGAGCAATACTTGGTACTCGTCAGCCAGCTCGGCAACAATGTCTTCACTCTCCAAAATACGTTGTAATGAATAGCCGGAATGTCCGAGCTTTGACCGAAGAATTAATTTTAACGGGTCCGCCCGCAGCCCATATCCGGAAGGCTCGATTATTTCAATAGAAGAAATTGATGCGAATCTTCGTTTGATTTTCTCAATGTGCTCCATATGAACGGGAAGTGTCCCTTTTTCAGCAATATCCTGCACATAAGCGCGCGCCGTATCTAAAGATGCCATAATCGGGTATGACGGGCTGCTGCTTTGCAGACTGCTTATATAATAAGTTAATCGGTCTCTGTCAATTCTGGTGCTGTTCAAATGAAAGTAAGACCCCATCGTCATAGCCGGAAGCGTTTTGTGAGCCGATTGAACAACAGCATCCGCCCCCATAGCCAATGATGAAGGCGGGAAAGGCTGGCCTAACACAAAGTGAGCCCCATGAGCCTCATCCACCAGTACAGGAACGCCGTATGAATGGGCTTTGTTAACTGCCGCAGTCAAATCGGCGGCGTGTCCATAGTAAGTCGGGTTGGTCAGCACAAGTCCTTTCGCGTTCGGATATGACGCCAGCGCTTTTTCGATGACTGAAAGGGATACATGTGCCGGCACATGCATGTTTTCATCGATTTCCGGCGACAAATAAACCGGCTTGGCTCCGGCCAATGCCGCCGCATGGAAAACAGACTTGTGACAATTACGCTGGATCAGAATGGGTTCACCCGGTTCACAAACAGCTAAAATCATCGCCAGATTGCCGGCGGTCGTTCCATTGACGAGAAAGAAGCTTTCCTGAGAGCCGTAAAATCTGCTCACCAAATCCTGCGCTTCCTTAATGACCCCCGTCGGGTGATGCAAATCATCAAGACCCGTGATCTCAGTCATATCAATAGATAAAAGAGATTGATATACAGATTTGGCTTCATCAAAAAAGACATCTCCATTGTGATGTCCCGGAACATGAAAAGAATACGTATTTCGGTGCGCATGCTTCATCAGCGCTGTATATAAAGGTGTGTCCATTTTTAAACAAATCCTTTGCCTGTCTTTCTTATTATATCGTGCCTGCGAGCCAACTTAAAGCTAAGACTTTTTGCCATCTAGCCGTTATCCCGGCCGGCCCCCATATCAAGCAGCTTCTTTTTTAAATCGCCTTCCATGATAACAAGCTCCTCCTCGGCACGCCTGCGTTTCATCCTGCCTTCTTCTTGAATAGACATGATTTCTTCAAGTGTGCTGACTAAGCTTTCCTGCACTTTTTTGAGGGTCTCTGCCTCAACAAGCCCGCGCTCATTAGCTTTGGCGGTCTCGACTGTACTTGTTTTCAGAAGTTCGGCGTTTTTCAGCAGCAATTGATTTGTCGTATCCGCCGCCTTCTGCTGCACATCTGCCGCACTCCGCTGCCTCATAAGCGTCAGCGCGATAGCGACTTGATTCTTCCATAAAGGAATAGCCGTAACAATGGAGGACTGAATTTTCTCTGCCAGTGCCTGATTCGTGTTTTGAATCAAGCGGATTTGCAGCGCACTCTGAAGCGTAATCTGCCTGCTCAGCAGCAGATCATGCACCCTCTTATCCAGACGGTCGGCAAACTGGCGAAGATCATTCACTTCCTGCGCGGCCATTTGATTGTGTTCTTGTAATTCGGCTTTTCTTGCCGCTTCGGGTATCAGCTTTGTTTTCAGCTCATCTAATTTTAATTCCCCCGCTGCTATATACATAGTTAAATCAGAAAAGTATTGTTTGTTTTGGGCGTACAGCTGATCTAACAATTTATTGTCACTCAACAGCACATTTTTAGAATGTTCCAGCCTTCTGCTGATACGGTCAATCTGCACACTTGTCTTTTGATATTTCGAAAGCACTTCCTGCACAGAACCGGATACCCTTTTAAACAGCCGGGCGAAAAACCCTTTGTTCTTCATCTGCAGATCATCGGGGTTTACCTGGTCAAGCTTCAGCATCAAATCAGCCAGTATCTGTCCCATCTCTCCTGCATCTTTTCTTTGCACGTGCTCTATCATCGTGTGGGAAAATTCCAGAAGATTCGCCTGCGCCTGTGAACCAAACAGAACAATGCTTTGCATATTCCCAGGATCCAGTTTTTCAGCGAGCTGAAGTGCCGCTTCTCTTGTTTCTTCCCGCAGCGTATCTGCAAGCTTTAGAGGGGTCTGGTCATTTTGGGCGTCCATGCTGTCGTCGGAACGGTCTTTGGCCATTTCCTTCTTCCTTTCTTATTTTCTCAGTGAATGCTTTGCCATATCTAATTCAAAGTGCAGGTCGTCGATGTCCTCCTTCATCAGTTCATGAAGATCCTCTTCCAGCCTTCTGGAAAGCTCTGCTAGAGTCATCCTCGTCTCACTCAAGGACATTGATAAATCTTTATTTTTTCGCGGCTGTGAGGAGAGCAGAGCATACTTTTCCGTCAGTTCCACAACAGAATCAAGCGTTTGATAATAGAAACGCTCTGCCTGATAAAAACGCTTCGGCTCCTGCTTTGTGAGCAGATATATTCGTCGGGTTATCCGCAGTATCTCTGCATTCTGCTTCAGCATTTGTATACTTTTAGAGCGAAAAAGCGCCCTGCGTAATCGGATGATTTTACCCTTTGCTTCCTCAAGATTTTCCTTGATATAAGCATATTCTTTTCTTGTCAGCCGGTGTTTTTTTAAAAAGAGACGCTTCGCATTCCACAGGCCGGCTGCACTGACTGCGGCTCCGCTGGCTGCCCCGTATAAAAGCGAATACAGAAAAGGCTGATGCCCTATCGTAAAGAAGGTTATCCCCGCTAATACAAAAACTGTGCTGCCGCAAAGCGTCCATTTCATATATTGAATAAACGGTTTCATACTTGATCGACTCCTATTTATTCACTTTTATCAGTATTATCTATTACATTCCATGTCTAAACAAGTTCCTCTTCTTATCGTATCAGTTCTTTTATAAAAAGTGTAAAAACTCCTCTGATTTCAGGCAAAAAAAAGACCCTTTTCAGGGTTAAGAATATAACGTCGGTGTATGAAGGCTTTTCAGTTTACGAACGAAAAATTCATAATTCGGATCAGAGGTCGGAGTGGAAACTACTTTCTTCTCACACTCTAAACATATAAATTTCGTATAAATATGGATTCCCCTGCTTTTTTTGGTTTCACACACAATACATGTTTCTTCATGGCCGGACGTTTCATTCATTTTGCCCACCTCCGTATGAATAGCCTTCCCTTAAGCTGTTGATTGTATACACAATTTGGACCTTTTTGAAGTTTGCAATTAGTATATGGGCGTTTCCGTATTTCGGTGTTTGTTTTGTTTTTATTCAAAAACAAAAAAGGCAGCTCATGATGAGCTGCCTTTACCGTAATGATAGCTTGGCGGCGTCCTACTCTCACAGGGGGAAACCCCCGACTACCATCGGCGCTGAAGAGCTTAACTTCCGTGTTCGGCATGGG